>NZ_AOJI01000017.1 GCF_000336995.1 Halorubrum aidingense JCM 13560 | reverse complement strand
AACACGAACAGCCACCCCATGCCGTCGGTCACCGCGCCGGAGAACTCCCGGTTCACGAGACGTCGGAGCCCGGAGAACCCGCCCGAGAACTCCCGGGCGTCCCACCCGGTAATCTCCGCTCTTCGCTGTGCGTCCATTTGCGTCTACGTCGCCTGCAACGACCCAAATACCTTCCGGAGCGTAGGACGGTCGTCTGACGCCCGACGGCGACTATCTCGGGGGCTTCGAGTACAGTCAGGCCCGACGGGTCGCGGCGAAAACTACGCGCCGTCGACGACGGAAACGGCCTCCCGACCGAGGTCGATCACGTCCCGCTGGAGGTCGCTCGCCGACAGCTCGGCCGGCGTGTACCACCGCCACCCGTCGGAGCCGACCTCGTCGGACCCGTTCGGAGCGATCTCCCGGGAGTCGACGCGAGCGTAGTAGAGGTGGTCGACGTGCTGGTGGCCGACCGACCCGTCCTCGTGAACGTTGATGTCGTGGAGCATGAGGTGTGCGGGCTCCGGGAGCCCGCGCGTGTTGGGGCCGGTGATCGAGGATTCGGTCGCGACGAGTTCGGCGTCCAGCCCCGTCTCCTCGCGGACCTCTCGGAGCGCGGCCTCGTGAGGGAGCTCGTCGCGGTCGACGTGCCCGCCGGGAGGAAGTCGGATACCGAGCCGGTCGTGCTCGTGTAACGCGGTGGCGCCGTCGTTGACGATGTACGTCGTCGCCGTGAAGTGCCGGGTGGTCTCCATGCGTTCGGATCGGCACACGCCCCCTTCGCGGTTTCGGCCCGCGGCGCTCGCGTCTCGGAGGCTTCGGCGGGCTCCACGCGAACACATTTGTTGGATCCGTTCGAACTAGACACATGATACCGATCAACACGGATGACCTGTCGTGGACGACGCCCGATGCCCCGGACGCCGCGTGGCGACGAAAGCAGTTGGGCGCGGCGGCGGATGGCGAGGAGTTGGGCTGTAGCCTCTACGAGCTCCCGGCGGGTCAGCGATCGTGGCCGTACCATCACCACACGGCCAACGAGGAGGCCCTGTACGTGCTCGCGGGAGAGGGAACGCTGCGACTCGGCGGGGAGACCTATCCGCTCCGTCCCGGAGCGTACGCCGCGTTCCCCGCCGACGCGTCCGGGGCGCATCGCGTGATCAACGACGGCGACGAGACGCTCCGGTACCTCGTCGTCTCGACGATGTGCGAGCCCGACGTGACCGTGTACCCGGACTCGGGGAAATTCGGCGTGTACGTCGGCTCACCGCCGGGCGGACGCGAGCAGCGGTCGCTAGCGGGGTACTACCGGATCGACGATAGCGTGGACTACTGGGACGGCGAGAAAGAACAGTAACACGCGGACGGGAACGACGCGTCACGGCACCCCGAACGGGAGCGGATCAGTTCAGCGCGACGTCGTCTTCGGCCTCGAGCAGCTCGTGGTAGCGGTTGCGGATCGTGACTTCGCTGATGTTCGCGACCTCGCTGACCTCGCTTTGGGTCACTTTCTCGTTGACCAGCAGCGACGCGGCGTACACCGCAGCGGCCGCGAGCCCGACCGGGGACTTTCCGGAGTGGATCCCCTGCGCTTTCGCCGTGTCGAGGAGGGACCGCGCCCGGCGCTCGGCCTCGTCGGAGAGCCCCAGATCGGAGGCGAACCGCGGGACGTAGCTCTCGGGATCGGCGGGCTGGATCTCCAGTTTCAGCTCGCGGACGACGTAGCGGTACGTCCGGGCGATCTCGTCTTTCTCGACGCGGGAGACCGCCGCGATCTCGTCGAGGCTGCGCGGCGTGCCGGCCTGTCGGGCGGCGGCGTACAGCGACGCCGTCGAAACGCCCTCGATGGAGCGGCCGGGGAGGAGGTCCTCGTCGAGCGCGCGTCGGTAGATCACGGAGGCGGTCTCACGGACGTTGTCCGGGAGCCCGAGCGCCGACGCCATGCGGTCGACTTCACCGAGCGCCTGTTTGAGGTTGCGCTCTTTCGAGTCGCGGGTGCGGAACCGCTCGTTCCACGTGCGCAGCCGCTGCATCTTCTCGCGCTGGCGGCTCGACAGGGACTTGCCGTAGGCGTCTTTGTCCTGCCAGCCGATGTTCGTCGAGAGCCCCTTGTCGTGCATCATGTTCGTCGTCGGAGCGCCNGACAGGGACTTGCCGTAGGCGTCTTTGTCCTGCCAGCCGATGTTCGTCGAGAGCCCCTTGTCGTGCATCATGTTCGTCGTCGGAGCGCCTACCCGCGACTTGCTGTCCTTCTCGCTGGCGTCGAACGCGCGCCACTCCGGACCGCGATCGATCTCGTCTTCCTCGACGACGAGCCCGCAGTCGACACAGACGGTCTCGCCGTGCTCCGTGTCCGTCGCGAGCTGGCCGCTGCACTCCGGACAGCGCAGTTCTTCGTCCGACGACTCGTTTTCAGCCTCGTCGTCGACGTGCTCAGCCGTATACGTTCGAACGTTTTCGCTCATTGGTTGGATTACGTAGAGGGGGACCGCGGGACCGAGAGACGCGTCTCGGTTGTTTCCTCACTAACGGATAAGGACCGAAAACATATAAATGCACGCCCTCATCTCATATCTGAAAAGAGGCGACTGAGACGTTCACGAACCTTCATTCGCCGATAATCGATGCGTTTCGGAGGCCGGTCGTCACCGACCGATCCTCGCGCCGTCAGGATCGGATCCACCTATATAACCATTTCGTGGATCGGAGGCGGGATCGTCGGGCCGCCGAGCCGTCTCGGTTTCGCGAGTCGTTTCGCGAGTCGGTTCCGAGAGGTCGGTTCCGCGAGGGGAACCGATATGACCGTCGCCCGTGCAGGGCAGATATGAACCGCGCCCGACTCGCCGACCGCCTCGACGACATCGAGACGGACGGGTACCTCCTCGACGCCGCGCAGGACGACGCCAACCAGCTGTACCTCTCCGGGTTCACCGGTCCGGACCCCTTCCTCACGCTGTACGTCGACGGCTCCGTCCACCTCCTCGTCAGCGGGTTGGAGTACGGCCGCGCGACCGAGGAAGCGGCCGCCGACACCGTCGAGCGCCACGCCGAGTACGACTACGAGTACGGCGGCCGCGAGGAGCGGTACGACATGTACGCCGCGTTCGTCCGCGACAAGGGCGTGGAGTCGGTGTCGATGCCGCCTCGGGCGCCGGTCGGCACGGCCGACGCGATGCGGGATCGCGGGATCGACGTCGCCGTCGACGGCGACGATGCGCTCGCCGAGGTCCGTGCGGTGAAGACGGCCGACGAGATCGACGCGATCCGCGAGGCGCAGCGGGCCAACGAGGCGGCGATGCGGGCCGCGGAGTCGCTGCTCGCCGACGCCGACGTCGCGGGCGCGGGCGACGAGCCGGAGGCGGGGACGCTGCTGTACGAGGGCGAGCCGCTCACCAGCGAGCGCGTCGCCGAGGAGATCGAGGTGACGCTGCTGCGGCACGGCTGCGCGCTGGACGAGACGATCGTCGCCGGCGGCACGCAGGCGGCCGATCCCCACAACCGCGGCTCCGGGCCGCTCCGGGCCGACGAGGCGATCATCGTCGACATCTTCCCGCGGTCGAAGGCGACGAAGTACAACGGCGACATGACCCGGACGTTCTGCGTCGGCGAGCCGAGCGATCGGCTGCGCGAGTGGTACGACCTCACCGAGCGCGCGTTCGAGGCCGCGCTCGACGCGATCGAGCCGGGCGCGACCGGCGCCGACGTCCACGCCGCCGCCTGCGAGGTGTACGAAGACGCGGGCGAGCCGACGTTCCGGACCGACCCCGACACCGAGACCGGATTCATCCACTCGACGGGTCACGGCATCGGGCTCGACGTCCACGAGCTGCCCCGGCTCGCGAGCGGCGGCGGCGAACTGGAACCGGGCCACGTGGTCACCGTCGAGCCCGGCCTCTACGACCCCGCGGTCGGCGGCGTCCGGATCGAGGACCTCGTCGTCGTCACCGAGGACGGCTACGAGAACCTGACCGAGTACCCGATCTCCTTCGGGGTCTGATCGCACGCGACAGCCGGCCCCGCTGGCCGCGACCGGAAGCCGCTTTGACGCCCGTCGAATACGACGACCGTGAACTGGCGGTACAAACACACGGCGCTCGCGCTCTGTACGCTCGCGTTCACCGCGACGATGGTGGCGCGGCTCGTGATCAGTCCGCTCGTCCCGCGGATCACGACCGCGTTCGAGACCACCAACGCGACCGTCGGCCTCGCGCTCTCGGGGATGTGGCTCGCCTACGCGCTGGCGCAGTTCCCCTCCGGGATCCTCGGTGACAGATACGGCGAGCGCGTCGTCATCCTGACCGCGGTGGGCGCCACCGTGATCGCCTCGCTGCTCATCGCCGTCTCCCCGTCGATCCTCGCGTTCATGCTCTTCACCGTCGTGCTCGGCGCGGGCGCCGGCCTCCACTACTCGGTCGCGACCACGTTCCTCGCCAAGCAGTTCGACGACATCGGGCGCGCGATCGGCGTCCACGTCGCCGGCGGCCCCCTCGCGGGGCTCGCCGCGCCCCCGCTGGCCGCGCTCGTCGGATCGCGGTACGGCTGGCGCGCGGGGATCCTGCTCGGCGTCGTCGCCGCGGTGCCGGTGTTCGTCCTGTTCGCGTGGCGGGTGCGACCGACCGAGCCGGTGCGTCCGGACCAGCCGATGCGCGAGCGGTTCGCGGTCGGCCCGCTCACGGAACTCCTCTCGCGGCCGCGAATCCTGTACACGACGGCGCTGGCGACGATGGGCGCGTTCACGTGGCAGGCGACGGCCTCTTTCCTTCCGACGTTCCTGGAGGTCGGCGGCGGCCGCTCGACCGCGCTCTCGGCGCTGCTGTTCTCGCTGTACTTCGTCGTCCACGGAGGGACACAGCCGATCACGGGGTCTGTCTCCGATCGCGTGGGCCGTGACGTCACCGTGATGGCGACGATGGCCGCCGGCGTCGTCGGCTACGGGCTACTCGTCGCGACCGCCGCATTCGACCTGGGGCTCGGCGCGACGGTCGTCGCCGTCGGCTTCGTCGGCCTCGCGATGTCGTGGGGCGCGCCGCTGCAGTCGCGGTTCATGGACCTCCTCTCTGACGCCGAGCGCGGCGCGGGCTTCGGGCTCGTCCGGACCGCCTACATGGTGCTCGGCGCCACCGGCAGCGTCGTCGTCGGCGCGGTCGCCGACGCCGCCGGCTGGGCCGTCGCCTTCGGGCTGCTCGCGGGCGTGATGGCGCTCGGCTTGACGGTGCTGGCGGCGAACCGAGTCCTGCGGCTCGGGTACTGAGAGTCCGCGGCCGCCCGGTGCGATATAAAAAGAACCAGTCGTCGACGACGGCCGCTTACAAGCGGTCGTCTTCGAGGCTGCCGGGGTCCTGTGCGGTGTCGAACATGTTGTTCTCCGCGCCGTCGAGCATCTCGTCGCGGGGGTCGTCGTCGACGACCGAGACGTTGTACGCCTCGATCCCGGACGCGATGAGGTCCTCGGCGGCCTGTTCCTCGGAGACGAACTCGCTGTCGGCGAGCTGTTGGAACTCCGCGTAGACGTCGTCAGACAGGTTCAGCTCGAAGGTGGGCATACCCCTCCGTTCCGGCCGGACGCTTTTAAAAGTTCGTTCGTCAGCGGCGAGCGCGCTTATAAATCGCTCCACGCGCCGAGGAACCGCTGGAGGGCGGTGAGGTGCCCGACGACGGCGAACAGGACGAGCAGGAGTCCGACGACGTTCAGGCCGACGACGAGCGGCGCCGAGTACGCGGCGGCGACGACGCCGACGATTCCCATCAGCGCGAGCCGGTCGGCGCGGCCGAGCAGCCCGCCGTACTCGCGGCCGATGCCGACCGCCTGAATCTGCGTGCCGAGGTACGAGGTCATCAACACGCCCGTCACGGCGGCGAATCCGAGCGCGTACGCGTCGATCCCGGCCGTGAACCCGGCGATGATCGCGATATCGGCGTATCGGTCGAGGACGTGATCGAGGAGGTCGCCCCCGTCCGACGAGACCGAGAGGTGGCGGGCGAGCGCGCCGTCGACGAGGTCCAGCCAGCCGTTGAGCAGCACGAGGACCGCACCGAGGAGGTAAAACACCGGATCGCCGACCGCGAACGCGCCGCCGGCGCCCACCGCGACGGCGAACGCGAGGACGCTCACCTGGTCCGGCGAGAGGCCGAGCTTCGCGGCGGCCCGCACCCACGGGCCGAGCAGGCGATCCGCCACCGATCGGTACTGATCGAGCGTCATCTATCGATCCGACCCTCTCGCCCGGGTCATATATAATCGATGAAGTCGACGGTGCCGGCGCTCGGCTCGCGCTCTCCCTCGATCGCCGCGCGGATCGCGTCGGCGACGGCCGCGGGGTCGCGGTCGGTGGTGTCGATCTCGTAGACGTTCTCGACGCCGTGCTCGGCGACGGCCTCCGAGAGGATCACGTCGAGCGCCTCGCTCTCGGCGTTCTCGGCCGCTGTGGCGTCCGACTCCCCGCGCTCGCGGAGCCGCGTTTCGATCGTCTCGGGGTGACACCGCAACACGATCACGCGGTCGACGTCGAACCGGTGCGCGAGGTGCGAGTCGAGGACACCCGACCAGTCGCCGAGGTGGTCGCGGACCGCGTCGAGGTCCGCCACGAGGGTGTCGCGGTCGGCGTCGCGCTCGGTCCAGAGAGTCTCATCGCCCTTGATCCGATCGTTGAGGTGGATCACGTCGTACTCGTCGGCGAGGAGGGCCGTCGCGGTCGACTTCCCGGTTCCCGGGGTGCCGGTGACGGCGACGCGGGGCGGGCGGGCAGATTCGTCGCTCACGCTCGGACACCGAGACCGAGGTCGGCCAGCGTCTCGTTGAGCGTCTCGACGGCGTCATGCGTCTGCTCGCGCGTTCCGGTCGACACCCGGACGTGACCCGGGAGCCCGAACGAGGTGCAATCGCGGATGATCACGCCGCGGTCCTGGGCGGCGTCGGCGACGCGCTCGCCGTCGCCGACCTCGGCGAGCACGAAGTTCCCCGCGGACTCGACGGTCGGCGCGTCGAGTTCGTCGGCGATGTACGCTCGCGCCCAGCGGGCGGTCTCGACCGACTGCTCGACGTGTTCGTCGTCGTCGAGGGCGGCGAGCGCGGCCCGACACGCCAGCTCGCTGGCGGCGAACGGCGTGTTGACCCGGGCGTACGCCTCGCCCCACGCCTCGGGGACGACGCTGTACCCGATCCGGAGCCCGGCGAGCCCGTACGCCTTCGAGAAGGTTCGGAGGACGGCCACGTCGTCGCGCTCGTCGACGAGCGGGATCGCGCTGTCGACCTCGGCGAACTCCCCGTACGCCTCGTCGACGACGACGAGCGTCTCCGGCGCGGTCGCGTCCGCGATCGCCTCCACCTCCGCCAGCGGCATCGTCGAGCCCGAGGGGTTGTGCGGCGACGTGACGTAGACGATCCGCTCGCCGCCGTAGGCGGACAGCACCGTCTCGGCGTCCTGCGCGAAGCCGTCCGCGGCGGTGAGCTCGTACTCGGCGGTCTCGCCGTGGTGGTAGCGCGCCGACATCGCGTAGTACGCGAATCCGGGGCTCGGCCCGAGCACCGCGTCGCCGGGCTCTAAGAGGGCGCGCGAGAGGTAGTCGATCGAGCCGTCGGCCCCCGGTGAGACCCACACCTGTTCGGGGGTCACGTCCCACTTGTCGGCGAGCGCCGCGGTGAGGTCGGTGTGCGAGGACTTCGGGTACTGGTGGACGCGGTCGGCGTGCTCGCGGATCGCCTCGACGGCCGCCGGACTCGGGCCGTGCGGGTTCTCGTTCGAGGAGAGCTTGATGAGGTCGTCGGGGTCGAGCCCGCGGTCGCGGGCGACCTCCTCGACGCCCCGCCCCGGCACGTACGGCGAGTGATCGGAGAGATCCCGTGGTTGCATGGGGAGTCGTCCGGGGCGGTCGGTCTTAAGCGTGGCCGAACGACCGCGTTCACCGGAAACGCGGTGTGGAACCGGACCGCACGGAGAAAAGCCGATCGACAGGATCGGCGATCGGGCGCGGTCGAGATCGCTCCCCTACGGGACCCGCACGTCGTGTTCGAGGGTTCCGACGCCCTCGACCTCGATCTCGACGGTGTCGCCGTCCGAGAGCGCGCCGACGCCCTCCGGGGTGCCGGTCGCGATCACGTCGCCGGCTTCGAGCGTGAGGTACTCGGTGATCTCCTCGATCAGCGTCGGCACGTCGAACGCGAGGTGCGAGCGGTCGCTCGACTGCTTCGTCTCGCCGTTGACGCGGAGTTCGACGCTCGCGTCCGCCGGCACCTCGTCGGGCGTCGCGAGCACCGGGCCGAGCGGAGCGGCGCCGTCGAACGCCTTCCCGCGGACCCAGTTCTGCTCGCGGTCCTGGTCGTCGCGGTTCGACACGTCGTTCATGCAGGTGAAGCCGGCGACGACGTCCATCGCGTCTGCGGCGGCGACCTCCTTGCACTGCTCGCCGATCACCACGGCGATCTCGGCCTCCCAGTCGACGCGGTCTTTCCCCTCGGGGACCGTGATCGTGTCACCGTGGCTCGCCAGCGCGTTCGGCGCTTTTAAAAAGAGCAGCGGGCGGTCCGGGACGGTGTTGTCGAGTTCGGCGGCGTGGTCCGCGTAGTTGCGGCCGATACAGACGATCTTCGTCGGCTCGGCCGGCGGCAGCACGTCGATAGCGGGGTCGTCGAGGGCGTACTCCTCGCCCGCGAAGGCGACGGTGTCGGTGTCGGGGTCGTACGTTCCTTCGCGGATCGAGCCGGCCGGGTCGCGGAACCGTGCGTGGTGCATGCTCGCCCCATCGACCGGAGGCGTACAAAGGGTTATTGAACCGGCGAACGCGGTGTCGACTTTTATTATGATTCGCTGAGACTATCTGGACGTACTATGGAACTTACCTGGCACGGTCACTCGACGTGGCACGTCGTCGTCGACGACACGGAACTGCTGATCGACCCGTTCTTCGACAACCCGAAGACCGACGTCGACCCCGAGGAACTCGACCCCGACTACCTCCTCTTGACGCACGGCCACGCGGACCACATCGGCGACGCCGACCGCTACGAGGGCGCCACCGTGGTCGCCACGCCCGAGCTGACGGGCTACGTGCAGGACACCTTCGGCCACGACGAGGCCGTCGGCGGGATGGGGATGAACATCGGCGGCACCGTCGAGTGCGGCGACGCGTGGGTGACGATGGTCCGCGCGGACCACTCGAACGGGATCGACACGGGATACGGCACCTCCGCCGGGATGCCTGCCGGGTTCGTGATCGGCGACAAGAAGCCGACCCAGGAGTCCGACCCCGACTGCACCACGTTCTACCACGCCGGCGACACGGGACTGATGTCCGAGATGGTCGACGTGATCGCGCCCTACCTCGAACCCGACGCCGCCGCGCTGCCCGTCGGCGATCACTTCACGATGGGGCCGGCGGGCGCCGGTATCGCCGCCGACTGGGTCGGCGCCGACGTCGTCTTCCCGATGCACTATGACACGTTCCCGCCGATCGAAATCGACACGCGAGAGTTCGTCAACGAGGTGAAGGCGGCCGGCGCCGCGGCGGAGCCCGTCGTCCTCGACGGCGACGAGACGTACGTCCTGGAGTAGCGACGACCCCCGGACCCCGGAAGCGTTGTCATGTGTCGGCAGCCTTTACCCGGGGGAGGACGAACACGGAGGTGACTATGTCCGACATCGAAACCATCACGGTCTCCGAGGAAGGGTACGCATGCACGAACCAGGTCGGCGACTTCGATCTGCAGATCGACGCGACCGACGAGACCGGCCCGAACCCGAACGCCGCGCTCGTCGCGACGTACGCCTCCTGTTTCCTCCCCGCGTTCCGCGTCGGCGGCAGCCAGCGCGGCGAAGACGACCTCGGGAAGATCCAGATCGACGCGAGCGCCGGTCTCGACGACCACGACGACCTCACGGACATCGCCTTCGACATCCACGTCGAGGCCGACCTCGACGACGAGGCCGTCGCGGACATCGTCGAGCGCGCCGAGGGGATCTGTCACGTTCACACCGCGCTCCGCGAGGGCCTCCACGCCGACGTGAGCGTCTACCCCGGCGCGTTCTGAGGCTAGGCTCCGCGTCACCTACGCTCGCTTTTTAAACAACACCGTCTCGACCGCGTAGCGACGGCCACGCAGCCGGGTCGCTCAGATACGGTCGTACGGCTACGGTCGCTCGACGCCGGTAAACTCGAACCGCGCGCCGCCCGCCTCGCCCTCCGTCAACGCCACCTCCCAGCCGTGCGCCTCGGCGATGCGCTCGACGATCGCGAGCCCGAATCCGGTCCCGGTGCCGGACGTCGTGTAGCCGCTCTCGAACACGTCCGCACGCCGATCGGTGGGAATACCCGGCCCGTCGTCCGCGAGGTAAAACCCGTCGTCGAGGTCGCCGACCACGACGCGGTCGCCGCCGTGTTCGGCCGCGTTCCGCACGAGGTTCTCGACGAGTCGCTTGAGTCGGCCGGGGTCCGCGAGCACGTCGCCGTCGGCCTCGACGATGACGTCGATACCCTCTCCGTCGGCGGCCGCCTCGCCGTCGGCGGCCACCTCACCCTCGGCGGCTTCGTCACCCTCGGCACCCTCGCGCTCGATCGACTCGACGACGTCCCGTCCGTACGCCTCGACGAGCGCGCCGAACGCGACCGGTTCGGGCGAGTCGACTGCGTCCCCCTGTCGCGCGAGCGTCAGCACGTCCTCGATCAACCCCTCTATGTCGTCGAGCGCGCGCTCACAGCGGTCGAAGTACGAGTCGGTCCCCGTCTCGCGGGCGAGACGCAGGTACCCCGAGAGCACGTTGAGCGGGTTCCGAAGGTCGTGTGACACGATCGACGCGAACTCGTCGAGCCGCTCGTTCTCCCGCTCGATCCGCCGTTGGTACGCCTTGCGCTCCGAGATGTCGTGGCTGCTGGCGAGGAACCGGTCTCGTCCCTGCACGTCGACCCGCCGGACGTGGACCTCGACCGGAATCGAGGTGCCGTCGGCCCGACGGAACGTCGTCTCCAGCCGGAGGGTCTCGTCCGTCGCGAGCCCCCGCCAGGTCTCGGCGGCCTCCTCGGGCGCGAGCTCCTCGTCGATGTCCCAGACGTTCATGCCGATGATCTCCTCGCGATCGTAGCCCAACTCGGTCGCCAACACCCGATTCGCGTCGACGATCCGCCCGTCCGCGTCGTGGATGTCGATCATGTCGGGCGAGCGATCGTACAGCGCCTCCAACCGGGCGGCGGTGTGTTCCAGTCGGCGGTCGACGGCCGCGTCCGACACGACTTCGCTGACGCGCGACGCGAGCGCCTCGTACGGGTCGTCGACCGCGTGTTTGGGAAGATACGCGTCGACGTCGGCGGCGATCGCGTCGCCCGCCAGCGTCTCCGAGCCTCTGCCGGTGAACAGCACGAACGGGACGTCGCCGTACCGATCGCGGACGCGCCGCAGGAACTCGAGGCCGTCCGTCCCCGGCATCTCGTAGTCGCTGACGATACAGTCGAACGCGTCCGTCTCGAGCGCCCCGAACGCCGACGCCGCGTCGGTGGCCGGCGTGACGTCGAAGCGATCGTCGCGCTTCTCGATGACTGAGGCCGCCGTGTCCGCGAACCCGGGCTCGTCGTCCACGAGAAGCACGCTGACGGTGTCCGGTATCGTCGTCGCGTCCGCCGCCGAACGCGCTCGCTCCTGACCGATCATTGAGGTGTCAGACGAGTTTTTGACATGAAAAATATTTCTATTGACCTGTCGAACACGCAACTCGATGTCGTCACGCGGCCGCGAATTCGACGAGCGCGCTCGACGCAATATACCCGATCGCGCCCACGAGCACGCCGGCGACGAGCGCCCCTGCGAACTCCTGACCGACCGCGGCCGCGAGCAAGAACCCGGTCATCCCGGCCGCGTTCGCGGACAGCAGTCGCAGCGTTCGGTAGGTCGGCTCCCTAGATGACACACCGCTCGTACGGGGGGACCGGATAAAAACCCACGAGCCGGCGCGAGTCGGCGTCTGCCGAGCGCTTATCTCGCATGGCGCGGCCACCGGTCGCATGCGACCGCGAAACGGACCGGAGCGCCCGCGGAAACACAGGGATGCGGGCTCGTCGAGTGCGGACGACGACGGCCGAATCGGGAGGCGCTCTCGCCGGGCGACGACTCGCGCGGCCGGGCCCTCTCATCGAGCCGCCGCGGAGAGGCGAGGCACACGCTGGTTCGGGCTGTTCGCGCTCGCACTCCCCACCGCGGCGGTCGCGGGGTTCGGCGCTCTCGCAAGCGCCCGAGTTCGAGCGCTCGCCTCAGCGACGCGCGGCGTGCGATCCGGAGCGTCACCGATCGCCGCCGAGACACTCGCTAAGACGCTCGCCGAGACACTCGCCGAGACGATCGCCGATCCCACCGTCCTTCGGGTTGCGTCCGCGCTGCCGTCCGAGTTGTCGATCGTCGCGGTGGCGGCGGCGGTCGTCGTCGGCTGTTGGGCGGTCGCGATCGGCGGCGCTCACCTCGTTGCCCGCCTGCTGGCGAATCGTCGTCTCGCCGGACGGTGACCGGCCGCACTCCGCATCGACCGCGCCACACCACCGAACGATTTTCCGGGCGCCGAGAGTACGCACCGGTATGGTCATGAAAGAGTCCGACTCCGAACTGGAACGCGGAGACGCGGCGCCGTCCTTCGAACTCCCGGGCGTGGACGGAGAGACCCACGCGCTCGACGACTTCGATGCGGACGCGCTCCTCGTCGTCTTCACCTGCAACCACTGCCCGTACGCGAAGGCGAAGTTCGACCTGCTCAACGAGCTGGCCGCCGACTACGACGACCTCGCCGTGGTCGGGATCAACCCGAACGACGACGCGGCGTACCCCGAGGACTCCCTGGAAGCGATGTGCGAGCGCGTCGCCGACGGCGAGATCGCGTACGACGCGTACCTCCGAGACGAGACCGGCGCCGTGGCCGACGCGTACGGCGCGGTGTGCACGCCGGACCCGTTCCTGTTCGGGCGCGAGGACGGTACGTGGCGGCTCCGTTACCACGGTCGACTCGACGACGCGCTCAACCCGGACGACCAGCCCACCGAGTTCTACATCCGTGAGGCCGTGGAGTCGGTACTCGCGGGCGAGACGGTCGCCGTTCCCGACCGACCCTCTCGCGGCTGTTCGATCAAGTGGCCGGACGCCTGACCGAGGTCACTCCGACAGCGTCGCGACCGCGTCCCCGATCCGGTCGACGGCCTCCGCGACGGCGTCCGCGTCCACGTCCAAGTGCGTCGTGAACCGCGTCGTGTAGTCGTCGAACTCGACGCAGCCGACGCCGGCGTCGGCACACGCCGACACGAGGTCGCTCGCCGCGATCCCCGCGTCCTCGGTGTGGACGACGACGATGTTCGTGTCGGGCTCGGGGACGTCGACGCCGCCGAGCGCGTCCAGCCCCGCCGCGAGCCGCTCGGCGTTGGCGTGGTCGTCGGCGAGCCGATCGACGTTCTCTAACGCGAGCAGTCCGGGCGCGGCGATCATCCCGGCCTGCCGCATCCCGCCGCCGAACAGCTTGCGGACGCGTCGAGCCTCCTCGACGAAGGCCTCGTCGCCGGCGAGGATCGAGCCCACCGGCGCGCCGAGCCCCTTGGAGAGACAGAACGTGACGCTGTCGACCGGGGCGACGATCTCGCTCGCGTCGACGCCGAGCGCGACGGCGGCGTTGAACACGCGCGCGCCGTCGAGGTGGACCGGCACGTCGGCGTCGCGGGCGGCGTCGGCGGCCGCGGCGATCTCGTCGACCGGGATCGCCGTTCCGCCGCGGTAGTTGTGGGTGTTTTCGAGCGACAGGAGTCCGGTCCCCGGCCGGTGGAGGTCCTCGTCCACGAGCCCCTCCGTGACGGCGTCGGGCGTCGGAACGCAGCGGTCCCCGGCGTCGATCGTCCGCGTCTGGACGCCGGAGAGCTTCGACGCGCCGCCCAGCTCCCAGCGGTAGATGTGCGACTCGCGCTCCAACAGGAGCTCCTGGCCGGGCTCGGTGTGGACGTGGACCGCGATCTGGTTCGCCATCGTCCCGGAGGGGACGTACAGCGCGGCCTCGGTCCCGACGGCCTCGGCAGCTCGCCGCTCCAGTTCGTTGACGGTCGGGTCGTCGCGGTACACGTCGTCGCCGACGTCGGCGTCGCGGGCGGCCTCGCGCATCGCGTCCGAGGGCGTCGTGACGGTGTCGGACCGCAGGTCGATGAACTCGTCTGCGTCTGTCATTCGTTGTCGACGATTCACCGGCCGCCCGGAAATAGGTCGCGTTCGGGGCGGGATCGCCCGGATCGGCGCGGGTGTCGAAACGGACTGGATCGGCGCGGGCGGCGAGCCCGACCTGCCGGAGATCGGGGCCGCCAGATCCGCGTTCGGTCCCTTCTTAACCCGCGCCGCCGATCCGTGACGTATGGCAACGGAAGCCGCGGCCGACGACGTATCCGACGCCCCTGAAGCGTACGACGCCCTCCTCGACCGAGTTCGACGGTGGAACACGGTCGGGAGCGCCGCCGGCGTGCTCGGCTGGGACCAGCAGGTGATGATGCCCGAGGGCGGCACTCCCGCCCGGTCGAAACAGCTCTCGGCGCTGTCGTCGATCCGCCACGACATGGTCACCGACGAGGAGACCGGCGCCCTGCTCGACGAACTCGACGACGCCGACCTCTCCGCGGAGCGGGCCGCCGTGGTCCGCGAGGTGCGCCGCGAGTACGAGCGCGCCGACGCGGTCCCCGTCGAGCTCGTCGAGGAGATCTCCGAGACCAGCTCCGAGGCCCTCCAGGCGTGGGAGCAGGCGAGAGCCGAGGACGACTTCGAGCACTTCGCCCCGTACTTGGAGAAGCACGTCGAGCTGAAGCGCGAGTACGCCGAGCACATCGACCCCGACCGCGACCCCTACGAGGTGCTGTTCGAGGACTTCGAGCCGTGTCTCTCGATGGAGCGCGCCGAGTCGATCCTCGACGAGCTGCGGGAGACGCTCGTCCCGATGATCGACGCGATCCGCGAGTCGGACGCCGACCTCGCCGTCGACACCTTCGAGGGGACGTTCCCGGCGGAGACGCAAGAGGAACTCGCACGCGATGCCCTCGATCTGGTCGGCTACGACTTCGACCGCGGCCGCCTCGACGTCTCCTCGCACCCGTTCACTTCGGGCAACCAGTTCGACTGCCGGATCACGACCCGGTTCGACGAGGCGGACCCGCTCGGCGCGATCGGCTCGACGATCCACGAGTACGGCCACGCGCAGTACAACCTCGGGCTCCCGCAGGACGAGTGGGGAACCCCGCTCGGCGAGTCGCGCGACCTGTCCGTCCACGAGTCGCAGTCGCGGCTCTGGGAGAACCACGTCGGTCGGAGCCGCGCGTTCTGGGAGCAGTTCCTCCCGGCGTTCCACGAGCGCTTCCCGGAGACCGAGGACGCGACCGTCGAGGACGCCTACGAGGCGTTCAACCAGGTCCACGAGGACAACCTCATCCGCGTCGAGGCCGACGAACTCACCTACCACCTCCACATCATCGTCCGCTTCGAGATCGAGCGCGACCTGATCCGCGGCGACCTCGCGATCGAGGACGTCCCCGAGGTCTGGAACGACAAGTACGAGGAGTACCTCGGGATCCGCCCGCCGACCGACGCCGACGGCTGCCTGCAGGACATCCACTGGAGCCACGGCAACTTCGGCTACTTCCCGACGTATTCGCTCGGCTCCGTGATGGCGGCCCAGCTGTTCGAGGCGGCCGACGGCGAGATCGACGACCTCGAGGATAAGATCGCCGCGGGCGACTTCGAGGACCTCCAGGCGTGGCTCGGCGAGAACGTCCACCAGCACGGCTCCCGCTACGAGACCAACGAACTGGTGAAACGGGCGACCGGCGAGGACTTCTCGGCGGACGCGTTCACCGACTACGTCGAGGCGAAGTACGGCGAGCTGTACGGGATCTAACTCCTTCGGCTCTGCTGAATACAGCGCGCACAGCGCAGATATCTACGCACATCACATCGATGATTGCAGCTCTGACGGGTCATCGCCGTCGAAATCCTTGTTACGACCGGGTGCGATTACCACAACATATGAGCTCAGAGACATTTACCACGAGTATCAGCGACGAGATGGCCGAACAGATCCTTAGTGCCACCCGTACCAGCCTCGGAGACACACTCCGGAGCGTCGTGTATTTCACCCCGTCTTCGTTCGACCTGTTGTACGTGCGGCAGGACCTCTATCCGTCCGACGAGGCCGCCCAAGAGCGGAAGGCGCAGCTGGTCCAACTCGAACGGGTGGGGTTCGCGGAACGGTCGGCCCGGACCGAGATCGCACACAGCGACGACGGTTCGGAGATCGGTCCGTACAATTTCACCGTCCGATTCCACGACCACGGCTTCGTCGTCAGGGTGCTCGAGGGCGACGCAGGCGTGCTTTTCACTGTCGACTCCATGGACGTCAGCTCGTTCAGAGAGGCGGTCAGCGCGATCCGAGGTGTACTCAGCGGCGAGTGATACCTGCCGAGTCCGGTCGGAGACGAGGAGGCTCTCGACTGTGACTGCCGGATTCGCTGCCGCTGCGAGGTCCTGAACGCGTTCGAAGCTATCCCGCCTGTGACGCGATCGGTCCCTCTTCGGAAGCGAGCCGTACCGTTCCTCGTTCTGGATGTGGGTGCCGAACTGCGCACAGAGGCGGCAACAGTCGGTCGCATCGGAGCGCGTTCTCACACTGGCGTCCCATCGGGAGTGGACCGATCCGAGCGTCGCGCTCCGAACGGACGGTCCAGCCGCGACCATCACCCGACGGCGCTCGCGGTTTCACCGCTCGCGTCTCAGTGGTCTCCCCTCGGTCGACCACTCGGCTCACGGCTTCGCCGCTCGCATACGGGGCCGAGCGCAGCGGGGCCCCGCTACTCGCGGGCCTCCGGCCCGCTCGTTAGTAGTGGTCTCCCTTCGGTCGACCACTCACTTCTCAATAATGCTCTCTTCGACCGCCTCGCCGAAGTGCCGTGCCACGTCCTCGTAGTAGACGAGCGCCTCGTCGCCCGCTTCCAAGTCCGTGACCGCCTTCTTGCCGTCGCTCGTCGCGATCTTCACCGTCTCCGCGTTCTGGATGAGCGTCTCGACGCGGTCGACGCCGTCGTCCGTCTCGACCTCCGCTTGCACCCGGAACATCGGTCGCTTCTCGATTTTCACGCGCCCGACGATCGCCTCGCGGGTGTGGCCGGCGGTGTCGACGATCTGCACCTCGTCGCCGCTGGTGAGTTCGGCGAGGTAGTTCGTGCCGCCCTCGGCGTTCCGGACGTACGCGTGGACCGCGCCGGCGTTCACGCGGAACGGACGCGACTCGACGTACGGCGACTCCGCGGTCTCGGCGTGGACGAAGAAGAGCCCGCGCGACATCGACCCGACCAACATCCCCTCGTCGTCGTCCATCAGCGACCCGGTGTCGATGCAGACGCGGTCGGCCATGCCGGTGCGTTCGACCGCGGTCACCTCGGCGTACCGCAGGTCGAGCGCCTCACGGTCGGCGGCGTCGCGGGCCTCGACCGCGCCGCGGATCTCGTCGGGGGAGTCGGCGTCGAGCAGGACGCCGTCGGCGCCGATCTCCAGCGTCTCGAAGGCGGTCTGCGCCTCGGCGGCCGTCGTCGCGCCCGCGATGAGGTGCGTCTCCTCGCCGACCCGCGCGATGAGGTTCTCCAGCGGGATGATCGACCAGTCCTCGCCGACGACGATCGTGAACTCCGCGTCGGCCGCGGCCTCCTCGGCGAACCGCTCGTAGTCGGTGCCGAGCACGCGGACGTACACGCCCTGCGCGCGGTCGTCGCGCCGACGGACGGTCGTGAGGTCGGCGGAGCCGGAGAAGTCCTCGGGGAGGTCGATCGTCCCGTCACCTTCGCCGCCTTTCCCGACGAAGTACGCGTCGGCCTCGGCGTCGCTCTCGGCGTCGTCGATGACGTCTGCCTCCGAGCGGAACGCGGCGATCGAGATGTCGCCCAGATCGCGGACTCGCCCCACGTCGGCCTCGTCGACGAGTACCCAATCGGCTCCGGCTTCGATGGCGGCCGTGATACGCCGCTTGCGCGCCTCCCAGTCGCCGACGTCGCCGTCGGCTTTGACCCAGACCGTGCGTGTCATTGTCGGAACCTCACGCCCGCCGGGCTTGAAAACTGCGAAAGGAACAGGAACCGCGTGCCGCCTACGCCTCGACGAACCCGCCCGCCCGGAGCGCCTCCTCGACGCTCGCGTCGTCGTGGACGACCGCCGACACGGCCCGGGCGATCCCCTCGGGGTCCTCGTGTTGGAAGATCGACCGCCCCATCGACACGCCCGCCGCGTCGCCGTCCATCGCGCCGCGGACCATCTCGACCGTCTCGCGGTCGGTGCCCTTCGAACCGCCGGCGATGACGACCGGGAGTCGAGTCGACTCCGTGACGCGCGCGAAGGAGTCGCCGTCGCCGGAGTAGCCGGTCTTCACCACGTCGGCGCCGAGCTCCTCGGCGAGTCGGACGGCGTGACCGAGCGCCTCCGGATCCGTCTCGTCGACGCCCGGGCCGCGCGCGTACGCCATCGCGAGCACCGGCAGCCCGAGCCGCTCGGCGTCGGCAGTCAGCTCCGCGAGCTCCTCGATCTGGTCCGGCTCGTGGTCGGAGCCGACGTTGATGTGGAAGGAGACGGCGTCCGCGCCCGCGCGGACCGCGTCCTCGGCGGTCGCCGTGACGCGCTTGTCGCTCTCGTCCGGGCCGATCGTCGTCGAGCCGTTGACGTGGACGATGTAGCCGGCGTCGTTTTTGTTCGGGTGAACGCGCGGAGCGATTCCGCGCTGGGTGAGTACGGCGTCCGCGCCGCCCGCGGTGACGCCGTCTATCGTCGACTCGATGTCGACGAGTCCCTCGACGGCGCCCATCGTTATCCCGTGGTCCATCGGGACGATGAGGTAGCGGTCGTTCGTGGAGATGCGGTCGAGTCGTGCCGAGAGTCCTGCTGTCATGATGGAGTCGGTCGTTGTGTGAGTGTGTGGCAATCGAAGGTAAGTGGGTTTCGTTCGGGGACGTATTGGCTCGAACTCCGCGAAACGCTACTGCGCCCCGGTCGGTTCCGCTCGCGCCGCGTATCCGCGCTCGGCTCCGTCCTTCAGTTCTCGGGAGAGCGCCTCCAGTCGGTCGGCGACCGCGGCGGTCGACAGGTCCGAGTCGACGCCGTCGGCGACGATGTCGACGAGCGCCGAGCCGACGATGATCCCGTCTGCGCCGCCGGCGACGATGCGCTCGGCGTGCTCGCCCGTCGAGATGCCGAATCCGACCGCCTTCGGCACGTCGTAGTCGTCGAGCCGGTCGAGGCTCTCCGTGGTCTGGTCGGACACGTCGCTTCGCGCGCCCGTCGTTCCGAGCCGGGCCTGCACGTAGACGTACCCGGACACCTGACTCATGATCCGGTCGAGCCGGTCACCGACCGTCGTCGGCGCGACGATAAAGACCAGGTCGAGCCCGAACTCGTCGCAGGCCTCGCGCAGCGGATCGGCCTCCTCAGCCGGGAGGTCGGGGACGACGAGCCCCTCGATGCCGGCCGCGGCGGCGCGCTCGACGAAGGGGCGCGGGCCGCCGCTCGCGGTGGTCCCGCTCGCGTCCGAGGCGCTTTGCGCCTCGCCGGCCCCCGAGCCGTACTGATAAATCAGGTTGTAGTACGTCATGCAGACGAGCGGCGCCTCGACGTCCAGCTCCTCGGCGAACGCGAAGAACCGATCCGGCGTCATCCCGGCGTCGAGCGAACGGACGAGCGCGCCCTGAATCGTCGGCCCCTCCGCGATCGGCTCCGAGAAGGGGAGGCCCAGTTCGATGACGTCGGCGCCGCCGCGGTCGAGCGCGCGGACGTACTCGAGCGAGGCCTCGTAGTCCGGGTCGCCGACCGCGAGGTACGGGATGTAGGCGGGGCCGTCGGCGAAGGCGGCAGCGATGGCGGCCGAGTTCCCCGTCTCGACGTTCGCCTCCGTCTCCGTGACTCGCTCCGACATTTAAATCCCCCCCGTGAACATCGACATGTCAGGCGCCTCCGCGATGTCGCGTTTGTCCGTCTCCTCGATGGCGGCGTCGAGGTCCTTGTCGCCGCGCCCGGAGACGTTCACGATCACGCGCTCGCCCAGATCCTCGTGGTGCTCCTCCAAGAATCCGAACGCGTGGGCCGTCTCCAGCGCGGGGATGATCCCCTCGGTGCGCGAGAGCCGGTGGAACCCCGCTAAGGCCGCGTCGTCGTCGACGGCGACGGGGTTGACGCGCCCCTCGTCGACGAGGTACGCCAGCTCCGGGCCGACGCCGGCGTAGTCCAATCCGGACGAGATGGAGTGACTCTCCATGATCTGTCCGTCGGAGTCCTGCAGGAGCTTCGTCCGCGCCCCGTGGAGCACGCCCTCTTCGCCCGCGTACAGCGACGCCGAGTTCGGGGCGACGCCCGCCTCCTCGTCGACTTCCAGCGTCGAGCCCCCGGCCTCGATCGCGTGGAGCGCGACGGGATCGTCGTCGACGAAGGCCGCGAACGCCCCCATCGTGTTCGAGCCGCCGCCCGCGCAGGCGACCACGTCGGTGGGGAGATCGCCCGTCTTCTCGATCGCCTGTGCGCGCGCCTCCTCGGAGATGACCGCTTGGAAGTCTCGGACCATCACCGGGAAGGGGTGCGGACCGACCACGCTGCCGATCACGTAGTGGGTGTTCTCGACGGTCGTCGCCCAGTCGCGCATCGTCTCGGAGATGGCCTCCTTGAGGGTCCCTCGGCCAGCAGTGACGGGATTCACCTCGGCGCCGTTGAGCTTCATCCGGAAGACGTTGGGGCGCTGGCGGTTGATGTCGCGCTCGCCCATGTAGATCTCACAGGGCATGTCGAGGTGCGCGGCCGCCATCGCGGTCGCCGTGCCGTGTTGGCCGGCGCCGGTCTCCGCGATGATCCGCTCTTTGCCCATGTACTTCGCCAAGAGGACCTGACCGAGGGCGTTGTTCAGCTTGTGCGCGCCGCCGTGGAGGAGGTCTTCGCGTTTGAGGAACACCTCCCGGTCGTAGCGCTCGGAGAGCCGGTCGGCCCGCTGAAGCGGGATCGGCCGCCCGCCGAAGTCGGCCAGTCGCTCGCGGAACTCGTCCATGAAGCCGTCCTCGTTGTCGAGGACGTAGCGCTCGTAGGCATCGGTCAGCTCCTCGATCGCCGGCATCAGCGCCTCCGGGACGTACTGACCGCCGTAGCGGCCGAACTTCCCGTCGGCGCGACCGCGCTCGCGGCCCGGTCGCCGCGACGGGGTCGCCCCGTCCGTCGATACTCCCGCGTCCGTCGTCTCGCTCGTCGTGGGTCCGGTTTCGCTCATGTGGGTGTGTCCGTGGTGTGTCGGGTGTCTCGGGTGCCGCTCTCGCCGTCCCCGCTGCTCTCGTCGGTCTCGCCGTTCTCGTCGGTCTCGTCGCTTGCGATGTCAGCGCCGTCGCCCGATTCCGCCCGCGTCAGCTCCCGCGTGTTCGCCTCGACGTCGCCGGCCATGATCGCGCTGCCGACGAGGAGGGCGTCGGCGCCGGCGGCCCGCATCCGGCGGGCGTCTTCGGTCGAGGCGATCCCGCTCTCGGCGATCAGCGTCACGTCGTCGGGGACGTGGGGCGCCACCGACTCGAAGGTTCCGAGGTCGACGACCAGCTCGGCGAGGTCGCGGTTGTTCACGCCGACGAGCGTCGCGCCCGCGTCGAGTGCGGTCGCCAACTCCTCTCGGTCGTGGACCTCGACGAGGACCTGGAACCCGCGGTCGCGGGCGGCGGCCAGCAGGTCGGGGAGGTCGTCGCCGACGAACCGCGCGATCAGCAGGACCACGTCGCTCTCGACGGCGTCGAGCTGCGACTCCGCGACGATGAAATCTTTCCGGAGGACGGGCACGTCGACCGCCTCGCGCACGCGTTCGAGCGTGTCGACGCTCCCGCCGAAGTGCTCCGGTTCGGTGAGCACCGACAGCGCCGCGGCGCCGCCCGCGACCATCGATTCGGCCAGCTCGACCGGGTCGTCCTCGCGGGTGCCGTCGGTCGTTGGGCTCGTCGGCTTCACCTCGGCGATGATCGGGACGCGGCCGTCGGCCTCGGCCGCGTCGAACGCGGCCCGCAGGTCGCGCGGGTCGACGGCGACATCGCCGGATCGCCCCTCGGCCGCCCGGGACCGGGCCGCAGACAGGATCGACCTGACCGCCGGGGCCAGCTCGGTTGTATCCTCCATTAGTGTACACTAATGCACGTATCTGTACATAAGACTTGTGGGCATCGGGCGATCACTGGAGAGCGAAACGTTGATTTTGGCGGCTCTTCGAGGTCGGATATGGTCGGGCGCCTTCGCAGGGCCGTCGAGTTGACGGGCTACGCGCTCACGGTCGGGTCCGTTCTCCTCGTCGGCACCTATCAGGCCGTACAGATGGACACCTTCGAGCTCTCGCTGCCGTGGCTGATCGTCCAGATAGCCACGATCGAGGCGGCGACGACGGCCGTCGTCTTCTCGGTGCTCGTCTCGCTCAGCGGGCTCATGCTGGCCCGCGAGGTCCACCGCCGGCGCGACCCCGACGGTCGCCGCCTCGACGGGCCTCGCGTGGCGGCCATCGTCCCCGCGTACCGCGACGCCGACGTGGTCGGCGAGAGCGTCGAGACGCTGCTGGCGTCGAACTACCGGAACCTCCAGATCGCCGTGCTGACCGAGCCGGACGACGAGGCGACGCGAGCGGCCGCCGAGGAGTACGCCTCGCACCCGGACGTGCGCGTGCTCGTGAGCGACATCCCGGGCTCGAAGGCCGGCGCGATCAACGACGCCGTCGATCGGCTCGACGCCGACCACTTCGTCGCGTTCGACGTCGACGAGCGGGTCGACCCCGACTTCGTGCCCATCGCGATGGACCGGCTCACCGAGACCGACTGCGACATCTTCCAGGCGCGCCGCGTCCCGCGGGTGACCGGGCCGGTCGAGGCGCTCGCCTACTGCGAGCGGCTGCTGTTCCACGCCGGCTACAAGCTGGTCGAGCCGCTCGGGTTCACCTACTGTCGCAGTTCGTCGGTCGCGTTCACCCGAGAGGCGTTCGAGTCGGTCGGCGGGCTCGACTACCTCCTCACCGAGGACATCGACTTCGCGCACAAGTGCTTCCGCGAGGGACTCGACGTCCGGCAGGCGCGCAACGTGACGAACGAGATGGAGGCGCCCCACTCCGTGCGGGACCTCTGGGGGCAGCGCAAGCGGTGGCGGCTCGGACACATCGAGGTGCTCCACAAGGCGCTGCGCGGCGGCTTCGACCGCGGCGGTCTGCGGGGACTCCTCTCGACGATACGCATCGCGTCGAGCCTCATCGCCAGCGTCTACCTGCTCGCGCTCGCCGCGAAGGTCATCGTGCTGCTCGTGTTCGGCCTCGAAACGTTCTTTTTGTTGCCGTTCGCCGCGATCGCACTCGCGGTGCTGCCGGTCGTGTACGCCGACTACCGCGACGGCCACGTCGCCGAGCTCAGCCCAGGGCTCGCGCTGGTCCCCTTCGTCTACCCCGGCTTCGGCCTGCTGACGGTCCGCTGCGGCTTCGAGTACCTCCTCAGCTGGGACGGCGAGTGGTACCAGGTCGACAAGAGCGGCGCGTAGTCGCCGCGATACCGCCCGCCGCTCGACACCGCATTTAACCCGCTCCCCCGCCGACGTGCGGTCATGGACACGACGGGATCCGCCGGCGTTTTCGCCCGCGACGTTGCCGCGATCGACCGCGCGATAGCGATCGGCGTCGCCGCCGGTCGCGTCATTTCCGTATCGTTCCCGGCCGAGACGCCAGACGACGCGAGCGACGACCACGAACTCCTCGACCGCATCGAGGCGTCTCTCGAGGGCGAGGCGGACGCGCTCGACGACGTCGCCGTCGCTCTCACGGTGCCGACCGATCAGCGCGCGGTCCTCGACGCGCTCGGAGAGATACCGCGCGGCGAGACGGTCTCCGTGAGCCGGCTGACGCGACTGGCCGGCCTCGACGACAACGACCCCGACGACCTCGCGCTGGTGACGACCGCGCTCGACGAGAACCCGGTTCCGCTGCTGTTACCCGACCACCGCGTCGACGGCGGGCCGTACGCGACGCCGGCCGGGGTCCGCGACGCGCTCCGGCGTGCTGAGGGTATCTGACGCCGGAGTCGACGCTCCAGCCACCTACGCCGATTGCTCGCTGTGCCCGTGTTCCTCGATGTTCTCCCAGACGACCGTCATCAACTCGCCCGTCTTCTCCACGAGGTCGTCGACGGCTCCGCCGGCGTCGGCCGGCGCGCAGCCGAGGTCGCGGATCGCCTTCGTCGCGGACACGTGGTGGACGTGGACGCGGTCGTCGCCCTCGCGCTCGTAGACGAGCGTCGTACACGGGAGCATCCCCGCGAGGGTCGGGTCGATCGAGAGCGCGTCGCGGGCGATTTCGGGATGGCAGACCACGATCAGCGCGGTCCGCTCGACGTCGTCGTGACCGAGCATCCCCTCGATCATCGCGTCGAGGCGGGTGACCCGGACCGTCTCGAAGTCCCCGAGTTCGTGTTCGATCTGGACGAACGGCACGGCGTCTTCGAACGGCATCTCGAGGGTCGTGTGGAGCGCCTCGTCGGCGGTCGGCGCGACGGCCCCGCTCCGGGCGTCGGTGTCGGCGTCGGTGTCGACGTCGGTCTCGCTCATGAACCGATCTCCGGTCTCGCCGTGAAAACTCCCCGCTGGTCGTCAACGACTGCCGCTACCTCCGACGAGGCGCACCCCTTGCCGGTCGGGACGGATTTATCGGTCGCACCCGCCTGTCTCGGCGCATGATCGAACTGACGCGGGCGGCGTACGACGACATCGTGTACCGCGCCTACGGCGGCGGCGAGGCGGAGATCTGCGGCGTGTTAGCGGGCACACACGGCACCGACGGCGATCCGAGCGTCGTGACCCGGACGTACGAGGCCGAAAACGTCGCGGAGACGCCCCAGATACGGTACCTGATCGACCCCGAAGAGCAGCTCGAACTCATCGAGCGGGCCGAAGCGGACGGGCTCGACGTGGTCGGGTTCTACCACTCGCACCCGACGGGGCCGACGCACCCGAGCGAGACGGACGCCGCGCGGGCGACGTGGCCGGAGCACTCGTACGTCATCTGCGCGCTGGACGGCTACCCGTTCGTCGGCTCGTGGCGCTGGCGTGGCGACGACGACGGGTTCGAACAGGAGACGGTCGCGGTGCGAAGCGAGCGGTAATTAAATAGGCAAACTAGCGTTGTAGTCACCTTTGATAGAGATAGAATTGATTAGAATCTAAGATGTCTGTTTATATATTTGAAGTTGTAATTTTGTGGTAGATAATATATGATCGATGAATCGGATAACCCTGAGGAGTCGAATGGGAATCTACCACCACTGCGTGAAGAATACACTAACGCTAAAACGAGATTGGAGCAACAGAGGAATGTTCTGGACTCATTTGCAAAAGAAGGCCGGCAGACATTACGTATTATATTAGTGTTCGTAGGGCTGTTATTCTCAGCAATCACAGTTGTTTCTTCCCTTTTAGATCCAAACCAGATTGTTCCCTCATCTTGTGGAGTATATTTGCTCCCCAGCTGGTGTGTGAGTTTGTTTCGGATGCTGATCTTTTCGGGGCTAGGGCTCGCAATTAGTGCTATATGCCATGGAACAATTGGTACTGAAGCGAGAGCGATTGGTTCTGTTGGTACGTCTGGTGACATTGAGGCAGTCATTACATCGGAAGATATGGATGAACAGGCGTATTTATTAGAACGATTATCCTCGTATCAAAAACGAATACAGAGAAATAATGGAGTAATTCAGTTCTTAGAAACGGTACTTGCCATGGGGAAAATAGCCCTTTTTATTGGGATAATCGGACTGACCGCTACTGGAGTCGCTATTATTTCTGGACCAATCAGGTGGTATATAATTCCCGCATTTATTGTGATTTTTCTGTTGCTATTGGTGTTTCTTGGACGTGCTCTCCCAGATGAGTACCTGAAACAAGATGCCAGTATTAGAAACGACAGTATTTTTATGAATATATTCTTGACTGAGAATACAGCGAAAGAGGAGTAGACTAGTCTACCCGATACGGGATCTAAGTTCAGTATTTAACAACAACAGGGTTACCCGGGCGGCGTCTCAGTCGCTCGCTTCGATCTTCGGCTCCGACTCGTCGTCGCCGCCGACGTCGATGGCACAGGAGGCGGTGTACTCGACGTCGTGGACCGACTCGATGGCCGGGTCGTCGCCGCACACCGGGCAGTCGTCGCGTTTGGGGATCTCCACCTTGTCGAACTCCATCTCGAGGGCGTCGAAAAAGAGCATCGAGCCGTCGAGCGTCTCGCCTTCGCCGATGAGGTGTTTGACCGTCTCCGTCGCCTGCAGGCAGCCGACGGTTCCCGGGAGGACGCCGAGCACGCCGGCCGTCGAGCAGTTCGGCACCATCCCCGCGGGCGGGGCTTCGGGGAACAGACAGCGGTAGCACGGCGAGTCGTCGCCGCCCGCGAACGTCGTCACCTGCCCTTCGAACTTGAAGATGGAGCCGTGCGAGAAGGGGATCCCGGCGAGCGTACAGGCGTCGTTCACGAGGTACCGCGTGGCGAAGTTGTCGGTGCCGTCGACCACGAAGTCGTACCCCTCGATCAGGTCCTCGATGTTCTCCGGAGTGACCCGCAGCTCGTGTTTGCGGACGTCGACGTCCGGGTTGAGCTGCGCGACGAACTCGGCCGCGGAGTCGACCTTCTTCCGCCCGACGTCGTCGTTCCCATGGATGACCTGTCGCTGGAGGTTCGACAGCTCCACCTCGTCGTCGTCGGCGATGCCGATGGTGCCGACGCCGGCGGCCGCGAGGTACTGGATGATCGGCGAGCCGAGTCCGCCGGCGCCGAGCACGAGCACCTCGGCGTCGAGCAGTGCCTTCTGACCGCCGGGCCCGACGTCGTCCATGATGATGTGTCTGGAGTAGCGGTCGAGCTGCGTGGGGTCGAGGTCGAGATCGGTCATTCGACTCACGCTACTGCCTACGGACGCATAAGCCGGCGGCCCACCGGTGGGTCCTGCCGCCATCTCGGAGGTGCGATCCGCGCGCACGACCGCGCTCCGGGGTCCCGCCGGACCCCCGCCGACCGCGGTGTCGCGCTCGCCGACTGACACTGGTCGTCGGATCGGTGCGGTCGAGGGCTCCTCGGCCGTCGCGTCTCGCCGCACCGCGGCCGCACGGTCGCCTATCGCCGCCACGCCCGTCACCGCGTCCGCCGCCACGCCATCACCGCGTCCGCCGCCACGACCGTCACCGCGTCCGTCGCCACAACCGCCTCTGACCGTACGAGGCCGGGCTAACCGTATTAGACCGGGGCCGTCGTTGCCGTCGGCGCGGTCCTTTTTCCGCTGGCTGTCGTGAATCAGGTATGGCTACGATCAAACTGCCGGCCGTGCTCGTCGGCGGCTCCGCGACCTCGGAAGTCGACGTCGCGGGCGACACGGTCCGCGAGCTGTTCGAGAACCACGCGGACGAACACGGTCCCGAACTGAAAGACAGCGTCCTCGAAGACGGCGAGATCAAGGAGTTCATCAACGTCTACGTCGAGGGAACGCCCGTCGAGAGCGTCACCGCCGAGGTCCCCGAAGACGCGCAGGTCCGCGTCATCCCCGCCGCCAGCGGCGGTCGGTAGACGACTCGGTCGCACCGCATCGCGCTTTTGCTTCGGCGGTTCCGTTTCGACATTCCGTTTCGAGGCTGTTTCTTCGAGAGTCGCTCAGAACGCCCGCGTGACGGACGCGACTAGAGGTACTCCTCCCACAGCGGGATGTCCGCGTACTTGTCGCCGCGGTCACACAGCATGAACACGACCGTGTCGCCGTCGTCGAGTTCGCCGGCCTCGTCGAGACCGACGACCGCTGCCGCGCCGCCCCCCGCGGACGTGCCGACGACGAACTGGTCGTCGACGCGCAGGTGCTCGCGAATCGTTTCCTCGTCGTGCTGTCCGGGATCGGCGATCGGAACCGCGTCGTCCAGGTACCGCTCGCGAAGCGCGCGAGCCTGGTCGTAGGCGTCGGCGGTGGTCACGTACGCGGTCCGGTCGAGCACCGACTCGTCGTACGTGTCGGGGTGGTAGTGGTCGCCCGTTTTGAGGTATTTGAGGCCGTCGATGGCGTGAAGCGGCTCGTCGGGCTCGAACCCGACGATCTCGGCGGCGCCGTCGGTCAGGTCGGTCAGCCCCCGGCCGGTCCCCGTGATCGTCCCGCCCGTGCCGACGCCCGCGACGAAGTGCGTCACCTCGCCGTCGGTCGCCTCGTAGATCTCCCGGGCGGTCGTCCGCTCGTGGGTGCCGGGGTTGTCGGGGTTCTCGTACTGGTTCGGACGGAAGTACGCGTCCGGGTCCGCCGCGATGATCGCCTCGCAGCGCTCGATGACGGCGTCGTACCCGCGGTTGGCGTCGACGAAGTGGATCTCCGCGCCGGCGTCCCGAACGGCCTCGACTTTCCCGCCCGCCGCGTTGTCGGGCATGACGATCTCCACGTCGTACCCGCGAACGGCCGCGAGCCGGGCGATCTCGCTGCCGGTGTTGCCGGAGGTCGGCTCGATCACGGTGACGCCCGGTTCGAGATCGCCGCGCTCCTCGGCGCCGTCCAGCATGCCCTTCGCGATCCGGGATTTCACGGACCCCCCGCCGTGCGGGGCGTCGTAGAGGTTGAACCACTCGACTTTCGCGTACACGTCCGCGTCCGCCTCGATGTCGAGGTCGAGCTCCACGAGGGGCGTCTCGAAGATCGTCGACTCGTCGACGACGTAGTCGCTCATGGGGTCCGTAGATCGCACCCCGATAAGAGTCCGACGGAAACGGCGTTCTCGACGTCTATCGCGGTCGTGCGCGCCGATCTACGTCCGAGATACGGGAGAAGCCTGCCGGTCACGAAAGCCGTTACCCCGTCACGCCTGTATACGGGAGCATGAGCCAACCATCGTGGGACGACGTCGTCGAGCTACCCGACGAACTCGACGACGAGACCGCAGAAGCGCTGCTCGAAGACGCGACGGAGGTACAGGACATGACCGGTGAGGTCTGTCCGTACCCCCAGGTCGAAGCGAAGAAGGCCATCGCGGGCCTCGACGCCGGTGACGTGCTCGTCCAGGAAACGGACCACGTCCCGAGCACGGAGAACGTGCCGAAGGCGGTCGGCGACGACGCGACCGCGAAGGTGTGGAAATCGGGCGACGGCCGCTACCGCGTCTTCCTGCGGAAGGAGTGATCATGGTCGAAGAACTCGCCCCCGAAGAAGTCAACGAGCGCGTCCAGAACGGCGACGTTCGCGTCATCGACACGCGACCGCCGACGGAGTACGAAGCCGGTCACATCCCCGGTGCGATCAACGTGCCGCTCGGCGACCTTCCGTCGACCGTGCCCGACATCGACTGGGACGACACCGACGTGGTCTGCGCGTGCCCGATCGGGCAGTCGTCGAAGCAGGCCGCCATGTTGATCAGCAGCTACGAGGGCGTCGAGGACGACGTCGTCGTCGCCAGCATGGCCGGCGGCTACGAGGAGTGGGACTTCGAACTGGAGACGGGCGCGGCCGCCGACGCGTAAGCGTCGATCGCCTTTTTATTCAGCCGCCACCCTTCGAGACGCTTCGCCGTCGCAACCGCTTATAAGCGACCGACCGCGGCTCCGCCGACGCTCGATCGAACGGCGACGACAGAACTCGGTCGACGACCCCGGAACTCGGTCGATGGTCCCGAACTCGGTCGACGGCCCCGAATTTGGTCCGTCGCGGTCGACGACTCCGAGGCCGGCCGACGGCCCTGTTTAAATCGCGCAGCCGACCTCGCGGTACATGTAGTGGGTCATCACGTAGACGCCGAGGATGATCCCCGCGCCGGCCAAAAACGAGTGGACCGACAGCAGCGCGACGCCCGAAAAGAGGTTCGCGATGTTGCAGCCGGCCGCGAGCCGCGACCCGACGCCCATCAGGAGCCCGCCGACGGCGTAGTTCGGGACGCGGTTCAGCTTCGGCTTCCGGACCCGGAAGTCGCCGGAGGCGTACGCGGCGATGAACGAGCCGACGATCAGCGACGCGATCATCACCATGTCGATGGTCAGCGAGATGTTCCCGTCGCGGAAGAGGACGGAGCCCCAGTAGTCGACGCTCGCCACGTCGTAGCCCGCCTGCGACAGCAGGTACCCGGCCCAGCGCGCCTCGCTGCCGGTGATCGCCCAGTGCCCGTGCACGTAGAACCAGAGGCTCGCGACGAGCGCCATCGCCACGCCCGCCGTGCGCGCGTCCCACGAGCCACGGAGCCGGACCCGGAGCGGACGGTCGTCGTCGATCAGCGCGCGGACGTACGCGACGGTCCCGTCGGCGATCCCCCGCAGTCCGACGGCCACCGCCGACACCGTCCGAGAGCCGCCGAGGGCCGCCTGCGCTCGGGTGTCTGTCCCCACGCCGGCGCCGCCCGACGGCTCGTCGGGGAGCCGGCTCCGGCCCTTCACGAACGCGTACGCGAGCAGCCCGACCCCGACCGCAACGGCGCCGGTGACCGCGGGCGGGAACGGGGACGAGAGGTACAGGGTCCGCCCCTCGAAGGGGTTCAGCGTCGCGAAGTAGTACGTCTCCGCGACGGGGAACGCGAACGCGAAGAGGACGTAGCCGACGAACATGAAGAGCAGCACGAGCCAGAACTGGAGGTACCCCTGGCCGGCGCGGTACAGCGTCCCGGACGCGCACCCGCCGGCCAGCGTCATGCCGAGTCCGAAGACGAACCCGCCGACGAGCGAGCCGAGTCCCCACGCGGGCGTCCAGAACCCGCGGAAGTAGCCGAACGTCGCTTGGAGGCTCCAGAACACGGTCATCACCGCGATCCCAGCCAGCAGCCCCTTCAGGACGCGGGTGTCTTTGAACGCGACGAAGTCCCGGAAGGCGCTGACGAAACAGAACCGCGCTTTCTGTAACAGCACGCCGAACGACAGGCCGACCGCGATAGAGACGGCGAGGTACCCCGCAGGCGATAACACCATTGCCCGAGTACACCGGTCCCGAACCTAAAGCGGCGCTGAAGACGGTAACGGTCCCCTCGGGTCTGAGGAAGACATGAGAATTGCCGCTACGCGGCACACGGGGCAACGAACGGGGCCTTCGGCGGGGCTTTACTCCGGACCCGCGTGGAATCGGTATGAGCGACGACTGCGACTGCACGACGAACGAACCGGCACCGCGCCCCTCGAAGGGGAGCGATCTGGCGAACGATCGCCGGACGAACCCGTTCGCGGCGGGCGTCGACCGGCGACGGCTGTTACAGGCGTCCGGGGCCGTCGGCGCGGCGACCGCGCTGGCCGGCTGTTCGGACGACGGCGGTTCGGGCGGCGACGGCGACGCCGCCCCGACGATGTTCGTGTTCAACAACGGGGACCGCACGGTCAGCGTCCTCGACGCCGAGGCCGACGAGCTGATCACGTCCGTGTACCTCGACACGACCGCCTCCTTTCCGGCCAACCAGTACACCACCGGCATCGACGACGAGTACGACGTGCTCTGGCTGAACGTCTCCGGCGGCGTTCGCGCGTTCGATCAGCGGACGCTCGACGAACTCGCGTTCGTGGAGACGGGATACGGCCCGAACTACCCGAACGCGACGCCCGACGGAGACCACCTGCTGATCGCCTCCGGCGGGACGACCGGGATGGCCCCCGAGGGCGACGAGGCGCACGCGATCTTTCGCGTCGACGCCGACCGCGACAGCGACGCCTTCGGCGAGGTGACCGGCGAGATCGAGACCGGCTACGTCGGCCCCTGTGACATGACGCTCGGCCCCGACGGGGACTACGCGTTCGTGGTCGACGTCGCCGACGAGTCGATCCGCGTGCTCAGCGTCGACCCGTTCGAGACGGTCGCGCGGGTCGACGCCGGAGAACCCGCGAACGAGGAAGGCGGTAACGTCCTCCCGTTCATGTGCACCGCCTCGTTCGACGGGCAGTACCTCCTCGTCGAGAACGGTGAGGGGACGCTCGGCAGCGACCCGGAGGTTCCCCGGGTGGGTTCCGAGAGCGTCTGGGACATCTCCGACCCCGAGAACCCCGAGGAAGTCGCGAAGATCACCCGCGACGACGGGCTTCCGGGCGCGCCGATCACGAGCGAGGTCGCGCCCGACAACGCGGCGGCGTACCTCCTCATCCCGGGCGCGGGCGTCGGCGTGATCGACTTGGAGTCGTTCGAGTACGAGACGACCCTCGACGTCGGCGGGAACGCCATCTCCGCGGCGTGGGGACCGAACCGCGAGAAGCTGTACGTCCCCGTCCAAGACGCTAACGAAGTGGCCGTCATCGACCACGAGCGCCGCGAGGTCGTCGCGACGGTCGACGCCGGCGCGGGACCGACCGGTGCGGTCGCCGGGACCGTCCGCCCCGAGGGCGATGCCGTCGCACAGATTCGGGCGTCGCTCGCCTCGCTCGGACTCGCCGTCGGCGACATGGAGGCGACGTACTGCATGGACGGCCACTGCTACTGCGGATGATGTCCGGCAATAACTCGGGGGACGATCGGTCCGAACCGGACGCCACCCGTCGCGGCCTGCTGCGGGCGGCCGCGGGCGCGACCGCCGTCGGCGCGGCGAGCGCGGCGGGCTGTCTCGCGGTGACGACACCGGCCGACATCGCCGCCGAAAACGAGGTCTCGGGGAACGTCGACCGCCTCGTCGGTCCCGGATGGCTCGCCGACAACCGCGCGGACGTCGTCGTCCTCGACGCCCGCGACGCCGACGGATTCCGTCGCGAGCGGATCTACGGCGCCCGGCGCGTCCCCCTCGACGCAGTCTCGGCGCAGGTGCCCGGAGAAGGCGGGCTGGTCCCCGACACCGACGCCATCGCCGGCGCGTTCGGCGACCTCGGCGTCTCGCCGGACGACGACGTGGTCGTCTACGGCGCGAGCGTCGGGTCGCGGGTCACCCGCGTCGCGTTCGCGCTCGCCGCGCTCGGTCACGCCGGCGACGTCCGCGTGCTCAACGGCGGCTTCGGCGGCTGGAACGGCCGCGTCGGAACCGGCTCGCGCGACCGAGTCTCGCCGGTCGACTACGACCCCGACACCGACGCGTCGGCGTGGGTCACCCGCGAGTGGCTCGCCGAACGCGTCGGGTCGTTCAACGGGGACGGCCCCGGACTCGTCGACACCCGGGTGCCGGAGGCGTACCTCGGTGCGGCGGGCTCGGACGCCCTCGATCCCGACCACGACCGCCACGGCCACCTGCCCGGCGCCGTCAACGTCGACTGGACCGGCAACGTCTCGGGGAGGCGGATGACCGACCCCGGCGACCTCGTCCGGCTGTACGAGGTCGAGGCGGAGCTCGACCGCGACTCGACGGTCGTCGTGTACGGCGACGGGAACGTCGACCCGACCTCGACGTGGCTGACGCTGACGGCGCTCGGGTTCGAGGACGTGCGCGTGTACGACGGGGGCTTCGGCGAGTGGACGAACGTCGAAGACGACCGCGGCCGCCACCCGGTCGAGACCGCCACGAACGTCGTGATCGAGACCGACGGGAGCGTCGGCGGCGGGGGCGGCGGCGGCGACTTCTCCTGTACGGGATGAGCGACGGCCCGTCTCGCGACCTGACTCGATCCCCCACCCGCGGCTCGTCCGGTGACTCGTCTCGCGGCCGCGTCGTCGCGGTCCCCTGTGAGGGCGAGGACGTCCTCGCGCTGTTCGCGCTCGCCACCGGTGAACCGCTCGGCGACGTACCCGTCGGGAGCCACCCGGTCCACGCGACGACGCGTCGCGGTCGGACGTTCGTCGCGACGATGGGCGACCGCGCCGTCACCGCGGTCGACCCGAACGGGGAGGTCACCCGGATCGAGACCGGCGTGCTCGGTCCCTCGCACTTCGCGGCGGCGAACGGCGAGCTGTTCGTCTCGTGTTCGGCCGGGGACGCGCTCGCCGTGATCGACCCCGAGTCGCTCGCGCTCGTCGACCGGATCGCGGTCGGCGCGGAGCCCCACGAGGTCGCGGTCGCGCCGGGCGGCCGACGGCTCTACGCGGGCAGCCGCCGGGACGGTGTCGTCGACGTCGTGGACCCGGTGGCCCACGAGCGAATCGGATCGATCGGCATCGGCGACGGCGCTCGGGTACAGGGCGTCGCGGTCTCGCCGGACGGCTCCCGCGGCTACGCGGTCGATCAGTCGAGTGCGAGAATTGTTGCTTTCGAAACGGACACGGCCGCCGACCCCGACACCGCCCCCGCCCCCGCCCCCGCCCCCGACCCCGACCCCATCCTCGGCGCGGCCGCGGTCGGCGCGGACCCGTACGACCTCGTCGTCACCGCCGATCGGGTGTTCGTCCCCGGTCGCGGCGACGGCGTCGTTCACGAGTTCGACCGCGACCTCGGGCTCGTGGCGGTCCACGAGGGGTTCGCCCGCCCCGTCGACTTGTTTCGAATCGGCGACGATTGGTGGGTCCTCGACGCCGCCGCCGGCCGTCTCCGGTCGCTTGCGGGTGCGGTCGTCGAGACCCCGGCGCCGGGACTCGTCGCGACGCCCGTCCGCGAACCGACCCGATCCGATCGGCTCGTCGTCTCGCACTACGACGACGACCGCATATCGCTCGTCGACGTCGACGACGGCGCGGTCTGGACCGCGGAGACGCCGGCGTACCCGTTCGGTTCGGTCGTGGTGTGATTCAGATCTCGAAGTCGGTCGTCGCGAAGGCGCCCTCGTCGTTCTCGATGTCGTACTGCTCGATCGCCGTGAGCGCCAGCTCCAGCGTTCCCTGAGCGTCCCACCGTCCAGTGTTGATCGCCAGATCGTAGATGGATCGGTCGGACAGGTCGATCCCGTAGTACGACTTGTAACGCTTCTCCTCGATGACCTCACGGACCTGCATCTCGGAGGTCATCTCCTCGCGGTCGAGCGTTCGGTCGGCGCGGACCTCGTCCGGCGCGTCGAGCCAGATCCGGATGTCGGCGCGGTTGCCGGCGATCCAGCCGGCGAGCCGCGATTCGAGCACGAACGCCTTGTTCGCGGTCCCCCACTTCTCGGCGATGGTCCGGAGCCGTCGGTCGAGCGCGCGGTCGATCTCCTCGGACTCGCCGGTCTTCGCGATGAGCTGTGAGAGGCTCATGTCGCGCTCGGCCGCGATCTCGCGGAACAGCTCCCCACCGGAGACGTAGCCGCAGTCGAGCGCCTCGGCGAGGCCCTCCACCAGCGTCGTCGCGCCGCAGCCCGGCGGGCCGGAGACGGTGATGAACAGGTTCCGGTCGATCTCCCGCTCCGTCGCCGGCGAGGTTCCACTCATACATGCGCGGCCACGACCGGCCGGCGGATAAACGGGCCGGTTCGCTCACTCTCTCGGCGCGATCGCGGTGCGCCGTGTCTCGACACAACCACTATCCCGTCGCGCGCCAACGTCGCACGTAGTGACCGAACGCACCGACGGCGAGGCCATCGGAGCGTCGCCCCGCGAGCTCCTCGTCGAGCGAGTCGCCGGCGACGACTGCCCCGCCGTCGCGTTCGACCCCGAGACGGTGCCGCTTCCCGACGCGGACGTGCTCGCCCGGCTCTCCCCGCCCGTTCGCCGCTGGTGGGTCGACGAGTTCGGGCCGTACGTCGGCGAGAACGGCGGCTTCTTCACGCCGCCACAGCGCGAGGGGATCCCGCACGTCGACGACGGCCGGAACTGTCTCGTCGCCGCGCCGACCGGCAGCGGGAAGACGCTCGCCGCGTTCACCGCGGTCCTCGACGACCTCTTCGAGCGGGAGCGCCGCGACGACCTGGACGACTCGGTGTACTGTCTGTACGTCTCCCCGCTGAAGTCGCTCGCGAACGACATCAAACGCAACCTGGAGGCGCCGCTCGCCGGAATCGACGCGAAGCGGACCGACGGCGAATCGCCGTCCGACGAACCCGCAGTTCGCCAGGCCATCCGCCACGGCGACACCAGCGCGACGGACCGACGGGCGATGCTTGAGGCGCCGCCGCACGTGCTCAACACCACGCCGGAGACGCTGGCGATCCTCCTCAACTCGCCGAAGTTCAAAGAGAAGCTGCGCACCGTCGAGTACGTGATCGTCGACGAGATCCACTCGCTGGCGGCGAACAAGCGCGGGACCCACCTCGCCGTCTCGCTGGAGCGGTTGACGGAACTCGCGGACGGCTCTCCCACCCGGATCGGCTGCTCGGCGACGGTCGAACCGCTCGATGCGGTCGCCGACTTTCTCGTCGGCCGGGAGCGCGTCGCGGGGGAGCCCGGCGACCCGACCGGGCTCGAACCGCGCCCCTGCGAACTGGTCGACGCGCGGTTCGGCCGCGAGTTCGATCTGCGGCTCCGGACGCCGGCGGCCGACCTCGTTCACACCTCGCGTTCGGTCGTCACCGACCGGTTTTACGACGCGCTTCACGAGCTGATCGCGGACCACGAGAACACGCTCGTGTTCACGAACTCCCGGTCGGGCGCCGAGCGCACGCTCCAGGAGCTCCGCGAGCGGTTCGGCTACGACGAATCCGACTCGGGGTGTCACCACGGGAGTCTCGGCGAGAGCCAGCGCACCCGGATCGAGGAGGGGCTGAAGGCGGGCGACCTCGACGTCGTCACCACCTCGACGAGCCTCGAACTCGGCATCGACATGCCGCACCTCGATCTGGTCGTGCAGGTGGGCTCGCCGAAGTCCGTCGCCGCGCTGCTCCAGCGCGTCGGGCGCGCGGGACACAGCCCCGGCGAGACGGTCGAGGGACGGGTGTTCGCGCTCGACCGCGACGAACTGGTCGAGTGTGCGACGCTGCTCGCGCGCGCCGAGGACGGGTTTGTCGACCGCGTGTTCCTCCCCGAGGGCGCCGCCGACGTGGCCGCCCAACACGTGTACGGGATGGCGATAAACCGGGTCCGCCCGGACCGCGAGGTCCGCGAGGTGCTCCGCCGCGCGCACCCGTACCGGGCGTTCGACGACGACGACTACGAGCGGCTGATTCGGTACCTCACGTCGGACTACGAGGGCTTAGAGGAGCGACACGTCTACCCGAAGATCTGGCGGGACGCCAACGACCCGCCGGGCGGTGAACACCACCACGAGGAGCACCCGGTCGGCGAGCGTCTCGTCGGAAAGCGCGGCCGGCTCGCGCGGGTCATCTACATGACGAACGTCGGGACCATCCCCGACTCGTTCAGCTGCGACGTGTTCACTCGCGACGACGAGTGGGTCGGCACGCTCGACGAGGCGTACCTCGACACGCTCGATCCCGGCGACGTGTTCGCGCTCGGCGGCGAGCGCTTCGCGTTCCGCTACCGCCGCGGCTCGAAGGTGTCCGTCGATCGGACGGGAGAGCGACCGACGGTTCCCTCGTGGTACTCCGAGCGACTCCCCCTGTCGTACGACCTCGCCCGCGAGGTGGCCGCGTTTCAGGCTCAACTGCTCGACCGGTTGGAGCGGGGCGGGCCGCCCGCGGTCCGCGCGCAACTCCGAGCGCTCCCCCTCGACGAGAACGCGATCAGAGCGATCGCCCGGATATACGACGAGCAGGTGGCGTACGCGGGCGCGGAGAGCGTCGCGACCCCCTCGCGGCTCGTCGTCGAGGAGGAGCTCGATCGCGAGGGGTACAAGCGACGGTTCTACGTCCACGCCGATTTCGGCCGGCGGTTCAACGACGGGCTCTCCCGGCTCGTCGCCGCCGAAGTCGAGAGTCGCACCGACGCCACCGCCGCCGTCGCGGTCGCCGACCGCGGGTTCTCGCTCGCGCTCCCGCTGAACCGCAAGGTCGACGTGGCGCGGATCCTCCGCGAACTCGACCCGAAGACGGTCCGCGAGGACCTACGGGCGGCCGTCCGGGGAACCGACCTGCTCCAGCGCTACTTCCGGATCAACGCGTCGCGCTCGCTGATGATCTTAAAGCGGTACAAGGGGTACGAGAAGTCGGCGGCCGAACAGCAGGTGTCGGCCGAGATGCTGCTCTCGCTCGCGGCCGACCTCGACGAGTTCGCCGTGATGGAGGAGACATACCGCGAGCTGTTGGACGACCGGCTCGCCGCAGCGCGGATCCGCGAGCTGCTCGCTCGGATCGACGCCGACGACTGCGCGGTCGCCCACCACACCGTCGACTCGCCGGCGCCGCTCTCGTTCGGCCTCGCGACCCTCGTCGACTCCGACACCGTGCTCGCGGACGACGAGTCGGCCGCGCTGCGGGAGTACCACGCCCACGTGATGGACGCCATCGGAGACGGCGACCCCGCAAGCCGTCGGTCCGATCCGTGATCGAACACAGCCCACCGGAACACCGAACTTTCTGCGCGCCGATCGGTGACGCATGTCACTTCTCGGTGGAGCGTCGTGGACGGCGCGAAGGCGGGTCCGGGGGCGGTTCCTCGGCGCGCTCGTCGTCGGCGCGCTCGGGTTGGTCGCGCTCTGGCGTCCGCTCGCCGGCGGGTGGCCCCTCGGGGCGGCGGCCGTCGGAGCCTACGTCGCGGCGTACGCCGGCACTCACCTCTCGGCGAACCGCCCGCCCGGCGGCGCCACGGTCCACCCGACGCTCGGCCCCGCGAACGCGATCACCCTGTTCCGCGGGTGGTTGCTCGCGGTGCTCGCCGGGACGCTGCGCTCGTCGCCGCCGGACCCGCGGCTGCCGGTGGCGCTGTTCGCCGTCGCCGTGCTCCTCGACGCCGTCGACGGCGCAGTCGCGAGACGGACCCGAGAAACCGTGTTAGGGGCGCGGCTCGACGGCGCGACAGACGCCCTCGCCGTGCTGGTCGGGGGCGCCGTCGCGGTCGGCGTCGGCGCCCTCCCCGCGTGGTACCTCGTTGCCGGCGGGGTGTGGTACGCCTACACCGGGTCGCTGTGGCTCAGGCGACGTGCCGGAGAGCCGATCTACGGGCTCCCGCCGAGCCGTGTCCGTCGCGGGATCGGGAGCGCCCAGTTCCTCGTCATCGCCGCCGCGCTGCTGCCGGGCGCGGGCGGTCCGGTCCTCGCGGCCGTCGCGGGACTCGCGTTGACTGTTCTCCTCGCGAGCTTCACCCGCGACTGGGCGGCCGCCACCGGCCGACTCGGTCGATCGGACCCCCCGATCGCGACGGCGGAGCCCTGAGACCCGTCCGAATATCGAGCGAATATCGAGCGATCGCTACTTGTCCCGTCGGAGGAGCGCGACGAGCACGGCGATCAGCGCGACCTGCGCGAGCTTGTCGACGGCTTCGATCGGCGGCACCGGCGGGACGTCGTTGAACGCGTACCACATGACGATCTGCCCGGCGGTGAACGGGATCCCGAGGAGGTAGACGAGCCGCCGGCGGTAGTCGAACAACACCGCCCCGATCCCGCCGAGGAACCCCGCCGTCGCGACGAGGAACGCCGCGCCGAACGTCCCGCCGATCTGCAGTCCCAAGTAGAGGTGGACGCCCGCGGTGACGGTCGCCGCCGCGATTCCGATCCAGTGGAGGAGCGTCACCGACCTGTCGTCAGCGGCGTCGCCGTCGTCTGCGAGAGCCATGCGATAGCGTACCAGTGCCATTCCCTTAGGTGTACCCGTCCGCGAGTCCGGCGGTCGTCACCGAACATCCATTAGGCGCCGGCCCGTGCGGTGCGTTATGCCGCACCAACTCGCTCCGATCCCGGAGACGGAGGAGGCACCGTGAGCGCGGGCGACGCCCGCGCGGTCGAGTTCGCGGCGCCTCGCGAGGTCGACGTGATCGACATCGACCCGCCCGCGCCCGCCGCCGGCGAGGTGCTCGTCGACACCGCGGTGTCGGCCGTCAGCGCCGGCACGGAGCTGCTCGCGTACCGCGGCGATCTCGACGCCGAGACGGTCGCCGACGAGGAGCTCTCGGCGCTCTCCGGCGACCTCTCGTACCCCCTCCGATACGGGTATTCGGCCGTCGGCACCGTCGCGGCGGTCGGCGCGGACGTGGACCCTTCGTGGCGGGGTCGAACCGTCTTCGGGTTCAACCCCCACGAGGGTCGGTTCCTCGCGGCGCCGGCCGACCTCCGACCGGTCCCCGACGGCGTCGCCCCCGAGACCGCCGCGCTGTTCGCCAACACCGAGACCGCCGTCAACTTCGCGCTCGACGGCGCGCCCCGGATCGGCGAGCGCGTCGCCGTGTTCGGGCAGGGCGTCGTCGGGCTGCTGACGACCGCGCTCTACTCGCGCTCGGCGGCCGAGACGGTCGTCGCCGTCGAGCCGCGGGCTCACCGACGGCGTGTGGCCGACGCCCTCGGCGCCGACCACACCGTCGACCCGACCGGCGTCGACGCGGCCGGCGTCGTCCGCGACCTCACCGGCGGCGTCGACCTCGCCATCGAGGTCAGCGGGCGACCGGAGACGCTCGAAACCGCGGTCGAGGCGACCCGCTTCGACGGGCGCGTCCTCGTCGGCTCGTGGTACGGGACGAAGCGCGCGGACCTAGGGTTCGGCGACCACTTCCACCGGGGGCGCGTGAGCGTCGCGAGCAGCCAGGTCTCCACGATCGCCCCCGAACTTCGCGGTCGGTGGGACCGAGAGCGCCGCCGAGACACGACGTGGCGCGAACTGCAGCGGCTCGCGGACGAGACCCGGATCGCCGATCGACTCGTCACCGACCGCGTCGACGTCGAGGACGCGCCCGCCGCGTACCGCCGGCTCACGGACGACGCCGAGAGCACCCTCCAGATCCTGTTCACGTACTGATGCGGTCGCGAAGATCGCTGCGAAGACGCACACCGAGACGCCCACTCACCACCTGATCCACGATGTACTCCGTCACAGTCACCGAGACGTTCGTCGCACAGCACTGGCTCACCGTTCCGAACCCGCCGCCGGCGGAGGCCGAGCTTCACTCGCACACCTTCGAGACCGAGGTCACGTTCCGCGGCCCCGAGCTCGGCGAGTACGGCTACCTGCTCGATATCGACCTCGCCCGGGCCGCGCTCGCCGACGCGGTCGACGCCTACCGCGACGAGACCCTCAACGACCACCTGGAGGGCAACCCGAGCGTCGAGCGCCTCGCGCGGGCGCTGTACGAGCGGCTCGCCGAGATCGACGCGCCCGCGGCCGAGGAGCTGACCGTGGCCGTCCACGAGGACGACACGGCGGTCGTCCGCCACACCGGGTCGCTGCCGTAATGCGCGTCGCACTCGTGATCGCGGGCGACATCGACACCGGCTCCGGCGGGTTCTACTACGACCGGCGGCTCCGCGACCGGCTCCGCGAGCGCGGTCACGAGGTGTCCGTCGCGTCGCTCCCGTGGCGGTCGTACCCTCGACAGCTCACCGACACCCTCCGCGCCCGTCGGATCGCGAGCCAGCTCGACGGCATCGGCGCCGACGTGCTCGTCGAGGACGGGCTCGCACACCCCTCGCTCGTCGCCGCCAACCGCCGCGTCGAGACGCCGACGGTGGCGCTGTTGCACATGCTCGCCTCGCGAGCGCGAGCGGGGCTCGCCCGCCGCGTCGTCCGCCGGATCGAGGCGCGGTTCCTCTCGGGAGTCGACGCCGCGATACACAACTCGGCGGCGACGCGCGCGGGAGCCGAGGCTCTCGGAGCGCCCGAGCGGGGCGTCGTCGCGCCGCCCGCGGGGGACCGGTTCGACCCGGACGTCTCCGCCGCGACCGTCCGCGAGCGGGCCGCCGCCGGGCCGCTCGACGTCACCTTCCTCGGAAACATTGTCGAGCGGAAGGGGCTCGACACGCTGGTGGCGGGGCTCGGAGCGCTCGACGCCGACTCGGGGACCGGCGTCGACTGGCGGCTCACCGTCGTCGGCGACACCGCGGTCGATCCCGACCACGTCGAGCGCGTCCGTGACGCCGCCGCCGCGGCCGGGATCGCCGGGAGAGTGCGGTTCACCGGGCGCCTCGACGACGACGCGGTCGCGGCCTGGCTTCGCGAGACGCACGTCCTCGCGGCGCCCTCGCGGTACGAGCCGTTCGGCATGGCGTCGCTGGAGGCGATGGGGTTCGGCTGCGTTCCGGTGGCGTCGACCGCGGGCGGGGCCAGCGAGTTCGTGTGCGACGGCGAATCGGGCTTCCTGGTCCCGCCGACCGACCCGGCGGCGGTCGCCGATCGGCTGCGACGGCTCGACGACCGCGAGCGGCTGGCGGAGATGGCCGTTTCGGCCCGTCGGGCGTACGAGGCGTGGCCGACGTGGACCGAGACGCTCGACGGCGCGATCGACTTCTTAGAGGAGGTGTCGCGGTCGCGATGACTGGCGATGATTTCGCCGCCGTCGACCACGCGACGTACCTCGACGCCAAACGCGGGCTCGACGACCGCTCCCTGAACCGCGAGGTGCTCGACGCGTTCGCCGCGGAACTGCCCGCTGACCCGGCGATCCTCGAAGTCGGCGCCGGAACGGCGACGATGGTGCAGCGACTCCGCGACTGGGGCGTCGTCGAGGCCGGGCGATGGGTCGCGGTCGACGCCCACGAGCCGGCGCTGTCGGTCGGGCGCGACCGGGTCGGTGACCGCCTCGGCGACCTCAACGTCGAGTTCCGCGTCGCCGACGCCTTCGAGTGCGCCGCCGCGACCGACGAGCGGTTCGACGCGGTCGTCGGCTGCGCGTTCTTCGACGTGGTCGACGCCGCGCCCGCGGTCGAGGCGCTCTCGGCGGTCGCGCCGCTCGCGTACGCGCCGATAACCTACGACGGCGAAACGACGATCTCGCCGGCCGACCCCGAAGACGACGCCGTGCTCGACGCCTACCACCGACACATGCGCGAGTACCGCCCGGGCGGCCCGGAAGGCGCGACGGCGCTGGCGGAGGCTGCCGACTCGGTCGTCGCCGCGGGCCCCTCGCCGTGGCGGATCGCGCCCCCGTACTCGCCCGCCGAGCGGACCGTCCTCTCGCACCTGCTCGACACGATCGAGTCCGCGGTCGGCGAGACCGGGTACGACGCGAGCGACTGGGCCGCGCAACGGCGTGCGGCGATGGCCGACGGCGAGATCACTTATCAGGCCGAAAATCGAGACCTCCTCGTTCGCTTATAAGTGGCGGCCCCAGGGGATCAGCGTCGGCGGCTCCGGGGGGATCACGTCGGGCAGTCCGTCGAGTATCGCGACGGTGTAGTGGAGAAACACCGCGAGCGCCGCGACCGACAACAGCACGAGAAGCAGCAGGACGACGCGCTCGTCGCTCCGGACGACGGCGCTCGCGTCGGCGGCGAATCGGGACGGACGGGAGGACATCGCCTCGGTGTTGGACGCGCCTTTTTAAATAGCGTGGGGGACAGGCGCGGTCGGTCGGTTTGGGGCCGCGGTCGTCCGCGCTCAGTCGCTCTCGGCCGGCGGCGTGCGCGACCGCGACAGCGGCTCGCCGTCGACGGGTTCGTCGGGGTTTGCGTCGACTGCGGCCTCGGTCAGCCCGAGTCGGGCGTCGACGTCGGCGTCCTCGCGAACGTGGACCGTCCCGCGGTGGATCGCGATGGCGTCCGCGAGGTGGAGCCGGACCGCGTCGAGCAGCACGTCGGCTTCGAGGGGCTGTCCGCGCCGTTTGATCTCGGCGACGTCGGCGTTCGCGGGCACGTCGAAGGCGCGCTGGGCGATCACTGGCCCCTGATCGAGGTCGGTCGTCACGTAGTGAGCGGTGACGCCCGCGATGCGGACGCCGGCGTCCTTCGCCTGCCGGTACGCCTCCGCGCCGGGGAACGCCGGCAGCAGCGAGGGGTGAACGTTGATGATCCGCCCCTCGTAGCGGAAGACGACCTCCGGCGAGAGAATCCGCATGTAGCGAGCCAGCGCGATGAGGTCGACGTCGTACTCGGCCAGCAGGTCGAGCAGGCGGTCCTCGTCGGTGTTGCCGTTGCCGTCGCCGACGTCGTAGAAGGGCTTGTCGTAGCGCTCCGCGAGCGACCGGAGGTCCCCGCGGTTACCGATCACGACGGGGATCTCCGCCTCCTCGCCGTCGTCGGCGAGGTCGCCGTCGGCCTCGGCCGCCAACAGGGCCTCGGGCGCGTGGGTCTCTTTCGTGACGAGCAAGGCGATCCGTCGGGCGTCGCGGTCGCTCGGGAACCGGACCTGGATGTCGACGTCGAGCTCGCGCCCGAGTTCGGCGAGCGCGCGCCGGAGCTCGCCTCGGGAGGTCTCAAGCTCAGAGGCGTCGACGCGGGTCGTCATCCGGAAGACGCCCCCGCGGACCGCCTGATCGAGGTCCTCGATGTTGATCCCCCGCTCGAACAGCAGGGAGGTGACCCGCGCGATGAGTCCGGTCTTGTCTCCTCCGACGACCGTGATTTCGGTCAGTTCGCGGGTCATGCGACGATCACCTCCGGTGGTTCGAACGGCTGCATACACCCGGTCAAGAGCCCGGAGGGGTTTGCCCCTTTCGCTCCGCGCCGCCGCAAATCCATCACGATCGACCAAAATGTATCCATGTATATGGATATAAACCGCGTTCCAAAACGGTTTTTACACACGACTCCGCACTACCGGATATGACGGCATACACCGCGACGGTGACGGTCCGGCTGAAGCGGGGCGTCCTCGATCCCGAGGCGGAGACGACCCAGCAGGCCCTCGAACGGCTCGGGTTCGAGCTGTCCGACCTCCGCGCCGCCGACCAGTTCGAGGTCGACCTCGAGGCGGCCGACGCCGACGAGGCGGCCGACCGGGCCGCGGAGATGGCAGAGCGGCTGCTCGCGAACCCGACGATCCACGACTACGACGTCGCGGTCGCGGACGCATGACGGTCTCCGTGGTGCAGTTCGGCGGGTCCAACTGCGACCGCGACGCGGTCCGCGCGCTGGCGCACCTCGGCGTCGACGCCGAGCGCGTCTGGCACGAGGACGGGCTCCCGGCCGACACCGACGGGATCGTCCTCCCCGGCGGGTTCTCCTACGGCGACTACCTCCGGGCCGGCGCGATGGCGGCCCGCGCCCCGATCATGGCGGAGGTCCGCGAGGCGGCCGACGACGGCGTCCCCGTGATCGGCGTCTGCAACGGCGCGCAGATCGGGTCGGAGTCCGGACTCACGCCGGGCGCGTTCACCACGAACGCCTCCGCGCGCTTCCAGTGTGAGCCCGTGTTCCTCCGCGTCGAGCGCGCGGACACCCCGTGGACCGCCGCCTACGAGGCGGGCGACGTGATCGAGGTGCCGATCGCCCACGGCGAGGGCCGATTCGAGATCGGCGAGGACGCGCACGCCGACCTCGTCGCCGACGACCGCGTCCTCTTCCGGTACTGCGACGCCGACGGCAACGTCACCGACGCGGCCAACCCGAACGGCTCGACGGACAACATCGCCGGCGTCCTCGGCGAGCGCGACTCCGTCGCCGTCCTGATGCCCCACCCGGAGCGCGCAACGCTCCCCGACCTCGGCCGGAGCACGGACGGGGCGGGAATCCTCGAAGCGTTCGCCTGAGGAACCGCCGACCACCTTTTTGCGGTCTGCCCCCCAACCCGACCGCATGCAGGCGCGCCACATCGACCACGTCAACCTCCGGATCCCCGCAGACGGCGTCGACGACGCCCGAGAGTTCTACGGCGAGCGGCTCGGGTTCGGGATCGAGGACGGACCGTACGCGGCCGGCGAAAAGCCCTTTTTCGACGTGCGGCTGTCCCCGACGGCCGTGATCCACTGCTGGCCGACCGAGGAGTTCGAGCCGCCGACCGCGACGAACTACGACCACGTCGCCGTCGTCGTCGAGGAGTCGGCGGCAGAGATCGAGGCCGAACTGGACGCGGCGGGCGTCGATATCGAGAAGTCGCTCGACGCGCCGCTCGGCGCGGTCGGCGAGTCGCCCGCGGTGTACGTCAGGGACCCGTTCGGGTACCGGGTGGAGCTGAAGGCGCGAGTGTGAACGCCTCTATGTGCGAAAGCCAAACCGACACCGAGCGGATCGCAGCGTTCCTCCACGAGAACGACCATCGCGCATGGAAGATGGGAACGATAGCCGAGCGACTCGGACTGGACACGGACACAGTTAGTGTGATCCTCTCGCGACTGAAGGAACGCGGTCTCGTCCGCCACAAGAGCCCGTATTGGGCGATCACGGACGACAACGACCAACTCCGAGCCGCGTACCGGCTTCACCGACACCACGCGGCTGCAGACGAGCAATACGGTGAGGAACGTCTCGAAGAGCTACGGACCGACGAAATGGAGGAGATTCAGTGACGGCGTTCGAGGAACTGGAACGGGGCGCCTTCGCCGATACCTGCGGCGTCGACATTGGCTTCGACGGCAAGTGGTGACTCCCACCCGAACCGGTTCGCCCCGCCGAGCAACCCTTGTTTCGTTGCGTCCGTTTAAGACCCCCGAGCGACAGGATCGGGTATGAGCGAACAGCAGCCACGATCCGAGGGAGAGACCTCCCGAGGCGGCGACGACGCGGACCGGTTTGCGGGCGAGAAGGGCGAGGGCCTGCGGAGCAGGGACGTGACGGAGGGGCCGGACAAGGCCCCGCACCGCGCGATGTTCCGGGCGATGGGGTTCGACGACGACGACCTCTCGTCGCCCATCGTCGGCGTGCCGAACCCGGCGGCCGACATCACGCCGTGTAACGTTCACCTCGACGACGTGGCGGACGCCGCGATCGACGGGATCGACGCCGCGGGCGGGATGCCGATCGAGTTCGGGACGGTCACCATCTCCGACGCCATCTCGATGGGGACGGAGGGGATGAAAGCGAGCCTCATTTCCCGCGAAGTGATCGCGGATTCGGTCGAACTCGTCTCCTTCGGCGAGCGCATGGACGCGCTCGTGACGGTGGCGGGCTGTGACAAGAACCTCCCCGGCATGCTGATGGCCTCGATCCGCACCGACCTTCCCTCGGTGTTCCTCTACGGCGGCTCGATCATGCCCGGCCAGCACGACGGCCGCGACGTGACGATCGTGCAGGTGTTCGAGGGCGTCGGCGCCTACGCCGAGGGCGACATGAGCGGCGAGGAGCTCGACGAGCTCGAACGCCACGCCTGCCCCGGCGCCGGCTCCTGTGGCGGGATGTTCACCGCGAACACGATGGCGGCCATCTCCGAGGCGCTCGGGATGGCGCCGCTCGGCTCGGCCTCCGCGCCGGCCGAGGACTCGGAGCGTTACGAAATCGCCGAGCGCGCCGGCGAGCTCGTCTTGGAGTGCATCGAGAACGACCGCCGCCCCTCGGACATCCTCTCGCGGGAGTCCTTCGAGAACGCGATCGCGCTCCAGACCGCGATCGGCGGCTCGACCAACGGCGTGCTCCACCTGCTCGCGCTCGCCGCGGAGGCCGACGTCGACCTCGCGATCGAGGACTTCGACGAGATCTCGCGGCGCACGCCGAAGATCGCGAACCTCCAGCCCGGCGGGAGCCGCGTGATGAACGACCTCCACGAGATCGGCGGCGTGCCGGTCGTGCTCCGCCGACTCCTGGAGGCGGACCTGCTCCACGGCGACGCGATGACCGTCACCGGGCGCACCCTCGCCGAGGAGATCGCCGAACTGGAGGCGAACGGCGACCTCCCCGACGACGACGCGATCGAGGCCGACTTCCTCTACAGCGTCGACGACCCCAAAGAGGCGGAGGGCGCGATCAAGATTCTGAAGGGGAACCTCGCGCCCGACGGCGCGGTGCTCAAGGTGACCGGCGACGACGCGTTCTACCACGAGGGGCCGGCCCGCGTGTTCGAAAACGAGGAGGACGCGATGGCGTACGTCCAGTCCGGCGCGATCGACTCCGGCGACGTGATCATCATCCGCAACGAGGGGCCGACCGGCGGCCCCGGAATGCGCGAGATGCTCGGCGTCACGGCCGCGGTCGTCGGCGCGGGTCACGAGGAGGACGTCGCGCTGCTCACCGACGGGCGCTTCTCCGGCGGTACCCGCGGCCCGATGATCGGTCACGTCGCCCCCGAGGCGGCCAACGGCGGCCCGATCGGGCTCATCGAGGACGGCGACCACATCACGGTCGACATCCCCGAGCGCGACCTCTCGGTCGACCTCTCCGAGGACGAACTGGCCGACCGCCGCGCCGACTGGGAGCCGCCGGCCCCGCAGTACGAGGGCGGCGTCCTCGCGAAGTACGCCCGTGACTTCGCCTCGGCGGCCGACGGCGCGGTGACGAACCCGCGGCTCACGCGGGATTTATAAAGGACTGAATGACCGACGGAGCGCGGTTCGACTCCTTATAAACGCTCGAACGACCGTCGTCGTCCGGTCACCGCGGTTTTCGCGCCTCGATCGTCGCCGAGACGACGTACTCGCTCGGATCGCGGTCGTCGTCCCAGTCTCGGATGAACGACTCGCTCTCGGCTTTCGGGTCGATCGCGACCTCGGTGAATCCCGCGTCCGCGAGCATCGACTCCACCTCCTCGATGGTCGCGGCGCCGGCGACGCAGGCCGAGACCGACGACGGATCGAGTCGCACGTCGTCAGGGAACGGCGCCGTCTGGACCACGTCGGAGACCGCGAGTCGTCCGCCGGGACGGAGGACGCGGAACGCCTCGCGGAACACCTGCGGTTTCTGCGGCGAGAGGTTGATCACGCAGTTCGAGATGACGACGTCGACGGTCGCGTCCGCGACCGGCAGGTGCTCGATTTCGCCGAGCCGGAACTCGACGTTCTCGGCGTCGTTCCTCGCGACGTTCTCTCTCGCGCGCTCGACCATCGCCGGCGTCATATCGACGCCGATAACTCGCCCGTCCGACCCGACCTCACGGGCCGCGAGGAAGCAGTCGAATCCACCGCCGGAGCCGAGGTCGAGGACGGTCTCGCCGGTCGAGAGCGCCGCGAGCGCGGTCGGGTTACCGCAGCCGAGCCCGAGGTTCGCGCCCTCGGCGACCGCGTCGACGTCGGCCGAGTCGTAGCCGAGGCGAAGCGACTCCGCGTCCGGATCGGCGGTGCTCTCGTCTCCCTCACAGCACCCCGTGGACGCGTCGGATTCTGTGTCGCAACACCCGGCGTCCGATTCGGAGGCCTCGGCCGCGATCCCCCCGTACCGCTCCCGGACGACGCGCCGCTGCTCGGCCGGGTCGATCGCGTCGTTGCTCTCGTTATTGCTCTCGTTATTGCTCTCGTTGTTGCTCGTGCCATCGCTGGCGTCGTTGCCCGCGTCGCCGCCGGCCTCCTCCGAATCGCTCACGATCGGCCCTCCGATCCGGTGTCGGGGGTCGGTCGCGTCCCGTCGAGGACCGCGAGCAGCCGCTCGGCCCGGGGCGTCACGTCGTAGTACCGCCAGCGGCCCTCTTTCCGACGCGTGAGCAGCCCGGCGTCGTGCAGGCGTGAGAGCGCCTGGCTGATCGCCCCCTGGCTCACGTCGAGCGCGGGCTCCACCTCGCAGCCGCAGACGCCGCCCTCGGCGGCCGCGACGAGGCGGAGCGCCTCGTACCGCGTTCGGTTGCTGACCGCCGCGAGCGTCTCGACGTCGACGTCGACGTCGCGGTCCGAGAGCGCGTGCGTGACGCCCTCACAACACCCCTCGTCTCTCGTCGATGCACCCGCGGACCCGATCGATTCGGTCGCCGTCCCTCCGGAACGACCGTCTGACGGCTGCTCACTCATAGTAGTGTATGCTAATATGAGCAGATACTAATATAATAGTTGCGGTCAGCCGACTCTCGGGGACTCGACAGCGGGAGGAGCACAGCGGCGACCGACACACGTCGACGGAGAGTTGTCCGGGAACGGTTCGTGCAGACGGAACAGAAGAGAGAACAGAGGCGTTCGGGGAGATCTACCGAGACGGCCAACCGAGACGGCCTACCGCGACGGCCTACCGAGACGAACCCCCGTCGGTGTGCGCGGTCTGTACCGACTCCGCGCACCAGACGTTGCTCCGGCGGCCGGCGCGCGACAGTTCCATCTGGACGACCGACCCGACCGGCAGGTCGGCGACCCGCTGGCGCGCGTCGTCGTCGGCGTACTCGACGACGTGGAACGTCTCGTTGCGCGGATGTGCACGAACGGTGGTGCAGTCGTGATCGTTCTGCTCGGAAATGACGGTGTAAGCGTTCGGTTTCGACATTATACTTCGTTATTCTTGGACATGCTATTTGAATTCTCTGTATATTCACTGCAATCGTTAGTCAGGACGTAATACGGATATAAGGGATTGAAGGAGCGGATCGAAAGGGCGGATCGAAAGGGCGGATCGAAAGGACGAATCCAAAAAGTCGAACAGAACGGACGGGAACGGGACAGAAACCGAGCGCTCGCCTCCCGAGCGACTACCTGACGACCGTGACGGGGACCGCGGAACCGCGCACGATCTTCTCGGCGATATTGCCGACGAGCAGCCGGTCAGCGAGGCTGCCGCTGTGGCTTCCGATGACGACCACGTCGAACTCGTCGGACATGTTGATGACCGCCCGCGCCGGGTGGCCGATCGTCACCCTGGTCTCGATCGCGACGTCGTGTTCCGCGGCGATCTCCTCGGCGCGGTCGAACAGGTCGCCCGCGTGTTCGCGGGCCGCCGTCTCGGGGTCGTCCGCGAGCGCGATCTCGGTCGCGCCTCCCATCATCGACGACGGCTCACCGACGACGTGGACCACGGTGATCTCGGCGTTCGGGTGGGCGTCGAACGCGTACCGGAGCGCGCGCTCCGCCATCTCCGATTCGTCCATCGGCACCAGCACGCGGGATATCATGGTCGCGATACGTCCGACACCCTGATAAGTGACGGGTTCACCCCGACGGATCCCGGTGGGAACACCGCGGCGCGGACCAGCACGCATATTTCCGCCGGTCTCCGACTGCCACGCATGGACACCACTGGTCGGGCGGACGACGAGTCGGTCGGCGTCGCCCTGTTCGTCGACGGCCCGAACGTGCTGCGCGAGGAGTTCGACGTCGACCTCGACGACGTCCGCACGTCGGCGGAGGCGGTCGGGCCGCTCGTGACGACGCGACTGTACCTCGACGAGCACGCGACGCCCGGGCTGATTCAGGCCGCGGAGGCCCGCGGCTTCGAGGTCGTGATAACGAGCGGCGACGTCGACGTGAAACTCGCGGTCGACGCGGCGCGATTCGCGGCCGAGGGCCGGATGACGACGCTCGCGATCGCCTCCCGCGACACCGACTTCAAGCCGGTCCTCGAAACCGCGAACAGCTACGGGATCCGAACGCTCGCGATCGCGCCCGGCGAGTTCGGGCGCTCGGACGCCCTCCCCAACGCCGCGAACGACTCGGTGACGCTGGACGGCGACGTCGACGACGCCGAGGAGTCCGCCGACGCGGCCGCCGAAGCGTCTTCGGAGTGAGACTCCCTCTCGGAGACGACGAGGACTCTTGCCGAACGCGAACCCGCCGCGGCCCTTTATAAACCTCGTCGCTTCCCGATCCGACCGATCAGGGTCGCCCCGAGACCGCCCGTTACCGCCGCGATCCCGCCGACGCCGAGAGCCGTCGGAACGACACCGACGCGGGCAATAGCGCCGTCGACGATCACGCGGAACCAGCCGAGGTTCGGCACCGACGTCAGCGCCTTGGCGCGGATCCACTCCGGTTTGACGACCGGCGCGAGCCCCGCGCTCTGGTCGTACTCCCCGTTGGCGTCGCCGTAGGTGACGTATCCGTCGTGCGGCGCCGGGCAGGCGTCCAGTTCGCCGCACGTCCCGTCGACGAGCGACGGGTCCGCGCGCTCGGTCCAGTCTTCGCCGGCCTCGACGGGGAACGCGACTCGATGGAGGATCGGCCGCCCGTCGCTCGACGGCGGGCTGAACACCACGACGTCCCCCGCCCCGCCGAGCCGGGCAGGGGCCCCGGACTCGTCGCTGCCGGCGACCCCGCCCCACGGGAACCGATCGACGGCGGTGACGACGACGAGGTCGCCGCGCTCGACCTCCGGGGCCATGCTGCCGCTCTCGACGGCGACGAACGGGGGCCACGCGCCCGCCACCGCGGCGACGACGACCGCGACGAGCAGGACGGCGGCGGCCGGCGCGAGCAGCCCGGCGAGGTTCCGGTTCACGTTCGACGGAGAGGGCCGGAGCCGGTTTGAGCGTGTCGGCGAGACGGCCGCCGCCTCGCCCATGGTAAGACCTTAGGTTCGTCCGGGAGACGTGCAGCCATGACCGAGAGAGCGCCTCCGCTCCACGGGGTTCACGACGCGCGCGGCGCGAAGTTCACCGACTTCGGCGGCTGGCAGATGCCCGTCGAGTTCGACTCGATTCGCGAGGAGCACGCCGCAGTCCGCGAGTCGGTCGGGATCTTCGACGTCTCGCACATGGGCGAGATCGAGGTGTCGGGCCCGGACGCGACGACGCTCATGAACCGGCTCACGACCAACGACGTGACCGCGCTCGACCCGGGCGACTCCCAGTACGCCGCGGTCACGAACGACGACGGCGTGATGCTCGACGACACCGTCGTCTACCGGCTTCCCGACGGCGTCGACGCCGGCACGGGCGCGGCCGCGCTCGCCGACCTCGACGCCGACCTCGACGCGCCGGCCGGCGAGCCGGCGGACCCCGCCTACCTCTTCGTGCCGAACGCGGGTCACGACGAACAGCTGTACGACCGCTGGGTCGACTACCGCGACGACGAGGGACTCGACGCGGCGGTCGAGAACGTCACCGACGACTGGGCGATGCTCGCCGTGCAGGGGCCCGACGCGGCCGACGCGCTCGACGACGCGACGCCGGCGGACCGCGTGGTCGGCCTCTCGAAGTTCGAGGCGACGGTCGCCGCCGTCGCGGGCGTCGAGAGCTGGGTCGCCCGAACCGGGTACACCGGCGAGGACGGCTTCGAGATCATGTGTCCGACCGCGGACGCCGAGACCGTCTGGAGCGCCTTCGACGCGCAGCCCTGCGGGCTCGGCGCGCGCGACACGCTCCGGACGGAGATGGGGTACCTCCTCTCGGGGCAGGACTTCGACCCCGACGACGAGCCACGGACGCCCTACGAGGCGCGGATCGGATTCGTGGTAAAACTCGACACGGAGTTCGTCGGTCGCGACGCCCTCGAAGCCCAATTCGAGGAGGGCGTCGACGAGAAGTTCGTCGGCGTTCGCCTGCTCGACCGCGGCGTCCCGCGCGGCGGCTATGCCGTCACGGACGGCGACCTCACCCGTATTGGCCACCTCACGTCGGGGACGATGAGCCCGACGCTCAACGAGCCGATCGGCTTGGGGTATCTCCACGAGAGCTACACCGAGGCCGGCACCGAGGTGAGCGTCGCCGTCCGCGGCGACGAGAAGCGCGCCGAGGTCGTCATCCCGCCGTTCGTCGACCGGTAGGGCTCGCCGAGGGACCCGTCGTCACTCCTCGGCGACCGTCTCCGCGTACTCCCGTTGGAGGATCATGTACAGCTCCCAGTGGCTGACGCCGATCCGGTCCGCGAGCGACCGAATCGCGTCCAGATACCGATCGTAGGCGTCGACGGTCATCGCCTCGGGGTAGTCGCCGTCGAGGGCGACACCGCTGTCGACGCCGCGGTCGCCGTCGGTGAGTCCCGCGACGACCTCCCACTCCCGGTCGCCGACGACCATGTACCGGTCGGGTTCGAGGAACCACAGCAGCGCGGAGCCGACCGCGACGTCGACGCCCGGTAGCTCCGTGAGCGCCTCGAGGGCTCGGTGGTGGGCGGGCGCCGTGTCGTCGTCATCGCCCGCACCGTCGTCATCGTTCTCGTCGCCGCCCTCGCTCGCACCGTCGCCGGTCCCGTCCAACGCGTCGATCGCGTCCCAGAGGCGGCCTCGTAGCTCCCGGCGGTCCGCGTCGGCGACCGCCTCCTCGACCTCGCGGCGGTTCCCGTGGTCGACGTCCCCGACCCGTCTGCGGAAGTACCACCGAACGACCCACTCGACGTCGCGTTTGCCGTACTCGCCGGTGCGGAACGCGTCGGACAGCGATCCGATCGCTTCCTCCTCGACGGGGTAAAACGGGGCCGAATCGCGGTACGTCTCGACGTGTTCGGCCGCCCGTTCCTCGACGGCCGCGATCGAACGGTCCATGGCCGACGAACGCCCGCCGGCGTCAAAACGGTTCGGCGGACCGACCTCGACGCGTTTCCCGCGGCGCGTTCGTCTCCCCGTTCGTTCGATCGCACCCTCGTCGGTGCAATCGCGTTTTCGCCTATTCAACGCCGTGAGCCCGCTCGACGCCGAGAACCACCGATACACTCTTGCAGCAGGCGTCACAAATCATGACATATGAACGCACACCAGGGTGAGAGCGATGTCCACTGAGGACAACGAGCCGGTGAAGACCATCTGCCCGTACTGCGGCGTCGGCTGCGGGATTCAGGTGAACCAGGGCGACGACCCCGGCGACGTGAGCTTCATGCCATGGGGTGACGCCCCCGTCAACGAGGGGCGCGTCTGCATCAAAGGCGGGGCGGCGACGCAAGTGGTGGACCACGAGGACCGACTGACGGAGCCGCTGATCAGAGAGGACGGGGAGTTCCGTGAGGCGACGTGGGAGGAGGCGTACGACCGGATCGTTTCCGAGATGGAGCAGATCCGCGAGGAGCACGGCCCGGACGGAATGGGATTTTTCGGCTCCTCGAAGACGATGAACGAGGAGAACTACCTCCTTCAGAAGCTCGCACGCCGATACGGCACGAATCAGGTCGACAACTGCACGCGGATGTGTCACGCCTCGACCGTCTGGGCGCTCCGGACCAGTCTCGGGCAGGGCGCGATGACGAACAGCATGGCGGACTTAGAGGAGGCGGCCGACGTCTTCTGGATCGAGGGCTCGAACCCCGGCGAGCAGCACCCGATCGCCAACAGCCAGTACTTCCGGCAGGCGGTCTTGGAGGGCGCGACCGTCATCCAGGTCGATCCCCACGCGAACAAGACCACCCGGTCGTTCGAGATCGGCGAGACGGACCGGCACATGCACCTCCAACTCAACCCGGGGACGGACATTCCCCTCTTGAACGTCGTGCTCAAGACGATCCTCGAACGCCACGAGGAAGAGCCCGACGCGGGCTGGATCGACGAGGCGTTCGTCGAGGAGCGCACCGAGGGGTTCGACCACCTGAAAGAGACCCTCGCGGACTTCGATAAGGAGGCCGCGGCCGAGGAGGCGGGCGTCCCCCTCGAAGACATCGAACTCGCCGCCGAGAAGTACGCGATGGCGAACAACGCCGCCATCTTCACCGGGATGGGGATGAGCCAGCACACCTGCGGCGTCGACAACGTCCAAAACGAGATCAACCTCGCGCTGATCACGGGGAACCTCGGGAAGCCGGGGACCGGCGTCAACCCGCTTCGCGGGCAGAACAACGTCCAGGGAACCTGCGACGTCGGCGCGATGCCGAACGTGCTCCCCGGGTACCAACTCGTCGACGACGACGAAGCCCGGCAGTCGGTCGAAGCGGAGTGGGGCTTCGAGATCCCCGACGAGCCGGGACTCACGAACGTCGAGATATCGCATTCGATCGGCGACACGGTCCACGGGCTGTACGTGATGGGTGAAAACCCCATCATGAGCGAGCCCGACGGCAACGAGACCGAGAAGCGATTCGAAGAAGACCTCGAGTTCCTCTGTGTTCAGGACATCTTCATGACGGAGACCGCCAAACTCGCGGACGTCATCCTCCCGGCGACGACGTGGGCCGAGCGCGGCGGCACCGTCACCAACACCGACCGGCGCGTCCAGCGGATGCGCGGTGCCGACAAGGTCCACGAGAACACGAAACACGACCTCGACATCCTGATGGACGTCGGAAGCCGTCTGTTCGGCGAGGACGGCTTCCGGTTCGACGACGTGGAGGCCGTCTTCGAGGAGCTGCGGGAGGTGTGTCCGATCTATCACGGGATGACCTACGACGCGCTCGGCGAGACCGGCATCCAGTGGCCCTGCTACGAGGAGGGCGACGAGGGCGACCAGTACCTCTACGAGGAGTCCTTCGACACGGAAAGCGGGCTCGGACGGATTGAGGGCGTCCGCCACCAGCCGCCCGCGGAGGTGCCCGACGAGGAGTACCCGCTGATCCTCACCACCGCGCGGCTCGAAGAGCACTACAACACGGGGACGATGAGCCGTCGGTCCCCCACGCTCTCGCGTCAACACCCCGAGAACTTCGTCGACGTCCACCCGAACGACGCCGACCACTACGGCATCGAGGACGGCGACACGGTCACCCTCCGGTCCCGCCGCGGCGAGATCGACGTGAAAGCGCAGGTGACCGAGGACATCAAGGAGGGCGTCGTCTGGACGACGCCGCACTTCGCGGCCGCCTCCGCGAACCGGCTCACGAACGACGTGCTCGACGACCGGGCGAAGATCCCCGAGTACAAGGCCGCGGCCGCGGACATCGCGGTCACCGTCGCCGACGGCGGCGACGCCGAGGCCAGCGACAGCGACGAGGGCGCAGAGCCGGCCGACGATTGACCGCGGGCAGTCGTCGTTTCGTCCGTTTATATATGCGATATACCGTCGAGAGCCTGTTGAGACGCTCTGTAGGTGACGCATTCTGACCCGGCGCGGTCAATTCCGGTATCGCGGTGGCCGATTGCAAAAGTTGATGAATCGACCTGACGGCGCGATCATTTATAAGTGAACGGTGGTGTCGCCGTCGGCTGTTTATCCATCGTTGCTGACTCGGTGACGACTTCTAAAGCCCCAACCGCTCCGCAACCGCACCTCACGCCTCCCCAGCCTCGCGGCTCCCTTCGGTCGCCGCGTCCCTCGCCGCTCGGATTCGCGCCGCGTTGCGGCGCTCACCGGAGCGCGCCACCGCACCGCACATCACCCATTTATAAGTGATCGTCGTCGGCCACGGTGTACGCCAGCATATCACGAACAATCCTCATAGTCCGGCCCTGAGAAGGGCCGGTATGGCGCACGTCGACCCTGACGCGGAGGCCGTCGGTGTACCGGAGTCCGATCTCGCCGTCGCGCGCGCCGCGAACCCGCGCCCGATCGAGGCCGTCGCGGCCGACCTCGGGCTGGCGCCCGCCGACATCGAGCCCCGGGGCGACGGGATCGCGAAGCTCACCCAGGAAGCGGTCCGGTCCGCGACCGCGGACGCCGCCGCGGCCGCCGGCACGACCGTCCTCGTGACGGGGATGACGCCGACCCCGAAAGGCGAGGGGAAGACGGTGACGACCGTCGGCCTCGGGCAGGCGCTCTCGGCGCTCGGCGAGTCGACGGCGGTCGCCGTCCGCGAGCCCTCGCTCGGCCCCATCTTCGGGATCAAGGGAGGTGCCGCCGGCGGCGGCTACTCGCAGGTGCTCCCGATGGAGGCGATCAACCTACACTTCACCGGCGACATCCACGCGCTCACGGCGGCGCACAACCTCATCTCGGCCGCGCTCGACAACCACCTCCACCAGGGAAACGACGCCGACGTCGACGTGCGGCGGGTCGACTGGCCGCGCGCGCTCGACGTCAACGACCGCGCGCTCCGGGAGACGGTGGTGGGGCTCGGCGGGTCCGCGCACGGCGTCCCCCGCGAAAACGAGTTCGTCATCACCGCGGCCTCGGAGCTGATGGCCGCACTCGGGCTCGCCGCCGACCTCGCGGACCTCAAAGCGCGGATCGGTCGGATCGTCCTCGCGGAGACCGCCGACGGCGACCCGGTCACGCCGGCGGACCTCGGGGTTACGGGCGCCGTCGCCGCGCTCCTCCGTGACGCGTTCCGTCCGAACCTCGTCCAGACCAACGAGGGCGTTCCCGCGCTGGTCCACGGCGGCCCCTTCGCGAACATCGCGCACGGGACGAACACGCTCGTGGCCGACCGCGTCGGGGCCTCGCTCGCCGACTACCTCGTCACGGAGGCCGGCTTCGGCGCGGACCTCGGCGCCGAGAAGTTCGCCGACATCGTCGCCCGCGAGGGTATCGTCCCCGACGTCGCCGTCGTCGTCGCGACGGTCCGCGGCGCCAAGCGCCACGGGTTAGAGATGTGGCCGGCCGACTTCGACGCGCTCGCCGAGCCCGACCCCGACGCGGTGCGGGCCGGCGTCGCGAACGTCCGCCGCCACGTCGAGATCGTCGAGTCGTTCGGGATCCCCGCGGTCGTCGCGATCAACGTGTTCCCGGACGACACCGAGGCCGAACTGGCGGCGATCGAGTCTACGCTCGACGACGCCGGCATCGCCGTCGCCCGTTCGACCGCGTATATGGCCGGTAGCGACGGTGCGCTCGACCTCGCCGAACTCGTCCGCGAGCGAGCCGGAACCGGCGCGTACGCGCCGCTGTACGACCTCGACGCGCCGCTCCGCGAGAAATGCGAGACGGTCGCCCGCGAGGTGTACGGCGCCGACGGCGTCGAGTACGTCGACGGCGCGGCCGCCGACCTCGACCGGATCGAGGAGTGGGGACACGGCGGCCTCCCCGTCTGCCTCTCGAAGACGCCGTACTCGCTCTCCGACGACCCCTCGCTCACGGGTGTTCCGGAGGGGTGGACGCTCACCGTCCGCGAGGCGAGCGTCTCCGCCGGCGCGGGATTCGTCGTGGTCAAGACCGCCGACGTGATGACGATGCCCGGGCTGCCGGCGGAGCCCGCCGCCGAGGGGATCGACATCGACGCCGACGGCGACGTGAGCGGGCTGTTCTGAGGCTCTTGGCCCTTCTCGTCCCGCCTCGACGCCGGTAAATCGTCGATTCGCTCGGTGAGTCCGGAATCAGTCCTCGCGAGGGTCGTCGTCCCCGCCCTCGGCCCCGCCGTCTTTTCCGCCTCGTTCGTTTTTTCCGGCTCTTCAATCTTTTCCGGCTCGTTCGTCTCCGATCGCCCGCTTCTCTTTCGTAACCACTTCGACGTCCGAGATCCGCGTGCCCGGGTACTGCCCGTCCGCGTCCTTCTCGGCGGCTTTCACCATGTCCCAGACGACGTTGAGCCCGGTGGTGACGCCCTCCAGCGCCTCCATCTCGCAGCCGGTCTTCCCGGTCGTCTCGACGGCCACGGTCAGTTCGATCCGGTCGTCGTCGACCGCGAACTCGGTGTCGACGTTCGTGATCGGAATCTGGTGGCACATCGGGATCGTCTCCCACGTGTGTTTCACGGCCTGTATCGCGCCGATTCGGGCGGTCGCTAACACGTCGCCCTTCCCGACCTCGTCGGCCTCGACGGCGCCGATGGTCGAGCGCGACAGGCGGATCTCCCCGCGCGCGACCGCCCGGCGGCTCGTGTCCGGCTTCGAGCCGACGTCGACCATGCGGACGTCGCCCGACTCGGTCGTGTGGGTCAGTTCGTCCGCCGAGTCCGAAGGCTCCTCACTCATTACGCATGGCCTGCGGGAGCCGGTCGATTAAGTCCGTCGCCACGAGCCCATACCCGTTCTCGGCGGCGGCGAGGTCACCGGCGGTCCCGTTGACGTACGCCCCGATGGCGGCGGCCCGAAACGGCGTCGTCGTCGCCGCGAGCGCGCCGACGGTCCCCGCGAGGATGTCCCCGGTCCCGCCGACGGTCATCCCGGGATTCCCCGTGCGGTTCAGTCGGACGTCCTCCCTGTCGGCGATCACGTCGTACGCGCCCTTCACGAGCATCGTGTGGCCGATCTCCGCCGCGAACGACTTGATGAGCGCCGCCCGTTCGTCCGGGTCCGTCGCGGTCTCGCCGCCCATGCCGACCAGTTCGCCCTGGTGGGGGGTACAGATCAGTTCGGCGTCGGTGTCGACCGCGGGAACCGTCCGGAGCGCGTCGGCGTCGACGACGGCCCGTCCGTCGTAGTCAGCGAGGAACTCCCGGACGAACTCGGCGGTGCCGTCCCCCCCGCCGAGCCCCGGCCCGAGCACGACGACGTCGTTGTCGGCCGCGAGGCGCTGCACCCGAGCGAGGTGGCCCGGGCCGACCCGATCGCCGGGCAGTTCGCGGACGATCAGGTCCGCGGAGTACCCCTGGATCTCGCGGGCGACCGACTCCGGACAGGCGACGCGGACGAGATCCGCGCCCGCCCTGAGGGCGGCCCGCGCGGACAACGAGGGGGCACCGGTGTACGGGCCGCCGCCGACGACCAGCACCTCGCCGTTCTCCCCCTTGTGCGAGTTCGGATCGCGCGCGATCCCGAGCAGGTCGCCGGGACCGGTGAAGCGCTCCGCGGCCGCCGGGATCCCGATGTCCGCGACCGTTACGGCGCAGTCGAGTTCGCCCAGCCCAGGCTTCTCGTCGTGGAACGTGACCACGCGGTCGGCGTCGACGGCGACGAGCGGATCGGGAGCTTGGGCGTCCGCGTCCACGTCCGTTTTCGTTTCCGTCCCCGCACCCGTGTCCGTTTTCGTTTCCGTGTCCGCATCCGTCTCCGTCCCCGTCGGTTCCCCGGTGTCGGCGTCGATACCGGAGGGAACGTCGACGGCGACGATCGGGGCGTCGAGCGCGTTCAGCTGCCGTGCCGCGGTGCGCTCCGGTTCGCGGAGCGCGCCCGCCACGCCCGACCCGAGCATCGCGTCGACGGCGAGATCCGGATCGCCGAGCGCGAGGTCGGTGGCGTCGCCGACCGTCTCGGTCGGGATATCCGCGGCTTCCAGCGCCTCCCAGTTCTCCCGTGCGACATCGGTCCGGATCGACTCCGGCCGGCCGAGCAGGTGGACGGTCACGTCGTACGCCGAGAGGAAGCGCGCGGCGACGAACGCGTCGCCGCCGTTGTTCCCGCGACCGCACACCAACGCGACGCTCGCGCCCGGATCGACGGCGTCTCGCACCTCGCGCGCGACGGCGTTGCCCGCCGACTCCATCAACTGCTTCTGTGCCACCCCGAGGGCGGCGGCGTTGGCGTCGATCGCGGCCATCCGCTCTGTCGTGATCATGGCCGTGCGTTCGCGTGCCGGCGGATTAAGCGTGGGGTGAGAGCACATCGGCCGCCCAAGAGAGTCGCGCTGCGAGCCACATTGTGTATCGCGACATACAGTGTATGCGATCGTCCCCGATCAAATTCTGTCGGTCTCAATCCGACGGTAATTGCGGCGACTCCGCAACGATTACCCCACGCGCCCCCGCAGCGAGGGACATGACCGACTCCGACTGGGGCGACTGGCTGCCGCGTGCCGTCGCGGACGCCGACCCCGACACGGTGGCGCTGTGGTATCTGGGCTGTAACGGGTTCGCGATCAAAGGGAGCGAGGGGACCGTCCTCTGGATCGACCCGTACGTCGGGACGGGCGATCCGCCCCGAACCGTCCGGATGATCCCCGTCCCCTTCGACCCCGCCGACGTCGACGTCGCCGACGCGGTGCTGGCCACCCACGAGCACACGGACCACGTGCACGGCCCCTCGCAGGCGCCGATCCTCGCGAACACGGACGCCGACTTCGTCGCGCCCGACGACTCGCTCGCGGTGGCCCGTGAAGAGGAGCGCTGGACCGACGAGTACGCGGTCGACGACGAGGCGTTCCTCGAAATCACCGAGGGCGACGAGGTCGCGATCGGCGAGTTCACCGTCCACGTCGTCGAAACGCACGATCCGGACGCGACGCACCCGGTCGGGTACGTGATCGAACACCCGTCGGGCACCGTGTTCCACGCGGGCGACAGCAAGCCGTCGGCGTCGTTCTCGGGGCTCGCCGAGCGGTTCGACATCGATATCGGGATCCTCGCGTTCGGCTCCGTGGGGATGATCCCGGACAAAGAGACCGGCGAACCGGTCGAGACGAAGTGGTACAGCGACGAAAACGAGATCGCCGCGGCGGCCGCGAACCTCGCGCTCGACCGGTTGGTCCCGACGCACTGGGACATGTGGAAGGGGCTGACGGCCGACCCGACCGCGCTGCACGAGCACGTCCGGAGTCGCTCGCACCCGAACCAGTTGGACGTCGTCGAGATCGGCGACCGACTCGATCTGTAGCGATCCGTCGCGATTCGTAGACGAGAGCACACGCCCACGACTCCCGTTCGGCCCGCTCGTCGGTTATCAACGCCGAAATATAGCCCGTGGAATTTAAGCCCCTGCTCCGGAACCGTCACGGTATGAGCGAACGGACGGCAGACGCGACGACGACCGTCAACGAGGACGGTATTCGCGTCGAGAAATCCTTTACCGACGACGCGTTTCCCGTACCCGCGGTGATGTACGAGCTCTCCTCGACCCGCGAGGAGCCGGTTCGCGTCCGGATCGTCGATCGGGTCCCCGAGTCGTTCCCGATGGACCGGATCGGGTTCCACCCCGATTACGAGAGCGAGAACTGGACGGCTTACAAGGACCACCGCGTCGAGTTCGAACGCGTGCTCGACCCGGGCGACGCGGTCGAGACCGTGTTCGGGATCCGCGACGACGACCCCGACCTCGACGGGTTCCTCGGGAACCCCGTCATCGAGCACGTCCCGGTCGGTGAGGAGATCGAAGACGTTCTCGGCACCGGCGACACGGACGCCGTCAGAGAGGTGCTGTCCGGCGACCGCGCCACGCTTCCCGGGATGGACGAACCGCTCGCCGAGGAGGGCGACGCGGCCACCCCCGAGGCCGAGGAGTCCGACAGCATCGAGGGACAGTCCGAACCCGCAGAAGAGACCGATCCGGAAACGGCTCCCACCCCCCGAGCCGTCGCCGAGAGCGGGCGAGCGGTCGTCACACCCCACACCACCGCAGACGAAAGCCCCGTCGACGGCGAGACGGACGCGGAGGAACCGGCGTCTCCCACCGAGCCCGAAACTGACGACGAATCCGAAGCCGACGACGAACCCGAAGCTGACGACGAATCCGAAACTGTCACTGAGCCCGAAGACACCGGTGAGTCAGTAGACGACAACGGGTCGAGCGACCACCCGCTCGAAGCGCCGGCTCCCCCCGCGGAATCGGGGCTTGCGGCCGCCCTCGCGGCCGAGATACGCTCGGGCGCGGTCGACGAGTCGGACCTCGAGACGCTCCGTTCCGAGCTCGACGTGGGCGTCCCGAAGAGCGTCGACGTCCGGATCGCCCGGCTGCAGTCCAGCGTCGCGGACATCGAGGCGTACGCCGACGCCCTCGCGGAGTTCATCGACGGCGAGGGGACCGCGCGGGAGATCCTCGACGAGCTCGACGAGCAGGTCGACGCGGTCGAAGCCGAGATGGCCGCGATCGACGACCGGCTCGACGCCGGCGCGACGGCCCGCGCCGACCTCCGAGAAGACGTCTCGCGGATCGACGAGTCGGTCGACTCGGTCGCCGCGGACGTCGACGGCGTCTCGGACCGCGTCGAAGGTGTTTCCGACCGCGTCGACGGCGTCGAAGCCGACGTGTCGTCCGTCGACGAGGCGGTCTCCGACGTCGAGACGACCGTCGGCGACGTCGCGGACGACGTCGCGCAGGTAACCGAGGAGACGGCAGAGATCGGTCGGCACGTCGACGACCTCGACGACGACATCGAGACCCTCTACGAGCAGGTCGACGACGCCGCGGCCGGGGTCGAAGCCACCGAAGAGCGCGTCGACGACGTGGAGTCGCGGCTCGGTCGCTTCGACGAGGAGTTCGACGACCTGTGGGACGACCTCGCCGAGGTCGACACCCGGCTGACCGACATCGAGGGCCGGCTCGGCGAGGACCTCGACGACGTGGAGGCCGAGCTCGACGCGATCAACGACCACTTAGAGGAGCTGGAGGCGTTCCGCAAGCGTCTCAACGAAGCGTTCGGCCCCTGATCGGCGGACCGTCAGCTACCGTCTCATCCCTCGATTCGGTCACTGCGCGACTGACCAAAAGCGGAACCCGTTTTACCCGCGACGACCCACCTCCGGTAATGAGCGAACCGGTACCGGTCGCCGTTCCGCGGAAGGGTCGACCGCTGGAGGCGGTCCTCGAACGGATCGCGAACGTCGGGGCCAACGACCGGCTGGACGACCTCGCCGACCGCGTGAGCAACACCCTTCGGTACGAAAAAGCGGTCACGAAGGGGAACGTCGAGGCCGAACACGGGCCGTACGACCGCCTGGCTGAGTACTCGAACCCCGGCGAGCCGAACGAGCCAGAGTTCACCCTGATGCGCGACGACCGCGACGGCAAGCCGCGCCGGATCGTGTTCGACGCCGCGACGGTCGACCTTGGCGGCGTTCATCTGAAACTCGTCGGCCGCGAGGAGCCGTTTCGCGCGCTCCGAACCCACGAGTTCGCGCTCGGATTCGACTCCGCCGACCTCGTCTTGGAGGAGGTCGTCGGCATCCGCGCCGACGGGCTCACCGCGATCGCCGACGTCAACGACCGGATCGACCCCGTCGACACCGACGTGCGCGTCGTCAACGGCCTCGGCGACACGGTGTATCACACGCTGATGGGTCGGCCCGAGACCGCCGACCCCGCAGTCGAGTTCGACCGGGACTTCATCGCCGACTACGAGGGCGAACTCTGCATCTCCCCGCGGTACGAACGGCTCGTCACCGCCGTGTTAGGAACGGCGGCGCTCGACGGCGTCGAGTTCGTCTATCCGGACCCGGACGAGGAGGAAGAGGCCGCCATCGCGAGCGCCGGCCTCGGCGTCTATCTGACCGTCACGGGCTCCACGGCCCGCGACCACGGGCTCGACGTCGGCGAACACCTGTTCCCGAGCGAGACGGTGTTGATGCGGAACGCGGCCGAACGCGACGCCGCCGTCGAGCGCGCGCTCGACGCCCTCGACGTCGATGAGACCGCCTCCGAGATCCGAGTCTGACTGACGGCCCTCTGTATAGCCGGATACTGTTTATCTGTTCGCGCGCAACCGCCGCCACAGCGTGATTCGTCGCACACACTCTGCCATCTTACGCCTGAGTCCTAGACGGTCGTACTGGTCGAGAGCCTGGTTCCGGCGTAGAGGCCTTGGATTCCACCCTTCTGGGTATGAACCCGTTAGCGACGACGTGAGGGCGCTTCTCGCCCTACCGCAAACGTCGATCGGATGCCCGTTGTACACCCCGCCCCGCCGCGGCGTCGGGTCTCGCTTTCGGCCGACGTCGACGGTGTCGGATGTCGGACCACGGCCCATTGCGTGCCGACACCCGTTCGCGGTTCGTCGTGTTCCCGTACCCGTTCGCGACCGAGACGTCCGCCGACTCGATCCGCCCGCGAGTCAACCGCGCTGGGATCGCTCGACGCTCGACGCTCGACGACCGCCCGGATCGCGAGAGGCGTTCGTGAGCACCGTCGGCCCCCTCACTGCCCGCTTATTCTTATCCAGCATTCTAGGATATATCTGGACTATTTTAGTACTAGAATATTGGATATGTATATTTCTGCGCGCAAAATACGGTGCCATATCTTGGTATAAGTGACCTTATCCGGAATTGTGGGATAGATTGAAGTCGACGCCTCGTGAAGCGTCGATCGAGCAATGAGCGACGATCGCCGGTCGGTGAAAACGTACGTTCCCGCCGAGCAGAAGGATCGGTGGCGGGACCACGCCGACGAACTCGGCATGTCTCAAAGCGAGTTCGTCAGAACGATGGTACAGGCCGGGAGACGCGGGTTTACGACTTCGGACGCCGCGAACCCCGTCGAACCCGGTCCCGAGGGGTCAGACCCTGGGGGTGACGGGGTCGAAACGGGGTTGTCGTCGCGGGTCGAAACCGTCCTCGCCGAGGAACCCCACTCGTGGGAGGAGCTCGTCGAAGCGGTGGTCGGCGATTTCGAGGCACAGCTGGAGGACGCGCTCGACTCGCTCCAGGATCGCAACCGCGTCCGATACAACGGACGGAAAGGCGGGTACGTCCTGACCGATGAGTAGCGCCCGGGCGCCGACCGACGTCGACGACCCGGTCGGCTACTTCATCGAGGACCTCACCTACCACGGGAAGACCGAGCGGACTCGCGACTCGTACGAGCGCGTGCTCCGGCGGTTCGAGGCGTTCCTCGACGAGGGGACGACGCCCGGCGCCGCCACGCACCGCGACTGCATGGCGTTCGTCCACTCGCTGCGCGGCGAGGTGGCCGACAGCACCGTCGCGACGTACGCGGCGTATCTCCACCGGTTTTACGGGTATATGACCGAGGTCGGCGCCTTCGAGGGGAACCCGATGACGCTGGTGATGGAGGAGATGGACGAGACCGTCGACAAGGACCCCGCTCGCCGCGATATCTCGATCCCGGCGATGCGGTCGTTCGTCGCCGGAATTCGCCACCCGCTTCACCGGGCGCTGGTCGTGACCCTGCTCAAAACGGGGATGCGTGTCGGCGAGCTGTGCAACCTCGATCTCCGCGATCTGGCGGTGTCGGACGAGGAACTCACCGAGGCGTTCGACCTCGGTTCCCGTCCCGTGCTCGCGGATCGACCGAATTCGCTGTACGTGACGCCCGACGCGACCGTCGGCGGGGAACTGAACGGCGAGGTGCGGACCGCCTCGAACAAGCGCAAGCGCGGGACCGTGATCCCGGTCGACGACGAACTCGCACAGACGTTAAAACGGTGGTTCGCGATACGACCGGACACCACCTCGCCCGCGGACCCGCTGTTCGTCGGGACCGCCGAGGGGTGGGGCGACCGGCTCGATCCGGAGGCCGTCCGCCACATCGTCGAACGATACGCCCGCGAGGAAGGGTGGTACCGCGACGGCGGCGGCGCCGCAGAGAACGTCACCCCGCACTACTTCCGGCACTTCTTCACGACGCACCTCCGCGACCGGACGGGCGATCGCGGGGTCGTCAAGTACCTCCGCGGGGACGTCGCCGACGACGTGATCGACACGTACACCCACAACTGGGGCGACCAGGTCCGCGAGACGTACGAGGCGAACGTCTACCGGCTGCTGGCGTAGGCGGGCTGCGGGCGGGCTGTGGGTGGGCTGCAGGTGGGCTGCGGGAGGAATGTGACTATTCGGGTGGTATTCGACGATCTGTCGAGCGAATTCTGTGCTTTTCTGTCCGACGAAATTCCGTCCGAACGACGACTCATAAATCGCATCTCGCTATACGGAATCTGCAGCAGATCGATCGGAATCGCGTCGCTGTGCGTCACTCGCTACTACCTCCACGCTGGCCGGGGCTCTACGCCGCCGAAGCGGCAGAAACGTAATGGAGTGCTGGCGGAGGAAACGTAGTGGGGTGGCTGGCGGAGATACCGGTGACTCGTGACCGGTGCAGCCGGACGCAACAAACGGAGGCCGTCCCTCGCGGCCCGACTACCTGACGAGCGTCGTCGGCACGTCGGTCTGTCGGACGACCGCTTCTGAGACGCTGCCGAGGAGCAGACGCGAGAGGCCTTCCCGACCGTGGGTGCCGAGCACGACGTGGTCGAACCCGCCTTCCTCGGTGTACTCGACGAGTCGGCGGTCCGTCTCCCCCAGCAGGAACGTGACCGAGAGGTCCCGACCGTCGGCGACCTCGCGGATCGACTCGAACACCGCCTGGGCGGCTTCGTCGCCGACGCCGTCGAGGTCGTCGAGGGCGGCGTCGTACACCTCGCTCGTGTCGGCCGGAAGCATGTCTATCTCCGGGTACGCGACGTGTACGACGGTGATCTCGGCCTCGGGGAACGTGTCGAGCGCGAACGCGAGCGCTTCGCGGCTCAGCGGCGAGTCGTCCATCGCGACGAGAACGGTGTCGACCATATTCGGAGTTCGTCGGGCGGTGATATCAAACCGGGGGCGGATTCTCTCCGAGCGCTCGTGCGACCGCGACCGCGTCGACGGCGGAGCTCGAGTGGTCGGTTCGAAGCGTCGCGGGAGACACACTCAAGTATCGAGCTTCGGGAGGATCGGTATGGTTCGGACCGAACGCGTCGCGGACGAGACCGCACACACCGGCGAGGGGCCGCTGTGGCACCCGGCTGAGAAGCGGCTCTACTGGGTGGACATCCCCGCCGGTCGGCTGTACCGCTACGACCCCGAGTCGGGGACGAACGAGGTCGCCTACGAGACGGACGGCGAGCCGCTCGGCGGGTACACGATCGAGGCCGACGGCGCGCTCTTGCTCTTTACTCACGGCGCGATCGAACGGCTGGTTCCCGGCGAGTCCGAGACGACGCTCGTCGCGGCGGTCGACACCGACACCCGGTTCAACGACGTGATCGCCGACCCGGAAGGGCGGGTATTCGCGGGGACGATGCCGGGCGAGGACGCGCTCGGCGACCTCTACCGGGTCGATACGGACGGCTCCGTCCGCGTCGTCGACGAGGGATTCGACATTCCGAACGGAATGGGCTTTTCCGGCGACGGCTCCACGTTCTACCTCACCGAGTCGGAGGCGCGCCGGATCTACGCGTACGGCTACGACTACGCGACCGGCGAGATCTCGAACCGTCGCACCTTCGTCGAGACGCCCTCCGGGGACGGGGTGCCGGACGGGATGACCGTCGACGCCGACGATCACGTCTGGTCCGCGCGCTGGGACGGCGGACGGGCCGTCCGCTACGATCCGACCGGTCAGCCGGTCGGCGAGATCGAACTGCCGGCGCGGAAGGTCTCCTCGGTCACCTTCGCCGGCCCGTCGTGTGACGTGTTGTACCTGACGACGGCGCTGACCGACGGCGACCGAGCGGTCGAGGGCGACGGCGCGGGGTCGCTCTTCAGGGCGACCGGACTCGCGACGGGCGGGCGATCGGAGTTCCGCTCGCGGATCGCCGTGGAGTGAGCCGGCGCGGTCATTCTCGGGCAGTCCATCGCGACGCCCGCCGGGAGCGACGCCGTTTTTTCCCGGCGGCGAGCACCTCGCGGTATGGCCCCACACGATCCCGAGGCGTATCGGGGGCGGTTCCTGTCGACGCTCAGGCTCCAGTACCCGGACGCGGTCGACGCGCAGGGCGGCGGCTACCGGCTGCTTCACCCGGAGACCGGTGACCACTACACCGGCGAGCACCGCCACCTCGTCGCGACCTGCCGGTCGATCGCCAACTTCGCGGCGGGGGCGATCGCCGACGGTCCCGACTGGTGTCTCGACGCCGCCGAACACGGGCTGGAATTCCTCGAATCGGCACACCGTGCGGGCGATGATGGCGAGGGCTCCCCGCCGGCGACCGACGGGTATCATCTCGTCGTCGACGCCGACGGGGAGCCGGTCGATCGGACGCGGTCGGCGTACGGCCACGCGTTCGTGTTGCTCGCGTACGCGCGCGCCGCGGACGCCGGCGTCGACGGCGCCGCGGACGGGCTGGCGGCGACCGTCGACCTCCTCGACGAGCGCTTCCACGACGGGACCGGGTGTCTCCGGAGCGACTGCGACCCGGACTGGAGCGAGCGGGAGCCGTACCGCGGGCAGAACGCGAACATGCACGCGTGCGAGGCCTACCTCGCGGCCTACGAGGCGACCGGGGACGAGGAGTATCTCGCCCGCGCGCACCGGATCGCCGCACGGATCACGGTCGACCTCGCGTCGGCGACGGACGGGTTGCTGTGGGAGCACTACACCGCCGACTGGGACCACGACTTCGCGTACAACGCCGACGAGCCGCGACACCAGTTCCGCCCGCCGGGGTACCAGCCGGGCCACCACGTCGAGTGGGCGAAGTTCTGCGCGCTGCTCGACCGGTACGACGCCGCGGTCCCCGCGGCGCTGACGGGCGAAGACGGCGATTTCGGAGGGGACGGCTGGTACGGTCGCGCCGTCGAACTGTTCGACGCCGCGGTCGACCTCGGCTGGACCGACGGCGGGTTCGCGTACACGGTCGAGGCCGACGGCGAGCCCATCGTCGGCGACCGCTACGGCTGGACGCTCGCGGAGGGGATCGGCGCGGCGGCGGCGCTCGCGGAGCGCGCGCGTGATCGCGGCGACGAGGACGCGGCGGCGCGGTTCGCCGACCGACACCGGCGGTTCGTCGGGCACGTCGACGCCTATCGCGGCCCTGCCGGGCTCTGGTACGAGAAGCTCTCGGCCGCAGACCAGACGCCGACGGCGCCCGATCCGCCGGGCGTCGAGCCCGACTACCACCCGGCGAGCGCGTTCTTCGAGAGCTGGCGCTCCGGGCGAGTATAAGTACCCCCGCCGTCGCCGTTTTATCCCTCCTCGACCAATTCGGCGTATGGAGACGACCCGCCAGCGGATCGCCGAGGCGCTCCGCGAGGAGCCGGCGACCGCGAGCGACCTCGGGGAGTCGCTGTCGCTGCCGACGCCCGTCGTGTACGACCACTTGACGCACGTTTCACGATCCGTCGACGGCGACGGCGAGTTCCTCGTCGCGCCGCCGACCTGCCGCGACTGCGGCTTCGACCGCTTCGACGACCCCGTCAACGAGCCGTCGCGGTGTCCGGAGTGTAAAAGCGAGCGGATCGAGGAGCCGGCGTTCGTGATCCGGTAACAGAGCTAGAAATCAGCGATTTCGTGGTTATGATATCGTAGATGTTCTGTATCAATCTCGTGGTCCTGCCGGGTGTTTAGCGTTGTTCCGTCCACGGCGTTATCATATGCGTGGGCGATCCGTCCGGTGTCAGGGTCGACAGAGAGCATGCCGTAGTCAAAATCGGCGTGATGGTTTGGACACACGACGATAAGATTTGAACGAGCATCCGGACCGTCGTGCGGAGATCCAAGCGGCCGAATGTGGTGGGCCTCGGCATACTTATCACCTGGCGACTGCTGACGGACATCCCCACAGACTTGGCATTCACACCTGTATTCCTCCTTGAGTTGAGTGGACATCTGCGTGTCGCGGATCACCCGTGATCGAGTCGTTTCAGCCCGTCTCGGTGGCGAAATGTCCGAGGCATGTGAAGACTGATCCACTCTATCCTTCGTGTGATACGTTAGCGTAAATTCAAACACACGCCGCCCACCTCGCCGAACCCGTTCGTAATCCAGAACCTCAACCGGACCACGATACTCCCAGGCGTCAGCGTTGGTTGGTTTATAAAAGAAGAATATCGGTAGCGGTGCTGTCTTTGCTTCCGCAAGGTATCGATTACCGGCTTTTAATTCCTGATCCCCGCTTTGACCCTCTCCCACGTACGTGAATTCATCTCCACTGAGGCTATCTGCGTATGGGCCATCGCCGCGCGCAAAGAGTCGGAGATATCTTCGATCGTCCGAGTCGTAACAGATCTCAATTCCTCTGCCAGTCAAACCACGATCAAAAGCCGACTGTAGGCCGTCAGACGTGTATGTCTCACCAACCTCCAGATCGACATCCGAGAGTCTCACGGCAGAAACTCACAGCCACAATAAAAATAGCTGACGTGTGTGTGCCAGAATTACAGATCGTCCAGCAGCGTCGCCGCCGCGTCGGCCGAGGACTCCGGTCCGCGGGCGGTGATGAGGTCGCCGTCGACGGTGACGCTGGTGTCGGCGTCGAGCTCGGCGTCCCAGTCGGCGCCGGCGAGGACGACCTCGTCTTCGACCCAGTACGGGAGCTTCCGGCCGTCCGGCATCAGGTCGTGCTCGTCGACGATGCCCTCTTCCCACTCGTTCGGGAAGCCGGTGACCGAGCGGCTCTCGACGAGGGGCGTCCCGTCGGCCTCGCGCGTGAACCCGAGAATACCGGCCGCGTGACAGACGACGAGCGCGACGCCCTCGTCGCCGGCGACGGCGTCGAGCAGCAGCTGGCGGGCGTGTCGGTCCTGATTCACGTCCCAGACGGTGCCGTGGCCGCCGGGGAACACGACCGCGTCGTAGCCGTCGGCGTCGACCGTCGCGATCGGCTCCGGATCGTTGAGCTTCGGGTGCGTCTCGTCGATCTCGCGGAGCTCTGCGGCCCGTTCTTCCCCGCCCGCGGCCTCCGGCTCGAGCGACCGTTCGTCGACGACCGGCGGAGAGCCCGACGGCGTCGCGATCGTCACGTCGACGTCCGCCGCTTCGAGCGTCGTCAGCGGCTCGATGCACTCTTCGGCCCAGTACCCCTCCTCGCTCACGACAAATAGCGCGCTACTCATGTGTACCCGTTCATTCGGGCCCCCGACGGAAAAGGGACCCGCGCCCGGCAGCGACGAGGGCGGGCGCGGGGTTTATAAACCCGATAGCCGCAGCCGCGGCGGCGGCGCGCCTCCGAGCGGCCGGTTTATAACCGGCCGCGAGGAGCCCGCGAGGGAGGCGGCGGTTCGGCGCGGCTCCGCCCGCGCCGGGCCGTCCGCCGAGGCTGGGGAGGCGTGAGGTGCTGAGTGATGCAGGAGCGCGGAGTTGTGCGGGTGCAGTGTGCGGAGTTGTGCGAGACGCGGCCGAGGCTATAGGCACTCGCCCGGTACAGCCGCCAGCGACACCGTTTATAAAGAAACAGCCGATGCGTCGGACCGCGCTAGTCGTCGCCCTGCGCGTCGACGATGACGACTTCGCCGTCCTCGACGGTGACGTTGATCAGCGTCTTCACGTTGTAGTCGGTCTGGTCGAGTTCGTTCTCGCCGGCCTTCTTGATCACGGCGACGACGTCGACGACGTCCGCGCCGACCTCGTTGGTGAGCGCGTCGAGGATCGCCTTCATCGTGCCGCCCGTCGAGAGCACGTCGTCGAGCACGAGGACGCGGTCGCCCTCCTCGACGTCGTTGATGTACATCTCCGACTCCGAGTAGCCCGTCTCCTGGAACAGCGGCACCTCGCCGTCGAGGCCGTACTGCCGCTTGCGGATGACGACGAGCGGGATGTCCGTCATCAGCGAGAGCGCGGTGGAGATGTGGATACCCATCGCCGCGGGCGTGACGATCTTGTCGACGTTCTCCAGCTCCGCCTTCCGGATGATCCGGATGACGATCTCCCGGAGGAGCTCCGGTTTGAGCATGGGAACGCCGTCGCTGATCGGGTGGACGAAGTACTGGTACTCGCCTTTCTCGATGATCGGCGCGTCGAGGAGCGACTGCCGCAACTGGTCCATGTCGCCGGTACTCGGGCGCATTAATAAAGCGTGGCGATTGGACGGCACCGTGGACCCCGGTGGCACGGAGCGCGACGGTTCGACGCCGACCGACCGTCGGCTACTCGAAGTCGGGCTCGCGCTTTTCGAGGAACGCCGTCATCCCCTCGCGCTGGTCGTGCGTGCCGAAGAGGCCGGACCACGCGCGGCGCTCCAACGCGAGCCCGCCGCGTTGGGTGCCGTCGTGGACCGCGTTCAGCGCCTCCTTGGCTGCGCGAGTCGCGTACGCCGGCTTCGCGGCCAGCTCCCCCGCCAACTCCTCGATCCGGTCGTCGAACGCGTCGTCGGCGACCACCTCGCCGACGAACCCGATCTCGGCGGCCTCCGTCGCGTCGATCCGCTCGCCGAGGAAGACGAGCCGCTTCGCGGTCTCGTCGCCGACGAGTCGGGAGAGCCGCTGGGTCCCGCCCCACCCCGGGATGATGCCGAGGTCGATTTCGGTCTGGCCGAGCACGGCGCCCTCGGCGGCGACCCGGAGGTCACAGGCCAGCGCCAGTTCGCAGCCGCCGCCGAACGCGTACCCGTCGATCGCGGCGACCGTCGGGGCCGGGAACGACTCGATCGCGTCCGCGACGCGATGGCCCAGTTCGGCGTACGCCTGCGCCTCCGGCGTCGACAGCTCGACCATGTAGGAGATGTCCGCGCCCGCGACGAACGCGTCGTCTCCCGCGCCGGCCAGCACGAGCGCGCGGGCGCCCGCCGCCTCCGCTTCGGACAGGGCCTCCTCGATCGCTTCGAGCGTGTCGACGGTGAGCGCGTTGAGCTGTTCGGGGCGGTCGACGGTGAGCGTCGCGACGTCGCTCTCGGCGTCGACGTCGAGTCTGATCGTGTCCCACGACATACGGGCCCGTCTCGCGGGGACGTGAAAACCGTTCGCCAGCCGGAACCGTCGCGGTCGTCAGCCGGAACCGCGACGGTCGAGAAGCGACGCGCGTTCAGATCTCCTCGCGGCTGTCGATCTCGGTGTAGATGAACCACGCGATCGCGTAGACCCCGACGAACAGCAGGTACCCGACGACGAGCCCGGCGAGTTGGCGATCACCGAGCCCGTCCGGAAGCGTCGTCGAGAGGATCGCCAGCGCGGCGACGAACACGACGAGCGAGAACAGTCCCGAGAGGGCGTACACGCCGAGATCGGAGGTGAGGCGTTCGCGCACGACTCCACTATCGCGGTCCGTTTATAAACTACCACCGGTCGCGGCGGCGGAGTGGCCGCCGTCGAGGTGGCCGTTTGCGCGGATTGCAACCACTATATATCCTCGGCCACACGGACGCGTATGAACGGGAACCGGTTCGGTCGGCTCTTCCAGCTGACGACCTACGGCGAGAGCCACGGCGACGCGATGGGCGTGACGGTCTCCGGCGTGCCCGCCGGTGTCGAACTCGACGAGGACGCTATCCAAGCGCAGCTCGACCGGCGCAAGCCGGGGCAGTCGATGATCACGACCTCTCGGGGCGAGCCCGACGAAGTCGTCGTCAACTCCGGCGTGCAGGACGGGTACACCACCGGCACGCCCATCGGCATGGTGATCCAGAACAAGGACGCGCGATCGGGGAAGTACGAGCCGTACGTCACCGCGCCCCGACCCTCTCACGGCGACTACACCTACTCCGCGAAGTTCGGCACGCGCAACTGGGGCGGCGGCGGGCGCTCCTCGGCGCGCGAGACGGTGAACTGGGTCGCCGCCGGCGCCGTCGCCGAGCAGGTGCTCGACGCCTCCGACTACGACGTCGAGATCAAAGCGCACGTCAACCGCATCGGCGACGTCGAGGCCGACGACGTGAGCTTCGAACAGCTGCTCGCGAACAGCGAGGAGAATGACGTGCGGTGTGCCGACCCCGACACGGCCGCGGAGATGCAGACGCTCATCGAGGAGTACCAAGAGCAGGGCGACTCCATCGGCGGGTCCATCTACTTCGAGTGCCGGGGCGTCCCACGCGGGCTCGGCGCGCCGCGGTTCGACAGCTTCCCCGCCCGACTCGGGCAGGCATTGTTCGCCATCCCGGCGACGACGGGCGTCGAGTACGGGCTCGGCAGAGACGCGAGCGACGTGACCGGCAGCGAGCGCAACGAGGACTGGACGTTCGACGACGGCGAGTCGTTCGACCACGTCGAGAGCGAGGAGGGCGACCCGGTGCCCGTCGGCAACGACCACGGCGGGCTTCAGGGCGGGATCACGACCGGCGAGCCGATCTACGGCGAGGCGACGTGGCACGCGCCCACCTCGATCCCGAAGAAGCAGCGCTCCGCCGACTGGGAGACGGGCGAGGAGAAGGACGTGCAGGTCGTCGGCCGGCACGACCCCGTCCTGCCGCCGCGGGCCGTCCCCGTCGTCGAGGCGATGCTGTACTGCACCGTCCTCGACTTCATGCTGCTCGCCGGTCGGATCAACCCCGACCGCGTCGACAACAGCCCGGGGCAGTACGACACCGACTATCACCCGAGCAGTCCGGACAACCAGTAGCGGCCGAGGGCCGTCCGGTCCGTCTCCTCACTCCTCCGGCGACCACTCGCAAGCGTTCCCCGCGGTGAGGTTCTCCTCGTCGACGTGCGCCGCGAGGCAGGCGTAGTTACAGAAGTACGCGGGCGAGCCGCAGCTCTCCTCGCAGTCGCGCACGCAGATCGGGTCGTGCTCGAAGATCCGCGAGCCGCAGTAGGCGCACGTCTCGTCGGCATCGGGCGTCGACACGGTCGTAGACATGTCCGGACGCAGGACGTGCCGGGTTGAAAAGCCGTTGCGGTTCTGTGCGACTCACACCACGACGAGTTCGTCGACGACGACCAGCAGCACGAACCCGAACAGGAACGCGAGCGTCGCCGCGTCCGCGTGCCCGTGTCCGTGCGAGGAGGGGATCAGCTCGCGGAAGACGACCGCGAGCATCGCGCCGGCGGCGAAACCGGACGCGATCGGGAACAGTCCGGCGGCGATCGAGACGAGCGAGAAGCCGAAGACGGACGCGACGACCTGCGGCACGACGCCCGAGAGCGTGGTGTACCAGAGCACCCGCAGGTTCGACATGCCGGTCTCCGCCATCGGCACGGCGAACGCGAAGCCGTCGGGGACGTTCTGGAGGCCGATCACGACCGCGAGCAGCAGCGCGACCTCCTCTAACCCCGACGCGAAGGCGACACCGATCGCCAACCCCTCGGGAGCGTTGTGGAGGGTGATCGCTCCGCCGATGAGCAGCGCCTTCCGGAGCGCCGACTCCGGCTCGTCGATGGATGCGGTCGGGTCGCCGAGCGACGTGGGCGGCGTCGCGTCTCCGCCGTCGGTATCGGCGCTGTTTCCGTGAGTGTCCCCCGTCTCGGCGTCGGCGCTCGCGGCGGCCATCGCGACGGGATCCGTGGGGTCTGTGGGATCCGCGGAATCCGCGGGATCCCCCATCGACGCGACGTCCGCGCCCGTCGCCCCGCCGTCCGGGAGCCACTCGCGGTACTGCGCGTGGAGGTGCGGGATCGCGTAGTTACCGCCCAGCAGCGCGAGGCCGCCGACGAGCAGCCCCGTCATCACGGCGGTCAGCGTTCCTTCCTCCATGCCGGGCAGGATGAGCCCGAAGACGCTGGCGGCGACCATCAGCCCGGCCGCGAGCCCCAGCGCGGCGTCGTAGGTCCGGTGCGTGACGCGGGCGCGGACGAAAACGGGAAGCGCCCCGAGTCCGGTCGCAACCCCCGCGACGCTGCTGACGGTTAGCACCCCGGCGAGGTCGGTCATGGCGCGTGGTTCCGCCCGGACGTATATAAAAACGGCCGACTCCCGGTCGTCGAACGCACCGGCTCACATCCTCGGCTCATACCGCCGACCCGCTCCCTCTACCCTCCGGTCCGAACAGGCTGTCCGGACCGTCGATATGGGCCGTTTCACCGCTCGACGATCCCGCGCAGATCCGCTCGGTACGCCGCGGCGACGACCGCCAGCGTCGCCAGCGCACCGACGGGAATCACGGCGAGCCAGCCCGTGGTGGTCCCGACGCCGAGTCGCGTCGCGAGTCCGACCGAGACCCACAGGCTCGCGGCCGCGGCCAGCGCGAGCAGCCCGCCGGTGACGCGTCGGTCCTCCCGACCGAGCACGACGCCGCCGACCGCGCTCGCGACCGCGAGGAGGTGAAAGCCGATCGCGAGCGGCCACGCGCGTATCGACGGCGGGAGCGACCCGAACGCCCGCGGCTGATCGAGAAAGTACGCCCAGACGGGGTATCCGCCGATGCCGGCACCAGCGTCGGGCGCGGCCGTGTTGAAGAACCCCCAGAGGCTCACTATCGTGAGATCCCCGTCGACGGGGACGATCGCCATCGGCACCGCGAGCAGCCCGACCACCAGGACCCAGTCTCGCCCGCCGGCGCCCGCGGTCGACGGCGAGTCGCTCGCCTCCCCGTCTCGGTCGCTCCCGCGCGGCGGCCGCTTTGACATGACGACGAGTCGGTCGCGCACGGATAAGTATGATCTGGGCCGCGCGTGGCGGCGACCCGACTGCGGTGCCCCTGCGGCGCGACCCGACTGCGGTGCCTCCGCGAGCGAACGACCGACGCATAACACTCTTTGAGTCGGGAAGCGCTTGCTCCGATATGCGAGTCACCGTCGTCGGCAGCGGGTACGTCGGAACGACCCTCGCGGCCTGCCTTGCGGACGCGGGCCACGACGTCACCGCCGTCGACATCGACCCGGGCGTGGTCGCGGCCCTGAACGACGGCCACGCGGCGATCCACGAACCGGGCCTCGACGACCTGCTGGCCGAGCACGCGGGCGAGCGCCTCCGCGCGACGACCGAGTACGACGGCATCCCCGACGCCGACGTGACGTTCCTCGCGATCGGCACCCCTTCGCGCGAGGACGGGAGCATCGATCTCGGGCCGCTCACCGCGGCCGCCGAGATGACGGGCGAGGCGCTGGCGGAAGCGGGAGCTACCACCGCGAACGCCGACGGTGACGACCGCCACCTCGTCGTCGTCAAGAGCACGATCACGCCCCCGGCCGTCGGCGAGATCCGCGAGGCGCTGGCCGCGGGCGCCGGCGACGCGGCCGACCGTGTCGAACTCGCGACGAACCCGGAGTTCCTCCGCGAGGGGACCGCCGTCGACGACTTCCAGCACCCGGACAAGCTCGTGTTCGGCACCGACTCCGACTGGGCCACCGAGCGGTTGGAAACCCTCTACGAGCCGCTGCTCGCCGCGACTGACGCCGAGGTCCCGGTCGTCCGGACCGACCCCGAGACCGCCGTGATGATCAAGTACGCGAACAACGCGTTCCTCGCGTCGAAGATTTCGCTCGCGAACGACCTCGGAAACGTCTGCAAGCGATTCGGGCTCGACGCCTACGAGGTGATGGATGCGGTCGGCCTCGACGACCGGATCAGCGCGCAGTTCCTGCGCTCGGGGGTCGGATGGGGCGGGTCGTGTTTTCCGAAAGATGTGGATGCAATCAGGGCGGCGGCCCGCGAGGCCGGCTACGAGCCCGCGCTCCTCGACGCGGCGGTCGCGGTCAACGACGGCCAGCCGGAGCGCATGCTCGAACTGCTCGACGACCACGTCGACGCCGCGGGCGAGCGCGTCGCGGTGCTCGGGCTCGCTTTTAAACCCGGCACCGACGACATCCGCAACTCCCGAGCGATCCCGATCATCGAGGGGCTGCAGGCGCGCGGCGCCGAAGTTGTCGGCTACGACCCCGTCGCGACGGCGAACACGCGCGAGCGCTTCCCGGACGTCGAGTACGCGGAGTCAGCGGCGGCGGCGCTCGACGGCGCAACGGCGGCGCTCGTCGTCACCGACTGGGACGAGTTCGCCGCGCTCGACGACGCCTTCGACGCGATGGCCGAGCCGGTCGTGATCGACGGCCGGCGGATCGTCGAGCGGCGCGAGGGGCTCGTGTACGAGGGGCTCACCTGGTGAGGGCAGGGGCGAGCGGTTCGGCCGGTGCGGGGTCGAAACCATATCCCGCGAATTTATGTAACCTGATGGGAAGGTACAGCTATGGCAGCCCTCCAAGCCCTCCGGCCCGCAGCCAGCGGCGTCGCTCGCAACCCGATCCTGATCGTCGTGACGGCGCTGTACGGTCTCACGCAGCTTCCGAATCTGCTCGTCCCGCCGACGCAGCCGTTGCTCGCGGGAGCGATATCGCTCGCCACGGTGGGGCTATTGCTCCTCGCACTCCCGTTTTTCCAAGGGGGAATCCTCGGGATGGCCAGCGAGGCGATCCACGGGAAGACGAGCCTCTCTACGCTCGTCGCCGAGGGAAAGGCGAACTACGTCTCGCTGCTGTTGGCGTACTTCGTGCTGTTGGCGATACAGCTCGTCTTCGGGCTCATCGCCTTCTTCGGCATCTTCGCGGCAGTTCTCGGGACCTCCCTCGGCGCGGCCTCGGGCGATGGCGGATCCGGCGGTGCGGCCCCCGGTGCCGCCGCGATTCCGGGTGATTTGACCACGCTCGCCGTCGTCGCCGTCCTCGGGATCGGGATCGCGCTCGCGTACCTTCTCCTCACGTTCGCCGTCCAGTTTTACGCCCACGCGATCGTCTTGGACGACCTGGAACTCGTCGCCGGGTTCCGCCGGAGCGTGGGCGTCGTCCGTGCGAACGTCCTCAGCGTGCTCGGCTACTCGCTGCTGCTTTTGATCGGCGGCCTACTTGCCGGTGTGCTCGGAGCGATGGCGTCGTTCGCCGTCGCCCCTCAGCCCTCGGGGAGCCCGATCGCCGGGGCACTTCCGTTCGAGCCCTCGATCGCAGTCGCCGCCGTCGGCGCGATCGGCTACGTCCTGCTGACCGGTGTGTTCGGCGCGTTCTACGCGACGTACTCGGTCGCGTTCTACGAGTCGATCCGACCCGAGCGGGCGGTCGACCGGCGCTGACGACGACCCGACCACGAGCCGATAGTTATACTCACAGCCACCAAACCCCGAAACCAACCACGCAATGTCGCCCTCCATCCCCGCCCCCTTCCGATCTTGGCTTCGCTCTGCTCGACTCGCTCCGGACCAACGGCTCCGCGCGCGCATGCTGATCGCCACCGGACTGGTCGTGCTGCTCCCGTTCGCGTTCGTCTACACGTTCGTGTTCCTGATCAACACCGTCGGGCTCCCGCTGTTGGAGTGGGCGGCCGAGCGCCCCTACACCGGGGAGGTGTACGTCGATCCGGTCCTGCTCGCGGTCGTCGTGCTCGGCGGGCTCGCCGTCCAGTACCGGTACGGACCGAACGCCGTCCTGCGGTCGGTCGGAGGACGGCGCGTGTCACCCGACGAGTATCCCGAACTCCACGCCGCGGTGACGCGGCTGGCCGCACAGGCCGACGTGCCGAAGCCCGACGTCGCGGTGGCGCGGACGCAGCTCCCGAACGCGTTCGCCGTCGGGACGCCGGGTGACGGCGCCGTCGTGGTCACGACCGCGCTCTTGGAGCGCCTGGACGAGGACGAGCGCGACGCCGTGCTCGCCCACGAGCTCGCGCATCTGAAAAACCGCGATGCGAGCCTCATGACCGTCGCGTGGGTGCTCCCGACGATCACCTACCTCCTCGCCGTCCTCGCCTTCTACGTCCTGTACGGGCTGGTTCAGCTGCTCAGGTTCGGCGGCGGATCGGGCGGCGACCGCGACGGGCGAGCGCTCGCGGTCGGGGTCGTCGTGATCTCCGTCAGCGCGCTCCTCACGCTCACCGTCTCGGCCATGTTCTGGGCCGGGAGCGTCCTGATCCACCGCGTGCTCTCGCGGTACCGCGAGTACGCCGCCGATCGCGCGGCCGCGGAGATCACCGGCTCGCCGGCGGCGCTGGCGAGCGCGCTGGAGACGCTCGACGAGTCGATGCCGGAGGTGCCGGAGCGGGACCTCCGCGAGTTCGACGGGGGCGCGGAGGCGCTGTACATCGCGCCCTTGGAGAGCCGCGCGTTCGGCGACGAGGAACTCGTGAGCACGGACGTGTTCCCGGAGACGCACCCGCCGACCCGCGACCGGATCGCGCGGCTCCGCGAACTGGCGGGTGAGACGGCGTGAGAGAGACCGGACGCCCGAAGGTCTCGCGGCGCCGGCTCCTCGCCGGCGCGGCGACCGGCCTCGTCGGCGGTCTCGCCGGCTGCGGCTACCGACCCGGCGGCGGTGACTTGGCGTGGGAGGAGTCGCTCGGAAGCGGCGGACTCCTGAGGACCGGGACGCCGCGGTTCACGACCACCGACGACCGACTGTTCGCGGTCCGGAACCAGTCGGGCCGGACGTTCGATTTCGAGTCTGAGACGTGGCAAGAGGTCGAGAACGCGACCGTGACTGCGGTCGACCGCGACGGGACCACGCTCCTCGACGTGGAGACCGAGCGGCAGGCGGTCGCCCCGCCGGCCGTCACCGAGGGGTCAGTGTTCGTTCCCGTCGAGAGAGGTCGAGTCACCGCGATCGACCGCGACGCGGCGGAGATCGACCCGAACGAGGCGCGGACCACCACTGACGGGGGAGAGTCCGACGCGACCGTGGGCGACGAGATCCGGTGGCGGGTAGACGAGATCACGGCAGACGACGGCGAGTCGGGGGAATCGGCGGACGATAGCGAGTCGGGGGAATCGGCGGACGATAGCGAGTCGGGAGAATCGGCGGACGATAGCGAGTCGGGAGAATCGGCGGACGACGGCGAGTCGGGAGAGTCAGAGGGGCCACCGGAAATAGATGGCGTCCGCGCGAGCGATCGGCTCGTCGCCGTCATCGGAGCGACGGATTTCGTCGTTCTCGACGCCGAAACGGGCGAGCGCGCGTTCGAGGTCACGGAGGCGTGGGCCGAACTCGACGACGTCGGACTCGGTGCCGACGCGGATCGCGTCGCCGTCGACGGCGAGGACGTCTGGGTCGTGGTCGAAGGCACCGAATCCGACGCCGGGTCCGAAGACGTCCCCTCCGTCGTCGTTCGGTTCGGTCCGAGCGGGGAGAGACGGGCTGAACGCCCGATCTCCGACGGGGTCGACTGGCTGGTCGTCGTCGACGGGACGGTCGTCCTCGGCAACGCCGGTCGGGGGTCGTCGGTGACCGGGTACGACCGCGACCTCGATCGGCAGTTCACGTTGGAGGTGCCGACGCCGGCCGACCCGCCACCGGTCGTCGAAGGGGACGGCGGCGACACCGCGAGCCGCGTCTACCTCACCCGGTCCGGAACGGTTCGGGCGGTCGACGTCACCGCCGGGGAAATCGCGTGGGAACGGTCCGGCGTGCCCGTCAACCGGGGATTCGCGGTCGACGCCGACGGGATCTACGCGGTCAGCTCTCGGGCGCGAGGACAGTCGATCATCGCCGTCGGCGCCGACGGAGCGGATCGGTGGACTGCGCCGCTTCCCGCCGACGTCACTGTCGACGATCTGTTCGCGGTCGCCGACCGCTTAGTCGTCGTCGACGACGACGAACTGTACGGTCTCCACGCGACGCCGGGCGAGCGGTGGTCGCTACTCGGAGCGGTACGGCGGTGGTGAAGGTCGTTTGATACGGCGTCGGTGAAGTCGGACTGTGCGGTGGCGGTGATCCTCGGGAGATGCGGCGGCGGTGATAATCGGTAGCTGCGCCGACGATGAACGTCGGTGCGCGTCTGCAATTAGGCGTCTAGGAGACTTTCGCCGTCGAAGTCGGCGTCGCGCTCGACGTCCATCAGGTCGAGGATCGTCGGGGTCACGTCGAAGAGGTTCGAGCCCTCGACGTCGAGGTCGGGGTCGGTGGCGTACAGCAGTGAGTTCTCGAACTTGTGCATCCCGTTGCGGGGGCCCTCGGTGAAGACGGCCTTCTTCCCGCCGAAGCCGGCCTTCAGGTCGAAGCCGTCCGCCGGGATGACGACGAGGTCGGGCGCGATCTCGTCGTGGTCGCCGTCGAAGACGGTCTCGCCTTTGACGACCCGCTTGCACACCTGTCGGCCGTCGGGACCGGTGAGCGATTCGAGGTCGGCGGCGAGCTCCTCGCGGACGGCCTCGTACTCCGACTCGGAAACGACGCCCTCGGGCTCGCGGCCCTCGAGGTTAATGTAAAAGCGGCCGGGGATGAGCGAGTACGCCCGCGTGTCGTCGTCGATGTCCGCCAGCGAGTCGTGATCCTCGTCGTCGTAGGAGAGCCAGCCCTCGTCGGCGAGCCACTGGTTGCAGTTCACCTCCCACTCCAGTTCGGTGAACCCGTGGTCGGAGGCGACGATCAAGGTGGTGTCCTCGTCGAGCGAGTCGCGGATCTCGCCGATGTACTCGTCGAGGGCGCGGTAGAACTCGAGGAAGTCGTCCTTGTACTCGCCGTCGTTCGCGTAGTCGCCGAACAGGAAGTGGTTCACCCGATCGGTGCTCATGAAGACGCCGAAAAAGAGGTCCCAGTCGTCGGCGTCGAGGTAGTGGCTGAACACGTCGTACCGGGCGTCGAGGGTCGCGTGCGCGTTCTCGATGAACTCGGTCTTGTCGTCGTCGTGACCCAGCTTGGCGTTCACGTCGATCCGGTAGTCGCGGTCTTCGAGGACCCGCTGGACTTCGGCGTCGCTCGACGCCTGCTCGATCGACGGCGAGAGGAACCCGGACACCTGCCGCTGGATCCGCGTCGACGGCGGGAACGTCACGGGGACGTTGAGCACGGTCGCGTCGCGGCCGTCGTCGGTGACGCGGTCCCACAGGCGGGTCGCCTTCACGTGGCTGCCCATCGGCACGTACGTCTCGTAGGAGTCGATCTCGCGGTCCTGGAAGCCGTAGACGCCGGTCGCGCCCGGGTTGCGGCCGGTGGTGAGGCTCGGCCAACACGCGCTCGACTCGGGGGGCACGATGCTTTCCAGCCGGCCGGAAGACCCGGTCTCGGCGATCGCCGTCAGGTTCTCGAAGACGTCGGGGTGGTCTTGGACGAGGTCGTACGGTACGCCGTCGATGCCGAGGAAGACGACGCGCTCGTCGTCGTCGCCGCGTAACCGATCAAATAATCCCATGCGTGAGACGTCCGGGCGAGGCGCCATATTCTTTCTGTTCGAAATGTTTATTTTGTTTTTGTTTGGCGACGGGTCGAGTGGGCGCGTTGACGATGATCGGGGCAGAACCCGAGTCTCGGGGCCGTTGAGACGGTTTAACACGGACCACACCCGAAGGCATTTAGGCCTTCGCGGTGACATATTTGCCACATGAGTGAGGATTTCCCGGCGAGCGTCGACGTCGACTACACCGACGGCGAGGGCGAGGACCCCTCCGACTATCCGTCGCTCCAGCACAAAATCGAGAAAGCGATCGAGGTAACCCGCCAGGGCCTCGAACAGTACGAGAACCCCGCCGTCATGTGGACCGGCGGCAAAGACTCCACGCTGACGCTGTACTTCATCAACCAGGTGGCCGAACAGTTCGGCTACGAGAAGCCGACCGCCGTCTTCATCGACCACTTCCAGCACTTCGACGACATCACGGATTTCGTCGAGCGCTGGGCCGACGAGTGGGACATCGACCTCGTGTACGCGCGCAACGAGGACGTTGGCGCGTACGTCGAGGAACACGGGCTGGAGCCGGGCGACGACATCCCGATCTCGGCGCTGAACGAGCAGAACCAGCACCACGTCCGCGACATCCTCGAGTACGAGGAGGACACCTTCCCGTTCCTGCTCGACACGTACGTCGGCAACCACCTGCTGAAGACGGTCGCGCTCAACAACGCCTTAGAGGCGTACGACATCGACGGCGTCATCTCGGGCGTCCGGTGGGACGAACAGGAGGCGCGCGCCGACGAGACGTTCTTCTCGCCGCGACACGACCCCGACCTGTTCCCGCCGCACGACCGCATCCAGCCCATCCTGCAGTTCGCCGAGCGCGACGTGTGGGACGCGTTCTGGCAGTTCGTCGTGCCCGACAGCGTCGAGGCGTTCCCCGACGAGGGGTACGTCCCGCAGTCCGACGACGACCTCCCGGAGGGCGTCGAGCAAGACGACGTACCGATCTCGCCGAAGTACTTCGCCGGCTTCCGATCGCTCGGCAGCGAGGTCAGTACCGAAAAGACGACCGAGGAGCCCGCGTGGCTCCAGGACCTCGAGGACACGACCGAGCGCGCCGGTCGCGCGCAAGACAAAGAGGACCTGATGGAGCGGCTGCGCGACCTCGGCTACATGTAGGCGAAACCGGCCTCGTGCCGGTTCGCTGATGGTGTCGGTGGACGGTTGCGTAATTGCTGTGTGACCGATCTGCTTGAGATGGTACAGCCGATCGGCGCTCGCAGTCCGGCTGTCTCGGTTTTCGGCTGACTCGATGTTCGAGCTGCGTCGCTGTTGCGTCACGCGGATTCTTCTTGGTCGCACTCGTCCGAGAAGTGGTCCCAGATCTCCGTACAGCCGGCGCCGTCGGGGATCTCAACGAGGTGGCTTCCCGGATCGTCGGGCTCGGTCGTCTCGGGGGGACCCACACACCACTGCTGCAAGTGAAGCCGGCGCGGCAGCGTGTTCACTTGCAGCAGTGGCGTGCTCGCTACGCCTCCAGAACACGACGGGGATTGTTGAGCGCTATTGGTGTGGCGGTTCTCGATCCTTGCTCGATCACGAGGTGAGAGAGAGTACGTTTCGTCTGTCTGTTCACCCGAATACGGGCCACTGCGGGCGCCGGAGGTACGAATCGATATCCCCGATCGTTGGTACCATTTTTCCGTACTGGTGCTACGCTTCGGGCGACGGATAGCCAACGAGAACGACGAATCCCGCGAGATCGATGATGTCGGCATCCACGGCGCCGACGGCGTCCGTCGCGAGCACGACTTCCAGCGCACCCCGAACGCGCCCTGGCAAGCGCTCCTCGTCGAGCGCGAAGCCGTCGATGGTGAGATGCGCTGCGTCGGTACCGAGCAACTGCGCGAACTGCGCGTCAATGGCAAGCCCGTGACCGCGGTGTCGCTTGTCGACGCCGTCTAACTGGACCGCTGGCGGTCTCGAGAGCTTGTGATCGGGATCTCGAGTAAATGTCACCCAGCAGATCGACGTGAGCTCCCCCGAGGGCTGTGATCATGGCGAGGAGAGACTCGATGAGGAGAGCGCGACCGAGATCGAAGAAAGCGATCGGACGTAGACGAGGCAACCGTTGACTCGTAGGGGCTTGGCTCGAAGGCGAATTGTTCCCGTTCCGCGCGGTGTCCAGGAAACGATGGTGATTGTCGGTTTCCAGTTGGGTACACACGTGCGATCTGCTACCGACCAGTTGTTCGTCCCTCACCACACCTCACCCTCCCACCCCACCGCGTCGAGTGTTTTCCTTGGAGAGGCCGAGAAGGATTGAAATATTTGGCCGCGAACCCCGACCCACGAGCTCCCCCGTCCGTGTTTTCGCCGATCTCGCGATGCTCGGAATTCTCGAAAGACATGCGCGGAACGAGGGACGTGCCGGCGGCCAGTACTACGAGTACGAGTTCAACGTCTCTCTCGAACGTTATCGGCGTGGTAAGAGATTTTGAGGGCGTCGCGTTCCCCCGGGAGGTAGCCCGCACGCTCGAGGAACACTCGACATAGTGGGGTGACTCAGGGGACAGACCAGTGTGAAAACGGGGTCCGAGAGACCGGGAACACTCGACATAGTGGGGTGACTCGGGGGATAGACCAGTGTGAAAACGGGGTCCGAGAGACCGGGAACACTCGACACGATGGGGCCTCTCGAGGGCAATTGGTGTTCGAGACAGAATGATAACACTCGACGCAGTGGGGTGAACGAGCAAAGCCACCACACGCAACCGAACGTCTGCTCACGTGATATCGATACCCCTAGCGATATGGGCTCGTGTTGGAGCCCGGAATTATCTTGGAAACGCACGAGTCGATCGAGGAGCAACCGTAGTCAGTATCACCTGAAAGAACAGACGAAACGAGGGATGTGTTGCTCGTCAGCGATCCGACGACAACACTCTGACACTCAACTATCGACGACAGTTTGTCGTCGGACTCCTGATCTTCGAGGTCGACCGCTGTCAAATCACTCGTCGCGGTACGGTTGACACACCAGCTCGACGCCTTCCTCGAAGCCGATCTCGGGTTCCCAACCGGTCGCGGCGCGGAAGGCCGAGGCGTCGGCCATCGTGTCGTGGACGTAGCCGTCGAAGGGGCACTCGATGTACGCCGGGGCGATATCGGTGCCGAGCGCGTCGTTGATCATGTCGATCATCTCGTTGAACGAGTAGGCCTCCTCGGTGCCGACGTTGTAAACGCCGGTCAGCTCGTGATCGGCCGCGAGCTCGCAGGCGCGGGCCACGTCACTGACGTGGGTGAAGTCGCGCGTCTGGGTGCCGTCGCCGAACAGCTCGGGGGTCTCGCCATGGGCGATCGCGTCCGCGAACTGTGCGACCGTGTTCGCGTACTCGCCTTTGTGCTTCTCGTTGCCGCCGAAGCCCTGGTAGACGGAGAAGAAACGGAGCCCGGCCATCGCCATGTCGTGGTGGTTGGCGTAGTACTCGGCGTAGCGCTCGCGGGCGAGCTTGGAGGCCTCGTAGGCGGTGCGCGCCTCGACGGCCATGTCCACGGGCGAGGGCTCGGTGCGGCTCCCGTAGATGGAGGAGGTGGAGGCGTAGACGACGGTCTCACAGCCCTCCTCGCGGGCGCGCTCGACGGCGTTGACGAACCCCTCGACGTTGACGCGGCAGCCGCGCTGGGGATCGCTCTCGTGCATGTTCCGCGAGGAGAGCGCGGCGAGGTGGAAGAGGACGTCGACGTCGGCGGGGAAGTCGTCGTCGAGCACCGAGGCCTCCACGAACGCCACGTCGTCGTCGAGGTTCTCGGGCGTCCCGAGGTAGGTGTCGTCGACGGCGATCACGTCGTTGTTCGCGGCGAGGCGGTTCGCGAGGGTCGAGCCGATGAACCCGGCCCCGCCCGTGACGAGGACGCGCTGGTTCTGCATGGACGTGTGTCGCTTGAGAGAGAGCATTATCGCTTCGGTTTCTCGTAGTTAGGATGTAGGTCGATCCATCTCCGTAATCACCCCCCGCCGTGGTCTGACTCTACCCGTCGATGACCGCTTCGCCAGCGTCGTCATCTGCTTCCGCCTCCGCGTTTTCGTCGGCGTCGGCCAGTTCGTCGAGCCGCTCCTCGGCGCGATCGCGGTCCTCGGGGAATCCCACGTCGATCCGCCATCCGTCGAGCCGGATCGCGTCGATGGTGCGCCCGGACTGGATGAGCAGATCGATCGCGTCGGGGAGTTCGTACTCGCCACGATCCGAGGGCTGGACGAGGTGACACGCGTGAAAGATGGCGGGCGTAAACGTGTAGAACCCGGTCATCACGAGGTTGCTCGGCGGGTCGTCGGGCTTCTCGACGACCTCGGTGATCTCGCCGTACTCGTTGGTGTCCAAGACGCCGTAGCGGGAGGCCTCCTCGTAGGGGACCTCCTCGACGAGGAATGCAGCGTCGGCGCGGTCCTCTTTCTGGCGACTGGCGACGTCGCCGAGATTCCCGCGGAAGACGTTGTCGCCGAGCATGAGCATGAAGTCGCCGTCGACGTGGGGCTCGGCCTGGAGGATGGCGTGTGCGAGGCCGAGCTGCTCGCGCTGGTGCGTGTAGGTGATCGGGATACCGTCGTACTCGTCCCCGTAGCGATCGATGATCTGTTCGGCCTTGTAGCCGACGACGACGATCAGCTCCGTCGCGCCCGAGTCGATCAGGTTGTTGAAAACGTCCTCGATGAGGGGTGTGCCGTTGACCTCGACGAGGACCTTCGGCTTGTCGTCGGTGAGCGGCCGGAGGCGCGTGCCCTTGCCCGCGGCGAGTACGACTGCTTGCATGAGTGGGTGGTGACGGTCGTATGTAAAATAGGTGCGGGTGAACCGGTTACACACCAGCGGACTTTTGCCACGGGTAGCAAATAGTGGGATATGCGACGTTTCACTAAGACAGTCATTGGCCTCTTCGGGCTGACTGGGCTCCCCTATCTGGCTTTCTTGGGACTGTACTTTTTCCTAAGACCAAACAGGTCGCCTGCCGAGAAAGATTACGATGAGGAGCCAGCAGTGACCATCGTCCTGCCAACTTACAACGAGGAAAGGATTGTAGAGGCGAAGCTTGAGGAACTGGTCTCACTCGACTACCCAATGGAGAAGGTAGAGATCGTAGTCGTCGATTCCAGCGACGACCAGACACCAGAATTGGTGGAGGAGTTCTTCGCGGATCGGGAAGATCCAGAGTTGACACTTATCCGCGAGGAGGAACGTCGCGGGCTCGCAGTCGCGCTGAACAAAGCCTACACCGTGGCGTCGCATGAGATGGTCGTCAAGACCGACTGTGACTCCCGGATCGCCGGCAACGCACTTCAGGAGGCAGCGGCGAACCTCGCAGACCCGGAGATCGGTGCTGTCACGGGACGGAACGCCGAGGCGTTAGGTGGAAGCAAGGTCGAAGAGGGGTACCGCGACGTGCAGGCATACATCCAAACGCTGGAGTCACACCTAGACTCAACGCTCATCTTCCACGGTCCGTTCTCTGCATTCGAGAAGGATGCGATTGTACCCATCGACGAGGACTCTATCGCCGATGACACGGAACTAGCGCTAAAGATCCGCAAGGGCGGCGATCGGGTGGTGTTCGATCCCGAGATCGAATACAAGGAAGCGGCACACTCAGCGTTTCGGAAGCGCCGCCAGCAGAAAGATAGACGTGCGATGGGGCTGATCCGCCTGCTATGGCGCCAGCGTGAGATTTTGGGAGGGTACGGCGCGTACGGTGGTGTCGTGTTGCCGTTCAACTGGTGGTTCATGATTGTCTCTCCGTGGCTGGTGATGGTATTGATTGGAATGGCAACGTTGGGTGGACTAGCTTTCGGTGGTCCGTTGGGATTGGTGGTTCCCGGAGCAGTTGGTGGGTTTGTGGTGCTGGGCTCGCGTGAGAATCTCGGTCCATTACAGACGGCGTACTCGCTGTTCGACACGCAGGTGTCGCTGTTTCGAGCGAGCCTGAAACTGTTGAGTGGTGAGGGCGACGGGACGTGGGAGATCGACGAGGAGCTGCGAGAGGTGTATAGGTGAATATTCTGCAGATCACACCCCGGTATCCGCCGCATACAGGTGGTGTCGAAACACACGTGCAAGAGATTAGCGAGCGTCTCGTCGATCGTGGTCATGAGGTCGTAGTCCACTCCGCTGATCTTGGTCCTGATGTCAAAGGGCGGGAGTTTCGGAACGGCGTCGAAATACATCGCCATCGTGCGCTTTCACCGGGCGACGCGTTCCACGTTGCGCCAGGACTCGCTTCGGCAGTTCGTCGGAGTGATGCGGATGTCGTTCATGCTCACAATTACCACTCGCTTCCTGTCTTCTTCGCTGCGCTGGGAGTGACGGATGAGCGGTTCGTCGTGACGACCCACTACCACGGAGAGAGCGCGAGTAGTTTCCGTGATCGGTTGCTCTTGCTGTACCGGCCATTCGGGAAGTGGGCTGTTGGGCAGGCCGACGAGGTGATCGCTGTAAGTGAGTGGGAGCGTGAACAGCTTCGGGACGATTTCGGTATCGGTGCGACCGTGATACCGAACGGTGTCGAAGTAGAGCGGTTCGCCTTAGTGGAGCCCGAGTGTCGCAATCGTCCTTATTTGTTGACTGTTGGTCGGCTAGAAGAGTACAAAGGAATACAGCACGTGATTCGAGCGATCCCGGAACTGGAAGAGTTCGATCTGGTGGTGGCTGGTTCGGGCCCCTATCGAGACGAGTTGGTACGCATCGCTATCGAAGAAGGTGTTGAGGATCGAGTCGAATTCCTCGGTTATGTTGACCATGATCGGTTACCGAGGTTGTACGCAGGCGCAGACGTGCACGTGACGCTATCCAAGTTCGAGGCCTACGGGATAACAGTCGCGGAGGCATTGGCGGCGGGGACGCCATGTGTAGTACCTCAGCAAGGGATGTTAGCTTGGTGGGTGAAGACTCCAGGAGTATTCGGGGCATCGTCTCGTGAACCTAAAGATGTCGAAGCGGCTTGTCGGGAAGCGAGTTCTTCAGGGGAAGTTTCAGAAACCGAGGTTCTAGAGTGGTCGACAGTCACTGATCGGGTTGAGTGTAAACTCAGTACTTCGTGAATCAGTTTCGTAGGGCATCGGACAGCACCCCTTTGACAGTGACCCGGAAGGACTCACTTATTGCTGTAAGTACAGTGAAGTAGATTATTCCGCCGAGTCCGATCAGAACTGTGAGATCACCCCACCACGAGACACCGATAGCAGAGTGTGCACTTTCAACAACGACGAACATAACCATACCTGAGAGGAGTTGACTGCGGAGTGGACGGTTGAGAAGCGAGACTTCGGGAAGGTATTGCTTCACTGCATAGGCAAGAGCAGTGTATTTCACAATCTCTGAGACGATAGTTGCCGCAATTACCCCGAGGATTCCGTATTCAAGCAGCAGTAGGTACCCAAGTCCGAGATTCAAAACAAGAACGACGGTGCCAATTTGAGTATTTATTTGTGGTTGATCTAATCCGGATATCGTTGATCGCAACTGGCTGGTCTGCGTTGCCAGGACCCTAAAGAGCGCTAAGCCGACAAGGACAGTCCCTACACCCGAATACTGTGCTCCAAAGATGGTCACGATTAGATCGCCTGGCATTGCTGAAGCACCAAAAAAGATTGGTATCGCAAGCACGCTCGCGTATCCAAGTGAGTTCGTTAGATCTTCAATTATTGCGTGGGAGTCGTTCTGACTCCAGTTATCGCTTACTCGAGCCATCAGCCCTCCTGCAGCAACACTACCCAGAAATGCGCCTATCATTGTAAGCTGCATCGACACTTGATAATCTCCGACAGCAGCTGACGAGAGGACTGCCCCGAGAAGTAGAATGTCCATCCGAGATTGTGCTGTTCCGATGAACCCATTCGGTATACTGTACTTAGCAAATGAAAATATACTAGATACTGCTTTAAGAGAGGGGAGTTCAGGTTTTATTCCTATTTGATACATCACATATGGGATCGTTAGTATGGTGGCGATCGCTAATCCATAGACCATCCCAGCTGTTTCTAGACCAATGAAGACCAAGAAAAGCTGGAGAGGAGTAGTGAGCAGAGAACGAACCGTATCGGCCCATTCTGCAGCAGAGAAGTTCGCTCGTGCAGACAGAATGCGATTAGTAACTGCAAAACAACAAATTCCCACGAACAAAGTACAAAAAGGGATGAATAGACCCGACAGATCATATAGTCCTGTAACGCGGTTACCGAGATAGACTAAGGGCAATATCACTATCGGAAAAACAGTAGCGCCGAGAATACCAGAACCCAATGCTTCCGATGTCGGAAATCCAGTTTCGGAGATTCGTTTCTTGCATGCATCTCCCCATCCGGTGACTGGATTGTCTAGAACAGTGACGAGCGTTTGGATGACGTAGAACGCTCCGTAACCACTTGGCCCAAGTACACGAGCAAAGACTACTGATCCGGAGAACCCGATTGCGGCCATAGCGAACTTCGCAAGGACTCCTTTCGAGATTTCAAGTCCAAAGTCCGCTTCACGGGCACTCATATATAACCGAGATCTGCAAGCCGCTCTTCCGTATTCCTATTAATATTGGAATTGCGTGTTCGCGGTTCCGGCATTGAATCAGTATCACTAGTCACGATCTGTCGGTCCGTTTGGAGAATGTCGTCTCTGACTTCTCCAGTCATGTCATTCGGGACTGAACTTCTAAGGGCGTGTAGTGTAGTCGGTAGAATATCCTCAATAGACATATTCTCGACTGTGACCTGATCTTCAAATAGAGGCCCTTCTGCTGCTATGATCCCTCTATATCGGTGCTCAAATGTGTCGGTTGGTGTGATTATCTCACCGGTCGGAGACTGGAACATCAACGGGAATATACCCTTTGCAGGTCGAGCAATAACGGACGGAACACCTCGCTTCGGGTTATCATACGCCTCCTCGCTTCGGAGTACCTCTCTGAATACTTGCTCCCCTTCGTAAGTCAGAGATTCGAGATCAGCAATCAACTCTTCTTGAAGCCCTTCTACATCATCTACTGTGGGTTGGTCAAAGAAGTTATCATTTATGTGAATACTCCCAAAGCGAAGTTCCCAAGCTTGCGACGTAGAATACTGAATATCGAAATCAGCTGCATCTTTCACACCATCCATTATTCTATATCCGATGACACGATTATAGACATGCCGCATCAACTGATAAAGCCGATCTGAACGGCCTGCTAGTTTTTGAGCAAGTCCAACGACGAAATTCGAAATCTGCCAATCTTCTGATTCTGTTTCCTCCAGATAGCCCTGTTCCGAGAGATAGTTATTCAGATGGAGATTAGCATGTTTCCGTTCGAAACCATGGTCACTCATCAGGAGCACGTTCTCTGCGTTTGACGATAGCTGTTTGACGTGGCTATCTACGGAGTTCATGACTTGTCGTACCCATCCAGCCCGTATTTTGTCGTTGGCAGCGTTTCCGAGAATATGCCCTAGCCAGTCTGTAACTGAGAACAAAACAAAACACACTCTCGGATCCGTTTTCGAGATGGCTTGTTCGGTGAACTCAGCTCTTCTGTTCGCGACTTGAACGAGATCATCAACGAACTGATTTGGTTGGGACTTCAGTTTGTTATTCTGCATCGTTCGATAATTTTCAAAAGCGGGCAAGGACTGGAGCTCTTCAGGGACAGCGTCAGCAGGCCCTTCTGCGTCGAACGACGAGACAAGATGAGTGTTCTCTGCTGCAGGTATACGATCTATACTTGCCGGAAGATTAACGAAGAGAGAATTATCCAGCAAATCATACGCTGCAATATCAGACGTATTCGTTGAAGGTGCCTTCGTTTCATAGTTCTCCTTCTGGGAGATCATATTTGTTAGCCCGTGGGTTCCTGGATCTTTTCCTGTCGCAAAAGAAGTCCAAGCAGGCAACGTTGTTGGTGTGTCAACACTATGTAGATGGCCGTTGATCCCTTTATCCGCCACTGCAGAGAGATAGTCCGGTTCAATATCGAATTCTTCTAAAATATTCCATGAAAGACCGTCGAGACCGACGATGAGTAATTGCATAGGTTTACTGGAATCTCGAAATCAAAATGTGTTGTGTTGTTCGCCACTATCTTTTCTCAGAATTTGTATTAACATACTATGTTCTAAACAAAGAAATTTGGATCATCGTCTCGCTATAATATGATATTCACCACCCCGTTCAAGTCGATTAATAGTGCTGAATCCTGCATCAGTAAGAACTGATTCAAGTGATTCGGGATCATCTCCAAAGTCCTCCATCATTTCTGGATGTATCTCACAAAAAAGGACACGGACGGTATCTAGCACATCGCCAAATCCTTCCAATACGCGAGCTTCTGCGCCTTCAACGTCTATCTTTACTACATCAGGGGGAGGTATCTCGGAATCGGAGACCAAAGAATCAACACGCCGCTGTTCGACTTTAATATCCCCACTCCGGTTGATCTGATGCGTCCCAACCCCTGGGAGATCTCCCTCGTCTACAAGTCTCACTTCTCCCTCTTCGTCTCCTAAAGCATATTCAAGGACCGAAAAATCGCACGTCGCATTATTTCGGAGATTCTCTTCGAGGCGCTGAACGTTCGATGGATGGGGCTCAACTGCGACGAGATGACCATCTTTGGAGTCTAGTTGGGTCGCGACGAAACATGCGTACATCCCGATGTTTGCTCCTATGTCATATACTACATCAGAGGGCTGAATATGGTCTAGAAACTTGACGATCGTCTCCTCTTCTCCGACTAGTGTCTCAACACGCCAGCGCTCAATTCCGGACGACGTATTGAACATAGCAGAGGCTCCGTTCGGCAGAACGATCTCTGTGCTCGGATCGTAGATCGCATGAACTCGAAAGTGGGCCCGGCGGAGATAGAAGCGAAAAGCGTTTACCGCGCGCTGAATATCAATCACGGATACCAGTATTCATGATTGGGCTTAAGTCCTTTCGAAATTGGCTCTTTCAGGCTTCTGCAACCGTACTGTTTTGTACTCTGATTGTAGAGACGATCCGAGCAGCGGGGAGCTCATCATGTGCGTCCACTCTACTAGGAAAAGTCAATCAGTCATGAAACAAGTACTGATTAGCCCTTCGTCATACTCCCTTTCTAACGAGCGATATGGCAAAGCGTACAATATACTGAATAATCTCTCATCTGAGGATTTCAAAATTGAGGCCTGCGTTGCATCTACGGAAGGCGCGTCACTTCCAGAGAACGTTCACACGACATCCCTCGGTGGGTCACGAAAACCAACGTACTACTTCAACGCGTTCAGATACGCAAATCAGAAACTACGGGCAGGTGAGGTTGATCTCTATCACCATATGAATCTCAACTTCCGCTGGTTCAACCCACTTTTGTCTCTTAAACAGCCGCCTGACGTTCCTATCCTGATTGGACCAGCACAAGCCGCTCACGAGATTCCGATGGATGAGATTCGCATGAAGACTCAAGGTGTTCTCCCTGAGTGGTTCCCTCGTCAGTTCGCCACGGTCGCCGAAAAGGCTGCCCTAGCAGCAAAACGACTGTCAATACCTCCCCGAGAATTGTTCTTCAAACGAACTCTTGACGCTGCTGATCGGGTCATCGTAGTCAACGAGGAAACCAGGGACATCTACGCGAAGTATGTAGACCGTGAAAAGATCGAAGTAATTCCGATCGGAGTTGATACTGAGTACTTCTCCTACTCAGAGGATAGAGACCGTTACAACCTCGTTACAGTCGGTCGACTGACCGAGCGGAAGGGATACTTCGATCTGCTTGAGTCGATGGCTGGTATCGTCCGTGACTTCCCGGAAGTAACCCTAGATATTTTTGGAGGCGGTCCTCTTCGTAAGGATTTGGAGGAAAAGGTACACGACTTGGGACTAGAAGATGTGATTACGTTCCATGGGAAAGTCGATCAGGACGTCGTTCGTGGCTATTTACAGTCTGCCGGGTTGTTCGTCCACCCCTCTCACTCCGAGAGCTTCTCTCCGGTGCGGCTCGAGGCGATGTCTACCGGATGTCCGATCGTCGCAACTGATGTGATTGGTGCAGACGAGATGATCCGCGATGGCGTCGACGGCTTCGTCGTCCCGACTGAATCGCCAGCGGAACTTCGTGACGCCATGATACAGATTCTTGGAAATAAGTTACTTGCCACAGAGATGGGTAAGAGCGCTCGGAGTCGAGTTGAATCATCGTACAGCTGGGAAACAGTGGGTGAATCCTACCTTGAAGTATATTCAACTCTGCTTTTCGAACGCTGACGGGGTGTCTCAGATCGTCCGCTGATTATCATCGTCAGGATACGAGTATGATACGCGGATTGGACATAGGACTGCACCAATCGAGGCAATTCTAAGCGTTTCAACTACCGGATCCAATAATCCTTACGTCTCTCGCATTAGCCTCCACGATAAATTTCCCATCTATGGCGCACTATCGATAACGGAATAAGTACGAGAGAAACAGCTAGGTAGATGAACTTGTCTGTGTACGAGGGCACTTCGTCGGCCACTGAAGCTTGGATAATATTCTTCTCTGCGGCGGCTGCAAGACCTCGATGTTTGGCTTCTAGGGCCTCGGAGACATCGTCGGAATTGTATCGTTTTTTGACCCGGGCTGTGAGCTTATTGGCGTCAAAACTATCACACCAAATAACCTCCTCGGTCCCAAGTTGTTGGAGTACAGACTCGCACTTTGGGTGGTACGATAGGCCAACGAACGGAACGTGATTTCTCACACTCAGTATGACACTGTGGAGTCGCATCCCAACTAGGAAATTCGCTTCGGATAGTATGCCCTCTACTTCCCTAAAATCGTCAGAGTCTTCAAGTATCTTCGCCGAGGACTCCATCTCGCTCGTTACCTGTCTACTCACCTTAATGTCGACATCCGGCTTGAAGGGAAGGAACACGATCTCGGATTCGAGATCTACTTTCAGAGAGTCTAACGATCGTGCAAGTTCCCTCGTGTTTAGCTCCGACCTCGAATATCCGGTTGGGGGACGGACCGAGACAACGATGAAATCCTTCGGAATCTCTCGTGAGACTGCCGTTTTGGATGTCCCGTCACCTGCAAAGGCGAGATCGGGAAGTACGTCGATCCTCCTTGAAATTCCGATGTCACGAAGACGCACCTTCGAGGCCTCATCCCTGACAACGATCGAGTCTACCGAAGTAAGCGCAAAGCGGAGCAGTGCTTCGTCGTAGCGGTTCTCTATCGGGGCGACGCTAACTCCGACAACCCATATCTGATTGTTCAGCACGGTGTTGATCAGTATTAATATCGGGTAGCGCAGATGTATCGAGTTCGCAAACAGACCTCCACCGCCGATAATGAGGGCATCGACTCGCATGCTTGTTTTTACCCATTCAATAGGATTGCTCTCGGTTACTGCTGTGACATCGTGTAATTCTTCGGTCCGTTTAACGTCGCTCGTCAGAACGAACACCTCTACGTCACCGTAGCGCTCAGTGATGAGGTCTATCAAGGAGGACAGGAGTATCTCATCGCCAACATTGTCTCTTCCATAGTATCCTGTAACTGCGACAGACTTGACGCTCATTTGTAGCCTAGTGACCGTAACAGTTCCTTGATGCTGATATCGACAGACGGTCCGTCGTCTATCTCCGGTTCGTACTCGTTTCTGTTGGTTGCAGTGGTGCTGTACCACGGAATTTTTAGAAGCGGTTCTCCGACCCACAACTGGTAAACTCTCTCCCTGACCCCCTCTATCCCCCAATTAGAAATTCGTTGTCTAGTTTCTTTCAGACAATCAAATAGAATCATGCCAGTCAGACAACTTAGACTCTCTGAGGTATAAATCATCAGGTTACACGCCAGCCACTCTACATCCGTCAAATCTCCTTAATCGGCGGTTCGATAGCAGCTCTCTCGGAACCAGTCGGCGACACTACTCATGTTGTTTTCGCTCAAATATTCGGAATAGCAACGCTCAGAGTAATCTACTCCTTCAATGATCTCGGTAATCACTCGCCTTCCCTCAGCCATGTCGTTAAGGGAGACGGTAATTGGATAATCCCAGTGGCTGCTCAGTTCGTTGAAATATGGGATTGAGTTAGCTACTACGGGAATCTCATACGCAGCACACCAATTAAAAATCCCGCTCTGATTGATATTCTCGTACGGAAGTACCACTATATCTGTCGCGTTGAAGGCTGCGTGGAATCCTTCTTCGTCGAGAACACCTGTTATCGTGACATTCTCCGGAGCCGAAGCACATAGCTTCTCGAAGTACCCCTCGTGCTCCTCGGTTCGTGGACCACCAGCCAAGAGAAACTCGTATTCCGGCAGCTCTTCCGCGAGCTGCAAGAACGTCTCGATCCCCTTCCTCGGATTCACGTACCCGTGCTGACTTACGACGACATCGTCTTCGTCGAACCCGAATCGCTCTCGCGTGTCGTCGATATCCCGCGTTGCGTTCCTGTTGACACCGTGGGGAACAACGTGCGTCTCGCCGACCCACCCGTTGCGGTGGAACGATTCCTCAGCGTTTTCCGAAAGAAACGTCACTTCGTCTGAACAGAGGTACAGCAGTGTATGAATAAACTGTGCGTACAGCCGCTTTGGTGGACTATCTGTATCTGACTCGTCCCAGACTTCGTGTAACGTCAACACCAGCTGCTTCGACTTGGCCCGCGTTAGGATGTACAGTAGAGGGAAGAAAAGAAACGAGAACACACCGGCAGGGCCAAGAAACGAATACACGAACTGGATGTGGACCGCATCGGTGTCGTCCCGGGCCGCAGCGACGGCAAGCCGGAGGTGGGAGATCAGGTTGAGTCCAACTTCAAACCGTCGGACACGCATTCCCTGGTCCATCGCATCCCCGAAGTCCGAGGTGTACTGCCCGACCCCACCGTTTGACTCCGGCGGCCCGATGAGGGTAACTTCCCTCATAGGTAGCCAAGGTCTTTCAGCTTCTCCTCGACAGCAAGCCCGTCGTCTTGGGGCTCCAGTTCTGGTTCGTACTCACCGGTGTCTTCGGCTGTCGTCTCACACCACGGAACTTCCCGAATCGCGCGGATCGGAATATCGCCGTGACCGTAGAACCCCCATTCTCCGATACCGTTTCCGTGGTCCGCGGAGACGGCTACCGATTCGGCATCGAGATTCTGGAGCAGTAGCGAAACGTCGTCGAGGACGTATCGAAGATTTTCTCGATAGGCTTCCCAGACCTCCTCCGCATCAGCGTCGCCCTTTTTGACCTGTTCCCAGATCGGATCGTCTGGGTTCTTCAGGTTCCTTTTGTTCATCCCGGAGTCCATGGGATTCGGAACAAACGGATGGTGTGGTTGCATGTAGTGGACGATCATGCGCTCCGGTTCCCGTTGGCGATGTTCGTGTATCGCGACATCAGTTATCGCCCGCGCTGGAACGGTGTTGAGTTCGTCGTCCCACGCGTACTTCCACACCTCCTCCATGTTTTCGAACCACTCGTCAACCAGAACGTCGTCGGAAAAAGGATTCCCTGTCACGTACGTCGTTTTGAGAGTGTCGTCACGATACTTATTGGCGAAGCTTCGCTGCATCCATGTCCGAGATCCCCCAGCTAGTGAGGTCATTGACTCTGTATTGACGAATGAGTACTCGTCGCTTACTTCCGCCATCAGATCTGCGCGACAGGCGTCAAGAATTATCAGTACATCCCAGTCACGCTCGTAGATCGGTTGGCCGAACGGGAACCGGCGATCTAGCCGTCGAACACCACCAACCCCCAGTTCCATTATTGACCGCTTCACTCCCGATAATCCGTCTTTCCGAACCCGCATTCGTGTGTCTGATAACCAATCAGAGAACGTCATGCGAACTCACCATCTGTAACTCTGGTTTTGATAGGAAACTTAATGTCGAACATGGAAATCCAGTCTGAGTAGTTGTACTACTCCGTACGTTAATTGTCTTACTTAGTTCGTCCACACATGCAGCGAAAGCGACCACTTACCCCGTCACTCCGCTTCACAGCGGTTGACTGGTACCACGTCCTAGCGCTCTTCCTCGTGATGGCGTGGATGTTCTAGATCGAATATAGAACTACTCCTGATTCTTCCAGAAGGGCGAAGGGACGATGCTCACGCGGGACTCTCACTCTTCCCTACTCGCGAGTGAACCGGTCGGTCGAATTCAGATGTATCGCGCGAGGTGGCAGACGAAGGCATGGCCGCCAGTACCAAAAGCCCCAGCGCGGCAAACGCGACGGCGTACATACGACCTGCTGGAACCACCGTCACTAACACCTCCGGCGTTGTTCGGCTCGAACAGTTACCGAGAGACCACTGGAAGCAACACCCCTCTGTCAGACAGTACGCCACGGATATGACAAGCCTTATGCGCGTTTTACCAGTCGACATGAAATAATGAGCGATTCGAACGACCTGCCGGACGGATCGGCGTCGTCCCCCGTCGATCTGCTCGAACGGTGGTATCACGTTCCCGTCCTCTTCGGGGCACTGGCGTTCATGCTGTGGACGCGACTCCGATCGTACGAAAACTTCATCGTCAACGACGAAGTCTACTTCCGCGGCAACGACGCGTGGTACCACCTGCGCGAGACGAACTACCTCCTCGAAAACTGGCCGAACACTCTCGGGTTCGACCCGTGGACGGGCTTCCCCTTCGGCAACGAAGCCGGACAGTTCGGCACGCTCTGGGACCACATCATGGCGGTCAGCGTGTTCATCGCCCGACCGATCATGGGAAGCACCGAAGAGGTCATGCTCGTCATGGCCCCCATCGCCGGCGCCCTCGTCGCGATCCCGACGTATCTCATCGCGCGCCGGTTCGTCGACCGCTTCGCCGCACTCGCCGGCGTCGTCGTCCTCGCGCTCCTTCCGGGGACCTTCTTCAGCTACTCGCTCGTCGGCTTCCCGGACCACAGCGCGGCCGAGGTTCTGTTCCAGAGTCTCGCCATCCTCGCGTTCCTCGTCGCCTTCGCGGTCGCCGAGCGCGAGGCACCGGTCTGGGAACTCGTTGTCGATCGAGATTGGGCCGCGCTGAAGCGCCCCGCCGCCTACGCAGCCGCCGCCGGCGTTGCGCTCGGCCTCTACATCTGGACGTGGCAGCCCGGCATCCTTATGGTCGGGTTCACGGGCATCTTCCTCGCGGTCAAGATCACGAGCGACGTATTCCACGGGAAGAGCCCCGAACCGATCGCCTTCGCGGGCGCGGTCGCGATGGGCGTAACCGGGCTGATGCAGCTTATCCCGCTCGACACCTTCTCGTTCGGCGTCACCAGCTACTCGCTCCTCCAAGTCGTCCTCCCCATCGGCGTTGCGCTCGGCGCCGTCTTCCTCGCGTGGCTCGCCCGCCAGTGGGAGTCGCGCGACCTCGACGCCGCTACGTACCCGCCAACGGTCGGCGGCCTCATCCTCGCGTCCGCGGGCGTCGTCTGGCTCGCGCTCCCCTCGCTGTGGTCGACGCTCACTCGCAACCTCCTGAACTTCATCGGCTTCAGCGCCCGCGCGTCCTTCCAGACGATCGGTGAAGGGCAGCCCCCCCTGCAGAGTTCCTCCTTCGCCGACTTCGTCCTCGGTCAGTACGGCCTCGCGTTCTTCCTCGCCCTCTTTGCGGTGCTCATCATCATGGCGCGTCCCCTCTACCGCTCGGACGACGCCAACCACACGATCTACGGCATCGTCGCGCTCGCGGCCGTCGGCTCCGTCTACGCGGTACCGCAACTCTATGACACCGTCGGCGGCGTCGTCGGCGTGAGCTGGCAGGTGGTCGGACTCGTCATCGCCGCGGCCTTCCTCGTCGGCGCGACGTTCCTCGTCGAGTACGACACCGAGGAGCTCTACTTCGTCGTGTGGGCGGCGTTCATCGGGAGCGCCGCGTTCACGCAGGTCCGCTTCAACTACTACCTCGCGGTGATCGTCGCGGTCGGCGCGGCGTACTTCCTCCAGCTCGCTCTCGACTTCCTCTCGCTCCCGTCGCTCGCGAACGCCCGCGACGTCGAGGGGTGGCAGGCGATGGGTGCGATCGTCCTCGTGATCGTCCTCATCGTTCCCCTGGTCGCGATGGTCACTCCCGTCTGGGCGGCGGGCGCGGGCACCGGCCCGGGCAGCGTCGTCGAGTGGGACGAGAGCCTCCAGTGGATGAACGACGAGACGCCCCAGCCGGGCGAACTTGAGGGCGCGGACAACCCCATGGAGCTGTACGGCACCTACGAGCGCCCCGCTGACGGCGACTACGACTACCCCGAGGGCGCCTACGGCGTGCAGTCGTGGTGGGACTACGGCCACTGGATCACCACCCGCGCGGAACGCATCCCGAACGCCAATCCGTTCCAGCAGAACGCGGGCGCGGCAGCAGATTACCTCCTCGCGCCGAGTGAGGAGGAGGCCGCCGACGTGCTCGCGAGCCAGAGCGACGAGGGGGCGAACACCCGCTACGTGATGGTCGACCGCCAGATGGCCTCGCCGAACTCCAAGTTCGGCGCGCCCGTCACGTTCTACTCGGGCAACGAGACGCGCGAGGACTTCAACCGCGTCATCTACCAAGAGACCGAGCAGGGCGGCTTCCAGACGCTGACGCAGGTGAACACCCAGCGCTACCACGAGAGCCAGATGATCCGCCTGTACGAGCACTACGGCAGCGCGGTCGACCCCGAGCCGGTCGTCGTCGACTGGGAGTCGCGAACCGCCCAGACCGCCGACGGCGGCCAGGTCGACATCGCCACGCTGCCGAGCGAGCCCGGGAACCTCGTCCGCGAGTTCGACAACATGTCGGAAGCCGAATCCTACGTCGAGGAGGACGGCAGCGCCCAGATCGGTGGCGTGGGCGATCTCCCCGAAGAGCGCGTCGACGCGCTCGAACACTACCGGCTCGTCCACGCGACCGAGTCGCAGGGGCAGTCGCCCTCGGCGTTCCAGGTGAGTCTGCTCCAGCAGCTCGGTCTCGACGTCGAGAGCGTTCTCGGCGAATCGATGCTCAACGCGTTCCAGGACGACTGGGTGAAAACGTTCGAGCGCGTCCCCGGCGCGACCGTCGAAGGCTCCGGCGCGGAGCCCGGTCAAGAGGTCGAAGCGACCGTCGAACTCGAGAAGCCCTCGGGCCAGACGTTCGAGTACACGCAGTACGCCGAGGCCGACGAGAACGGGAACTTCGAATTCACGCTCCCGTACTCCACGACGGGCTACGACGAGTACGGCCCCGAAGACGGACACACGAACACGAGTGTCCGCGCGACGGGCGAGTACGAGGTCACCACCGAGACGACGACCGACGACGACCTCTACACCACCGCGAACACCGGCACCCTCACCGTCACCGAAGGACAGGTGATCGGCGAAGACGACACGACGGCGACCGTCGAACTCAGCGAGGAGATCATCGACTGTCCGTCGGGCGACGCCGACTGTCCGATCGATGAGGAGGGCGACGGCACTGACGGCAACACCTCCGGTGACGACACCGGCAACGACTCTGCGTCGCTGGCCGCCCCGGTCGTGACGGCCGCGACCACGCTCGTCGGGGCGAGCGCCTAACCCGCAACCATGACCGGCCTCCGAGACTGGGTGACCCTGTATCTGAAGGGTATCGCCATGGGGAGCGCGGACGCGGTCCCCGGCGTCTCCGGGGGCACTATCGCGCTCATTCTCGGTATCTACGAGCGGCTGATCGCCGCGGTCACGGCGATCGACCCGGACCGCATCGTGCGCGTGCTGTCGGGCGCCCGACCGCGGAATATTCCCGACGCGCGCGCCGCGTTCCACGAGATCGACGGCGCGTTTCTGGTCGTGTTGCTCGCCGGAATCGGGACCGCGGTCGTCGCCGTGCTCAGCGGCGTCAACTACCTCTTAGAGACGCGCCCGGTCGCGACGTACGGGTTCTTCTTCGGGCTCATCACGGCGAGCGCGGCGGTCCTGCTCGGCGACGTCGAACTCGACACGCCGCGACGAAAGGCGGCCGCGGCCGGCGGCTTCCTCCTCGCGTTTCTCGCCTCCGGCTACGCCTCGACCGCCCTCACGACCTCACTGCCGGTGGTCTTCGTCGCCGGTGCGGTCGCGGTCAGCGCGATGATCCTCCCGGGCGTCTCCGGCTCGCTGCTGCTCGTCGTGCTCGGCCAGTACGAGTACATGTCCGGGACGGTGAGCCGGTTCGTCGACGGGCTCGTCGCGCTCGCGCTCGGGAACGGAACGAACGCGCTCGCCGAGACGATTCCCCCGGTCGTCACCTTCCTCGCCGGCGGCGTCCTCGGCGTGTTCACCATCGCTCACGCCGTGAAGTACGCCCTCTCGCGGGCGCGGGCCGCGACAATCGCCTTCCTCGTGAGCCTCATCGTCGGCGCGCTCCGGGCACCCCTCGTCGAGGTGTCGATCCGACTCGCGGAGAGCGGCGAGTCGTGGCGGGCGGCGGCTCCCCGATTCGCGCTCGCCGCGATCGGCGGCGCGGCGCTCGTGCTCGTGCTCGACCGGCACTCTGCGACGATCGAGTACTGACCGGGCGCTGCTCGCCCGGTGGCCACCGTGCCCTGCTGGCGTCCAAACCCTATTGAGTCCGACGGCCCAATCGCGACCGTAATGACCACCAACCGTGAGTGGGTCCTCGCCGAGCGTCCGGCGGGAGAGCCCGACCTGGACTGTTTCGACCTGCAGGAGACCGAGGTACCGGATCCCAACCCCGGCGAACTGCTCGTACGAACTCGGTTCCTCTCCGTCGACCCGTACATGCGCGGCCGGATGCGCGACGCCGAGTCGTACGCCGAGCCGTGGGACGTGGGCGACGTCCTCCGCGGCGGCATCGTCGGCGAGGTCGTCGAGAGCGCGAGCGACGCCTACGACGCGGGCGACCTCGTCACGGGCGAGGGGACGTGGGGCGATTACGCCGCCCTCGATGCTGACGAGGTCACGCCGGTCGACCCGGCGGTCGCCGACCCGAAGGCCTACCTCGGCGTACTCGGCATGCCGGGCCGGACCGCCTACTTCGGGTTGCTGGAGGTCGGCGAGCCGAAGCCCGGCGACACGGTCGTCGTCTCCGGTGCCGCGGGCGCGGTCGGATCCGTCGTCGGCCAGATCGCGAAGCGCAACGGCTGCCGCGTGGTCGGCTTCGCGGGCTCCGACGAGAAGACGTCGTGGCTCACCGACGACCTCGGGTTCGACGCCGCGATCAACTACAAGACGACCGACGACTACCGCGGTGCGCTCGAGTCGGCCGCGCCCGACGGCGTGGACGTGTACTTCGACAACGTCGGCGGCCCGATCACCGACGCCGTGTTCACGCGGCTGAACCTTGACGCGCGCGTCGCCGTCTGCGGACAGATCGCCCACTACAACGACGAGGAGGTCCCGACCGGCCCGCGAAAGCTCCCGCAGATCATCGCGCCGCGAGCGCGGGTCCAAGGACTGCTCGTGAGCGACTTCGCGTCCCGGTTCGGCGAGGCCAGCGAGCGACTGGGCAAGTGGGTCGCGAGCGGCGAGCTCGAACACCGCGAGACCGTCGTGGAGGGGTTAGAAAACGCTCCCGACGCCTTCCTCGGGCTGTTCGCCGGTGACAACATCGGCAAGCAGGTGGTGCGGGTGTCGTCGCCCGCAGAGTAGCGCGCGTACCGAGTCGCCGAGCGGATCGGCGACTACTGCAGGCGTTCAGATCGCGGGTCCGAGCGACCCGAGCGCCTCACTTTTGTCGATCGCCGCCGCGAGCTCGATAGTGGCCTCACCGAGCGTCTCAAGCCGCTCGCGGACCGGCTCCTCGACGAGTTCTCTCTCTTCGAAGTGGTCGGCCGTCGCGTACGCGGCGCCGCCCACCGTATGCGCGCCGAAGAAGGCGAACGCCGGTCGGAGCTCCTGATCGACGGCGAGGAAGTGATGGTCCGTCGCACCGGTCGCGAGCAGCCCGACCGCCGCGTTCTCGAAGGGGGCGACGTCGCCCTGCCACTGCCCGCGCGGGACCATATCGAGGAGGTTCTTGAGCGCGCCCGAGTACGACCCGCGGTAGACGGGCGTGCCGACCACGTAGGCGTCGGCCTCGACGATCAGCTGGAGTGCGTCGGCGGTGTCGCCCTCGTAGTTGTCGATGCCGCGGCCGTCCGCGGTCGCGAGGTCGTAGTCGGCGAGATGCAGGAGTTCGGTCTCCACGCCGTGTGCGTCGGCGGCCGCCTCCAGCGCGCGTTCGACCGCGGTTCGCGTTCGGGAGTCGGCCGAGACGCTGCCGACGATCCCGAGAAGCGTCCGGTCGGCCATCTATCGGGCCACCTGCGCGCCGCCGATCGTCTCTATTTCGTCGACGCCGTCGACCTCGTCGGGGTCGAGCGGGTCGGCCGCCTCGATCGCCGGGATGATCGTCTCGCCGAAGCGTGCGAGCTCCTCGCCGAAGTCGAGAAAGCCCGTGAGAACGACGTCGACGCCGATGGCATCGAGCTTCCGAACGCGCTCGATGATCTGCTCGTCGGTCCCGATGAGTCCGGTTTTGAAGCCGTCGTTGTACTGGACGAGATCCTCGAACTCGGAGTCGGCCCACATCCCCTCGCCCTCCGCGGACGACTGGCCGGCCTCTTGCACCTGCTCGCGGAACGCGTCGACGGCCTCGTCGGTGGCGTTCTCGATGATCCCCTCCAAGACGCGCTTGGCTTCGGCCTCCGTCTCGCGCTGGATGACGAACGCGTTCGCGGCGAATCGGGGCGGCTCCGTGTCGAACTCCGCGGCGTAGGACTCGACGTCCTCGATGACGGCGCGGATCTCTTGGAGGCTGCCGCCGTTGATGAACAACACGTCCGCGTGCTTCGCGGCCATCTCGCGGGCCGCCTGCGAGTTGCCGCCTTGGAAGACCTGCGGATACGGGTCCTGAATCGGCTTCGGTTCGAGCGGGGCGCCCTCGAAGCCGTCGATGTCCTTGCCGATCGTGTAGAACCGGCCGTCGTAGGTCGCCCGATCCTCCGTCCACAGCGCTTTCAGCACCTCGATGAACTCCGCCGAGCGGGCGTACCGCTCGTCGTGTTCGAGCCACGGCTGGCCGAACCCGGTGAACTCGCCTTTGAACCAGCCGGAGACGACGTTGATCGAGAACCGCCCGTCGCTGATGTGGTCGGCGGTCGCGATGAAGTTCGCGAGCGGGCCGGGCTCCCACAGTCCGGGGTGGACCGCGCCGATGACGTGTAACTCGTCGGTCTGCGCCGCGAGCGCGTTCGCGATCGCGAGCGCCTCCAACTGTTTGTCAGCGCCGTAGCTGCCGAAAAAGCGCGCCTGTGCGAGCGCGTAGTCGAAGCCCACCGACTCCGCCGTGCGAGCGAGGTCGAGGTTGTAGTCGTACGTCCAGTCCGTCTCCGTCTCCCAGTCCGAAACGACCAGCCCGCCGCTGACGTTCGGGACCCAGTACGCGAACTCGGTGTCCATACCCGCCCGTCAGCCCGAACCCGGTTAACGGAGTCCTCGGCGGCCAGTGCTGACGATGGTCCCCGATAGCGGTCGTGTTTGTGTGCGGACCCGGGCTCCGGCAACGATTGACCAGACCTCGGTTCGATCGCGGCCGATCGTTGCGCGTCGAGGTGGACGGCCCGTCTGGCTCGACGAGACCGACGGTACAGCTATCCCCTCCCGAAACATGTCACTCAGTATGAAGAGATTGCGATTGGTCGCGATCGCGCTCGCCGGGGTCGTCATCGTCGGTATCGCCGCGTACGCGGTCTTCGCCGGGCTGCTGATCGGGTCCGACGTGGCGTCGTACTCCTCCGACGGCGTGACCGTGTCGGACCTCGAGTACGAAGACGCGCTCACGCGGGCGGACGACGCCGGATACACGGTCGAGCGCGTCGGGTCGAGCGGCTTCCACCCGGACGGCCTCGACGAGCTCGACGCCGAGCTCGGACCGGAGTACGAGGCGTTCAGGGTCACGTTCGACCACTCGGAGACGAAGCGGCTGTGGGCGACGTTCCACGGGGAGGATGAGACCACCGTCGTGACGCTCTTCGCGGACGACAATCGCGATGACTTCACCGTCGACGATCTCCCGCCCGACGCGTGGCTCGTCGATCGGCTCACGCTGCTGTTCGAGATGGACGAGGCCACCGCGGCGGACTACGTCGAGGAGCTCAAAACGGAGATCCGAACGAGTGATCCCGCCGACCCCGGAGCGAGCACGCCGAGCATCGAGATCGACGAACCGGTGGCGTTCCGGGCCACGTACGACAGTCTGACCGCGAACGCGACGACCGTCAACGCGAGTTCCACGCCCGGGACCGGGTGGCACGAACGCGAGTACTACGCGGCGGACGAGCGGCTCGGTAGCATCGAGTTCGTCCTCTCTCGGGCGACGGTGACCCACGAAGCCGATGAGGCCATCTATCGCGTGCACCTCGACTATCACGGCGGCATCAGGGTGGACGCGCAGACGCGCTCGTCCCGGAACTTCGCGGAGGAAGACGTTCGCGCCGTCTTCCGACAGATGTTCGAGGAGATGGGGATCCCGCCGGACACGATCGACCACATGCAACTCGAGTATGAAGGGAGCGTGTGGTGATCGCCGTCTCACCGCTCCGGGCGCCTCTCCCGGCCGCCTCTCGAACGGTACCGCTGGGGGAGTGAGCCGGACCCTTACCGGTGTATCAACCCCAAGATCCGACTTCGAACGTCATCAGCGGAGACGAACGTTTGGTCGTCGGTCGCGGCGAGTACGTCTTCGAGAGCTTTCGTCCCGTCCTGCGTTTCGACCTCGTGGTCGCCGTAGGCCGCTACCAACTCGTCCGTCGTAGTCGGATACTCATGGGTCTCGAGTGCGTCGTCGAGTTCACCGAGTCGGTTATCGGGGTCACCGGCCATCGCCTCGTTTTCATCGTCGCGGTCACGCACCTCCTCTCGGTCCCGGTCCGGCTGGCGTTGCGCTCCGTCAGCTTCGTTCTCGTCGTTACCTTGTTGACTATTTGTCATATCACTCAGTAGGCGACCGAATCAGATAACGGTGTGGTTGCTTCTCGGAGTACTCGTCTCAGAACTGGATCGCACTCCGAGAGAAGCGAAAATTCTGCGACAAAGCATGCGCGGGACCGGATTTGAACCGGAGCAAGACGGTCGCTCACTTCGTTCGTGCTGCGTCTTGCAAGGTTCAAACCGCTCCTGCTCTTCGCTCACTTCGTTCGCTCAGTGCGCGGGACCGGATTTGAACCGGCGGACCCCTACGGGATAGCGTCCTAAGCGCTACTTGTGCGAGCGGGGGTTTGCGGTCAAATACCGTGCTCGCCCCACGGCCACAACCACGGGTGCGTTCGCGTGTGTGCGCCGGTCTCGCGTGCGTTCTAAGCGCTTTCAGCGTCGCGTGGCTTTGCTTGTATCGCCAGCCTCTCACGGGCATTACTTAAGTGTAATGCGGGGCGTAGCGTTCTGCGATACAGTCACTCGCACCACCCTCCGGGGTCCGCCGCTTCGAATCCGGACCCGCGCATTCCTTGCTTGGCTCGGCAGCCTCTCTCGCATCCTCTCAAGATCTGTCTGCGTTTCACTGGGGGTGTGAGGAGTTCTAACAGGGTACAACGACAACTACAGATTTTCAGGGGTCAGAACGCTGTGAGCTCGGTCTGCTCGGAGACGTCCTCGTCGGCACTCGCTATGTTGCACAATCGGTGCTTTTCGATTTCGTGCACAAGGTCTCGGACGATACCCTGCTGCTCATAATGGCGTTCGGCACGCGCCTCTTCTCGCCGCACGTGTTCATCGACAGATTCGAGTGATTCAGTCCTCGTCGGGTCGTCCCAGTCCATTGTTACATTCGGGGATATCGACCAGTCACGTAAGCAACCTCGCCCCCGGGGAAGGGGGTTTCATGTGATCTCTAAATAGTGATTCCGGCGGTACAGTGCTTGTAGCGTCCTAATCGCTGTTGAAGTGCCCACAAAATTTTGGTCTGGCTACTACTCGTTGTCGCCGTCGTCCTTGGTGTCGTCGGGGTAATCGACTCGCCCGGCGTCGGGGTCCTCGCCGTCGATGATGTCCATGTCATCGGGTGGGTGTCCTTGCGTCGTCTCCGCGACATCGTCCGGATAATCTGCCTGGCCGGTCTCCGCATCCCGATCGTCGTCGCTGTTGGAGTCGTTAAATTCACCGTAGCCCGAATCTACACCTCCGTCCTTGATCCCCTCTCCGTCTACGTCCCCACTGGTGAGATTGGATCCCATCGTTCCTCCCTCAGATTGCACTAATTCCGCGTGCTCTTCGTCGTTCTCATCGCTGGTGTCGTCTGGCATCGCGTCTGATCGTGTGTCGCCTGCGATATAATGCCACGCACTGGGATCCTCCCACGCCGCGGGTATTGACAAGATCGTGGGCGTCGTGTTAATGCTGGATGTCCTGCAGCGCCTCCGCCACACGTTCATCACCGGCGATCGCGTCGAGATACCACTGCAGACGATCGTCATCTTGGTCGATGCGGGACAGTGTCTGTCGTGTGGTGTTGAGCCCCTTCGCTTCTTGTCTGTAGGACCCACCGTCTTCGATCGCCTCCAGGGCATTCCGGATTTCGAGGTAACTGTCCTCGTCCGGATCGGCGTCGATGAGCGGACGGAGATACCCCTCGTCAGTCCGTTCGAACCCAACGGGCACTTCACCCAACCATTTCCCTTCTTTGCGAGCGCGTTTGATGCCGGAGTTCACGCGACTGATTAGCTTTCGTCGTTCCTCTTCAGCGACAGCTGCACTGATGTCTGCGATGAGTTTACCGGTGCCGTCGGGCCGTACGGTGTCACTCCACCCGTTCGTGATATTGACGATCGTCTCGTTGTCGGCTGCTGTTTCGAAGAATTTCTGGTAGATGCTGCCGAGTCTCGCTAACCTGCTGATTTCCCAAACGATGACGCGGTCGTACTCACCCGCGTCGATCGCGTCGGTGAGCTCCCGGAATTGCTCGCGTCCCGGGTCGCTCCCGGACTGGGCGAGGTCTACATACCAGTCGATCTCGGTGGGGCCGATGTTGTTGTTCTGGGCCCAGTCGTTGATGTCGTCTCGTTGGTGCTGTGATTCTTGCTTGTCAGTCGATGCTCGGATGTACGCGGCGACTTTCGGGGTGTTTCTCATACACCCTTACCCACAAGGATTACTCTAATAAAGCGAGGTACCCGCGTACAGTCTGTACACGGGTACCTTTCCGTATACAGGGTGGACGGTATGCGGTAGTACTGAGCGAAGCTCAACGCGTAGTGTTACTGAGAATGTTCTCGCCTGCCTCCGAGCGCTAACAGGATTGTTCGTTCGCCGGGTCCTTACTCCCGTCCGCGTTCGGTCACGTATCTGTCCCGGATCGAATCATCATCATACGTCACCTTATCGTTCAACCATTCGAACTCGAATTCCTCTTCGACCACTCGAAGACAATTCTCTATGCTCAACTGGTCACCAACACGGAAATCGACCCCATACCATGAATCCGAAATCGAGCTCAACAGCGGTTTTACGCACACTGAAGCGTGATCATGAACCATGAACCCCCACTCCGTAAAGTACGCAAAGTTGTGAGAGACATCGTTCCGGCATAGTCGAATGAACTGAGCTAATCGTACCTCTTCATCGGTCAATTCCCCCTTGTTGTACGCGGCGCGAATCACGGGGGAGAGCTTCATATCCGTCCCAAGGCGGTCGTTCAATGCGTGTTCGAGGAAAGATCCGGCTCGTGTTAGAACGGGGGTTACGTGGTTTTGTGATAGTAAGAGGTTGGTCTCGTAGAGTTCGATTATGAAGAACGTGAGGTTCTCATCGTTCTCATGCAGGTGTTGTATCAGTGCCGTTGAAATCAGCGAGACAGGGTTTCTACGACCGCGAGATTGGAGTTCTGCTCCGAGGTACTTTTCCTGCTCTGCGTCATCGTAGACTCTCAACCGATTCCCGCGGTTTACTTGGTAACCGTCTGGGACATCGATCTCTTCAGGATCAGTTTCATACACCCACCGGAGTTTGTTCACGTACCCGAAGATTCTGTACCATTTCCAAGCTAAGTAATTCTCCATTCGTTGTTTTGTGATACTTTCTAATGCTTGTTCAAGGTTAGTAACACCTGATCGTGTTCGGGGTGCGGTGTCACGCGGCGGGGTTGTCGCGGATCTCAGACTCAGTAGTGCGCACTGCGAGCTCGTGCGTGTGATCGTCGATTGTGACTGGAATCTGCAGTTGAGCTGCAGCGACAAGTTCGGGAGCCTCGTCTGGCGTAACGTCGCGGCTCGCGGTGTTGAGTGCGGCGTCCACGATCTCACCGGCGTCGTCGTACTCGTCACGTTGTTCCTCGAAGAGTTCCGGGAGGTCGTCTGTGTCTCGTGTCATCTACACTCGATAATCCGGTTGGGACTCGTATATACGGGGTCGGTAGGGTGTCCGATGAACTCACAACGTGCCCAATAGAATCAACATTTAGCCCGGTTTCACCCGTCATTCACACCGGGATCGGGGTGATTCTGGGCGAGAATCAGGGGTTCCCGGACACTCGGCCGATAACGCTCTCAGTGACCTGAATACAATTTTCCTTGGGAGTGGTGTTCTACGTATTCTTGAGCGACCGGCTGCCTCAGGCAACAATGCATCTGAAGTATATGATTTCGACAGAGCCACAAATGTCTCTACCACCGAAACTTCCAGCGGTGTGATCACCCCGCCGGGATATACGAGATTATCGTCGCATTAAGCAACAGTAACTGCCTCTACTTTTCGGATGGTTTAACGCAGATATTTAGAATATTTATAAGTATCTCATCGATCTTCCCAATAGGTTCTGAAATATCTCCATCACCGCGTTCTATAGTCTCCAACTCATCAAACAGCGTAGCAAGTTCTTGGATTGTGTCTGTCGCTAACTCCCGAGGATCAATCACTGGTGAAGACTTTAGCGCACCAAGTTCGATTTTCTCTAACCCACTGTATGATCGGCTCACTTTGCTTATTTCTTGTTTGACGATATTGCTATTCAGGTAGGCAAGCAGCGCTTTAACCTGTACTTCGCTCTCCCCGAAGTCAGGATAGATGTTATGCATATTATTCAGAGTCCTCAGACCCGCCTTGTTATGGATGAACTGAGACCCTGTTCGGCTCATATACTTCGCTAATATTGGTGCGGGCTCGCGTTCATCAACACAGTACCAGGGGTTTCGCTGGTGGAAGAGCTTCCGGTCAGTGTCGTATTCTCTTTTACAATAATCCAAATATGCGGAGACACCTTCCGGATCATTGACTTTCTCCCTATCATCGTCATAGCAGTACAGTAGCCAGACATCTTTTCCCTTGCTGTGCCACGATAACCAGTCTTCATTGGTAATTTCGTATCCAGGAATATCTTGCGCTGTTCGGATTATGGGCCAGAGATATTTTTTTGGGAGCTCGTGGTTGTCAATATCATTCCTAGTGAGGCAGAAGATCTGGTTATTTCCCGTGGCAATCCCACGCTTGATCGTCGCAATATCGCTAAACTCGCTTACACCGGTGATAGCCTCAGTGTCCGTTGGTGCGAAGTAATGGAGCCAATCCTCTTCAGGGGAGAGTAATCGCTGTGCGATATCTACCCGATACCCCTTCGGACCATCTGAGTCTTCGAAATCTTCATCTAGGAGTTCAGACAATGACTCGTGATCTGGCCATTCAGGGAGGTTGATGAACGTAACATCGTGATTCTGCTCTGGAGTCTTCTTCGTCAAGAGTAGCAGACTCACAGTCGTCTTTACGCCATCAAACGTCCCCTCTTGATCATCGAGATTTACTACGGCCTCGACCTGGAACTCCTCTTTGAGATATTGCTTGAATCCCACCCCGAAATCGGTCTGCATGAACCCGGAGGGGATGACAAACCCTAGTTTTCCACCCGGCTTTACAAACTGGGTTGCGTGGATGATGAAGTACGCATACAGTGGCGACTTACCATGGAGTTTAATCCCCGCTTCTCTGGATATTTGTGAGTTTACCGCGTCTTTCTCATCTTCCGTCAGTAGCTGTGACCGGGAGTAGGGGGGATTTGAAACCACGGCGTCGACGGGATCTGATTTGTCTCTTCCCTCACTGGTCCACTCGTATGCCTTCAGGTCGAGGAAATTCTCGATACTCAGTTTGGGGCTCCCGGCTCCATCAATTGACTTAAGCGAAACTGCGGCCATCGAGACGGACAAACCGTCGATGTCGATAGCCTTGATGTCCTGAATAGGGGTGGTGTCCCCTCTATCTGCTTTTTTTCGGACTACCGCAGATGAGAGCATACCGGCACCAACACCAGGGTCCAAAACCGTAGCAGAGTCCTCCGAAACGGCCCACTCTGCTAGGAGCGAGCTGATTCTATTGGGGGTGGCAAATTGTCCCAGTTCCCGGCGAGTTTTCTGTGTGAAGAGACACTCATAGATGGAGCTGAGAACAGTAGCTGGCTGATCGCAGGTATGAAGAGCGCTTCGGAGTGATAAAATCCGGCGTTGTACACCCTCCGGAAGTTCTGCTGCTAGCTGGCCCGGCGGGGTGGGTGAGAAGCCTTCATCCCCGGTGAGGTTCCTCGCAATTTCAAACTCATGGGCGTAATCGGTCTCAACATCTAGGGGTTCCAGCTCTTCAATCTCCGGAACATACAGAGAGTGTAGCGTGCTTTTCAGATAGAAATCGAACACGGCAGCGCGCGATATCACTTCCGGGGATGATTCGGATACGTCCATTCCTCTGTCGTCAAGCCACCGTCGAATCGAGTGAGGGGGGTCCTGAATACGAGAAGAGGAAGCTATGAGCTGTTGTGCCGTATCGTCGATCGATTCGAGGATCAGAGCTGCCAGTTTCTCTCGTGTGAGTTTGTCCAGATTCGGGTCTTCCGCTCCGGTGTGTTTGACACTCAGAAACCACTCCAGAGGGTTACTTCCCTCACTACACTGAATTATCCCGAGCTCTGAGAGGTATCGAAGTTTCTTATACGCTGTCGGGTACGAACAATCGACGTTAGACGCAACTTGCGAAGTTTCAGCACGACCGAGATCAGAGACGGTGTTGAAAAAAGCGACGAGAGGGTATTCGACAGTATGGGAGCCCTCTCTCAGTTCCCGCCTAATCGACATACGCTAATGATTATGGCCGGGTATATTGGGGCTTTTGGAACGCTGTTATTCGCAAATCAGAAGACGTGAGTGCTGGCTGACATTCATATATAACAACAATATTATGAGGGTCTACAAACATCTATGCTCTTTCTAGCAGCTTTTGCCAGTCCTCGTTCCGGTGAAGCGCATACCAGAACATTTGTAGTTCATTTCGATATCGATCATACTCCGGGACCATTGACTCCACAAGGTCCCAGAATGCCCCTGAGTGATCTGGGTGTCTTGTATGTGCAACTTCGTGGGCAACTAAGTAGCGAAGGTGGTCAAAGGGAAGGAACGCAGATCTGAGGTTGAAATTAAGCGTGTGGCCAGACGAGCAACTTGCCCACTTGGTTTGCTGATTACGGATCGTTACCCGCTCAATCGTCAGATTGTGGGTCGCACACATCGAGTCTGCGATCGTAGTAACCGCCCCACGGACTGCTTCCCTCGTCTGGTTGAGAAGGAAACGCAGATGGTCACCGGATTGTGGCGTCTGTACTCTTACCGTGTTCTCCTTGATGTGAATGTCATAAGAGCCGGTCCGCCTTTCCAAGTCATATTTTCGCCCCCAGAAGACGAAGCCAGACGTAATATCGCCGTATTTCTCGGTGACGCATTTTACGGACTCCTCTTGCTCATCGAACTTCTCCGAAATCCAGCCAGTATTCTTCGCAACGATTTTTCGACCAGAGGCATCTGAAGAGACTGTAACAGAGAGAGAGCCATCGGGATTGAGGGTTAGCTTCGGGTGCTTCACGTTCCGCTGCTGGACAGAGTATGGTATCCGAGCTCCGGATTGAAGCTCCAGTATATTTCGCTCGGCGCTCACGATAGTGAGAGGAAGTTCCCCAAGTGCTTTTAAACTTACCACCGTATCCTGTAGTCAATGAGTAGCTCTCCAGATGATGTTTCATTCACCATTGATAGCCGGCTATTAGAGGAACTAGGAGAGAATCTCGTCACCCGAAATCACGTCGCCGTTAGCGAACTTATCAAGAACGCGTACGATGCTGACGCGACTGAGGTTGTTCTGGAGTTTGAGGACGCGAGAGCAGACGATACCACAGAGAGCGAGATCCGAATCCGTGACGATGGGACCGGAATGTCTCTCGCCGAGGTCCGTGATGACTTTATGCGGATCGCAACGACAGATAAGAGAGAGAATCCGGAGTCGGAAAAATATGGACGAGAAAGAGCAGGGTCAAAAGGAATCGGTCGGTTTGCTTGCCGCCGATTAGCCCATGTGTTGGAGCTTACTACTACAGCGTATATCGAAGCTGATGACGAGTATGAACGGACATCATTGACGATTCCTTGGAGAGACTACGAGAGTAACCAAGAAATTGACGAGGTCACATTCACCCCAACTGTTGAGCGGATTCCCGTAGATGGGAAAGCGGAAACGGGGACAACTATTGGACTACGTGATCTCCAAGACAAGTGGAATCAACAGGATTTCAATACCCTTCGGCGAAACGTTTCGACACTTGCGGTTGTCCAGCCGACAAACAGGGGTCCAGAGTATGAACCTGACCCGGGCTTCGAGATTCGATTTGATGCCCCCGAATTTGAGGATGGAAAAGGTACACTTTCAGAGCAGGTTCACGATGCTAGTTGGGGCTGTCTAGAGGGTACTTTATCCGAAAATGGGGAGGTTTCCCTCTCGCTAGATGCGAAGTTGATCGGTAATCGAACATACTCTTTCAACCACCCTGTAGACAGCCTTGCTGGAACAGAATTCAAAATATCCTACATTCCTCTAGACACAAAGGAACATTACCGTGATTCTCAAACGCTAAGCTTGGGGCGTGCTAAGGAGATCTCCGAGGAACAAAGCGGTGTTCGAGTGTACAAGGGTGGGTTCCGGGTATTCTCGTATGGAGGGCCAGATGACGACTGGCTAGGAATTGATGAAAGGAGGACACTCAACAAGGACCGAAAGCCGGATGATCGATTTGAAGAACTCTCCGACACACTTGAGTTTCACACAGAATTCGAAAACACTCTACTGTCACTACCAAGCAACCGGAACCTGATCGGACGTGTAATGATTAGCTCTTCTGCAGAGCTGAAAATGGCATCCAATCGTGAGGATTTCCTCGATAATGACCTGATACAGCGACTGAAAGAGATTGTCGTCCTAAGTATCGAGTGGATGACTCTCCAGTATAGCCATTATAAAGCAAGAAAGGCAAAGGAGGAGCTACAGGAGGAGACTGAGAAGTTCCTTGAGGAAACCGGAGAAGATGATGGCTCCGGTAGCGAAACAAGAGCGGGGGGCGAAGCAGAGTCGGGGGGCCAAACACAATTGGGTGACCTGAACGGTGAGGTGCCTGAATCGGATGATTCGGGTATTGGAGGGGAAGATAGATCGGATGAAACTGTAGACAAAGCGATTGACCTTCTGGAGGGGGTGGCAGATACAGCGACTGGGGCGATGCCAGAGGAGGATAAGCAAGTCTCTGACGAAGCAGTCGAAACTGCCACCAAGGTCATCAGGAACTCGATTGATCGAAAGGAACAGGAAATTGACTTCTTCAGGTCTGCGTTCTCCGTCAATCAGGTCGTCTTCTCATTCTCTCATGAACTTCGGTCTATGGTCAGTAACTTGGAGAGCAGTGCTTCCCGCATTGAAGCAGTCATCGACGATTTGCCTGAAGACCAACAGGCGAGATTCTCAGACGTCATCGATGACCTTCGGGATATGCAGGGTCGATTCGAAGACCAGATGGAACTCTTTGGCATCTTCATGGAGACTGGGGCACAGAAAGAGATTTCCTCACAAAACGTTGCAGATACCGTAACGGACGTTACGGACGCAGTTGAGTACATCGGGGACTACTATGGCGTGAACATTTCTACAGACATTCCAGAGTTGCTTCGTACTCCACCGATGTATGAATCAGAACTCTATTCAGTCATTGTGAATTTGGTGACTAATAGCATCAAAGCCGTGGGAACCACCTCTGACACTGGGAAGGGTATTCTGGTCCAAGGAACCTCGACCGATGATGGAGTTCGGATCAGAGTATATGATGACGGGGTTGGCATTCCAGACGATCAAAAGAATGCTGCGTTCGAGCCATTGGTCTCTGACCCGGCTGAGAACATGTACGAGGGGCTTTCAGAGCAAATGCCAGAAGAACTGTCTGAGCATCTTGGGAAGGGAAGTGGGCTTGGACTCAGCATTGTTCGGAATATTGCCCAGAAACATGGTGGGCACGCTGAGTTTGTGGAGGCACAGGACTGGTCAACGTGTGTGGAGGTTACGCTGAATGAGTGACTATACTGTCTGGTGGATTGACGATCGAGATAATCGAGAGAAAAATTTTGCAAACGTTCTAGAGGAGCAAGCAGACCCACTATCTGTTGTATTCTCTAACCCAGAAGATGCTACGGAGGCTCTTCAATCAGACAACGAGCCAGATGCAGATCTCGTTTTGATTGATTGGGTGCTACATCAGAACGGGGACTACACCGGGAAAGGGCTCACAATGGCTGGCACAGTCAGAGAGAACCTTCCCCAAGTTCCGATATATGCCTTTAGTGGGGAGGCGATAGATGAACTTCAACAGCCTGTAAGTAAGAGCCATTTCCAGTGGACATGTGAAGTCAGTGATTTAGTGGGTAAGGAAGGGGCTACCAAGCTGGTTAACGATCTATCTGATTATGAGGCCCTAGAATCAGTAAGAGGAGAAGGGTTTGAATTTCTGGTGGAAACTCTGAATCCTCCAGAGACTGCTAGGCAAGAGGTAGAAGCGGTCATTCCAAGAGAGTTCAATTCTGGATTGAAGGAAGATCCAACGGTGAAGGGTGGCAACAAGCTTGCGTTTATGGAGTGGGTTTGTCACCGATTCCGCGAGACCCCAGGACCACTTTGGGATAAAACTTGGACTGCTACAAAGCTCGGATTAGAGGAAGATGTCTTCGACGACTATATCGGCGAATTATACGACACATCGTATGGTGAATTCACCTACGATGGGATTTTTTCACACTGGTCTGGAGAGCGGTGGTGGTCTTCCGAACTGATCGGGGCCGTTGTTGAGTTGAACCAAGACCGTAATGCGCCGGTTGGAGAGATATGCCGGACTGCTACAAGAATACTGGATGTACCTGAGGACAGTATCGCAGAATGTAGAGTATGCGAGGATAAATACCCAGAAACAGTCGCTGCTCAAATAGAGGGTGAAGATGCTAGGTTCCCGGCGCATCTCATCTGTAGCAATGTGCATCATTCTCGGGAAGGTAAATTCGAGGACTATCGATTAGTGGATGAGGGCGCACAATAGTGTCCTTTGATGACCTACTCCCCGAGGCTAACCAGCTGTATGAGCATTTGCTGTCCGAGCTCAATTTCCTCCGAGATTTTGAATCGGGGGCTTTCGAGCGAAATTGCGACTATGTTACAGCCGCCTATTTCAACATGAGGAGTCAGGAATCTAGTGATTGGACTCTGAATCTCTCTCCCAACTGGGTGTTAGATATTGGCGGTGAAAATTTTGATACAGGAGAGGCACGGGATTTCGACGAAAATATGGGGAAGGCCATTATTGGGGGGAAAATAGCTGTTTCAGATGGGGATTTTGAGGAGTACTCTCTCAATCTCACACTGTTGGCTCAGGAGGACACAGAGGCGCGTGGTAGAGATGTAAACAGGCACCTTGGAGCCCCTTGCTGTTGGAGTGCTGATGCCGCGGAGTTCGATTATCGGGTCGCTCGTCGATACCACTTTGATATAGATATGGGGGACAATGAGGATGAGCGAAAGCCTGTTTCTCATCTTCAGAATGGGGGAGAGTTTGATACAGGACATCTTCAGCACGCAAATCCCCATTATTGCTCAAGTCCGTTGGATAAACCCCGGCTGCCTCATCCACCGATGGATCCTATTCTGATACTCCATATGCTTGCAAAGCAGTATCAATCGCTCAGCCAAATGATACAGAGCGAGTGGGGTAACAGAGTACGTAGAGCTGAACGACACCTCTGGCAGCCATATCACTCCACAATCAGCGACTGGTACGATGTCGGATCAGGATCCGAAACATTCGCTTCTTACATTGAGAACGATTGAGACAACCTACCATTACCGTACTGCGAATTTCCGACCTGCTCCTTTGCTGACGAAGCTCTGAGTCCGACCAAAACTCTGGTAAGCCCACTGCTTCTCGTGAGGTAGTGTAACCGTCTTACTCGTTGTCAATCTCCCTGTCGAACTTCTTGAAGTCCGAGTTACTTATCGGCCGATCAACTAACTCAAACACCTCTCCGCCGTCTATATCTCCTTAATCACGAGACTCAACACCACTGCGTCCGCCCGTGCCTGTACGCACCACCGTGCGGGGAAGGGCGAGTTTCCCGGGCCACCACACCCGGGATTGGTCCCTCTCTCTTGGGGAGCCGGGGACGGTGTCCCGTCCACGGCAGTGTGTCGACGCACACTCACTCCTATGAATGTCTGGATATCTGCCCGTCTGGCAGGTCGATCGGCGCGGTACACACCGCACACCATTCCGCGCGTCCCTGTACCCTGAAGGCTGGCGTCCCGGATCCGGCGCATCGAATCTTATTCGCACCCTCGTTGTGCTCAGTCGGTGTTGTCGTCGTTGTTGCTTCGGTTACACTCATATTCGATTCTCGGCAGGAGTTCCGGTGGACCCGAGGAACACGTACTCACACCCCTATGTACGCCTTGTGCGTACAGCTTCACGTACGTGAATGTCCGATGTGGATCCTGTGTAGAGACTTCCAACCAGTCATCGTTTTCGGTCTTGCTTTCTGTGAAATGTTGAGGTTAGATACCACAGCGTCGCGTATACGTGTCTGAATTTAGTCGTGGCGAGCTGCTCTAACTGGGTTAAGCAGGCGAATTTCCCATAATATTATCTTGAATCTCAGCGAGCCGATCACAATTTAGCGCTGGCCTTTCAAATACATCCCTGCGACGACGTGAGGAGGCTCTTCCTGATCTTCTGCCCAATCCTGTCGTTCTTCGTATTTTTCCTGTAGATTGTACCGAGAGATGATCTCTCGAACAGCGGCCACCAGTTGCTCACCGGTAACTTCCTCATTCCGGAGGTCCCCGAATTCGTTGAGGATCTGATCTGCCGATACTGTCTCAACGATATCTTGGAATTGTGTTATTGTCCGCTGTTGATCGGTGTTTTCTACAGACGACGCGACTTCTCCAAGTTCGTCAACCACGTAGTCTCGGTCGATACTTGCACCTTGGCGAGCTTCTCGCTGGAACTGACGGCGCTTACCCATGTCATCGCCGAACTCCGTCCGCGCCACTTGTACAGCTCGTTCGTATCGACTGTCGAACGTCTCTGCGTCAACGGACGCGACTGGCTCATCGATGGGACACATGATGGTTTCAACGATGGTGTCCTTCTCCTGTGAGGCGAGGTTTTGTCCTCCTTCGCTTGGGAACGTCACGAGATACGGGGTCGTGTAGTCTCCCTGCCGGTAGACAATGACGATACCGTCGTACTCTCGGCCCCACTCCATCGCACTCCGAATTCCGTCGCGGTCATCCAACCAACTGAGGAGATCCGAGTACTCCTGTTTGAGGTCCTGAAGGCTACTTGCGGGGCCGATGAGGTCGTCGCTCCCGATGATCTCGTTCACGTCGTCTTCGACTCTCTCAATGTCCTCTTCAGCGTAGATGTCCTCCATGTACGACCGATTCACGTTGTCTTCCGGACTCAGAATCTCTCCGTCTTCACCGAGGACATTACTAATTTCTTGAACCCGTGATTCAACGCGGTCAACGATGCCGAGTTCCTCTTCGAGTTCCGTTTCTGGCAGGAAATTGAGCGCATAGATATCGTCGTGCCCGCTTCCGAGACGGTCAACACGACCAATCCGCTGAATTAGACGGAGGGGATTCCAGTGGAGATCGTAATTAATCACTAAATTCGCATCCTGAAGATTGACTCCCTCCCCCGCAACGTCGGTTGCAAATAACACGTCAATCTCGTCACTCGGGTCGATTTTGTCTCGTGCATCATTCGCCTCAGGGGCGAATCGCTGAATGATCTTCTCGACGTTCGAGGTATCACTGGTTGCACTCGCAAACCGAACGTCATCAGAGAGTAATCCCCGGTCTTGGAACTGCTCAAACGCAGCTTCCAGATACTTCACCGTGTCTGTGAACTGCGTGAACACAATCAGCTTCTCAGCCCGGTCACCGCGCTGAAGAATCTCATGTGACCCAATACGGAGATTCCCGAGAAGCTGCCGGAGCTGTTCAACTTTGTCGTCCATCGCGTAGTCATCCTGGATGTCCTGATGGAACGGCTCCAAGGTGTCTTGCAGTTCAGCTAAGAGTTGGATGTCAGTCTCAAGATCACGCTTCAGGTCGTCAAGGTGGAAAGCCTCGGTTTGGTACGCCGCGTACTTCCCTTCCTCAACCATCTCGTCAATCTCATCAAGGATGTAATCAATCTGCTCCCCACTGTTGATGAGTTCGGAGACGTCGCTCCCGACAGCGACCGTACCCTCATCAAGAAGATCCCGGAATGTTCGGTAACTCCGAAGCATCCGATTGAGGGACGTGTAGAAGGCATGGACACTGCTTTCCAACCGCTTCAGAAGGTTAGATTTCATCAACCCACGAATGCTCCTCCCCATCGAGGAAAGATTCTGATACGGGTCCTGATTCCCGTACCCCGTCTTCAGGTAGTCTTCCTGTCCAAGCGAATACCGAGCGAACCTGAGGTCCTCTAGCGTCTCCACAATCGCATCGTACAGAGAATCATTGACGCCGTCCGCCGTCGAGTACGTCTCATGCAGATTGTAATCGACCGTCTGTAGGTGCCGATCCGGGAGGTACCGTCGTTCACCACCCATCTGGAGGTACACTTGACCCTCCTCGTCTTCCTCGCCGTACTGGTCGATGATGTCTTGGCGAGTTCGCCGCACCATCACGTGACTCAGAAGATTCGAGAGATCGGTCTCACCGCTCTCCACCATCTTGGTGAAGTCATAGAGGTTTGGCGGCGTAATCGGGATCTGCGTGAGGTCTTCGATGTGGAACAGCTTGATCTGATTATACACGTCCCAGGCACTCTTCGTATACGGCGTCGCAGTCAGGAGAATCGTCTGATTGACCGTCGGCAGAAACGCCTGCAAATTGTTGTACCGATGCGTATCGTCATTCCGGAAGTGATGCGCCTCATCGACGAGGCACACCGACGCATCGTCGTGTTCTTCAAGCAACGTCTCGTGGAAATCCTCCTTCGACACCATCCCCAGGCTGATCACCTCCGCATTGAAGTTGTACTGCTTGTTGACCATCCGCTCCCACATCGGTTGGAGATGCTTCGGCGAGATGATCAGCATCTTCCCCTTCTTCCCACGGAGGCGATTCCGCGCGTGGAAGTGTTCGAGTAACCCGAGACCAACAAACGTCTTCCCCATCCCGACAACGTCGGAAACCAGGACCCCGTCGTACTTGTTTGCGATACGGATGCCGCGATTCACCGCCCACTGCTGGAACTCGTAAAGGTCCTCGTACACATCGAACGACTGCAGGTAGTCCTCAGCAGTCTCCAGCGTCTCCTTGTAAAGCTCGTAGAGGATCTTCGCGTACACCAAGTACGGTGCAGGGAGCCCGGTTCCCGCACTGATATTTCGGAGTGTTTCTACCGTATCGTCCGGAAGCGACTCACCCGGAAGCGCAGGTGGTTCATCGTCCGTTGAGACGTTCCCTGGGTTGTTCGAAACCCACGAGTCTTCAAATGCGTCAAGAAGATCGTCGTCGAATTCAACGGCGTCATCCCACAAGTCATCGAACCACTCCTTCAGTTGGGTGACCTTCTCGTTGTAGACTGGGGCATTGAGTTCTGTATTACTGTGGAGGCCGCTGAGACTGAGATTTGAGGAACCAACGACACCGACGTCTTTGGGAGCGAAGATGTCACCCTCATCTTTCTCAAAGAGATACGCCTTCGCATGGAACCGTTCTTGAAGATAGAGCTTCGGTTGGATACGTCCCTGTTCCAGCCAGTCGATTAGTTTCGTGAAGAACGCTTGATTTTCCGCAGTGGGATCTTCGTAGAGGAGTTGGTGTGAGTAATTGTCCGCAGTTTCCGCACGAATCTCTGTGCGCTCACTCCACTTGACGTTCTGTGACTGTCTGAATTTCGTGCCAGTGAGACGAAGATTCTGATGAGCCTCTATGAGTTCGTCCAACCCTTGCTGATCCGGATTCCCCATCAGGACCTGGAGTGTCCCACCATTGTCCAGGAATTCATCTAATTCAGGACGGAGTCGCTTCAGGCCACTCATATAGAGGTAGCCGACAGCGATTCGAATCCGGTCAACACCCTCGCTTTGGAGCCCGGACTTTAGGACCTCGTCAAGGTGGGAGTAGCGACGGTTGTCGATGATCCCAATGCTATTGTCATTACTCATTGGGATCAGCGCTGTTTATCTCGTTCTCGGATCTTTCTTGTGAGTTGTTCTACGCTATCGTACAACGCCTCTTGGTTCTCCTCGGAGAGGTCAAGAAGCTCGAATAACGCTCCATCAAGACGCTGACGGGCTGGATCTTCAAATTCATCATAAATAGCTTCAGCATCTCGTCCCCACATATCTTCAAAGGCGGCCCGAAGTTCTCGTTTCTGACTTTCGTTTATTTTGTTGGGATCTGGAATTGGGAATTTCTCGACCTCATAGACTGCAGCTTCGACAGACCTACCACTCATCTCCCTCCCGTAGAGGATTTTCATAAGGGCGTAATAAGTCGAATTGAGAATCGCAGCAAGGGTCTTAGCATCAATTTCTGACGTGTCGTTGATTCTGATCCCGTAGAATCGCTGATCAAGATAGTATGGGCTTTCCGAATAATATGTGAGATGGGTGGTGTAGTGGGTTTTTCGCCAGAAGAGCTGTGTTTTCTCAATTTCATCTTCTAATGCATACCACGGATCTCGGCCACTTACCGTCGATCCTGTATGGATTCCTTCTTCTTCTCCGTATTCGACGTATCGCTGGAGAGCCGGATGCTCTGGATCCTCTGGAATCGTAATCACTTGAGTGTCTAAATCATCATCAGTAACTAAGGGTCGGCTTAGTGACCGAGGACTTTTCATTGTCAGGTGAAGGTATTCTTCGGGTAGATCAAAGCGATCAATCGTCTCTTGATCTGGATAAAAGAAAGCGTTATTTCCGGTTGTGGCTCCTCGGTAAACCTCTCCAATCTCTCCTAACGGTATTAGTAGATCTTGGTTCCGTTCCAAAATTTCAAAGTATATGTCTGGGGCTTGAAGGTACTGGCTCCACTTTTCGTCACCCGAATACGAACCTGCTGGCTTCGGGGCATCTCCCGACTCACCATACGATTCTAGTCCTGCCTGAGCCCCGCCCACTCCTGTTTTTTCTGAGTAAACGCTGTCGGGTGAGTTGGAGCCACCTCCATTTTCAACAACACCTCCTCCAAGTCGCCACAGACTATACTCCGGAATGGTAACGCGCCGACCGCTTTCCACCGACGTGTATGTTAGAACTTGATCTTGATACTCAATTGTAGATTTGTCTTCTCCCCCGACTAACACTTCATCCATAACGTCTGCACGGACAACGTTCTCGTAGTAGTCATTGAATGTGACAAAGGAGGCATTGCCACTTAGAGACTCTGTACCTGCAGTTCGTCGCGCCATTGCGATTACAGTATTGACATCAGCCTCATCAAAAATCGGACCTGCTCTGTTATCAAGTAGATATTGGATGTCACCAAATCTCATGAGGCCTTCTTGCAGACGTTGACCATAGTTAACGTCCAACCAGGAATTTGAAGTGATGTATGTGATAGTTCCGCCATCTCGCAGTACATCCAAACCTCTGAAGAAAAAGTAGACGTAGAGGTCGCTTCGTTTGTAAGGTGAAATTCCGAAAGTGTCCTCAACGTATTCAACTAAGTCATTTTTATATCGTTTTTTCAGTTCCTTTACATCATCACTGTCCATCTTCTCCAAAATCTCGGGGTGGATACCTTGATCAATAATCTCTTTCTGACGGACGTAGGGAGGATTCCCGATAACAATGTCAAATCCGCCCTCGACCATAACATCAGAGAAATCGATATCCCACATAAAGAAGCCCGTACCACCGGCGCTATTGATTGCATCGCGGGTTTCCTCAAGATCGGCGATTCGATTCTTGACATCCTCATTTAGGTCATCTTTAGTTTCTCCGAAGAGGGTCTCCTGTGTCCCTCCCGACGATAGTTTGTTAATTTGGTTATTGATGTGACTACGGAGTAATTCGATTTGTTTTTCTTCGATTTCCTGCGTCCGATCTGCCTCTCCTTCGAAGTGTTCGCGTTTCAGTTCTTTCAGTTCGGTAAGAAGGCTTCCAGTATCACCATTAAGCGTCCGCGTGATGGTGTCAAGAGATACGAATTTACCGTCGAGTTTCTGAATCAGGCTGTCACCAACCTTGAGCTTGAAAGAAAAGTTTGGCAGCACTGGGCGCTGGTCTGGGAGTTGCTCTTCGCCCTCAACGAGCGAAAGCCAAAGCCGGAACTCAGCAACCCGGACTGCCCAGTCCTTGATATCGACGCCGTACAAATTTTCGTTGATGATCTGCTCTTTGAGGTGGTAGTCCGGGGTCGTACCGAGCTTCCGGTACAGCTCGGTGACCACTTGCTTCATTCCCACCAGGAACGCACCGCTACCGCAGGCAGGGTCAACGATACGAAGTTCGTGGAGTATGTTCTCCAGTTGCTCTGTTTCCCCGTTGCTCTCCGCGTCCCAGTCTTGTGGCTCGCTGAAGATGAACTCAACAATCCGCTGTTTCCCTTCAGCATCGAGATCCTTTGCGTGGTCACAGAACTGCTCGTACAGTGCCATCCGGCACATCAAGTCCACCTCGACACGAGGCGTGTAGAAGATGCCAGCTTCGCCGCGTTCCTGCTCGGCAATCAGGGACTCGTAGATCTTCCCGAGCATCGCCGGATCGACGGCGACGTCGATGTCGTAGGGGCTCTCCTCGGTGACAGTGAAGTTGTACTGTTCGAGGAACTCTTCGATCACCGACCTCAGCGCAGAGTCAGATAGGAAAGTGTTGCTCTCGTCCTCTTCAGTCGGCTGGAAGAGCCCACCGTTCATGTACGGAAGTCCCGAAATCGCGGTCTCAACCTCCGAGGGGAGATCAGCATCGATCTCTCCACCTTCCGGGCTGTTCATACCCTCGAAGAACAGCGCCGAGAGCCACTTCTCGTGGAACACGTTCCCTTCGTCGGATTCTTCGTACTGCTCGTGGAACCACCGAACGAAGTCCTTCCGGTTCCCAATCCAGCCCTTCTTCTGGAGGTAATAGAAGAACATCAACCGGTTGAGCGTAGTGTGCGCGTACCGGTCGGCATCCTCGATTTCCAGTCCCTTACGACGAAGTTCCTTACTGAGCGTGTCGAAGGTGCTCTTGTAGTTCTCGTAGAAGTCCTCGGTAACTGGCTTGACTCGGAACGCCTCGTCGATGCGCTCTGCCAGCCGACCCTTGCTGGCATCCATACCCGACAGCGCATTTGCGACGGTGCGGTGGGTCTCACCTTCACCGAGCGTGTACCGACGGAGTACCGGGCGACCAGTCGTGATGTCGTCTGTACCTTCCTCATAGGGCGTGACGAGGTGCCAGATATCCTCGTCAGGCTCGTGGAATATGGTCAGGAAGGAGCCGTCGATAGCCCAGCCGCTTGTCTGATCGGATCGAGTAAGACTCTGGATAGCGTTCCGTTCCGCTGTCCGGGTCATTTTCTCTAGCTCAACGTAGATGACGCGGAAGTTTCCTGCCTCTGCAAAGAGTCGTGCATCTGTAGCCCGGGCAGAATCAGACCACTCGTGAACTCGCAGAGGGTGCCACGTCTCATCACCAAGAGGGGAAACCGTTTCACTAAAATTGAGTACTTGGACGAATAGGTCTTGGAAAAACTGTGTAGCAGCTTCATCCTGTGAACGATAGTCTCGCTTGAAATCATCAAGTGATAGCTTATCATCCAGTCGTCGCTTAATCTCAGCTCGTTGTGAGTCAGTCATGCTTTGTGAGTGGTGAAATGATTCTCTGAGGAGGCGAACTGAACGTCGATATCAAATGCTGCTTCGCCATACAACTTAAATCTCGGTATCGCTGACTGAAGCTAGGTTAATATCCTCTTTCTCTACCATCAAGGATTCGTCGTGCAATCTCTACGTCTCGCTTCTTATCCTCAATTTCTTCCTCTAATAACCGAAGCTTGTGTGACAACTCCGAACTCTCCTTGGAGGACATATCCAACCAATCTTTGATTCTGTCGGGATTCCACTCCCGGTTGACAATCATAAAGGGAATTAGATTGTACACCACACTCCGAAGGAATTCGTTATCTCGTTGTGTGATAGTTACACCGACCTTCTCGTGAACGAGTGAATTTCGCTTATTTGCAATCGCGTCGAATCTCTCTTTGAGCAATGGATATTGTCGGGGAATGATCGCCCTCGCTCGCTCGGCGACCTTATCCATCTTGTCATCTTCATTGAACTTGCATAGTGTCTCTACCGCGCGCCAGTAGTCCAAAAATGCCTGTTGACTATTTGCCTCTGTAGCACCGGATTGAAAATTCTTGAAGGCATTAATCAGCTTTTCATCAATCTCATTCGGATTGTCGAGTTGTGGAATCTGTTGGTATCGCAGTTTGAGGCGCTCCTGTCGATCAAGGTACATTTCTATGGAGTGTCTGGGTGAAATATCATCGTCAAAAAATGCACTGTGGAAGGCATCTTCTTCTCGTAGGATGTACACAAAAGGAAGTCTCAACTCTGACCATGGTCGGTTCCAAACGGTTTCCCCGTCAAACCTATTCGTGTAGCTCCAATCGAACAGACAATAAATCAGCTGCCCCAGAATCACTCCTAGGTACTGGTCGGCAATTTCAAGAATGTGTACCGGATCTCTTGCTTCATATTCCAACACCCAGTACGTGTAATCATCCGCAAAGGAATTAGGGACTTGTTCGAACTGTTTGGAGAACTCTGGGTCATTAAGTGCGGGGGAAGCAAACTTCTCTATCCATTCTTCTTTATCGACGAGTTCAAAACGGTAGTTTCCGAACCCAATAGTATCAAACGGAATTTGAGGCGAAAGGTTTAGTGGAACACCGAGTTGGTAATTCTCTAGCGATATATTTCTGATTCGGTCCGGTAACTGTTCAAACTCTTCTTCAAAAGCATCAACGGGTTCACTACGAGATAGAGACTCACTCAACAACTCACGAATTCGGTTCTCTAATTCGTCATTCGAGATGCGTAGACCTTCGGTGTCTGCAGGAAACTCGTTGGCAAAGTACTGAACGAGACCATCCAAATGACGTTGTCTCTCAGAACCGTGTGATGGCAACAGATCCCGATCTTCACCCGAAGTAAGGTGGATGGCGTCCTCAACGTATTTTTGCTTGAGGTCAGTCATTTGTTCCGGAGTTGTGTAGCGCCGTGACTTAGAATTCGTGGTAGGTAATCACTGAATTCTTGCTCTATCACTCCAGCGATCGGGTGCCGTGTTGATAGTAGTCCATGTTATGTAAGTGCGTCCGAAAACGTAGTCTCGGATTCTTCTGTCCGTCCACACTCTCGTGCCTATCCGTGTGCGTCGTTCTGTGCGGAGGTACGTACGTGCTAGCGTTCGTACTCGTATGAGTTACTTACGCGCACAACTGCACATTCGTACGGCTGAACGCCCCATAGTTCGTACACAAAAAGGAGCTTACACGCTGATTCCCCTAGAATCAGGCGAGTACACACTACTACGCCCGCCGTACAGACCGGTCATAGTTCTATTGGCATATGCCCGCGGTGGGATCATCGCATAACATAGTTACCCTCTCACTTGGGATGTCCGGCGGTGAACCGCCGCAGTAGTGTGTCAACGCGCCGTCGCCTATCTCAACACTCGTCATCTAGACCGTCCGGGGGGTCGATCAGCGCGACGCACACCACTCGGCGCGTCCCTGCATCTTAGAGGCTGGAGTGCCGCACTGGGCGCATCGAACCTCGCTCAATTCCTCGTCGTACTCTACGGGCTTTGCAGGCGTTCCTGAGTCGGTTAAGCTCATATTCAATGCTCACCGATCACTCGGGTAAACCCCTGCCGATGGCTACTAGCATTCCTGTGTACGCCTGTACGTACACGAACACGTACATACGTACGTAACTGCGCACACCCGTACGCAAGTCAGTGAGCGCGCCCGTCCGGATTGACGTCGGCTCGCACCGATGCCCGCCCGTACGCACGTACGCCTGTTCAACTCCCAGTACGTACTTCGTTCCCTCAGTATTTGCCTGGCGTTGTCGGAGAGTACAGCCCCTGAAACGCCAGGGGGAACCACAACTACAAATTTAGAGGAGGTGCGACCGGCAGTTACGCGATCGACGCACCGCTCGGCACGGGAGCACCGACCGACTCCGGGACCGGCGACGCGTACACGTCACCGGCCGACCGTCGAATACCGCCGGCGACCGCTGCATCGACGTACGTGGCGATCGTCGCCTGCCCCGCCACCCGCCTCGCACCGTCCGCGCGGGACTCACGATCCTGATCGGCCTTCGCCGCGTTCACTCGCACCGCTTCCGCAGCGCGGAGCTCGGCGACCGCAGCACTCGCGTTCTCGCCGGTGAGCGACACTTGCCGACCCGCACCCGGGTTCGACGTCGTCGCGGCTGTGCTCCCGGACCCGTCAGCCCGCACCGCCCGGGATCCCGCGTCGATACCGGGGAGCGCCTGTTGCGCCGCGTCGGTCTTCACGGGTTCGCCGGTCAGTGTAATCGAGTACTGGTCGTCTAGGTATTCGGCGAGCCACGACGTGGTTTCGTACCGACCGTCGTCGCGCTTCTCAATGAGCGACCGGGCGGCGTGCGCCTCAACCGGGTCCACTTTCCCGTCCTCGGTCCCGACGACGTCCCCCCACCGCCACGTCACACCGGGCGGCGGGAGGTCACCGAGCGACGAGTGGTTGAACCGCAGTTTCATCGCCGTTTGATGCCCCACCATACTCACTCACCCCCCGTGAGCTTGATCGGATTAGCGCTGATCACTGACCCCGACACTTTGAGACCACCGTCACCAGATTCGTACACGTCGCCGGACTTCTCCCACTTCCCGATATAGTGCTCCACGAACGACTCACTGATGTCGTGATCACCGGCAGCATTCACGATATCGCTAACCGCCACCGACCCGGAATTCGCGCGCGATTCGATGATATTCATCACGATACTTACCTTCACGTGCTGCGGTCTTTCGTCACCGTCGTTGCCATCGTCATCGATGTGGGTCATCCCGGCGAGGGGGATATCCCCTCGCCGTGCGAGCTTCTCAACGCGCGACTTGATCGTCTCTAAGCTATCCGCATCTACTTTCCCAGCAACCCGACCCGCGATCGCAGGGACCGAATCGTGCCGCTGTGCAGCCTGCACGATCGCGTTATCCAACGCCTCAGCACCACACTCATCGTCGTCGCCGTCGCTGTACTCCGGGGTATCGCCGCGCTCCGGGTCTTCCACCGCAGCATCCTGCTCCTCGTCACGATCCTCGATGCTGAACACGTCAGTCATCCCGTCGATGAGCTGCAGTTTCACGTCCGACTCGTCCTCCGCCACGATGACGTCCCGGAGCACGTACGTCTCACCCTCATCGAGCGAAATCCCGGACTGCACCTCGTACCGCAGGGATTCGTCCTCACCGACGACGACTCCCTGGTCATACAACCAAGGCGCGGGCTCATCTTCCACCGACGCGACCGTGACCTTCGTCGCGTCGTACCGCCCCGCACCTTCCGCGCGGATCTCCTTGAGCGTCTTCCCGTCGAACTCGTCACCGTCGTCGGCGTCGGCGTTCGGGTCACCGCCGTAGTGCTCCCAGTGCGCGCTCGATGGCACCCAGTGCTCTTTCGCATCGCCGGTGAACGCGATTCCATCGTACACAGTGTGCCGCTCATCATCCGGTGTGAACGACCGTGTACGGCGCTTCGATGCCGGGAGCGACGGGATTTGCCCGACAACGCTCATTATCTGCTGCATGTCACGGCCCTCATGCCCCTTCGCATCGAAGAACGCATTCGCCGTTCGTTCCAAGTCCCCCGACTCGATCGCCGACCCGTCGGCCGGTTTCAAGCAGTTCCGCGCCATGTCCTTAATCGGGTCCGCGTACGATTCGTACTGCGCAACGCGTTCCTGCCACGATTTTTCCGACGTGAAGTCACCCTCTTCGATCAACCGTTTCAACCCTTCCACGGCACGCATGAACGCGGCTTTCAGTCGCGCGTCCGCCTGCAGTTCCGCCTGTACTTCGAGTTTCGACCGGTACTGCAGTTCGAACGGATTCTCCGGGTCCGGGTTCTGCACGTAGGCACACGGGAACTCGATCGGGTACAACCGCCGACCGAGTGCCCGGTTATCCTGCGGCATCGCCGGCGGGTCGTCACTGGCGAACAGCATCGTCGCATCGTTCTTCGACTTGAACGCCGCCGTGCCTTTACCCTCCACGGAGTCCTCTTCGCCCGCAGTGTACGTTTTCAGCTTGTTGATGCTCTGTAGTTTCTTTCCGGTCAACTCAGTGTTGATGTTCGCACGCGAATCGACGACGTCCTTCCCGGCGAACCGCTCCGTCTGAATCGCGTGCATCGTCTTCACGCTGACGTTATCCCCGCCAAGCACCGACTTGATGACCTCCAGGACTTGCGACTTCCCGGACCCGCCGTCACCGAGCGCGACCATGAACGCGTCCGCAGGGTACCGCGGGTGCAACGCGTGCCCGCCAAACTCCCAAATGATGCGCCGAGCCTCGTCGGTCCGCGTGATCGTGGTGAGCCACTCATCGAGCCCTTCAACGTCCGCCGAGCCCGGGTCCCACTCAGTCTGCACGCGGTACAAGAACCGGTGCCGGTTCGGTTCCATGTCCTGCACTTCCACGGTGTCCCAGTCGATCGTGCGCGTGTCCGCGTCGTACTCGATGTCATCCACGTTGATGACACCGTTCAACACTGGGATCAGCGTGTCATCGAGGTGCCGCGCGTTCGTGCGTTCCTGCTCAACGTAATTCTTCGTCGCCAGTTGCGCGACGATGTGCCGCACCTCAGTGTCCGTCGCCACCGACCCGAGCTCCGCGCGTAGCCGCGTTTCACAGTGCTTGTACCCGTCGTCTTCCCACCCGTCGTCGGTGAGGTGCCACAAGTCGTATGTCGTTTCGTTGCACCGCTCAATGATGCTCATCCAGTCCGTCTCGTCTTCCAACGCTTTCACCGCGACGTCGCGCGCATCGGCTTTCGTCGCCGGTGACGACCCGACTGAGGCGGCCGCGTACGTGTCACGCACTGCATCCCAATCACCGTCACTGTCGCCGGCGGTCTCGTCGTCACTGTTGCTGGTGTCGATATCTAACCCGTTCCAATCGACTTCGTCACCGTCGTCGTCGGGTGTGACGACCGCGTCGTCACCGCCGTCCGGGTGCTTCCGACCGAAGTGGATTTTCGCACCGTGCTCACTATCAATCGTCGCCCCGCACACTACGCATTCGAACGTTCCTTCCGAATGCCCGGTGAGTGCGTCTAACCCGCGTTCCCGCGCGACGACGTCGCCGTCATCATTCACAACTTCCTCACGCCCCTCGTCGATGCCGTCACGGAGCGTGTCCATGTCCACCGCCGACTCGATCTCGTCGTCGTCCGCGTCGTCGTTGACAGGATCGTCCGCGTCGTCCCCCTCCATCACTCGTCACCCCCGTTAATCACTTCCATCGAGCACAGTTTTTCGAGGGCGTATTCTCTCTCAATCCCGCGGTAATCGTCGCTCACTAACGCTTTACCCGGCGTCGCATCCTCGACGTCCTCGACCGTGTACACCTCTTGACTCGTGTTACTCCTCAACTCATCACCAACCTCTAACTCGCCGATCTGTTTACTAACTCCTTCCATGCCTGTCGCTCCTCCAACGTCGATTTCGACTGTTACAGGATCTCGCATCGCGTGGAACCGCTCGATCTCAACTGTATCCGCGTCCATGTCCCAGCGCAGCGTCGTCCCCCAGTGATGGCCCGATCCGATCTCTACCAGGCGACCGTCCTGTGACACGTGCACGTTTTTATCGTACCAGTCTGCCACCCGGGACATCTCCCGCGCGTCGTCTAGCCGATCGTCGTCTCTCACCGTGACGTGTGAGTCAGGCATAACATCGTGCGATACCTCCGCGTCCGACGCGGTTTCGACTACCTCCAAGTCCTCGATGTGCTCGTACCGTGGGGTCTCCCACTCTGCACCCAGAACCGCCGTCCCGCTCACATGGATCGACTTAACTAACCACTCGCCTGCGTCATCGTCGTCTCGCACCGTCACGATGTCACCGAGACGCACCTCCTCATCGTCACGCGCATCGCTCCCGCCGTCCGTCACGAGCTCACCGCCCGAGTCGCCGTCGTTGACAGGATCGTCGGCGTCGTCGTCGGTGCCGAACGGCGCTTCGCCGCGCGCTTCCCAGATGGCTACAACCGTTGAGATGCCGAACAGCGCACCGACTGACTCACCGCACGCCGTGCACGTTGCTGCCGGTCCCTCTTCCACGCGAGGGCACGGTTCACGAGCGCCGGCGACAGGGTAGTGATCCGTTTCGAGGTCCGCGGTTTCGAGGAGGTCGGCACCGCACGTGCACGCCGGGACGTCGCTCCCGCCGTCCGCCACGAGCCTCTCACCGTCGTCGTCATCGTCGTCACCCGGCCAGTCCGGAACGCTGTGCGGGAGTGTCGTGTCTTCCGCTTTCTCAACTACATTCAGATCCGAGACCGGTTCGTACCGCGGCTTTTGCCACGCGGACCACAGTCGCGCCTCGCCGCCCGCGTCGATGTTCTTCACCTTCCACGGACCCGGATCTGCGGATCGGTCTTCGTCACGTACGGTGACGACGTCACCTACTTCGACGTCGTGTCCGCCGTCCGCCACGAGCTCACGCTCTTGCTGCTGGTCGTCAGTTCCGATGCCGAGCGCTTCCCGCCCGCGGTCGCTGCGAGCGTACGCCGGCTTATCCGAGCACAACGGGACTGTCACGTCGATCCCGCCTGCACGCTCGTCGATGTGCAAGTGCAGCAGGCGATTGTCCCCGCTGGTGAAGTGGTGTACTGCGTCGATTGTTTGACCGTTCAATTCCACTGTGACAGGCTTCCGTGTGAAGCCCGGCGTTTTATCAGGATTTGCGTCGTTTGTTCGCATGGGTGGGAGCACACCCACGGGCTGACGCGTCTCAGCGCGTCGCCCACACGCTTTCTGCGAGGGACGATTGCCCGTGAGTGCTTACTTCATCCTACCCCCCCGTCACGTATAAAATCTTGTCCTGATCTCGGTTTAATATCAGATCTGTTTAGCATCTACCAGATTCAAGTGTCTAGGAAAAACGTTAGAATGGGGCATCTTACCCAAGGTTTTAACACAGACTGTGAATCTGTCTACCAGATTCGTGTCACGAGCAAAACGCACCCGGGGAGTATATAAACCACGGCGCGTCAGACACCGCCCCGGAACCGTGTTTTGGAGAAAACATTTCATCGGCACACCCACCCCGGAGGCGACGCGCCGCGCCGCACACCCAACAACCACCACACTGGCCCCGCCAACCGCACCCGCACACACGCCTCGGATCGATGAACCCCTTCCCGCGGTGAGCGCACAGTCTGATTGGATCGATACACTCACCCGGACAGTCGGTGTCCACCCCGTCCAAGGGCCCCTCTCAACCCCTGGACGGCCTTACAGTACGTTTCGAAGCTTCTACGTACAGTTTACAGGGGGCGTCCAAGCGTCCAATGGTTTTGCTGTAATAGAGCTAAGAAATGCTGAAAACTTCTGTTAGGTGTAAAGGTAGTAGTAATAAAGTAATTAGGTAGTTTTTGGGGGTATAGTAATAGAATGAGCGGCTAACCCTTGGACAGCTTGGACACCCCTCATAATCAATCGGTACAACGCCGCTCCCTTCCGCTAAGGCCGTCCAAGGGTTTGAGACCCCCCTTGGACACTCGGTCGGCAGTCGCGCTGGTGCGGGTGCGGGTGCCCGTGTCGGTGCTTGTCGGCGTGGATTGACAACATCGCCGCGCCCGCCACCACGGTTGTCACTCGATCCGGTACAGTTCACGTCGTTCGAGCGCGTTGTCGATCGTTTTCCTGGTACAATCGAGGTCTTCGGCGGCGTCTGTTTTGCTCATACGGTCGTCGGCGACTTGCTGTAGTGTCCAGCACACGGCGTCGTAATCGTCGTCTGGTGCGAGTCGCCCGCCATTCGACGTGCATCCTAAGGGTGGTCGCCCGCCGCCCCATTCGATCCCGGCTAACAGCGCGTCGGCGTGCTCGGCGGTGCCTGTCATCACGTCTAACGCGCGTTTGAGTGCCGGCGGGAAAGACTCGCGTCCAGGCTTTACATGTATCGTGAGTCTATGGTGCGCGTCGATCACTGCGACGTCGTGGTCTGCGACGAGTGACGCGATCGCGTCAGTGTCGATGCGTGCGAGGCTGTCGATGATGAGCGCTGGGACGTGCCCGTCCACGGTGTCGTCTGCAGCTCTACGCATTGCTGCGCGTGCTGGGTCGTTTGGGCCTTGCCTGTCTCGCGTGGTCGCGTCGCTCGTGCGTACGTACAGGCGTGTACCGGTGTCGGCGTCTTCGGCGACGGTCGATGCTCGCTCCTCGGTGAATTCGTGCAGGGTGCGCAGTGTGTCTGCGTCTGGGCCTGCCGGGTTGTTGTCCAGGAGTGTACAGATCGTGTCGATGCTGCGGTCGCGGTCTGTGGGGGTGGTGCCTCGTGCGAGGATTGTCGTTCCCATTGTACTTGATGCTCGCCGGAGTGCTCGGAAATACCTGTCACGTAATTACACGTCGTGTTCCTCGTGTGCGTGGTTACTGGTGCGTCGTAACCCCGATCGGCACGCACGGTACGACCGCGCTCGAAAAACTTTTTCGTGGCGTCTCAACGCGTAATCCGGGGTATTTCCGCGGGTATTTACTCGTGATCTCGTCCAAAGATGACCCTTGGTGTAACAGCATTTAGCTGGGGAGAAAGTATCAGTCGCCTCGGGTGGGCTTGACCGCCGGGGCGCGGTCACCGCCCGTGGGTGTGCAACGACAACTACAAATTTTAGAGGGGGTGTCCGGAACTTTACAGCGGAAATACACACTCGATATTCAGGATCTTACAGGGGGTGTTTCCGGAATCCCCTCCCTGACGTCGGACTACATTTTAGATATCTCGGAGCGCCCGTCTGCGGTCCTCTACCGGGACCTGATCGTATTTCATCGTCGTTTTTGCGCTCTTGTGCCGGAGCTGGTCTTTCGCCGCTTTGAGGTCTCTCTCTGCAGTTACATAGGTGCCTGTACTGTGTCTTATGCTATACCATGTCAATTTTCGCCCACCTGAATCGATACCGGCGTCGTCGCATAGCTTTCGCAACAACCGCGCGAGAGACCGACTGTCGTACGGTGTCGCCTGCCGCGTCAACCAGAGTTCGTCGCGTCCCTCGTATTTCTCGATCGTTTTTCGCTCCTCTAGCCAGTGCTTGAGTACCGTCGCCGTCCGACCTGTGAGACTAACCCTCCAATTGTCTTCGTTCTTCGATGAGTCTTCCTTTGGTATCCTCAACATCTGGTTGACAACATCGCACCACTCAGTCGTGGCGCGCGCGACTTCCACGGGTCGGAGGGCCGCATCGAGGCTTACACACACGATCGCTGCTACTTTCCACCCGTCGTCGTCTGACTCTAGCGCCTGCTCGCGCACTAGGCGTCGCTCTCGCCGGGTCAGATAATCCCTCGGAGCATCGTCCCCTCCTGAACGGAAAAGCTGCTGATGGTCCCACTGCTCCGTGTGTGACGTGTTCGCCACCCACCTCATATATCGCATGAGGGCTTCCTCTGTCTTCCCCTTCGTGGAGTTCGAAATCTCTCGGAAAACGACGACGTCGTCGATGTAATTCTCAGCGTGCTCCGGTGTCGGCGGGATTGTATATCGACCCTCTTCACCCCACACCCACCGGTCGAACCGCGCGGTCTTGTACGCTGTTTCGTACACCGTATAATCGCTATATCCTTCGCGTTTCTTGGGGTGTTTGCCCTGCTCTCGGAGCCATTCGATGAATCTTCGGCGGTGCTCAACATAATCGACCAGTTGCTTTTCGTTGAGGTGTTCGTGGTTCGCTGATGGAACCAAATTGATGCTGCGTCCGTCGTCGATTTGAATCGAGTAGCGTTCGTTTTGCTTGGCGGTCATGACTGTGTGCGCAAGCAAAACCACAGGACGTGAGCGCGATCGTAGTGCGCGGGACCGGATTTGAACCGGCGGACCCCTACGGGATAGCGTCCTAAGCGCTACGCCTTTGGCCTGGCTCGGCAACCCGCGCGCGACTGGGGGTAGACGCAACCGAGTCAAGAACCTAACGGACCGCCGACGGCGACGCGCGTTTATCAGCAGTACTCGCAGTCGCAGTACGTCGCACACACCGGGTTGTCGCAGTCGGCGCCGCGCGCCGAGCAGTGCTCGCGGCCGTGCCTGATCAGGAGCACGTGTAACGGGTAGATCAACTCGTCGGGGACGATCTCGTCGAGCCGGTTGTGTGCGGCCTGGTTCGACGCCGACGCCGGCACCAACCCAAACCGCTTCGAGACGCGCTCGACGTGGGTGTCGACGGCCATCGTGGGCTTCCCGAAGTGGAAGTTCAACACGACGCTGGCGGTCTTCGGCCCGACGCCCTTGATGTCGGTCAGCCACGCTTTGGCCGCGTCCGTCGCCATCGCGTCGAGGAACGCCAGCGAGTACGCCCCGCCAGTCTCCTCGCGGATCGCGGCCAGCGCCCGCTGGATCCGGGCGGCCTTCTGGTCCGCCAGCCCGGCGACCCGGATCGTCTCGGCCAGCTCGTCGTGGTCGGCCGCCTCGATCGCCGCGAAGTCGTCGTACCGGTCGAACAGCGCGGCGGCCGCACGGCTCGTGTTCGCGTCGGCGACGTTCTGTGAGAGGATCGTCGTCACGAGTTGGCGGACGCCCTCGCCGGGCTCCGCCGTCGGGTCCGCGCCGTGCTCGGCGACGCGGTCCACCGGCTCGTACAGCGACACCAGATCGTCGTGGAGCGCGCGAACGCGTGTCTCGGTCCACGCTTGCGTCGGCATACCCGCGATACGGACGGCGCGGACTTGAGCCCCGCGGCCGCGCGGAGTTTATATACCGGAGTGTGCTACGGCGGGGTATGTATCGAGCGAGCGATCGCGTCGACAACGCCGCGTGGATCGACCGGCTCGACGACGCGTGCGCGGCGCTCGACCTCGACGAGGAGGCGCTCTCGACGGCGACGGACCTGTTTTTGTCGCGTGTCCCCGACGCCGAGCAGGGGAAACGCGTCACCGCCGCCGCGAGCCTCTACGCCGCCGCGCTGATCCGCGGCCAAGAGCGGTCGCAGTCCGCCGTCGCCGACGCGATGGACGTCTCCCGGCTCTCCGTCCAGAAGCGCTGGAAGCCCATCCTCGAAGACGCCGGCTTCTCGCCGCCCACGTGGTGACACAGGCCACCGTGTGGTGACTGCCCCGGGCAGCCGCCGGAGTCTTATCACGGTGCCGCCCCTCGCCCCGGACATGACGCTCGACGCCGACCGGGTCTCGACGGTGACGTTCGACTCGTACAGCACGCTCGTGGACGTGGACGCCGCCGAGCGCGCGCTCGCGGAGCGGGTCGACGACCCGGAGCCGGTCTCGAAGCTCTGGCGGGCGCGCTCGCTCGAGTACACGTTCGTCGCGAACGCGATCGACGCCTACCAGCCCTTTTACGAAATGAACCGCGACGCGCTCCAGTACGCTCTGGACGCACACGGGATCGACCTCGACCCGGCGGAGCGGGACGCGATCCTCGCCGTCTACCACGAACTCGACGTGTTCGACGACGTCCGCGAGGGGATCGAGCGCCTGCGCGACGGCGGCTACGACTGCTACGTGGTCTCGAACGGGAACCCGGAGATGCTCGACTCGATGATCGACCACGCCGACATCGGCGACTGCATCGAGGACGCGATCAGCGCCGACGAGGTGCAGACGTTCAAACCGGCCGCCGAGATCTACCGGCACGCCGCCGCCCGGACGGGGACGCCGATCGACGAGATCGTCCACGTGACGGCCGGCTGGTTCGACGTGATGGGCGCACAACACGCCGGGATGCAGGCCGCGTGGGTCGACCGCAAGGCGACACCGTGGGAGCCGTTCGGGACGACGCCGGACGCCACCGTCGAGACGTTCTTCGACCTCGCGGAGCTGCTCGACGTCTGAGAACGGTTGCAGACTTCGGGTCCGTGGATCCGTGATCTGTCGGGCCTGTGGGTCTGTCGGGCCTGTCGGTCTGTCGGGCCTGCGGGTCTGTCGGGCCCGCGGACCCGACTACCCCGCTACCGCGGCGTCGCGACGACGCCGAGGTGGTCCTCGTGGTACCGGTCCAGCCGCTGGGTCTCCAGAATCTCGTAGGTCTCGCGCAGCCGGTCGAGCGCGCGCTCGAACACGTCCGCGGGGGCCGCGGTCACGTCCTCGCTGCGCGCTTTGATCGCGAGCACCAGTCGCCCGTCGTCGGCGAGGAACTGTCGGTTCCGGACCGCCACCTCGGCCTGTCCGCGGGTGGCGACGTCTTGGACAATGGCGTCGACGCCGGACTCGACGACGTGCGCGTAGCTCCGCGGCTTGCGCGCGTCCTTTAAAAGGGGAAAGAGCCGATCACGCGGCTCCGCGGCGTCGACGAGGTCACGGGCGGGTCGCGGCGCGAACTCCACCGCGTAGGTCGGACCGGCGAAGTCGGCGACGTGACTGACCGTCGTCCCGCTCGCGGCGCCGAGGTACAACACCGTCTCGCCGCCCGCGAAGCCGGTGTCGACTCCGAGTTCGAACATCCCGCCGAGCTTCGAGCGCTCCGGGTCCCACGCGCGCCACCCGTCGGCCGTCGGCTCGCCGTACACCGCGGGCCCGCGCGTCGCCAGCCGCGTCTCGCCGCCTATCTCGCGGCGCTCGACGCCGTCGGGGAGGGCGGGGTCACTCATCGTCGCCCTCCGCGTCGGTGTCCGAATCGCGGTCCGGCTCTGCGCGCGCCCGGATCGTCGCCATCCGCTCGCGGAGTTCGTCGTGGAGGGGTGCCCGGCGCTCGCCCGAGTAGTGGTCCACGCGAGCCGCGAGCGTCAGCTTGCCAGCGAGCGCCCGCGAGGCCGACCCGCGGTCCTCGGGACGGGTGTTCCGGACGTAGTCGTGGGTGTAGATGATCCCGTGTTTCGGCGACGGGGCGCGCCCGGAGAGGTGCGCGAACAGCGCGTCCTCCGCGCCGAGCACCTGCACCGTTCCCGAGGGCTTCTTCGCGAGCGACTCCAACCCACCGGCCAGCGCGATCAGCCTCGCCGCCAACTCCGGGCCGGCCATCTCCGCGAGGTTCGGCGCGACCGCGGGGGCCAGTCGATCGATCGTCTCGGCGAGCGCGTCGCGCTCGTCGGCGAGGTCGGCGACGCGCGCCGCGAGCGACACGGCTCGTCGTTCGAGTTCGCCCTCGGGCTCTCGTTCGGCCACAGCACGGGCGCCGTCGATCCCCGGCTCGGCGTCGTCGAAGAGGCTCCCCGCCCACTCGGCCGCGCGCTCGGCCAATTCGTTGGCGGTGCGCTCGCAGTCGTCCATCGCCCGCACCGCGTGGACGAGCTGTTGGTCGTCGGCGCGCTCGCGCTCCCGGACCGTCTCGCGGGTCGCGTCGAGCGCCGCGTCGTGGAGTCGGTCGTAGTAGTCGTCGGTCGTCTCGGCGAAGCCGGCGTCGACGGCGAGCCGGGGCCAGTCGCGCGGCTCGTCGGCCGAGCCGGTCGCGATCCGCTCGCGGGTCCGGGCACTGTCGCCGTCGCCCGCTGCGGGGAGGCCGACGAACCAGCCCGCGTCCGGGGCCGCATCGGCGTCGGTGTCGGTCATTAGCGAGCGCTACTCGGTCTGGTGGTATAGGCGTTCCCGAAACGGCCGCGACGTGGGCGCGGTGCCCTCCCGGGCGAGCTACTCGGCGGCCGTCGCGTCGCCGGCCTCGTCGTCCTCGCCGTCCGTTCCCTTGTCGCCGGAGCGGAGGGCGGCGAAGACGCCGTCGGGGCTGTTTCGCACCTCGGCGATCGTCGCACCGGCGAGCCCGCCCAGCGCGCCGCCGGTACTCGCGGCGTTCCGGCTGATCAATCCGCCGACTGCGGCGCCGACGGCCGCGCCGATCGCGGCGCACTTCGCTCGGGACATCGCGTTCTTGATGCGTGCTTTCATACCTGTTACTTCTCTGTGAACTCACAAAAATCTGTCGTCGATGCGGGGACGGAAGTGTTGGGCTATCGTCGGCGAGGCTCGACGGTGGTTCGAGCCACATTGTGCCGCCGCCGACGGGACGCTAGCCGCCCGGCCCGTCGCGCAGTCTGGGAACGCTTACTGTAGTCGCTTCGTCGTCTCCACGAGCGGGTGACGCGCGTAGTCGACGATCTCGATATCGGTGATGTCGTGGAGGCCTTCTTTCTCGGCGGTCTTGGCCATCCCGAGGTCGACGGGCGTGTTCGGAACGATCACGTACGCGTCCATCGTCTCGATCCCCGACTCGTGAGCGGCCATGACGCGGTGGTGACCGTCGGCGAGATGGAGCGTGCCGCCGTTGTCGATGACGACGAGCGGCTCCGCGAGCCCGCGCTCTAACTCGTACTGTCTCCCCTCTAGCTCGTCGGCGTACACCCGCGCTTGCGTCGGCGTGAGGTCGGTGAGCCGCACCTCGCGGCGCTCCTCGGTGAGCGAGACGCCGTGGATCTGTTCGAGGGTCCGCATCAGCTTGCCGACCTTGCTCGGCGTCGCGCGCTCGATCTGCGACCGGACGACGTCGGTGTTCGAGATGATCCCCACGAGGTTGTCCGCGTCGTCGACAACCGGGAGCCGCTGGATCCCGGACCGGAGGATGACGCGTGCGGCGTCGGTCACCTTCATGTCGGGGTGCGCGACGATGAGGTCGGTGGACATCACCGTGAAGACGGGCGCGTCGTCGTCGGCGAGCAGCAGGTCGCCCGCCGAGACGAACCCCTCGACGCGGCGCCCCTGCGTGACGGGAAACCCGTTGTGGCCGTCGCTCTCGACCATGCGTTCCGACACCGCTCTGACCGTGTCGTCGGGACTGACGGTCTCGACGTCGCGGGTCATGTACTCGCCGACGGTCGGTTTCCCGCTCATCATCGGTGCGTGTTGGCGCCGCCCTCACAAAAAGGGGCCGGCGCAGTGGAACACTTCGAAAACGGACGCGATCGGTTCAGAACAGATACGGCCGGGTGGTCCGGCCTACTGCGGGCTCGGACTGGAGGGACCGGAGACGCTCCCTTCCTTGAGCGCCGAGCCGGTGATCGACTTGAGCCGGGCGACGAGCGAGTCCTTCTCGGCTTCGCCCTCCAGGGCGATGTCGAGGACCTCGCTGATGTGGCTCACGGGGATGATCTCGATCATCTCCTTGTACTCGTCTTCGATCATCACGTCCTGCTCATTGGCCTGCGGAATGATGACCCGAGTGCAGCCGGCCTTCGCGGCCGCCTCGATCTTGTGGGTCACGCCGCCGACGGGGAGCACGTCGCCGCGCACCGACAGCGAGCCCGTCATCGCGAGGCTCTGGTCGACGCCGACGTCCTCTAACGCACTTATGACGGCGGTCGCGACCGTGATGGACGCGGAGTCGCCGTCGACGCCCTGCTGGCCCGCCTGCACGAACTGGATGTGGATGTCCATCTCCGAGATGTTCTCGTCAGAGAACTTCTTGATGATCGCGGAGACGTTCGAGACCGACTCTTGAGCCATCTCCTTCAGCTGCCCGGTGGCGATGACCTCGCCCGGCCCCTGCGAGGGCGCGACCTCGGCCATCACCGGGAGCATGATCCCGGAGTCCTCGCCCATCACGGCGAGACCGTTGACGCGGCCGACGACGTACCCTTCGGAGACCTGCAGCTCGTAGTCCTTCCGGCGCTCGATGAAGTCGTCGGCGAGCTGCTGTTCGATGGAGCGCGAGCGCCCCTTCGCGGACAGCACGTGCTCGCGGGTGGTCAACTCGGCGTTCTCGCCGCGGGCGATGTCGCCGGCGACCCGCACGAGCCCGCCGAGGTTCCGGAACAGGAGGGTGAGGTGACCCTTCCGGCCGGAGCGGCGCTTGGCCTCGAGGATGACCTCCTCGATGGCGTCGGCCGAGAACTCCGGCAGCCGGCCGTCCTTCGCGACCTCCTGGGCGATGAACCGGACGTACTTCCGGCGCATCTCCGGGGTGTCCTCGATGGTGTCCTCCATGTACACCTCGTACCCGTACCCCTTGATACGGCTCCGAAGCGCCGGGTGCATGTTCTCCATCGCGTCCAGGTTCCCCGCCGCGATCATGACGAAGTCGGTGGGGACGGGCTCGGTCTGGACCATCGCGCCCGAGGAGCGCTCGGACTGGCCCGTGATCGCGAACTCGCCCTCCTGGATCGCCGTCATGAGGTGCTGTTGAGAGCGGATGTCGAGCGTGTTGATTTCGTCGATGAACAGCACGCCCTTGTTCGCTTTGTGGATGGCGCCCGCCTCGACGCGGTCGTGGCTGGGCGTCTCCATCCCGCCGGACTGGAACGGGTCGTGACGAACGTCGCCGAGCAGCGCGCCGGCGTGTGCGCCGGTCGCGTCGCGGAACGGCGCGGTCTTCGTGTCGCCGTTGTTCACGAGCAGGTTCGGGATCATCGCGTCCGACCCGCGGTTCAGGTAGCGGAAGACGAGGTAGACGACCCCGGCCGCGATGATGCCGACGAGGATCTGGCCGACGATGATGAGCGCGTAGCCCAACACGACGGCGATGATGATCCACATCAACAGCGACCGCATCTGGTTGCGCTTGCGCGCCTCTTCGCGGTGGGCGTCGACGATCTGGTCGCCCTTCCCGGCGGGTACCGTCCGGACCTTCGGCTTGTTACCGTCTTCCGGGTTGTGATAGACCAAGACGTCCTGTAGCTCCTCTTTCGGGAGGAGCTCGGACATCGCCTTCGCCAGCATCGACTTCCCCGTCCCCGGCGAGCCGATCATCATGACGTGGCGGCGCTGTTTGGCCGCCTTGATGATCACGTCGCGGGCGTGCTCTTGGCCGATCACCTGATCGACGAGGCGGTCGGGGATCTCGAGCTCGGCGGTCGTGTCGATCTTGAGGCCGCCGAGGAGGTCGTCCTCGTCGGGGTCCTCGTCGATCTCGGCGCCCTCGACTTCGACCGTGCTGCCGAGGTCGTCGATACCGCCTTCGTCTATCGGTTCGGAGACACCCTCGGGGGTGACGCCGTTCGCTTCTCCGGTATTCGTCCCGGCGTCGTCCGGGTCGGGGGCGTCGTCGATGACGACCCCGTCGTCCCACTCCGCATCCGCGTCCGTGTCGCCGTCGGCGGATGGGTCGGACGAACCGCTCTCGCGGTCGTCCTGCGCGGGGGCGTCCTCGCCGTTCCCCGCCGGATCCGAGGCTCCGGCGCCGGTCTCGTCCGGTCGCTCGGCGTCCTCGGTTGGCGGGTCGTTCGCGTCCTTTTCGTTACTCATAGAATCGGGTATCGCTATGAAAAAGGAAGGGTCGGCTACTGATATACTTTCTCCCCGCGGCCGTTCGTTAGGGTATTCAATAAACGCGAGACTGCGGGCCCATACCGCTCGAAATCGGCGGACAGGGGTTCCCACGGGGTTTATAAACGAGGCTCTCGCTACGTGGATCCATGCGCGGGTTCTACATCGGGCGGTACCAGCCGTTTCACGACGGCCACCGACACATGGTCGAAGAGATCGCGGCGGAGGTCGACGAGCTGGTCTTAGGGATCGGCTCCGCCGGCGACTCACACACCACTCGGAACCCGTTTACGGCCGGCGAGCGCGTGATGATGGTGACGAAGGCCGTCGAGGATCTCGACGTCACCACGTACGTCGTCCCGATCGAAGACCTCGATCGCAACTCCGTCTGGGTGAGCCACGTTCAGAGCATGACGCCGCGATTCGACGTGGCGTACTCGAACAACCCGCTCGTCGTCCGACTCTTCGAGGAGGCCGGCGTCGAGGTGCAGGGCTCACCGATGTTCCGCCGCGACGTGCTCGAAGGGACGGAGCTCCGCGAGCGCATGATCCACGGCCACAACTGGGAAGAGCTCGTCCCCGAGACCGTGGTCCGCGTCATCGAGGAGGTCGACGGCGTCGAGCGCATCCGCCGAATCGCCGAGACCGACACCAACGGCAAGTCGCCGATGGACGCCTAGGCGTCGAGGACCCCGAGTCGACAATAGACCCCGAGTCGCCGACGGGCGCCCAGTCCGCCCGGACCGCCGTCGCGGCTCACTGTTTTTAAGCGGACGCCGGATCGAGTGGAGCCATGATCACGCTCGCGTCCGACTTCGGCTCCCCGTACCCCGCCGCGATGAAGGGCGTCGTCCGTCGACACACCGACGCCGAGATCGTCGATATCGCACACGACCTGCCGCGCGGCGATCCGCGCGCGGCCGCCTTCTGGCTCCGGTTCGTTCTCCCCGAGTTCCCGCCCGCCGTCCACTGCGCCGTCGTCGACCCCGGCGTCGGCACGGACCGCGACGCGCTCGTCGTCCGCGCCGGCTCGCACGTGCTCGTCGCTCCCGACAACGGCCTCGCGCTGCCGCCCGCCCGGGCGCTGGCCGACGCGGAAGGGTCGCCTGACGCGGAGGAGTCGTCCGATGGCGCCGCCCCGCCCGACGTGGAGGTGTTCGTCGTCGACGTCGACGAACCGGCGAGCGCGACGTTCCACGGTCGCGACGTGTTCGCGCCGGTCGCGGCTCGGATCCGCGCGTCGCTCGACGGCGGGCCGGCCGCGTCGACGCCCGTGGAGGTGGCCGACGCGCTCGCGGCGATGGACGACCTCTCGCCTGCGACCGACCCCGTCGACCTCGTGCTCCCCGACCCCGTCGTCGAACGCGACGCCGACGGGGATCCCGTGGCCGTCGACGGCGAGGTGCTCGTCGTCGACCGGTTCGGCAACGTCGTGACGAACGTCCCGGGCGACCTGATCCGCGGGCGCGACTGGATCCGAGTCAACGGCGACCTCACGCCCGTCGCCGAGACGTTCGGCGACGTCGAACAGGGCGACCAGCTCGTCACCGTCGGGAGCCACGGCTACGTCGAGTGCGACGTGAACGACGGGCGCGGCGACGGCGTGTTCGGTCTCTACCCCGGCGACGAGGTGCGACTCGTCGCCGACAACGTGAGTTTATAAATGGCCGACGCCCGGTCAGAGCTCGACGCCGGACGGGATCAGGCTCTCGTTGCGGAGGAGGTTCCCCTCGTGGTCGTACACGAGGAACGTCCCCTTGTCGTAGGCGACGAGCCGATCGCCGTCGACGTCGATCTCGACGCGGTAGCGGGCGTCCTCGTCGCCGGCCGAGTCCCGAGCGGCGCGGATAAAGGGGAGCACGTCGGTGGCCGTCTCGTTGAGTTCGAGGATGAAGTCGCCGGTGAGACGGTTCGTGACCCCGACTACGCCCTCCGCATCGTCGGCCGACGAGAGGGGCTCTCGCAGCCGGAACGCCACGTCGACGTCGGCGGCGTCGAGGAGGTCGCCGTCGGTCGCCGAGAGCCGGTCGCGCAGTAACCCCTCGGGCCCGTGGAAGTCGATACGGACGAGGGGGGTTTTCGGGCCGTCGACGTCGTCGTCGACGCCCTCGACGGTCAGATCGAAGTAGTCACGCCGCATTTCCTATCTCGTCTTTCGCGGTCGTCCCGTATCAACGTAACGGGCGCGCCAATAGCTCGAACGTCCAGCGATGCGACCGCAGCCGCCCGCTCAGCGACGCGATCGCCACCGAACGCGCCGGCACGACCGCCACCGAACGCGCCGGCACGACCGCCACCGAACGCGCCGGACGAGAACACCCCCAGCCCGCTCTCGATGTCGCGTCTGATAATCATCAGGTGGACTTTAAACCACCACGTCCCATACGGCCCCTATACGACGATGGCGAGTGACGCGGGAGACGACGTCGGCGGTCGCATCGAGGCGCTCCGGCGACGGCTCTCTCGGACGTGGGAACTGCTGCAGGGGTCCGAACTCGACGTGCGCCCGTTCCGCCCCGGCGACGACGGCCCGCTCGCCGCCTTCTCGCCGCCGGCGGACGAACGTGAGATCGACCGCTACTGGGTGAACGCGCCGTACGCCTACGTGGTCATCACCTACGACGACGTCGAGAGCGAACACCGGTACTACGCGGTCGAGCCCGACCTCGACGCGTTCGAGCGCGACCTCCTCGACCGCGTTGCCGACGACATCCGGGACCCGCTACTCTACCGCGACGGAACGGGCAAGACCGACGAGGACACCCTCCGCGCGGAGCTGGCGACGCTGCTCGAAGCCTACGGCGTCGACGCCGGGATGGACACCTTCCACGCGCTCGCGTACTACCTCTACCGCGACTTCCGCGGCTACGGGAAGGTCGACCCCCTCCTGAACGACCGCCACATCGAGGACATCTCGTGTGACGGGTACGACCTGCCGATCTTCGTCTACCACGACGAGTACACCGACATCGAGACGAATGTCTCGTTCCCGAAGGGGGAACTCGACAACTACGTCATCCGCCTCGCCCAGCAGTCCGGGCGGCACGTCTCCGTCGGCGACCCCATCGTGGAGACGACGCTGCCGGACGGGTCGCGCGCGGAGCTCGCGCTCGGCGAGGAGGTGACCCCGCGCGGCTCGGCGTTCACGATCCGCCAGTACGCCGAGGACCCGCTCACGCCGATCGACCTCGTGGAGTACGGCACCTTCTCGATCGAGCAGATGGCGTACTTCTGGCTCTGTATCGAGCACAACAAGAGCCTCATCTTCGCGGGCGGCACCGCCTCCGGGAAGACGACCTCGATGAACGCGGTGTCGATGTTTATCCCGCCGCGCGCGAAGGTGCTCACCATCGAGGACACCCGCGAACTCTCCTTGTACCACGACAACTGGCTCTCCTCGATCACCCGCGAGCGCCGCTACGAGGGGACGGACATCGACATGTACGACCTGCTCCGCTCGGCGCTCCGCCACCGGCCCGAGTACATCATCGTGGGCGAGGTCCGCGGCGACGAGGCGATCACGCTGTTCCAGGCGATGAACACCGGTCACACCACGTTCTCGACGATGCACGCCGACTCGATCGAGACGGTGATCAACCGGCTGGAAAACGAGCCGATCAACGTCCCGCGCGCGATGGTGCAGTCGCTCGACATGCTCTCGATCCAGACGCTGACGCGCTCCGGCGACCAGCGCGTGCGCCGCGCGAAGACGATCGGCGAGATCGGCGGCATCGACCAGCGGACCGGCGAACTCGACTATTCCTCCGCGTTCGAGTGGCGGCCGGAGGCCGATGAGTTCCGTCGGAACGACTCCTCGCTGCTCGAAGAAATCGCCGACGAACGCGGCTGGTCGCGGTCGGAGCTGCTCTCCGAGTTCCGGCGCCGAGAGCGCTTCCTCGACCGGCTCGCCGCTCTCGACATCACCGACTACCGGACGTTCACCGCCCTCGTCAACGAGTACTACGCCGACCCCGCCCGCGTGATGGACCGGCTCGACGACCGGGTCGCCGGTGAGGGCGGGGACGGGGCGAACGGCGGCGGGAGTGACGGAGACGGCACAGACGAAGCCGGCACGAACCGGACCGCCGCGGCGGGCGGACGCGTCGGCGGCGCGAACGACGGGTCCGGAGAGCGGTGATGCTCGCGTACGTTCCGCTTCTCGCGGCGGTCGGCCTCTGTCTGGCGCTGGTGCTCCCGCTCGCCGACCGGCGCGCCGACCTGCTCGTCACCCGGGTCGCGCTGGCGCTGTTCGGCGACTACGTCGGCGTCGACGGGAGCCGCCGGCAGCGCCAGCGCGACTTACTTTACGCCGCGCATGTGGGCGGAACACACCGTGAGTACGCCTCCCGGACGATACTGTACGCGGGCGTCCTCGGCGTCGCCGGAAGCGTCGCCGGGGTGTACGCCGCGGGGGCGCTGCTGTCGGCGCTCGACGTCGGCGAGGCGGCCATCCGCGAGACGCTACCCGCCGCGCTCGCGTTCCTCGCGGGGCTGGCCCGACTCACGGAACTCGGGCTCCTCGAACTGTTCGCGCTCCTGCTGTTCGCGTCGGCGACGCTCGGCTCCGCGCTCGCCGTCGGGACCTACTACGGCCGGTGGGAGGTGTTGAACCAGCGGGCGCACGCCCGGGCGGCCGAGATCGACGCCACCCTTCCGCGGACCGTCGCGTTCATGTACGCGCTCTCGCGGTCGGGGATGGCGTTCCCGCGCGTGATGGACACACTCGCCGAGAACGAGGACGTGTACGGCGAGGCCGCGACGGAGCTGTCGGTCGCGGTGCGTGACATGAACGCCTTCGGTACCGACGCGCTCACCGCGCTCCAGCGCACCGCCCGCCGGACGCCCAGCGAGGACCTCGGCGACTTCGCCGAGAACTTGGCGTCGGTGCTCGGAACCGGCCAGTCGATTTCGGCGTTCCTCAGCGACCAGTACGAGCTGTATCAAGAGGAGGCCGAGTCGAAACAGCAGCAGTACCTCGAACTGCTCTCGACGTTCGCGGAGGCGTACGTCACGGCGCTGGTCGCCGGCCCGCTGTTTTTCATCACCATCCTCGTCGTGATCGGCCTCGTCTTGGAGGACACGCTCCCGCTGCTCCGCGTCGTCGTCTACCTCGCGGTCCCGCTGGCGACGTTCGGGTTCGTCGTCTACGTCGACAGCGTGACGCAGGGCGTCGGCGGGACGGAGACCGCCGACCGGTACCGCGAGGACGCCGCCGAAGCACGCTCCGACGGCGGCGTCGCGGTCAACGACGAGCGCGCCGCGTCCGCGTCGGCGACCGACTCCTGGGCGGCGAGCCGCGAGCGGCTCCGCGCGTACGACCGCGTCCGCCGCGTTCGGTCGTGGATCACCTCGCCAGTCGAGAGCGTCCTCGACGCGCCCGCGACGGTGTTTCTGGCGGCCGTGCCGCTCGCGCTCGTCGGGCTGCTCGTCTTCGCGTTCCCGGTCACGCGCGGCCCGCCGACCGAGATGGTCGCGCAGGTCGACACGGCCGTCGTCGTCGCGACGGCGCTCGTGCTCGCGAGCTACGCGGTCGTCTACGAGGTCCGCAAGCGGCGGACGCGCCGGATCGAGTCGGCTGTACCCGACTTCCTCGACCGGCTGGCGAGCGTCAACGAGGCGGGAACCTCCGTCGTCGGCAGCGTGCGCCGGGTCGCCGGGTCGAACCTGGAGGCGCTGACGACCGACCTCGAACGCACCCGTCGGGACATCGACTGGGGAGCCGACGTCGGCACCGCGCTGCGCCGACTGGAGCGCCGGGTCCGGTCGCCGATGACCTCGCGGGCCGTCGCGCTGATCACGAACGCGATGCACGCGAGCGGCGACGTCGGCCCCGTCCTCCGCATCGCGGCCGAGGAGGCGCGAGCGACGTGGGGGCTGCGGCGCGAACGACGGCAGGTCATGGTGACGTACCTTATCGTGATCTACATCTCCTTTCTGGTCTTCCTCGGGATCATCGCCTCGCTGTCGGTCTCGTTCATCCCGGCGATCGAGGAGGCGGCGATCCCCAGCGGTGCCGGCGGTGACCTTCCGGGTAGCTCGACCGACGGCATGCCCAGCGGATCCGGGGGACTCACCGACGGGCTCGGGGACATCAACGCGTTCGCCTACGAACAGCTGTTCTTCCACGCCGCGACGGTCCAGGCGATCTGCTCGGGGCTCGTCGCCGGCCAACTCGGCGAGGGATCGGTGAACGACGGCGTGAAACACGTCGTGGTCCTGCTCGGCTTGACACTGCTCACGTTCCTCGTGATCGGCCTCGTGTAGCGCGGTCGAGAGCGACACGCGGGACGGCGAACGCGCCCGATGACGGCGCACCTATACCGGCGGCGGCCGACCGCCCGGTATGGATCCGGAGGACGCGACGGACGCCGGCGGGACCCCGCAGGCGACCTACGACCGCATCGCCGCTCACTTCTCGAAGACGCGGGAGTACGCGTGGCCCGAGGTCGAATCGTTCCTCGACGGGCGGTCGGCCACGCGCGCGCTCGACGTTGGGTGCGGGAACGGCCGTCACACCGAACTGCTCGCGGCGCGGTCAGCGTCGGTCGTGGGGGTCGATCTCAGCCGCGAACTCCTCCGAGAGGCGACGACGCGGGCGCGCGAGCGCGACTTCGACGCGGTCGCCGACTTCGTCCACGGCGACGCCGCCGCGCTGCCGATCGCCGGCGAGTCGATCGATCTCGCCGTCTACGTGGCGACGCTTCACCACCTCTCGCCGCGCGCCGCGCGAGTGCGGAGCCTCGACGAACTCGCTCGCGTGCTCGAACCGGGCGGGACCGCGCTGGTGAGCGTCTGGAGCACCGCCCACGACCGCTTCGACCGCGAGTCGGGGTTCGACACGACCGTCGACTGGACCCTGCCCGGCGGCGAGACGGTCCCGCGGTATTATCACATCTACTCGCCGAGCGAGTTCGAGCGCGACCTCGACGCGAGCGACCTCGAACCGATAGACGTCGACGTCTCCAGCGGAAACTGCTACGCGGTCGTCACCGCGCCTGCGCCCTGAATATCAATATCGATATCGAAAGGAGTGGATTAAAGCAACCGTGTCGACCGCGTCGATGTAATGGACGCCACTCCCCTCGAACGCCTCCTCCGTCGGGCGAGTCCGGACGTCGTCGCCCGGAGTTATCTTGCGAAGTTCTTGGTCGTCGTGCTGCTCGTGCTCGCCGCCATCGGCGCCGTCGGCGTGGTCACGTACGCGGAGACGACCGATCACCTCGAAGCGAACGCCCAAGCGGACTACACCGCGGTCGCCGAACTGAGCGGCACCGAACTCGACGGCTGGGCGAGCGAGCGTCGCTCGATGGCGAGCGACATCGCGGACTCCGACGCGTTCTCGCGCGACGAGTCGCAGGTGAGCAGCTACCTCGCCTCGCATCACTCCCGGACGGCCGACGAGGTGGTGGCGCTCCACTACGTCGACCGCAAGGCGGGCACCGTGATCGCGTCGAGCGCGGACGGCGACGGAACCGACGACCCCGGCGCCGCAGTCACTGACCAGGAGTGGTTCGACGAGAACCTCCTGTTCGGCGACCGGGTGTACACGACGCCCACCTACGAGGCCGACGGGCAGCGGCGCGTCGCGTACGTCGCCGCGACCCCGCTTCGCGACTACCTCGTCATGGAGATCGATCTCGGTCCCGTCGTCGGCGACTTCCGGCAGCCGACCGCCGGGTCGTTCACGACGCTCGTCGAGGCCGACGGGACGCTCGGCGCGAGCGACCGGGCCGGCGTCGCCGGGGAACGCTACGACGAGGCGTTGCAAACCGCCCTGTTCGACGAGGAGCAGCCGGTCGGTCACGTGCCGTCGGCGTCGTTCCAGTTCGCCGACGGCGCGGAGTACTTCGTCGCGTACGCGCCCGTCTCGTCCGAGGATTGGTACGTGGCGGTTCACGTCCCCCTGTCCGAGGCGTACGCCCTCTCGGGGATGATTGGGCGAAACCTGTTGCTCATCATCGGCGTCGCGGTCGCGGGGCTCGGGCTGCTCGGTGCGACGCTCGGCCGGGGAACCGTCGCCGAGCTGAATCGGCTCACCGGCAAGGCACGAGCGCTCGAATCGGGCGATCTCGACGTCGCGTTCGACACCGACCGCCGCGACGAGTTCGGCGATCTGTACGGGGCGTTCTCGACGATGCGCGACTCGCTGGGCGATCAGATCGAGTCGGCGGAGACGCAGCGCGAGCGCGCCGAGGCGGCGAAAGCCGAGAGCGAGGCGTTCGCCGAGACGCTGGAGACGCGCGCGGCGGCCTTCGGAGAGACGATGGCGGCGTGCGCCGACGGCGACCTCACCGCCCGGCTGGACGCCGACGCCGACGATCCGGCGGCACTCCGAGAGATCGCAGACGGGTTCAACGACGCGATGGACGAACTGGAGGTGGCGATCGCGCGAGTCGACCGCTTCGCCGAGGAGGTGACCGATAAAAGCGAGGCGGTCACGGACGGCGCCGACGAGGTGGCGGCCGCCGGTCAGGAGACGAGCGACGCGGTCGACGAGATCTCCGCGGGCGCACAACGGCAGAGCCGCCGCCTGAGCGACGTCGCCGGCGAGATGGAAGACATGTCGGCGACCGTCGAGGAGGTGGCGGCCTCCGCCGACGAGGTCGCGACCACCTCACAGCGCGCGAGCGCGCTCACGGCGGAGGGCCGGGAGGCCGCGGTCGAAGCGGTCGAGGAGCTTCACGCGATTGAAGACTGCTCGGCGTCCGCCGCCGACACCATCGCGCGGTTGGAAGCGGAGATGGCGGAGGTGGACGCGATCGTCGAAACCATCGCCGAGATCGCCGACCAGACGAACCTGCTCGCGCTCAACGCGTCGATCGAGGCCGCCCGCGCCGGCGAGGCGGGATCCGGATTCGCGGTCGTCGCCGAGGAGGTGAAATCGCTCGCCGAGGAGACCCAGGAGTCGGCCGCGGAGGTCGAGTCGCTCATCGAGGACCTCCGGGAGCGGACCGACGAGAGCGTCGCGGAGATGGCCGCGATCCGCGAGGGCGTCGACGAGGGCGTCGACACCGTCGAGACGGCCGAGGACGCGCTCAGCGAGGTCGCCGAGCGGGTGGCCGCGGCCGACGACGGCGTACAGGAGATCTCGGGAGCGATGGACGCGCAGGCGAGTTCCGTCAACGAGGTCACGGGCGCCGTCGACGACCTCGCCGGCGTGAGCCAGCAGACGACCGCGGAGGCGACGACCGTCGCGTCGACCGCCGAGGAGCAGGCCGCCACGCTCCAGCGCGTCTCCGAGGAAGCCCACGACCTGACCGCGAGAGCCCGCGACCTGCGTCGGATGACCGACCGCTTCGAGGTCGTCGAGTGGGCGGCCGACGACGTCGACGTCGGCGACGCCGACGGCACCGACGACGCCGACAAAAGCGGTGCCGAGGGGGGCGACACCGACGACTCCGGATTCGACTTCTCGGGCGGGACGGAGCCGGGCTCGGTGAGCGCCGACGGCGGCGTCGACCGTAGAGAGGAGCCACTCGGCGGCTCGTCGAACGCGAACTGAAAAGGATCGTTGCGGACCGGTCGCGTCGTCACGGACTGGTCGCGTCGTCGTCGGGACGGTCCTCAGTCGGCGACCGTCTCGTGGCCGGCCCGCGCGTCCTCAGCGAGCGGAGTCGCGATTTTGTAGGCCGCGTAGAGGCCGAGCACCGCGATGCCGGCCAGCACGACGCCCGTTCGGATCTGCGGCGAGATGAGTGGGGTCGCCACGACCTCGCCCGCCTCGTTGGTGATCGGGACCGGGCTGTACGGGGCGCCGACGAGGAGCTCGATGATCCCCATGCCGACGATTCCGAGCAGCATCAGTCCCGCGCTCAGCGCCATCGCCGCCTTGTCGATGATGTCTGTCATTGGATGTCACCTCTTAGCCGAGCAGGTAGCGGAGTTTCGGGTGCTGTTCGACGACGTCCAGCTTCTCGATGACCGCGTCGAGCCCGTAGTATCGACCGGCCGCGAGCATGATCATCGTCATGAACAACAGCAGCCCCATCAGGTCGCTGTTGACGACGCCGTTGCCGAAGCCGGCGTTGCCCACCCAGAACAGGACCATGAAGATGACCCCGCCGAACGCGGCCAACCGGGTGAACGCGCCGACCATCAGCGCGAGCCCGATCAGCGTCTCGAAGAGGGGGACGCCCGGCTCGATGAGCCACGCGAGGTTGTTCCCCATCCAGACGGGGAGCCCGCCCAGCGCGGTGCCCGTCATGTCCTGCATGTAGGCCGTCCCGTAGGTGAACGAGAGCCCGTTTTCGATGATCTTGGTGATGCCGGCGTGGAAGAACCACCAGCCGGTGACGACGCGCAGGAAGGCGATCCAGTACGCCGCCCACGGGCCGTCAAGCGCGAACTCGACTTCGTCGACCAGGGGATTGCTCGATTGGTATGACATCGTCGTCACCTTGCAAGTGAACGTTGACCGGGGAGACACATATGTACCTAACCGGCTTCTAAGGGCCTGAAAAGCGTTCTAATCCAGCGGGAACGGCCCTCAATATTGTGGCTTTTTAAATACTCCTGCCGATCGGTTCCGGGTCGTCGTCGACTCGACTCTCGACGGGAACACGGAACGTTTATCAGAACAGTTCGGCCTACGTGTAGGTGCGCGCCGGTGGTCTAGTGGTAGGACCTGAGCCTTCCAAGCTCATGGCCCGGGTTCAAATCCCGGCCGGCGCATCTTCCCGCACACTACGAACGAGGAGCGACAGCGACGAGTGAGTCGTGCGGGAAGATGCGCCAAGGGGTTTGAACCCTGGAAGTCGCAGCCCGGAACGACGCGAAGCGCCGCACGCCCGGACCGTCTTCCTCCGGTTCAAATCCCGGCCGGCGCACTTCCGACTGACTGCGTCAGTCGACGTTTGCTTCGCTTCGCTCAGCAAACTCCCTTCGGTCGTGCGCCGGCCGACCTCCCGATCGCTTCGCTCGCGGGAGTCCCGGCCGGCGATGTTCCTCGCTTCGCTCAAAAATACTGAGAGAGATTTGACTCCTGAAAGCCGCACTTCGTGACCTACAGCCTCGATCCGCCGTCCACCCACACCGTCTCGCCGGTCACGTAGCCCGCGTCCGCGGAGGCGAGGTAGAGGTACGCGCCACGCAGGTCAGCGGGGATACCGGCTCGGGACGGGAGCCCGTCGGACTCCTCGATGGCCCCTCTCGCCTCATCGGCCCAGCCCTCCCGAATCTCGGTGGCGATCGGACCCGGGGCGACCGCGTTCACCCGGATCCCGTGCGCGTCGAGTTCGAGCGCCGCGCTTCGCGTGAGCATCTGGATGCCCCCCTTCGTCGCCGCGTAGTGGGAGTGGTTCCGCTCCGCGCGCTCGGCCGTCGTCGACGACGTGTTCACGATGGCCCCCTCGACGCCGCGGTCGATCATGTCCTTGGCGGCCAGCTGCGTGCCGAAGAACGCGCCGCGGAGGTTGACGCCGTGAACGAAATCGAAGTCGTCGGGAGTGACGTCGAGGAACTCCAGGCTGCGGTGGACGCCCGCGTTGTTCACCATCACGTCGACCCCGCCGAACTCGCGGGCCGCCTCGATCACTGTCTCGATCTGGCTCGGGTCGGAGACGTCCGTCTCGACGAACGCGGCGGTCCCGCCGCGCTCCTCGATGACCTCGTGTGTGGGTGTCTCGGTGTCGACGTCCTTCGGTTCCGCCTGAACGTCGGCGTTGATCACGGTCGCTCCCGCGTCGCCGAACCCGGTTGCGACCGCGCGGCCGATACCGCTCGATCCCCCCGTGACCACGACCGTCTCGCCGGCGAAGTCCGCGTCGATGGTTCCCATACTGACGGTCGAACGCTCCGGATCAAAAAGATTGGCGTCGGCTCCCGTCTACCGGGGTCTCCTCGCCTCGGAAGCCGCTGGCGCCGGGAGTTCAGGCGGCTCAGCCGTCGTCAGCCGTCGTCAGTCGTCGTCGGTCGCGGGCTGCTCCGGTTCGGCGCTCGCCTCTTTTCGCGGCCCGCCGGCGTGCCCCTCGTGGGCGACTGCGGTCGCCAAGAGCTCCGCCGAGATCGCCGGCACCTCGTCGGCGTCGACGGGGCCGTCACGGGCGATATCTTCCGTCGAGCGCGGGAACTCGCGAATCTCCTTGTGGATCGCGAGGCCGGCCTTCGCGCCCTGCCCCATCGCGACCGGCACCTGGTTGTGGCCGGGCGTGATGTCGCCGACCGCGAAGACGCCGTCAACGCTGGTGCGGCCGTGATCGTCGACGTCGATCTCGCCGCCGTCGGTGAGGTCGCAGCCGAGCCCCTCCGCGAGCGCCGTGTTGTAGTCGGAGCCGTACATCGGGAATCCGCCGCGGTACTCGCGGCGCGTGCCGTCCTCGAACTCCAAGGCTTCGAGCCACCCGGAGTCGGGGTCGTTCTCGACGCCGCTCACGTCCTCGTGGACGATTTCGACGGGGTGCGCCTCCAACTGCGCCGCGGTCTCCTCGCTCCACGTCGGCTCCGCCCCGCGGGTCAGGATGTCCACGTCGTCGGTCATGTTGAGCATGATCATCGCGACGTGGGCGGCCGCCTCGCCGTGGCCCATCACGTACACCGGCTCGTCGACGAACATGTACGCGTCACAGTGCAGACAGTAGTGCAGTCCCTTTCCGGTCCGCGGCAGCGGCGGGTCCGGACGCTTGTCCGAAAAGCCCGTGGCCAGCACGACGCGGTCGGCGAGCAGGTCGTCGTCGCCGACCGTCAGCCGGAAGCGGCCGTCGTCGGTCTCCTCGACGTCGGTGACGAAGCCGCGCTCGAAGGTGCCGCCGTACGACTGCACCTGCTCGCGGCCGGTCGCGAGGAACTCGTTGCCGGAGACCTCCTCGGTGACGCCGATCACGTTGTGGGTGTCGGCCATCATCGCCGCGCGGCCGCCGCCGCGGTCGATCAGCACCGTCTCGTGGCCCAGTCGGGCGCCGTACAGCGCCGTCGTGAGACCGGCCGGTCCCCCGCCGACAACCGCGATGTCGTACTCGTCGTCGGACGAACTCATTACCCGTGGTACGGCGCGCGCCGGTTTAAATGGATTCGTGCTGTGCGCGCCTCGCGGCCAGCCCGCCGTCTGCGTGTTACCGCGTCTCGTGGTACGATCTGGCGCACGACGCCGCCGGCGGCGAATCGTCGCGCCGCCGAGGGCGGACCGAACCGGATCGACCGCCGTCGTCCTCCCGGTCGTTTATGTCGATCCGCCGCGTGCGCTGTGGCAGTGCCCTCCCGACTCGTCGCCGCCGTCGTCCTCCTGGCGGTCGGTATCGCCGCCGACGTGTGCACCACGTACGCCGCGCTCGCCAGCGGCGAGTACGTCGAGGGGTCGCCGATTGGACGTGCGCTGATCGGCCGTTACGGGCTCGTGCCGGGGATGTTGCTCACCAAGGCCGCGGGGATGATCGTCATCGGCATCCCCGTCGCGGTCGCCGGCGGGACCCGACGGCTCGTCGCGACGCTGATGTGCGCCGGCGTCGGACTCCTCTCGCTCGCGATCGCCGCGCGAAACCTCCTGCTCGTCGTCGGTATCTGGCCGTGAGCGATCGGCCGGGGCTATTGGGGCGGCGTTGTCGTTCCGTTGCGGCCATCACTCACCTTTATAAAGCCGCTCGGCGGTGCGCTCCGGGAGATCAGCGTCCGCGACGGCGTCGCTCACGCGGTCGATGTCGTACGCGACGCGACGGAGGTCCACCTCGTCTCGCTGGGTGTCGAGCACGGCGTACCCCGCGTCGGGGTCGCCGTCGCGCGGCTGCCCGACGCTGCCGGGGTTGACGACGACCCCGCCCGCGACGGCCCGCTTCCCCTGGACGTGGGTGTGTCCGAGGACGATGCCGTCGTACTCGCTCATGTGGCGGTCCAAGTTCGGGAACTCGTCCGGGTAGACGTAGGCGTCCTCGCGCTCGGCCGCGGGGTGTGAGTGCACAAGGAGGTACCGTCCGCCGGCGATCTCGGCGGTTCGGGGGAGTCCGCGGAGCCACGCGAGTTGATCGTCCGACAGGGTCGCCTTCGCGTGTTCGAGTCCGGCCTCGGCCATCCGGTTGGCCCGGTAGCGCTCGGGCGTCTCGACCGTGCGGTCGTGGTTCCCGCGAACGGTCGTCGCTGCGACCTCGCGGACGCGCTCGACGCACTCGGCCGGCCACGGGTTATACCCGATCACGTCGCCGGCACAGACGATCCGGTCGACGGCGGGCATGTCGTCGAGGACCGTTTCGAGCGCCGGGAGGTTCGCGTGCACGTCCGAGATGAGCCCCACCTTCATCGGGTCGGGGTTCGGTGTCGACGCCCGAATAGGTTCGGTCCGTGGGTGGTTTTGGAGGAAGTCGATCGCTTATAAACGGCCGCTGGAAAGCTAGCGACGAAGGCTGCCAAAACTCAGTCACCCCACACAACACCGCGGCCGCACCTCACGCCTCCCCAACCTCGTCGGAGCGGCGCTTATAAGCGCCGCTCCGACTCCCTCGCGCTCGGATTCGCGCCGCGAAGCGGCGCTCACCGGAGCGCGCCGACCGCAGGTTTATTTATAAATGGGTCGCGTCCTCGCGGTCTCACGCCACCTTCGTCGACACCGCGATCCCGGAGCCGACCGGCAGGATCGCAGTCTCGACGGCGTCGTCGGAGCGCACCGTGCCGACGTACTCGCCGATCCCGCGCGTCTCCGCGTCGACCTCGGGATCCGGTAGGGGGGCGCCGTCCTCGAAGTGCGCGACGAGGTCCGCGAAGTCGATGGGGCCTCTCGTGACGTTGTCGGCGACGATCACGCCGCCGGTGCGGACCTTCGGGAGAACCGTCCGGTAGGCGTCGGCGTACCGCTCCTTCTGGTGGTCGATGAGGACGACGTCGAAGGGGCCGTCGTAGCGCTCGATCGTCTCCATCGCGTCGCCCACCTCGAAGGTCACCCGGTCGGCGTACCCGCCGTCGGCGGCGAACTGGACCCCTCGGGTCGCCTCGTCCTCGTCGAACTCGGTGCAGACGACGGCGTCGGCGCCGCCGCGCAGGAACCACGTCGCGGAGTAGCCGAACCCCGAGCCGAACTCGAAGACGTGCCCGGCGTCGGTCAGTCGGGCGAGCAGCCGCAGGACCGCGCCCGCCTCGGGACCGATGATCGGGAACCCCCAGTCGTCCGCGAGGGCGGCCATCTCCGCCTGCGTCGCGGTGTGTTCGGGCGCCGTCGCGGCGAGGAAACGCTCGGCCGAGTCGGAGAGGACGTCCATGTCGGAAAATGGACCGCTCGGCACTTGAAACCGACTGCCGGCGACGATTCGGGACCGTCGTGGTCGCCTCGCGCCCGAAAAGTGTTAAGTCGCGGTCGGCCGACCGATTCGATAATGTACGACCCTGAGGAACTGGCCGCGATCCGGGAGGCCAAAGCGTCGTGGGAGTCGGGGACCTACGGCGAGACCGTCGACCGATTCGGCGAGCGCAAGGAGACGTTTACCACCGACACGGGCGGTCAGGAGGTCGATCCGCTGTACACGCCGGCCGACGTCCCCGACCACGACTACCGCGAGGACGTGGGGAACCCGGGCGAGGAGCCGTACACGCGCGGCGTCTACTCGACGATGCACCGCGGGCGGCTCTGGACGATGCGGCAGTACGCCGGGATGGGCACCGCGGCGGAGACGAACGAGCGGTTCAACTACCTCATCGATCAGGGCTCCTCCGGGCTCTCGATGGCGTTCGACCTCCCGACGCAGATGGGGTACGACTCCGACGCCGCGATGGCCGAGGGCGAGGTCGGGCGGTCCGGCGTCGCCATCGACACGCTCGACGACTTCGAAACCGTGTTCGACGGGATCCCGCTCGACGAGGTGTCGACGTCGATGACGATTAACGCCCCGGCGGGCGTCCTCCTCGCGATGTACGTCGCCATGGGCGACAAACAGGGCGTGCCCCGCGAGGAGCTTCGGGGAACCATCCAGAACGACATCATGAAAGAGTACATCGCGCGGAACCTCTACATCTATCCGCCCGAGCAGTCGATGCGGCTCATCACGGACATCTTCGACTTCTGCGCCGCCGAGACCCCCCGCTTCAACACCATCTCCATCTCGGGGTACCACATCCGGGAGGCCGGCTCGACGGCGGCCCAGGAGGTCGCGTTCACCCTCGGTGACGGGATCGAGTACGTGCAGGCCGCGATCGACGCCGGCCTCGACGTCGACGAGTTCGCCCCCCAACTGTCGTTTTTCTTCAACGCGCACAACAACATCTTCGAGGAGGCCGCGAAGTTCCGCGCCGCCCGGCGGATGTGGGCGCAGATCATGGAGGAGCGCTTCGACGCGCAGAACCCCAAATCGAAACAGCTCAAGTTCCACACGCAGACCGGCGGCTCCACCCTGACGGCCCAGCAGATCGAGAACAACGTCGTCCGGGTCTCCTACCAGGCGCTCGCGGCGGTGCTCGGCGGCACCCAGAGCCTCCACACGAACGGGAAAGACGAGGCGCTCGCGCTCCCGACCGAAAAATCGGTCCGGACCGCGCTCCGCACCCAGCAGATCCTCGCGCACGAGTCGGGCGCCGCGGACACGATCGACCCGCTCGCGGGCTCGTACTACGTCGAGAACCTCACCGACGGGATCGAGGAGGACGCCTTCGAGATCATCGAGGAAGTCGACCGCCGCGGCGGCATGTTGGAGGCGGTGAAGAGCCAGTGGGTCCAACGGCAGATCCAGGACGTCGCCTTCGAGCGTCAGCGCGAGATCGAGGAGGGCGAGCGCGTCATCGTCGGCGTCAACGAGTTCGCGGTCGACGAGGAGCCGGAGATGGACTTAGAGGAGGTCGACCCCGAACAGGAACAGGCTCAGCGCGAGCGTCTCCACGAGGTGAAAGCCGACCGCGACGACGACGCCGTCGACGACGCGCTCGCGTCGCTGCGCGAGGCCGCGCGGGGCACCGAGAACGTGATGCCCCACATCGTCGACGCCGTGAAGGCGTACGCGACGGTCCAGGAGATATCGGACGTGCTCCGCGAGGAGTTCGGCGAGTACAAGCCGGGACGGTGAGTCGGCGGGAGGGTTCGGTTCCGAAACCCGCTTAGTTCGCGCCGCGGACGACGTGACCGTACTTCAACAGCGCGACGAACACCGCGCCGCCGAAGGCGTTGCCGAGCGTCGCCAGCACGAGGAACCCGATGTAGTCGGTCAGCGTGATCGCGTCCGAGACGACGAGCCCGAACAGCACCTCGACGTTGCCCGCGATCGAGTGCGGGAGGTGGAGGAGCCCGATCGTTCCGGTGACGATCAACACGAGGAGGATCCGGGCGGTCGTGTCTTGCGCCGCCGTCACGAGCCACGCCAGCAGCCCCATCAGCCACCCGGCGAAGACGCCGCCGATGAACAGCCACGGGAGGTCGTGGTCGACGAGCTTCAGCGCGATCGTCTCGAAGGACGCGGGATCGACGACGCCGAGCTCCGGCATCAACAGGGTCACGAGGAGGGTGAAGAATAGCCCGCCGACGAGGTTCCCGACGTACACCAGTCCCCAGAGCCGGCCCAACTGTTGGATCGACGCCTGCCGGTCGAGCACCGGGATCACGGCCAGCGTCGTGTGCTCGGTGAACAGCTCCGAGCGGCCCAGGATCACGAACATGAAGCCGATGGAGTAGACGCTCGCCAACAGCAGCTCGGTCGTGAGGTCGCCGAAAGTCCCCGGCGAGAGGGTCAACACGACCGCCATCATCAGCGGGCCGAACCCGATGTCGAGCCCCGCCGAGAGCCCCGAGAGCAGCAGCCCGGATCGCTCTCGATTCATCTCGTGGAGCCCGCTCTCGAGCAGCGAGTCGAGGATGCCCCGTGACGACATCTGCTCCGTCGACGCGTCGGTCTGTGAGTCGCTCACTGGTGGAGTCGCGCTGTGTTACTCCCGGAGCGTACCCAAAGCTTTGGATCCCGGCGGGGAACGGGACCGAATCCACCGTCGCTCAGTCTTTATAAGTCGCCGGCGCTCGATCGGGGACGTATGCGATTCGACCACGTCGGCGTCGCGACGCGCGACGCCGCCGATCTCGCCGACCTGTTCGACGGACTGCTCGACGCGCCGATCGCTCACGAGGAGACGTTCGACGGAATGTCCGTCGTCTTCCTCGAACTCGACGACGGCGGCTACTTCGAACTCTTAGAACCCGCCGCGGACGGCGCGATCGCGGACTACCTCGACCGCGAGGGGCCGGGGATCCACCACGTCGCGCTCGCGACCGACGACGTCGCGGCGGCGCTGGACCGCGCTCGCGACCTCGGCGTTGACTGCGTCGACGAGGCGCCGCGTCCCGGCGCGTGGGGCCACGAGGTCGCGTTCCTCCATCCGCGGTCGACGGGCGGCGTGCTCGTGGAGTTCGTCGAGCACTGAGGGCGGCGAACCGTCCCCAGCACCTCCGTATGACGGAAACAAAACAACGCCTGTAGAAACAAAACAACGCCCGTATCGAGAGCCACGCGAGGGGCATCACAACAGGGCAAACGTAGCGACAAGTCCCAGGGCGGTGGCGAACGCGATCGACGGGCCACCGCTGTCGTACGCGTCAGGCATAATCTCCACAGCCAGAGTAGCCAGCACAGCGCCACCACCCGCGCCCCGAATGAGGGCTAGGGTCGTGTCGCTGACGCCGGAGAACACGGCATACCCAATGACGACCGCGAGTACGAGCCCGATTGCTGTCGCTGTCCAGAGGCCGAGAACCCACTTCGCAGACCGTCCGCTATCGATCATTTGCGAAGTGCCAACGACCGCTTCGGGAACGTTGTTCGCCGCAATTCCAGCAAGGAGTGCGAGCGGGCCACCGACCGGACCACCACCGATAAGAACCATACCCAGCGTGACGTTCTCTGCGAGACCGTCGATAACGACGGCGATGAAGATTGGAACGCCGTCCGTGTCGCTTCGCACACTTGCAACGTACTTCACCCCGACGTAGAATCCGGTCCCGACGAGGAGGCTCGCAGTTGTGAGACCGAGACCTGCGGTCCGGAACGCCGGTTCGAACAACTCGAACGAGAGGCCCGTGATGAGCGACCCGCTCGCGAACGCGAGAGCGACGGCAGTGATTCGGCGTGACGGTCGTGAGAAGACACCGACCGTGGCTCCTACGACCAGCGGAAGCCCCGTCCCTACTCCATAGAGAAGGGCAGTAAAGAGATCCATGAGTTGACATACCGTACGCACTCCGGAGATGGAAAATGTGGGGGGCATCAACGCCATCGACGGTGAACTGTCCTTCCGCAGGCCGTACGTTCGTTTCTGCAAACGCTCATCGGCGACTGAAAATGCGGATTTCACCACCGCTTTTTAACCGCCGCGGTCGCCACTTCCCGCCATGTTCCGTGACCTCTCGCGTCCGATCGAGACGGGGATGCCGACGTATCCCGGCGACCCCGACGTGACGCTGGCGCCCGACGCCACCCACGAGGCGGACGGCTACGCGACGAGCGAACTCCGGACGGGCACCCACGCCGGCACCCACGTCGACGCGCCCAAACACACGCTCCCCGACGGGGACGCGATCGACGAGCGGGCGGTGGGCGAGTTCGCGTTCACCGCCCGGCTCGTCGATCTCCGACCGCTGAGGCCGCGAGAGCCGATCGGGGCGGCGACGCTGTCGGACGCGCTCGGGGGTGGAACGGACGCGGTCGACCCCGTAGTCGATCTCCTCGTCCTCCGAACCGGCTGGGCGGCTCACTGGGGAACCGACCGGTACCGCGACCACCCGTACCTGACCGAAGCGGCGGCCGAGCGGTGTCGCGATCTCGGCGTCGGTATCGGCCTCGACGCGTTCGGGCCGGACCCGACGCCGACTGGGTCGGAGACGAACGGCGCGACCGAAACGGACGCCGAGCCGGCCGGAACCCCGGCGCACGACACGCTCTTCCGGGCCAATTTGCCGATCGTCGAGAATCTGTGCGGGCTCGACGGGCTCCCCGATCGGTTTCGACTGTACGCGTTCCCGCTCCGGCTCCGAGGCGGCGACGGGTCGCCGGTGCGAGCGGTCGCGGAGTGGCGCGACTGAGTGGCGGCGGTCCGTCCGACGCCCCGGTCCGGGCGCCGGCGGCTCCGAGACAGACCAAACCCGTTTTAAGCGTCCGTGACGAACCGCGTTCCAAGGTAGATATCCATGGAGATGCCACGTCGTTTCAACACGTACTGTCCGCACTGTGACTCCCACCAGGAGCACGAAGTGGAGAAGGTTCGATCGGGTCGGGCGACCGGAATGAAACGCGACGCGCGTCAGCGACGCCGTGCGCTCGCGACGATCGGCAACGCCGGCGGGTACTCGAAGGTGCCCGGTGGCGACAAGCCGACGAAAAAGACCCACCTGAACTACCGCTGTGGCGACTGCGGCAAGGCCCACATGCGCGAGGGCTGGCGCGCCGGCCGACTCACGTTCCAGGAGTAAGCATGGCAGGAGATTTCCACCGCGTCGCCTGCGCCGACTGCGAGAACGAACAGGTCGTCTTTGGCAAGGCCGCTTCCGTCGTGTCGTGTGCGGTCTGCGGCACGACGCTCGCGACCCCGACCGGCGGGGAGGCCGAGTTCCACGGCGAGATCGTCGAAACCGTTGAGGCGCGGTAACCGCCTCACCAACTCCGTATGAAGTACAGCGGCTGGCCCGAACCCGGCGAACTCGTGGTCGGCGACGTCGACGAAATCGCGGACTTCGGCGTGTTCGTCGACCTCGACGAGTACGAGGACAAGCGCGGGCTCTGCCACATCAGCGAGGTCGCGTCCGGTTGGATCAAGAACGTCCGCGACCACGTCCGCGAGGGACAGACGGTCGTCGCGAAGGTGCTGGAGGTCAACGAGTCCTCGAACCAGATCGACCTGTCGATCAAAGACGTCAACGAACACCAGCGGAAAGACAAGATACAGGCCTGGAAGAACGCCCAGAAGGCGGACAACTGGATGCTCATCGCGCTCGGCGAGGACGTCGACGACGAGCGCTACACCGAGGTCGCTAACGCGCTCCTCGTCGAGTACGAGTCCCTGTACGACGCCTTCGAGGCGGCCGCGATCAGCGGCGACGAGGCGCTCGAGGGGGTCGACATCGACGACGAGGCGCTCGACGCCATCGTCGAGGCCGCCCGCGACAACGTCTCCGTCCCGTACGTCGACGTGACCGGCTACGTCGATCTCGAATCGATGGGGCCTGACGGCGTCGACGACGTGAAGGCCGCCCTCGAAGCGGCCGAGGGGAACGGCGAGGTCCCCGACGGCGTCGACCTCGAGGTCGGCTACGTCGGCTCGCCCGAGTACCGGATCAAGGTCCGCGCGCCCGACTACAAGACGGCCGAGGACCAGCTCGAAGCCGCCGCGGCGCGTGCCCGCGAGGCGATCGAGTCCGTCGGCGGCATCGGTGGCTTCCACCGTGACCGCCGCGAGGACGACGAGTAGTCGTCCCACACGTTTCTACCCGTGAAATCCGACATCCGCGTCTGTGCCGACTGGGAGACCGCCCACGACCGCCCGGTGTACACCCTCCGCGACCGCTGTCCCGAGTGCGACGGCCCGACCGCCAACAGCGCTCCCGCGCCGTTCAGTCCCGAAGATCCCTACGGGGAATACCGCCGGCGGGCCCGGCGGCGAGACGCCGAGTAGCCGGGCCGAAGGTCTCGGAGAAGCCGGGCCGAGATCTGTTGTGCCCGTCCGCGCGGCCGCGACGCCGGAATAGCCACCCTCTTGTGACCGCCGCTCGGATGAGTCGGATATGGACGACATCGAGATCGACGAGGTCGCGACGCCGGAGCTCGACGACCCGGTGCTCATCGAGGGGTTGCCGGGCGTCGGCCACGTGGGGAAGCTCGCGGCGGAACACCTCTTAGAGGAGTTCGACAGCGAACTGGTTCGCCGCGTGTACACCACCGAGTTCCCGCCGCAGGTGAACGTCGACGGCGACGGCGTCGCCGAGCTGACCTGCGCCGAGTTCCACGCCGTCGAGACCGACGGCGCCGACATGCTCGTGTTGACCGGTGACCACCAGGCCGGCTCGAACGCGGGCCACTACACGCTGACGACGACGTTCCTCGACGTCGCCGAGGAGTTCGGCGCCGAGCGCGCGTTCGCGCTCGGAGGCGTCCCGACCGGCGAACTCGTCGAGGAGTACACCGTCCTCGGCGCGGTCTCCGACGTCGATCTCGTCGAAGCGCTGAAAGACGCCGGTGTCGAGTTCCGCCCCGACGAACCGGCCGGCGGCATCGTCGGCGTCTCGGGGCTCGTGCTCGGCCTCGGCGGCCGCCGCGGATTCGACGCCGCCTGCCTGATGGGCGAGACGAGCGGCTACCTCGTCGACCCGAAGAGCGCCCGCGCGGTGCTCGAAATCCTCGAAACGGTGCTGGAGTTCACCGTCGACTACGAGAGCCTGGAAGACCGCGCCGAGGAGATGGAGGAAGTCGTCGGCAAGATCCGCGAGATGCAGGAGGGGCCGGCGGTGCCGGACGACGACCTGCGGTACATCGGCTAGTCTCGGCTCGATCGCGATCGACAGGTACCCACCGATTCCGGCAGCGGTGACGTCCACTCGCGGACGACGCCGCGGGCTTTTGCTTTGCGAATTTATAAACCGATCCCCGATTATCGTTCATGCATGACCGAAGCACGCGTCGCGGGCGTCGGGCTCACCCACTTCGGGAGCCACCCGGACCGAACCGGCCGCGATCTGTTCGCGACGGCCGCGCTGCGAGCGCTCGACGACGCCGGCGTCCCGCGCGGGGACGTCGAGGAACTGAACTACGGCAACTTCATGGGCGCGCTCGCCGAGCACCAGGGCCACCAGGCCCCGCTGATGGCGGAGGCCGCGGGCCTCGACTGCCCGGCGACGCGCTACGAGGAGGCGTGTGCCTCCGCCGGCGTCGCCGTTCGCGAGGCGGTCCGGACCGTTCGCGCGGGCGACGCCGACGTGGTCCTCGCCGGGGGAATGGAGCGGATGACCAACCTGCCGACCGACGAGGTGACGGAGGCGCTCGCCATCGCCGCCGACGACCTCTTCGAAGTGCGCGCGGGCGTGACGTTCCCCGGCGCGTACGCGCTGATGGCGAGCGCCTACTTCGACGCGTACGGCGGGAGCCGCCGGGACCTCGCGCACGTCGCGTCGAAGAACCACGAGAACGCCCTCCCGAACGAGTACGCACAGTACCGACGGGAAGTGTCCGTCGAGGACGCCCTGTCGGCGCCGCCCGTCGCCGAGCCGCTTCACCTGTACGACGCGTGTCCGATCACCGACGGCGCGAGCGCGCTCGTGATAGTCTCCGAGGAATACGCCGAGACGCACGACGTTGACGCCCCCGTCGCGGTGACCGGCACCGGCCAGGGAACGGATCGGATGGCGCTCGCGGACAGAGATCACCTCGCACGTACGCCCGCCGCCGACGACGCGGCGGCCGCTGCCTACGCCGACGCCGGTGTGGAGGCTGCCGACGTCGACGTCGCTGAGGTCCACGACTGTTTCACCATCGCGGAGGTGCTGGCGGTGGAGTCGCTCGGCTTCTTCGCGCCCGGCGAGGGAATCCGCGCCGCCCGCGACGGCGTGACGACCGCCGACGGCGACCTCCCCGTGAACCTCTCCGGGGGTCTCAAAGCGAAAGGACACCCGGTGGGGGCGACCGGCGGCTCGCAGATCGCGGAGCTGACTCGCCTGCTACGGGGCGACCACCCGAACAGCGAGCACGTCGCCGACGCGGAAGTCGGCGTCGCTCACAACGCCGGCGGCACGGTCGCCAGCGCGGTCGTCCACGTGCTGGAGGTGGCGGAATGACCGACCGATCCGCGGGCGACGAGGTGCGCGCGGACGGCGGCGAGTCGCGGCCGGGGAACGCCGGGCACGACGAGTGGCTCGACGCCCTCGCCGACGGCGACGGGTACGCGCTCGTCTGCCCGGACGGCCACGGCTCGCTGCCCCCGAGACGGGTCTGTCCGGACTGCGGGTCGACGGCGCTCTCCCGGGAGCCGCTCCCCGAGACGGGGACCGTCGAGACGTTCAGCGTGGTCCACGTCCCGTCGCCCGAGTTCGCCGACGACGCCCCGTACGTGAGCGCGATCGCCGAGTTCGGCCCGGTTCGACTCACCGGGGTGCTCCGCGGGGTCGAGCCCGAGCTCGACGCGGTCGCGGTCGGACGGTCGGTCGGCGCCGGCGTCGAGGAGCGGGCGACCGACGGGAAGCCGCTGGTCGTGTTCCGTCCCGTCGCCGACGACGCGTAGGGGCGTCCCCGCGGTCGGGGTCGCTCCACGTGCGTCGATCGGCCAAATTGTTATATCGGCGTCGTCTGTACAGATAGAGGATGGTCGACCAGATCCGCGTGCTTCACGTCGACGACGACCCGGACCTCGTGGGGCTCACCGCGTCGTTCCTCGAGCGCGAGGACGACCGGATCGCGGTCGACACGGCGACCGACGCGACCGAGGGCCTCCGCGTCCTCGACGATCGCGCCGTCGATTGTATCGTCTCGGACCACGACATGCCCGGGCCGAACGGGATCGAGTTCCTCCGGTCGGTTCGGGACCGGGACCCGGACCTCCCGTTCATTCTGTACACCGGCAAGGGGTCGGAGGCCGTCGCGAGCGACGCGATCTCCGCGGGGGTCACCGACTACCTCCAGAAGGCGGGCGGCACGGAGCAGTACGAGATCTTAGCGAACCGGATCGTCGAGGCGGTCGAGAAACGCCGGCTCGAACGCGAGGCCGAGCGAACGCAGGCGCACCTCCAAGCGATCACCGCCCACTCGATGGACGCGATCATCACCATCGACGCGGACGGGACGATCCGCTTTGCGAACCCCGCCGTCGAGCGGTTGTTCGGGTACGACCCCGAGACGCTCGTGGGCGAATCGGTGGAGACGCTGATGCCGGCGGACCGACGCGAACAGCACCGCTATGGCGTCGAGCGCTACCTCCAAACGGACGACCCGTCGATCGATTGGTCGGCCGTCGAACTCCCCGGCCGACACCGCGACGGCCGCGGGCTTTCGCTTTCCATCTCGTTCGGCGAGTTCGAGGAGGACGGCGAGCGCCGGTTCGTCGGCATCGTCAGGGACGTCAGCGAGCGCGACAGACACCGGGCGTTCGTCGAGCACTCGACCGACATCGTCACCGTGCTCGACGAGGCCGGGCGGTTCCGGTACCTGAGCCCGTCTGCCGAGGAGATCATCGGGTACGAGCCCGAGTCGCTGTACGGTGAGCCGGCCTTCGAGTACGTCCACCCGGACGACCGCGACGCCGCAATGGAGTCGTTCGAGGAGACGTTCGAGGAGACGTTCGGCGGGACGACCGGCGACGACCCCGGGTACCCGGCCGTCGAATACCGGTTTCGGTGCGCCGACGGCGAGTACCGGTGGCTCGAATCCGTCGGGAGCAACAGGCTCGACGGCGGTGCGGTCGCCGGGTACGTGATCAACACGCGGGACGTCGCGGAGCGGAAGCGACGCGAGCGGAAGTTGGCGCAGCTCCGCGAGTGGACACAGCAGCTCAACTACACGCGGACGATAGCGGAGACGACGCGGCTGGCGGTCGACGCGGTCGACGAGATCGTCGGGGCGGAACTCAGCGGTATCCACCTCCTCAACGAAGCGGGCGATCGCCTCGAACCGACCGCCCTCGCCGACTCCGTGGCGACGTTCTTCGACGATCTGCCGTCGTACGATCGCGACGCCCCCGCCGGGTCTCGCGCCGCGCTCGCCTGGGAGGCTTACCGAGGAGACGAGCCGATCGCCATCGGAGAGCTGTCGGCGTCCGACCGGCTCACCGAGGAGACGCCGACCGAGAGCATCGTGCTCCATCCGATCGGGGACCACGGGCTCTTCATCATCTCGGCGCCGACTCAGAACGCGTTCACTGAGACCGACGTGCTCATCGCCGAGATCGTGGCGAACCACCTCGAAGCGGCGCTCGACCGCGTCGTCCGCGAGTCCCGGTTAGAGGGGCTTCACGACGCCACGCGAAGCCTGATCCGCGCGGGCTCGCGCGAGGAGATCGCCGACCGCGTTATCGCCGCCGCCGAAGACGTGCTCGGCTTCTCGGTGGCGACGGTCCGGCTCCACGACGAGGCGGCCGGCGGTCTCGCCCCCATTGCGGTCTCGGACATCGCCGACGACCTCCTCCCGCCGCGCAGTCTCTTCACGCCCGACGACGGGAGCCTCAACTGGGCGGCGTTCGAGTCGGGCGAGCCGCACGTGTACGACGACATCGAGACCGTGGAGGCGCTCGACTCCGGCACGGGGCTCCGGAGCCTGATGATCCTCCCGATCGGCGACACCGGAACCATCTCGATCGGTGAGACGGCGCCCGACGTGTTCGACGCGACTGACGAGTTCCTCGCCCGGATTCTCGCGACGGCGGCCGAGACGGCGTTCGACGCCGAGGCGCGAACTCGGCGCCTCCACGAGCGGAGCGCGGAACTGGAGCGACAGAACGACCGGCTGGCGGAGTTCGCCAGCGTCGTTTCACACGACCTCCGGAACCCGCTCAACGTCGCGCAGGGCCGCGTCGAACTGGCGCGCGAGGAGTACGACTCGGAGCACCTCGACGCCGCCGGCCGAGCCCACGATCGCATGGACACGCTGATCGGCGACCTGCTCACGCTCGCCCGGGAGGGCCAGCGAGTCAGCGAGACGAGCACGGTCAGCCTGTCGGCGGTCGCCGAGGCCTGTTGGCTGAACGTCGACACCGCGGCGGCGACGCTGACGGTCGCGGCGGACCTGCGGCTGGAAGCCGACGAGAGCCGCCTCCAGCAGCTCCTCGAGAACCTGATCCGCAACGCGATCGAACACGGTGGCGACGACGTGACGGTGACGATCGGCGCGCTCGACGACGGAACCGGCTTTTACGTCGCCGACGACGGTCCGGGTATCCCCGAGGATATCCGCGATTCGGTGTTCGACGCCGGCGTGTCGACGACGCGGACAGGAACCGGCTTCGGGCTGCGGATCGTCGAGCAGGTGGCGGACGCCCACGGGTGGGAGGTCGCGGTCGCCGACGCGGCGGACGACGCCGGTGTGGAGTCGGCGGCCGGCACAGCGAACGTCGTCGCCACCGGCGCTCGTTTCGAGATAACCGGAGTCGACGTCGCTGACCGCGTCGACTGAACGGGGAACCACCGCGTCGAAAAGGGCGCGTCAAACGCGACCGAACGGGTGCCGATCGGGCAGCGATCGGCGCTCATCCGCGGTCGATCTTTCGATATCAGTCGCGAACGAGCAGTTCGATCTCGTGACCGTCCTGGTCTTTCGTGAACGCGTAGTTGTGGTCACAGGACTCTGGGTCGCGGTAGTCGGGCGCCTCGCGGACCATCAGTTGGTCCCACGCCTCGTCGAGGTCGTCGACGCGGACGCAGACGTGGCCCCAGCCGTCGCCCATCGTGTACTCGCGGCCGTCGTAGTTGTAGGTGAGTTCGAGCTTCATCGCCTCCTTCGGGGCGTCCTCGGGGGCCATGAAGTAGTTCGCGAAGGTGTCGGCCTCCCACCGGCCGCGGACCTCGGCGTACTCGAACTTCCGGGTCCAGTAGCCGAGCGCCTCGTCGGCGTCCTCGACGCGGATCATCGTGTGGTCGATGCTCCACTTCTCGCCGTAGTCGCGCTTGACGATCTCGATCTCGTGGCCGTCCGGGTCCTTCACGAACGCGTAGCGGTTGCCGCACGACTCGGGGTCGCGGTAGTCCTCGACGCCCTCCTCCATCAACTGATCGTAGGACTCCTGTAGCGCGTCTTCGGGGACGCGGACGGCGATGTGGCCCCACGCGTCGCCGTTCTCGTAGGTGTTGTCGCCGTGGTTGTAGGTCAACTCGAGCGTCGCGCCGTCCTCGTGCAGCTCCTCGGGGCCGAGGTAGACGTTGGTGAACGTGTCGGCCTCCCAGCGGCCCTTCTCCTCGTAGTTCAGGTGAGTCTGGTACCAGTCGAGGCTCTCCTCTAAGTCCTCGACGCGGATCATCACGTGATCGAAGGTTCCGTCCATACCCACGAGGTCGACCGCTCGCCTCAAAAGCGTACTGAAGGGCACCCCCTCGATCGGACTCCCTCGTCGGCCCCGTCGGCCGGGGAATATGATCAACACAGTGACACGCTTGATTTTGTTTCAAGCAATCGGATAAATAATCCCTCGGACGAGAAGTCAGAGCGGCGGGCGCCGTCGCGGACGGCGTCGCCCGCCGACCTATGGAAGACACATCAGACCCGCCGTCGACAGCATTTGACGGCACCGAATCGTTGTACCGCTCGAACTCGACCAGAACCGACGAATCCTCCACCGGCGACGGAGCGTCGGCCGCGGCCGCGCGCGTCGCCGACGGCGCCCGGCACGTCGCACGGACCGCCGTCAGCACACCCGCTTCGGTCGCGAGCCGCGTTTCCGCTCGCGCCCGTACCGCGCAGACCGGACGCGCCGCTCGCATCGCCGGCCCCGTCGCGGCGTTCGCGTCCGGATCGCCGTTCGTCGCGACGGTCGCCGCCGTCGAGACGCTCATCGCGACCGTCCTGCTCGGCGTCCCACTGACGCCCGCACCGGCCGTCGTCGCACTCGTCACCTTCGCGGTGTACACCGTCGATCACGTCGCTGACGCCGACGCCGACGCCCGATCGACGCCGGAGCGGGCGACTCTCGCGCGCCGATACGCCGATCAACTGATGATCGCCGCCACGCTCGCGTACGGACTCGCGCTCGCGCTGGCGGTTCTCGGCGGCCCGCTCGCGCTCGCAGTTACGCTGCTTCCGGGCGCGTTCTGGGTCCTGTACGCATCCGACTGGCTCCCGAACGTCGGCCGGCTCGCGACCGACTCGGTCAGCGGGCTCGTGTCGAGCGGAACGGTCGAGGGCGTTCGGCGCCGTATCCCGCGGCTGAAAGACGTGCTGGTCCTCAACTCGGCGGTCGTCGCGCTCGGCTGGGCGGTCGCGGTCACCGCCCTCCCGCTCGCGTTCGCCGGTGCGGGTGCCGGCACGGTCGGCGGACTCGGCGCGGCCCGCGACGCGGCCGCTGGCGGCGCGCCGCTCGTCGCCGTCGCGTTCGGCTACTTCTTCTTGCGGTCGTTCGTCGACGCGGAACTCCCCAACGTTCGGGACGTGGAGGCAGACGCCGCGGTCGGCGTGGCGACGCTGCCGGTCGTGCTCGGGGTCGTCGCGACCCGGCGCGTGCTGTACGGCGTCGACGTCGCGACCGCGGCGCTGTTGGCGGTCGCGGTCGCGGGCGGGCTGATCGCGTGGCCGATCGCCGGGGCGCTCGTCGCGGGGATCGTCCTCTCGCTGGGGATCACGGGGCTGGCCGGACGGATCGAGAAGCGCTCGGCGCTCGGAATTGCTCCCGACTGCAGCTACCTCGTCGTGGGCGCGCTCCTCGCGGGGGTGCACCTCGTCGGCTGAGCCCGTCGATCGCGGACGGGATCGACGCGCCCGATCCGACCCGTCGATGTCGGATCGGCGTAACAAAATGATTTATACACCCCTTGTTTGTAATAAAGTAGTGATCGCATTGAGCCCGCTTTCGGTCGCGTTGCTCGCAGCGGTCGTTACCGGCACCTCCGGGACGATACTCGCGTGGCGCGAGCGGCCGGAGGCGGGAGCGACGTGGCTCTCGCTGCTGCTCGCCGGGCAAGTGTGGTGGACGACGTTCCTCGTCTTCGAGTTAGAGGCGTCGACGCTGGCGGCGAAGGCGCTGTGGTACGACGTCCAGTGGATCGGCGTCGTGTTGATCCCGGTCGCGTGGGTGCTGTTCGCGCTCGAATACACGGGCCGCGACCGATACGTGACCCCGGGCGTCGTCACCGCGCTGCTGGTCGTGCCGTTCGTCACGCTCCTCGTCGTCGCGGTCGGAGATTCCGGCGGGCTCCTCCGAGCGGACGCCAGCGTGGCGGAGTCGGCCGTCGGGTCGTTTCTGCGCGTTTCCCCCGGACCGTGGTACTACGTCACCGCCGGGTACACCTACCTGCTCGGGCTGATCGGCTCCGTACCGATCCTCCAGCTCGTCCGCGACGACGCGCGGCCGTTCCGCGGACAGAGCGCCGCGCTGATCGTCGGCACCGCGGCGCCGTGGGCGAGCAGCGTACTGTACCTCGTCGACGCGATCCCCGTCGCCGGGCTGGATCCGACGCCGCTCGCGTTCGCGGTCTCGGGCGTGGCGTACCTCCTCGCGCTCTCTCGGTTCCGGCTGCTCACGCTCGCGCCGGCGCCGCGCCGGAGAGCGCGCCAGCTCGTGTTCGAGCACCTCCACGACCCGGCGTTCGTCGTCGGGACCGAAGGTTACGTCGTCGATCTGAATCAGAGCGCCGTCGAGATCTTCGACATCGACCGCCGGGCCGCGATCGGTGAGTCGGCGACCGAAGTCGTGCCGCGGTACGAGGACCTGGCCGCCGGGGACGACGACCGCTCCCCGCTCGCGATCGTGGGTGCGAACGGTCGCCGGCCGTACGAAGCCACGGTCAGAGACGTGACCGACGCCCACGACCGCTCGATCGGACAGGTGGTCGTCTTCCACGACGTGGGTCAATACCTCGGCCAACAACAGCGTCTCGACGTGCTCAACCGGGTGTTTCGACACGACGTGCGGACCGAAACGAACCTCATTCACGGCTACGCCGACCAGCTGAAGGCGGATCCGACCGACGAGCGGGCGCTCTCGGTCGTCAAACAGAGCGCGACGCGCATTTTGGAGTTGAGCGAACGCACTCGAACGGCGAGCAAGATGTTCGATCCGGTCTCGGAACCGTCACCGCCGATCCCGCTCGACGAACTCGTCGACGGCGTCGTCTCGGACCTCCGATCGGAGTTCCCCTGCGCGGACGTCGCCGTCGACCCCGACGTTCCCACGGTGTCCGTGCCGGCGGTCGTCCACGTGATCGTGGACAACCTCTGTTCGAACGCGATCCAGCACAACGACACGGATACCCCGTCGGTGTGGATCACCGCGTCCGTGGACGGCGACTGGGTCGAACTCGTCGTCGCCGACGACGGCCCGGGGATCGACGAGTCGGAGTACGACGTGTTGCAACGCGGCACCGAGACCCCGCTCAAACACGGGAGCGGGATCGGGCTGTGGATCGTGAAGTGGGCGATCGATCACATCGGCGGGAACGTCTCGTTCGGCGCCCGCGACCCCCGCGGAACGAAGGTGACGGTATCGGTGCCGACGGTGGGGGCCGCGCCGGTCGCCGCCGATGACGACGGCGTCGGTCCCGTCCCGATCAGCGATGAGGACCGGGCGGCCACCGCCGTCGATTCGATCGGGCCGTCCGGCTCGGTCAAATCGTCCGATGCGGTCGAATCGTCCGACGCGGCTGACTCGTCCGACTCGTCCGGCTCCTCCGCCGGCGCGGGTCGGTAGGCACTTGTTCGCCCCGTTCGATTCCGATCCATGGACGCGACTTACCTCCCGTATGCCCTGCTCGCGATGGGGGCATACGCGCTCGTCTCGCCGCTGATGCGTGTCGCGACGACCGGGCCGAACGCCGTCCCGAGCGACGTCGCCGTCGTGATCTCGAACACGCTGCTCATCGGCATGGCGATCGGCGTCCTCGCGTACACGGGACAGGGATTCACGGAACACCTCGGCTCGCCGAAACTGCTTCACGTGCTCGCGGCGGGCGTCTTCCTCGGGATCGGGATCTTGGCGCTGTACCGATCGCTCGCGCTCGGCCCGGTGAGTGTCGTCACGCCCATCTTCGCGATGTTCCTCGTGTTCTCGTCGGTGATCGGCTTCCTCTTTCTCGGCGAGTCGTTCACCGCTCGGAAGGCGCTGGGGATCGTTTTCGCCGCGCTGTCGGTGTACCTCGTGTCGGGCTCGTGACGCGGCCGCGGTCGCTCGGCCGATCCGGAAACGCCCGCCGCGTGACGAAACCCCTTTACTGACCACGGATAAAGGGCGGTACTCGCAGTGGTCCAACTCCCGAACCCGTTCCGTGCCGTTATCCTCTACATCGGTTTCGCCCTCGCGAAGGCCGGACTGATCGACCGCCACCGGGTGGTCCGGACGACCGACCTCGCGTGGCCGCGGATCATCACGGGGATCGCCCGGATGTCGAAAAACGCCGTCGACGTCGCGATGGTCGGCGTCGCCGTCGGAACGAGCGCGGTCGCTGGCGTCGGCTTCGCCGGTCCCTACTGGGGGCTCTCGTTCGCCATCGGCGGCGGCGTCGCGGGCGGAACCATCGCGTTAGTCTCCCAGCGGTACGGCGCGGAGGCGTACGCCGAACTCGGCGACGCCGTCCGCGCGAGCGTCCTCCTCGTCGTGCTGATCACGATCCCCGTCGCGGCGGCCTTCTGGACGTTCGCACCCGCCTTCATCGACGTACTGAGCAGCAACGAGCGTGCGATTCGGCTGGGCGGCGACTACCTCCGCGTCGTCGGGCTCGGCGTCCCGTTCGCCGCGCTCAACCTCGTGGGGAGCCGAGTGCTCGTGGGCTGTGACGACGCGTACACCGCGATGCAGGTGCGCGCCGGCGGCGCGCTCGCGAACATCGCGCTCAGCGCGGCGTTCATCTTCGGGCTGGGGTGGGGCGTCGAGGGCGCCGCGCTCGGGACCGTGCTCTCGAACGTCGTCGTCACCGCGGCGTTCGCGGGCGGACTCGTGCGGGGGCGGCTCCCCGGACTCGGGGCGTTCCCGATCGCGATCGACCCGTTCGGCTCGTACGTGAACCCGGACATGCTCCGCGACCTCGTCGAGATCGGACTGCCGGTCGGCGCGCGCAACCTCGTGTGGACCGTCGCGGAGTTCCCCATGCTCGCCATCCTCGACGTGTTCGGCGAGAACACCGTCGCCGCGTTCGTCATCGCCCGGCGCATCTGGGGGCTCATGAACACCCCCGGCTGGGGCTTCGGGCTCGCCTCCTCTAGTCTGGTCGGCCAGGAACTCGGCGGTGAGGACCCCGCGGAGGCCGAGGCGTACGCCCGCGACATCATTCGCTTTTCCGTGGCGACGTACGTCGTCTCGGCGGTGCTCATCGGGATCTTCGCGACGGACATCGTCTCGCTGTTCGCCGAGAGCCCCGACAGCCCCGAGATTCCGATCGCCGTGAACCTCGTGTACGCGGCCTGTGCCGCCGTCGTCTTTCAGGGCGTCTCCGGCGGAGCGGCGGGGCCGCTCGACGCCGCCGGCGACACGAAGATCCCCTTCGCGAGCCAGTTTCTGGGGATGTTCTGCGTGTCGATCCCGCTGGCGTACGTCGGGGCACACGACGCGACACCGGCGATCGACCTCCCGCTGGTCGGGCTGACGATCCCCGAGATAGCGCTGCCTGCGATCGGGATTTGGGGGTTGTACCTCGCGTTTATGGCCGAGACGACGATCCCCGCCGCGATCAACTACTGGCGGTTCCGCTCCGGGAAGTGGAAGGCGATAAGCAAGGCGTACCGGCCGGAGGCGACCGCGGACGACTGAGACGTCGCTGTCGGTCTGTTATAAATAACTAACAACGCCACGGCGGTTAGCTTATAAACGGATCGGGGACTGGTATCGCTGCTTAAAAATGGTCGTCGCCCGCGGCGGTCCGCGAGACTCGCACTCTCGGCCGGTCACCACGCCGCGCGCAACACGCCCTCGATCGCCTCGGGCGTCGCGTCCAGCCCGTCGGGCGCGCGATCCATCGACCAGTCGTCGGCGATGAACGCCGCGATCGCGGGGAAATCGCTCTGTTCGACCGCGGACAGCTCACGAAGGCGGGCGGGGACCGGCAGCGAGTCGCGCACTGCCGTCACCGCCTCGATAACGGCTTCGGCGATCGCGTCGTCGTCGCGGCCGTCGGTCCGGACCCCGAGCCCCTCCGCGAGCAGGCGGCGGCTGCCGTCGATCTCGTCGAAGAGGTACGCGAGGACGTGCGGCGCGACGATCGCGTGAATCGCGCCCTGCTGGACGTCGTACCGGCGGGCGAAGCCGTGGCCGAACGCGTGGATGACGGAGACCTTCCGGTCGAGTTGGACGAGCAGCGAGCCGACGACCGCCCGGTCCATCGCGGCCTCGCTGTCCGGCCGGTCGCCGGCGACGTGCGGTAGGGCGTCGCTCAGGAGTCGCAGGCCGTGGACCGCCGCCGCGTCGCTCACGGGCGTCGAGCCGCTGGCGTACGGCGTCTCGATCCCCTTGTTGAAGCCGTTCATCGCCGATCCCGCGAGTGCCGACTGCGGCGTCGTCTCGAACAGCGACGGATCAGCCACGTCGGCGACGGGCATCGCACCGCCCCCGCTCACGGTCAGCGGCTGGCCGGTCGGGGAGTGGTCGGCGTCGAGGACCTCCAGAGAGCCGCCCGTCGAGACGTCCGCGCCGGCGAACGTCGTCGGGACCACGACGAACGGGATCGACGGGGTGCCGTCGGGCGCCAGCGAGCCGAGAGCGCCGGGACCGCGCTCCGCGTCGGCCCGCAGGTCCGCGAGGTCGCGCCCGTCGGCGTCGATCCAGGCGGCCTGTCTCGCGGTGTCGAGGCTGCTTCCACCGCCGACCGCGACGAGCACGTCCGCGCCCACCTCGGCCCGGTGATCGAGGAGGTCGAAGGCGGTCTCGACGCGCTTTGCGGGCGTCGTCCGGTCGAAGACCCCCGCGAGGCGGTCGCCGAGCCCCGCCCGAATCGGGTCCATCAGGTCGTCGTTGGCGCCGACGTTCGAGCCGCAGACGACGAGCGCCTCGTCGAACCCGCGATCGCCGAGAACCCCGCCGAGATCGCCGATGCGGCCGCGACCGTACAGGATCTCACAGCCTCGGTACTCGTGCTCGAAGGCGTCCGCGATCGGGAGCATTGCGCCCCGATATGTCCGGACGCGGCTTGTAGCTGTGGGAACGGGACACACGGGTCGACCGCAGCACCTACCCGCACTGACGCGATACCTCCACGCGCGACACCATGCGCTCGTTCCCACCGCTTCCGAACGTTCTCGGTCCGGACGCCCCCGACGACTTGCTCTCCGGGCACCTCTGGCTGCTCGAACTGATCGACGGGACGGGCCTCCGGGTCCGGATGGACGAGTCGGGGCTCCTCCGATTCGGCGATCCCGAGACGATCTACGAGTCTTTCGACGCCGTGCCGCTCGCGCTCCGGCCCGCGGTTCGACACGTCCGCGAGCGGTTCGACCGCGAGGCGCTCCGAGCGAGCGTCGACGACCCCGCCGGCGTCGTCTTCTTCGGCGTGGCACCGCACTACCGCGGGACCGAGTACGACTGGGAGCGACTGCCGCCGTTTCTCGGAACCGACGTGTGGTCGGACGAGGCCGCCACGGCCGGAGGCGCGTTCCGCCCGCCCGACGCCGCCGCGGCGATCTTCGAGGGCGTCGGACTCGACCCGATCACCGTCGTCGAACGCGAGCGGAACGCGCGCGACTTCGACCCGGAAGCGTACCGAATCCCGGAATCGGCGTGGCGCGACGGCCCGGCCGCGGGCGTCGTCGTCCGGAACAAGCGCGGCGGGCGCGGGAGGATCACTCCGGACCACGCCGATGCGTCGGAAGACGCGAGCGCTCCGGCTTCGGATCCGATCGACCGGTCGGCATCGGACGAACTCGACGCCCTCGACGAGATAGTGGCACGGTACGTGACTCGGGCGCGAGTCGACCGAGCAGTCGATTCGGCGGGGCGCGGCGGCGACCCGCCCGCGATCGGCCCTATCGCGGATCGGGTCGTCGAGTCGGTCGCCCGCGAGACGCCGGTCGGGTTCGGCGGCGAGGCAGCTTTCGCCGTCGCCGTGGACCGAGACGAGTTCCGGACCGCGGCGATGGACCGCGTGCGGCGGGTCGTTCGAACCTCGGGTACGTAGGGGAATTCAAACTGTTCTTCGCTCACACGCCCGCGCGCGTGCGCCGCCTTTATAACCCGGCACGGATTACCTCCACTAAGTTCTATGCCAGAGCAGAGTGAATACGGAGCCGGCCAGATACAGGTCCTCGAGGGCCTTCAGGCCGTCCGTAAACGTCCGGCGATGTATATCGGGTCCACGGACGGGCGCGGGCTCCACCATCTCGTCTACGAGGTCGTCGACAACTCCATCGACGAGGCGCTCGCGGGGTACTGCGACGACATCACCGTCACCATCCACGCCGACGGCTCCGTCGGCGTCACCGACGACGGCCGAGGGATCCCGGTCGACACCCACGAGAAGTACGACCGACCGGCGCTCGAAGTGATCATGACGGTCCTTCACGCCGGCGGAAAGTTCGACTCCAAATCCTACCAGGTCTCCGGCGGGCTCCACGGCGTCGGCGTGAGCGTCGTCAACGCGCTCTCCGAGCGGCTCGAAGTGGAGGTCAAACGCGACGGCGGCGTCTACCGCCACGAGTTCGCTCGCGGCGAGCCCGTCGAGGACGGGTTCGAACGCGTCCGCGACATGGAGGAGGGCGAGTCGACGGGCACGTACATCCGCTTTTGGCCCGACTCCGAGATCTTCGAGACCACCGAGTTCGCGTTCTCGACGCTCGCCAACCGGCTGCGCGAGCTGGCGTTCCTCAACTCCGGCGTCGCGATCACGCTGGCCGACGAGCGCGAAGACGCCGACATCAGCGACGCGGGCGACGAGGAGACGTTCCGGTACGACGGCGGCATCCGCGAGTTCGTCGCGTACCTGAACGAGACGCGGACGCCCATCCACGACGATGTCATCTACTTCGCCGACGAGGACGCGGACATCCACGTCGAGGTCGCCATGCAGGCGACCGAGGAGCTACAGGGCTCCGTCCACGCGTTCGCGAACAACATCAACACCCGAGAGGGCGGGACTCACCTCACCGGGTTCAAAACGGCGCTGACGCGGACCGTCAACGACTACGCCAACGAGCACGGGCTCGTCGACGACCTCGACGCCAACCTGAAAGGAGAGGACGTTCGCGAGGGGCTCACCGCAGTCATCTCGGTGAAACACCCCGACCCGCAGTTCGAGGGGCAGACGAAGACGAAACTCGGCAACAGCGAGGTTCGCGGTATCGTCGAGTCCGCGACCCACGAGAAGCTCGGCACCTTCTTCGAGGAAAACCCCGACACCGCCCGCAAAGTCGTGCACAAGGCCGCGGAGGCCGCACGGGCGCGCAAGGCGGCGAAGAAGGCCGAAGAGCTCACTCGCCGGAAGTCCGCGCTGGAGTCGACGGCGCTGCCCGGCAAGCTCGCTGACTGTCAGACCCGCGACCCAGAGGAGGCGGAGCTGTTCGTGGTGGAGGGCGACAGCGCCGGCGGAAGCGCAAAACAGGGCCGAAACCGGAAGAATCAGGCGATCCTCCCGCTCAAGGGAAAAATCCTCAACGTCGAGAAGCACCGGCTCGACCGCATTCTGGAGAACGACGAGATTCGCGCGCTGATCACGGCGATCGGCGCGGGGATCGGCGAGGAGTTCGACATCGACGACGCCCGGTACCACAAGATCATCTTGATGACGGACGCCGACGTCGACGGCGCCCACATCCGGACGCTGCTGCTCACGCTCCTCTACCGGCACATGAAGCCCCTGTTGGAGGCCGGCTACGTCTACGCGGCCCAGCCGCCGCTGTACCGCGTCCGCTACCGCGGTGAAACGTACGACGCGATGACGGAAGCGGAACGCGACCGGATCGTCGAGGAGAAGTGCGACGGCAACCCCGACCAGGTTCAGCGGTTCAAGGGGCTCGGCGAGATGAACCCGGACCAGCTGTGGGACACGACGATGGACCCGGAAAACCGCATTCTCAAGCAGATCAACATCGACGACGCGGCCGCGGCGGACCGCATGTTCAACGTGCTGATGGGTGACGCGGTCGAGCCGCGCAAGCAGTTCATCAAGGAGCACGCGACCGAAGCGGAGTGGGTGGACATATGAGCTCCGACGTACCCGACGTCGACCCGAGCGACGTCCGCGCCGCGCAGGTGACGAACGCCCGCATCGAAGACGAGATGGAGCAGTCGTACATCGACTACGCGATGTCCGTCATCGCGGGTCGCGCGCTCCCCGACGTGCGCGACGGGCTCAAGCCCGTCCACCGGCGGATCCTCTACGCGATGCACCAGGCGGGCGTCACCAGCAACTCCTCGCACCGCAAGTCCTCCTCCATCGTCGGCGAGACGATGGGTGACTACCACCCGCACGGCGACAGCGCCATCTACGACACGCTCGCGCGGATGGCGCAGGACTTCTCGATGCGGTACCCCCTCGTCGACGGACAGGGGAACTTCGGCTCCGTCGACGGCGACCCGCCGGCCGCGATGCGGTACACGGAGGCGCGGATGGCGCCCATCGCCGAGGAGCTTCTGGCCGACATCGAGCGCGACACGGTCGACTTCCAAGCGAACTACGACGACCGTCTGGAGGAGCCCGAGGTGTTACCGTCGGCGATCCCGCACCTGCTCGTCAACGGGTCCTCGGGGATCGCCGTGGGGATGTCGACGAACATCCCACCGCACAACCTCGGTGAGGTCGTCGACGCCACCGTCGAGCTGATCGAGAACCCCGACTCGACCGTCGAGGACCTCATGGAACACGTCAAGGGACCGGACTTCCCGACCGGCGCGAACATCGTCGGCCGGAACGCGGTCCACAAGGCGTACAAGACGGGGCGCGGCCGCGTCCGCGTCCGCGCCGAGTTCGAGGTCGACGAGGAAGAGGGCCGGATCGTCATCACGGAGCTCCCCTTCCAGCAGAACAAGTCCCGGCTCGTCGAGCGGATCGCCGACGACGTCAACGAGGGATCGATCGAGGGGATCCGCGACCTCCGCGACGAGTCCGACCGCGACGGTATCCGCGTCGTCGTCGAACTCAAACGCGACGCGATGGCGGAGGTCGTCAAAAACCAGCTGCTGGAGAGCCACCTCGAACGGACCTTCGGCGTCATCAACCTCGCCTTGGTCGACGGTGCGCCGCAGGTGCTCAACCTCAGAGAGACGCTCGAACACTACGTCGAGCATCGCCGAGAGGTGGTGCGTCGGCGCTCCGAGCACGAACTCGAAGAGCGCGAGGACCGCGCGCACATCCTCGAAGGGCGACTGAAGGCGCTCGAACAGGTCGACAGCGTCGTCGAGACCATTCAGGACTCCGACGACCGCGACGCCGCGAAGGCCGCGCTCGAAGCCGAGTACGAGTTCTCGGAGGCGCAGGCCGAACACATCGTGCGGATGCAGCTCGGCTCGCTGACCTCGATGGAGACCCAAGAGATCGAATCGGAGTACGAGGACGTCACCGCTCGGATCGAGCGGCTGGAGACGATCCTCGGCGACCCCGACGAACTCGACGCCGTGATCGTCGAGGAGCTGGAGGAGATGAAAGCGGAGTACGGCGACGAGCGCCGCACGAGCTTCATCGAGGACGTCGGCGACGTGACCCACGAGGATCTCATCCCCGAGGAGGAGTGCGTCGTCGTGATGAGCGAGGACGATTACATCAAGCGGATGTCCCTCGACACGTTCCGCGCGCAGAACCGCGGCGGGAAGGGGATCATCGGCACCGGCCTGAAGGAGGGTGACCGCGTCTCCTCCGTGTTCGCCGCCAACTCCCACGACTACCTGTTGGTGTTCACGAACCGCGGCCAGATCTACGAGCTGAAGACCTACGAGATCCCGGAGATGTCGCGGACCGCCCGCGGGAAGTCGGCGGTCAACCTCCTCGATCTCGACGCCGGCGAGGAGATCGAGGCGGTGGTGAACACCGACGACCTCGACGACGACGAGTTCCTCACGATGGTCACCCGCGACGGGTACATCAAGCGGACCGCCGTCGACCAGTTCGGCAACATCATGTCGACCGGGATCCGCGCGATCCGGCTGGAGGACGGCGACGAACTCGTCGACGTCGAGGTGACCGACGGCGACACCGACATCGTCATCGGAAGCCGGAACGGGATGGCGATCCGATTCGACGAGTCGGAGGCTCGTGCGATGGGCCGGACCGCTCGCGGCGTGATCGGGATCGACCTGCGCGAGGGCGACGCCGTCGCCGGCGTCGCCGCCATCGACGAGGACCACCACAACTGGGTGCTCACCGTGACCGAGAACGGCTACGGAAAGCGCTCCGACCTCGACGAGTATCGGCTCCAGTCCCGCAACGGGAAGGGGCTCATCGACATCAAGACCGGCGACCGCAACGGCGAGGCCGTCGCCATCGAGGCGGTCACCTACGGCGACCACCTGCTCGCGATGAGCGGCCAGGGCCAGATCATGCGGACTCGCGTCGAGGAGATATCGACGGTGGGCCGCAACACGATGGGCGTCATCGTGATGAATCTGGACCCCGACGACGAAGTCGCCTCCGTCGACATCGTCTCCGAAGCGACGTACGGTGACGACGACGAAGCGGCTGGCGCCGGCGCTGACACCGACGAACTCGACGCTGACGCCGACGAAGAGCTCGACACGGACGAAGAGCTCGACGACGACTAGCCGGTCGACCGCGACGTGGACGCCCAATAGGCGTCCCGAACGAGTCGCCCGGACGCGACGCGTCCGTCTCGATTCAGGTGTTTTTCTGTCGTGACCTGCGCCGTCCGCGTTCGAACGGTCGTGTGGGCGGGATTCAAACCTCGGGGCGACGACTCTTCTCCATGGATCGACGCGAACTCCTCACGGCGGCGGCCGCGACCGTGACCGCGGGAGCAATCTCGGGATGCCTCGGGCTCGGAGAGGCCGAACCCGGTCGACTCGATCTGACGGTGCGAAGCGACGGCGACGCCCCCGTCGACGTGAAGGTGGTCGTCCGCGGCGACGACGGAACGATATATGCGGAGCGCTCCGAGCGCGTCGACGTCGGCGTCGCCCGCGCGTTCGAGGCGACCGTCGGCGGAACCGGTCGCCACGAGGTCACCGTGACGGGCGACGACTGGGAGGGACGGCTCGCGTGGGACGCTTCGGTCTGCGGCCTGTTCGACGGGACGGTCGCCGTCGATACCGATCGAACCGTCGCGGTCGCCGGCGAGTGCGTCGAGCCGCGGTAGCGAATCATTCAGGAAAGTTACTTACTATCTCCGCGGAAACACGGACGTAGAATGGACGAGTACGAGGGGATAACCGAAGTCGTACACGAACCAACCGAGGCGTTCGCCGAGGCGACGAACGTCGCGGCGTTCATGCGCGAGTACGGCATCGACGACTACGAGGAACTGATCGCCCGGACCACCTCGGACGTCGAGGGCGAGCCGGCCTCCGGCGTCGACTGGTTCTGGGACGAGATCGTCGACTACCTCGACATCGAGTTTTACACCGATTACGACGCGGTCCGCGACAGCGCGGAGCGGAGCTCCGCGGGCAACCGGACGCAGTCCGGTGACGACAGCGAGGGGCCGCAGTTCTCCGACTGGTACCCCGGCGGCGAGATCAACGTCGCGCACAACGTCGTCGACAGACACGCCGCGGTCGACTCGCCGACTCGCAACCGGGTCGCGCTGATCTGGGAGGGCGAACCGGGCGACGTCCGCGAGATCACGTTCCACGAACTGGCCCGCGACAGCAACCGCGTCGCCAACTATCTCGACTCCGTCGGGGTCGAGACGGGCGACACCGTCGGGCTCTACATGCCGATGGTGCCCGAAGTCGTCTCGATTCTTTACGGGTGCCTGAAGGTCGGCGCGATTGCCGTCCCGATCTTCTCCGGCTTCGGCACGGAGGCGACGGCGACCCGCATCGACGACGCGGAGCCGTCGGTGCTGTTCACCGGCGACGGCTTCTACCGCCGGGGAAGCGAGGTGCGGCTGAAAGAGGCTGCGGACGCCGCCATCGACGAGGCCGGTCAGATCGAACACACCGTCGTCTACGACCGGCTCGGGGCGACGCCCGACGGGGACGCCGACGAGCCGGTTCCGTGGAACGACGACCGGGACGTGACGTGGACCGACGCGGTCGCGTCGCAGTCGCCGAGCTACGAGACGAAACGCCTCCCGAGCGACCAGGAGTCCATGTTGCTGTACTCCTCCGGGACGACCGGGACCCCGAAAGGGATCGTTCACACCCACGCCGGAGTCCTGACGCAGTGCGCCAAGGAGATCCACTTCGGGTTCGACCAGAAGCCCGCGGACCGGTTCTTCTGGGTCTCCGACATCGGCTGGATGATGGGGCCGTGGACGCTGATCGGCAACCACGCGTTCGGCGGGACGGTGGTGATGTACGAGGGCGCGCCCGACCACCCGCAGCCGGACCGGTTCTGGGAGATGATCGACCGTCACGGAATCACCCAGTTCGGCATCTCGCCGACCGCGATCCGCGCGCTCCGGAAACACGGCGACCAGTGGGTCGACGACCACGACCTGTCGAGCCTCCGGATTCTCGGGTCGACCGGCGAGCCGTGGGACCCCGAGTCGTGGCAGTGGTTCCACGACGCGATCGGCGGCGGCGAGTGCCCGATCATCAACATCTCCGGCGGCACGGAGATCTGCGGCTGTTTCCTGATGCCGATGCCGAACCAGCCGCTGAAACCGTGCACGCTCGGCGGACCGGGGCTCGGGATGGCGATCGACATCGTCGACGAGACCGGTGAGTCGATCAAGGCGTCCGGTGAACGAGGATTCCTCGTCGCTCGCGACTCCTGTCCGTCGATGACGAAGTCGCTGTGGTCCGGCGACGAGCGCTACCTCGAGGAGTACTGGTCGACGTGGGAGGACCTGTGGGACCACGGCGACTTCGCGCAGAGAGACGACGACGGCTTCTGGTTCCTCCACGGGCGGGCCGACGACGCGCTCAACGTCGCGGGTCGGAAGGTCGGCCCCGCCGAGATCGAAGGCGTGCTCATCGACCACGACGCGGTCAATCAGGCTGCCGCCGTCGGCGTTCCGGACGACACCACGGGGACCGCAGTCGTCGCGTACGTCGTCCTCGAACCCGGCGTCGAGCCGACCGACGACCTCCGCGAAGAGCTTCGGACCCTGGTCGGCGAGGAGCACGGGAAGCCATTCCGCCCGCGCGAGCTGCTGTTCGTCGACGCCTTCCCGAAGACGCAGTCCGGGAAGATCATCCGGCGCGCGATCGAGTCGGTGTACAACGACGAGGACCCGGGCGACCTCTCCTCGATGGAGAACCCGGAGGCCCTGGAGGGGCTTCGCGACCCGATCTGAGCACGGGGCGCGACCGGTCCGTCGGCTCTGCCGGTTCAGTTCGCGTCCGCGACCGCCTCGGCGAGCGCGTCGTAGTCGGGTTCTTGTCCGGCGGTGTTCGCGAGCCAGCGGTACGTCACGACGCCGTCGGCGTCGATCACGAACACCGCTCGCTGGGCGACGGTCTCGACCCCGTAGTGCTCGAAGTCCTCGATCACGTCGTACGCCTCGATCGCGCGGTGGTCGGGGTCGCCGACGAGCGCAAAGGGGAGATCGTACTGCGCCCGATAGGCCGCGAGCGCGTGCGGGAGGTCGGTGCTCACCCCGAAGAGGGCGGCGCCGTCGCGGTCGAACTCGTCGCGAAGCGCCGCCATCTCGTCGGTGCAGGTGTTCGAGAACGCGGCCGGGAAGAAGGCGAGCACGACCGGTTCGTCGCCGAGGTGCTCGGCGAGGTCGAACGGTTCGATATCGCCGTTCACGAGCGAGGCGGTAAACGTCGGTGCGGTATCGCCAACGCGTGGCATACCGATCGGTGCCCGCGGAGAGGTATCACGGTTTCGACGGCGACTGCGAGCGAGGAGAACCCCGCGGCTGGCGGGTGTGTCGGCTGTGCATTCGGCGTCTGCGGTAGGCTCACCGAGGCAAAAAGACTATAATCGCCACAGGGCTACTCCGGTATAGAGATGGCAAGCGCGATTCCACTGATCGGCGGTATCCCGGCGGGCCCGGAGCTCCTCATCATCCTGCTCGTTCTGGTCCTTCTGTTCGGCGCGAACAAGATCCCGAAACTCGCACGGTCGACCGGCCAAGCGATGGGCGAGTTTAAGAAGGGCCGCGAGGAGGTCGAGGACGAACTGAAACAGATGCAGACCGACGAGGACGACGCGGCGCTCGAGGAGGACGACGACGCGACGCTCGACGAGGACGACGACGAGCTCGAAACCGAGAAAGAGACGAGCGCGTAACCGGCTCCGCGGCGCCGATCGACCCGCGACGACACGTTTTCTGCACTCCTGGGCACGTGGCCTAGCGGACAGGGCGAGAGGTTCCTAACCTCTCGATCGCGGGTTCGAATCCCGCCGTGCCCGCTATCTGCGAGCGAAGTGAAGCAGTAGCGGCATAAGCGAGATTCGAAGTAGGGAACGAGCGAGCACAGCGAGCGGAGTGACTGAGGTTCGAATCCCGCCGTGCCCGTATTTTACTTCGGTCAAGACGGGCACGACCGGTCTTCACTCGCTCCCGTTCAGCCGCCGGAACGATCGCCCAGCGAGCCACACCGAGCCGACGCCGATCGCGAGCGTCGCGCCCGCCAACGGGGGGCCGGGCTCGTACAGGAGCGGCGGGTGGTAGCCGAACCCGTAGTCGACGACGACGTTGACGACGACGAGCGCCAGCGCGAGCGTCAGCGCACCGCGGCTGGTCCGTCCGAACGCGGGAAACAACAGCGCTAGCCCGACGAAACAGAGGTGCGTGCCGAGCACGCCCCAGTAGTAGATCCACGCGTCGGGCGCGGCGACGTACGCGTCGAACGCGAGGTTCAACGAGACGAGCGGCCAGAGCCCGAACTGGACCAGCCAGACGAACGCCAGCGTGTGGAGGTACGCGAGCGACGCGGAACCCGGCTCGTCGGCGGTGACTGGCTCCCCGGCCCTGACCGTCGGGACGAGACGGAGCAACACGACTGCACCGAGCGCGACGGCGACGGCGGAGTCCGCGTACAGCGGCCACAGCCACGGGGGGACCGACCCGGCGGTCGGCGCGTAGTACCCGACGCCCACCGCGAACATGAACCCGGTGAGCACGAGGACGACGCCGAGGCTCCGCGGCGTTCCGAGCAGTTCCGCGGCGACCGCCGCGCGAACGCGCCCGCGGATCGTCGGATCGCGGAGGCGTCGGATGGAGCGCCGAATCGATCGTCCGATCGGGGGGCGGTCTGGTGGCGTCACATCGTCCGTTCCGCACCCGTCGACCTTAAAAACCGTCAGTCGGCAGACAACCCCGTCGAGACGATCGATTATCACTCCCGGGTTTTTGCTAGACACCTTTTTCAACGGGCGAATCATTGCCGCACGTATGGCTACTGAGGACGCCGAGCGTTCGCCCCCGTCTCCCGACGACGCGGCGGGTGCCTCGGCGTCCGATCCGCCGGTCTCGCTGGGCCGGTACTCGTGGCGGTCGTTCCTCCGCGATCGCGGACGCGAGGACGCTGCGGCGGCGCTGTACGACGACATCGGAGAGGCACCGACGGTGCCGGCGAGCGCGGTGCGCGTTCACCTCCCGGACGGGGCGCCCGCAATCGTCCGCGCCGACGGTATCGACGAGGCGTTCGAGGCCGACGGCGACACGTCTGTCCCCGGCCACGGCACGCCCGAGGCCGGAACCCTCGTCGTCGGCCGCGGGGACGTCGTGCTCGACGGGCGCGCGGTCGTCGCCGACGGCGAGACGAACATCACCGCGCGATCGGGGGACACTGAGCCTCTCGAACGAGATTCGCAGGGCGACCGCGACGCGGAAGCCGGTGAGAATGCGGAAGAGGGTGAGGGCGACGGTGCGCCGACGGGCGAAGACGACGTGGGTGAGGATGACGAGGGGGACGACGTGGGTGAGGATGACGAGGGGGACGACGTGGGTGAGGATGACGAGGGGGACGACGTGGGTGAGGATGACGAGGGGGACGACGTGGGTGAAGAGGACGAGACGGAGCGCGAGACTGCGGAAGCGGGGACCACCGCGGCGGTCGAGCCCGGCGACTCCGCTGTCTCAGAGCCCGCCGTCTCAGAGCTCGCCGCCTCCCCGGTCGCCGACGTGAACGGCGTCGGCGTCGCGGGCACGGTCGTCGCCGCCGGCGCCGACGTGGAGACCGTTCCGCGGCGGGCGCCGACGACCGAGGAGTGGGCTCGCGTCGACGTGGACCCGAGCGAGTTCCTCGGCTTCGACCCGAGCGAGACGGCGTTCCGTGCGACCGCGGCGGCGGCGGTCGGAGACGCCCTGTGGGACCTGTGCGCTGCCCGGTACAACCTCTACGAGGTGCCGGTGCTCAAAGGGTACTACACGTGGGATGACTACCGCGACGAGTACTTCCTCGACGAGGAGGGGAACCCCCCGACCGAAACAAACGAAGCGGGGGAAGAGGAGCCGCTCTCGTTCACTCATGAGGACAAGACCGAAGCCCTCGGGTTCGACCCCGACCGGACCGAGGACCTGCTGGGCGCCGGCGGCAACGCCGCGGCCGACCTCGCCGAGCTGGTCGACGAGCGCACGGTGAACGTCAACCCCGAGGTCGACGAGGACGCGTTCTTCTCGACGGACGACGGCCACACGACGCTCGCGAATCGGTACGACCTGGAGAAGGCCGTCCCGATGGCGAAGAAGACGCACTTCTCCGAGATCGAGCGCTACTGGGTGAACAAGCCGTACGCGTTCGTGATGGTGTTCCGGTCGACGAAGGAGAACGAGGTCAAGTACTACGCGGTCCAGCCGTATCGCACCGAGATCGAGACCGACCTCGTCGAGTTCCTCACCGGGAAGCTCCGAACGTCGATCAAGTACGCCGACGAGTCGATCGCGGGCGGCGACGAGGCGTTCCGCAAGGAGGTCATCGTCGACGAGACGCTGACGCTGCTCGACCGATACGATCTGTACGACCGGCCGGAGGACGGTCGCGGGCTCGTCCACGACCTCGCGGACGACCTCGCCGACCGGTTCGGGTTCGACGTTACTGAGGGGGTCGTGGGTCGGATCGCCGAGTCGCTCGGCTACGAGCCGCCAATCGAGGCGAGCCCGACCCCGCCGCGGATCCTCGCGCGACCCGAGCCGGCGGTGTTGGCGGAGGACCCGGAGACGCTCTCGGAGCATCAGGTCGAGAAGCTGCTGTACTACCTCAAACGGGACTTCATCGGCTACGAGCGGATCGACCCGATCAAATACGACATCAACGTCGAGGACATCTCCTGTGACGGGTACAACTCGCCGGCGTTCGTCTACCACTCCGATTACGAGCAGATCATCACCAACATCTACCACGGCACCGACGAGCTCGACGACTTCGTCGTGAAGCTCGCGCAGCGCTCCGGGAAGGGGATCTCGAAGCGCCGCCCGCAGGTCGACGCCACCCTGCCCGACGGCTCCCGCGCCCAGCTCACGCTCGGTCGCGAGGTGTCCGATCACGGGACCAACTACACGATCCGGCAGTTCAACGACGTCCCCTTCACGCCGATCGATCTGATCAACTGGAAGACGTTCTCCTTAGAGGAGATGGCGTTCCTCTGGCTCTCCATCGAGAACCACAAGAGCCTGATCTTCGCCGGCGGGACCGCGTCGGGGAAGACGACGAGCCTGAACGCCGTCTCGCTGTTCATCCCCTCGAACGCCAAGATCGTCTCGATCGAGGACACCCGCGAGGTCGAACTCCCGCAGCGCAACTGGATCGCGTCGGTGACCCGTCCCTCCTTCTCCGACGACGACAAGGGCGACATTGACGAGTTCGACCTGCTGGAGGCCGCGCTTCGGCAGCGTCCCGACTACATCGTGATGGGCGAGATCCGCGGCGAGGAGGGCCGCACCGCCTTCCAGGTCATGTCGACGGGCCACACAACCTACACCACGTTCCACGCCGACTCCGTCGGCGAGGTGCTCAAGCGGTTCACCACGGACCCGATCAACGTCTCGAAAACGATGTTCACCGCCCTCGATCTGGTCTCCGTCCAGACGTCGACGCGAGTCCAGGGCAAGAAGGTCCGCCGGAACAAGTCGCTGACCGAGATCAACCACTACGACGCCGAGAACGACGAGATCAACGTGCAAGACGTGTTCCAGTGGCAGGCGGAGACCGACGAGTTCCTCCAGATGGGCGATTCGAACACCCTCGAAGACATCATGTTCGATCGCGGGTGGAACCGGCAGACGCTCGACGATGAGCTCCGGAAGCGTCGCGTCGTGTTGGCGTACCTCATCGACCGCGGGCTGAACAGCTACGCGCAGGTGGCAGCGACGTTCCAGGCGTTCATCAACGACCCGGAGACGGTGTTAGCGCTGATGGCCAACGAGGAGCTGGAACGGTCGTTAGAGGACCTCCGCGAGATGGAGTCGGTGCTGATCAACGTCGACCGCGACAAAGAGGAGATGGTTCCGCGTCCCGATCCCGACGAGGCGGGTCGCGAGGAGGTCGCCGAGATCCTCGACAGCGCCGATGAGTTGTTCGCGGAGTACCGCGGCAAGATGCCGGACTCGGTCGCAGATGCGCTCCTCAGCGTCGAACCGGCACTGGACGTCGAGGCGCAACCCGACAGCGACCACGCGACGCTCGCAGAGACGGCTCGGGAGGCGGCGACGCTCGCGAGAGACTCGCCCGCAAACCGCTCAAGTGAGGAGAGTTCACCCGACGGCGCTCCCGAAGCCGGCCCGTCCAACGGTGATGAATCCGACGGCGGTGAGTCCGCGGTCGAGACCGATTCGTCTCGGGCGCCGAAGCCCCTCCCGCACGACGCGTTCGAGGGGGTCACCGACACGACGACGCCGGACGATGACGGAACCGACGACGGAAGCGCGATCGACTTCGACGAACCGTTCGATGACGGGATCGACGTGCTAGACCCGGACTCGAACGCCTCCGACCCGAACGGGGCGAACGACGGCGACACCGATGTTGACGACGGCGACACTGACGGCGACGACGCCGTCGACGCCGACGACGCCGACAGCGATGATAGCGATGACAGCGACGACACCGACAGCGATGATATCGACGACTGGGGATTCGGCACGGTCGAGTCCCCGGAGGAGCGTTAGCGGCATGCGTCGAGCAAGGTGGCACCGATGAGTCTCGACACCGGCGTCGGCGACGGCTCGGCCGACGGCGATGTCATCGCGGAGCTGTTCTACCCCGTTTTCGAACTGCTGTTCGACGCTGACGGGGACTTCGTCGGCGACGTGGAGCGCAAGCTGGCGGAAGCCCGGATGCCGGACCACGTCGAGATGTACGTCTCGCGGGCGCTCGGCGCCGGCCTGTTGGTCGGCGGACTCCTCTGGGCGCTCGGTACGACCGTCGGGTACGGCGTCTTCTCGCTCGGACTGATCGACCCGAACGCGCTCTCGCTCGGCATGCCGGCTCCCACACCCGAAGTTCGGGCGTTTCTCCGCTCGCTCGTCGTGCCGACGGCGATACTCATCAGCGGGCTCGTCTTCGGATCGATCGGGTTCGCCACGGGGTTCGGGGGCGTGATCGCGATCCCCTACTCGCGGGCGTCGTCGCGGAAACGCGAGATCAACCTCCTGCTCGCCGACTCGGTCTCGTTCATGTACGCGCTGTCGGTCGGGGGGCTCAATCAACTGGAGATCCTCCGCGCGATGGCGACGGCAGAGGACACCTACGGCGAGGTGTCCCGAGAGTTCCAGAGCATTGTCAACGAGACGGAGTACTTCGGGACCGACTACCGGAACGCGATCCGCCAGCAGTCCCTCGAAACGCCCTCCGACGAGCTGTCGCAGTTTCTCGCGGACATGCTCTCGATCGTCAACTCCGGCGGCAACATGGAGAGCTTCTTAAAGGATAAAAAGGAGAAACACCTCCGCACGTCGAAACAGGAGCGGGAGATGACGCTGGAGACGCTGGAGCTGTTCGGCGAGATGTACATGACGCTCTCGCTTTTCCCCCTGCTTCTCATCATCATCCTCGTCATCATGGGGATGATGGGCGAAGCGGACGACAGGCTGCTGTACGCGACCGTGTACGTGCTCATCCCGCTCACCGGGGCCGGATTCCTCGTGTTGGTCTCGACGGTGAAACAGGACGAGCCCGGAGACGGCTACCTCCGTCCCGACGGCGGGAGCGAGCGGCTCCGGCAGACGAGCAAAGAGGGGCTGTTCCATTTCGGACTCATCGAGGCGTTCGTGGGGACGTTCAGCGTGTTCGACCGGATCCGCGAGCGGGAGGGGACCTACAAGACCACACAGATCGTCTCGGCGCCGCATCTGTTCCTTCGAGACAACCCGCTGTACACCCTCGCGTTCACGATTCCGGCGGCGTTCGTCATCGTCGGCGTCGCGGCGGCCACCGGCAACGCGCCGACGACCTTCGACGGCTGGGTGGACCGCCCGGTCTGGTCGGCGTTCGTCTGGGTGTACGTTCCGGCCTACCTGGTCATGGTGCCGCTCGCGGTGTTCTACGAGTGGAGCCAGCGCTCGAAGCGGGCGATCACCGGGAAGCTCTCGGAGAGCCTGCGAAAGCTGTCGTCGGCGAACGACACGGGACAGACGCTGCTCGAATCGGTCCAGACGGTGTCGGAGACGTCGACGGGCCAACTCGCCGAGGAGTTCGAAGTCGTCCACGCGAAGGTGAACTACGGGATGAGCCTCCGAGACGCCTTAGTCGAGTTCAACAACTCCTACGCCGTGCCGCGGCTCGCCCGGACGGTGAAACTGATCTCGGAGGCGCAGGAGGCGTCCTCACAGATCACGGACGTGCTGACGACCGCGGCGCAGGCGTCCGAGAACCAAGACGACATCGACCGCGAGCGAAAGTCCCGGACGCGGATGCAGGTCGCGATCATCGTGATGACGTACATCACGCTGTTGGGCGTGATGGCCATCCTCCAGACGCAGTTCATCGAAGTGATGGGCGATCTCGTCGCGCAGGGAAGCAGCGGAGGCGGCGGGCAGGCCGGGAACTCGCAGTTCGGCGGCGGCGGCGTCGACCCCGACGTGCTGTCGATGCTGTTCTTCCACGCGGTGACGATCCAAGCGGTGCTGTCGGGGTTCATCAGCGGGTACATCCGCGACGCGGAGATCATCTCCGGCGTCAAGTTCGCCGTGATCCTGATGACGCTCGCGCTGGGGGTGTGGATCTATGTCGGGTGATCGCACGGGGGGCCGGCGTCGCTCCCCGGCTGACGGTGCCCAACGTCGATCCGATCCGGACGAGGACCGCGCCCAGACCGTCCTCGATTTCGTCGTCGGGATGTCCGTGTTCCTCGCGGTGGTCGCGTTCACCTTCGCGTTCGTACCGTCGCTTTTGGAGCCGTACACCGCCGGCGAGGGAGCGACGGTCATCGTCGCCGAGCGGGGCGCCGCGCAGTTGGCGGAGTCGTCGCTCGCGAGTGCGGAGTCGTCGGCGGTGCTGTCGCCGGCCTGTACGCTCGCCTTTTTCGACGGCACGAGCCCGGAGAGGGCCGAGTCGGAGTGGGAGTGCGGGTGGGAGGCGAACGCCGACGCGCTGCACACCGAACTCGGCATCGCCAAGTTCCGAGGCGCGAACGTCACGATCACTCAGAACGGCACCGTCGGGACGATCGGCCCAGCCGACGTTCCGATGCGCGCCGGCGACGAGCTGCCGCGAAGCCGGAGCGTCGCCGCGGCCAGTCGCATCGTCGACATCGGCGGCGAACCGTACCGGCTCACGCTCCGGGTGTGGTGAGATGTTCGTCGAACACCTCCCCGACGAACGGGGACAGGCGCACACGCTGGAGGCGTTTGCAGCCGCACTGCTGCTCGTCGCCGGACTCATCTTCGCGACGCAGGCGACCGCCGTGACGCCGCTGTCGGCGAGCACGTCGAACCAGCACGTCGAGAACCAGGCCGAGATCGCGGCCCAGGACGTGCTCACGACCACGGCGGCGCGCGGCGACCTGAAACTGGCGATACTCTACTACGACGACGGCTTCGTCGGCGCGGACAACGGGGACCACTACACGGGGTTGATGAACGAGACGCACCCGCTACACGACTCGTTGGCGGAGGCGTTCGACAGGCGGCAGATCGCGTTCGATATCGACGTGTACCACCCTGACCCCACCGCTGCGGGCGCCACGGACCGAACGCGGATGGTCGACATGGGGACGCCGACCGACAACGCCGCCGTCGCGAGCACTCGCGTGGCGCTCTACGGGGACGACCGATTCGGGGCCGACGACGAGTACACCCTCGCGGAGAACGGTAGCGCGGAGTACTTCGCGGCCCCGATCGGCGGGAGCGACACGCTGTACACGGTCGTGGAGGTGCGCATCACCGCATGGCAGATGTAGCGCCCGCCCGACACGGCGATAGCCGCGACGGTGAGCGGCGCGACGGCGACGTGAGCCGCCCCAGCAACCCCGACGTGAGCCGCGCCGACTGGAGAAGCGGTGACACCACCGGCGACCGCGACGAGACTGCGACCGGCCGCGACGAAGACCGCGCCCAGTTGATCCTGATCACCGGACTGACGCTCGCGGTGATCTTCGTCACGGTCGTCCTGTTGTTGAACACCGTCATCTACACGGAGAACCTCGCGACGCGCGGGGTCGACGCGGGCGGCGGCGAGGCCGTCGAGTTCCGCGACGGGGCCGTCGACGATCTGGGGGCGATCATGGACCGCGAGCACCGCACCGAGAGCAGCGTAGACGGCGTGATCGCGGACTTCGAGGCGAGCGCAGCGGCGTACGCGAACGCGACCACCGACCTCCGGGCGCGCGACGGCGTCGTCGCCGATATCACGGTCGTCGGCATCGAACCCGGCCACTTCATCGCACAGGAGGAGGACGGCGGTGGCTATGATGAACTGACGGCCGGCGACGGGACGACCGCAGACTGGACGGTCGCCGGAAATGCCACCCGAGCCCGGGACTATCGAGTGACGGTGGCTCCCGACTCGTTATCGGCGTCGTCGGGCGACGCGTTCACGATCGTGGCTGAAGGCGCGCCGGGCGGATCGAACGCGACTTGGTCGGTCTCGCTCTGGTCGGCGTCCGACCCCGACGATATCAACGTCACGGTGACGAACGAAACCGCCAGCGTCACCGAGACGTTCGCACCGGCCGCAGACGGGAACCACACCGTCGACGTCACGGGCGGGACCGTCAACGGAGAGCCGTTCGACGCGCTGGTCTGGGCCGAAGGCGTTCAGAACGACGACGGCACCGCCGACTACGACATCCGCTACGAGAACGGGGACGAAGCGACGGGGACGTACCACCTCGTCGTGCAGTCCGACGACCTCGACAGTGGCGATGACGATCAGTACGGTAGCTCGCCCGCTGACCGGTCGTCACAGCCCTACGTGGTCGACGCCGTGTACAGCGCCGACGTCGAGATATCTCACCGTACGCCGGAACTGGAGTACGGCGACGTGATTCGGGTCGCACCGGGTGAGCGCGATGCGTGATAGCCGTCCCGGACAAGACCGGGGCCACCGCGACGACCGCGCCGGTTCCCGCGGCCGTCTCCACCACGACGACCGCACCGGTTCCCGCGGTCGTCTCCACCACGACGACCGCACCGGTTCCCGCGGTCGTCTCCGCCACGACGACCGCGCCGTCTCCGTCACCGTCGGCTACGTCCTGACGCTCGCCATCGCGTCGCTGCTGCTCTCGGGGCTGTTCATCGCGGGCGGCTCGTTCGTCGACACGGAGCGCGAGCGCGCGGCGCAGGGACAGCTCAGCGTCATCGGCGAGCGGCTGGCGGCCGATCTGATGACCGTCGACCGGCTGGCGGGGACCGCCGAGTCACCGGCGAATCTCACGGTAGACCGACCCGTGACGCTCCCACCGCGGGTGTCGGGTGCCGGCTACCGAATCACCGTCACGACCACGGGGGCCGAGGGAACCGAGGGGACGATCAGGTTGGAAAGCGACCGCACGGACGCGATCGTCGAGGTGCCGTTCCGGACGCGATCCGACACCGAGATCCGGAACGCGACGGTCACCGGCGGCGACCTCCGAATCCGCTGGGACCCGACTGCCGGGGCTGACGGTGCAGTGGTGGTGAGCGAGTCGTGACGGGAGAGTCTCGGCCCAACCGGTTTCTCGCGGCCGACCGCGGCGTCAGCGAGACCGTCGGGTTCGTGTTGGTGTTCGCGCTGATCACGACGACGATCGCGGTCACGTTCACCGTCGGGCTCGGCGGGTTGAACGACGCCCAACTCGCCGAGCGCGACAACAACGTCGAACGCGCGTTCGACGTCTTTCACGACAACCTCAACGACATCAGTCGGGACGGAGTCCCGAGCCGCGCCACCGAGATCCGGCTCGGCGGCGGCGAGCTCGCGCTCGACCAGACGTCCGAGTTCCGACTCAACAGCAGCGCGTGGGACGGCCCCGTCTCCGAGACCGGATCGATCACGTACCACGGCGCCGGCGACACGCGGATCGTCTACGAGAACGGCGCGGTGTTCCGGATGCAGGGCGACAACGGGGTCATGATCAACGAGCCCGATCTGCTGCTCGGCGACACCACCGTCTACTCGCTGTACGGTCTCGGCGGCTCGGCCCGATCTGTCGCGGGGGATCGCACGGTCCTCGTGGTCGGCCAGCGCAGCGCGCGGACGCCGTCCGTCGACGATCGATCGGCGACCGAGAACGTCACCCTGGAGATCGACTCGGCGCAGGCGAACGTCTGGAAGCGGTACTACGACGAACTCGACCCCTCGAACGAATCGATCACCGTGAGCGACGGGGGGGACGCCGACCTCACGGTGACGTTCGACGCCGCCGAGTACGACCGGTTCGTCGTGCACCGAACGGCCGTGCGGATCGACATCTCTGACTGAGCGACCGCTAGGATCCGCTGTGAAGGGTTATCAGTCGGCGCTGACCGTCACACCGTGCGTGGACACGTGGAGGTGGCTCACGACGGGGACCGAATCGCCCCCGAACGGCTGGAGTTCGCGGAGCGACTCGTCGTAGTGGAGCCGGATGTCGCCGTCGTTGAACGAGAAGGAGCGGAAGGTGAACGAGCCTTTGATCGTCATCCGGTCTTCGAGCTCCACGTCGCTCTGGGGCGCGTAGAACACGCCCGTGAACTCTATCCCGTCGCCTTCGTCGCCCCGGATATCGATCTGGTCGGTGCTCGAATAGAACCAGAGGTTGCTCGTCACGTCGCCGTCGGCCGCGACACTCACGTTGTCGTCCAGTTGGATGTCGCCGGTGTTGTAGATCTCGAGGTGGGTGTCGTTCGCGGTGGTTATCGACGCGGTGTCTCGGAGGGTGATCGCGTCGTCGACGTACAGGTTAGCTCGGCCGTCGCCGTCCGCCGCGATCGCGCCGTCACCGCTGAGATTGAGGCCGTCTTCGACGAGCGCGTTGGTCTCCCCGCCTGACGTGTCGAACTCGATCCGTCCCGACCCCACGACTGCGACGTCGCCGTTGACGTGCAACGTCGCCCCGTCGGTGACCCTGAGAAGACCGCCATCGGAGACGGAGACGCCGCCGTCGACGTAGGTGTCGTTCTCGATTACTCTCTCGTCGCCGTCGGCAACTTCGAGACCCCCCGTGTGAACGTCTCCGTTCGTCGCGAGATCGAGGGCGCGGACGGCGTCGATGCGCTGCGTTATCGCTCCCGACACCGGGGCCAGCTCGCCGATGGCCGATTCCTCGCGTAGCTCTCCGGTGACGTTCAGCTTGTCCGTCTGTCCGCCGGGAAGGTTGTACGATTCCGCGATGAGATCGCCGCGAATGGTGATGGAGTCGGTCCCTCCGCCGCCACCGGCCGTGAGCCGGAACTCGTCGCGCGTCTGCACGCTCGCGCCGTCTCGTGGGTCTTGGGATTCGTACGTCCCCTCGGCCGAGTCGAAGCTGTCGGCGTACATGGTGTCGACGCCCCCCATGTCGAACGTGGATCGGCCCGTGGCGGAGACGCCCGTGCTCAGCGTCGGGTGGATCGTTCGCGTCCGGAGCCGCACTTCGACTCGGTCGTCACCGAGTTCGGTCACCGTCGCGCTCGTCCGGGACTCGAAGAACCGGCCCCACGCTTCGGCGTACTCGCTGCCGACCGTGACGGTGACGTTACCGCCGAGGAGCGGGTTTGAGCCGTTGGCGGACGGGAACAACCGTTCGGGCGGACGCCCCGTGTCGGTGAGAGCGACCGAGTCCTGAAGCGGCCCCCGGCTGTCTTCGATCCGCACCAGCGGGAGCGTGAGTGTCTCGGTGCCACCGCTCCCGCGGTAGTGGAACTCCGGCGGTGAGACCATCCGCACGCCGTCGCCGTTCGACCGCCAGACGCCGCCGCCCTGATACGCCACGGTGTCGTCGCCGTTCTCGTAGACGACCGCACCGAGCGGGACCGTCTCGTTGGTGGTCCCGTCGTCGGTCTCCACCTCGATCCGCATCCATCCCGCCTCGTCGTCCACGCGCAAGTCGGCCGTCCGGTCGAGGTCCAACTGAAGCCGCTGGCTCGGCGACTCGCCGTGGGCGACGAGGCTCGCCTTCGAGTCGAGCTGCGTCATCGCTCCTTCGACCCGCTGGAGGTCCGCCGTCTGCTGGGAGTCGGCGAGCGCGACGGAACCGAGCGCGACCGTGGAGCCGACGACCGCGATCGTCAACCCCAACAGGAGCACCGTCCCGATCACTTCGCTCTGTGCGCGCGCGCTCCCGCTCATGACTGACGGTTCCGCGGGAACGCTGATAAACGTGGATGTCCGACTATCGCGGGTGAGATCCGGATCGGCGACCGGTGGGCGGCGTCCCCACCGCAGGGTGACACCGGCCCCCGATCAGCCGAGCAGCAGCGCGAACAGCAGCACGCCGGCCGCGACGGTCAAGAACAGTACGCCGCGACCGATCCCGGTTCGGATCTCGGCGTCGACGCCCGCTCGTCCGAGCGCCTCGCGCGGGTTGATCGCCGTCCACATCGTCACACCGGCGAGGTCCATCGTCAGACGGTCGACGGCGGCCCACAGCTCCGTGACGCCCCACACTGTTCCCCGGGCGAGGTAGAACGTCGCCGGGTACGTCACGGCGTCGACGTCGGGCATCCGGTGTGCGAGCCAGCCGAGCGGGCGCTTCAGCGTGAAGAACCCGACGAAGCCGGTGACGAGCAGCGCCGCGCTCTCGGTCAGGTGGCTCATGCTGTACGGCTTGAAGTACACGTCCTCGCTGAGAATGATCTCCGTGAACGGCATCAGCTCGATCAGCTGGTAGTAGAACACACCGAAGAAGACGCACGCCCCGCCGGCCAGCACCATGCCGGCGGTCTGGAACGGCGTCGCGTCCTTCGGCGACAGCGTCGCCGAGCCGTGGAAGAACATGTAGTAGCCGAGCTTGATGAACGACATGAACGTCCCCACGCCGCCGAGGATGAGCAGCCACCAGAGCAGCCCCTCGCCGAACAGCAGCTCGAAGTTGTGCAGTTCGTGAGCGGAGTCGATCACCATCCCCTTCGAGATGAACCCGTTGAACCCCGGCACGGCCGTAATCGAGGCCGCACCCACGACGTACACGAGGAACGTGACCGGCATCACCCGCCAGAGTCCGCCCATCTCTCGGATGTCCTCGACGTCCGTCCGGTAGATCACGACGCCGACCGCCATGAACAGCAGGCTCTTATAAAGGACGTTGTTGAACAGGTGCGCGAACCCGCCGGTGACGGCGAACTCGCCGACGTAGGTGGCGAGTCCGAGCCCCGCGAGCATGTACCCGACCTGCGCTTGGATGTGATACGACAACAGGCGGCGCGGGTCGTACTGCAGCAGCGCGAAGAACGCGCCGTACACGGCCATGAAGCCGCCGAGGTACGCGAGCCACATGCCGCCCTCGGGGAACGCGCGGTACATCACGTACACCGCGGTCTTCGTGGTGAACACCGAGAGGAACACCGACCCCGCGACGTGCGGCCGCGGGTAGGTGTCCGGCAGCCACGTGTGCAGGAAGATGAACCCGCAGTTGATCCCGATGCCGATCGCCGCGAGCAGCGTCGCGGAGGCGTGAATCCCCGTCGTCGCCGAAAAGAGGAAGATCTCGCTCCCGGGCACGCTGCCAAGCATCGACGCGCCGTGGACGACGACGGCCCCGAGCAGGAGCGTCCCGCCGATCCCGTGGAAGATCGCGTAGCGGTAGCCCGCCCGCACCGCCGCCCCGCCGTACTGCCACACGAGCAGCGTGCTGGTGACGGCCATCAACTCCCAGAAGAAGATCAGGGTGAGCCAGTCGCCGGCGTAGATCGTCCCGACCGTCGAGGCGACGTAGATCAGCGCGAACGCCGTCACCCACGTCGGCGCGTCGGTCCCGTACGCGTACAGCACCGCCGCCGTCGCGAGGAATCCGACGACGACCCCCATCAGCAGCGAGAACTGATCGACGTTGAAGAAGACGACGTCGAAGCCGAACAGCTGTGTCGCGAGGTGCGCGCCCGTCCCCCCGTCGCCGAGCAGCACCGCCTGTGCGAACGTGAACGCGGTCGCCAGCGCGGCTAGCGCGTGCCCAGCGCGACGCGGAAGCGCGAGCACCGCCACCGCCGCGACCGCGAGCAGGACGTACGGTGGAATCGCGGTGAGAAGCGAGTTCATGGACGCATCGCCTCCTCAGGGAGCCGCGTGTCCACGATCAGTTCGATCAGCTCCAAAAAGCCCATCTCGTAGGGGATCACGCCGAGCAGCACCGCGAGGCTCATCGCGGTGAGGATCGGCCCGAGCGTGAACCACGTCGACTCGCGCCCGCGGAGCGCGTCCAGCCCCGTGATGTGCTCCCAACCGCCCGGTGGCGGACCACCGTGGTGGTCGTGTCCGTCGTGGTCGTCGTCGACGTGTTCGTCGTGAGCGCCCTCGCTACTGTGGTCGTGGGCACCGTCGATGCCACGGTCGTCGTCAGCGTCGTCGACGTCGCTGTCATCAGCTCGTCCCACGCCGAACGGCACGTCGGCGTCGGACGGCTTCTGATCGACCGCGTAGTCGCCGGTGTCGACGCGCTCGGCGGGCTCGGAGAAGTCCCGCTCGCTCGTGTTGAAGTCCGGTCTGACGACGCCCTCCTCGTCGGTCGGGAGGTCGTCGAGTTCGGCGTCGGGGATGTCGGAGTCGTCCGGAACCTCGACGTCCTCGCTCGCATCGGCGGTCGTCGGCTCGACGTCCGTCTCGGCGCTCTCGACGATCGCGTCATCGTCGGTCTCGTCGTCACCGTCTCCGGTGTCGTCGTCGTCGCGCTCGCCGCCGTCGGTGTCGTCACCCGCACGCCCGCCGTCGGTCACAGCCAGCGTCGACCGGCGTTCCCCGCCCAGCCGGAAGTCGACGAGCGGTTTCGCGTCGTGGTCGTCCTCCGCTTCGAAGAAGGCGGTGTAGATCACCGGCCAGAAGTACGCGATGTTGAGCACGCCAGAGAGCAGGAGCGCGCCGACGAGGTAGTAGGCGACGGGCGTCAGCTCCGCGCCCATCTGCACGCCGCCGATCAGCATGTAGTACTTGCTGACGAAGCCGGCGAGCAGCGGTATCCCCGCCATTCCGAGCGCGGCGACCGTGAACGCCCCCATCGTCAGGGGCATCCGCTTGCCGATCCCCGCCATCTCGGAGATGTAGTCGGTGTGCGTCGAGACGTGGAGGTTCCCCGCGCAGAAGAACAGGGTGAGCTTCATGAACGCGTGCGCCGGGATGTGCAACAATGCGCCCACGAGCCCGTACCAGCCGAACAGCCCGAGACCGAGGATGATGTAGCTCAGCTGGCTCACCGTCGAGTAGGCGAGCCGCTGTTTCAGGTGATCCTTCCGCATGGCGATAATGGACGCCGCCGTCAGCGTGACCGCCCCGATAGTCGAGAGGACGAGCCCGGCCGAGAAACCGAACGGCAGCGACAGATCGAAGACGAGCTCCGGGCCGAAGACGTCGAGCACGACTCGCGAGACGCCGAACGCGCCGGACTTGACGACCGCGACGGCGTGGAGCAGTCCGGAGACGGGCGTCGGTGCGACCATCGCCTCGGGGAGCCACTGGTGGAGCGGCATGATCCCGGCTTTCACGCCGAACCCGATCGCCAGGAGGAAGAAGGCGAGCATCGCGAGGCCGGGGTCGGCGTTCGCGAGCTCTTGGATCCCGCCGGCGGTGAAGTCGACGTTTCCGGCGATGAGGTAGACGAGGGCGGTGCCCGCGAGCACGAGCACGCCGCCGCCGAACATCGTGTACGCGAGGTACTTCCGGCCCGCCGAGCGCGCCTTCGGCGTTTCGTCGTGGGCGACGAGCGGGTACGTCGCGATCGAGAGGATCTCGTAGAACACGAAGATCGTCACGAGGTTGCCCGCGAAGGCGATCCCCATCGTCGCCGACAGCGACACGGCGAACGCGGCGAAGTACCGCGTTTGGTTGATCTCGTCGTTCCCGCGCATGTAGCCGATGCTGTAAAACGAGGTGACGATCCACAGCCCGCTCGCGAGGAACGCGAACAGCATGCCGAGCGCGTCCGCGCGGAGCACGAACTCGATTCCACCGGGCAGGAACGCCCCGAGAGACGTCTCGAAGACGGCGCCGCCGAGGACCGCCGGGAGCATCGAGGTGACGATCGCGAACTTCGCGACCGCCGCGGCGATGGTCCACCCCTCGCGGACGTTCGGGAAGCGATGCGACGCGACGATGAAAAACGCCGCGACGAACGAGACGAGAACCGCCAGTAGGGGACGTAAGTCAGTGATTGGAACGTCAGTCATGCGAACACCTCCGTGAGATACGGATCGAACCACTCGGCGAGCGCGAACCCGCCGAAGCCGAGCGCCACCGCCGTGAGAGCGGTGAGGACGAGGAGAGCGAGCGACGCCGGCGGCACCCGATCGGGCACCCACGACGACCGCGGCGCGTCCTCGACGGGCGAGACGGGGCCGGCGTCTGCCTCGGACGCCTCGGACGCGCCCCCGTGACCGCCGTCGGTCACGGCCGGATCGGACGCGTCGTCACCGTGTCCGCCGGGGAGCCCGACCCCGGCGAAGTAGAACCGCTCGATCAGCCGCGCGACGTACGCCAGCGTGAACAGCGTGCTGACGAAGATCACGACGGCGATACCGACGCCGGCCGCGCCGCCGCCGGTCAGACTCGACTCGACGGCGCCGACGCCGATGTACCACTTTCCGAGGAACCCGATGGACGGCGGGATGCCGACGAGCGCGAGCCCCAACACGGCGATCGCACCGGCCGTGTACGGCGCCTCCCGGGCGACGCTCGCGAGGTCCTCGATCCGCCGGGCACCGTATCCGAGCGAGAGCATCCCGACGCCGAGGAACAGCCCGAACTTCAGCAGGCCGTGGCCGATGAGGTGGACCATCCCGCCGAGCAGCGCGGTCTCGTTCGCGAGTCCGACCGCGCCGGCGATCATCCCGAACTGCGCCACCGACGAGTACGCGAACATCCGTTTGAGGTCGGACTGCATCGCCGCGAGCGCGGAGCCCGAGAGGATGGACGCGCCGGCGACGACGAGCAGCGCGGTCGTGATCGCGTCGTTCGCGGCGAGGAAGTCGACGGTGAAGACGGTGTAGCTCACCCGGATGAGCGCGTACGCGCTCGTCGTCGACACCAGCGCCGCCATCAGCGCCGTCACCGCGTCGGGCGCGCGTTGGTACGCGTCCGGCTGCCAGACGTGCACCGGGAACAGCGCGATCTTGAGCGCGAGCCCGGCGACGATGAACGCGTAGCTCGCCTGCACGAGCGGGTCGGCGTAGCCCGCCTGTTCGACGATCTGCGCCTGTACGTCGAGCATGTTCAGCGTCCCCGTCGCGAGGAAGACGTATCCGACGCCGATCAGGTACAGCGACGCGCCGACCGTCCCCAACACGAGGTACTTGAGCGAGGCGTACGCGCTCGCGCCGGAGCGGTCGGCCGCGATGAGCGCGTACGTCGTGATCCCGACGATCTCCAAGAAGACGAAGAGGTTGAACAGGTCGCCGGTGAGCACGAGCCCCGTGAGGCCGCCGACCAACAGCAGGTACCCGCTGTAAAACGGGTTCCCGCGCGGCCCGGCGACCCGCGAGAACGCGAGCACCGCGAGCGAGACGGTCGCGACCAAGACGAGCACGGCGGCCGACAGCTCGTCGGCGACCAGCTCGATCCCGACCGGCGGTTGGTAGGTCCCGAGCGCGTGCGAGAACCGCCCGCCGAGAGCGACCTCGGCGCCGATCGCGCCCGCGAATCCGACGAGGACCGTCGTCGCCACCGCGGCGATCGGCCAGCCGACGTCCTCGTACCACAGGCCGAGTGCGATCGGCAGCGTCGCGGCCACGATCGGGACCGCGATCGCGACCGGGAGGAGGACGTCAGTCATCCGTCTCACCTCCGGTGGCGGCGACACCGCCGTCGGTCGCGGCTCCGTCGTCGGTCGCAGTCGTCTCGTCACCGAACTGCGCCCGCTCCGGGATCGATCCCTCGTCGCGGAGCAGCTCGCGGAGGGTGTCGGTTCGGAGCGTTCCGTACTCGTCGTAGATGCGGATACAGAGCGCGAGCCCCACCGCGGTGAGGCTCACGCCGACGACGATGGCGGTGAGGACGATCACCTGCGGGAGCGGGCTCACGAACGTCTCCGTCTCCGCGGCCCCCGAGGGGACGATCGGAATCGCGCCGCCGTCCACGTACGCCGACGTGATGAACAGCAGGAATATCGCCGTCTGAAACAGATTGAGTCCGATGATCTTCTTGACGAGGTGAGGGTTGGCAATCATCATGTAGAGTCCGACGCACAACAACAGCGCGAACGCGACGTACGCGTGTCGCGTGGTCACGACTTTGAGCGCCGAGGTCGCCGCCGTCCCGGACGCGAGCACGGCTCCGACGCCCGTCATCGCTCGCCTCCGTCGGTCACCGGCGACGGGTCTGACCCGGTCGATGCCGACTCGTCGGTGTCGTCGATATCGTCGATGTCGTCGATATCGTCGCCGGTACCTCCGTCTCCGAACCCGCTGCCGTCGGACGCGAACCCGTTCGCGAGCAGGAAGAACAGCCCCATGAGCACGCCGCTCACGATGGCGGCGATACCGAACACCTCGACGCTTTCGAGGCCGTATTTCACGGGGATCGGGAGGAGGTCGTACTGGAGGAACGCGCCGCCGCGTGCGACCGGAATCAGCCCGATAGCGGCGAACGCGAGGGTGCCGCCGACCGCGAGCGCGACGACGACCGTGTTCGCGAGCCAGTCTCGAGTCGCCTCGATGCCGAACGCGAACGCGATCATGAACACGACGGCCGCCATGATCGCGCCGCCTTGGAACCCGCCGCCGGGCGATCCGCTGCCGTGGAAGGTGACGAAGAGCCCGAACGTGAACGCGAACGGGGCGACGATCTTCACCGTCGGCATGATAACTTGACTCTCCGTGTACGGCGTTCCCTGTCGCTGCTCCGAATCGAGCCGGCCGGAGCGGGCGACCGCGCGATGCGGCGGAACGTCGTCGGGTTTCTCGTCGGTGCCGTTGTCACCGGATTCGCCGTCGACGGCCCCTGTGCCGCCGGGTTCATCGTCGCGGTCGTTCGGACGAGCGTCGCTCATGCGAACACCTCGCGGTGGAGCACGATCAACGCGGCGATCCCGGCGGCGAAGACGACCACCGCCTCGCCGAAGGTGTCGAACCCACGGAACGCCGCCAGCACGGCCATCACCGTGTTCTCGACGCCCGTCTGGGCGTACGTCTCGGTGAGGTACCACTGGGTCACGTCCGGGTTCGACCAGACGGGGGCCTCGCGGGAGCCGACCGCGGGCACGTCGCCCATCGTGAGCGCCAGTCCCGCGAACAGGAACCCGGCCGCACCGGCGGCGGGGAGGTTCACCTCCTCGAAGACGGTCTCGTGGTCTATCCGCGTCGTCTTCGCGAGCGTCAACAGCAGCAGCACGGTCGTCACGCCGGCGGAGATCGCGGCCTCCGTCAGCGCCACGTCCGGCGCCCGGTAGAACGTGTACAGCGCCGCCATTCCGAGGCTGTACGCCCCGAACACGATGACCGCCGCGAGCACGTCCCGAGCGAGCGCCGTGACGAGCGCCGTGAGCACGACGAACACGAGCAGGCTCGCTTCGATGGCCGTCACTTGTGCGACGACCGGTTCGAGGCCCGTCATCGGCGATCATCCCCCTCGGTCCACGGGACGATACCTTCCTCGAAGGCAGCGCGGGCGATCGCGTGCGCCGCCGTCGGGTTCGTCACGAAGATGAAAAACAACAGGAGGACGCTTTTGAACCCCGCGCCCTCCCAGCCGACGGTCAGCGCGACGGCCGCGAGACCGAAGCCGGCGCCGAGCGTGTCGGCCTGCGAGGCGGTGTGTGCCCGCGAGTACACGTCCGGGAGCCGGATCACGCCCACCATCGAGACGAACGAGAAGAACAGCCCGAGCAGGGCGAACACGGCGATAAGCCCGACCCGGGCCGTTGCGATCGCGTCCATCATAAGACGCCACCCCGCTCGACCGTGAACTTCGAGATGGCGATCGCCATCAGGAAGTTCAACAGCGCGTACACCAGCGCGATGTCGAGGAACGTCGGCTCCGAGAGCGCGGCCGCGAGGAGCGCGAGGATGACGACGGTGTTCGTCCCGAGGACGTTCACCGCGAGCACCCGGTCCTGCATGGTCGGCCCCTTCACCGCCCGGTACAACATCCCGATCGCGAGGACGACGAACCCGGCGGCCGCGAACAGCAGGAACTCGCCCACGGTGTAGCCGGCGACGAGCGCGGTGTCGACGACGCTCACTCGTCAGTCACCTCCGATTCGCTCCCGGTCTGTCCCCCGTCGGTCGCGGCGATCGGCAGCTCCTCCGTCGCCGCCTCGCCCTGCAGGATCGCGCAGTCGTCGCGCTCGCGGGGCGTTGGCAGGCGGGCGGACGAGCGCCCGTAGTACACGAACCGCGTCCACCGCTCCAAGGAGCCGTCGAAGAGCCCGTCGCGGGCCCACGGGACGAGCGAGTGAACGTAGAGGTCGCTGTCGCGGGCGCGGACCGTGAGCGTCCCGGGCGTCAGCGTGATCGAGTTCGCGAGAGTCATCAACGGGAGGCCGCTGCCCACGATCACGCGGACGCGGTTCATCGTCGGCTCGATCGGGAGCCGGGGGTCCAGGATGACCCGGGCGACGACGAGGTTGGCCTTGATGATCTCGTACAGCAGCACGGGCACGTAGATCGCGCCCCGAATCACTCGCATGGGCGTCCGCGGGATCGCGGGGTCGGCGTCGAGGCTGATCCGCGAGAGCGTGATCGACACGATGGTCGCGGTGGCGAGACCCGTCACCCAGTCGAACCAGTAGAACGGGTCACCCAGAACGAAGTAGAACGCGAGCGAGAGCCCGAACATCGCGGCGAACCGGATGCCGGTGGCTTCGCTCCGGAGCCGCTCGCCCCGACTCGGCCGGCTCACGGGCGCGGTTTCGACCGAGAGCGGCGTGTTCGACAGCGCGAACTCCAGCGGCTGCAGCAGCGTCGTGTTGCCGACCGGCGTGTACTCCGGATCGAGCAGGACCGCGTCCGCGCCGACGGACTCGGCGTACGCCGCGAGCACCTCGACGTAGTCGCTCGGGCCGAACAGGTACTCGTCGGCGCCGATCAGCTCCGAGAAAATCGTCACGCCCTCGCCGCCGTCGCCGTCGACGTCGTCGAGGTCGGCCTCGGCCCACGCGACCACCCGTTCGAGGACGCGTTTCGCTTCGGCCGCCCTGTCGTCGGACAGCGGGTCGCCGTTCCGCCACGAGGCGATCTCCACGAAGTGGATCGCAGAGAAGTCGCCCTCGGCCGCGGACTCGACTACGTGCGCGACCGTCGATCGGAGCGTCGGCGTGGGCTCGACCGGAACGACCACCGATTTCGGGGAAGGGTCGTCGGTCGCGTCGCCTCCGCTGGCGGCGTCACCGCCGGCGTCGTCGCCGGTGTCAGCCACCCACCACACCTCCGACGGAACCGCGTGTAGCCGTCTCTGTGCACATGGGTATCTCTACCCGGATCCTTTCTCTACCGCCTCAAAACAGTTTGTATCCGTCTCGATATCGGGTGTGGTGAGTCCGCCCCGCGTCTTCGAATCCGCAACCGGTCGCCTCGCTCGATTCGCCCGATTCACTCGGTCCGGCCGAGCGCCGTCGCCAGTCGGTCCGCGATGCGTCCCGCGACGACGTCCTTCGAGCCGACCGCCTCCTCGGGGTCGGTGCCCGCCTCGCCGACGAGGAGCACGCGGGTCTCGTCGGCGCCCATCACGCTCGCGTCGTTGGCGACGACGAACGCGAGGCCGACCCGGTCCCGGATGCGCTCGGCCTCCGCGATCATGGCGTCGTCGTCGCCGGAGGTCTCGGCTTTGAACCCGACGATCGGGAGGTCCGGGTACGCCTCGCGGACGGAGTCGATCAGCTTCGGCGTCGGGCGGAGGTCCACGGAGAGCGGCGAGCCGGACCGGATCTTCTCGTCGACGGCGTCGGCGGTGAAATCGGAGATGGCGGCCGCCGAGATCAGCGCGTCGGCCGTGGGTGCAGTCTGTCGACAGGCCCGGATCATCTCGTCGGCCGTCTCGACGGGCACGACCTCGGCGTACGGGACCGCCGGGCCGTCTTGAACGAGGGTGACGCGCGCGCCGCGGACGTAGAGCGCCCGAGCGACCGCTCGACCGGTCTTGCCCGACGCCCGGTTCGTGAGGATGCGGATCGGGTCGATCCGCTCTTTCGTCGCGCCCGCGGTGACGACGACGTGCGACCCGGCGAGCGGTTGCGGCGTCGTCGCTCGGGCCACTTCGGTGACGATGTCGTCTTCGGCGGCGATCTTCGCTTTCCCCTCTTCGATCCGCGGGTCGGCGAACGTCACGCCCCACGACTCCAACCGGTCGAGCGCGTCGAGCACGCCGGGGTGGTCGTACATCGGCTCGTGCATCGCGGGCGCCATCACGACGGGCACGTCGGCGCCGAGCGCGGTCGTCGCGCAGGTCGTGACGGGCGTGTCGTCGACCGCCGCGGCGATCTTGCCGGCGGTGTTGGCGGTCGCCGGCGCGAGCAGGAGCACGTCGGCCCACCCCTCCCGACCGCAGAGTTCGACGTGTTCGACGGCGCCGGTGATCTCCGTGACGACGGGTTCGTCGGTGGCGAAGTCAACCGCCCACGGGTGGACGATATTCGTCGCCGCCGGGGACATGACGGCGCGGACGCTCGCCCCGTGACGGCGCAGTTCGTGGGCGAGTTCGACGACCTTCACCGCCGCGATGCTCCCCGACACGCCGAGCGCGACGTTGACCCCCTGTAGCATTACCGAGACGGTTCCGCCCCCGGCGGCTTATAAGGTGTCGTTGCGGAACGGCGTCGACGGCGATCGCTCGGTGCATCCCTGCGGCGCCTGTTTATAAATGAGCGAGCGGAGCGGTGGCGCGCTCCGGTGAACGCCGCAACGCGGCGCGAACCGAGCGCGAGGGAGTCGGTCGTCCCGAGCGAAGCGACGGGCGACCGACGAGGCTGGGGAGGCGTGAGGTGCGGGGCGGTTGCGGTCGCAAGCGTAGTAACGCGCGCGAGCCATCACGACTGAGGGTTTGGCGGTGGTCGCTGTCGATCCGTATTTGTCCACTTATAACGGAACGGCTGGGGATGTGACGGTAGTCACCGGTAGTCTCAGAACGATCCTCGGTTAAAACAACCGCCCGGCCGACGAACGACTATTTAAATCCCTGATCGGCTACTTAAATACCGAACGTCGCGCGCAGCATGTCCCGCGTCCCGGGACCGAGCCCCACGGCGAGTACGGTGATGAGCAGCATCAGCGTGTATCGCGGCGATTCCTCGAACATCTCGCCGTTGAACACCCAGACGACGAACGTCGCCGCCGCCAGCTTCACGAGCAGGAACGGCCACGCGTCGCCGGTGACGGAGACGATCGACTGCGGGAGCAGCCGCCCGGTCCAGTCGACGATCAGCGCGTTGACGACGTGCTTCGGGACGAGGTTCGGCGTGCCCGTCAGCGCGGGCATCCAGTCGAGCCCGATGACGTTGGCGACGCCGTCGACGGCGTGCCCCCAGATGATGAGGATTCCGCCGACGCCGGTTCCCTGCCGGATCGTCGGCTCGTAGCCGGTCGCGAGCTTCCAGGTGATCGCGGTTACCGCCGTCGCGATCCCCAGCGTCAACACGAGGACGATCGGGTAGAAGTCGACGTACTCGGTCGTCGCGGCGAGCACCGAGAGGTAGCCGACCGCCGCCGCGAGCCCGACGGCGCCGAACGCGAACAGCGGCCGCGCGTAGTCGTCGACCACGCCGCGATTCGCGAGCGCGTACGCTGCAAGCACGCACAGCAGCGTGAACCCGAAGACGGTGAAGTAGATGAACGGGCTGATCAACAGCGCGCTCGCCGGGAACGGGATCAGCGGCTCCACGCCGGCCCGCAGTGCGGCGATCCCCGAGTCCTCGACGGTCCGGAGCGCTCCGCCGAGCAGCATGAACGGGAACAGCGCGTAGAAAAAGCGCAGCTCGTTGCCGATGTCGAGCCGCTGCAGCAGGAAGACGACGCCGATCAGCATCCCCAACAGGATCACGACGTAGCTCACGGTCGAGACGGTCGTGTACCCCGGGAACGCGACGACCGCGCCGCCGTCGACGGCGGCCGAACACGCCGCCGAGCTGGTCAACAGCTCCGTTCCGCCGCCGTCTCGGACGGCGCACTGCGCGCCCTGTCCGTCGGCCACGACCGGCCCCCAGAAGTACTGCCAGATGAAGCGATCGTACACGACCCGCGGGAACACGATCGAGCCGAGCGCGAGCAACACCGTGATGGCGCTTACCACCGCCGCCCACGCGCGCTCGGGCGACAGATCCCGATCGCCGAATCCAGTACTCATGTGCTTCGTTCGGGCTGTTCCCGAGTTGAGCGTTCCGGTCCCCGGCGGGCGACGGTTGACGGCGTTGCTGTCGCCGCTGTTGTCGCTGTCACCGCTGTCACCGCTGTCACCGCTGTCGCCGTCGCGCTCGGCACCGACTTCCTCAGATCGGCGGGCCGTCGATCTCGTAGTCGGTGCCGAGGATGATCATCGTCTGCGACCGCGAGAACCCGTCCATCTCGGCGATACGGTCGAACATCAGTTCGCGGAGGCGCTCCGTGTCCTCGGCGACGACCCGGAGGATCACGTCCCACTCGCCGGTCGTCAGGTGGATCTCTCTCACGCCGTCGATGTCGCGGAGCCGGTCGAGCGCGTCCTCTTCGCGACCCTGCTCGACGCGCAGCCCGACGAACGCGCTGACCCCGTATCCGACCGCCTTGGGGTCGATCTCGGCGTGGTAGCCCTTGATGACGCCGGCGTCCTCCATTCGCCCGACCCGGTCGTGAACGGTCGCGCTGGACATATCGATCCGCCGCGCGACCTCTGAGAAAGGCGTTCGAGCGTCCTCTTGGAGGATCCGGAGGATCGCGCGATCCGTCTCGTCGAGTTCCATGCGTGCTGTTGGGTATCAACCCCCTTTTCACTTCCGACGGACTGCGCAGCCGCAATCCGGCCCTAGCGGCGCCTAATCGACGAAATTCGGCGTGGGATTCGGAACGGGATTCGGCGGCAGCATGGCAGCAGACTGCCCACGGAACGCCGGTCAGTTCTCGTCGTCCGGGGTCGCGAACGATCCCTCGCGGATGGCCGCTTCGGCCGCCGCGAGCGTCGCGTCGGGATCGAAGCCGTCAGCGACCGCCTGCAACTCCGCCGCGGAGGCGTCAGCGAGGTCCCGTGCGTGAGCGGTCACGTTCGGCACCGCCCGCACGAGGTTGTCGATGATCGGGATATCGGCGGTTCGCGGCGATCGGCTCCCGGGGTTCAGATCGATGACGATCTCCGTTTTCCCCATCGCGTCGAGCGCCTCAGCCCGGTCGCCGTCTTCGAGCGGCACCACGACGACGTCGGCCGCCTCGATCCCGTCGGCGTCGACGGTGCCGCGGGCGTGGTCGAGTCCGGGGATCTCGCCGTCCGCCGCCAGCCCCTTCACGTCGTCGGCCCCGTGATCGCGCAGGTGAGCGGCGATCCGGCGGACCCGCTCGTCGGTGTGATTGAACAGGTTCACCTCGATGTCGGCGTCGACCGCCTCCGCGAGAGCGACCGTCTCCCCGGGCGCGAGGGCCGCGACGTTGCCGTTCACCGACAGCACTGGACGGTCGGCCGCGAGCAGCGTCGCCGCGGCGGCGCGCTCGGCGGCGTCCGCGCTCGGGAGCGTCCGCTCGCCGAGGAGGTAGTCGAACGCCTCGCCGCGCCCCTGCGCGATGAGCCCCTGCTTCGAAGTGATCCCCATCTCGACGCCCGCTTCGATTCGGTGGCGCGTCACGAGCGACGCGTACCGCGGGTGGTCTTCGGGGATCTCCGTCTCCGTCATACCGGACGTTGGCCGCGCGCCGATTAAAAGGACGCCGTTCGTGCGCCGTCGGGCGGCATGGCGGCGTCGATCCGTCGGCTTACCGGCGTTAAGCGTCGAATAACTAACTCGTTGGCGTTTGGACAACCGATCGTGATGAATCGTACTGGCAAGTACACGGTCGTCGACGCGTGCAACGACCACGGGGCGATCACGCTCCGAGAACACCCGAGAAACGGAACGCTGTACGTCGTCGAGTACGACGACGAGGACGTGGAAGCCGAACTGTCGTCGCTCGACGCGGGGTCCGTCGTCGAGCTCGAACTCCGGCGGGCCGGTCGGCGGGGCAACGCGTGGTGTGCCGAATCCGCCCGGCCGATCGAAGCGCTCTGAGGCGGCCCGACCGGTCAACGGGTCGCGAGGTGCCCTGACTGATCAACACTTTTTGAAGACCCGCGGTCGGCCGAGGCCGGCCCCCGCTCGCGTCTCCGTTAGGCGACTCCGATCCGCTCGCGGTACGTGCCGTGCTCCGCCTCGAACACCGCCATGATCTCGCCCATCGTGGCGTACGCCTTCACCGCCGTCACGATCGCGGGCATCACGTTCTCGTCGGCGTCGATCGCGGCCTGAAGGTCGTCTAACGCGGCCTCGACCGCGTCGTCGTCGCGATCGGCTTTCACCGCGTCGAGTCGGTCGAGCTGGCGCTCTCGGGTCGTCTCGTCGACGTGGAGCAGGTCCGGACGCGTGTCGTCGTCGATCGCGTAGGCGTTGACGCCGACGACGGTCTCCTCGCCCGAATCGACGCGTTCCTGATACTCGTAGGACGCCTGCTGGATCTCGCGGTGGAAGTACCCCTCCTCGATCCCTCGGAGGACGCCGTCGCGGACGGAGCCGTCGCCGAGCGCTTTGATCTCCTCGATGTACGCCGTCGCCTCGGCCTCGACCTCGTCGGTGAGCGCCTCCACGGCGAAGGAGCCGCCGAGCGGATCGGCGATGTCGGCCGCGCCCGACTCCTCGGCGATGATCTGCTGTGTCCGCAGTGCGACCCGGACCGCCTGCTCGGAGGGGAGCGCCAGCGCCTCGTCGAAGGAGTTGGTGTGGAGGCTCTGTGTCCCCCCGAGCACGCCCGCCAGCGCCTGGAGGGTGACTCGGACGACGTTATTCAGGGGCTGTTGGGCCGTCAGCGATTGGCCCGCCGTCTGGGTGTGGAACTTGAGCTGTTTCGACGCGTCGGCCTCGGCGTCGTACCACTCGGCCATGATCCGGGCGTAGATTCGACGGGCCGCGCGGAACTTCGCGACCTCCTCGAAGATGGAGTTGTGCGAGTTGAAAAAGAAGGAGAGCTGCGGCGCGAACTCGTCGACGTCAAGCCCGCGGTTGAGACACGCCTCGACGTACGCGAAGCCGTCGGCGAGCGTGAAGGCGAGCTCTTGGACCGCCGTCGAGCCCGCCTCGCGGATGTGGTACCCCGACACCGAGATGGGTTTGAACTTGGGGGTCTCTCCGACCGCGAACTCGATCGTGTCCGTCACGAGGTCGAGGGAGGGCGCCGGGGGGATGACCCACTCCTTCTGCGCGATGAACTCCTTGAGCATGTCGTTCTGGAGGGTCCCGCGGAGCTCTTCGCGGGGGACGCCCTGCTGGTCGGCGATGGCGACGTACATCGCGTAGATCACGGGGGCGCTCGGGTTGATCGTGAAGGACGTGGAGACCTCGCCAACGTCGATCCCGTCGAACAGGACCTCCATGTCCCGGAGCGTGTCGACGGCGACGCCCTCCTTGCCGACCTCGCCGAGCGACATCGGGTCGTCGGAGTCGAGCCCCATCAGCGACGGCATGTCGAAGGCGGTCGAGAGGCCGGTCTGCCCCTCGTCGATCAGGTAGTGAAACCGCTCGTTCGTCTCTTCGGCGGTGCCGAACCCGGCGAACTGTCGCATCGTCCACGTCCGTCCCCGGTACATCGTCGGGTAGACGCCGCGCGTGTACGGCTCCTCGCCCGGGAAGCCGAGGTCCTCGCCGTAATCGAGGTCGGCGACGTCCGCGGGGGTGTATAACCGATCGACCTCGTGGTTCGACACCGTCGCGAACCGGTCGCGGCGTTCGCCGTGCCGGTCGAGGGTCGGATCGAGCGTCTCCGCCTCCCACTCCGCGTGGGCCTCGCGGATCTCGGAGAGCTCCTCGTCGTCGTACATACCTCCGTCTACCCGTCGGTTCCGTATAAACGTTCATTATATATCGGGGCTGTCGGACCAGCAACGCCCGTGCGCTCCGGTTTCTCCGCGGATCCGTTATGGGGGCTCGGAAGAAACTCCCGACTATGGCCGATATCTCGGAGCGTCCGACGCCGCCCGAAGGATTACCCCCGAAACTCGTCGACGCACTGACCGACTGCACGCCGGAGGAGCTCCGCAAGGCGATCGTTCACGCCCAAGAGCTGCTCCACTTCCACGGTGAGGCGGCGCTTCCGGTCGACCCGGAGGCCGGTGACGACATCCTCCGCGTCACCGAGCACGAGGAGTACACAGCGGTGGTAAAGCAGTTCCGCTGTGCGGACGGCTGCGACGACTGTCCGCACGGCCCCTACCTCTACCACGTCACGGAGGAGCCGCAACCCGACGGGAACCACAAGGTACACTGGACGTTCATGGGGACGGTCCGGGACGAAAAGTAGCGAACGGGCCGCGAGCCGGTCGCCGGCTACGGCGATCTCACTCGGTTAGGGGTCCAGCCCGTACAGCCCGGCGCGGACGAACACCAGCACCGGGATGATCTCCAGCCGACCGATCCACATGCTGAGGACGAACATCCCCTCGGCCATCGGTGGCATCGAGGGGCCGGTGATGCCCGACGACAGCCCCACGTTACCCTGTGCGCTGGCGATTTCGAACAGCGCGTCGGCGTAGCCGAACTCCGGCCCGGCGACGTTGACGAGCACCAGGCTGCCGACGGCGAGCGCGACGAGCCACAGCAGGGTGACGATGGCGGCCTCGCTGAATTCACGCTCCATCGCCGCGCGATCCAGCGTTCGGTCGCCGATCTGCGCGGTGACGACCGCGTTCGTCGGGAGGAACACGCGGGAGAACTGCCAGGCGATCCCGCGCGCGACGGTGTACCCGCGGATGATCTTGATACCGCCGACGGTCGACCCGGCGGCGCCGCCGAGCACCATCGCCCCGACGAGCAGCACCTTGCCGCCGGCGACCCAGCGATCTATCGGGGCCGACTGAAACCCGGTGGCGGTCATCGCACTGATCCACTGAAACGTCGAGTCCCGGATGGCGTCGAGCTGTGCACCGTCGAGTAGCGGCACCGGGAACGGCAGAAACGACTGCGTCGCGAACGCGCCCGACGTCGCCGGAATCGACGCGAGGTTCTGTGCCGAGAGCGTGACGACACCGGCGGCGAGCAGGGCGAACAGCCACCGCGTCTGGAGGTCCGACAGCAGTTCGCGCGCACTCCGATCTCGAAGCACGACGTAGTGGACCGGAAACGCGATCGCGCCGAGGACCATGATCGGCAGGAGCACGGCCTCGACGAGCGGGGACTCGTAGGTCGCTATCGAGTTGTCCGTGACCGAGAACCCGCCGGTCGTCAGTCCGGTCATGGCGTGGTTGAGCGCCTGCCACGCCGACTCAGACGCGGAGAGCGACCTCGCGTACTCGCTCTCGCTGGCCCGGATCGCGACGAACAGCGCGAGGAACGCCAGCAGGGTGTAGCCGACGACGAGTTTCCAGACCGTCCGAACCGTGGAGACGATACTCGGGTGGATCTTCTGTTCGCGGGCCTCGCTCCGATAGAGCGCGTAGCTCCCGCTGCCGGGGCGCGCGAGGATCGAAACGGTCAGCACGATGACGCCGACGCCGCCGACCCACTGGATGAACGAGCGCCACCACTGGACCGAGCGCGGCAGCGACGGCTCGTGGATCGCCATCGTGAGCCCGCTTCCGGTCCAGCCGCTCATGCTCTCGAAAAGGGCGTGCAGCGGATTCCGGAAGTACGCGAGACTGGAGAGCGTTGTGGTCCCGCCGACGCCGATCGGCTCCCAGCCGCCCGTGTCGGCGGCGACGGGAACGAACGTGTCCATGACCGCGGGCGGGGTCATCCACGCCGTCGCCAACAGCGGGAGCGCTCCGAACGCGGCGACCATGAGCCAGCCCCCGGCGGCGATGACCATCCCGTGTTTCATCTGCGGCTCCGGTGCGTCGGCGAACCGCCGCGTCGCCAGTCCTCCGATCGCGGCGGTTACGCCGCCCGCGATGAGAAACCCGAGCGCGGCGTGAACTTCCCGGAATCCGAGCGCGATGACGGCCGTGACGGCCATCATCCCCGCTTCGATCAACAACAGCGAACCGATGTCGCGTGCGATGACCGTCAAGTCCGTCGGAAGCACCCCGTCGCGTCGATCGGTCATCTCAACCGTCGTCCTCGGTGTGGCCGAACACGTCTGTTATCTCCGGAGTCACCCCGTCTCCGGAGTAGATCGTGAGCAGGTCGTCGGCCGCTATCCGGGTGTTTCCGCGAGGCGTTATCGGTCGCTCCTCGCCGCTTCGTTCGATCGCAACGATGAGCGTGTCATCGCCGAGGAGGCCCTCCGCGTCCGCCTCTTGGATCGTCTTGCCAGCGATCTCGGCGTTGGCGCCGACCGTGATCTCGAACACCTCCGCCTCCTCGCCGATGTGCATGAAGTCGACGACGGACGGGCGGCTCACGGCCCGGTAGAGGTACTCGGCGATCAGGCTCTGCGGGTTCTGCATCGTGTTGACGCCGATCTGCTCGAACACGCTCATGTGCTCGGGGTTGTGCACGACCGAGACGATGTTCGGAATCGACAGCTCTTGGGCGAGCAGACAGACCATGATGTTCGCGGCGTCGCGGTCCGTCGTCGAGATGAGGGCGTCGGCGCGCTCGGCGCCCGCGTCGCGCAGCGTCTCCTTCGAGGTCGCGTCGTCGTTGATGACGAGACAGTCGTACTGTCTCGCCGCTCGGTCGGCGCGTTCCTCGTCACGCTCGATGACGGCCACCTCGTTGCCGCCGGCGGTCGCGAGATCGATGAGCGGCGTGCCGATATCGCCCGCCCCGACGACGATGAGATACATCACTCCGTCGTTCAGAACCGAGTGTGGAAAATCTACCGTTCTCAGGCGCCGTTCGAGGGGCCTGGTGTGTCAGCGGCCGGCCCCGCGGGCGCGCGCCGTTAGCGACCGCAACCGCTCCGACTCAGCGGCCGCCGAACAGCCGCTCCAACAGCGAGCGCGAAGAGGGGCGCTCCGCGAGCAGTACCGGCGTGTCGAGGTGCTCGATCGTGTCGAACGCGAGCGAGCCGCGGACGATCCGCGAGAGCAGCCCCCGTTCGGTCGCACCGACGATCACGAGGCTGTGATCGGCGCCGAGCAGTCGGATCGCCTCCTCTACGTCTCCCGTTTCGATCCGCAGATCCGCGTCCGATAGCCCGTGGCCCCCCGCCCACTCGGCGAGGAACGCTTCCCCTTCCTCGCGCTCGTCCGGGTCGACGACGTGCAGCAGCGACACGTCCGTGCCGAGGGTGTCACGGAGCGCCCTAGCGACCTCGGCGGAGAGGTCCGAGGAGGGACCGCCGGCGGTCGGCACGAGCACGTCCGACAGCTCCAGATCCTGGCCGTCCAACACGAGGAAGTCACACGGCAGGTCGTGGGTCAACTCGTCCAGCGAACCCTCGACGCGGCCGCCCGCGAACCGCGTTCCGCCGTATCCCATCACGACGGTGTCGGCGTCGTTCGTCTGCGCGGCGTCGAACACCTCCTCGATGCCGCGGTGCGAGAGGATCGTCTTGGTCTCGATGGGCGCGTCGAACGCCGCGGCGTCTTCGGCCGCGGCCGCGAGCAGCTCCTCGGAGGATTTGTCGAGACCGGTCCGGTTCTCGGCGGCCGTCTCCAGAGACGTCTGGTCGGGGACGGTCACGATGTGCGTCGCCAGCACGCGACCGCCCTCGTGTTCCGCGAGGGCGCCCGCGAGCGTGATGAGGGCGCTCTCGGTCCGCGGGTTCGACACCGCGACCATGATCGTCGGCCCCTCGGTCCCCGTCCCGGTCGGGGCGACCGCGTCCGTGGCGTCGACGACTTGGTCCGGGAGGTCGTCCTCCCGGCTCCGGATGTACTCCGAGAGCACGCCCTGCTGGTCGGTCTTGTCCCGGGCGTACAGGAAGTACCACGCCACGGCCGCGACGACGAACGCGGCCGACAGCGCGATCTCGATCCCGTCCATGAACGCGACGAGCCCGAGCGACAGGACCGCGCCGAGTATCGGCGTAATCGGGTACAGCGGGACGGTGAAGTCGGGGTCGTACTCAGGGGTATCCGCCTCGCGGAAGACGATGAGCCCCACGTTCATCAGCGCGTACACGATGAGGTGGAGCACGCTGGCGGCCTTCGAGAGGATCTCGATGTCTTGGCCCAACAGCGCGATGAAGACCACGATGAGCCCGCCCGTCACGAGGATCGACCGGTACGGGGTCGCGTAGTTCGGGTGGATCTCGTTGAGCCAGTTCGTGACGATCTTGTCGCGTCCCATCGCGAAGTTGATCCGGGCCGACGCGAGGATCGACGCGTTCGCCGACGACGCCGTCGCCAGCAGCGCGCCGACGGTCATCACCGCGGCCGCACCGCCCGCGACGCCGGTGATGGGGCCGATCGACTCGGGGAACGCGACCCGCGCCGCCTGCGCGACGGGGGCGTCCTGACTGAGCTCCGGCCACGGGACGACGCCGAGCATCGTCGTCACGAGGATCGCGTAGATCACCGTGACGATCCCGACGCTCCCGATGATGGCTATCGGGAGGTTCCGACCGGGGTTCTTCAGCTCCTCGGCGACCGTGGCGATCTTCGCGTACCCGAGGAAGGAGACGAACACGAGCGCGGTCCCGGGGAGGATCGCCCCGTAGCCGCCCGGAGCCAGCCCGCCCTCGTTGCCGGCGAGCGTCGCGTAGTCGAACGAGAAGAAGCCGGCGACGGAGAAGATCGCTAGGATCGAAAGCAGGAGGGTAACGATCACCGTCTGGACCCCGCCGGTCTCCTTCGCGCCGACGTAGTTCACGCCGATGAAGATCGATCCGGCGACGAGCGCTCCGACCTGTATCGCATTGAGCCCCGGGATCGTGGGGAGATCGACGAACACTGCGAGATACTGGCCGAACCCGATGGAGTAGAACGCGGAGGCGAACGCGAGCCCCATCCAGTCACCCATCCCGGCGATCGACCCGAACATCGGGCCCAGCGACTTGTTGATGTAGTAGTAGCCGCCGCCGGCCTTCGGCATCGCGGTGCCGAGTTCGGAGACGGAGAGCGCGTTCACCATCGCGATCACGCCGCCGACGAGGAACGACACGACGACGATGGGGCCGGCGCCGCCGTCGGCGTTGACGGCGACGCCCGGGAGGACGAAGATGCCGGCGCCGATCATCGTGCCGATACCGATCGTCATCGCCGACACGAGCCCGAGGTCCTTCGCGAGCTCCTCGTCGCTCATTCGCCCACCTCAGCGTGCGTGACCCCGGCGTCACCCCGCAACTGATCAGATGCGACGCTCGCGTCGTCCTCCTCGGCAGTACGTGAAATGTTCTTATCCTCCACGTTCGCTCGCGCACCGCTCCCGAACAGCCGGTCACGGAGCCCTCGCTCATCGCGCTTCTCTGCGAGCAACACGGAACACTCCACGTCCTCGAGTACCTGCAACACGAGCGATCCGCGGACCAGCCGGGAGAGAAGCCCCTTCTCGGTGGCGCCGATGATGAGCATCGTCGCGTCTCGGGCGGCCCGGTCGATCGCGGCTTCCACGTCGCCGCTTTCGATCCGCATCGTCGCGTCGGAGAGGTCGTGCTCGGCGGCCCACTCCGTGAGGAACGTCCGGCCGGCGGCCTCGTCGTCGGCGACGTGCAACAGCGTGACCTCGCCGTCGAACTCGACTTGCAGCATTCGAGCGACCGCCGCGGACAGGTCCGAAGCCGGCCCCCCGGCGGTCGGCACGAGGATCCGCGACGGGTCGAACCCGCGGTCGCGGAAGACGAGGAAGTCGGAGGGAAGCGAGTGCGCGAGCTCGTCGACCGCCGTCTCCGCGCGCCCCGGCGACCCGTGAGAGTCTTCTCCCCACCCCATCACGGTGATATCGGCGCCGTAGGTCCGGGCCGCGTCGAACACCTCCTCGAACACGCGGTGTGAGAGCACGACGTGCGTCTCCACGTCGACGCCGAACGTCTCGGCGTCGTCGCGGGCCTTGTCCAACAAGTTGTGCGCCGCCTCGTGAGCGCCGCGGTCGCGGGCGGCCTCAAGCGAGGTCTGATCGGGGACGTTCGCGATGTTTACCGCGACGACCGTCCCGTTCCGTTGCTTGGCGATAGCCGACGCGAGCGTGATCAAGTGCTCCTCGGTCGCGGGGTTCGCGAGCGGCACCATCACGCGGTAGTCGTCGCCGCTCGGCTGGACCGACGTGGCCGCCGACACGGCGGACTTGGGTAGTTCGTCGGAGCGGTCGAGGATCCACGTCCCCAACACGCCGCGCGCCTCGACCTTCTCGCGGGCGTACAGGAGGTACCAAAGCGTCGCGAAGGCGACGAGTCCTCCCGACAGCAGGATTATCGTCGGCTCGATGTAGGCGATCAGCGCGAACGACGACACCGCACCGATGATCGGCACGATCGGGTAGAAGGGGACCTCGAAGTCGGGATCGTACCCCTCGACCTCCGACTCGCGCATCACGATGAGCGCGAGGTTGAGCAGGCCGTAAACGATGAGGTGAAGCACCGACCCCATCGTCGACAGCGACTCCACGCCGCCGGCGACGAGGAATACGAGAATGAGCCCGCCGGTGAGCGCGATCGATTTATACGGCGTTCCGAACCGGTCGTGGATCTCGTTGAGCTTCGGGGTGACGATCTTCTCGCGGCCCATCGCGAAGTTGATCCGGGACGACGAGAGGATCGACGCGTTCGCCGAGGAGGCGGTCGCGAGCAGTCCGCCGATGAGCAACATTCCGGCGCCGACCGCGCCCAGCGAGTAGCCGAACACGGAGTAGTTGCCGAACAGTAGTCTAGCGGCGTCGACGACCGCGGTCTCGTTGTTCGCGACGAGCTCGTTCGGGACCGCCGCGAGCAGCACGACGAGGAACAGCGCGTACACCACGGTAACGATGACGACCGAGCCGAGGACCGCGAGCGGGAGGTTCCGTCCGGGGTCTTTGATCTCCTCGGCGACCGACGTGATCTGCACGAATCCGAGATACGAGACGAAGATGATCCCCGTCACCGGGAGCACCTGGCTCGTCGTTCCCGGTGGCGCGATCGGCCGCAGCGACTCCATGTCAGCGTTCAACAGACCGACGACCGTGAAGACGGCGAGGATCCCGAGAAGCGCCATGACGATGACGATCTGGAGCCCGCCCGTCTCTTTGGCACCGAAGTAGTTGACGGCGATGAATAACAGGGCACCGGCGAGTCCGATCACCTGTGCGGCCTCCAGCGTCACCGGGCCGAGCCCCACGGCGCCGAGCCCGACCAGCGCGTTGACGTACTCGCCGAAACCGTACATGTAGAACGCGGAGGCGAACGCGAGTCCGAGCCAGTTCGCCCACCCCGCGATGGAGCCGAACATGGGTCCGAGCGCCCGGTTGACGTAGAAGTACGCCCCGCCGGACTTGGGCATCGCCGTCCCTAACTCGGAGGCGGACAGCGCTGTGAACAGCGCGATGATCCCGCCGAGGACGAACGTCGCCGCGGCGAGCGGTCCCGCGCGAGCGACGGCGGTGCCGGGGAGCACGAAGATGCCGGCGCCGATCATCGTGCCGATCCCGATCGTGAGCGCGGCGAGCGGGCCGAGGTCCTTCGCGAGTTCCTCGTCGCTCATTCGCTCGATCCCTCGCGCGGAAGCGCGATGACCGGAACGCTCGCGTTCGTCACGAGCTTGATAGAGAGATCCCCGGAGAGGAATTGCACGAGTCGATTCCCGCCTCGTGACTGGTACGCGATCGCGCTCGCGTCTACCTCGTCGGCGGCGTCGAAGATCGCCGCGACGATGTCGCGAGCGTACGCGGTGTGTTCGTCGGCATCGGGGAACACAGACTGCACGGCCGCGTACGAGTCGGCTGCCAACGATTCGGACTGTTCGACGGGCGTCTTGTCGGGGACGCCCTCACCTTTTTCCACGACGTGCAGCGCCGTCACTCGGTCGGGATGGTACGGTTCGAGCGCCCTCGCGGTCGCCAGCGCGTCCTCTTCGTTAGCGACCGGGAGGAGCACGTGAGAGAGAAGCCCCTGATCGGTGTCGTTGCCACGAGTCATGGGGGGACGTATAGAGCCCCTAGTTAAGAAGATGTTCCCTGCAGGTTCCGGCGAGTTGATGGCTCGATACGGTCGATAACCGGACCTGCTTCCGTTTTATCGCACGACGTTTCGGGAGCGTGAACCGCGGGACGGATTCCGCTGACCTCACCGGCTGTCCATCGCCGAGATGAACACCGCGAGCACGGGAACGATTTCGAGCCGGCCGACCCACATCAGGAAGACCATCAGCAGCTTCGAGGTGTCAGGGAAAAACAGGTAGCTCCCGAAGGGGCCGAGACGCCCGAATCCCGGGCCGATGTTCCCGAGCGTCGCGAGCGACGCGCTGATCGCCTCTAACACCGACAGCTGGATCCCGATCCGCGCCGCGTCGAGCCCGAGGAACACCGCCGAAAGCGCGAACAACACGACGTACAGCATGGTGAAAGCCATAATGCCTCGTATCGCGTCTTCGTCGACGACGCGCCCGCTCAGCCGGACCGGCCGGACGACGTCTGGGTGCGCCGAGGTGAACAGCTCCCGGCGGATCGCCTTCCCAACGATGAGCCACCGGACGACCTTGACCCCCCCGCCGGTCGAGCCGGCCGACCCGCCGATGAACATCGCGAACAACAGGAGTATCTGCGCGTGGGTGTCCCACTGCGCGAAGTCCGCCGTCGCGTACCCCGTGGAATTCAGCAGCGATCCGATCTGGAACGCGGCCTGCCGGAGCGAGTTCTCGGTGACGCCTTGGGTCGCACCGCCCAGTTCGATCGCCGGCGCCGCGCCGCGGAACAACAGCACGGCGAGGACGGCGGTCACGACCGCGATAGACCCCGCGTAGAATCGGAACTCCGCGTTCTCCAACATGATCTCGGCCTCGCCGCGCAGCACGTGCCAGAACAGCGCGAAGTTGATGCCGGCGATGACCATGAAGGGGATGACGACCCACTGAACGGCCGCCGAGAACGCCGCGATGCTGTCCGCCTCCGGTGAGAAGCCGCCCGTCGGCAGCGTGGTGAACCCGTGTGCCACCGCGTTGAACAGGTCCATGTTCGGCGCCATCCCGAGGAGGTGAAGCCCGTACAGGATCGCGATGTACACCACAGTGAACCCGAAGTAGATCAGCCAGAGCGCACGCGCCGTCTCGGCTATCTTCGGGGTGAGCTTCTGCAGCTCCGGGCCGGGCGCCTCGGACTCCATCAGCTGGGCGCCGTTGACGGCGACCTCGGGCAGGATAGCGATCATCAGGACGATGATCCCCATCCCGCCGAGCCACTGGGTGAGCTGGCGCCACATCATCAGCGCGTGAGAGTGTCGGTCGGTGCTGATCTCACCGAGGACGGTCGCGCCCGTCGTGGTGAACCCGCTCATCGACTCGAACAGCGCGTTGACGATCGACCCCACGAGCGCGCCGAAAGACCCGGTCTGGAGCCCGACCGTCGACGCCGTCCCGTAGCCGGCGAGCAGGTACGGGATCGTGCCGATGACCGCGGCCGCGAGCCACGCGAGCGAGACGAAAAGCAGCGCCTCCCGCGGACCGAGGTCCGGGTCCGGATCGGTCCGCTCTACGGCGAATCCGATCGCCGCGACGAGCGCCATCGAGACGAGAAAGACCCAGATGTCCTCGCCGTACGCGACCGCGACGACCAGCGGAACCAGCATCGTGACGGCGAGGTATTTGATACCGACCCCCAGAAGCCCGACGCTCGCTTTCCAGTTGACGCCCCAAGACATGAGTATTCGATCGATATGGGAGTCGCCTGTTCGCTGTATTAAACTGTCGAAGGGGCGACGACGGGAGGCAGAAGCGGACTCACGACGTCCAGAACGCTTTCGTGAACAGCACGAGAACCGGAATTATCTCGATTCGGCCGATCCACATCAGGACGATCATCACGGCTCGCGTCGTCATCGAGAACGACGCGAACGTCCCGTACGGGCCCGCCTCGCCGAAGGCCGGACCGATGTTGAGGAACGTCGTCGCCGCCGCCCCGAGCGCCTCGAACTCCGTCACGCGGAGGCCGGTGCGCTCGGCGTCGACGACGATGACGACGGTGAGCAGAAAGAAGATGACGATGCTCAACAGGAGGTACGCGTAGATGTCCCGGATCGCGCTCTCGTCGACCGACTTCCCGGTGATTCTGACCGGCCGTACCGCTTCCGGGTGGATCGCGGTGTAGAGGTTGCGTCGGAACGACTTCAGGGCGACCAACCACCGGAGCGACTTGATCGAGCAGGTGGTCGATCCGACCATTCCGCCGATGAACATCCCCATGAACAGCATGTGCTTCGCCGCCGGCGCCCACGCCACGTAGTCGGTGCTGGCGTACCCCGTCGTCGTCACGATCGACGTGACGTTGAACACCGCGTGCCGGAGCGTCGCCTCGGCGCCGAACGTGATACTGGGGTCGAGAAACAGCGCGAGGGCGACGATCGCCGCGAGCGTTCCCATCGCGCCGAGGTAGAAGTGGAACTCCTCGTTGCGCAGGAGTCGCATCGGATCTCCGTTGATGGCGAAGTAAATGAGGACGAAACTCGTCGATCCGATCACCATGAACGGGACGACCGCCCACTGGATGACCGGGTGGAACGCCCCGACGCTCAGCGGCTCCGGGGAGAAGCCCGCCGTCGCGACCGAGGTGAACGCGTGGGCCACCGCGTTGTACAGGTCCATCTGGGGATCGAACGCGAGTCCGAGCAGGAAGTACACGACGACTGCGAGACCGGTGAGTCCGAAGTAGATCCCCCAGATGAGCTGCGCCGTCCGGGTGATCTTCGGCGTGAGCTTGTTGACGTCCTGCGTCTGGGTCTCCGTCTCCATGAGCTGTGCCCCGCCGACGCCGACCTCCGATAACACCGCGGTCGCTAAGATCAGGATCCCGAGCCCGCCGAGCCACTGGATCACCTGCCGCCACATCATGACGGAGCGCGAGTGGATCGAGAAGTCGACGAGGACGGTCGCGCCCGTCGTCGTCAGTCCGCTCATCGACTCGAACATCGCGTTGATCGGGTGTGCGACCGTCCCGACGCCCGCGACGACGAAGGGGATGGCGCCGACCGCGGCGACGAGGAACCAGATCAGCGCCACCGCGAGGAACGCCTCGCGGGGCCCGAGGTTCACCGACGGGTCCTGTACGGACCGGAACGCCGCCCCGAGCGCAAGTGAGACCGCGATCGCCGCGAGGAACGGGAGCGGCGACTCGCCGTAGTAGAGGGCGATCAGCAGCGGGAACGCCAGCGGGACCGGGAGGGCGGCGAGGACGTCGCCGGCGAGTCCCACGCTCGCCCGCCAGCCGACTCGGATCCGGGTCGTCACGAGCGTGTCACGCCATAGCGGTGATCTCGCCCACAGAGTCGGAGTCAACGAGCAGAATGATGTGGTCGCCCGGTTCGAGGACGGTGTCGCCGCGCGGGGTGACGAGTTTGTGATCGCGGGTTATCGCGCCGATGACGAACCGGGCGTCGATCTCGGAAACGATGTCGGAGATCGGACGTCCGACGAGCGCACACCCCTCGGTGAGTTCGAGTTCCAGGACCTCCGCCTGGTCGTTCTCGAGGACGGCGATGTTCTCGGCGACGCTCTCGTAGGTGAATCGCGTGATCTCCTCGGCGGTGACCGTCCGCGGATTGATCGCGATGTCGATGCCGATCTCCTCGAAAACGGTGACATAGTCGGGGCTGTCGACGACGGCGATCACGCGATCGGCGCCGATCCGCTTCGCGAGCACGGAGACGAGGAGGTTCTGTTCATCGGAGCCGAGCGCGGTGACGACGATGTCGGCGTCGTCGACGTGTTCGCGGGAGAGAAATTCCGTATCAGTCGCGTCGTGTTCCATCACGACCGTGTTCGGGAGCTGTTCGGCGAGCCATCGGGCGCGGTCGGCGTCGCGCTCGATCAGCCGTGATTTGAGGTTTCGCTCTTCTAACAGTCGGGCAGTCTGGTAACCGATCTCACTCCCGCCGACGATGACGATCTCATCGGCCTGGCCCGGTGTCGTCTCCGGGGCAATGTCCGTCGCGAACGCCTGCACGCTCTCCGGGCTCCCGATGACGACCGCGCGATCGCCGGCCTCAATGTCGGTGTCGCCGCGCGGGATCGTCATCTCTCCGTCGCGGAACAGCCCGACGAAGGTGAGCGATTCGAATCGGTCGGCTTCCGAGACCGTCTGTCCGGCGACGGGGCTCTCCGGGCCGATCTCGAACTCGGCCATCTGGACGAGTCCGCTGGCGAACGGGTCGACGTCGATCGCTGCGGGGAGACCGATGACGCGGACGATGTTCTCCGCGGTCAAGAGATCCGTACACACCATGAAGTCGACGCCGAACGCGCCCTCGTTGCCCTGCCACGTCCGGAGGTACTCCGTGCTCTTCACGCGGGCGATCGTGAACCCGTCACCGAGGGTCTTCGCGGTGCCGCAGGCGACGAGGTTCGTCTGATCGTTGTCGGTACAGGCGATGACCATGTCGGCGCGCCCCGCGTCCGCGGCCGACTGTATCTCGGAGGTCGTCCCGTCGCCGGCGATCGTGAGCACGTCGAGTTCGTATTTGAGCTGTTCCGCCCGGTCGGGATCGATATCCACGACGACGACCTCGTGGTCCGATGCGAGGCTCGCGGCGATGCTCGTGCCGACCTCGCCGGCCCCGATAATGACCACATGCATGGACGCACCGACTCACCGGATACTCAAGTTCGTTACTATCGAACGCGGCGGTCGAATGCCCCGATCCGGGTCGCGGAGACGCTACTGTGCGCCGGCGAACGACGCCGGTTCCTCCCACGCGTTCCGTCCGGAGACGGTCCGCTGCGGGAAGGGGATGGTGATGTCCTCCTCGTCGAACCGGTCTTTAACGGCCTTCACGTAGTCGGCGCGGGCCTTCACGAAGTCCGACCGCGACGGGTCGTCGATCCAGATCCGCGACTGGAGCCCGACGTACGAGTCCGCGAGCTCCGTCAACCGCACCGACGGGGCGGGATCGTCGAGGATCGCGTCGCTCCGCTCGGCCTCCTCGACGATGATATCGGTCGCTTTGTCGATGTCGTCCTCGTAGTCGATACCGAAGACGAACTTCAGCCGGAGCGTCTTTTTCGCCACCGGATTCTTCACCACGTCGCCGGTGAGCACGCTGTTCGGCACCGTCAACAGCTCGTTGTCGAACGTCCGGACGCGGGTGACGCGGAAGGAGATGTCCTCGACGATTCCCGAGTTCCCCTGCCACTCGATCCAGTCGCCGATGCGGAACGGCCTGTCCGTGTAGATGAACACGCCGGCGACGAAGTTCTTGATCACGTCTTGGAGCGCGAAGCCGACGGCGAGCGTCGCGGCGGCGGCGATCGTCGCCAGCGAGCGCAGGAAGTCGCCGTACCCGGCCGCGCCGAATCCGATCGTGATCCCCGCGAACAACACGAGGAACGTCACGATCTTGTTCAGCGGTCGGCGCGCGTGGTCGTCAAGGCCCTGCCTGTCGAACACCCGCGTGACGAGCGGCGCGATGAGGATCTTGTGGAGCAGGTAGGCGGCGACGACGACGACGAGGAAGGTCGCCGCGTCGATCACGACGTCCGTCACCGGACCGAGATACGGGTTCAACGCGCCGGACACGGCGACGACTCCATCGGTCCCCGCTGGCGCGGCCATCAGTGGAGCACCGCCGTGTTTCCGCGCGTCTCGATCAGTTCGGCGTTGACTGCGTCGGCCAGCTCCGCCGCGAGCTCGTCGGTCGTGGTCCCGCCACGGGCCGCTCGCAGGAACTTCACTTTCACGAGCTTGGCGTCGTCCAGCTGGTCGGCCAGTTCGTCGACGACCGCGTCGATACCGTGTTTCCCGACCCAGACGGTCACGTCGAGGTCGTGTGCCTCCTTACGAAGCTGTTGGTCGCTCATACGAACTGGAGTTGGTCGCGGGCATTGAAGCTTGAGGTTTGTGTCTCGGGTCTGCGAACTGCGCAGTTCCGCGCTCGGCTAGCGGTCGCGTTCCTGTTCGCGTTCCTGTTCGCGTTCGCGTTCGCGTTCCGGTTCACCGTCGGTGCGGGTCGCCACGCCGCCATCGACTCGGTTCCGTTCGGCCCATGCGGCCGCGTCGTCGAGCGTCTCCGTCTCCAAGAGCCGATCGAGTTTTCGCTCGAACTGCTCGTCTGTGAGGTCACCGTTCGCGTACCGAGTGCGGAGCCGGGCGAGTGCGGCTGACGCATCATCTTGGTCGTCGCGCTCGACCCGTGCGTTCGACCGAGCGCGTTCGACGCCGTCCTCGTCGGTCTCCTCGCCGTCTTCGTCGTCCTCGTCGAACAGCATCGCGACCACCGGCACGATCACGATGTACCCGAAGAGCATGAACGCGAGCCACCAGTCGAACCCGAGCAGCAGGGCTGCGAGCCACGTGCCGGTCACGGTCGTTGCGGCGATGCCCGCCGCGTTCGCGGCGAAGCGCTCGCCGAGCGTGGAGGTCGTCATACCGCCGTATCCACTCAATGGACCAAAATCGTATCGGGAACGTCGACCCCGTGCCGTCGCCTGAACCCGCTCGACACGAAGTTTAGATATGTCTAAAAATATTCTTCGACCGGAAGCGTATTATGTGTGTGTCGCGAACGAACGCTCAATGCACACCGACAAGAACGGGCAGTCAAGCCTCTCTCGTCGCCGGTTTGCCGCGCTCGGCGGCGGGGCACTCGCGGCCGGACTCGCCGGCTGCGCCGGGAACGCGGCCGACAGCGGTGACGGCGCGAACGACGCCGAGCACACCGTGGTGGCGTCGTTTTTCACCTTCTACGACTTCGCCGACACGCTCGCCGAGGGGGCGGACATCACCGTCGAGAACCTCGTGCCGACCGGACTCCACGGCCACGGCTGGGAGCCCGACCCGTCGATCCAGCGCCGGATCACCGACGCCGACGCGTTCGTCCACGTCGGTCCCGACTTCCAGCCGTGGGCCGACCGGGCGATCGACACGGTCGCGGCCGAGACGAGCGAGACGCGCCTCATCAACGTTCGAGAGGGCATCGACCTCATCCCCCTCGCCGACACACTGACCGAGGAGGAAGCCGTCGAGGGCGCGAAGGACCCGCACTTCTGGCTCGATCCCCAGCGCGCGAAGGGTGCGGTCCAGAACCTCGCGGACGGGTTGGCCGCGGTCGACCCGGACAGCGAGGACGTCATCCGGGGGAACGCGGCTGATCTCGATGCGGAGCTCGACGCGCTCGACGCCGAGTGGCAGGCCGTCTTCGACGCGGCCGAGCGCGACGTGGCCTTCCTCGCCGCGCACAACGCCTTCGCGTACGTCGCCGCCCGATACGGCGCGACGATCGAACCGCTGGTCGTGAACCTCGCGGCGAACGGCGACGTCAGGCCGGCAGACATGCGCCGGGCACAGGAGACGATCGCCGACAACGACATTCGCCACATCGGCGCGGCCGTGTTCGAGCCCATCCGCTCGGCGAGACAGCTCCTCGAACAGACCGACGTGGAGGCGTACTACCCGGTCACGCCGTACGCCGGCACCGCGGAGTCGTGGGTCGAGCGGGGATGGGGGTACTTCGACATCGCTCGCGAGGTGAACCTCCCCACCTTCCGGATCCTGCTCGGGGTCGCCGACCCCGACGAGGTCGACTTCGTCGACTACGGCCGGAACTTCGAGCCATGAACGGAGAATCTGCAACCGGCGACAACGACGACGGCCCCCTCATCGACGCCCGAGGGCTGACGTTCGGGTACACCGCGGCGCCGGTCGTCGACGACGTGGACCTGCGGGTCGACCGCGGCGAGTACGTCGGGATCATCGGCCCGAACGGCTCTGGAAAGAGCACGCTGCTCCGGCTGCTGTTGGGGCTCCACGAGCCGGATTCGGGGAGCGTCGAGCTGCTCGGACACCCCGCTCGCGAGTTCGCGGAACGTGAACGCGTCGGCTACGTCGCCCAAGACGTGACGAAAGACGAGAAACGGATGCCGATCACGGTCGCCGAAGTCGTCCTCATGGGTCGGTTCCCGCACGCCGGCTTCGGACGCGTGACGCAGGCCGACCGCGACCGCGCCCGGGAGGCGCTGCGGACGGTCGGGATCGAGCACCTCGCGGACCGACGCATCACCGCCCTCTCGGGCGGTCAGCGCCAGCGGACCTACATCGCGCGGGCGCTCGCCGGCGAGGCGGAGCTGCTCGTCCTCGACGAACCGACGGTCGGCGTCGACGCCGAGTCGGTCGACGCGTTCTTCGACCTGCTCGACGACCTCGTCGCCGACGGGCTGACGGTGCTGTTGGTCGAACACGACATCGGCGCCGTCATCGAACGGACCGCGCGGGTCGTCTGTCTCAACCGGGAGGTGTACTTCGACGGGCCGCCGGTCGCGTTCGCCGAGAGCGACGCGCTCGATCGCGCGTACGGGACGAACATTCGGCGGGAAGCGGGGGGGATCGTCACATGAACGGCTCCGCCGGATCCGCGGCGGTGCCGCTCCTCGGCGCCCCCTACGACCTGCTCGACTGGCTGGTCGGCCGCTGGAGCGACGGGCTCGGGTGGGTCGGCGAGACGCTCGGGATCGGCATGTTGGACTACGTGTTCATGCACCACGCGTTCCTCGTCGGCGCGCTCATCGCGGTGATGGCGCCGCTCATCGGGACGTTCCTCGTTCACCGGCAACTCGCGCTCATCGGCGACGCGCTCGCGCACACCGCGTTCGCGGGCGTCGCCGTCGGGCTGTTCGTCAACTCCCTTCTCGGCACCGGCATCTCCCCGTACGTCACGGCGATCGTCGTCGCCGTGCTCGCCGCGCTCGCGATCGAGCTGATATCCGAGACCACCGACGCGTACAACGACGTCTCGATGGCGATCGTGCTCTCGACCGGCTTCGCGCTCGGAGCGGTCCTCATCAGCATCAACACCGGCGGGCTTGCGGTCGGGATCAACCAGTACCTCTTCGGGAACCTCGCGACGGTCTCCCGGGAGAACGCGGTCCTCCTCGTGGTGCTCTTCGCGATCGTCTCGCTCGTCGTGACGGTGACGTACAAACAGCTGCTGTACGTGACCTTCGACGAGACGGCCGCCCGCGTGGCCGGTATCAACGTCCCGTGGTACAACCGTCTGATGACGACGCTGACGGCGCTCGTCGTCGTCGGCGCGATGCAGATCATGGGCGTCATCCTCGTCGCGGCGATGCTCGTCGTCCCCGTCGCGGCCGCGGCGCAGGTCGCTCGCGGCTTCCGGGAGGCGCTGTTGGCGTCGGTCCTGCTCGCCGAACTCGCCGTGCTCGTCGGGATCACGCTGTCGTACCACTACGAGGCGACCGCCGGCGGAACGATCGTGCTCGTCGCCGTCGCGGTGTACATCCTCATGGTACTCGCCGGAAAGGTCCAGTCGGCGCGGGCGGTCGACGAGGACGCGCCGAGCGACGCCGCGGTCGGTGAGAGAGCGGTCGGGGAGCCGTCCGACGACTGAGCTCGATCGATCGCGATCGGTCGGCACCCGACCCACACTGCGTTACTGCGTCCGGTCGCTCGCGGACCCGCGGAGGTTGCCGTCGAGGCCGAGTCCGACGCGGTCGCCGTACCGGTCCCACACGACGACGAGCGACGGGACGAGTAGTATCGAGGCCAGGTACGCGTACAGCACGCCGAGCGCGAGCAACACGCCGAAGTCGCGCAGCAACGGGATCACCGCGAGCCACAGCACACCAAGGCCGGTGACCGTGGTGAGCATGCTCCCGGTGAGCGCCCCGCCGGTCCCGGCGATAGTGATGTCGAGCGCCTCGTCGATCGAGTGACCCGCCTTGAACTCGTCGACGAACCGGTGGACGAAGTGGACCGTGTAGTCGACGCCGAGCCCGATCGACACGGAGAGGATGGGCGCGTTGATCGGCGTCAGCGGGATGTCGAGCAGCCGCATCGTCCCGACGAGCAGCCCGACGGTCACGAGGACGGGGACGAGGTTGAGCAGCCCGTACACCGCTTTCCCCTCTAGGTAGGCGTACGACACCGCGAGAAAGACCGCCGTGAGGGCGAACGCGACGAGCAGGCTCCGAATCGCGGAGTCGGTGAGCCGATCGATGACGGCCTCGTTGACCACGAGGTCGCCGGTCGGAACCGCTTCGAGCGGCGTGCGCTCGGCGAGCGCCCGAACGTCGGCCACCGCCTCGGAGTTGTCGACGCCCGGCCGTATCGTGTAGTCGATCCGGGCGCTCCCCCGGTCCTCCGCGATGTAGCCGCGGGCCTGCCCCTCCGCGGACGAATCGAGCAAGGCGTCGTACACCTCGTCGACGTTGCGGTCGGGCACGCCAGTCCCGAGCCGGTCGTTCCGCTCCACGACCTCGCGGAACTCCGGGTCGGTCGCCGCGTGGTCGTCGATAACCGTCACGACGCTAGTGGAGGCAGCACGGCGCTCGTCCGTGGTTTCGAAGGTGTCCGGCGGGTTCCGCGTGGTCCGGTCGATCAGCTCTAAGGCGTCGTCGTCCCGCACGGACTGATCGACGTACAGCGTCACGGAGCCGACGAAGTCCTGTTCGAACTCCTCTTCGAACAGCGTGAGCACGTCTAAGAACGTGTACTCCGCCGGCGCGAACGGCTCCGGCAGGTTCGAGTACGTCTCTAACCGGTCCTCGTCGGGGAAGAACGCCTCCTCGGAGAACTCGGTGTTCACGCCCGTCCCGTACGCGCCGCCGGCGGCGCCGCCGATCAGCACGACCGCCACGACGACCACGGGGGCGATCCGCGAGAGGTCGACGCCGACGTGGAGCAGCGTTCCCAGCCGGGAGCCGCCCATCCCCAGCGGACTCGTGCCGAACTCCGGGATCGGGAGCCGCTCGCGCCACCGGTCGACGAGCACCTTCGCCGCCGGGAGGTAGATCCCGAAGATCACCAGCGTGAAAACGATCCCGGCGGCGGCGACGATCCCGAAGTCCCGGTTCGGCTCGAAGGGGCTCGCCACGTTCGAGACGAGCCCGAACACCGTCGTGATCGTCACGAGGAGGAACGCGATGAGCAGCTGGTCGGTCGTCGTCCGCATCGCGTCCGTGATCCCGCGCCCCTCGCCCCGCTCCTCGCGGTAGCGGTTCACGATGTGGATCCCGAAGTCGATCCCGACCGCGAGCAGCAACGGAAATACGGTGATGAGGGAGTCAGAGAACGGAATCCCGGCGTATCCCATGAATCCGAACGTCCAGAGCAGCGACAACAGGAGCGCGGAGAGACCGATCCCCATGTCGATGGGGTCGCGATACGCGAACACGAGGAACACGAGGATCAAGATGAGCGCGGCCGGGAACACGATGATCGCCGTGTCGGTCAGCAGCGCCGTGATCTCCGACTGCAACACGCCGTCGCCGAACAGGATCGCGTTCTCGCCGGCGTCGTTGCCCGGCACGGTGTCGACGACTTCGACGCTGCGAGTCTGGAGCTCCGTCACCCGCGCGGTCGTGGCCGCATCGGGCACGTCGTAGGTGATCCCGACGATGGACGCGCCCGCTTGCTGGGCGGTCGGGTTGTAGTCGACCGACACCTGGGGGGCGACCGCGCCCGACTCGTCGGCGGCGGCGATCGCCGCCCGCAGCTCGCTCGGCGTCGCCTCCGCGACGGCGTCGCGCCGCTCGCCGGCCGTCTCGGCGGTCGGATCGATCTGTCGGGCGATCGCGTCGGCGTGGCTCGACGTCGAGCTCACCCGGAGCGTCGAGCGCGACTCCAACCGGTGTTGCGTCTCTAAGATCCGAACCAGCGCCCCGCGGGAGAGCACGTTGTCGTCGGAGACGATCACCTGCGCGGAGGTCGCGGAGCCGCCGATCGACGACTCGAACTCCTCGTCGATGTCGTCTAACGCCTGCTGGGCCGGAATGTCCTGAGTGAACTGGTCGGCGCCGGCGCTCGTGGTGATTCCCGCGAGCCCGCCGGCGGCGACGAGGCTGACGACGAGAAAGGCGACGATCACCGCCATCGGTCGATCGGTGACGAGTTCGTCGACCCGCTCGATCAATCGGTCGACCGCCGTCACGGTCGCCCCCGGTAGTCGGTGCGCTCGGCGGCCGTCGCTCGCGGCGCGGTGCGATCTCGCGTCGGTCGTTCGGACGACTGGTCGCTCATTCGATCACTGTCGCCGGTACCACACGACGGCGCCCGCGCCGGCGACGACGACGAGCAGGGCGACAGCGATCGCGGCCAGCGGCAGCCCGCCGTCGTCGGTCGCTTCGGTCACCTCGACGGGGACCTGCTCGACGTCGGAGATGCGGTCGTTACCGCGCTCGTCGTCGTAGCGGAAGTCGAGTTCGATCGGGTGCGTCTCCACGGACGCGTCGGAGGCGGCGCTCACCTCGAACCAGATCTCCGCGGACTCCCCGGGCGCCAGCTCGTCGACGAACGCCTCGTCGTTGGCCGCCGAGAGCGGGCTGTCGGCGTACAGTCCCGCGTTGATCGACGACAGCGTCTCGGGTCGCTGGTTGGTAATCTCGACGGAGATCCGTCGCGTCTCACCGGCCGGAACGGTGGCGTTGGCGACGTCGAGGTCAAACTCGGGCCGCCGCGGGGCGACCTCGACGCGACGCGTGTCGTCGACTGCGACGGTCGCGTCACCGCTCGTGTACTCGGTCGTGAAACTGAACTGTCGCGGTCCGGGATCGGCGTTCCCGCTCACGTCCGCGTCAAAGGAGAACTCGACTGATTCGCCGGCCGGAACCTCGGGTAACGCGTACCGGCTCTCACCGAGGCTCACCCGGTTGCTCCCCGAATCGGCGATCAACACCGCGTCGTCGACGTCGAGCGGTCCCTCGTTGGTGAGCGTTCCGCTCACGGTCCCCGAGTACCCGACTTCGAGGGTCCCGGTCACGTCGTCCAGCGCGAACGACTGCTCGGACACGGGGACCACGCCCGCGCGTGAGGACGGGGACGTGGACTCCACGCCGTCGCGGTCTCGGTAGTCGACGGACGTCGACAGCGCGTACGCCCCGCCGGCGAACTCGGGAGAGACCGTCGAGTCGAAGGTCACGGTCCGGTTCTCGCCGGGCTCCCAGTCGCCGACGAACGCCTCGCCGCTGCCGTCGGCACCGATGGTCGCTCCGGTTCCCGTCGTGGTTCCGGTGACGACCGCGTCGCGGGCGATCTCGTCGCCGACGTGTTCCATCGTGACGGTCACCTCGCCGTCGCCGCCGACCTGCGCGTCGGTGTCGGTGTCGAGGATCGCGAACCGGGCCCCGTCGTCGACGACGACGGTGACGTCGAAGGTATCGGTCCCGCTGGAGTCGTAGTGGTTGTTCTGGTCGGAGACGATCGTCCGCGTGTATCGGTATCGCGCCGTTACCTCGATATCGTACTCGCCGTCCTCGACGTCGTCGGGAACGGCGATAGTGAGCGGGACGGAGGTGGGGGTCCCGGTCGGAACGTCGCCGACGGCCACTTCGTCGGTCGTCACGTCGAGGGGCGTGTCGGCGGCGTCAGCCTCGAGTCTGAGGCTCCGTGCGGTCGTCACGCGCGGGTCGAGTTGGTTCCCCAGATCCATCTCGCCCGTGTTGAGTAGGTCGACCGTAATCGTGGACTCCTCTCCCGACGGGACCGTCGACTGCGAGAGGAACACGTCGAGGTCGGGCGACCCGCGGACTTGGGTGTCCGATCCGTTAGTCTGTGCGACGAGGCCGCCGTCGCCCGGGGCCCCCGCCACCGACGCCTGACCGTCGGCCGGTAAGCTGTCCGAAATCGGCGCGGCGGCGCCGGCGAACGCGGCGCCGGCCACGAGCGCGACGGCAACCACAACTGCGAGCGCGATCGAGCGGATCGGTCGCCCCCGAGTCATACCGCCCCTCCGAGAGGGAAGCTACCGGACGCGTCGGCTCCACGCGCCGTCAATCGGCCACCGAACGGGTCGCATCGAGTCATACGTTCGTGTCGGAGGCTCTCGACATAAGCGTGTTGAATGAACGTTCAATCAAGATCACTATATACTCGGCGCCGGTAGGTCGTGTATGGACGACCCGTTCGCCGAGCCTGCCGACACCCGAGAGGCGATCCTCGGGGCGGCGTTTCGCGCGCTCTGTGCGCACGGGTACGCGGACCTCACGATCAGTCGGATCGGCGAGGAGTTCGATAAGAGCCCCTCGCTCGTCTACCACCATTACGACGGTAAAGACGAACTACTGGTCGACCTCCTCGAGTTTCTCCTCGACGGGTTCGAGGCCTCCATCTCGTCGGGCGCCTTCGACCTGTCGCCCCGCGACCGGATCGACGCGTACATTTCGGCGACGCTAGACCCCGAGTCCGTCGACGACGCGCACGCGCCGGACGGCCGATTCATGACCGCGATCGTCGAACTCCGGGCGCAGGCCGCCACCGACGACGCCTACCGCGACCACTTCGATCGTAGCGACCGCGTGTTCGGCGCGTTCCTCGAAGCGGCGGTGCGCGACGCGGCGACCGACCGCGAGGCTACGGAATCGCTCGACGCCACGGCCGACCGCGAGGCTACGGAATCGCTCGACGCCGAGGAAGTCGCTGCGACGCTCCAGACGTTCGCGACCGGCGGGATGCTCCGCTGGGCGACGACGGCCGACCGCGACTGGGTCGCTCCGTCGCGTGCGGGGATCGATCGCTACCTACAGACGGCGCTTCCGCGGGTCGAGAGCGGCGGCTCCGCGTAGCGTCCGATCGAATCCGTTCCGAAGAGGGCCCGGTGAGCGCGGGGCGGTCGAACGACCGACCCTCGGATCAGCGGTCGGCGTCGCGCTCGCCGACTTCCATCCGCGTGACTTCCTCTTCGAGCCACTCGCGCAGCCACCTCACGCGCTTGATCCGCTGGTATGCGATGCTCTGAGCGCGGTCGGAGACCACGCGATCGGTGTGGTCTTGCGCGCGCTGGAGCACCCGATCGACCATCTTCGCGGCGTCCATGTGGGTGCGCGACTCGTACCCCATGCGCAGCAGCATCAACACGGCCCCGTTCGCGCCCACCTTGTCGAGCACGTCGGCTTCGATCAGACAGCGGCTCTCCAAGGGGACGTCGTCGAGGTCACCGGTATACGAGTGGTCGACGACCGCCCCGCACACCTCTTCGATGAACGAGTCAGGGTACGTGCCGCGGCTCTGGAGGTACTCGCGGGCGACGCGCGCACCGGCCTCGGCGTGAACGTCCTGTTCGGCCTCCAGTTTGGCGACGTCGTGGAACACCGCGGCCACCCGGACGACGTCGACGTCGGCGCCCTCGGCCTCGGCGATCTCGGTCGCTAGATCGACGACGTTGAGGATGTGGTTAAACCGGTACGTCGAGGAATGCCAGGGATACCAGCGCATCCGCCCGCCGTCCTCCTCGCTCTCGACACTGGCTGCGAGGTAATCCCTCACAAACCCCTTCATCTCCTCGAAGTCCTCGTCGCTCACCTCCGTTTCCTTAATCTCGACGCCCACGGGAACCACCTCGGGCGAAAAACTCATGATTCATTACCGTAACCGAGGAGCGTTTCGTTCTTAGTCGTTACGGGGAGCCTATCGCCGCCCGAAACCGGAATCCCGGTATCGATGCCGTCCCCTTTCCAGCTCGCGACACCGTCTCATTCCAGCTCGTGACACCGCCCCTTGCAACTGGGCCCCGATCGACCGCCGACAACGACGAGGTTCTTAACTAGGGAGCACGACGACCCGTACGTATGTGGAACCCGTGGGGAGACGGTCAGAAGGGACGCTTCCAGCGGGTCGCAGCGGTGAACGTCCTCGGCAACGCGGTGAAGATTGTCGTCGAGGGCGCGGCGGGGCTGACGTTCGGCAGCGTCGCGTTGGTCGCCGACGCGGCTCACTCCGTCGCCGACCTCGTCGCCAGCGCAGTCGTCCTCGTGTGGGGCGGGTCCCGTTACGACGACGCCGACGAGAGCCACCCCCACGGCCACCAGCGGATCGAGCCGCTGACGGCGCTGTTCGTCGGCGCGACGATCCTGCTTTTGGGGCTCCTGTTGTTCCGCGAATCGGTCGCCGGTCTGATCGGCCCGCACGACGTCGCGGCGAGCCCGATCCTCGTCGCCGCGCTGCTGTTCGCGATGGCCGACATGTACCTCCTCTACTGGTACACCGATCGGGTGAACGCCAGCCTCGGATCGACCGCGCTCACGGCGCTCGCCGCGGACTGTCTCAACGATATTTATACCACCATCGCGGCGCTGGTGGGCGTGTTCGGCGTCTTCCTCGGCTTCCCGATACTCGATCCGGTCGCCGGAGCGCTCGTCAGCGTCCTCGTCATGTACCAAGGCGTCGAGATCGGTCGCGAGAACGTCACGTATCTCGTCGGCGCGGCGCCGCCCGCCGGAGACCGGGCCCGCGTCACGGAGGCGCTCCGACGACACCCCGCCGTCGAGGGCGTCCACGATCTCACGGTGTACTACGACGGGACCGATCTCGAAGTCGAGGTCCACGTCGAGGTCGACGGGAGCATGACGCTGCGGGACGCCCACGACATCGAAACGGAACTCGTAGAGAGTCTCCGCGGGCTGGACGACGTCGGCGACGTGCACGTCCACCTCGACCCGTCGGGGCTCGGCGAGTGGAAGGAGGCCGCCGAACGGACGAGCGGGGGAGAAGAAGCGAGAGAGAAAAAAGAAGCGAGAGACGGAGAGGCGACGGAGCAGAGCGGGGGGCCGGGCGAACGGTCAGACGCCAGGTAGACGCCCGGAACGCTATCACCGCGGCCGTACGGGTTTTGACCGCCACGCCCCTATCTTCGCTATGCTCGGACATCGCTGGCTGGAGATGACATGGCGCGACGCGCTGTTTCTCCATTGGCCGGTCGCTCCCGCAGTCGTCGCCGAGACGCTTCCGGACGGCGTCTCCGTCGCCACTCACGACGGCGACGCGTACCTCAGCGTGGTCGCCTTCGTGATGGCGGATATCCGGCCTCGGGGCGTCCCGCTCGGGCTCTCGTTCCCGGAACTCAACCTCCGCACCTACGTGGAGGGGCCCGACGGTCCGGGCGTCTACTTCTACAACCTCGACGCGGACGATCGGGTCGGCGTCGCCGTCGCGCGCCGATTGTTCGCGTTGCCGTACTACCGCGCCACGATGGAGGTGACACACGAGCGCGGCGAGGCCCCCGCCGGTGACGACGCGGTCCGGTTCGTGAGCCGGCGGACTCACCCCGGGGTCTCGTCCGCTCGGTTCGACGCGACGTACGAGCCGACCGGGCCGCCGTTCACCGCCGACTCCGGCTCGCTCGACAGCTTCCTCGTCGAGAACTACCGTTTTTACGCCGACGGGACGCGGCTCTACCGCGGCGAGATCGACCACGATCCGTGGCGGCTGCGCGAGGGGGCCGCCGACGTGCGGGTCAACACCCTCTTCGAGGCGAACGGGTTCGAGAGTCGGACGGAAGCGCCGATCGTTCGCTACGCAGAGCCGATCGCCGTGAGCGCGGATCGCATCCGGCGGGCGTGAGGCCCGGCGGGCAGCCGCGTGACGGTCGGAAGCGGCTGGCTGACTCCGCCTACGGGAACAGCCCGCGGTACTCGTGCGCGCTCGCGGTGCGTTCCAGCGCGAGCGTGTAGGCGGCGGTCCGGAGGTCGGGGAGGTCCTTGGCGTCGTACTGCTCTATCGTCTGGTCGAACGCGCGACCGATACGGCGCTCTAACTCGGCGTTCACCGTCTCCAGCGGCCACGAGAACTCCTGTGCGTTCTGGACCCACTCGAGGTACGAGACGATGACGCCGCCGGCGTTCGCGAGGATGTCGGGCACGACCTGCACGTCGCGCTCCGTGAGCACCTCGTCGGCGGCGACCGTCGTCGGCCCGTTCGCGGCCTCGACGATCGCGGACGCGCGCAGTTCGCGGACGTTGTCGGCGGTGATCACGCCCTCGACGGCGGCGGGTATCAACACGTCGACGTCGAGCGTCAACAGCTCCTCGTTCGAGATCATCTCGGGGGCGTCCCACCAGCCATCGCCGCGGTCGCCGTCGCCGTCCGCGATCGGGACGTCTCGGCGGTCGCCGGCAACGTACTCGTCGATGAGCCCGCCGGCGGTGACGTGCGCGTCGAGCGCGCTGACGTCGAGGCCTTCGGGGTCGTAGGCGGCGCCGGTCACGTCGGAGGTTGCGACGATTCGAGCGCCCGCCTCGTCGAGGAGTTTCGCCGCGTTCGATCCCACGTTACCGAAGCCCTGGATCGCGACGCTCGCGCCCGAGAGGTCGCGGTCGAGGTACTCGAAGAGCCGCTCGGTGACGATGGAGACGCCGCGGCCGGTGGCCTCGACCCGGCCGGGCGTCCCCCCGATCTCCAGCGGCTTCCCGGTGACGACCTGCGGGACGGAGTGGCCCTCGTACATCGAGTAGGTGTCCATCATCCACGCCATCGTCTGCGAGTTCGTGTTCATGTCGGGGGCCGGAACGTCGGTCTCGGGGCCGATCATCCGGCGGATCCCCTCGGTGTACCGCCGCGTGAGGCTCTCTAAGTCGTTCTGTGTCAGGTCCTTCGGCTCGCAGATGACGCCACCCTTCGCGCCCCCGTACGGGAGGTCGACGAGCGCGGTCTTCCACGTCATCCAGCCCGCGAGCGCCTCGACCTCTCGCTGGGTGACGCTCGGGTGATACCGGACGCCGCCTTTAAACGGACCGCGAGCGCTGTCGAACTGACAGCGGTACCCCTCGAACACCTTGACCTCACCCGAGTCCAACTCCACCGGCAGCGTGACCTTCAGCGTGCGCTCCGGGTGTTTGAGCCGTTCGAAGACGCCGTCGTCCACGTCCGCGTACTCCTTCGCGCGGTCCATCTGTGCGAGCATGTTCTCGAACGGATCGTCCGTCATGATCGATCGGACTTGACCCTGGGTGATATCGGTTTCGGCAATTATCGCCATTGGCTGAGAATGTCTCTCATGATGGGGTCTGGGTCTCACCGTCTGTCGAAACGCCCGATCTGGGGCACCGACTCGGCCTCGCGATGTCGTCGTCGGGCGCTGCGGTTTCGCCCGGACTTATACGTCGGCGCCGACAACAGCGGCGTATGACACCTACGCGCGACGGAGGGCCGGCTTCGACGGCCCAGTCGCTCCATCCCCGCGTCCGGATCGTGTGGATCCTCCGTGCGGTCCTCGTCGCGGCGGTGCTGTCCGTGCCGTTCGCCATCGGATTCTACTTCGAGTACCTCCCCCGGTGGGCGCCGGTGCTCGCCGCGGCCGCCTTCTTGGCGCTCGGCGTGGCACACGCCGTGCTCCGGTACCGCCGCTGGAGCTACGAGATCCGAGAGGACGCGCTGTACCTCGACCGCGGCGTGGTCACGCAGGTCCGGACGACCGTCCCGCTGGTCCGGATCCAACACGTCGACTCCCGGCGCGGCCCCGTCGAGCGCGGCGCCGGACTCGCCTCCTGTGTCGTCTACACGGCCGGCTCTCGCGGCGCGGACGTCCGGATCCCGGGGCTCACGCCAGACGGTGCGAGCGACCTCCGCGAGGAGCTGAAGCGACTGTCGATCCGCGCCGACGGGGAGGACGCGGTGTGAAACTCGCTCCCCAGTCGATCCCGTACCGCGCGGTTCAGAAGGTCGCGGGCATCGTCGTCCTGCTCTTTTTCATCGTGAACAGCAACGACTGGGGTCTCCCGGCCGCGGTCGGCGTCGCCGGCGCGGTGCTGCTCGTCGCGTTCGGCTACGAGGTGGCGTACTACCGCCGGTTCGACTACGAACTGACCGAGGACACCCTCGACATCTCCTCGGGCGTCATCTCGCGGCGCGAGCGGGAGATCCCGTACCGTCGGATCCAGAACGTCGACGTGAGCCGAAGCGTCATCCAGCGGGCCCTGGGCGTCGCGGCGGTCGATCTGGAAACCGCCGGCGGGTCGAGCACCGAGGGGTCGATCCGATTCGTCGCGCCCGAGGAGGCGACGCGGATCCAACGCGAGGTGCAGCGGCGGAAGTCGGCCGCGTCGAGCGCGGCGTCGGGAACCGGCACCGAGCGCGGCGTCGGCTCGGGAGCCCGTTCCGCGACCACCGCCGGCGCTGACTCGACGGGACCGGCCGAAGAGGAGCTGTTCGCGATCTCCTCGGGCGAACTCGCGCTCGTCGGTGCGCTGTCGTTCGACGGCCGACTCATCGGCCTGCTCGCGTTCTTGAGTTCGGGCTCGGTGCCGGTCCTGTCGAGCGTCCTGCCGAGCGCCTCCGCGGTCGCGCTCACCGCGACCGCCGTCGTCGCCGTCGGCGCCCTGTTCCTCGCGTCGTGGGTCATCGGCGCCGGAATCGCGTTCTCGAACTACTACGGGTTCCGGCTCTCGCGGGCCGGCGACGAGCTCCGGTACGAACGCGGCCTCTTCCGACGGTACAGCGGGTCGATCCCGACCGACAAGATCCAGACGCTCTCGATATCCGACAACCCGGCGAAGCGGGCGCTCGGCTACGCGAGCCTCTCGATCGAGACCGCCGGCTACGCGCCCGGGCAGGGCGGCGGTCAGGGGAGCCAAGCCGCGGTCCCGATCGCGTCCACGGACCGCGTCTACCGGCTCGCCCACGAGGTGGAATCGTTCGGAGCGCCGACGTTCAGCCGCCCGCCGAAACGGGTCCGGTGGCGCTACGCCTTCCGGTACGCGCTCGTCATCGGCGTGCTGGTCGGGCTCGCGTTCGCCGTCGACTGGTTCTTCGCCGTCGGACTCCCGTGGTACGGGCTGTTCGGACTGCTGCTCGCGGTCCCGCCGGCCGCCCACCTGAAGTGGAAACACCGCGGGTACTGGCTCGGGGAGGACCACTTCCTCACCCGGAACGGGTTCTGGAGCCGGACGGTCACCGTCGTCCCGTACTACCGGATCCAGACCGTCATCGACACCCGAACCGTCTTCCAGCGGCGATGGGGCGTGGCGACGATCGTGGCCGATACCGCCGGGACGAGCTCGCTCGTGGGCGCCGACGCCGCCGCGGTCGATTTCGCCACCGACGAGGCGATCGAGCTCCGGACGACCCTCCGAGACCGGCTCCGGACGGCCGTCGCCGAGCACCGAGACAGTCGAAACGCCTTCGAGTGGGTCGACAGCGAACTCGACACGCCGGCGCCGGCCGGAGACCCTGAGCGAGAGGAGCGCCCGACGGACGACCTCGAGTCGACCGGCCCGGATACCCGGAACACCGCGGACGCCGCCGAACCCGACGCCTCCGGCGACGGCGTCGTGCGACCCGATTTCTCCGGCAGCGATCGCGACTACTCCGAGCCGGCGGACCGCGTCGACACCGGCGAGTACGCGGTGGACCGGTTCCCGTCGGACGCCGACGTCGCGAACCCCGGCTCCGGGACGCCCGACGATGGCGGCGGCGACGCCGACGACGCCGACGACGCTGGCGACGAGGCGGACCGTGACGGCGACGCCGGTGACGGCACCGGCGAGAACGGCATCGGCGAGAACGGCCGCGACGAAAACAGCGACACCGACGACCGAACCGAAACATAGCAGCCGGCCTCGCGCCCCCGGCGCGGGCCTCCCCAGCGCTTACGTCGAGGAAGACGTCACTCGGAGAGCAATCGTTGGGCGATCGTGTTCCGAAGCACTTCGCTGGTCCCCTCGTAGATCTCGGAGAGCTTCGCGTCGCGGTAGAACCGCTCGGCGGGGAAGTCCTTCGTGTAGCCGTAGCCGCCGTGGATCTGGATCCCCTCGTTGGCGACCTCTCGAGAGATCTCCGAGGCGTACAGCTTCGCCTGTGCGGCCTCCTTGATGAAGTCCTCGTCGCGCATCTTCAGGTCGGCCGCCTCGTGCATCAGCAGCTCCGCGGCGCGGACCTTCGTGTCCATGTCCGCGAGCTTGTGCTGGATCGCCTGGAAGTCGGCGATGGCGCGGTCGAACTGCTCGCGCTCCTGCGCGTACGCTTTCGCCTCGTCGAGCGCCGCCCGGGCGATGCCGACCGAGCGCGCCGCGATCGTGATCCGGCCGCCGTTCAGCGTTTTCAACGCGTGGACGAACCCCTCGCCCTCCTCGCCGAGCCGGCGGTCCTCGGGTATCCACATGTCGTCGAACCGGAGCTCGGCGGTCGGACATCCCTTGTCGCCGAGTTTGTCCTCCGTCCCTTCGACGATGAACCCGTCGTCCTCCTCGGGGCGGACGACGAACGAGGATATCCCCTTGCGGCCCGCCTCGGGGTCGGTCTTCGCGAACAGGGTGACGGTGTCGGCGACGGAGCCGTTCGAGATCCACAGCTTCCCGCCGTTGACGACGTAGCCGTCGCCCTCGCGCTCCGCGGCGACGCCGCTCCGTTCCGAGGCGCTTCCCGCCTCGCGCTTCGCGGTGGTCGACATCGCGGGCACATCCGAGCCGGCCTCCGCCTCAGAGAGCGCGAACGCGCCGATGTCCTCGCCGGTGTTCAGCGGGGTCAGGAACCGCTCTTTCTGGTCGTCGTCGCCGAAGGCGTACAGCATGTTGCCCGCGAGGGAGGTGTGGGCGGCGACGACGGTGCCGAGCCCGCCGGAGCCGCGCGAAATCTCGGCGAGCCCGATCGCGTAGCTGTGGTAATCGAGCCCGGCGCCGCCGTACTCGACCGGGAACGGCATCCCCATGAGACCGAGATCGGCCATCTCAGCGACGAGGTCGGCCGGAAACTCGTCCGTCTCGTCGATCTCCGCGGCCCGGGGAACGACTTCCTCGTCGACGAACTCCGCGACCGTGTCGCGGATCTGACGCTGCTCTGCCGAGAGCGTAAAGTCCATGTCCGCTCCTTTCCGCACGGAAACTTAGCCGTTTCCACACGGTTGTACACGGGTCGGTCGTTGGGTCTCGCGATTCCGGCGACGGCGTTCGAGCGCGACCGTCCGCAACGGTTCCACGAGGCTTTTTATGCGTTGTGACGTAAGTGTGGGTAACCGAATGAGCGGACGAACATACGGTCCCGTCGAGCCCGACCTCCCGTGGTGTCACGAGGCGGTTCAGGGCGTTTCTCGGACCTTCGCGCTGACGGTCGACGTGTTAGAGGAGCCGATGGCCTCACAGATCTGTGTTGGATACCTCCTCTGTCGAGTCGCCGACACGGTCGAGGACGCCGGCCATATCCCTCCACAGGCGCAAAGCGACGTGTTGCGGACGTACCGGCGCGCGATCGATCCCGACGACGATACCGATATCCTCGCGTTCCGCGACGCCGTGGACGAGTGGCTCCCCGAGCCGGCCGATCGCAACGACGACTGGGAAGTGGTCGCCGAAGCGCCGACGATCGCCGCGACGTTCGAGGAGCTCGATCCGGAGGCGCAGGCGGCGATCGTCCCGCCGGTCTTGGAGATGGTCGACGGGATGGCGATGTTCGTCGACCGCCACGCGACCGAGGGCGGACTCCGGATCGACGACCGCGACGAGTTAGAGCAGTACTGCTACTACGCGGCCGGCACCGTCGGCAACCTCATTACGAACCTGCTTACCCGCGGTGACCTGCCCGAAGACCGGGCGAACCGACTCCGCGACACCGCGGAGGAGTTCGGGCTCCTGCTCCAGCTCGTGAACGTCTCGAAGGACGTGTACGACGATTTCACGGAGGAGAACAACGTCTACCTCCCGGCCGAGTGGCTGGCGGACGAGGGCGTCGATCAGGAGCGCGTCGTCGATCCGGAGAACCGCGAGTCGTCCGCTCGCGTCGTCGGACGGACCGCCGAGTACGCGCGGTCCTTCCTCGACGACGCGCAGGCGTACCTCGAGACGATGCCGCTCTCGAACGGGAACACGATGGAGGCGTGGACCGTTCCGTACCTGCTCGCGGTGGGTACCCTCCGGGAACTCAGCTCTCGCCCGGAAGACGCGCTCACCGAGAGCGGCGTGAAGATCTCCCGACAGGAGGTGTTCGCCGTGATGGCCGTCGCCGGAGAGGCCGGGCGCGACTCGCTCGCCGATCTCCGGCAGACGATCGCGCGGACGCCGTACCACCGCGCCGTCGAACCGGCCGACTGACCGCGGGTCTCACCCGCTTCCGCCCTCTCTCACACTCTCTCGCCCGCCTCGCTCTCTTTTCTTACCCCTTCTCGACCATCTCTTCCGCCCCGCATCCCGCTCACAGCCGCGACCGCGCCCGAGAAACGGCCGGAACCGCAACGCCGATCGCCGCCGCGAGCGCCTCCGCCGCGCTCAACAGCCACTCCGCCCGTTCGATCCGCGAGTCGAGGTCGCCCGGACCGATCCGATAGGCGTCAACGAGCGTCTCGACGGTGGCGCCGCCGATCCACTCGTCGAGGATCCGCGCGGTCTTGACGGACTCCAGCCACGCCTCGAAGTCGTCCGCGTCCCCCATCGACGTCGTCAGCCGCCCCGCGTTCGCCCGCGCGAATCGATAGATCTCCGCGCGCTCCTCGTTTCCGAGATACGTGTCTTGCATGTCCGGGGTGTCGCAGATCACCTCGAAGGCGGTGAGCGTCGTCGCGTCGGCCATCTCGGCCGCGGTCCGCAGCCCCGCGACGATCCGCTCGCCGGTCTCCGGTCTGACGTACTGCTTCGTGGTCGTCTCGCCGATCGCCGTCGCGACGAGGCGGTAGTCCGCCACGCCGCCGGTCTCCCGGCGAATCATCCCGGCTGCGACCAGGTCGTCGACGGCGACCGCGACCGCGTCGGCCAGCCCGCCGGCGCCCGCCGCCCGCGCGTAAAACGTCCCCTCGAAGACGCCGAGGATCTCGGCTTCGGTCTCCGCTGAGCCGGTCGCGACCGCCGAGAGGACGTGCGTGCGGAGCGCCGACGGGTCGGCCAGCTTCGACTCGACGGCCTCGGGTTCGCCCTCGACGTACCGCTCGACGAGTTCCGCGCGGACGTCTTCGTCGCCGACGAGCACGGCCTCACCGCGCGGATCGAGCCCCGGCCGCCCCGCTCGCCCGCACATCTGGTGAACTTCGAGAGTCGGGAGCCACTCCATCGCCGAGCCGGCGTACCGCTTCTGATCGCGAACGACGACTCGGCGTGCGGGGACGTTGATACCGGCGGCGAGCGTCGGCGTCGCACAGATGCAGGCGACCTCGCGCTCGCGGAATGAGGATTCGACGACCGCTCGGTGGCCCGATCGGAGCCCCGCGTGGTGGAACGCGACGCCCGATCGGAGACAGTCCGCGAGTTGGCTTCCGGTGAGGGTGCCATCGATCGCCGCGGCCTCGTCGGCGGCCGCCGACGAGGCCGCCTCGATTCCCATCTTCTCGGCCAGCTCGTCCGTCGCGAGTCGCTCGGCCAGTGCGACGGCTTCGGTCCGCGATCGGACGAACGCGAGACACTGGCCGCCGTCGGCGATGGCGTCGGCGACGAGCGCGGCGGTGACCTCGGTGGCGTCGGGGCCGTCGGAGTCGGTATCGCTGGCACCGTCTGTACCGTCGGCGTCGTCCCCGCCGGCCGACGCGTGGACGTCGATCGTCGTCACGGTCCCGTCGTCGAACGAGACTTCGTCACCGACGGCGACGCCGGTCCGGAGGTCGACGGGTCGCCAATCGGACTCGACGAGCGCCGCGTCTAGCCACTCGGCTATCGCCTCCGGGTTATCGACGGTCGCGGAGAGCGCGATGACCTGCACGTCGGGGTTTCGGCGCCGAAGCGTCGCGAGCGTGACCTCCAGCGTCGGCCCGCGCCGCTCCGCGCCGAGGAGGTGGACCTCGTCGACGACGACGCAGGCGAGTTCGTCGACCCACGACGCGCCGTTGCGGATCGCCGAATCGACCTTCTCCGCGGTGGCGACGATCACGTCGTTTCCGGCGAGCGACTCCCCGGTGGCGTCGAAATCGCCGGTTGAGATCCCCACGTCGACGCCGGGGAGCGCCGCGAACGTCTCGTACTTCTCGCGAGCGAGCGCGCGGAGCGGACAGACGTACAGTCCGGGACCGTCGGCCGTCAGCAGCCCCAACTCGGCGATGAACGTCTTCCCCGACGCGGTCGGGATCGCGGCGACGACGTTCCCGCCCTCGCAGATGCCGGCGTCGACGGCGGCCGCCTGCGGCGGGTACAGCTCGCGGATCCCCCGCTCCGCGAAGTGATCGACGTACGCCGCCGCCAGCGGGAGATCGGAGACACGCATTCGACCGACGGTTCGGCGGGACCGTATTTAAAAAGTCGCCGGGATCGGCGGGTAGCAACACCGCGTCGCGGCGCGCACCGCCGGTCACCCCGCGTCACTCGTCGGTGTCGAACTCCTGGAACAGCTTCTCGAAGTCGTCGCCCTCGGTCATCGCTTCTAGCGACTCGTCGGCTTTCGAGCGGAGCTCTGCGATCCGGTCGGTGAGTCGCCGGTACTCGTCGTTGCCGTCGAGCTCGGTCGCGCTCTTTTCGGCTTCCAACATCGCCTTCTTCGAAGTCAGCGCGAACAGCTCTTGCATCTCGGTGTCGTACTCACCGCGTCGAAGCAGCCCCTCGACCGTCTCGCGGAGGGTGTCGCTGGTGACGGGTTTCACGAGGTAGTCGTCGAAGCCCATCTTCAGAATGTCGAAGTCCGGCTCGACCGCCGTGACCATCGCGACCCGGCAGTCGATCCCGCGCTCGCGTACCGCCGCGAGCACCTCGTCGCCGGAGAGACCGGGCATCCGCCGATCGAGGAGGATCGCGTCGACCTCGTTGTCGACCTCGTCGAGCTCTTCGAGGGCCTTCTGGCCGCCGTACGCGGTCCGGACGCGATACTCGTCGCCGAGCCACGCGGCGTACAGGTCGGCCAGGTCGGGTTCGTCCTCGACCACGAGGACCAGCGGCGATTGCTCACTCATGGATGACCGGAGCGACGACGTGTTCGCTCACACGTTTCGTCTCTTCGCGGACTATATTAAAATACCTCTTCGGGTTCACGTCGCCGCGTTCCGGGCGGCGCGTTCCGGCCGCAGTTGACCGGTTTTATTCGTTCGGGCTGTAGTTCGGCGCCTCGTCGGTGATCATCACGTCGTGCGGGTGGCCCTCCGTCTGCCCGGCGCTGGAGACGCGGACGAACTCGGCGCGCTCGTGGAGTTCGGGGACCGTCTCGGCGCCGACGTAGCCCATCCCGGAGCACATCCCGCCCGTGAGCTGGTGCAGCTCGGAGGCGAGACTCCCTTTGTAGGGAGTCGCGGCCTCGACGCCCTCGGGGACGAACTCCTCGTCTTCGTCCTCCTCTTTGAGGTACCGATCGCCGCCGCCGGACTTCATCGCGCCGACGGAGCCCATCCCTCGGTACTGCTTGTACTTTTTCCCCTGCATCGTGATGACGCGGCCCGGCGCCTCGTCGGTGCCGGCGAAGTAGGAGCCGAGCATCACGGCGTCGGCGCCCGCCGCGAGCGCCTTGATCGCGTCGCCGGAGTAGCGGATCCCGCCGTCGGCGATCACCGGAACGCCGTGTTCGGCGGCCACGTCGGCGACCTCGCTCACGGCGGTCATCTGCGGCATCCCCGCACCGCTCACGACGCGGGTGGTGCAGATCGATCCGGGGCCGATGCCGACTTTCAGCCCGTCCGCGAAGTCGACCGCGGCCTCGGCGGCCTCGCGCGTCCCGACGTTCCCGACGACGACGTCGGCGTCGACGGTCTTTTTGATCGCCTCCGCGGAGTCGAGCACGTTGAGGTTGTGCGCGTGGGCGCAGTCGATGAAGATGACGTCGACGTCGGCCTCGTCGGCCGCGACGGCCCGCTCCTCCTCGAACGGGCCGACGGCGACGCCGGCGAGCAGGCGGCCGTCCTCGTCGCGGGCCGCCTCCTCGTGTTCGCGCCGCTGGAGGATCCCGCCCATCGTGACGAGTCCGACCAGTCCGTTGCCCTCGTCGACGATCGGGACGCGCTCGATCTTGTGGTCGTACATCAGTTCGAGCGCCTCGCGGGCGTCGACGTCTTCCGGCGCCGTGACGACCTCGTCGGTCATCGCTTCGCGGACGGCGTCGTCCTCACCGACCTCCAGGTACGGACGGATATCGGTCCCGGAGATGATCCCGAGGACGGCGTCGTCCTCGTCGACTACGGGGGCGCCTGAGACGCCCTCTCGCTCCATCAGCGCGTCGGCCTCCCGTACCGTGTCGTCCGGGGAGACGGTCACGACGTTCTCGCGACGGATGACGAGCTCGTGGGCGCGCTTGACGCGCTCGACCTCGGCGGCCGTCTCCTCGACGGTCATGTTGCGGTGGAGGACGCCGAGCCCGCCCTCGCGGGCCATCGCGATCGCGAGGTCGCTCTCGGTGACGGTGTCCATCGCCGCCGAGAGGACGGGCACGGTGAGTTCGACGTTCTTCGAGACGCGCGTCGAGAGGTCGGCGTCGTCGGGCTCGACCCGGCTCTCTTTGGGTCGGAGCAGCACGTCGTCGAAGGTCAACGCTTCCGGGACGTCGAGCTTTGCAGAAAATCGGCCGGAGTTCCTCGCCATATAAACCGTCGTCAGTCACCGATAAAAAACGTTGCGAGTCAGCACAGACGTGCACGTCGTTCTCATCCAAATTCACGTACTATGCAAAATTATGGATCATCCCGGCGGACAGTGCGGCGTCGATCTCGACCGCTCGCGCCGCTCGTCATTCCGGTGGAGAGAGACACGAGGCGGGCGTCATCCGAGGGAATCGACGGCTCACGGATCGGCCGCACGCGGATCGACCGACGACTGATCGGCCACCACATTCGAATTGGGCTGACGTATCGTCACCGTATTCGCCCACATGAACGACGGTTCGATGGCACATATAAAAACTCGGCCGAAAGACCCACCGAGTCGTGCGGACAGATCTCACACAACCTTTAACGCAACCGAAACACGTATATGATGTATGGACTCCGACAGTCCCGTGAACGCGCGCATCGCCGGCCAGCCGATCTGTGATCTCGGCGCCCGCTTTACAGCCGGCAATACGCGCAAACGCTTTACATGGACTCGTCGGGCCGCTCTCGGATCCGACTCCGTACGCCGGTCCCTCGGCTATCGCGGGTCGCCCGCTTCCCACCGTGTACCCGTCGGTCAGGGTTATCACCCCTGAATGAGCGTCTCACGACACCCCATCGCCCTCCGGTTGGAGCGGCAAGTCGGCAGCGCCACGAAGCTGCTCGCGACCGTGATGGTGCTGCCGCTCGTCGACGGTATCTTCCCCGCGTTAGTCGTCGCTGGCGTGTTATCGACCGCCACCGGCGTCGTCGAAACCGGGATCCTGATCTTCGGCGGGTCGGCGACCGCCGCGGTGATCCTCGCGGAGATGGACGGCAACCGCAAGCAGATGGTCATCTCGGTGTTGCTCATCGGGGCCGTCATCATCCCGCTCGCCGCGATCGAGGCGGCGTTCGCACCCACCTTCAGAGGGTTCCTCAACCTCCCCGTCTTCGAGCGGTTCGCCGGGCTCGTGATCCTCACGATCGCCGCCAAGACCGCGAGTTCGGAGATCGGTGAGCACCTGCCCAGTCCCGGCGTCATCATCGGTCTCGGCCTCGTCGCGAGCTTCCAACCGGCCGGCTTCAAGATCGAGACGTCGCCGGAGTACGTGCTTCACGGCGCCGCCGCGGCCGGGGTCGGCGTCGCGTTCGCGCTGTCGGTCGCCCTGTTGTCGCCGCACCTCCGCGGCCGCGTCGATATCGACCGGTTCCGCTTCGGCTCGGCGGTCGCGCTCGGCGTGCTCGCGCTCCCGATCCTGCTCGGTCCGTTCGACCTGATGCAGACCGAGGCGCCCATCGCGCTGGCGGTGCTCGCCGTGACGACGCTGTTCGCGTACGACCCGAACGCGGGGCCGGACGCCGACTCGAGCGACGACGGGACCGGCGACGATCCCGACGATTCCGACGCGCCCGAGGACGCCGCGTCCGACGACGCCGATGACGGCGTCGACAGCGAGGAGAGCGAGACCGACGACGAGACGCTCGATCCGACCGATCCGCCGCTCGATACGCCGCCGACCGCACCGGGGCAGATCGTCGATGACGACGTCGCCGTGTTAGCCAACGGTGGCGAACCGGAGTCCTCGACCGACGACGACGCCCCCGACCCGTTCTCCGACGACGACTCGCGGGCCCCCTGGCTGTAAGACGCTCCGGCTGCGAGGGGCGACGAACAGCGGGTCGCGGGGGTTTAGGTACTCCACCGCATAGGCCGGGTATGTCCAATCGCGTCGTGCAGGGACGGATGGTCACCCCCGAGACGCTGGCTGAGCTCGTCGAGGGCGAATCGATCCTGGAAGCGGAGTCGATCACGGACGCCGACCGCGACTGCCCGGAGTGCGGCGGCGACGTCATTCAGGTCGGCTACATGCCGAGCGTGACGGAGTTCGTCACCGGGTACAAATGCCAGGAGTGCGACTGGAGCGACGACGACCGGTGAGGTCGGCGCCGGTGTGACGCGTCGCCGTCTCGTCCCCTGAACGCTCGCGATCGAAACCCCTTTATCCGCGTTTCGGCAACGAAGGATTGCACGATCACGCGGGGCTGTGGCCAAGCCAGGCATGGCGACTGACTCCAGAGGCTCGCGCCCGGGACGACACTCCAGACTGATATACCGAGCGGCCGACTGATCATCGGTCGTGTTGACGACCCTCTGGAGTTCCGAGGCGCACCGGAGATATCAGTCGATCGGGGGTTCAAATCCCTCCGGCCCCATAGCAGTCTTCAGTCTAACGTATCACTTCTTAGTAATAGCTATTTAACGAAAAACAGGTCCGTGACCGGAGGTGTTCCGGCGTGAGCCTCGGTCATTCCGGCTCCTTCACCGCCTCGAAATCACGCGAGTTCTGGTGTGACACCTGCGGTGCACGTTGCACACGGAGTATCAACGGTGACCTAGAGTACGGCCACCTTGTCGGATGCCCGAACCGCCCCGACTCCTTCTCGAAAGGTACCTCGGACGGTCCACGCCGCTACAAGCCCGACGACGTCGACGGAGGTGCGTCCGCGTGAGCGACGAAGATCTCGGACACGCGAGCTCAGTCGCGGAACAGCTCCGACTCGCCGAGAAAAACGGCAACCTCGCGGACGAACTCGCGGACGAGTGCGACGGCGAGGAGTCCGACGAGGAGGAGAACGATGGCGAGTAAGTCGCGCTCCGCCCCTGGCGTCGGTCACGCTGGCCCACTTCTCTCGGCTCGGTGCACGGGCTGCGGGAAGACCTCGGAGAAGCGCACCACCGAGATTGTCGGTGACCGATCGAGCGGTTCCTTCGAACACGTCTGTCACTCGTGTCGGGGCGTCACCTGGTGGAATGTTCTTGCTATCCTCGAGGAGCGTGATTCGGCGTGAGCATCGACATGCCCTCGACGCCGGACGCTACGATCGGGACGCTCCCCGACCCGCGCCTCGAGGACCGTTTCGCTCCCGAACCCGCTGCCCACGGCGCTGCCGTACAAGCCATGTTCAACGACACAGATCGTGATCTTGCGCTCTACTCCGCGGTGCACCAGCTGTGGTACGAGGTCGTCGGCGACCGTGACCAGGAGCCCGGCATAGTCGCAGAGATCGACCACGACAATCTCGCGTGGCTCGAAGCACCGACCTCCGGCCGCGAGTGGGTCGTGAAGCTCACCTCGTCACGATGGAAGGCTGGAACCGGAACGGGGGACGACTACTCAGCGTACTACAAGTACGACCTCACGCTCCGCGAGCGTGACGATGACGGCGATCTCTACAAGACCGGACAGGCGTGTTCGCTTCGCGTGATCCCGCAGTTCGCCGATCTCAACTACAAGGACGGGAGTCCGCTCACGCTACAGTACGGTGAGGGCTCGCTCGTACGGTGCTCGACCACGTGGGCCGACACCGCCGACGAGGTCGAGGGGCGCATGCTCGACGTGCTCGAACTCGTCCTGGACGTCGATCGCGGCCGTCTTCTTTCAGATCGCGACTCCGACTCGCGACGCCTCACCAAAGCGGAGGCGCACCACCGCTTCGACATCGGATGGAAGCGGCAGGTCGTCGAGACGATCGACCAGACCCGCGAGTTGATCGCCTACGGTGGGATGTCGGAGATCGAGGCGCACCAACTCCGGCAGCGCGAGGGGTACCTTGAGGCTCTTCTCGACGCCGATCGGTGGCACCTTCTCGGATTCGAGCGGACGACGTACGACATCGAACTCAAGTGCTACCAGGCTGCCGGGTGGGCAGAGATTCCGCGGGAGGATCCCGCTCATCACCCGAAACTCGAGGCGTCGTTCGCCGGCGTCGACGGCGACGGCGCCCTCCCGCACGTCGAGGAGTGGGACGAGGTCATGTCGGTACTCCGGTCGATCGTCTCCGCGCACCTGGAGTGGGCGGGCGTCGGTCGCGAGGAGCTGATCGCCGACGACTATCAGCCCGGTCCGGCGAGTCCGGAGTACCGGTACTCGCACCCGGGTGGGCGTCGCGAGCAACTCCGCGAGCGATACGAGGCGGTTGGGACGGAGATACACAGAGAAGCTCTCAAGACTAACACGCAGGCCGTGTATGATATCCTCCGCGTCGTCGCAACCGAGAGCGGCGCGTCGTACGACACCCTGGAGGAGCGGACTGGACTCGCTCGCTCGACGATCCGCTACCACGTCTCCCGGCTCGTCGAGGTTGGGATCGCGGAGAAGGTCGGAAACCCGGTACTCGTGGTCTTCCCGAGCCTTGCAGTCCTTGAGGAGGCGGAAGAGATCCTGCGCCGCATCTACCCGGACGACCAGGTCTACGACATGAAGGACCGCGCCGAGGAGCGTCGCGAGCGTCGCGAACAGCGCGACGATCCGAGCTCCGTCGGCGACCAGGAGGAGAGCGACGGCCAGGACGACGACGCCGGCGTCGGAGATCGAGGTCGCTCCCAGTGGGCGTACTTCGAGGACCTCGCGCTCAAGCCGCACCAGCTCGCGACCGCGCTCGACCGCGAGTACCTGGACGGCGACGAGGTCCGCGTACGGACCGATCGGCGAGACTGGGTCGAGTAACGGCGCTCGGCGCCACGGACTCGCGTCGGTCGATAGCTTCGGCTCTCTTTTTTCACCGATCTTAACCAACGCTTCTCGCCTCGACAGCCCCGATGTTGGTTAATCCGACTCGTCGAGGGCGGCGATCGCGCGTCGATCGGGCCGACAACTGAATTTTGTGCTACTTTCGGCTGTATTTTAAAACATAATGATTCTAAACACCTTGTCGCGGATCGCGCTTTTTAGCAGTCAGGGCGTCGCGAGATCGGCCGTTAGAGGGTTTGCGGTGCGTGGGTAGGTTAGCAGGGATCCCTACGGGTGTAGCCCCTAAGGGGGGAGACAATAACGGCCGGAGCCAGAACGGCTCCGGCCTACCGCACCGCACCACTCCGCGCGTGGAACCTACAAGACGGTCGTAGGACGCCCTCTTGACGGTATGAATGCGGTATTGGCGTGGACGGGACCCCGAGAAAGAACCTTGTCAGATAGCCTTACGACGTGTTTCCAGCCACACTCTCGAGCCACCCGACGAGCTTCTCGATCAGCCACTCGCCGACTGTATCGTAAACGGTCCGCCCGGCCCCGAGCACGTCGCCAACGATCTCGGAGACCGGCGGGTCCCAGTAGCCGAGCGCGACGAGCCCGAATAGCGTCACGACGACCGCTACGGCCACGGTCGCCGCCGACGAAAGCGCACCGACTGCTGCCGCGCCAGCAGCTCGGTAGCGCCGGAATCGGAGTACGACGATGACGCCGAGGAGCCCGATGACCACCGACTCACGAAAGTAGTCCCCGAGCACCCCGATGATCAACGGATCAGGCATCGTCGTCCTCCTCGGCGTTGATTTCGAGCCGCGTCACATTGTCCGGCGTGTTCGCCTCGGCGCGCCACGCCGACACCGCTCGCCAGCCGAGCAGGAGCGCACCGACCACGATGATCACGCCGGCCTCCTCGGCGATCGCCTCACCGAGCTCGGGTGCGAGCGTCTGCAGCCCGAGCACGCCGACGAGCGCGGTCGACCCGGCCCAGATCCGGAAATCGAACCGATCGAACTGCTGGAGTACGAGGAACATCGCCACCGGTACCGCCGACAGCGACACGATCAGCGTCGTCTGCTCCGGTAGTATACCCGACGTGAGCAGCCACCCGCCGCCGGCGAGCAGCACCACCCCGAGCACGATCTCGTTCTCCAGCACGCGCTCAACAAGTCGGCCCGCCGTGGTTGCTACGTCCTGGCCGGTGTCGACGGCTGCCGCGCCGCGCGTGCCCTCGTCGACGAGCCCGCTCCGGCGCACTGCGACGAGTCCCGCTGCGAGTCCGCCGAGCCCGAGCAGCAACATGCTCGCGTCCGGGATCAACGCCTGCAGCGCCGTGAACCCGCCACCGGCCGAACCGGACGGCATGAGTCCGGGACCGCCGCCCGCGTTCGATCCGGAGCCCGAGCCCGATGCGACTCCGTCATCTAGCTGGAAGACGAGCGTCTCCTCGGAGTTGTCGTCGACGAGCGTGATCGGCGACGACGCCATGCCCGAGTCGCGGACGATCTCCTTAGTCTTCGAGTAGAGGACGTACGGTGTGTTGTCCGCCGCGTCGACGAACGTGTACTCGACTTCCGAGTTACCGTCGCCGGTCACCGCGATCCCCGGCTCGCTCCGGTCGCCGTCGCGTCCGGTGACGGTCACCTCGCCCGCGGTCGGCGCGACCGCGATCGGCCACGTCTGCACGCTCGTCTCAGCTCCCGCGGTCGCGTCCGGCAGCGTCAGCGTCTGCCCGCCGTCCGCGGTGATCGTCGCCTCTCCCGTCGTCTCGCCCCACGTCGCGTTCTCCGCGTAGTGGACCCGATCGCCGAATATCGTCTCGTCCACTGAGAGCGCGAAGTCGGGGCCGGCATCGTCGACACGGACACGGGTGTCAAGCGTATCCGACGATGTCGTCGGTTCGAGCACGGTGATCGCCCCGTCCTCGACGCGGACCTTCGAGCCGGTCGCTCGGACCTCCGTCGTCGAGCCTTCGGCCACGTCGCCGAGTTCGATCGTCAGGTCGGTCCCGTTGAGTGTGTAGTCGCTCTCGGCGACCGGCTCCCACGTCGTGCCGTTCTCGCGGATCTCGACGTTCCGCACGTCGACGACGCGGTCGTTCATCGGGAGCGTCGCCGTCGCGTTCGAGCGTGCAGACGGCCAGGTGTTCGAGACGTTCGTCGTCTGGCTCCACGTCGTCTCTTGCACCGTCGCCGAGGTCGTTGTCTCGGCGCCGTGCGAGTAATCGAGCCCAACCAACGACACTGGCCCGCTCGCCGGCGAGTCCGTTGAGACGTTAACGCGGTTCGTTCCCTCCTGGAGCCATGTGGCGTTCGCGTCGAGTGCGACTTCCTCACCGTCCGCGAGGATTCCAGAGTGACCGACGGTCTCGCCGTTTACTTCCACGACGGGATCGGATGATTCTGTCACCTCGACCCAATTTACCTTCCAATCTGCTTTGGAATTGGTTGAGGATACCTCGACGGTATTATCACCCGTGCTCAACGCGGTCGTGTTTTTAGAAACCGTCTCACCGGCCGCTAAGACACCGGAATGTGAGACTACAGAATCACCGTCGATCGTGAGCGACGGATCCTCCGTCGCCGTCGTTTCGGTCCATTCAGTTGACCAATCAGTATTTGCGTCGATCGACGCGGATCCAGGCGAGAGCGTAACCGTATCACCGTCGGTAACTGTTTGGCTTGTATCTTGTGTGACCGTGAGATCGGCCTTTTCAGCACTATTAACGTTAAACTCGCCATATGCGTCGCCCGGATCTTCGAAAGTTCTTGAATCGGCGGTCGCCGACCATTCTACTTCGACATATAATGAATTCCACCCAGAGGTGTCCACCGTCCCGGAACCATCTGCGCTTACCGTGCTCCCGCCGCTCCCTGTAGCAGATTTGCTGTCAATAAGCGAGGTACTCCCGGATGTTTCGCCGATGTAGAGGTCATAACTGGCTTCTGTATATTGCTCTCGGTCGAAATCAGCATCCTCATTTCCGTATGCCCTTACATCCCACTCTAATGTGTCAGATTCATAGCCTTCGTATGACTTTGAAGTGGTCCCGCTAACGGATGACTCGCCGCCATCGTTTGAGTCCTTCCCGCTCCCAGTAAAGGCATACTCAGGTACGGAAAACGTGGCGTCTGTATCCATATTACCTCCGATATTCACCGTGTCAGAGCCCGTACTATCTACATTTCTTTGCTCAGTTTCCTCAATCCCGGTGATCGCAACATTCGACTCTCGCGGTTCAGTGTTACCACCGACCGTGAGCGTCTGAGTTACCGACCGGTTGGCAGTTGCGGTGTATGAACTCGACTCCGTGTTTTTGACGCCCGTTATATTGATGGACGGGTCTTCCACGCCCTCGGTCGAGCCGAGCTCGTACTGATATTCGGTTCCGTCGCCAGCCTCGGCGCCGGACAGCGCCACCTCGCCGTCGAACGTGACCGTGTTCGTCGAGAACTCGCGGACGAAGAACGCCGCCTGGCCGCCGCGCACTTCGATCGGCGCCGCGTACTGGCCGTTCTCCTCGTGCTCGATATACGCCGCGTCCGGCACCTCTCCGACAGCGTCCTCAAACCACGCAGTCTCGATCGACACCCAACGTCCCGAGTGCGTTCGGTCGTCGTCAAGCACGATCGCGGGCTCGCCGTCGATGACTGTCGTCTCCACGTTCATCGTCTGGCTGCCAGCTGAGGTTCGAACCTCGCTTGGCGGATCGGGTGGGTCGGCGGTCTCACTCGGTGCACTCGCTGACACAGCCGACTCCACGACACGCCGGTACTCTCCGTCCTCCGGGGGCGCATACGTCTCGCCGACGACCGGCTCTTCGGTCTCGACGTCCGAGCTCGGGTCGTCGCCGATCGGCGCCGCCGGTAGTGCCACGGCCGCGATCAGGAGCACGGCTGCGAGCCCGAGCGGCTTGTACGCGCGCTTCGGGATCGACACGCCGTTGACTGCGCCGCGCAACTGCGGCGCTATCTCTTGGGCCGACTGCGCGAGTTGCGCTCGGAGCCACGCGTAGGCGGCGAAAACGTACGCTTTTGCACGCTGTTTGAGGCCGGCTGGCGATTCATCTCCGTCGTCGTCTTCGCTGTGGGTTCCTGTGTTCTCGTCAGTCATCGTTATCGCCTCCCCCGTTCGGTTCTGTATACACGCCCGCGCGTGTAGCCGCGATCTCGCCGGGAGCGAGAAGACCGGAGACGGCCGATCTCGTCGGGCACCATATTCGCCGATTTGGGAAATAATCGCGTGAGTCGCTGGCGACGTCGCTCCTCTCGGAATCGGGTGACGTCATAGGGCATCGAGGGCCTCCTCTCGGCGCGGATAGCTCACCGAGATCTCGCCGCGGAACCGGTAGCGACGGTACGGATTCGGCCACTGGATCGGCGCGAAGTTGTCGTTGCGCCAGATCACTGCCCGGCCTTTCCGGTCTGCGAATTTGTTGATGTACGACATGTTGATCGGGACGTTGCCGATGCCCGACAGCGAGCTCGCCGGCGGCGGCGTGTTCGGCATCGTCACGAACCACCGGTTCTTCTCTCGAGGCCCCTCGTCGCACCTGGCGATCGAGTGCGAGAGGTTGATCATCGAGAGGTTCTTTTTCCGAGCTTTCCCCTGTGCGACCGGCCAGCCCTTCACCTTCCGGTTCGTGTCGTTCTCGTCAGCCTCTGGGTTGAGCGGCACCAGGTCGGAGAACTCGTCGTTGATCATCGTCGTCGGGTGGAGGAACTCGTCGTCCTTCGCCCGCGTTTCGAGGAACGCGAAATTCACGTCTCGAAGCGGCGTCACCTCCGCCGGCTCCTCGGCGTACCGTGCCGGCGTGTACGTCGCTCGCGTCAACTGCTCGCAGCCACGGAACAGCGGATCCGGAAGCACGGCGTAGAGCCCGCCCGGGACGATCTTCGTCATGAGGTCCCGCGGGTCGCTGTACTCGACCGTGTCGCGGAAGACGTCGGTCAGCTCAATCTCGACCGTCGGGAGCGTCGGGTTTCGCGGCTTCGCGTGAACCTCGTACTCGACACCCTCCGGCACCGCGATCGTCATGAACGGCGCCAACGGAAGACACTCCAGCTCGTCGAGCGTGAGCATCCAGAGCAGCGTCTCGTTGTTGATCTCCGGCATCCGAACGCCGCCGATGACGTTCGCGAACGACGTCTTCCCCTCACCCGGCTCTGAGTGTGCCCACAGGTCGGTCCCGCCGTCGCCCATCGCCATGAGTACGTCTTCGTTCTCCGGGCGCGCCAGCCACTCCAGCACCTTCCGACGCGGGGCCGGCTGCTCCGCGATGATATCGTCATCGAGACGCCGCTCCTCCAGCGCCCACTTCTCCGCGTCATCGAGATGGATGATTGCGTCGAGGTACGCGCTCGGGTACCGGTATACCGGGTGTGCCTCCTCTTTACCGCTGATCCGCGCCGTCCGCGAGAGACTTTTCAGTTTCTTGTGAAACGGCTTCAGTCCGTTCCCGTCGTTGTTCTCGAACTGACGGAAAATGACCTCGCCGTCGTTATGGACGTTCGACAGCCGGCTCCACGACTTCGAACCGGCGTGGTACCGTGCCTGCCGCGACTTCTCCCACGGCTCGAAGTCCTCGTGGAGACGCTGGAGCACCTCCTGCTTCTTTCGTCGACTCTTCTCCCGGCTCGAAAACGATTTGCTCATGAATTCCACGCTCCGTGTGTCGCACCGCTGCTGTCCGTTCGCTCTCCACCGTTCAACGTCCGCGCTGCCGTCAGGAACGACGGCATCACGACCGCCACGGCAAACCGATACCGCGTCACCTTCGCCTCCTGATCGCGCTGGTTGAGTAGCGCCTCCAAGAGCGGCGGTGAGCCGACGATCTCGTCGAGTAGCCCCTCCGGCTTCTCGCCGTTCGTCGGGGCCGAGAGTTTCCGAACCCACCGTCCGAGCGCTTCTCGATCCTCGAAGCCGCTCCACAGGTCGATCAGCGCCGCCGCCTGCCCGCTGTCGAGCTGCCGGAACGCCGGCCGCATCAACGGGTTCGACTCCTCATCAGGGTCGACATCGCTCCACGTCTCGCCCTCGGCATCCTCCACGCGCTCTCCGGCCCGCTCGCGGAACTGCCGATACGCGAGGTCGCACGCGTCGTCAAGTTGCTCAACGAGTCGGCGTCGGACGTACACCGACTGCCGATCGTCGTCGACGGTCAGCAGTTTCTCGAGGAGCCCCGACATCGGCATCATATCCGGCGGCTCGATCACGCGCTCAACGTGACCGAGCGTCCGCACGCCGGCCGCCTGATACCACGAGAGTGCGAGAAACGCGTTGTCGAACCCGTCACCCAACGGCTGGATCGGCGGCTCCCGGCGCAGGTCACCGTCGTAGAGCAACCGGTCTTGGTCTCGATCGAGGACGTCGAGCGCTGGCCGCGTCGTTCGCGGTTGGCTCTCCGACTCCGTCGTTACCCCCTCGGGTACCGGCTCAGTCATCGTCGCCCTCCGCCGGCCGCGTCGCCGGCGTGGTCTCGTCGAACGCGAACTCGGTCTCGTCGCGGTCGTCGCTCTCGAGGTCGGTCGCGGCGTTGTCGTCGAGTCCAAGCGCGTCGAGGCCGACGCCGATCTCCTTTTCGAGGAACGACTGGATCATCGAGCGGTCGCGTCGCGAGTCGATATCACGAGCCTCAAGCGCCGTCTTGATGCGCTCGGTCCACGCGACCTCCTCGTAGTCTTCGAGGAGTTTCGCGTCGGCGTGCTCCGACTGCATGACCGTCAGCGAGGCATCGGCAGTCACGTCGTGGCGCGGCGCCGGCTCGAAGTCGATCGAGCCGTCCACCGCCTCGTAGCCCTCGATCGCGAGCAGCACGAGACCGATCACAAACCCGACCGTCGGCGTGTTCGAGACCATGCCGCCGGCGTAGTAGCCGATGACCGGAAGCCCGAGCGTCGCGAGCGTGAGGAGCCCGTAGAGTCCCCGAGTGACCGGGGACAGGCTCTCGCCGTCGACCGGGTCGGGCAAACGATGCCAGACGGGCATCCGGCGCCGTAGGTGCGCCGGCCGGTGGACGACCGCTTCATCCTCGTCGGGGTCGACGTACACCTTCTGCGACGCGCTACCTTCGACCCGCACGCGCGTCCGTAGCTGCGAGAGATCGAGACGCGCCGCCTTCGCGAACAGCCGGGCGAAGAACGGTCGGATCCCCGTCTTCGGCAGGAGTCGGCCACCGTCGGGAGCTCGGACCGTCGTCAGGATGACGAGCTGCTCGTAGAGTTCGTCGTAGTAGCCGTCGCGACCCAGCTCCACCGAGTCCGTTACCTCCGCCGCCGTCTCGCCGCCGTCTGCGACCGCGTCCGGGTTCTCTTTGTCCGTCTCTCCGCGACGGAGAGAGATCGCTTCTGTGAGCTCCTTGCGCTCGAACGCGATCCGTTCCGTCGGCGGGCTCATTCGGAGGCCGCCGCCGTACGCGATCGGGAACAACGAAAGCCCCATCAGAATATCGAGGTTCGCGACGACGGTCGCAACCTCGTAGTAGAGCCCCGCGAGCGCCATGACGATGCCGAACACGGACACGACACCCCACGTCGCGAGCGAGTATCCCGGGCCGCGACCGACCCGTTTGAGCGTCGCTCGCGCCAGTGAGAGCCCGCCGATGATCGAGGCGACGCCCGGGAGGATCGCCGTCGTGAACGCGTACCACCACGCGTCCGCCTGCGTCTCTATCTGCACCTGCTGGCTCGCCGGCGCCGACGCGTGGTCGAACCGCCAGCGGGCACCCTCAACCGGCTCACCGTTCCGCTCGAGCCACGCGGTCGCCTCAACGTTCGTGTCGTAGTGGCTGTTCAGTTCGACGGGAGCGGTCGCGTATCCGTCTTCGACGGTGACACCCGCCCGCTGCACCTCCTGATTCGCCGCGTACTCCACGGCCGTCCCGTTGACCCGCTCGGTCTCCGGCGTCCAATACGTGACCACCAGCTCGTACTCGCCCGTGCTCTCGCCGAACACCGTCGAGTAGATCTCGATCTCGTCGGTGTTGAGCGTCTGTCCGCCTTCGAGATACACCGGCTCGTTCGACAGCGGATCAGCGGGCCGATACCGGATCGCGACCGCGCCGTCAACCTCTGGATCGCCGACGTATCGCACGCTCGGCGGTGCTGCCGACGGCTGCGTCCCACCGCGCCGAAGGTCGTCAAGCGAGAACGGTCCCGCGTTCTCGATGTCGCTCTCGTTTGCTACCTGCGGCGTCGGGCTGTCCTCGGTCGGCGCCACGGCCGCCAAAGCGGGTGTCGCCATCGTCGCAACGAGGAGGACAGCGAGACATACCGCGGCGACCGCGGCGCCGCGAGTCATCCACGCACCTCGTCCTGATCAGCCTCGCCCATCTCGCCACCATCGGCGATCGTTGCTACCGGTGGTGACCGCTCGATCTCGTTCAGCCCGACCGGTCGGAACCGCTCGTCGACGCGCTCGTCGATCGGCGGCGCTGCTTCGACATCGTCGAGGCGAGTCCCGCACGTCGAACAGTACCGTTCGTCCATCACTCGGACGCTCGATCCACAGTTCGGACATGCGTCCAACGCTACTCGGCCGTGGATGAACACGAGGCTCACCGCAGCGAGTATTCCGATCACAGCGACTGTGTCGGATTCGACGACGATCCCGAGTAGCAGCAGGCCGACGGCCGCCCCGCCGAGCGCGTAGAGCGTTCCACCCGGTGCGTCGAGAAGCCAGCTGCGGATCGTGCGACGCGTAGTGAGCTTCATCGGCTCGCCTCCATCTCGTCAAGCCGCTTCGCATCGATGTACGCCTCAACGAAACCGACGACCCCAGCGAGGATGCCGAGCGGCAGCAAGACAGCCTCAACCGGTCCAACAGTGACTGCGAACGTGCTCGCTGCGAGGTAGACCCCTATGAGTCCGAGTAGCACGAACGCAAGCCACGAGCCGCGGTTCGGACGCTCTGGAAGAACGTCGAAGCCGACAGACTGCATCAGTCGTCACCTCCGAAGACCGAGTAGATCACGAGGAACGCGATCAGTCCGGCGAGGAGGAACTGCCCACCGGTGACGTCACCGAGGAGACCACCCGTCCCGAGCGATCCGAAGATCCCCGTCACTGCTGCAAGCGTGAAGCCGGGCTCTGCGAGGATTGCGTTGACGAGATCGCCCCCGAACTGCAGGCCGAGACCGGCGCCAGCCGCTCCTGCCGCTACGCTCGATGTGGCGCCGCGTTTCACGCCCGATCCCGCCTTCGACGCCGCCGCCCGGCTCCGCTCGACGCCGATCGCGTACACGAGCGCGCCGATTGCGGCCACGCCGAGCCCTAGCGTCGCCGGAGCGATCACTGGGGCTCACCTCTGGTTGCTGCACGATTCGACACCGTACCGTCTGTATCTGTGTCTCTCATAGTCCTCTTACCTCGAAATTCCGATGAACAGCCCGCAGCGAGTACGCCACGAACAGCACGCCCGCCGCGACGACGACCCAGTCGGCCGTACTGTCGGGCGGGAACACACGCGGCAGCGTCAGCGCGCCGACCGAGGCCACGCTGAACAGCTGTGGCCCCGACACCAGCAACGCATCGAGCGCGACGAACCACACGTCCGGGTTGAGAACCGCGAGTATCCCGGTGATACCCGCGCTCACCTTCGCTAGCGGGCTCTTGAGTGCCACTTTGATTGTCATTCTGTCAGTCCTCCAAGTTGGAGCAGGTCGGCCGCCACGTACACGAGCCGTCGCAGCAACAGCACGACGAGAATCGCCTCGACCGATGCGATAGTGATCACGATAAGGGGGGCGAACGGCCCTGCGGCCGCCGCGGCGTCGAACAGCGTTCCGTTGAACGCGTCGATGCCCTGGATGAGCGCCCGGCCGCCGAAGCCACCGGCACTGGTCACCGTCGACGCGATCGCCACCGGTAGGTCGGCCAGTCCGAGCGTTTCGTCCGGTGCATCGAACCGTGTCGGCTGCGACCCGCCGACCAACAGCACCAGCTGGCCGATAGCGGTCGTCACCACACCGGTCACCGCCTCGAGGACGGTCGTCAGCACCGCGCCGAGAATAAACCCGCGCGGGTTATCCGCGAACGTGCTCAGCACCGTTCCGATACCCCCGCTGGAGCCGCCGGAACTGCTGCCGCCGCCCCCATCGCTGTCGTCGTCGTACGGATTGTCGACGTTATCTCCGTCTCCACCGGTGCCGCCGTAATCGACCGACATCACAGCACCTCGCGGATCCCGTCGAAGCCGCGCGCCGCGGCGTAGAACGTTATCAGTACGATTCCGAGCGCGAACAGCCACGTTGCGGCGCCTGCATCCGGCACGGCGCCGCTCCAGGCACCGCGCATCGCCGACGTCCAACTCTCCGCGAGCGTCCCGATCAGTCCGGGAACATCTCGATAGACGGCGCCCGGTGCGAGGTTGCTCGCGGCGCCGAAGACCTGTTCTCGCGTGCCGCCGAGGAAGCCCGCGATGCCGTCGAGCACCCTCGTCCACGCCTCCCCGACGCCCTGAACAAACGTTCCGACCACAGCGGCCAGCGCAAAGCCGATCGTGCCGACGATCGACCGGCCGAGGTTGCCGGCGTCGATTCCGGTCGCCGACCGGAAACTGACCCCGTCGAGCGAGTCGGTCCCCGTGAGCAGGAACGACTGTTCGTCGTCGCTGAGGGTCCTCTGGTCGTCGTCAGCCACCGCTCTCCACCCCCGCGAACGCGTGGCAGGGTTGCGATGGATCACGCATCGTCAGCCCTCGTCGTTCTCCTCGTCGACACCGACGAACGGAAGGTCAGGGAAGCCGGGCACGATGAACGTGTCCGACGTTTCGTCCTCCTCGAGGAACTGAATGATAATCCAGAACCCCGCCAGAAGGACCACGATACCGACGATGAACGCGAACGGCCCGAACTGGTCGCCGATCGATGTCGCCGACGCTGCGGCACTCGTCTCGACGATACCGAGCGGCTCGATGATCGTCGCGCTGATCGTCGCGATCGTCGCCTCCGCTGTCGCGTCGATGGGCGAGACGACCAGGTTCCCGAAGCTCTGGATGACGTTGACGCCCTCCGTGAACACCGAGACGAGCGTTCCGAAGATCGCGCCCTGAAGCAGCGTCCCAAGCGTGCCGCCGGCGTTCAGAAACCCGATGGTCCCGGTGAGCACCGAGTTCGGGGCGGGGTCGTCCCCGCTCGGGAGTTTGTCGGCGGCTCCAGACATTACGATCCTCCGAAGATCTTGATGCCGCCGAACACGGTGACGGCAGCAGAGACAATCATGCCTGGGATCGACGTGATGAGCGACCAGATGCCGCCGTTACCCGAGTCCATCGGTCCCGCACCGCCGCCGACAGCACTCTCGATCGCGTCGACCTCGCCGTTCGTGAGGACCACGTCGTAGCTGACCACGTAGACCGTGCCCGAACTCACCGTCGAGTCGAGCGTGACCTCGCTCGAACCGTACGAATCGGTCACGTCGTTCCACGAGTCGATGTCCGCGAAGTCGGTATCGCCGGTCGCCTCAGCAACCTCGACCGTCTTGTACCGCTCACCCGGCAGCTCCGGATCGTCGACGAACTCCGTGTTGGAGTACGACAGGTCGAACGCCGTCGGCAGCTGAAGTCGGTAATCGAACTGCCCGAGAGCGTCCCACTGCGGGTAATTGTTGCTCTCAGAGAACTCCGCGGAAACGTCCCCGTCGTCCTGCAGGTCCGACGCCTGGAACATCGCGTCGACGGTCACGCCATAGAACGTCGCATCCGACATCACGTCGTCGAACCCGTCCATGGTGGCGACCGAGTACGCTCCGTGCGGCTCGGTGATCGTCACCGTTTCGAGTTCGCCGTCGTCGTTCTCGACGAGTTTCTCACCGAAGTCGAGCGCTCGCGTCCGCTCGGCGTCGAGCACGGAGATGTCCGCGTCCGCCTCACCGGTGATCGTGATCTCCTCGGCGCTGTCGAGGGTGCCGTCGCCGGAGCCTTCGACAGGCAGGTCGCCGAGCTGCTGCTGGAGCACCATGCCCTCGCCGGTCGAGTTGGCGACGACGGTGTCGTTGCTCGCGTCGGCCGTCGAGTCGTACAGGGTGACTTCGACGTAGTCGCCGTCGGAGTCGGTCACCTGGAGCGTCGGCGTCCCGGCAGCCGAGTTGATGTCCGCCGCGATCGTCAGGTAGCTCTTCTCGCCGTCGTCGACGGAGAAGTTCGAGTACGTCGCCGAGTCGCTGGCGGCGGTCCCGGCGTAGTTGAGCGCGTCGACGCTCGGCGCCGTGGTCGTCGATCCGACCGTCGCGCCGCTCGTCGTCCACTCGTCCGCATCGAGCGCCGAGGCGGTGTTCTCACCGTCCTCCTCGCTCTTGCGCGGGAAATCGTCGCGATCGTCGTACGCGATGTCCGTCGCCGTGACGGTGATCGGGTTGTCGTTCGACTCGTTCACCGACGCGGGCAACTGTGCCGCGTCACCCGAGTCGTCGTAGTACTGCAGCGGCCCCGAGAAATCCGCCGCGTTCCACTCGTCGATCGTTACCTCGGAGTTGACCGTCGGGTTCGGCGCCTTCGAGTCGCCGCTCCAGCCGATCCCGCCGGCCGCCATCGCTGGCGTCGCCACCATCGACGACACCACGAGCAGCGCGATCAGCGCGCTGAAGCCGACCTTCTTGACATTCATACTGTCCCTCCGTAGCTACCGCTTGCTGTCTGAGTCATTGATCTGCGAAAACATCCGTTACCGGTGGATAGACCGTATTTATTCGCCAGTTCGGCATCGGGCGGATATCGCTCGCGGAACTCCTCGAGGTAGGCGGCGAACGCCTCCGAGACTACGATCCCGTTGGCGACACAGCTCACTCGTCGGCCCTCCAGGTACGAGTAGAGGTCACGCGCCCCCTCCGTAGTTCGACCAGTCAGTCCATCGTTTCCCGCCGTCGTCAGGCTCTGTTTCCGAGCCTGTGTCGTCCTCGTTCATGTCTTCGACAGCCGAACCGATCCGTCGGCTCGACACGCACACGTCGCGACGCCGACGCCTAAGTCACAGAAATTTGGGAGGTTTCGCGGATGATCTAAGATATTTTGGTGGGTTCTACCGCTTTATGTTTCGACGGCTGGGAGAGCCAATATGGGCATTCAGGACCGGTTCGCAGACTGTCGCACTGCACAGGAAGGAGACGGCAGCGTCACGGTGACGATCCCGCGACCACTCGCAGAGGAGTGGGAGATTGAGCAAGGAGATCAGATCCCGTTCTTCGCGGAGGAGGGGTCTGATACAGCAGAGATCCGTCGTCCAGGGGAATCTTCAAAGTAGGAACACCATTGGTACGTAACAGAAGTGGATCCCTTTCGCTGTGGACGAGTTAGGTCGCCAGGCTGATCGGAGTATCTTGAAAAAGATAGCGTGCCGCTCTGGTCGCCTGCTCAGTTGCGGCGCGACGGTCCTCCGCTGTCTGAGCCGTCACCCATGAACTTCAGGAAGCCACGGAGTGCCTCAGACCACTCACTGCGGTACTGATACAGCACTTCACTAACGACTTCATCGTCGAGCCCCTCGTGGCGTTCTTCCATCATGAGCTCGGCACGAGCGGCCGCGAGGAGGAGATGATCGATGAGCATACTCTCCTCCGTTTGCGTTGTGTCGGTCTCGGGTCCGCCGTCCGTCGAGACGGGGTCGCCCCGATGCGTCCCTGCACGGAGCTGTTCGTAGGCCTCGTAGAAGCGGTGCGAGTCGTTGACGATCGCGTTGACCTGGTTACCCCTGAACTCTGCCTCGTAGAAGTGGCCCGTCCCCACGGTATCAGTCGTCACGTTGTGGGAGTTGGAGTTCTTCTGTCGCTCGTACTTCTTTTCGACTTGCTTTTTCTTTTTCTCTGCCTCGTCTTCATCGAGATCCTCGTCGGCCTCAATCTCTGAGATCTCCTCCTCCTTTTGCTCCTCCACCGACTCTTTCGTCTGCTCCTGTTCCTCTGCAGTCTGTTCGCGTACGTTCTTGAGGAACCGTGCGGCCTCCTCAGCAGCCTTCTCGCTCGGCGACGGGTCGGTGTCAGAGGATTGCTTGTTCTCCTCGGCGATGATCTGTTTGCGGATCTTCTCCGTCTTGCGCGCAATTTGGTTGGGGGCGTTCGCGAGCGCCTCGTCGACCTTGTCCTTCACCGATTGCTTGACGCTGAGCCTACTCTTGTTCGTCTGGATGCCGAACCGATCATCGAGCTCAGACGGGAACCGGATCTCGGCCCGAACGTAGTTCTTGCTGCCGTGCTTGTTGTAGATTCCACCCAGCGTGAGTCCATTGCGGATCTCCCGTCCGTTACGGACGACACTGAACCCCTGGTTTCGCTCTATCAGCCCCTGCTTACTCATCCAATCCGAACTCCACTCATCGTGTGAGCGGATGGCTTCGACATCGAGCATAACGACGGTAATTTCGACATCATAGGTCTCGTCACCGTCTTCCTCTTCGAGTTCGACAGTTGCGGTGTGGTAGGGCTCCTCAACTCGCGGAACCTTGTCGGGGAGTTCACCCACATTGTGGGCGCTCTCCATCATGAACAGCGGGTCCGTTGGTTCGAGCTCCTTGCCGTTCACCGTGATGTTGACAGCACCGTCCAGGTAGTCCCGGTAGACGCGAGGGATTTCGCTGGTCAGGTTGCTTACGAGGCCTCGAACAGTCTTCGGGTCCGTGCCGTCGCACTTCTCGAACGACACTACGGTCCCCGTGTCAGTATCTGGGTTCTCTAGGTCCAGATGGTCGGGGTCCTTCTTCACCGCAGTCGGCGGTTTCGTGTCGTTGCTGTCGTCCATCTCGTCGAGGTCGATGTAGGTGTATCGCCAGTCGTCGTCATCCGCCGTGCGAGTGTACACCTCCGTTCGGAGCGAAGTACATGTGGCGGACGCCGAGAGACCCCAACCGAACTTCCCGATTTTGTCGTTGCCCCGTGCGTAGCTGTCACCGAACGCCAGGACGTAGGTGATCCCGTCGTACTCGGTACCCTCGGCTGTGATCGTTTCCGAGATACCGTGCCCGTCGTCCTCAACAGCGATGCGGATGTACGTCTCACCATCCACCTCGTTCTCCTCCACGTGGATGTGGATGTTCTCAGCGTCTGCGTCAATGGAGTTGTCGACGAGCTCGTAGATGGCCGCCAGCGTCTCGATTCCCATGTCGCGGGCGCCTTTGATGAACGATGCTCCGTGTGCGAAGTCGCGTGATTCAGTCGGCATTGGTGATAGTGGTGGTAGTGGTTGAGCTGTTGGCGATAGCGGCTTCCTGCAGGCAGTAGGGACACTCGGCCGACACCCCGTCCGGCTTTCCGGGATGGATCTTGTTTCCAAGGTCAGGCTGTTCTAGGTGGTAGAACAGACACTCCATTCGGTAGGCCTCTGCCTTGTTTTCGGCTGGCCGCGCTACGAACGCTTCCTGCCAGCTCTCCCGTACGTGGACGAGGAGCCGGCGCTGAAGACAGGTGTCACTGCGTCCAACGTAGGTAGTGTGGAACCGTCCGTTGAGGACGTATCCCAGCCGATAAAAGCCGGACTGATCCTCCGATACAACGTGTCGTACCCGTTCCCGGGTGAGTTGGTGTGCTTCCATCTGGTCGTTCACGCCACCTCTCCAGAGGACGCTTTGCCTCCGGCGTGGGTGAGGGCGTATTTGCGCATGCACCGGTGTACGGAACGCACTATGGTCCCGCGCGGCAGGCGCTTGCGTAATTAGTAATTAATAGGGTTCATTAATAAATCCACCGACGATACTCCGCATACTATCTGCTTCAATAGCAGATGTCCTCAACAGATCCTCATTTTACGCGAACCCCGCCTCCTCGAAAGCCTCGTTCACAATCTCCGGTGTCGGCGCGTTGAGGTAGGGCTCGATCGCCTGGAAGGAGTCCCACCCGCCGACTTGCATGACGACACGAGGGTTCACCTGCTTATCGACGAGGAGTCGCTGCGCGAATCGGCGCCGGAGATCGTGGCTTGACACGTGGTGAAAGTCCTCGTCACCGGTCGCCTCGGCCGCACGATCGGCCGTACGTTTGACCACTGCCCGGACGCCGCTCTCTGAGAGGTCGACGATCGGTTCGTGGCGGCCAACGTCTTCCGAACGAACGTACCGGTGGATGTCGCCTTCAACCTCCCGCGGGAGGTAGGCGTCGCGAGGCTTCCCGCCACTCCCCGTCGTGTCCTTCCCCTCCGGCACGCGGAGGCGGAAGTGGTCGCCGTCCGGGGTGCGTTTGACGTGTTTCGGCGCGACCTGCGGGATCTCGAAGGCGCGGAGCCCGACGAACCCGCCGAGCTGTATCACGAGGTCGTCGCGGATGCTCCCCGCAGCGCGGCGGAGTTCCTCGATCTCGCTGTCCGTGAGCCACACTTTGTACTGATCCGGCTTGCCGGTTGCCTCTAAGCGCATGTGAACTTCCAAAAGAAGATAGCACTTAGTACGGCAGAACCGACGAGGTCCTCGGCGTGATCAGGACTGATTTGGGGGTTCGTTGACGACTTGTATAAGAAGTCGGCAATCCTCACACAGCAATTATTATTAGAATTCGGGTAGGTCGCTATGATGAATAGAGAGTTGATTTATTACTCAACCTGTCGTCCAATTTTGAATCGCTAGATTGGATTTCTTTATTAGAAGTAACACTTCTTAATATTCTGGCAAAATATGCGTCGCAATTTGTCTGTAAGCACCGATAATTGCCCCAGTATATCCTGACATCATTATTTCCCACAGATCTTCTGGGTTAGAAAGCTGTGACGCTGCAAGAGTTGTTACCACGACAACGACGACTGGGATGATAATTACGAATATTAATAAATTACCCCATATTCGAGGATGCGATTTCATTATATGATCGAGTCTGTTTTCTGGCACATATTGAGACAGCATCTTCGACCCTGCTCGGAGAACATCAGATAGAATGAGAAACAGTCCAGCACAGTATATCGCAGTCAACTCGCTGAGACCAAACGGTCGATCAGCAAATCCGACTCCCAGACCTCGAGGATCAAGAACGTAGTTGGATATTGCCTCTAGAATAATACCAAGCGGCAGGATAATTATTAAACCCATATAAATAAGAGTGAATACTATGAGGGCTAAGCCTGAAACAACCACAGGTTTTTCGGAGTCTATTTCCCCTCTATCCACTGGCTTTCTTGAAAGAATAACATACTCGTCACTGTCTCTGTCATCCTCAGACATGCAGACGAGTAGTATGGAATATTACATAAATATTCTCTTGTATTTAGCACTCAGTAAAGGCAGGGTGACGACCGACTGATAGCCGATTCGCTCCTTGTATTGAGCAAGACTGCTGAAACATGTCTCCGATTGATAGGTTTACCAAAACGTGGTGTATAACAAAGCGAGAATATTGGTCATCGAGGATTCTAGTCCAGACAATTATCAGCCATTGTGTTAATGGATTAATATGCCAGATTCCGAGTATGGAATTCCCAACGACACAGATGTTACCTCAGGAGATATTGAGCCAAACGCCGACCTCGCTGGCGTCAACCTGTCTGAGGCAAACCTCCAATATGCTGACCTCACCTACGGAAACCTCGAAAACACCAACCTCACCGACGTGAATCTTGATGGGGCCGACCTCACCGGCGCGAATCTCAGAGGTGCCAACATTACTGGCGCGGACCTCTCGAGTGCCAACCTCACCGATGCACTCCTTACCAAGGCCAACCTCTATAGCGCTAACCTATCGGGTGCCGATCTCACTGGTGCACTCCTCGACAAGGCCAACCTCCGTAGCGCGGACCTCAGAGGTGTGGGCTTCACCGAAGCACACCTCACCAGAGCCGATCTCCATAGCGCGGACCTCAGAGGTGCCAACTTCTCTGACGCGGATCTTTTCGGCGCCGCCGTCACCGACGCGGATCTCAGAGGTGCCGATCTTACCGACGCGAACCTTGGTGATACTGATTTGACTGGCGTAATACTCGCTCGAGACACGCGGATCGGTGTGCCTGATAGGAGAATAATGAATGAACTCAGCGAATTTGATTACGTATCTGAGAAGCGACCATACGAAATTATTGCTCGCACGAATCACGAACTCCGAACTGCCTACAGCATGAACGGATTGATTGGCCGCGCTCGAAGCGCTCGCGTTCGAGAACGCCGCGCCCGGCGTAAGGAAGCGTTCGCTGAGGGAGGGGTAAGAGGAATTGCCGCCTGGTTCGGCTCGATCTTATCCAAGGTGTTCACTGGATACGGGGTACAGCTTACCTGGATTACAGGTGTGATGGCGGTCCTCTATCTGGTGTCTGCCGCCGTATACCATTTTGTGGGAGAGATGTCGATCGGGCGGAGTCTGTACTACAGCGTCGTGACGTTTACAACGTCGCCACCGGAGACTCCACCGCCAGGACTCACGAGCGTCGTTGCGGGGATTGAAACCTTCGCCGGCACCGCGGCGATCGTGTTCCTCGGGTATGTGCTCGGTACTCGAGAGCGGGTGTGAGTATTTTCTGATTGTATAATCTGCCGTCTATATCCACCACGTACGACTGAACCCGCAAAGGTATCGTTCGTTCAGGAACGGTGGTGAGCTTGGATCTGTTCGATGATATCCGGCTCTTGTCTTAGGATCCGTTCCGCCTCTTTGAGGATACCGCGGATCAACTCAGCAGATGGAGCAGAGATAGAGATGATTTCCTCAGACCCGTCCGGACTCACCTTGAACGGTTCGTAGAACGTCTCCCTCGTGAGCCCGCTTTTCACTGACTCGGCAGCAGAGCAATCGAGATGTTCAGTTGCTCTCGCAGCGGACTGCTGGTATCGTTTGTCGGGGCGGGAGTGTTCACAAAGCATGTACTCAGTAAGCATTGCTTCCCACTTTCGAGCCAGCTTCGGAGTCTTATCGTACTCGTAGGGTGTGTATGGGAGGTGTTCATATGATTCGACGTCGATAGAGACTCCATCCAACTGTTCAGCTAGTTCTTCCTGTATCAGGGTCGCAGGATACTGTTCGTCGAACATCTGATCTAGCGTATCTTTTATCGCTGGGTGCTCCTCGTTCCACGCCATCTGGTCGATATACTTTCCAAGTCCCATGTTTGCGAGAATAGCTTGAGCGGATAGTATATTAATTCATAGCAGGAGAAAGGGCGTTTCCTGCGAGGATCCGAGGATCCGAAGATCATCAGATCATGATATCGGATCAGATCTAGGTTTTCTCGCTTCGACACGAAAGCGCATCACCGATACCGCGGGTGGACCCACACAAGTTCGCTACCGGACGCCTCGACCCATGCTGTTGGCTCGTCGAGCTCACGCTGGAGAAGTTCCTGCTCACCGGCGTACACCCCGTGCTTGTCGAATTGAACTGCGACAAGCGATCGTGAAGCGGTCTCATAGTAGATCGCTCGCTCAGCCTCGTGCCCGATCCCGACGAGGTCTCGACCCTCCTCGAACCTGAATAGATTCTCTGCCATTTTCGCACTGTGGACACCCGATCGTCGAAGTTGTAGCTCTTCAGCGAGGTTCACGAATACGTCGCGGCGCCGAATTCTCTCTCCCGAGTTCTTCGTTGCCATATCTGTAGCACTAGTAGTCAACGTAAAGGATGTGAGCCATGGGCACAGAGTGAAACTGGAAGTATAACAGGCAGAGAGGGCCCTGTTGGAATTCTGAACCGCCGACTGTTTGAAGATCTTGCGGAATACAGAGAATGAATTACTCGCTGAACGTCCCGAGCTTCGACTGTACAGTAATATTTCCCCATTCAACGTTTGAATGGCAGCTATCGCATAGCGTTATGAGATTTTGAAGCCGATTCGCCCGCTCGTAGTCGTCAAACTCGCTAAACGGGATGATATGGTGAACGTCGAGGTCTGAATAGTCTCTGCCACAGTTTTGGCACTCGTGGTTATCGCGCTCACGTGCTTTGGCCCGTTGACCGTGCCAATTTGGACCGCGATAGTAGTCCCCGTTATCCTTCCACCGAGGATGATTCTCGCCAGAGTATTCACGAGATCGCCATTCGACGAGGCACTCTTGAGAGCAAAAACGGGTCTTCCCCTCCCTATTCGCAGCTCTGAAATACGTCTCGTCGCACCACTCACAGGTGAACTCAGTCTGATTGTAGTCGTAGCGATTGTTTTCCCCGGTCATATTCTCAGACATCCACTGACCGAGGCAGTCGCGGCTACAGAACCGACTTTTGTCCTTCTCTGCGTGTTTCACACTGTACTCGTCGCCGCAGGCTTCGCACTTGAGGATAACTCGCCCCTTTCTGAGGCGCTCAAGAGAGGCAGCGTCCTGTATAGCGCCCATAGTGCTGTAATGAGATTGTATTGATTGAGAAGAGTACTCTCCGAGCTCATCATATTCAGATTGGGTGGGCGTTTTGCTGAGTTCCTCTGCAACTCGTTTGTAATCAGCTAGAATATCTTCCTTCGATACTGAGCGGGGATGATCCTCTCCTGTCATCCGTGGCGGGTCCGGATTTCTCGTGGGGATCTCGTGCCTGCTTAGCCAGTCTAAGACGGTGACATCGGAGCAACCCAACTCCTCACCAATAGCAGCAGCCGAGAGACCGCCTTCTACGTACAGCTTGTATAGCCGGTCTTTGTCCTGCCAAGGCGAGTCGGGCATTCTGTGAAACCATGTGGGAGGTAACAGGATAAATTACCGCTGCTTGACCGAGTAATTCGACCGTTGTGTTCACACTGGCAATAAGGGATGTCACCGATTAGTGGCGCCAACGAGACTAGACGAATAACAAGTCGGCAGTGGGGGATTCTAATCGATCATGAAAACAGGAACGGTATGATCTTATTCAGAAGAAGACCCTACAGTCGGTTGAGATCCACTTGTTCGCATTTCTCGATTGTTTCTTTTAATCCAGTGAAGTCACCATTGTACCGCTCTAATGTACTGGTGGGATAGGCTCGGTGTTTTCCATTTTCGTTGAACCGGGGAGAAATAGCTCCAATCTCGTCCCGATCGACTGGTTTGCTCCAAGGTAGCCAGACGATATCTCGCCAATAATGGTGTATGTCCTGGGTGGTAAGGGTTCGGGGATTTTGCTCATAGTAGGGTTCGCTGAGGATTGAACCAATTCCTAAGAGGATGTCTTGATTTGGTGCGTAGGCAATGATATTCTCTCCAATATGGAGGTTCTTTTCTTCATCTGGGTGACATCCAAGGAATCGAGAGACGTAGTTGTGTTGTGTATCATCTTTCTCATGGATGTTCTCTTCTGTTTGCTTTCTGTGATCGCCGAGGTCATGCCCGACGCTAATTTGCTGTCGAGTGTACCAATCTTTGGCGAAATAGCCATTTTGTCCGGCATTGATTCTATGTGCAATTGGATAGCCTGACATAGTGTGTGTAAATCAATTTTATGTGTCAAGTAGTCACCGGTGCCATTTTCAAATATTGTAAATTGCCCCGTGAAAATGGGCTTTCACGGGTGTGACGGACTCATTCATTGTATTCAGTACACCGATTCTATCTGCTCCATCCGGAACCGTTCGGAACACTGGGGGGTCGGCTTATATTCTCGCACCGTGACCGACTGAAACGTGATACGCGATGGAACGGTGTTCGACGACGATCACCTCCCCACCTCGATCGTCGGTCGGAACCGCCACATGAACGAGGTGACGGACGCGCTCGCGCCGATCGAAGACGGCTTTCGTGCCGAGAACTGCTTCCTGTTCGGCCCCTCCGGTGTCGGGAAGACTACTGTCGCGAGGGCTGCCGTTCGCGAACTTCGGCAGGAGGTCCTCGACGTCCCCCACGCCTACGTGAACTGCTGGCAGGACTACACCCGGAACGCAGTCCTCGAGCAACTTGCCCGAGACTTGGTCGGCGCAGCGCTGCCGCGATCGTCTTCGACCGGCCGGCTGATCGACCTGATCAAGAACAACCTCCACGGGCCGGGCGTCGTCATCCTTGATGAAGCGGACCAACTGCGTGGGACCGAGGTGCTCTACGATCTCCACGATATCCGCGGGCTCTCCTGGATCGGGATCGCGAATCGGGAGGTCGATCTCCTCGCAGACCTCGACGACCGAATCACTTCCCGGATCAGCGTCGCCTACCGCGTCCACTTCGACACCTACAACGATGACACGATCGCGAAGATCCTCTCTCGCCGTGCCCGTGCGGGGCTCGGTCCCAACGCCGTCGGTGAGGACGTGCTCGCACGGATCGCGCGCCTCTCCGAAGGAGACGCGCGGCAGGCGATCGCGGCGCTGCGGGTCGGTGCACGCATGGCCAGCCGCGAGGGGCTGTCGGCGATTCCGGCGCGGCTCGTCGAGGACGCCGTCGCGAACGCCGAGCGCGAGGTTCGCCAGAAGACCATCTCGAAACTGAACGATCACCAGCGCGTGCTGTACGAGGTTCTCGCTGAAGAGGACGGGCTCATCCAGAAGGAGCTGTACGCCCGCTACGAGGAGGCACATCCCGACCCGGTGACGCTGCGGTACCTCCGAGAAAATCACCTGCCGAAACTAGAGCACTACAACCTTGTCGACGTCGAGTGGGATCGGGGGACGAAGCGGTACAGTCTCGTTGGCGTCGATCATTCGGAACACCGTTCGGAACTCGCTTAACTCGGGGACGGCTCCCACTTCGCGACCATCCGGAACCGTTCGGAACCTCACGGGTCAGGCTAAACCGTTGATGGCGACCAGCCGTCAGTATGGCTTCTAAGCAACCGGTCCACGGCGGCAGCGCACAGACAAAAGAGTTCGACGTCGACCTCGTCGCCGAAGGGATTCGCAGTTCCCGCGGCTACCGCGGTCCCTACTACGCCCTCGCGGTCGTCAGCGTCGACGCGAACGGGTCACTTCGCATCGAGATCGAGGCGGCGAACCAGTACGACTGGCAGCTCGACGCGCGGATTATCGGCGGCTCGCTCGACATCAGCCGCATCTTCTGCGAGGGCGACAGCGTCCACGGCGCCGACGTCCCGGACTGGGTCGAGCGCGTCGCCGGCGTCGTCGGTGAGCGCCTCGAGGGTGATCGGTGATGCCGGACGCCGTCTTTCCCTACCCCGGCGGGAAGAGCCGCTTCGCGTCGTGGATCCTCGGTCAGACGCCTGAGCACACCTGCTTCGTGGAAGTGTTCGGCGGTGCAGCCGGCGTCCTCGCGAACAAGGACTCGGACACGAGCGACGTCGAGGTGTACAACGACCGCGACGGCGACCTCGTGCAGTTCTTCGAGGTCCTCCGCGACCGCTGCGAGGAGCTGGTCGAGTGGCTCGACCGGACGCCGTACTCGCGCGAGATCTACGACGAGTGGGCGCACAAGTTCTTCCACGGCTACCGGCCCGCCGACCCGATCGAGCGCGCCGGGCAGTTCTTCTACCTCCGGTACACGCAGTGGGGTGGGACGTACGACTCGCGAGCTGGGTTCGGGACCTCGAAGGTCCGGAGTCAGGCCCAGTCGTATGCGAACAAGGTCGATCGTCTCGACGAGTTCGCCGACCGGTTCGCGGATGTGGTCCTCGAGAACCTCGACTGGTCCGAGGTCTTCGAGAAGTACGACAGCGCGGACACTGTGTTCTACTGCGACCCGCCGTACGTGGGGTACGAGGACTACTACCTCGTGAACACGATCGACCACGAGGCGCTCGTCGACGGACTCACGGGGTTGGAGGGCGACTGGATCTGCTCGTACGAGGACCTACCAGGGGGCTTCGAGGACGTGTACGTGCTCGATCGCGACGAGAAGCGGTTCATCAACAACGGGAAACGCGGGTCGTCGAAGGACGCGAAAGAGCGGCTCGTGATGAACTTCGATCCGGAAGGGGTGTGAGCGGGTCGAAAGTAGTCACGGAGTTATAGCCCACTGGATCTCTGTTAAGATCATCACAAACCATTTGCGGCCGATACTTGTGAAGAAAGTCAACACAGTGGTCTATCTGGAATTTTCAGAATAACTGTCATCGTTATCATCAATATTGTTTGCGGTAGTGAATGTTGCACCGAGATCGTTGTCATTCTCCACGATGTCGTCCGGTAGGTAGTCAGAGCGGTCAGGTTGTTCGGCGTCGTATCCGTTGTATAATTCAACTCCTTCCATCGATTTCACATCGGATGGTTCAACGTTGCCCTCCTCAAGGGCCGAGAGAATAATCCCCGGCGCAAGCGGTATTTGGTATGACTCCTCTATCTCTCGTGAAAAGGGGTCGAACACAGTAATTTGCGTTTCATTACCAGCTTCAGCTTCGGCAATAGCGTACGATACAGCAAGAGGGTCACCCTGTTGTGGATATCGAACGACCGCGATTAGTCGGTCTCGATCAATATTAAATTCGCTCATGTCTCTTTTGAACTGTAATTTGACACCTGATAAAACGTCGGTGAAAATTTTCGGAACCAATATAGACCACTCAACGGTTGGTTGATTCGGACGGAGAATATGCTTGAATTAGGGGGTTTCAACCCGGCCAGCCCCTTAGTACTGTTTCGAACTAATTCGGTCAACTGGTGCGGCACTCAGTCTCCGGCACTTATTTGCCGACTCTCTAATGTGTTTCAGTTCGACGAGAGGGTTCCATGACAGAATTAACCATAATGGGAGTCGGTCTGGTTACAATAGCCGGTATATTGTCTGGCGTTTTGGGTCCTGCATTCGTGATCCTTCCTACACTTCCCAGTATTGAGCGGCTGATAGTCGACCAAACAAAGATCGACAAGTTGCAAAACAGTCGTAAAGAACTATCAAAAGAAGGAATAATAACTACGAATACGGACGGCTTCGAGCTAGTACGCGAAACCGTATCAAAAAATTGGGACCAAACACTCAGTGGTGAATCTCAGGCTTTTCGTGTCCCATTAATCGGATATACGAATGAAAACGGAGATGAGGCATTCACTCAGGGCACTATTGTCTATTCAGTCTGGGATGACGCGGCTGATCCAGGTAATTCTATTCTAGATGATCACTCACAAAAGATTGAATCGATCTTTATTATCGATACTTGGATAACAGATAGAATCAATCGTATGAGACAGGTGCGAATCCAACGTGTTCGTGGGTTAGGATTCGCTATGATTGTATTCTCCGTCTTTTCACAAAGTGAATTGTTTCTTCAAATCTAATTGTGACCGATGATGAGTCGTTTGACTCGGAGGTCACATCAGCGTTCTGTGTCGTAGGTCACTGACTCGCGGTAGTCTTCTAACTCGTTACCGTGTTCTGCCTCGGCGTGTTCACCGATGGCGTCAACAAGTTCTTTGGCGGCCTCGTAGTGCAAATTGATGCGGCGTTCGATGTTGATTGTGTCGCCTTCGACTTTCTCGTAGTGGTGATCTGCGCCTTCTCTGTACCCGTCGGGCCCGTAAGTGTCGATATCGGATTCGATGACGTTCACTTCCTCCAAGTCGACGCTTAACGTCATTTCTCTCCTAGCCGTATTCTCGTCGATGAATTGGGCGTAGCCGAAGGGAAGTGAGAGGTTGTGCTGCGCGTATACTCTAAGCCCCATTATCACTCGTTCTTCGTCCTCAAATTCTTCCTTCGCTTCCTCCACGGGGCCGTCAGTCGGGATGTTTGGTTCGATTGTTTGGAGGATTTGGTTGAAAGTGTAGGCGCTCGCCAAGTAGTTATGGACGTCAGTGTTGACCCGGCGGTCAAACTCTGCTCCTTGGTCGTCTAATCCCTCGTCTCTAAAGATGTCACAAGCGTCGTGGATGCGCTCTCTGTTCTCCTGAAGGATATCAAGTGCCGCATTTAGTTCAGCGAAGCCCTCTACGAGTTCTCTGATGGGATGCGTCTGTCTGTGAAGTGATTCCTTCCGTGCGCTGGAGAACATACTCGGGTGATCCTCATCTTCGTCAAATCGGTTAGCTTCGTAGCTGACGAATTGCCCGTCGTTTTCCACAGTGATTTCGTACTCCGCTTCGCATCCGGGGCAGGAGTGTGGGGTGGTGTACAGATTGTCGTCCTCTTTGGAGAGTCTGTTTGCTCGGATGACAAACTCATTTCCGCAGTTGGGGCAAGCTATGTCGGTGAGGAGACCATCTATTAAGCGTTCGAGTTCTACGTCCATACTGGTGGTTGAAGCACGTCCAAGTTAGTTCTAGTTGATTGATCCGCCTTGGTGGGGTGCTAGATGCGAGTGGCGGAACCACGTATCCATATGTTTCACTAGAGTCATAACTCTCGCCGGACGAGATCGTCAACGTCCGGTAGGTTGTATCTCTCGATGATTTTGTCAACATCCCTCTTATCATGTTTTTTGAGGTGATGGGTGACGAGATTCTCGATTGCTGCTGGAAGCCACCCCGGTTGCTTTGCCTTTCCATCACCCTCGTGAACGAGATCGTGGCATTCTCGACAAAGATAGCATCCCATCTCATTTTCACCATACTTCCAGTGGTGGAAGTCTAAGCCCTCGTCGACCTCTTCACAGAGTGGGCATGTTGACGGCCGGTCCCGCGTCTCCTTAATTGCGGACCGTGGCTCGAAGCCTGCTTCCTTCATTGCCTCGTTCCACCCGCCAAATCGAAGTGTTACAGTTCTTGGCGCATGTTCGCCGTGCTCAGTGTAGTCCTTTTTGCGCGGCGGCTCACGGCTACAAAGCTTAGCAACTCTCCTCACGTCATTCAGGAGCTTCTCATCACTGTGTTGCTGGTCTCTTGGCATCCGTTCAGTATTCAACTAAATGACTTGTAGGATCTTAATCCCTATGTTGTCAGAGATTAGGAAACACGAGCTCGTTGCTTCCGGGTCCAGCCTTTGGAGAACTCTTCTCAGTGATGTCCTTCGAGTGGTTGCAAATCGTCTCTGCGAAGTCTTGATATACTTCTTGGGATATTACCAATAAAGATCGTATTTTGTCTGAGGATGCCACAGTGGTAATCGTACAGAAATTGAATTCCTATTTTAGAGTGGTTTAATTATTGACCATGCCTAATTTTTGAGTGCTGTAATATATCCCAGTTCGGTCGATTCTCTCCTGTAGGATACATTTCCCAAGAGAAGACCATTTGTTTGAGATACGGCATTGACAACAGTATAAATAATGAGACTGCAACGAGTATCTGAAGTACAAATATCCCTCCTGTAATTATTGGCTCGGATGGCCCTACCGACACGTATTCTGTGAGAAGGCCTCGGACTTGCTCCACATTGATTACCATAATATAACTAGTAACCACTACGAGAACTGCAGTAAGTATCTGAACATATTTTGAAGTACTCGTAAGTTGTTCAGATATCGATTTCCGATATGATATTTTGCTGGCTAGTTGTTCCGACAAATCCTCAAATACGGAATCGTCTTCAATGGAGATGAGCTCACCATTTTTGAATTTATGAACGTACCAACCACTGTCACGAAGATCTCCATGGCTAATCAGAATTTTTTCCTGAGAATGCTTGTCATTTATACAAATAAAATCCGCTGGCTCTGAACTGATACCATACTTTTCAATCTCTGAGCAATGTTTCGCGATTTCTGTTGAGACGGTGTATCCTGACTTTTCAAAATAATCCTCGATACTAGTCTTGATTTCTGTCCTATGTTCCGACACAAATGGCTCATCGTACTCCGCGAATACGGCAGTAGTCTTATTTTTGATTTTTGAGACCTGACTAGAGAGTTTGCCACCAAAGTCGCTGGAAAGCAATTCTCTCCAAGTAAATCGGTAGTCCTCGTATGATGAACTGGCAAAATCTCTCAGTAGAACAGGAAACTCAAGATTGAGTGGATCGAGGTCTGCAAGCTCCAACCGCTCCTGATCCTCGAAGAACTCAAACCACACTGTCCTCTGTCCAAACTCTGATTTCGCTCGATATAGTCCCCATGAAGCTGATTGTGATGTGTGATCCGATAGTGGACCACTTGTTGCTGCTGTTTCTATAGTAGCGCGCGCAATCGCTTCCAAATCCAGTGTATAGACTGTTTTTGAGTATCGTACACTAGAGGGGTGATCACAGTCGGTAAACATCTCATCACATTGCTCACACCACCCCTTTGATTTAGTATTCAGAAAGGATTTAAATGAAGTAAATTCGAATGAATCGATCCCCGCCTCCGATGCTATTTCCAGAATCTCTTCCTTCAAAAAGTATCTTTTTGCCAAACTGATCCCTAGTGATGACCCCGTAATGCAGTGGTCAATGACCTTCTCATGGTCTCTAGAGATCATATTGTTGTTGAGCCTCTTCGAGGAGTGTTATGGCACTATAACCCTCTTCAGTTGGATCAACAGCGTCTAACAGTTTGTTTATATTCGACACTACAAAATTGTGTGCTTCCTCTGGGATACCCTCCATCTGATACTGAGCATAATTTTCAAAGAATTTCGAGATATACGGGTTCCAGTCGGTAGGAACCATGCTGGGGTCATAGTCTAAGTCAGATCCAGATATTGATTTTTTATACAATCCAATTCCAATATTCGCTAAAACCATACTGTGTATGTATGAGTCAACAACATGATCTGAAGAGACATTAAGTTCATTAGAGGACAACTCTTCGAAGGCGTGAGAAACTCGATTCCGGTACTTCTCACGTTCTCCTTTCAAATTGATCTCAGTAATATAATCATCAATCAAGTCGTCTAGCGAATTGAGATATCTTGAGTAGGTCTTAGTGGCCGAGATCGCCTCCACAATCTTATCGAATTCTTCGGGTGTTATCTCACTCCCAGAGGTTATGTGTCCATCCTCGTAGAAATTGAGTTTTACCGCTCTGGATTTCTCTGGCGACTCAACATGGTGGATGTAAAACTTCACTTTTCGCAGGTCTCCTGCCTCTTCAGCCGTTTGGACCAGACTCGTATCAAGCATATCTTCATCCCGCGACCCAGAGAAACTGGCTTTATCTAGACCAAGCAACTTGAATTTGTAACCATACTCTGTGTTTTTACCATCAAGCATATACTGGATGGTGAGGAGCTCCATTCCCTCAAGATTGAGAGACAAATTTGGGGGCATTTTGCTACTCATCGTCCACCTCAATCAGGTCCTCAGTATCAGTCGAACTATCCGTGATAATTGAGAGCACTACTGTGAATATTTCTTTTTGAAGACGGACTGGAATCTCAGAATTTGAGATGGAGATCATCTTTTGGTTAGGATATATTCGGGCCTCAATTCGGCTTCTCGTAGGAATTCTAACTGCATTGTCTTCTGATATCTCATCCACTCGGTTGCCCTCCTCGTCTATTACTTGAATTGGAATCTCCTCTTCTGACTCGTACTCCTCCATATCAACTGAAGTATTAAACCGAAGATCGATCTTCGAACCTTCTTCCTTTATTTCATTTAGATAAAGAGGTTGACTAAGAATACTATCGAAGGGCTGTCCAAGTGGCCCCCCTTCAAATCTCTCTAAGGAGTCTCTAAGATTGTTCAAATCGTGGTTTGGAGGAAGTTTGAACAGTTGTTGATTAAATCGATCCCCCTCATGTCCATATTTCTCAAACATTTCTTCAATAAAATCATAGTAGTCCTCACTTGATAGGTCATCACCGAGAATATTCAGAATCTCTTCTTTTCCAGCATCCTCTGCTTCGTCTGGCGTTAACTGTGTATCATCAAGTATCTCGTATACCGGTGCATTATCGATAGTAAACTCACCCGCGCGGATACGAGATTCCATCTCCTCAAGAGTATAGTCTTCCCGAAAGAAGAACTGATTCTCAGTCATCTTCACTAGAGAACGGTGATTGATCTGCTACGTCTTCCAACTCCCACTTTATTTTATCAACTTTAGAGATTGTTTGATGTATCATATTATGGGGCTTGAGTAACTGTTGATAGGCGTTATCCACGTCTCTCGGCTGTACTCTACTGCGGTCATCTCGGTCTGCAATATCAGTTGCATTCGACCAGATCTCTTCACAAAGTCGCTCCAACTTCTCTTCTAGAACCTCTTGGGAATCACCCCCTATTTGATGGTCAGACTGGTTTTGCAATTTGGATTCCAAATGTGTATGTGTTATAATATCGAATTCCTCCGCTGAATCACTATCCTCACCTGAATCAGATGAGGACCTTGAACTATCTGACTGCGAATCTGTACTCATTGAATGCCCCTTTGAGGACCTAGTTAATATATTATTTGGACATCAAATAAAGTAAACAAAATCCCGTAATCAGTAATATCTGAAAGTCGACGGCTGACGAGGGTCCGAGATTTGTTAGTGGCCTTGGCTATCACTAGTGACGTATCCCCACACTCAGTTTTAAACCGGAAAGCGCGGCCAACTCACCTCGATGGACGACTGGCACCCTCAGGATTGGTTGCTCGTGGCGGAAGCACTTACTGCGTACGCGGGCGATCCGCGGGCACTCGACGAGCGTGAGTCACGGGCGTGGGAACTCGTCGACGAGATCGCTGACGAACAGGACCTACCAGTGACTGAGTTGATCGAGCAGGTCGACGACGGCTGGCCGCGGTCAAAACCCGAAGAGCGGTAGAACTACCAGGTGGTGGAGCTGAACGCGGCGACAGCGACGATCGGCACGTGAATATCGAGGTCGACTTTTAGGCGTCTTCCAGCTCGTCGGCGTCTATCTCACCTGCGAGGTAGTCTCCACCGAGGTCAGTCAGCTGGTAGTATCCGTCACTATCCTTCGCTAAGAGCCCCTTCTCGGCCAGTTCTGGTAGCCGTCCCCGCACTGTAGAATATCCGATATCGTGGCCGTGTCGATTTAAATTCCGGTAGAGAGGCTTCGGGGAGAGTTCTAGGTTGTGGTCGTTGAGGAACTCCAAGATGACCAGGTCAGTCATCGTCATCCACCCCGGAATAGGCCGCATTTTCGCTATCTCGTATGGGAACTCTGTTAGTTATACGGGGTGTGTCCTTTGAGGAGCTTATCTGGGCCATAAATTAGCTTGTATAGGCTAATCTTTAATACCCCCGAACCCACACGCTACAATCACGGACCCACTCGGCCGTCGTCGAACACGCGCCGGGCCTGAAAAGGACGCGGGCCGCGCTGCTAGAACAGCCGGCCCGTGTGGGGTTCCGTGTACACGCACGAGACCCATGCACACCGATTCGACGCGGGGGCTTGAAACTCCCGTCCGAGACACGGCATCGACGCTGACTGACGAGTACCCGCCAGCGCTCGCGACGCTGATACGGGCCGACCGCGCGATCCACGATGTCGCGCAAACGACGCTCCGCGAGTTCCGCGGCGAGGTGGATCTGTACCCCGAAGGCCGATGAGCGACGCGACGGCCACCCCGTCCGGAACACCATTCGGAACTAGCGAAACCCGGACACGGCGCCGGGGATGCGACCATCCGGAACCGTTCGGAACCGGCCGGGGCACACTAAACCGTGCGTCGGAGCGACCCCGACGTATGCCCGTCCACGACGGCGCGACCAGCACCGCGCGACGACTGATCGATGACGACTGACGACACCACCATGAGCGACGCACACACCCAGCCGACGGACGAGCCGCACAGCAACGAGACCACCTGGTACGACCTCCTCGGGTTCCAGCGCGACCTCCTCCTGGTCGCCGCCGAGGTCGACGGCGAGGAGCTGCCGAAGGGCCTCACCCTGATGGACCGCCTCGAAGACCGCTACTCCGACCCGATCAACCACGGCCGGCTGTACAGCAACCTTGGCGACCTCGAAGACGAGGGCCTGATCGAGACGGAGGAGTTCGACGGCCGGACCAACGCCTACCGCATCACCGATCGCGGCCGCGAACTGCTCGCGGGGCGCCGCGACGTGATCGACGTCGCCCTTCACGCCGGAGGTGACGGCGCGTGAACCCGACCGTCGAGGTCGAAGTCCGACGAAACCGCCACGGTTCGGTCCTCGCGTACGCCGACCGCGACCGCGCGGCCCGCCTGCTCGCAGACCACCGGGCCGTGTTGCAGTCGCTCTACGACCTGGTCGACCGCCGACACGGGGCGGACGGCGAGATCGTGGCGAGCCTTGCGATCCGCGAGGACGCCCGAACCGTCGATCAACTCGACCTCCGGGACCGGTTCCGGCGCGATCTTGATCCGAACCGCGCGATCGCGCTTGTCGAGGACCTCCGGTACCACGCCGGCGAACACGAGCTCGTGACTGACGGCGGGACCGGCCTGTGCGAAGACGAGAGCCGCTTCTTCTGGACTGGTGAGGAATGCCCAGATTGTGGAGGGCACCTGGAACAGCAGGACGAACACAACGTGATGTGCCTGGTCTGCGAGGCGGTCTTCCAGCACCTTCTCACGGAGACCGAGCATGTCTTGCACAATCCAGACCGCGACGAGAGCGTCAAGAAGCCCCGCGTCGTGACAGATGGTGGCTCAGAGTCCGAAAAGAACTGGATGCAGACTCTCCTCGGGGCAGCGAGCCAATTTGAGGAGGAACACGACGACTTGGAGGTACTCCTTGAGGGAACGATCGGCTTCCACACGTTCTATGTCGCGGATGGAGACGATCCAACTCGTGGCGTGAAGACCGCCCTCTACAGCGGACTCAACGATCTCCTGGAGGAGGTTAGCGTCGACGCTGATACCGTTCGGCTGAACCACGGCGCTGTGACACCGGAAACCGTTCGCCAGGAGACGATGGACCAGATAGCGGAATTCACGTACGTTCCCGAATCGCTTGCCGACTGCATCGGTGAGAACGTCGAGGAACGCGTTCGGCAGAACCTGAACGGGGAGGATTCGCAATGAGCCGAAAGGGGTCCTCACCACCGACAAACCCCTCCGACCTATCCCCGCGGCAGGCGCGCGACCGATTCCTCGAAAAGCGGTCGATGGAGAACTCGGCGAAGACGATCCGGAGCTACGACAACCGACTCACCCGGTGGGTCCACTGGTGCGAGGAGCGCGGCGTCGAGCGTGTCGGTGACCTCTCCGGGTGGTTGTTCGACGAGTATGAACGCCACCTCCGCGCCGAGGAGAACGCCCCAGCGACGGTGAAGGGGAAGATGACTGCCGTCTCGCAGGTGGTGCAGTACCTCGCGACGATCGAGGCCGTCGACGAGGACCTCCCCGAGAAGGTCCACGTCCCGAAGCTCACCCGGGCACAGGAGACGAGCGACACGATGCTCGACACGGACGACGCGAAGGAACTGCTCGGATTCTATCGGAATAGCCCGGCGCACTTCGGCACCCCGCCGCACGCGGTCCTCGAAGTGTTCTGGAACACGGGCTGCCGGCTCGGCGCCGTCGTCGGGCTCGACCTCGGCGACTACGACCCGGAGAACGGCTACCTCGACTTCAACCACCGACCGGAGTCAGGGACGCCCCTCAAGAACAACGAGCAGGGCGAGCGTGTGGTGCGCATCTCGAAGCCGGTCGTCGACGCCCTTGACACGTACGTCGCTCGGGAGCGGTCGGACAAGCGCGACGAACACGGCCGGGAGCCGCTGTTCTCGGGGCGTCAAGGGCGCGTCACGGACACGACGATCCGTTCGTGGACGTATCAGGGCACACAGCCCTGTCTCTACATGGAGTGCCCACACGGGCGACGTCGGCGGAGCTGTAAGTTCACGGAGCGCTCGCACGCCTCGAAGTGTCCCTCCTCGCGGGCGCCCCACCACATCCGCACGGGCTCGCTCACGTGGCACTGCGATCGCGGGCTCCCGATCGAGGTGATCTCAGAGCGCGTCGACGCGGACCCGGACACGATCAAGCGGTACTACGACAAGGCGGACAGACACCGAAAAATGGCAGAACGTCGAGAGGAGTACACTGCGGACCTGGATATCGCCGGAATCGGCGACGACGAGGACAACTCATGACAACGGCGCCGAATACGGATGTCTCAGAGTACCGACATAGGGGTAATCGCGAGTTTGGTTCGTCCCTCCGGCCCCATTCTTTCCCGTCGCATCGTCGTGAACGGCGAGAACGTGTCTCCGTCTTCGCACTATTTATAAATAAATCGAGTAGTTTTATTCTGGTTAGTGTCAACCCGGCTGCGCTCCACTAACGGACCCAGACGGAATACGTTCGTCTTCAGTTGGTACTTCGAAGCGTGTACGTCACCGCCAGCAGGGGGCGGACCGATCCGAACGACGGCGTCTGCCATCTGAACAGCTACCACGACGTCGTGAAAAGCTATTTATGAGACTGCGAGTACCGAGTTGAGAATGGACCCGATAGTCATTATCGGCGGGGGGATTATCGGCGCCACCCTCGCCTCTCAACTACGCGACCACGCCCGACCGGTCGTCCTGTACGAACGGGACACGCTCGGCGCCGGTGCGTCCGGCGACTCCGTCGCGCTCTTCGTCTGGCACCAGTCGACGCCGGCTCGGGTGAGTCACGAACTCCGGACGCGCTCGTGGGAGCACTACGAACCGCGAATACGGGACGGGACCTTCAGCTTCGAACAGATCGGAACGCTGGACGTCGCCCGGACCGAGGCCGAGGCCGAGGCGTTGCGGGAGCTCACGACGACGCTCCGGGAGTTCGGCGCCGAGGCCTCGTTCCTCGACCCGGAGGCGCTCTCCGAGCACGGCCTGAACCCCGAAGCGGTCCGTGGCGCGATGGCGACGCCGGACGACGGGTACCTCGATCCCTCGGAGATCATCCAGCACGACGTCCGCGAGGCGACGTCGGCCGGCGTCACGGTCGAGACGAAAACCGCGGTCACGGATATCCGTACCCGCGACGGGGCCGTGACCGGCGTCGAGACCGAGAGTGGCACCCAACCGGCGGCGGCCGTGGTGAACGCGGCCGGTCCGTGGGCCCCGGCCGTGAACGAGATGGTCGGGGTCTCCCTGCCGCTCCGGCACAACCGCGGGCCCGTCGTGGTGCTCCAGAAGGACGATTCGTTCTCGCTCCCGTTCGTGCAGTTCGGGGACGGCCTCTACTTCCGCGGCGAGGGGCACCGGCAGGCGTTCGCCGGTTCGTTCGGCGCGAGCTACGAGGACGCGGGCGTGCTGGACCCGTCGGCCGCCCGTTCGGTCGACCACGACTTCTACCTCGAAATCGACGACCGCGTCCGGGAAGCGATACCGCGGCTCGACGATGCCGAACTCGTGAATGAGTGGGTCGGCGTCCGGACGCTCACCCCGGACGGCGCGCCGATCGTCGGCGAAACCGAGGTGGGTGGGTACTTCGTCGCGGCGGGCATGAACGGCCTCGGCGTGACCCTGGCGCCGGCCGTGGGCGAGTACCTCGCCGCAGAACTCACGACCGGCGCCGCCGATCCGACGCTGCGGTCGTACCTGTCTCCGGGCCGATTTTCCTGAATACGTCGTAGGAACCCGCAACGCTCACGGAGGGTCGATTTTCGGCGGTCGTGCTGAAAACGGAGCACATCTCTATCACCGATCGGTATGCAACTCAATAGCATTCGTCAATATGTTTTTATTCTTTCATCCAACCAACAGCTGGCGGTGATTCGAAATGGCAACCACCGAACGACAGGCAGTGAACGGTGTCGACGTCGCGGCGCTTGAAACCGCGGTCGAAACGATCAGCAAGGAGCCCGATGCGGGAATGTTCACGTTTCGGGCCGAGACCGAGTGGGAGGACGCGCTCAAGTCTGTGACGACGATCGACGAATTCGACCAGGCCGGCGAGACCATCCACACGCGTGAGTTCACGCTCCGGGGCGACGAGCCGGAACAGATCCTCGGTGAGCGCACGGCGCCGAACGCCGTCGAACTCCTGCTCGGCGCGCTCGGATCGTGCCTGAGCGTCGGCTACGCGGCGAGCGCGGCTCACATGGGGATCGAACTCGACGATCTCCGCTTCGAGATGGAGGGCGACGTCGACCTCCGTGGCTTCCTCGGTATCTCCGAGGACGTTCGTCCCGGCTACGAGTCGATCACCTGTACGGTCTACGTGGACGCCGACGCCTCCGAGGCCGAGCTGGCCGAACTGCGCGAGCACGTCGAGGCGACCTCACCGCTCATGGACGTGATCGCGAACGAGGTTCCGGTCGAAACCCGCCTCGTCGCCGAGTGACCACGTCTCGTTTTGTTTTGGACGTCGGTGCGGGGATTGCGTTTGACCGTCCCGGACTGCCGCTCCCGGAGAGTCGACGGTCGGCGTGGGACGGCCGACGTCTCCGACCGCACGTATCGACGGCTGTTACCCGCGGCCTCCCGTGAGAGGTGGACACCGCGACGGGCCGCGCTCAGAACACGTCCCTCTAAGTGTGTCCCGACGAGTGTGACACTACAATTTGATCATTATTGGACGATGTGTGGGCGTATTTATCATATACAATCACTTTGTTCGATGATTGTACTACTTTTGTGCGAATCTCTTCTGAGAATTTGATAACAGGTGTGACCGTTATATTCGCGATCGGGCTATACCCCACCGGAGAGATTATCGATGCCCCCCGCACTTGAACTCGGACTCGGGAGTGCCGTTTTCGTCGCGCAACACGCGAGTCTCTTGGCACCCGAACTCGCGAGCAGGATGCAGTTCGGCTGGACGATCACCGTCCACATCCTCTTTGCGGCGCTCTCGATCGGACTCGCTCCGTTTATTATCTACTTCACGTGGAAGGACGTCCGACACGACGAGCCGGCGTACACTCGCCTCCGGGAGTTCTGGATCAAGGTGTTCGCCGTCGGGTTCGTGATGGGCACCGTCACGGGAATCCCGATGAGCTTCCAGTTCGGCACGAACTTCCCGGTGTTTTCGGAAGTCAGCGGCGAGCTGATCGGCGGTCCACTGGCCTTCGAAGCCAAGATGGCGTTCTTCCTCGAAGCCGTCTTCCTCGGGGTCCTCCTGTTCGGCCGCGAACGCGTCTCCGATCGCACGTACGTCCTCTCGTCGGTGTTGACCGGCGTCGGCGCGTGGCTCTCCGGGTTCTGGATCCTGGTCGTCAACGCGTGGATGCAGACTCCGCGGGGGTTCGAACTCGTCGAGCGAAACGGGATGGAGGTCGCCCAACTCACCGATCCCGTCGCCGCCTTTCTGACGCCTCGGTTGCCGTGGATGTACGTCCACATGATGAACGCCTCGGTGATCTCGGTGACGTTGGTCGTCGCCGGGATTTCGGCGTACTTCGTCTGGCGAAAGCGGGACTCGAAGGCGTGGAACACCGCGCTCCGGATGGCGATCGTCCTGTTGTTGATCACGGCGCCGCTCCAGGCGATTCACGGGGACGCCTACGGTCGGCACGTCGCCGACACGCAAGAACAGAAGTTCGCCGCGATGGAGGCTCACTACGACACCGGGCAGGCCGACCTGCACCTGATCGCGATCCCGACGAGCCTCGACGCGATGACCGACCCGCGGACGGACAACCTCTACACGATCAGCCTGCCGGCCGTCGGGTCGTTCCTCGCCAGCGGGGGTGATTTCTCGGCCGAGGTCGTCGGCTTACACGAGTACGACGACAACCCGCCCGTCGCGCTCGTCTTCTGGTCGTTCCGACTCATGGTCGGGCTCGGCTTCCTCTTTATCGGACTGGCGCTGTGGGGCGGGAACCTGCTCCGCAAGGGCGCGGTCGCCGACCGCACGCGCTATCTGCAGGCGATGATGCTCGCCAGTCCGTTGGGGTACGTCGCGCTGCTGACCGGGTGGTATGTCACCGAGATCGGCCGGCAACCGTGGGTGGTCCAAGACGTGCTCAAAACGAGCGACGCGGTGTCACAGAGTCTCACCGCCGCCGAGGCCACCGGGACGCTCGTCGCCTTCGTCCTGTTGTACATCGCTCTGTTGACCGCCTTCGGGTACGTTCTCAAGTGGCTGATCGCGAGCGAACTCGAACGGATGGGCGTCAGAGATCCGGACGAAGCCGGACGGCCGCAACTCCCGTGGGTGAGCGACGATGACTGACCCCCTGTTGATCCCCGTCGATCGGTATCTGGTCGACTCGTTGCCGAGCGTCTGGTTCGGCGTCGTCATGTTCACGCTGGCGATGTACGTCGCGCTCGACGGGATGGACTTCGGCATCGGGATGCTGTTCGCCACCAGAGACGAGCACGATCGGGAGACGCTGCTGGCGGCGTTCGGACCGATCTGGGACGCCAACGAGGTCTGGTTGGTCGCGTTCGGCACCACGCTCCTCGCCGCGTTTCCGCCGGTCTACTCCCGACTGCTGAGCGAGCACTACCTGGTGGCGATCGCCATCGTGATGGGACTGCTCGTTCGCGGCGTCGCCCCCGAGCTCCGCGAGCAACGAGACGATCGCGACTGGCAGCGCTCGTGTGACCGGCTGTTCGTGTTCGGAAGCGCGATCACGCCGCTCCTGCTCGGCACCCTCGTCGGGAGCTGGGTCTTCGGGACCGACGTGTTCACCCTCCCGAGCCTGTTGACCGGGGTCGCGCTGGTCGCGCTCTGTGTGACCGGCGGGGCGTCCTTCCTGGCCGCGAAGACGAGCGGCTCGTTGGCGGACGAGATGACGCGGTACGGGACGGTGTCGACGGGGGTCTACCTCGTCGCCGTCGTGGTCCTGCTGGCGGTCGTCTCCGTCGCCGATCCGGCGAACGCGGGGTCGGTGCTGACGACGCTTCCGGCGGTCACGGCGATCGTCGCCAGCGTCGCCTTCGGTGCCGGTGGGATCACCGCCGCTCGACGGGGGCGACACCGCCTCTGGTTCGCTACGAGCCTCGGGCTGTCGTTCGCGCTCGTCGGCCTCGTTGCCGTGTTGTTGTATCCGACGATATATCCCGCGAGCGGGCTCGCGATCGGTGCCGTCGTCGTCTCGCCGCTCGCGCTCAACGTGACCACCGTCCTCGGGCTTCCCGTCCTCCTGCTCGTGCTGTGGTACTTCGTCTTCCTGTACCGCACCTTCGCCGGTCCGGTCGACGGAGACGGGTACGGCTCGTAGGATTCGGGTGCGGCCGGGCGGTCCTACAGCGGGAGGATCCCGTCGTCGTCCGAGTCGGAGTCATCGTCTGAGCCGTCGGTTTCGTTCTCCGAGTCGCCGTTGGTGTCGTCGGTGTCGTCGCCGGCCGATCCGTCGTCCGTCGACCCGTCCGTTTCGTTGCTCGACCCGCCGTCTGTCCCGTTGCTCGACCCGTCGTCTGTCCCGTCGCTCGACCCGTCGTCCTCCGTCGACCCGTCCGCCCCCGTCTCGTCCGAGTCGCGCACCGCGTCGCCCTCGTCGAAGATGTCCGTCTCGATCGTCTCCTCGTAGGTCAACTCGTCGAGCGGCACGGTGAGTTCGGTGCCGCTCGGAAGTTCGATCACGGCGTAAAACTCGATCCGGAGGTCGCTCGCCTGGTGACCGCGAACCTCCTCGTCGAGATGCGTCACCCACCACTCGTCGAGGTGGCGGTTCTGCAGCGCCGTCGTGAACTCGATCGTCTCCGAGCTGCGCGACGGGATCACGTACCCCTCGTCGGTCTGTCCCGAGGCCATCTCGACGCCGTTCATCGTGACGTCGTAGCCGATCTCGGAGACGACATACGGCTCGAGGTTCGGGTTGTGCACGGTAAACGCCATGTCGATCGGCGTCTCCGACTCGCTGACAGAGCCCCACTCGCCGCGCGTCTCGTTGACGTAGAGGATCGGGTCGTCGGTAAATGCGCTGTCGGCGTTCACCGGGCGCGTCTCGTCGGAGTTGAACGCCCCGAGCAGGTCGGTGTCGATCTCGCGGGTCCGGCTGAAGTCGACGCTCCGCCCGAGGCGCTCCGAGGTGACGGTGGCGTCGATGTCGATCGTCGTTCGCTCGCCGTTGCGCACGTGGCTCACCCACCACGGCGGGATCGCCTCGTTTCGCATCTCGGTCTCCAGACCGAGCGTGGAGTTGCCGGTTCCGACCCGCACGCCCTCCCGACCGCCCTGTGCCATCTCGATGTCGTTCATCGACACCGTGTAGTTGACCGAGACGTCGTCCAGTCCGATCCCGACCGGATTCGGGTTCGAGACGACGAGATCCGTCTCGATCGTCGTCGTCTCGTTGGTCACCTCGCCGAACGTGTTGTTCATGGCCGCGACGCTCGGGACGCCGAGCAGCCCGGCGGCGAACGCGCCCCCGACGGTCCCGCCCACGAGGAGCAGGCCGACGAGTGCGATTCTGCCCTTCGTGCTCAGGGCCGCCGAAGCGACCGCGCGCAGATTCATACGCGCACAACCGGACAGTCTCGTAAAATCGTACCGCTTCGCGAAGCCGGCTTACTTCGGGCTTCTTCCCAGTTTACTTCCGGCGCACTCCCGACTTACAACACGTCGCCGATCCGAACCGGCTCCCCGTCGATGTCGGGTGCCTCGGCCACGATCTGTAACACGTCGTGGTCCGTGACGTCGCGGTACTGCTTCCCCGTGGCCTCCTCTATCAGGTCCTTCTCCAGTTCGAACTCGGTGCCCTCGTAGACGACGTCGACGCCGTCCCTGCTGAACGATAGTTCCGTGCTCATGGCGCGTCGTAGTCGTCGATCGGATAAAAGGTGCGTGAACGGTCGCGCTCGCGGGGGCGCCGCGTTCGTCGTCGTCGTCGGCTACTCGTCGTCGGTGTCGTCTTTCATCTCGGAGAGGCGCCCGACGAGATCGTCGGTGGAGGCGCCCCCCTCGATGGAGACCTCGCCGTCGTGATCGTTCTCGTGTACGTTCACGGCGGCGTCGTCGTCGGTGTCAACGTCCTGGTCCTTCTGCTCGCTCTCGTCGTACGATCCGAATCCCATACCGAATCCTCCCGCGCCGGACTCAAAAGGGTAGTGACCCCGTCGCGCTCCGACAGGGATCAACACGCACTCGACCCGCGCTCGCGTCCGACGCACGTCCGACGGCCCCACACGGTTTATAGGCGCGGAGAGAGTTCTCCCGGTGTGTCGCTGCGAGGAGACGGTCCGATAGAGGAGCTCGCGGTCCCGTCCGGGACGACCGTCGAGGAGCACGACCTCGTCACGGACGGCGACGTGCTCGTCGGCGGCCAGTCGACGGTGGAGTTCGGACTCCGCGGTCGCAACGTCGCCGTCGGGGAACGCGTGAGCGTCGACAACGACATCGAGGCCGAGGGCGACTGCCGGCTCGACACGTGGTGTTCCGTCGACGGCAACGTCCTCGTCGGCGAGGACGCGTACCTCGGCGAGCGAGTGACCGTCACCGGTCGGCTGATGGTCTCGGGCGACCTCGACATCGGCGACGACGTGTCGATCGAGGAGGGCTTCGAGGCGAACGGCTGGATCGTCATCCGGAACCCCGTCCCCACGCTCGTCTTCTACTTCATCGTGCTCTCCCAGCTGTTGCGCGTCGGCGAGACCGACGCGGCCGACGAGCTCGCGGAGGCGCTCGCCGACGGCGAGGACGTTCGCGAGCCCCTCCTGATCCCCCGAGGCGCCGAGATCTCCGACGACGCGTGGCGCGTCTCTACGCCCGCGACCGTCGGCGACGACTGCCGGCTCCACGGGAACATCCGCGCCGAGTCGATTCACGTCGGCGAGCGCAACGAGGTGTTCGGCTCGCTCCGCGCCCGCGAGGGGATCACGGTCGGAGCCGAGACGGTGATCCACGGCGACGTCACCACCCGCGGCGGTACGGTCACCGTCGAGGCCGGCGCACGGGTGCTCGGCGACGTCTCCGCCGGCGACCTCGTGGTCCACGACGGCGCCGAGATAGACGGCTCGCTCCGCGCCCGCGGCGAGATGCGGCTCGTCCAAGAGACCGGGAGCGAGGCGGACGACGGCGAGGAAGCGGGCGACGGCAAGGAGGTAAACAGCGAGGCGGCGGACGGCGGTGAGGAGGCAGACGGCGGGGAGGCGGACGACGGCAAGGAGGCGGACAACGGTGAGGACACGGGCGACGAGGAGACGGGAGATTCGAACTCGAACGACGACGGCGATCGGGACGCAGAAACCGAGGCGGAAGGCGATCCCGAAGCCGAATCGGCGTCTGAGACGGCACCGAAGTCGTCGTCTTCAGCGAAGTCGTCGTCTTCGACGGAGTCGGCGGAGTCGTCAGAACCGGCCGAATCGTCGGAGTCGACCGAATCGTCGGAGTCGACCGAATCGTCGGAGTCGACCGAATCGTCGGAGTCGGCCGACGCGGAAGCGACGTAGACCGGATTCACTTATAAATCTGCGTCGGGCTACGGCTCGACAGCCGAGCCGACGAACACGTCCTCGTGGAGCGTTTCGGTGACGACGTCCGCGAGCGTCCGGAGGTTTTCGGTGTCCTCGCGGTTGTACGAGACGAGCGTGTCGAGCGCGTCGTCGTCGCCGCGCTCGTACTCGCGCCACAGTCTGACGGCGTCCCGCCCCGACAGGTCGGGGCGGTCGCGGTCGATTCCGAGCTGTGTTTCGATCGGCTTGAGTCCGCCCGAGAGCCCGACCCGCTTGCAGGGGTACATGAGATCGAGGTGCGGCGTGTCGACGTCGATTCCGAAGGCGGTCTCCAGAAACGGCACGTCGAACCGCGCGCCGTTGAACGACGCCAACAGGCTCGCGTCGGCGAACTGCTCGCGCAGGCGGTCAGCGGTGAGGTCGTCGCCGGCGACCAGCGTCGTCGTCTCGCCGTCCTGATGGAAGCTCACGGTCGTCACGCGGTCGCGGTGTTCGTCGAGCCCGGTGGTCTCGATGTCGAAAAAGCAGGTCTCCGCGCGGAAGTTCTCGTAGAGCCGCCAGCGCTCCCCGCTCGGGAACGCGCGGTCGAAGTAGGTCGCGTCGCCGTCGTCGAGGTGCGTCAGCGCCTCGGCGATGAACGACTCGATCCGGTCGGCGGTCGTCGAACCGACGCCCCGCACGTCGACTGCGGGGTCGAACGCGTCCCACGTGGTGACGCCCTCGGCCCAGAGCCGGCGCTCCGTGGACTCGCCGACGCCGTCGACCGGGATGAAGCTGTTCTCGATGCGCATACTCGACCGCGGCGACGCGCGGCCAAAAACCCGACGGGAGGCGGCGGCGCGATTTATGCCGCCGCAGACCGAAGGCGAAGACACGCATGTGCGGCCGGTACACCCTCTTCACCCCCGCGGCTGACCTCGAATCTCGATTCGGCGCCGACTTCGGCGGCGTCGAGCCGAGCTACAACTGCGCACCCGGACAGGACCTCCCGGTGATCGCCGACGCGGACCCGACCGCTGCGACCCGGATGGAGTGGGGACTCACGCCGTCGTGGGCCGACGAATCGTTCGGCCTGATCAACGCTCGCGCGGAAACGGTCCGCGAGAAGCGGAGCTTCGCCGACGCCTTCGAGCGCCGACGGTGTCTCGTCCCCGCAGACGGGTTCTACGAGTGGGTCGAGGGCGGTGGTCCCGAGAGCGGCGGTCCCGACGGCGGCGAGACACGCGGCACCACCGGCAAGACCCCCTACCGGGTCGCCTTCGAGGACGACCGCCCGTTCGCGATGGCGGGGCTCTACGAGCGGTGGGAACCGCCCGAGCCCGAGACGACACAGACGGGGCTCGGGGCGTTCGGCGGCGGGTCGGACAGAGGGAGCGACGGTGGCGGGAGTGATGGTGATGGGAGTGTCGGTCCCGTGGAGACGTTCACGATCGTCACGACCGCGCCGAACGACCTCGTCGCCGACCTCCACCATCGGATGGCGGTGATACTCGCTCCGTCCGAGGAGGAGACGTGGCTCCGGGGCGATCCCGACGAGGCCGCCGCGCTGTTGGACCCGTATCCGGCCGCCGAAATGACCGCCTATCCCGTCTCCACGCGGGTGAACTCGCCGAGCGTCGATGCACCGGAGCTGATCGAGCCGGTCGGCGCCGACTGAACGCGGACGGCGCGAACCGAGCGGTGCCGCCGATTCAGGGCGCGACGAGGTCGACGACGGTCTCGTCGTCGACGACCACGTTGTACGCCTCCTCGTCGTCGTTCCAGAGGACGAGGCCGTTCTCCACGAAGACGACGGACCCGTAATCGGCCGTCCGGAGGTCGCGGTTGAGCATCGTCTCGCGAGTGCACACGAGGTAGTGGTCGACGGTCTGGGAGCCGTCGCCGACGCGGTAGAGGGCGTTGTCGCCGGCGCTGAGGTCGTGACTGAGCTTCACCGCGAGCAGGTTGATGCGGTCCGTGACGTGGTCCTCCGAGTCCGCCATCCGCGCGCAGCGCCCGTCGGTCGCCGTGACGTCGACTCGTCGCTTCCCGTCGGGACGGAGGACGGCGTACGCGAACTGCACGTCGACGTTGACGAACTCCCCGGGCTCGTCCGACGAGCCCCGCGCGGCGGCCTCGTCGAGCCGCCGCTGGAACGGGGGTATCGCGAGGTCGTCGGCGACGTCGAACGACCAGCCGCCGTCCGAAGGCGTCGCGTCGGGCCACAGCCGGAGCGTCGGCGAGTACGTCTCGACGCCGCTCGTCGGAGTGACCACCGCGCGCTCGATCTCGCGGAGCCCCATGGCGGTGTTGCGGTCGGCGGGCTCGAACGCGACGACGCTCCCGTCGTCGGCGAGCCGGTCGAGCGCGGCCTCGACGACCGCGACCGGGTCGGCCAGCTCCGAGAGGACGTTGCCGAACACGACGATGTCGAACGGCTGAGTAGGGGAATCAGTGGGCTCTACGCCCGCGTCGAGTCCGAAGAACGCCTCGGCCGTCTCCTCGTGGATCGTCGTCCGGAAGTTGCGCCCCGTCTCGTCGAGCATCCGATCGAGCACGCCCGTCGCCGCGCTGGGCTCGACCGCGTGGTACTCGACGACCGCGTCGTCGGGGAGGTAGTCGTGGAGCCCCAGCGCCGGGCCGCCGACGCCGGCGCCCACGTCGAGGACGCGGAGGGTCCGGTCGATCAGCCCGTTCTCGACGAGGTCGTCGAGGACGTAGCCGATCGTCGCGTAGTACGCCGGGAGGTGGTAGATCGCGTACCCCAGCGCCGCGACCCGGTCGTACTCCACGTCGTTCTCGTAGAGGTAATCCGTTTTCAGCCGTCGAACCGCCTCGCGCAGCGTCTCCCCGGACTCGCCGCGGTGCCAGTTGGCCCCGAACTCGCCGACGAGGAGGTCTTCGAGCGCGAACGAGTAGTCGTCCGGGAGCCGGTCGGGATCCCAGTCTGGATCGGGCGCCGGCGACTCCGCCACCGGCTCGAAGCAGCCGTCCTCGCGCTCGCGGAGTCGGAGGTCGAACGCCTCCTCGCGGAGGGCTTCGCGGACGACCGCCGGATGGGGCGTCCCCTCGATGTACTCGGCGATCTCCTCGGGGTCGATCGGTCGAACGTTACGCAGGTAGTTGGCGTTGTTTCGGACGGCGTCTCTGTCGATCATAGCGTATTCACTCGTGTCGATCGCGCGTCTCGCGGTCGCCGCGGGCCGCCTCGTACAGCGCGGCGAACGCCGCCGGGTCGGCGTCGGCGATCTCGCGGGCCGCCTCGGCGACCGCGTCGGCGCCGTCGAAGGCGTCCTGAATCTCGGCGTAGACGGCCGGCGACCCCTCGGTGACGGTGTCGGCGACCTCGTCGAGCGCGGCCGAGACGGGGGTGTGGAACTCCTCACGGACGTCGTCGCCAGCGAGCCGCCACGCGAGCACCGCCGCGTGCGCGCCGGCCTGTACCGTCTCCATCGCCGCGTCGTGTTCGTCGGCGGTCGTCTCGAAGACGTCGTTGCCACCGGCCTCGACCGCCGCCGAGAGGGCCTCGACGATCGGGCCGCCGGCGTCGACGACGCAGGCGACGTTGCCGGGGACCCGCGGCGGCGCGAACAGGGGGTGGTAGCTCGCGCGTTCGAGGTCGGGCGCGTGCTCGCGCATCGCCGCGATCGACGCGGTCATCTCGCCGGAGACGTCGACGACCGCCCTCTCGGCCCGGGGGGCGTACTGCTCGACCGCCGCGGGCACCGCCGACATCGGGACCGCGAGGCAGACGGCGTCGTGCGTCGTGTCGGCGTCGACCGGCCGGAACTCGGCCGCGGCTCGCGAGGCCGCTGCGTCCTCAGCGACGGTGGGGTCGCGGTCGGTGAACGTCACGGTCGCGTCGACCGGTGACTCCGCGGCCGTCACCGTGTCGGCGATCCACCGGCCGATCTCGCCCGCACCCACGACGAGTAGATCCATCGGTTGTCGGAACCGACGGCTCGCGGCCGTTAAAAGGGCTCGAATCGGCCGTCGGGCACCGGATCAGCTGTCGACGGTCCCCGGGTCAGCCGCCGACGGTCCCCGGGTCAGCCGCCGACGGTCCCCGGGTCAGCCGCCGACGGTCGACCGGCCGAACAGCCCCTCGCCGGGCGACAGCGATCGCACCGCCGGCAGCAGCGCGAGCGCGATGGCGAGTTCGAGGCCGCCGACGACGAGGAACGCGGCGGCGTAGCCGAACGATCCGGTGGCGGTGCCTCCGACGAGGAATCCCGTCAGGAAGCCGAGCGAGCCGAAGACGTTGAACAGCCCCATCGCCGCGCCGCGGGCCGTCGGGTCGACGAGGTCCGTGACGAGCGCCATCGTCGCCGGTGCCATCAGCGCGCCACAGACGCCGACGAGCACCATCAGTCCGGCCGCGATCGGATATATCGGCGCGACGCCGACACCGATCGTGACGACGCCGTACGCGAGCGAGCCGACGACGACGGGATAGAACCGGCCGATCCGGTCTGACAGCGCCCCGAACGGAGCCTGCAACAGCGCGAACGGAACGAAAAACAGCGCGAGCGTCGCTCCCGCCCCCGCCGCGGAGAGGCCGAACGTCGCCGGGTCCTGAAAGTAGTACACCCCGACCAACGCGAAGAATCCGGCCGTGAGCCGGTCGACGAACCCGAACGCGAACGGGACGAGGAGTTCGGGGGTCTCCCGCGTTCGCGCGAGCACCTCGCGGACGCCGACGGCCGGATCGGTATCGACTCCGTCGGCATTCTCGGTGCGAGCGTCGGGACCGCCCGCCCGATCGTCGACCGTCGCCGCGAGCGCTCCGGCGACGGCGAGCGCCGCCGCGCCGGCGTACACCGGGTAGAACGTGTTGGCGTCGGCGAGGACGCCGCCGACGACGGAGCCGACCGCGGCGCCGAGCCCGATCGCCACGCCGGCGGCTCCCATGTTACGGCCGTTCCCGCCGCGGAGGTCCATCAGAAGAGTGATCGCGAGCGAGAACGCGCCGATGGTGAGCGCCCCGCCGACGACGCGGACGAGGAGCGCGGCCTCAAACCCGAACCCGAGCGCGGGCACGGCGGCGAGCGCGACGTAGGACGCCGCCCCGCCGAGCGCCCCGACGACGATCAGCGGGACGCGCCGCCCGAGCGCGTCGCTGGCGGCGCCCCAGACGACCGCGAAGGAGACGAACGCACCGAACTCCGCGACGAGGAACCACATTCCGGCGTCGATGCCGGCCGGCGCCCCGAGCGCGACGACGAGGCTCGGGACCCCCGGGTACAACAGCACCTGCGAGATCAACACCGCGAGCACGACGGCGCCGAGCCGCCGACGGTCCCCGCGGTCGTCGTCCGTCATTACTTATAAATCGGTCCGGACGAACAAAAGGCCGACGCTCGGGTCCGTCGGAAGGCGACAGACGGCCCAGCCCCGGCGCTCTCGACGATCGTTTATAAGGCTTCGTCGATCGCGGCCATGACCGACTCCGCGGCGTACCCCTCCTCGACGGGGCTGCCGTCCACGAATATCGTCGGCGTCCCGGAGACCCCCATCGACTCGCCCTCGCTCCTGTCGCTCATCGACGCCTCCTCGTAGGCCGCGAACTGCGCGTCGGCGATCGCGGCACAGGGGTCGGCACCGGCCGCCTCCGCGGCGGCACCGATCGCCTCGCCGCCGTAGCTGCCCTGCGACTCGTAGGCGGCCGACGCGAACTCGAAGAAGGCCTCGTCGCCCTCGCGCGCCCCGACGCCGCGTGCCGCGCTGGCGACGGGGACGGCCCACGTCTCGTTGACCGGAATCGGGAAGTCCCAGTGCTCGTACCGCACGGCACCGGTGTCGATGTACTCCTCGCGGATCGTCGGGAAGTGGTCGAGCTTGTACGTCGCGCAGTGTCCGCAGGTGAAGTCTTCGAACGCGCGGACGACGACGTCGGCCTCGGGATCGCCGATGACGGGCCGGTAGTCGAGGTCGGCGTCGGTCGGCTCCTCGAGGTCGCAGTCGTACTCGCCCGTGTCGAGTTGCGTTTCGGCGCCGTTTCCGTCGCCGTTTCCGTCGCCGCTTCCGCCGCCGAGACAGCCGGCCGCGCCGACGACGCCGGCGGCAGCCGCGCCCGCGAGCAGGGACCGTCGCGTGTGCTCCATGCGCGGGATCCGTCGGGAACGCACTTAACGACACCGCGACGGCCGCGACGGAACTCGACCGACCGTCGCGCCGACCGAACGTTTTTGCCGTCGCCTCGCGACCGTGAGGTATGAGCGACTGGGACCTCGACCTGCGGGACGCCGAAGCGCAGATGGACGAGGCGTTCGCGGCCGCCGGCGACGTCGTCCTCGGCGTCCTCGACGGGACGACCGAGCCGGAAGAGTGGATCCGCAGCGTCGACTACGGCAACACGCTCGTGTTGTCCATCGACGGCGATCTCAACGAGCTCGCCGCGGGATTCGCCCGCGAGGTCAAAGACATGGGCGGCGAGCTGATGCACTTCCGCGGCTTTCTCGTCGTGGTCCCGCCCGGAGTCAGTATCGACACCGACCGGCTGAGCGAGTGACCGACCACGCCCCCGATTCCGCTTTCGAGCGTTGACACGAGCACAAGAGGTATCACACCGGCACGAGACGAGACGCATATGAAAGCCGTCGTACTCGCGGGTGGCTACGCGACCAGACTCTGGCCGATCACCGAAACCCGACCGAAGATGTTTCTCCCGGTCGGCGAGAACACCGTCATCGACGAGATCTTCGAGGACTTCGAGGCGGACGACCGCGTCGACGAGGTGTTCGTCTCGACGAACGAGCGCTTCGCCGAGACGTTCGCCGACTACCTCGCCGAGAGCGAGTTCGAGAAACCGACCCTGTCGGTCGAAGAGACCGTCGAGGAAGACGAGAAGTTCGGCGTCGTCGGCGCGCTCGCCCAACTCGTCGAGCGCGAGGGTGTCGACGACGACCTCATCGTCGTCGCCGGCGACAACCTGATCAGCTTCGATCTGAGCGAGTTCGCCGACTTCTTCGAGGCGAAGGGGACGCCCACGCTGGCGGCCTACGACGTCGGCGACCGCGAGCGCGCCAAGTCCTACGGGCTCGTCGACCTCGACGGCGACGAAGTCATCGACTTCCAAGAGAAGCCCGACGACCCGAAGACCACGCTCGTCTCCATCGCGTGTTACGCGTTCCCGGCGGAGACGCTCCCTGACCTCGAAACCTACCTCTCGGACGGGAACAACCCGGACGAGCCCGGCTGGTTCCTCCAGTGGCTCCAACAGCGCGGAGCGGTCCACGCGTTCACGTTCGACGGCGCGTGGTTCGACATCGGCACCGCCGAGAGCTACCTCGACGCGGTCGAGTACGCCCTCGACGGCGGCACGCTCGTCGCTGACGACGCGACGGTCGAGAACTCCAAGCTGGGCGACGTGGTCCACGTCATGTCGGGCGCGACGGTCACCGACTCGACGCTCGAACGGACCGTCGTCTTCCCGAACGCGACGATCTCCGACTCGGAGATCCGTAACTCCGTGATCGACGAGGGAGTCACCCTGGGCGGCGTCGACCTGTCCGGTGCGCTGATCGGTTCCTACACCTCGATCACCGAGGGCGACGAGTTCTAACTCGGCTACTCGCGTTTCACGCCGGCACGCCTTTCAGCCGCGTCGTTCCCGCTCACCCTCGTCGTTCCCACTCACCCTCGTCGTTCCCGCTCACCCTCGTCGTTCCCGCTCGCCCTCGCCGTCCCCGTTCGACCGCTTCGTCCGCCGAGCCGTCGGTCCCTCCCGAGACCTGTCGGTGCATATGGTGGTAGCAGTCGAGCGCGGGCTCGTCGCCGTCGCCCGCAGGGACGAAACACACTCGGCGGTACCGGTCGTTGTCGAGGAGGTTGACGACGAACCCGTCGGCGTGACGGGATACCGACTCGTAGGGGGCGCCGCAGGCGGGACAGGCTTCCGGGGGATCGGCTGGAACGTACATGCGATGCGCGCCGGCGCGCGTATCGCGGTCAGGGGTCGGACGGGTAAAATCGATCCGGCGGTCGGTGGCTTCCCGCGCGGTCGGTGTCGCTACGACCCGTTTCCGCTCTCGCTCGTCCCGCCTTCGACGCCGAGCGCGTCGAACAGCTTCCGGCGAACGGCTTCCTCCGTGAGGTGCAACAGCGTGTCGCGGTTGTCGCCGCTCGCTTCGATCCCGGTGAAGATGCCGAGCGGAATCTCCAGCGACCCCTGCGTCGAGTGGCCGGCCGCGTCGCCCATCTCCGAGAACGCCTCGTGGAGGACGTTGCCGATGTTCAGCCGGATGTCTTTCGAGCGGGCCGCGAGGTAGATCGTGTCGTCGGCGATTCCTAACACCGCGGTCGTCGTGATCCCCTCCAAGTTGAGCAGGTGCTGGGCCGCCTGCGCGAGCGCCTCGCGGTCACGGATGAACCCGGCCGTCGAGAAGAGGTGACTCCCCTGTACCTCGCGGTTCTGGATCGCCTCCGCGAGCACGTCGAGGGTCTCCGGGCTCATCGACGGCGACTCCACCTGTTCGAGGGTGTCGTGGTTCGCGAATGGATGGAGGTACGCGGCCGCCGTCAGGTCCGCTGGCGTCGTATCGCGTTTGAAATCGAGCGTCTCGGCGCGGATCCCGTACAAGAGCGCGGTCGCGACCGCCTCCGTCGGCGACTGGTCGAACTCCTGGAGATACTTCGTCAGGATCGTCGACGTCGAGGAGACGTTGGTCCGCACGTCGACGAACCGCGCGTCGAACGGAACGTCCGCCTCCAAGTGGTCAATGTAGATATCGATCTCGACGTCGAAGTCGAAGCCGTCCTCGGCGGACTTCGCGAGGTCGACGGCCGCGACCGTCTGGTACTCCGAGAGCGCCGGCGCGTCCGCCCGCGAGAGCAGATCGATGCCGAGCAGGTTGACGAACGCGCGGTTCTCCTGATGGCCCACGTCACCGGAGTAGAGGATATCGGCCTCGACGCCGAACGCGTCCGCGATCGCCTGCAACGCCGTCGCCGACGCGATGGAGTCGGGCTCCGGATTGTCGTGGGTCAGGATCGCCATCCGACCGCCTCCCTGCTCGATGATCTCCGCGAGCTGGCGCGCCATGTACTCCAGCTCGCCGGTTTCGAGCGACTGGAGCGCGCTGTCGGCGATCACCGTCGAGGGATTGATCACGACGTCGGCCCCGCGGTCGCGGAGTTCGTCCTCGCTGACGGGGTCCGACGCGCGAACGACGACGTAGTGGTCGCCGCCGGTGTCGCGCACCGCCGAGACGGCCGCCTTGTTCGCTTCGACGTCGCTCGCGAGGATCAACACGATGTCTCGATCGACGAGTTCGTCGACGACGTCCGGTTCGGCGATGTCCTGGACGCGGGCGTTGAGGTCCTGATCGCGGAGTGCCTCCACGCGGCTCTCGTCGCGGTCGAGGATGAGCACGTCCTTGCCGCGACCCGTCAACTCCTCAGCGACGGCGTGTCCCACGCTGCCGCAGCCGAGGATCGCATATCGCGTCCGTGCGGATCCGGATGCCCCACTACTCATTGACCCTGATTTCCGCGGGACGCCACTTAACGGGTGCGCTCTCGGCGTCCGACGAGGTACCGAAGAACGGAACGGGAGAAACAGCACAGCGAGAGCGGAACCGCGGGAACGACGAGCTACTGCGTGCTCGCGTCGGAGTCGCTCGCCGTACCCGTGGTATCGGCCGGCGCCGCGGTCGGCTCGGTGCTCGCCCTCCGGCGATTCCGAACCAGCCCGACGAGCAGCATCGCCGCGCCGATTCCGCGGGCGATCAGTTCGTTCGAGATCGTGTACAACAGCACGTCGATGCCGACGAACCCGAGCGCCGTCCCGAGCGGTAACAGCACCATCCCGGGCACCGAAAGCAGGATGGCGGCGGCGATCAGGGACCCCCGCGAGACCGGTGAGACGTCCGTGTGGTAGTACCCGATTATCGCGACCCCGAGCCCGTACACGCCCAGGAACGTCGCGACGATCGGTGCGATCACCTCAGGAAGGAAGTAGCCCAGGTCGGCGGCGTCGGCGGCCGTCAAGATCGACCCTTCCCCGTCTCGCGTGCGGATCAGGAGGATCCCGGGCGAGAACACGAACGCGAACGGGACGAGGATCTTGTTCAGCGAGAGCAGGAACGCCTGCTTACCGGTGTCGAACGGGTCCGACTTGGCGATCCCGGCCGCCGCGTACGCCGCGACCATCACCGGCGGCGTCACGTCGGCCATCAGCCCGAGGTACAACACGAACAGGTGGACCGCGAGGATCGCGATACCGAACTCCGGAAGCACCGGGCCGAGCAGGACGACGATGATGATGTACATCACCGTCGTCGGCATGCCCATCCCGACGATCACGGCCGCGAGACCAGCCAAGATGAGAAGCAGCACGAGCGACCCACCGCTCACGCTGATGATGAGCGCCCTGAGGCTACCGCCGAGCCCGGTGATACCGATAACCCCCGGGATGATCCCGGCCGCGGCGACGGCGACGACGACGATCGTCGCGGTCCTCGCACCGCCGTCCATCGCCTTGAGGATGAACGCCCCGAACTGTCCCGCCCGCGACGACGCGATCTCGCTGCCGGCTCGTTGGTCGAACCACACGGCTGCGCTTTTGACGTCGTCGTCGAGATCGAGGAGCGGGGCGTCGCCGCTCGGGTCCGCGAGTAGGAAGGCGACGCTGATCGCGGTCACGATGGTGGGAAGCGAGGCGGCCGCTTGACGAAGGGATCCGAGAGCGCCGACATCGGCGGCTTCGGCGCCGTACAGAAGTTCGATCGGTGTTGCACCCACAGTGAACTGCGAGACGGCAAAGAGCGCGTACCCCGCGCTGATCGCGCCGACGAGGTACGGTCCGGTTCGCTCGTTGTACGCCGCCACCGCCGCGATGAGCGCCACCGTCGCGGCGATCGTGAGCCACCCGGCCCGACCGACCGACAGCCGCGCGATCACGAGGTAGTACAAGAGGAGCCCGAGCGGGACGAGGTAGAACCAACCGCGCCGCATGTGCGGCCCCATGTCGAGCAGTTCAGAACGGTCCAACCCCCCGATGCCGCGCTTTGCGGCCTCGAAGTGAACCATCACCCACATCCCGAAGAAGAAGGCGATGGCGGGGAGCGTCGCGGCGATGACGACGTCCGCGAACGGCGTCCCGGTGTACTCGACGATGAGGAACGCGGCCGCGCCCATCACCGGCGGGAGGATCTGCCCGCCCGAGGAGACCGACGACTCCACCGCGCCCGAGAACTCCGGCGAGTAGCCGGAGCGTTTCATCAGCGGGATCGTCAGCGCGCCCGTGGTGACGGTGTTCGCGACCGACGAGCCGGACAGCATGCCCATGAATCCGGAGGCGACGACGCTCGCCTTCGCCGGACCCCCCTTTCGAGTCCCGGTGATCGAGTACGCGAGGTCGATGAACCACTTGCCCGCGCCCGACATTTCGAGGAACGCGCCGAAGAGGATGAAAATGTAGATGAATCGGACGGAGACGCCTACCGGCACGCCGAGAATCCCCTCGACGGTATACCAGAGGTTCTGGACGATCTGTCCCCAACGGAGCTGTGACGTGGCGAAGGTCCGTGCGACCGGGAGGTCGCGCGGGAGGAGGTAGCCGTACTTCGCGTACAACAGAAAGAGGCTCACGAGCAGGGTGAGAAGCAGCCCGAGCGCCCGCCGGGTCGCCTCCAACACGAGGAGGATCGCGAGCACCCCCATCAGGTACGCGAACGTGTACTCCGCGAGCGGCCCGACCTCTAGCGGTGCGAGCCACGGGTAGACCTCGCCGAGAGTCCCGGCGCCGTTGAGTCCGAGCACCCGGATCACGTTGGTGACCTCGTCGAAGCGGGTGAGGTAGTAGATCGTGGGGAACGTCGACAGCAAAATCAACACGAGATCGGACGGTGCGATGCGCGTGGAGTCCTCGTCGACGAAGAACCACCATACCCCGCGGCGGAGCCCCTCGGCGACCCGCGTCAGCGGTGACTCACCGATCCGGTCCCGAAACGTCTGCGGAGCGGCCGCGATCCGTCCGGTGATCGTACCCGTGCCAGACGAACCGGGGAACAACAGGAACGCCATTACGAGCGCGAAGTTAACGTGGATCGCACGGATCTGTAGCGACGACAGCGATCCGAGTCGGATCGTGTCGACGCCGGGGATAGTGAACTCAAAGACGAAGCCACGCGCGCCGAGCCATAGCTGGAACGCTGAGAAGGTGATCCCGACGGCCGCGACGGCGACGAGCGGCCAGCCCGTCAGCGATCGTCGGTTGTCGATTTCCTCGAACACTTGGTCGGATACGTCGCTCTCTGCGTCCGGTTCGTCGGCGTCTGGTGTGTTCGTCGTCACAGTTGTGTCATCCTCCGATGTATACCGTCGTGGTTCGGTCGGCGGCGAGTCGTTACAGCCGCGTTCGCAACCGCCGCTCGACCGTCAACTCGACCGCGCCGTTGTCGCTCATCGCCGCGATGTCGTACCGCTCGCCGCCGACGATCAGGTCGTGGTCGGCGACGTCGCCAGTCTTGAGATGCAGTGTCGAATACTCATCGGATGGAGGCTCATATACGTACCGACCGTCGCTGACCGTCACCTCTGCTCTCGCGGGGAGGCCGGCGCCAAACGAGCTGAACTCCATCCGCGTCATAACCAACACCTCGCCGTCGGGGACGTACACGTCGCGGACGAGCGTCTTCTCGACGCTGTGTGTGTACTCGATGACGATCTCCGTCTCGTCGCTGACAGGAGTCGTCAACAGCTCCGTGCCGTTTTCGTCGGTCACGACGAGCGTTTGCTCGCCGGCAACCGTGTCGGCAGCGCCGACCGCGAAAGCGATCGAAATCAAGACTGCGAGGGCGGCAACGAGGGCGACTCCGCCGCGGATACGTCGACCTCGCGACCGAAGGGTCACGTTATTCGAAGTAGCGGGCCGCGCCTTCGTGCAGATCGATGGACATCCCGTCCTGCGCGGAGTCGACGGTGATGAAGTCCGTCTTGATGCTCAACTGGTCGAGGTTGTCGAAGATGGCCTCGGTGACCGCCTCAACGGTGTCGGCAGAGAACTCCTCGCGGGTCGCGATCATCGCCTGGACGGAGACCGTGTTGACGTCCTCCTCGATTCCCCCGTAGGTGCCTGCGGGGATCGTGTCGTCCGCGAACCAGGATGCGTCGTCGCGGGCGGCCTGACGTTCCTCGTCGGACATGTTGAGGATCTCGATGTCGGTGGACGTCGCGAGTTCCTCGATCGCACCGACCGGCCAGCCGCCGACGACGAACGCCGCGTCGACGTCGCCGTCGCTGAGCTGGTTGGCCGCCTGCGTGAAGTCCGTGTTCTGCTCGTCGAAGTCGTCGGTGGTGAGTCCACCGGCGGATTCGAGGATCTGGAGGGCGTTGACCTGCGTCCCGCTGCCGAGGTCACCGGTGTTGACACGCATGCCCTCCAAGTCAGAAAGCGAGCTCACGTCGGCGTCGGGATTGAGGAGTACGTGGATCGTCTCGGGGTAGAGGGTGGCGACGCCGCGGAGGTTCTCGATGGGGGACCCCTCGAAGGCCTCGAGCCCCTCGCCGTTGGCGGCGAAATAGGCGATGTCGTTCTGTATCATCGCGAAGTCGGCGTCGCCGCTGCCGAGACTGCCGACGTTCTCGACGGATGCGCCGGTTGAGGAGACCTCAACGGGGAAGTCCGTGTTGTTCTCGATAATGCCCTCGAACTCGCCGGAGAGCGGGAAGTAGGTCCCGCCGGTCCCGCCCGCGTGCCAGCGGATGATGTCCTCTTCGCCGCCGTTGCTCCCGTCGTCGCCGGAGCCGTCGTCGCCGGACCCGTCGTCACCCGATCCGTCGTCGCCGGACCCGTCGTCTCCGCCGTTTCCACCGTTGTCTGAACAACCTGCGATCCCGACGACGCCGGCGGCGGCTGCTCCCCGGAGGAGCGTCCGGCGGTCGAGACGGTCGCTGATTTGCTTGTCTGACATACGACACGTGGTTCTCTGCGTGAGTTATTAACGGTTTCCCATGCTGTCGAGCAGCACCCCCACCTGGGCGCCCCGTCTCTCGTTTCCGTCGAGACGTTACCGGTGCACCGCGCGTTTTCGCGCCGTCGAATGAAAAGGTCTTTTAGGGGGACAGCGGTACGACTCAGTGAGGGCCGGTAGCTCAGTTAGGGAGAGCGACGGACTCTTAATCCGTCGGTCGCGTGTTCAAATCGCGCCCGGCCCGCTCCGTTAATAAAGGATAGAGACCCTCTATTTGTATTTTTCGGCCGATCAGCGATTAGCTCGGAGGTGGCGGCATGAGCGTCGATCGCCAGACCGATCTGGAGGTCGACCTCGACGACAACCGCGCGGTCGCGACCGTCGTTGAGAAGCGGACTCTGGAGATCGACGACCTGTTCAACGACGACGGTGAGCTGCGACTCTGGCAGGACACGGCCGGCTGGAGCGGATACGTCCGCGAGACCGTCGACAGTGAGTCGCACTACTACTCGGTGAACACCCGGTTCGATGAAGACGAGTGGATCGAGAAGATTCGGTGCGGTGAGCAGGCGGTGCGTGACGCCGTCGAGACGCACATCGAGGACCCGGAAGCGGGTCGATCGGGGCGGTTCGTTCGGAGGTGCTCGCCGCCATGAGCGCCGAGACTTCCGTCGAGGAACACCGCAAGCAGATCGCGAACCGGCTCGGAGAGCCAGATCGCCTTCAGTTCCCGAGCGGGTGGACTATGTCCTCCAGCTGGCAGCGCGCACAGGCAGCGCCGTCGGCGGTCGGCCCGGTGAATCCGGCCGAGTTCGACGTGCTGCTCAGCTACGTCGATGAAGACAGCCTCTCGAAGCACCGTGTGCTGTTCGCGCTCTACGAGGGCGAGCTCGTCGCCGAGTGCGAGTGCGACGGCTACCGATTCCGCGGCTGGTGCGCTCACGTCGCACTGCTCTGGTGGAAATGGAGCCGTGACAATCTGGCCGTGACCGACCTCGACGCGAGTCGGGTCCACACTTCGCCACCGTGGTGGCTCTCGGTCGACGACGTCGAACGAGATCGCGTCGACGTCGAACCCGACCAGCCCGTCGCGGCTGACGGAGGTGTCGAACGATGACCTCTGTTTCGACTGTTTCGCGTGGAACAGGTGGAGTGTACAAGTCGTACGGATCAGCAACCCCGTCGTACGACACCGATTCGGCGGTTATCGGTGCTTCTGACCGCTCTCGTTCCGAATCTGCGAAGTCGTACGAAGGTACGGGGGTGTCCAAGAATCGGTGTCCACGTGACGCACCCGAGTGTGTGAGCGCGAACAGCAGGCGGCGCGCGCGCTGCCGCGCATTATGCGACCGTGGCCGTGCTCGCAGGCGTAGCGGGGTGGCGGCATGAGCCGTCTCGACTGGCCGGCGGGCTTCGAGCGGACGCCGGAGCCGGAGCGCGAGCGAAACCGGAGCTTCGAGGCGACGCTTGGATCGACGACGTCCGAGCTTGCGACCGAGATGGACCGGATGGGTGTCGACCACTGGCGCGGCGAGATCGGGAACGCTCACACGAAGTCGAACGGGCTGCCGCTGCACAACGCGAATCCGGACGATCCGGGCTTCGTGTTGCGGTGGACCGACGACGAGGAGCAGTTCGCGGTGGCGTGCGACGCGTCGCCGCGGCTCCGCGACAACGTCCGGTACGTCCTGAAGTGGGTCCACGAGACGCGGATGCGGAGCCAGCGCCCCGTTGAGACGGGTGATACGGAGTTCGCGGCTGCGCGTCTCCCACCGGGAGACGAGACCGGCGGAGACGCCGTCGCGACGAGTAGCGCGGCAGAACCGGCCTACAAGGTGCTCGGCGTCACGTCCGATGCCTCAGAAGGAGAGATCCGGGTCGCTTACCGCGAGCGGTTGATGGAGGTTCACCCCGACCACGGAGGTTCGGAGGAAGAGTTGAGCCGCGTTCGCGAGGCGAAGGAGGTGATGCTCGATGAGTGACTCGCGAGTCGCGAAGGCGACGATCCGCGACGACGCGCGGCTCAAAGCGCTTGCCGAAGCCGAAGAGGAGCACGGGTCGCTGGCGGACGCGATTCGCTTCGCGGTCTCGGAGGCGTACGTCAACGGCGACGACGCGAGCGAGAGCGCCGACGGCGAGATCCCGCTGAAGGCCCGCGAAGGGCATCGGAAGCTCGTCGAGTGGACGGGCATCGGCGGGCGGATCGAACTGGAGACGGCGGAGTCGGTGCTCGCGAACCACCTGAACATTCAGACCGGCGCGATTCGGCGGATGGTGGTGAAGCCGCTGAAGGCGGCAGACGTGATCCGACTCCACCAGGGGATCCACGACGTGTGGATCATCGTCGGCGCGCTCGACGGCGAGCCGATCAGCGTCGACACCGAGCCCGACGCGCCGGCGCGGAAGGCCGCGACGGACGGCGGGGAGGCGCGCGAGCGTCTCGATGAACTGGCTGCAGCCGGTACGGAGGTGACTCGTAATGAGTAGCGAGCGCGTCGTCGGCGCCGCTGAGAACGTCGATAAGCGCGGTTCCTCCGAGCCCGAGCCCTACGAGGTCGACGTCGACGAGCGTCGAGTGCTGTACTGCACATGTATCACGTGCAAGGAGACGGAGACGCTGCTGCTGGAGGTCGGCGACGACTCGCCGTGGGATCACGACGCGATGAACGCGAGCCACGAGGTCGAGTACTGGAGGGAAGCATGAGTCGAGCGACATCGGCTCCTGCGGCTACGAGCACCGGTTCAGACGCTACCGACGGCAGTCGACAGGACTCCCGCGGGCGGCACGCATCACGCGACTGCGAGTGCCCTACGTGCGATGGAAGCAACGGCGGGCTCCGGTTCTGTGCAAAGTGTCGCTACAACGGCTGTACCACCGAAAAATCGCTCTGCGGGGGTGAGTGACTATGAGTAAGTCACACGGCTACAAGGATGGCGGAATTACCGGGTTCCTCGCCCAAGGGCGGCAGATCCAGGAGGGTGATGGCAGCTTCACCGTAACGATTCCCAAGGCGTTGGCGATGGAGTGGGGGGTAGAACACGGAGACAACCTCCTGTTCACCGCTGGCGAGGGCGACGACAAGGCGACGATCCACAAGCCCGGCAGCGAAGGCGGATTCTCTCTGGGGGTGGCCGATGACTGATCGTCACCGCACAGGAGCAGAGAATNGGCGACGATCCACAAGCCCGGCAGCGAAGGCGGATTCTCTCTGGGGGTGGCCGATGACTGATCGTCACCGCACAGGAGCAGAGAATCGCTGTCCACCTCACAGACTTGTCGAGACGGGTCTGGAGCGGGTCGCAACGGACGGCGGGGCTGCCACGAGAAAGACGCCGGAGACAGCGGCGACAGAGCATCCGACGGTGCTTGACGTCGACGTCGTTGGCGATCGTGCGCTGGCGAGTGTTGAGCGCGGTGACGTTTCGATCGTCGTGGAGGCGCCGGCGGGGATCTCCGCCGAGGAGCTGGAGCAGACGCTGAGCGGCGTGCCGAAGAGCATCGAGAGAACGACCNGATCGTCGTGGAGGCGCCGGCGGGGATCTCCGCCGAGGAGCTGGAGCAGACGCTGAGCGGCGTGCCGAAGAGCATCGAGAGAACGACCGAGCGGTTCGCGACTGCGACGACCATGAGTGACGACACCACCGAAATCGACGACGGTACCGACTTCGACGACACGGCTGACGGCGTCGGGGGTGGTGCGTAATGGCAGCCGCGGACACGGAAGCTGGGGAGGACGAAAGCGCGGTAACAGAAACGGTGGAGGGGATGACGGTGATCGTCCGCGCGGAAGTGCTCCAGCAGGTGATCGACCAGATGCTGACGGTCGTCGACGAGGCGATCTTCCGGATCGGCTACGACGGGCTGGCGGTCGCGGCGGTCGACCCGGCGAACGTCGGCATGGTCGAGCTGGAGGTCGAGCCCGGAGCGTTCGAATCGGTCGGCGACGGGATGTTCCCGATTGGGCTGAACCTGCAGCGGCTCGACGACTATATCGACGGTGCGAGCGGGGCGGACCCGGTGACGCTGTCGTACCAGCCGGAGACGCGGTCGATCTCCATCGAACACACGAACGTCGAGGTGGAGATGGCCGGGATCGATCCCGACGCGATCCGCGACGAGCCCGACATTCCGGATCTCGACCACAGCGTAGATTTCACGGTCAATGCCGGGGTGTTCAGAGACTCCGTCGAGAACGCGGAACTTGTCAGCGACCACGTCGAGTTCGAGGCGGCCGTCGACGACAAGGAGCTGGTCGTGAGCGGTAACGGAGACACCGACAAGATCGAGACGGTCCTCGGTCCCGACGAGCTGCCTGAGGCGAACTTCGACTCAGACGCTACGTCGATGTACTCGCTCGCGTATCTAGTCGGCGGCTCGAAGAAGGGGACCAAGTACAAGGGGCTGCTGAAGCCGCTGAGCGCGGACACGGACCTTCAGGTTGAGTTCTCCGAGGAACACCCCATCCAGATGCACTACGAGTTCGCGGACGGCTTCGGCCACGTGACGGTACTGCTGGCGCCCCGGATTCAGAAGAGGTGATGACGGTGTGCGAAACTACCACCTCGGTGAGAACCGCGTACAGCCGTTCGCTCGGTTCGAACACGCGAAGCCCGGCGACGGAAGCGGAGCGGGCTACGAGCGGTGGCGGTCGACGGAGCACCGGCCACACACGGCGACGGCCGGTCGCGAAGACGTGTACGTCGCGCACCACCGGTTGCTCGCGGTCGTCGAGTGCTACTCGCTCGACGAGCCGATCGAGTCGGTGCTTGACGATCTCGGCGGGAAGGACGTGCACCACCGCAACGGGATCAAGTGGGACAACCGAGCGGAGAACATCGAGCCGGTCGACCACGGTGAACATGCGTCGATCACCCAGCAGCAGGTGCGAGCGTGGGCGGAAGACGAGAAGCGCGAGCGCCGACAGCACACAGGCGGCGTCACGGACGGCGACGCCTGTTCCGGGTGTGGAGAACCGGCAGAGCTACTCGCGACGTCATCGGGGTTCGCCGGCGAGCGGTGCCTGGAGTGTGCGAGACAAGAGTGCGACGGAGAGCCGATCGAGGTCTGAGCGGGGTCACCAATGAACGACGAGAATCTAGAACGGATCGCGGAAGCGATCGAGCTACAGAACGCGCTACTCCTGCAGTTGGTGCAGGACCGGGAACGCGAGCGCTGTCGACAGCGTCACGATCCGGACCATACGGGCCGGTCGGAGCGGGCGACGGCGACCTCGGTGGCGGATTCGTACGGGGACCTGTACGGCGGGTCGATCGGCAGCTGGGAGTTCAAACCAGTTGCTGAGCAGATCGAGAAGATGGGGGATCACAATGAGTGAACTCGTTGCCTGCTACAGCTGTCATCGGACGTTCTACGGAGTGAGCCGGAAGCTCCCCGACGAATGCCCCGACTGTGGGCACGACGGAACAGGCAGCGCCGGTGCTGGCTGGAAAAAGCAGGTGAGAGCATGAGTAACGCGGATCGCGACGCCAACGATCAATGCGACGGAGGAATCGATCGGTGGGTCAACGACATCCACCAGGGCGACGTAGTCGAGACGCTCCGCGAGATGCCGGAGTCGTCGGTTCACTGTGTGATGACCTCGCCGCCCTACTACGGGCTCCGCGACTACGGTGTTGACGGGCAGATCGGGCTCGAAGATTCCCTAGAGGAATTCGTCGAGACGCTCGTCGCCGTCGGCGGCGAACTCCGGCGCGTTCTCCGAGAGGATGGAAGCTGGTGGCTGAATCTCGGCGACTCGTTTATCCAGAAACAGAAGACGCTCGCCCCGCATCGGGTCGCGATCGAACTTCAGAATGCTGGCTGGATCGTCCGATCGGATGCCGTCTGGTCGAAACCGAATCCGATGCCTCACCCGGTAAAAGATCGGCTCCACGAGCACAAGGAGTTCGTCTTTCAACTAACGCCCCAACGCGACTACTGGTTCGATCTCGACACGATCCGAGAGTCACATGCCGACAGTTCGCTTAACCGGACTGGTCGAAACGACAACACGGAGCGGCCGTTCCCCGGAAACGACCAGACTCTAAATCCGGATCAGTTCCTTCATCCGAACGGGAAGAATCCGGGTGATGTTCTTGAAGTGCCGATCAAATCGTTCCCTGAGGCGCATTTCGCAGTCTACCCGCCAGAGCTGTGTGAGATACCTCTCAAGTCGTCGTGCCCGCCGAAGGTCTGCGCCGTGTGCGGGACGCCGTACGACCACACTGTGAGCGAGCCTGATCTCCTCGCCAACCCGAACAACCGGGACAAAAAGGCTCGTGCGCTTGAACTCTACGAACAGTCCGACCTCGACCTCAAACACCTGGAGGCGGCCCGCGATGTCGGCCTTCACGATGAGTACGTTTCAAATCACCACTCTGACGGGGGATACGGGAAGGTAGACGAGGAGAAAGCTGAACTCACCCGGGAGGCACGTGAAGTTCTTGGCGCGTATACGAGGGAGTTCTCGACCGGCGCCCGAGAGCGAACCGGTTGGAAACAGGCTTGTGACTGCCCGACCGTCGGCGACTACACCGAGCCGGGGATCGTGCTCGATCCGTTTGCCGGCGCCGGGACAACTGCACTCGTCGCGAAGCGCATGGGGCGCCGGTTCGTAGGGATCGATCTAAACCCGGACTACGTGGCTCTCGCGCAGCGCCGCGTCGGTATCACCGTCAACGAGCCGGAGCGGCTCCTCGATGAGAACGAAACCAACCTCGCAGCCTTCACCGATGGAGGTGATCCAGGTGGCGAGTGAGGAGCTCTGGAACGCGTTTGCCGCCATCGTGGACGGCGTAGGCTGCGATGTCGCGCACTTGCGGAGCGAGTGGCGGCAGCGGACGGCCTACGGTCGAGTTCGGCTCACGCCGCTGCTCGCGGTGTATCCGTTCATCGCGACGTTCTACATCGGAACAGCCGGGTTGATGTACGGGCTCTTCCGGGGAGCAGAGATCTCGGTCGCCGCCTGGCAGCGCCTGTGTGACGTACGAAAGCGTCTAGAGCCGGAGGTCTACGATGGCGAGTGAACGCTCGGTAGCCTACCGACAGCTCACGCACCCGGCGACGTGGGTCGGCGTTGCGTTCATGGCGTCAGGAGCGATCGTCCCGCTGGTGATCTATCCAGAGCATCCGGGTGTCGTCTCGACGACGGCGTTGATCGGGTTGCTCTGTGGGATCGCTGCCGAGCGCATAGCACAGTTCACAGATATCTCAGGAGAACACGATGACGGGTGAGTAACACACCGACGGGGTTCATCTAGGCGTGGGGTGATACAGTCGGGGAGGAGTCACAGACGGGATCTATTTTTACTTTCGCTACGGGTATGGCTCGATCCTAAGTTGTTGTCGAGAAGTCCTCACATATGGAGTCTGAGAAACTGTCAGAGGACGAGTTTGAGCAAGCACTAGAGGATCTGATCCGAATGGGGCTCGTCGAGTCGTATGAACAGGATGGAGAGACGTACTACAGAGCGACGGATCCGACACTTGAGATCGGTGGCATTTGAGAATAAATTCTAGATATGAGCGACGATCGAACGTTCACGTGTACTGATTGCGGAGCAGAGATCTCGGCTGACGTGGAGTCGACGCCGAAGGCGTTCAAGTTCCACGTCAAACGCGAACACCGGAGCAACCTCCAAGATCTCGATAGCACGCGAAAACGGCCGTACCGCGCGTTCCTCGACGAGCATGACATCGAGAAGATCCGCGACGACGATGTACCGATATAGCGTTTGAGAAGTAAAATATAATCTACTGACTTTTGGATTCGGATTTAAGTCAGTAAAGAGCGTATCTTGAGTCAATGCGCGAACACTACGAGGCATTTGGGAGTGTCTGTGCCGCGGCAATTGCCAATGGGGATTCGATCATCCACTCTGTAAATGAAATTGAGAACAACGGCGAGATCTCGATTACTATTCAGAACGGCGTCGACTACGTAGTTATAGCCGCACCTACTTCTACAGAATACTTATCTGTAGTCGTTGAACGGAGACATCAGAACTTAGATCAGTTTGATGAGGCTGGTTTACCCCACATAGAAGATGCGGAGGAGGTTGCAAGAGACTTTGACGATTTTTTCAATTTCGACGGAAGGGCAAGTCTGCTAACGTATGAATCCGGGCAGGTGGAGTTGTTTGATGGAGTCGCTGTGCACGAACCAATATATCCATACGAAGATGGCTTCTCTCTCAAAGAGTATCGCACAGTAGTAAATGATGTTGTAAATCGGAGCAGGAACATATTCGACCACCTGAGAAACGAGCTTGATATTGAAATGGACGGTGACAGCACAGCGGCCGATGAACGCCCAGAGCGTTTGGGCTCGTTCCACTAGTTCTGGTACTCTTGCCAAACCTGAACTCAGTAGGAATTAGCTTGGCGTTCAAGAAACGGGGGTTATCTGAACACTTGCATTAGACCTAAGTTTAGGCCTAACTATAGACCTATACAGAGATGGCGAAAACGAGAGTCAGTCAGGGGGCGAACGGGCAGTACAAGGTCACCGTACCGAAGGGGCTCGCCGAGGCGATGGACCTCGACGGAAAGAGGCTCGACTGGAAGGTCAAATCCGGGAGCTCCTTGGAGGTGACAGTCGTCGATGAGTAGAGCACTTGCGTGGATCCGGAAGTCGAAGGGTGATGATGAGGACATCGGGCTCGCAGAGCAACGTGAACTCGTCCGAGGTCTCGCAGAGGAGGTCGCCGGCGAGGTTGAGGTCCTCGACCTTGGGATCCATACTGGCTTCTCGACGATGACCCGGGACGATCCGGCGGGCCTCCTTGACCAGAACGAGCGCGTTCAGGAGCGCGTCGGCGAACTCGAAGCCGGCGAGTACTCGCATCTCGTGGCGTGGGACGACCGCCGTATCTGCCGCGACGAGTACTTTTCTGTGATTCAGTACGCCGCCACGCAGGGTGACGCTGAGATCGTCTACGTCGGCGACGTCAACGAAGATGATCTCACGTTCGATCTGAAGCGTCGGATCGAACGCGATACAAAAGAAGAGGAGATCGAGAAGTCTCGGAGAGCGATCGATCGGCGGAAAGAGCAAGGATACGACCACGGCCGACCACGGTTCGGGATGACCTACGACGACGCCGGGCACTACCAAGTGCCTGGCGATGACTTCAACACAGTCCTCGAGATATTCCGCCACGATCGAAACGGAAAGAGTCGACGGGAGATCGCGGAAGCAGTTGAGGTCCCGCTCGGGACAGTACAGAATGTACTTGACCGCCATGACTGGTATGTTGAGCGCGAAAAGATGGCCGAGAGCGGTTCTGTTAGTACTTTAACAATGTGATGCGTTTTCACGGACGTGCCGAATACACAGCGCGTATTCAGTATGGGTATCAATCGATTTGATACGAATACTCCCCTGTGAATTGGCCAATCCACTGATTCCACCGCGATATCAGAGGCAGTGAGGGAGAAGTGTTATTTTGTAGAACTGCCGGGACATACTCCGGATCTCGCATCTTTTTTGTAAACTCAGATTCTCCTTTTTTATCAACATATTTAGCTGCCTTACCGCTGATCTGCTCTGCCTCAGATTGATTGGCGTCAGTAAATTCTTCTAAGAGCTTCTTTGTCAGTTCATTCTTGTCCATGTCTGTCATTTTGTGGTGATACAAAAAAATGGCTCTGTTGAAATCCTCAGCAAGCGATATGTTCTCAGCGTTCTACTGAATATAGAGAGTGATTTCAGTACGGATTCGTGGTGTGATGCTCTTTCAGACTTCACCATTACGTATTGCTGATGATCTTACTCTGAAATAATCACCCTCCGAATAGTCCACACCCCAAAGTACCAGAAACCGACTCCTATAATCGCAGGTATTAATTGTCCAGAATAAGGGGAAATATCATCTCCGACCAAGCAGGATGTCACAGTTCTGCGACATGAACTACCGATTAAAGCAGCAGTATTCTCCACATGATATTGTTGCGCCAACTGAAGTTTTTCCCAGACAGATCCAAAGATAACTCCACCTAAAAATATGATAACAAGACCGATCATTAACCAACCTGCTTCCCCCCATTTTATGTTATCTTTTGAATTTAAATCAAATCGGAGTATAAAAATGCTGAAAATAAAAAGGTTAACGGCAGGTAGTACCCCTGTCATGCTGAGTTCTGTGAAGATCTCAAGAACCCATACCTGAAGAAGAAGGGGTAAGAGCGGGAGATATAGTATTGACAATACTGTAGCGGCAATAATAATAAGTATAATTACAACGATAATAATCGCTAACCAGACCACCATTTGACATAATTAGTGTTGTGCTGTCATTATGTTTTTGCTTTTGATATACCGGTAGAATACCGAGTTCCGGACCCCACCGGGGTATCAACCTCGGCTGGATCGCTGTGTAGCGTCTGATAATATGTGTATGTTCCCCAGCCCGGCCGGTTTGAAGCGACCATTCGTTGTGATCGACTTACCCTCTGTATCTCGTACACCGTTTCTATCAAACTCGGATGAGTTCAACAAGTCTACTACTGTGTAGCCAATTTTCGCCGCGACTACGACAGATCATGAAAATCTTGACATCTGACGGTTGCGGTTCGCTACTTGAACGGTCTCCGTAGCCTAATACCGGATTCGCGTGCAGGGCGCTACAGACATAGCGCTGCTCTTGTTGAAACCCTCAGTAGCTGATACGTGCTGCTTGGTTGTGGTCAATACAAGGGACCCGCGGATCGCTCAGTACAGTTATATTATTTAGAGAAAGTCTCGTACACTTTTTTGAGTTCGTTTTCCCAAAAATTGATTTTTTCATCCTCAGACATTGACTCAGGATCTTGGTCTAAGTGATCAAGATTACTGGCCAACTGATAGAATCCATCACCGGGTACGCCGTTGTTCTTTCCAACTATTACTGCGCTAAGCATAGGATGACCTCCCTCTGAAACATCTTTTGAGACTGCAGCCGCCCAATGTCTTGTATTGATTGCGGGCTGTGAAATGACATTCCCAATAGCCTCATATGAAATAGTTCCTTGATATTCGGCCACTTTTATGCATTCAGCCAAGAACTGATAATACTTTGCAGGTTTGTTTTCGAGAATCTCTTTTGAGGTGGGCATAGGCGGTTGTCAACCTATCAATACTTCAAATTTTGGTGTATACGGCTCGCCGAAATACTGAATCTCAGATCAATACACTTGCACTCTTCAGCGACCGGCTGTTTCATCCTACTTTGTGTCTGAAGAAGAGGATTTCAATAAAGTCGCCTGAGACGAGTTTGGGATTCTTTCTATAGACTCCCAAACTGACCCCACCCTTCCGCTGTACCGTTTATAAACAACACACTGCGAAACACCCCGAACTATGGATTCCCAAACTCAAGAGAAAGCGACCGTCTGGTTGAAGCCGGACCAGGTCGACAAGATGCGAAGTGCGACCGTCGAGGCGAGCGTGACGTACCTGGCCGCTCGAAACGACGCGCTGATCGCGACGCTGTACGACACTGGCTTGCGGGTCGCCGAGGCGATCGCGCTCGACGTCGACGATCACCTCGACCTCGACGACGGCGTGATCGCGCTCCCAGCTGCACTCCAGAAGGACTACCCAACCGACCGCTCTCCGAGCTACACCGAGATCGAACTCGCCGACGAGACCGTTCGGACGCTCCGGATGTATCTCGGCGGGAGGTGGAAGGACTCACCCGCGCTGTGGCCGTCGCGACAGTCCGACCGGATGTCGACCGAGTCCGTGCGGAACGTCGTTCGAGACGCCGCTGTTGCCGCCGGCGTGCGTCCGATGACCGTCGCCGGCCGTGGAGGCCCGGAAAACGTAACGCCGCACACGCTGCGCCACAGCGTCGCCTATCGGATGCTCAACGTCGAGGATGGGAACACATTCTACGACGTGCGGAACCGGCTCAGACACGCGAGCATCCAAACAACCGAACGCGTCTACGACCACATCGACCGGGTATGACCTGAATCTGCACCGAGATCTCCGGCTCTGCTGGAATCCTCTGTTGTGGATGGTTTGTCAAGGCCCTGCTGAATATACAGCGCGTATGCTGTCTTCGCCCAGAGTGACATAATAAAGACCACAAAACCAGTTGGCAAGGAACAAACTCTACGCAGTGATGTCGATGACAAGCGAGGAAGTTGTAAGCGAGTACAGCGTGAGTTCAATCCGCCGATTCGTTTGTGGTACGGAGTTTGCGTCACTGCCGCAAGAACCGAAGTTCAACGACTGCCCCCGTCGGTTCGTTATCCTTGATCTGCATCGAGCCACCGCTGTTCGTCGCCATCCACCGTACGAACCACAGTCCGAGTCCGTTGGTGTGCTCGAGTGGTGATTCCCTGCCAGCAGTGATCGACCGCCGTTCGAGGTCAGGAATCCCCGGTCCGTCATCAGCGACTCGAACAACCACAGCATCCGCCTCGTCGTCTATCGTGACCGAAAGGTGGATCGACGGCCGCTCCCCGCTGTGTTTCACTGCATTGTCGACCAGTTCGTTCACCGCTAGTTCGAACGCCTCGTGGACCTCCGCCTCTGCGATTGGCGGTGTCTCAACCGAGATAGATGCGGTCGGATAACTCAACTTCGCCTCCGAGGCGATCTCCTCGATATGTCTCGCCACATCCATGGTCTTGATGAGTTCGGATGCGGCGGGGTCCGATACAGTATCGAACTCTCTGACAAGCCTGGAGAGGTTGAGCAGTTCATCGCTGGCTTCCTGGATCTTGGCGGCGATGTCCGCTGTCTCCTCCTGAGTCGGGCCATCAATAAGCCGGTCCGACCATCCTTGGATGACGTTCATTTTGTTCCGGAGGTTGTGCCGGAGCACCCGATCGAACACGGATAGTCGACGCTCACGCTCCTGTAACTCGGTTATGTCACGCCCGACACAAACCAATTCTTCGACCTTCTGGTCGGACATACCGACGGAGACTGTGGTCTGATATTTCCGCTTCTCACCTCTGTGGGTAACGAGCGTCGTCTCCACCGTCGTCTCTGTGGTCTCTTCGGCGAGGATCTTGGTCGCCGCGTCCGCTAGCACATCGGCATATTCATAGCCGAACGCAGTGGAGAGATGTTCGCCAGTGATGGCGTCTTGTGGCAGTCCCACAAACTGAGCCATTGCTGTGTTGAACGATGTGAATGCCAGATTTTCGTCAAGCGTGTATATCAGGTCGTTCGTTGTCTCGACGATACGTTCGTACCGCTTGAGCTCTTGTTGACGCTCTTTTCTGTCGGTGATATCCTCAAGCAGACCCACCACGCCGATGATCTCGTCGTCGCTGTCCCGCATCGGAGCTGTCGTGAGTGCCACGTCGACGAGCGAACCGTCCCTCCGCTGACGAACCGTTTCATAGCCAATGACCGGGTCTTTGCCCTCAATCACCTCGTTTCGTAATTCGTCGAACTCCGCACGCATCTCCGGTTGAATGTTCGGAAGCGGCTCACCGATAGCCTCCTCGTCGGACCAGCCGAAGATGCGCTCACACCCCTCACTCCAGAGCTGTGTGATGCCATCTTTATCTACTGCGAGTATCCCGATGGGTGAGGCGTCGAACACTGACTGGAGCAGCTCCTTCGTCTCTTTGAGTTCCCGCTCGCGCTCCCTGCGCTCGGTGACGTCCTGAACGGTACCTCGGTAGACAGAGGGCTCAGACTGGTGCGGTTTCCCTCGGACGTGTGTCCAACGAGTCTCACCGGACGCTGTCTGGATCCGACAGTCGATCTCCTGTGGCTCACCGGTCGCCACCAGCCGTTCGAACACGTCACGGACCTTCGGTTCGTCCGCCGGGTGGTAGAACCCGAATGCCTCATCAAGGTCGAACTTGGTTTGTGGCCAGACACCAAACAGTTCTGCGAGCCCTTTGGTGAACTCGGCCTTGCCATCCTCGGTGTCGATTTCCCAGCCGCCGATGTCGCCGATAGCCTGCGTCTGATCGAGGAGGTCGATCAGTCTTTCCAGTTCACGCTCCTGCGCTCGCCGTTCGGTGATGTCCTCGATAGTCGTGATAACGCTGATTCGCTCACCCGACTCGTCGTTCAGAGGGGCGGCGTTGATAGAGAGCCAGCGTGTCTCGCCGCCCTCGGCGATACCGTGTTCGTACCCTCGAACGGTCTCACCGGTTGCCATCACCCGGCTGAACGGGAGATCCTCGCTGTCGACCGATTCGCCGTTCTCATCGACGATCTCCCAGCTCGGCTCGTCGAACGTGCGGCCGACCACGTCTGAGCGCTCCAGTCCGAGGACCTCCTCCGCCGCCCCGTTCGCCCGGACAACCTGTCCGTCGGTATTGAGCACAGTGATGCCGACGGGACTCGTCTCAAACAATCGTTCGAGCGTCTCGGTCTCCTCGCGTAGTCGCTCCTCCGCCTGTCGCCGGGCCGTGACATCCGATTGAAAACCGATGTAGTGGGTGAGCTCCCCTGTGTGATCGTAGACGGGAGCGATTTCGAGGTGATTCCAGAATTCGGTACCATCTTTCCGGTAGTTTCGAAGTTCGACGCTTACGGTCTCGCCCGCATCGATAGCATCGTGGAGTCGCTGAACCGACTCCGGATCGGTTTCCTCGCCCTGTAGGAATCGACAGTTTCGACCGAGAACCTCCTCGCGGTTGTACCCGGAAATCTCCACGAACGCATCGTTGACGTAGGTTAGCGGCTGGTCGTTGTCGGCGTCTGCGATGGCGATACCGGCCGTCGAATCGTCCATTGCCCGACGGTACAGCGCAAGTTGTAGTGACTGGCGACGGGTCCGGAGGAGCGACTCGACACGCGATCTAACCACGGCTTCTGGCGCTGGAATATGAAGTGTATCGTCGGCCACTCCACGTAACCGCTGAGAGGTCTCGTGCCCACCGCGCTCCCCAACCAGTAGGAGTACCGGCAGATACCGTTCCCCTGCGTTCTCTTTTTCGCTCCGAAGTGTGTCAGCGAACGCACGATAGTTCTCTTCGCCGACGATACAGAGGTCGAACTCAGGAAGCGGTTCGTCGGCATCTGGGGCCGCCACGGCCACCTCGTAGTCATTGAGCAGGTCTGCGAGCAGGTCTTGGTTGCGCTGGCCTTGGACGAGCAGTAGGATTTTGTCACTGTCAGTCGATGTTCCAAGCACCCCTTCCCCAGCGAACGGTGGCTCCTCGTCGCTCACGGTTTACCTTTCGTTCTCCAACGTTGGCGTCGCGGTCAGGACCCCGCGAAGGTCGCCAAGAAATTTCTCAATGTGAATCTCGTCGCTGTCTAGAATCATGTACGTGCGGCTTGAGGGAAATCCCTCGCTCAGAAATATATCCAGATCATCGATTTCAGAGAAGACCAGAGAATCACCATTCATCTTGAATTCTGATACGGCTGATACTTCAATAAACATGGGGTTCCTCCCTCAACGAGTAATTGCTAACCATAGCTATCCGGGCATCGCGGACCTTACGTCCAATTAGAGGGTCGGGTTACTGAATCCACCCTCTGTATTCAGCAAACGATTCCCATCTGTTTCTGAGGATTTCTACAGAGCCCAATCTCCATATATCTCGATATGGCGATCTCTGAGATCGGCCGGTTCGGAGTTTCTGCTGCCTGCTGAGAATTTGCCCACACGCGCGGGCGTATATATGGGTACGGGAGGGGGAGGGGCAGTTGTGCCGTAGCACTTTCGAGAGTAAATCAGGGTGATCGGCTGGAATTCACGTGCTGTTCAACATCAATACTCGGTAGGAATTAACTTACCAACGGGTGAACGGAGGTATATGCCGGATTTCGCCTCACTCAACCCTCAAGATGTCCGTGACTACTGGCATCACGAAGAATACGAATTCACACCGTGGGTTGCAGAGGAGATTGGTGCAGATGGTGCTTCTCAGCTCGAAAACACTCTCGGTATCGACTTGGAGGTGATTGAAATCGAGAAACCCGTCGGCAACTACAGAGTTGACATCTACGCCGAAGTGGTCGATGACGGACGCACGGTTATCATCGAGAACCAACTCGGAAAATCTGACCACGACCATCTCGGAAAGTCAATGGCCTACGCAGCAGGCGTCGACGCTGACATCATCGTCTGGATCGCTCCAAAATTCAACGACGAGCATCTAGATGCTATCCAGTGGTTGAACGCCAACAGTCGAGAACACGTCAACTTCTTCGCGGTTCGAGTAGAGGTGTGGCGAATCGGAGACTCACTGCCTGCCGTCCGGTTCAATGCACTCGAAAGCCCAAGTGAGTGGAAGGAGAAAGCACAGCGATCTCGGGGGGAATTATCGGACCGAGACAAATTGCGGGAAGATTTCTGGGCGACATTTCGAGACCGTATTGAGGAAACGAACACCCCGCTCAGGTCACGCAAACCGCAACCTCGTCACTACTACTCGAATCCGATCGGCGTTGGTGGCTACCACATTTCGTTCAACCTCGACGAGGATTCAGAGGAACTCGCGATCAAGCTGATAATTGACGACAGCAAATTCGCGTATGACGAGTTAAGACGCCAAGCCGACGACATCGAAGAGGAATTGCAGAACGATATCGAGTGGGGAGAACTTCGCGAGACGCGAGCAGGGAAGATGCGCAGTGACCTAGGCGTGACACGCAACGCGAATATTGCTGACAGAGACGCCTGGGGCGAGTATTTCGAGTGGATGCTCACTCAGGGAGAGAGATTCCACGAGGTGTTCCCCCCCAGACTTCGCGACATAGAAAATCGATAAGCGCTGTGTGTTCAGCACAGCGGGCGATGCACACGAGCTGGGATTCAATTAGATCAACGAGCAAGAACGCGACTGCTCCAGATCGGCTTTCGACGCACGGATCGAGCGCTCGTTCAACCGCTTGGGCGTCGACGATCTCGCGGCCGAGCGGCGAGCGGGCGCGGCGGCCGAAGGCGAGGCCAGTGCCTCCCACGTCGAGTACGGCCCCGGCACGGAGTAGTCTTCGTTGAGTCGGCGGGGGTGCTGTCATAGCGATCAGGGGCGTGTCGCCCCGACCGATACCGGTGCCGGAAGAGAAATGGATGTTTCTCGATCTCCAGACATAATTCCGCGAAAATCGATCTAGAAGGCGTCTAGATTGTGGAGGTGGTGGCCGCGGCCGGGTTAGAAGGAGAGCGTGGTGTCGTGAGCGGCCGCGAGTCGGGGTACAGCGCGTTCGTCGTCCATCGTCGCCCAGTCGGCAAGGTCAGCCTCGTCGATGTCGCGGGCGGCACAACAGTCGCGTAGGGCGACGGCGTCCGCGAGAGCGTCGGCGTCGCGGAGTCGCTCGACAGTCTGCCCGACGGTGGGGAGCCCCGACGCGTCGATGGCGTGGCGGTCGGTGTCGGTCGTCAGGAGGTGGACGGCATCGGACATCGCCACGATGGACACGTCGTCGCCGTTGGCCAGTGCCCCCTTGGCGGCGACGAAGGGGAGAGCCGCGTCGGTGTCGTCCGGGCCCGCGGTCAGCAACAGAAACATGGCTCACCGTTGGCCGGTCGGCTACATATATGCCGCGTCATACGACGAAGACCGGTCCCCGCGGAAGGTCAGCCCGCGGCGAGCACGTTCGCCTCTGGGAAGACGAAAAACAGCACGAGCACCGAGGTCAACACAACGAAGTAGGGGAAGGCGGCGCGGGCGATTTTGATGTAGTCGATGTCGGTGATACTGCTCATGATGTAGAGGTTGAGACCGTATGGTGGCGTGATGAAGCCGATGGCGTCGCTGATCATGAAGATCACGCCCCACATGAGCGGCGAGATGCCGAGGGAGAAAGCGGCCGGCGCCAAGAGCGGCGCGGTGAGGATCATGTTCGGAATCGATGCCAGAATCGACCCGCTCAGGAGCATGACGGCGAGCAACGCGACCCCGACGAGAACGGGTGAATCTAGCGCCAGAATGGCGTTCGAGACCAGATCCTGCAGGCTGAGAAAGGAGAGGCTCTGCTGGATCATGATCGACGTGATCAACACCGGAATGATGATGCCGACGAGGTAGACGGTGAGTTGGACGGACTCCGTCACAAACTCAAAATCGTCGATGTTCCCGGAGAGAAACTCAGCTGTGACGACAAAGAGGATGGCGATGGAGGCCGATTCCGAGGGGGTGAACAGGCCGGTGAAGATGCCACCTAGCAGGACGACGATAGTGAGCAGGGAGTTCCGCGCCCGGAACATCGACCGGAAGACGGACGTGAGGCTGAACGAGTAGTCGGACACTCCGTAGTCGCGCTTCCGAGAGATGAGTGTCGCCGTCACGATGAGTCCGACGAGCATCAGAATACCGGGCAGGATGCCGGCGACGAACAGTTCCGAGACAGAGAGGTTGAACGTGACGCCGTAGAGGATAAAGAGGACGCTCGGCGGGATGATGATGCCCAGAGTGCCGCCAGCAGCGATCGTGGCGGCGCTGAACACGGGGTCGTACCCCTCCTCGTTGAGTTCGTCGGTGAAGGCCTCGCCCACGGAGGCCGTCGTCGCGGCGTTCGATCCCGTGATGGCGGAGAAGACGCCAGCGGTGACAAGCGCCGTGTTCGCCGAGCTACCGGGAAGCCACCCCGCAAGCGAGCGGGACATGTTGATGATGTCGCGAGCGATCTGTAACTGGTTGACGAGGGCACCGACGAGAATGAACAGCGGGACGGCCGTCAGCGGGAACGTCCAGAGCTGATAGTACGAGACGAGTGCCACGTTCCGCAGACTGAAGACGGGGAAGATGAGGGTAAAGCCGATGGCCCACGTCGAGAACACCAATAGGACCGGTACCCCGACCACGAACAGGCCGACGGCGACGAGGGTCAGAACCGAGAGCGCGACGCCCGGAGGGAGGCCGGCGACACCAGCCTGTAGGGGGATCACTCGCCCACCACCTCGCCGTCCGCGTAGGTGATGTCGTCGCCGCGGCGAAAGGCGTACGTCACCCAGAGCATCTGCTCGGCGACACGAAAGAGCACGAGTGCGACGCCGACCGTCACCGCCAGATACGTGATTGCGTCGGGGACCGGCGTGCCCGTGATCGTCCCGCCACGGCTGAGGAAGTCGCCGAAGACGGGGAGGGAGTAGACGAACACGATGCCCGCGAAAGCGAGCCAGCAGAGCCACTCGACACAGTAGACGACGTACCGGCCAGTGTTCGATAGGTCGTCGAGTACCATCGTGAACCGCAAGTGGTCCTCGTTGCGAATCACGTACGCCACGGAGAGCCAGGCGACCCAGACGAACATCCCGATGGCGCTTTCCTGTGCCCACAGCGCCTGCTCGCCGGTCAGGGTGCGCTGGATGACTGAGAACCCGATCACCAGCCCGTAGGCGACGAGAAGCGTCCCGCCGAGGTAGAGTTCGAGGTTGCGCTCGACGGGACCGAGACGCGTCTCCTGCAGCCGTTCCGGGTCGAGGAGAACCCTGAGATACCGGAAGAGTGTGGTTGACATCGGCGACTTAGATTTGATCCAGATAGTCGTCCCACCAGGCGTCGAGGGTGAAGTTCCTCGACTGGTCGGGCACGCCGCTCTCGCGGGAGATGTCGTGGAGTTGGTCGAAGAACCCGTCCGTGAACTCGTCGTGAACCCGACCGATCGCGTCGTCGTAGAGGTCGCGGTTGTCGGCCGGATTGACGGGTGCCCGCCACGCGTCGAGCTCCTCTTCGCTCAGCCAATTGACCTGCACCGGTTCGTCGTCGGGGCCCTGTGTGTGGAAGTTCGAGCCCTCGACCGGTGCGTCGGGGCTGAGCCCCTGGAAGCGTTCGTACATCCGATCGGTGCGCTGGATGCTCTGCTCGGCGAGGTCGGCCGTAACCTCCGCGAACGCCGTCCGCTCGGCCTCCGAGAGGCCCTTGAGGAAGTCGACGCGACACCAGATGGGGTCGAGACCGGGTGCCCACTGGGTCAGCGTCACCTGCGCGGTGATCGACGTGATCTGGGCCGCGACGGCGTAGGGTGTGATGATCTCTAGGCCGTCAACGACGCCCGACTTCATCCCTTGGAGCGTGTCGGAGAAGGAAATGGTGGTCGGATTCATTCCGAGTTCGTCGAATGCCGTTGAGATGACCTCGCTCTGGGTGGTGCGGATCTTTCGATTCTCGAAGTCGGCGGGCGAGGTGACCGGGGTGCCGGGGTCGCTGCCCGTACCGATGAGGTGCGCGCGGTAGCCCGGCGGATCGAAGCCGATCGGGACGACGTTGTACTTCTTCGCGAAGGGCACCCAGTAGTCCTCCCATGTGGTCGGGTGGACGAAACTGTAGCCGATGGAGGCCCGCTGGTGGACCGGGAACGTGTACGGGATGCTCCAGATTTCGTTCTCCGGCCATATTTTCGCGGAGTTGGCGACCGAACTGCTACCCAACTGAATCACCTTCGAGTCGAGCTTCGACATGCAGGACTGCTCGCTGCAGAGTTCCTTGCTGTCGACGAGGGCCATGTCCGGGGCATCTTCTCGCGAGTCGAGTCGGCGCTTGAGCTCGAAGACGGGATAGACGAGTCCACAGCCCTCCGACTCTTCGGACTGGTTCTCGTCGAAGTCCCAGCACGTCGTATCGGGGTTCTGAGTGCCGGCCCAGCGGGCTGTGGCACCGGCGCCACTACTGGTCGTGTCGGTGCCGCTAGTCGCGCCGCCCAGACAGCCGGAGAACCCGGCAGCGAGGGCGCCGATCGAAGCCGTCCTGAGGAGGTCGCGTCTGGAGTGGCCGGTCAATGCGTCGCGTCCGTCAGTGTGTTCGTCTCTCATGGTGTGTGAGTCGGACGTGATGATCGCCCGCCGGTCCGGTCGAATCGGCGGCGTACCTGGACCGTGCGTTAAGCATCAATCGTCAGTCGACTACACGTACATGGCTGGGGGTCATTCCTCTATCTCACCCGACACCATCTTCCGAGACGCGTGACGTACGGAACAGGGGCAAACCGGCAACTATCCGGATGTCTTTGCCCATAATGCCAATTATGTTCTCATATGCCGTTATTTTGGCCGACATAACACGACATACATTCAACGATCTGCGGCGAAACCGCCGTGCGTTCGTCCTGCGAACGGATGCAATACTTGTCAGTTGTGGAGCGATCGAGCCCACGAGTCAGCGGACGGCCGTATCTGCGCGCTCGAAGCGAGGACTCCACGACAGCCGATCTCGCGGCCAAGCGGCGAGCGGGCGCGGCGATCGACGACGCAGATACGCGCGCGTGTTTCGGAGTAGCGCACAGGGGTCCCCCGGGGGTGCGCGAGGCCACGCGCCGGCGTGCGGAGAGGCGCGTCGACGTATGATACACTTCCACTTTCAGTCCCGGTTCTGAGTACACTTTTGAAGAAGATCTGTGTCGATCGGTGCATGACGAAGATGCAGGAACTCGTTCGCAACGCCGACGGCACGGTTCCCGATCCGGTTGGTTATGACCCGTTCGAAACGATCAGAATCAAAACGCGGTCGTAGCAATTAAAATTACTCTAAAATAATGAGCTGGCAACGGATTGATGTTGATGACAAACTTTCTAGAGATAAGCGAGCTTCACTTCGGAAAGAGCATGCTGAAAAAACTCGTGAAGAGCTCATAGACCTCTACAAAAGTTTGCTTGAAGACAGATTCAAGAATCCGGAAGAGGAATCTAAAAAAGATCGTATCTGCGTACTACTGCAAATATTCGGAGAAAAAATAAACGCGCTGGCAGTGATAGAGGTTGTTAATACAACCACAAATTATATCAAACGTTTCAGAGCTTGTGATGATGTCACTGAGAGTTCCTATGGAGTGACACAGCACTATCGCGAGGAAATTTACAAAAGAGGTGATGCAGCGGTAGTTTTACAACGAAAAGCGTACCGAACAAATTCACTATCGACTCAAGTACGTAATGCTGTTCTTGACCGGGATGGGAACAAGTGTCGACGGTGTGGCTCAACTGAAATCCTAGAAGTCCATCATATAATTCCCTATTCTCGGGGAGGGAAAGACGAAGTACAAAACCTTGCTACACTCTGCCAAGAGTGTCACAGAGCGGCTACTCTGACCCGTTCAAGCAGTGGTGAAGTGCCAGCCTACCCTCCTGGCGAGTTTGAGGCATGGTTAGAAGACGATCTTGACATTTGTGGAGCAAAAACCACGAAAAAAACACTGTGCCAGAACCCAGCAGGATCGTGTCCGCACCACGAATAATTCTGGACAGAGGTGAATTCCATCTACCAAATCACATTTTAATCTGAATCTTCCCGTTGAAATCTCAGATTGGAATCGTTAAAGAGACAGCCAACACTGAATAGCAGTCCTCAGAGAATATCTCACAACGTGACGACGCTCAACGAGTCCGACTACAACGCCGCCGACTGGATGGGGTTCGAGTGGTCGCCGTGGCTGAGTCTGAACCCGGCCGACGGTGAGCTCTCTCGCATTCCCATGAACCCGGGCATCTACCGCGTTCGGCATCTCGATCGAGACGGGCTGACGTACATCGGTCAGACCGGTCGCAGTCTCCGCGGTCGCGTACGCGCCCTCTCAGGCTGTTACAAGGAGGAAATGCCGTACACGGACCCGCACGTCGCGGCACCGAGCCTCTGGGCCGTACGGCAGGAGTACGGGCCCGACTTCCAGGTGTCGGTCACCTCGCCCGCCGACGTTGAACAGCGACAACGACGGCTCTCGATCGAGGAGGCGCTGATCGCCGTATACCGGCGAGAATCCGGTGAGAACACGACGGCGAACTTCGGCCGAATCATTGACGGCTACAAGCGGTCGAGCCAGCGCGCTGGCGGGTTCACTGGTGGCACACTCGGCGACGACGAGACCGAGTTAAACACGGCACCCGGCATCGGGCCGCTGCCGTGGATCGACGCCGACGAGCCGACCAGTCAATCGTGGATGGGGCTCAACTGGACCGCACCGGAGCCGCTCGCGAACGCGTACGGTCTCCCGACCGATCCCGGTGTGTATCGGATCTGGAACAGTGAGGAGCCGGAACCGCTGGAGTACATCGGCCAAAGTGGGAACCTGAAGAGTCGGCTGTATCGACACCGGCGAAATCGAGATGAAGAGTTGGTATTCAGCTACGCGATCGTCGACGAGGGCGACGCGAAGCACAAGCGAGAGCAGATCGAGACCGACCTGATCGGCGCACACTGGCTGGCGAATAGGAAGGCGCCGCGGGACCAGTTCTGATCGGTCTCAACGATCGTGCGGCGGGGGTGATCGGCTATAGAGGTGGGTGGCACAGATGCGCGTGTATCGGAGTAGAGCGTAGAGGTCCAACACACCTCTTATGTCGGGATATGAGCGACAACCACGTCGAAGTTGATGCAGAGTGAGTGATGTTCGATGTCAGAAGCTACTCCTCTAGCTTGAGCAGAGATTTGGCTTTGGTATCGATACGGTTGATTCGAACTTTATCCTCGTCAAATTCGACATCTAGCTGTTCGAGGAGCATCTCAACGTCAGTTGTATTGAATCGCGAGTGGTACCGATCGTCGTTATACACTGCCTCCGCCAGTTCCATCTCCAGCTCCTCGTCAATCCGCTCCTCACGCCTCTGCTCTTCTTTCTCTTCCTGAAGCCGATCTTGAAGCCGGAACAACCGTTCTATCGTCACCTCTCCGACGTTGTTGTTCAGCCGATATTCAGTGGCGTCGTCGAGGAATTCGGCGTACTGCTCCAAGATTTCGTCTGCTAAGTCTCTCTTTTGCTCCAGTTCTTCGGATTGCTCATCAGCTTCGTGCTCCCGTACTTGTGCCAACTCAGCTGATTCAATAGTTTGCACGTGACCGACACCATCATACAAAAAGAACATTTGAGCCCACTGAGGTGTGCCATCATCTGCTGTTTTCAATGTTCCGTAGAATGTGTTTACGTTGAGTGACCGACCAAGCTCCACCATCTCCTCAAACGAGTATTCGGTGAGGCGGATGATCCTGTCTTCAAGACCATCTGCTTCTACGAAGTTTTCATCGGCCTCTAGCAGATCTGGAATCGTATTGAATTGGTCACGAAGCTCTGAAGCAGGAAGTGACTGCATATCAACATATTTGGACGCCGTGTGTAAAATACTTCAGCTCTCTAGGCCGATGACGATCCTCCAACCCTGTTCGAGCATATTATTCGGTGGTGAATTTAACCGAGCTGAATACGCCGATCAAAGGACCAGTCTCGTAAGAATTCTCGATACTACTATGTGACTTCTCTTTGACAGACGATTATGGCTGATGATACAACACTCTACGATATCTATATCGACTACGATCACGTGGATCTCGATATCACGTCGGTCGCAGACCACGTGGCGATGCGGCAGATCGCGGGAGAAAACTTCGAGATGGAAAAGAGGACGCTGGAAGAGGTTCTCTCAGATCGGACATTTAATGTCCCAGAATACCAGCGACTGTTCTCGTGGAAGGAGAAGCATCACCGACAGCTCTGGTCTGACCTCCAACAGTTCGTAGAGGCAGATCTTGTTGAGGACTCAGATGTCTCCGATGTGTTCTTCAGTTCAATGTACTTCGCTGTCGACAAAGACAGAAACACACACGAAATTATCGACGGGCAGCAGCGACTCACATCGATCAATATTCTCTTACTCTCTGTCCTTGAGGAACTCCGTGCTCTTGATGAAGAGTCGATTCAACAGGAAACAGTCAATCGATTACGGGAGGGGAGTATCAAGCAAATTGAGTCACTCCTCTACCGCTTCGAAAACCCTCTCAAGGGAGATGTGCCACGTCTATCGCTCAACAAGCACGATGATGACGACAACGCGGACTTAGGGTTCTTTGAAGCGCTCATGTTGGGATCCGAGGCTCGTTTGGAGTATCTCTGTTCAGACGAACGTGAAGACGTTGACGGTCGTCGTGGTGATGCGACGCGAATCTGGGACCTTGTTGAGGAATTCCGAATTAGCGACCAGCTCATCGAAGAAGCTGACACGTCGTCGTTTTCGAACTATACCCCGATCTACGATTCGAATTGGCGGTTGCTCGATGCCTACAACTTCTACAAAGATCGAATCAATGAGGTCGTTGAGGCGGCAGACGACACGGACAGTGAGACACTAGCACTGATTAACATCAGTCACTATATCCAGAACTCGTACCACGTTGGCGATCTACGAGGGACTGCTCGAACACGAGTTCCGGATCGCGGACGCGGAGGGCGTCGCGGCGGTCTCGGAGGACGGCGGACAGGTGTGGAAGCCGGCCTCGGAGGTCACGGCAGCAGAGGCGGTCGAGATCGTCGAGGAGGGCGGGCTGTACGTCGTCAACGACGAGGGCGAGCGCAAAGCCACGGGCGCGTACTACACGCCCGACTACGTGGTCACGTACATCGTCGAGGAGACGGTGGACCCGCTGATCGACGAGATCGACACGGACCTCCGCGATCGGGGGCTGGAGCCGAGCGACCGGGAGTACTTCGCGGAGTTCTACCAGCGCGTTCAGGACCTGACCGTGCTCGACCCGGCGATGGGGTCGGGCCACTTCTTGACAAAGGCGACGGGGTACCTCACCGAGCAGGTGATGGAGGTCGTTCGCGAGCAGGAGATTCAGTCGTACGACGAGCAAGAGATCCGCCGGGAGATCTCCAAGGAGGTGATCTACGGGGTCGACCTGAACGGGATGGCGGTCGAACTGTCGAAGCTCTCGATGTGGTTGGAGACACTCGCGGCGGACCAGCCGCTTGCGTTCCTCGATCACCACCTGAAGGACGGGAACTCGCTGGTCGGCAGCGACATCACGGAGGTGCTCTCTGACGACACCGAGGAGAGCGGCGGCCAGCTCACGCTGACGCAGGCGTTCGCGCGCGTTCGGCAGGACACGCTCGAACACGTGATGGAACTAATGGCGGACCTGCTCGCGTACGACAACGACTCGCTGGAGAGCGTGAAGTCGATGGAGGAACTGTACGACGAGATTCGCGACGACCCGCTGTACACGCGGCTCTTCGAGTTAGCAAACGTCCACACCGCCGAGGAGTTCGGAGCCGACGTGCCCGAGGACGCCTACGAGCAGATGGCGGGGGCGATCGAGAACGAAGACGACTGGACGGCGATCCGCGGCGAGGATTGGTTCACGGCGGCGCAGGCGACCGATGACGAGCAGAACTTCTTCCACTGGGAGTTGGAGTTCCCTGAGGTGTTCTTCGACGCCGAGGGCGAGAAGATGTCTGAGGCGGGGTTCGATGCGGTCGTGGGGAATCCGCCATATGTTCGCCAAGAACAGCTATCTAACTCAAAGACATATTTAGAGAGATCATTTGAAACATATCATGGAGTCGCAGATCTATATGTCTACTTTATCGAAAAGGGACGAGATCTATTACACACAAATGGTAGATACGGACAGATTGTCTCTAACAAGTTCATGCGGTCGAATTATGGGGGTAATCTGAGAGACTATCTAGTTGAGAAGACCAACCTAAAATCGATCATTGATTTCGGGGATCTCCCCGTATTTCCCGATGTTAGTGCCTATCCGTCTATTATTGTGTTTGAGAAGCACAAATCATCAAACGGGTTAGTAGATGTTGCTAGGCTATCTGACTTAGAATTCACAGATCTACGCCAAGACCTCGTTGATGAAATCTACGGCCTTGAGCAGTCAACATTCCTAGGAGAACAATGGACCTTGGCAACGAAGAACCGTCTGAAAGCACTCAATAAATTAGAAAATTCAAAAAATACTCTTTCGAAATACATCGATTCAGAGATCAATTATGGTGTGAAAACAGGATATAATGAAGCCTTTTTTATCTCGGAAGAAAAGAGGCAAGAACTCATATCCAAGGACGAAAGAAGCAGCGAAATCATAAAACCTCTAGCAACCGGAAAAAACGTACGTCCATATTATATCGAAGATACCAACCAATATCTAATATTCACTCGAAGAGGGATCAACATCGAGAATTATCCCGCAATAAAAGAACATCTTCAGCAATATAAGGCGGATCTTGAACCCAAACCAGCGGATTATACTGGCTCATGGAATGGTCGCAAGCCCGGAGATTATGAGTGGTATGAGATTCAGGATACCGTTGACTACTGGGAAAGCTTCGAGGAGAACAAGATCTGTTATCCTGTAATCGGGAATCAACCCAGATTCTGTTTAGACACCAACAAATATTATCTTAATGACAAGTGCTTCATCATCCCTGAAAACGATTGGTATCTAGTCTCGTTACTTAATTCATCAGCTGCTCATCTGTGGTTCGATAGCGAGTTGTCGACACTGAGAGGTGGGTACTACGAATTTAGAGCGGTACATCTAGAAAACTTCCCAGTTCCAAACCCTCCGGAAAGCAAGAACAAGAAGCTATCAGATTTATGTAAGAAAATCACAAAGTATACGAATCAAAAACGTGTGCTAAATCTCGATCTCACAGACCACATCTCTGGTGAGTATGATTCAAACAATTTAGCGAATATTGCTCTTATTCAGCCTGTGACACGCCAAGACAGATCGTACTTAGAGAAGACAAAAGAAACGTATCCTAACCTCCGTGTCGGAACCGCCCGCGTCAATCGCGAGTCCCCCAACACGGTCCTGATCGAGGCCACCGCTCGCTACAAGCCCGACGACGAGGACGCCTATGAGACGGACCGATGGGGCTACACAGAGACGGAGTACCTGCCGGCGTTCCGGATCACGGACCTCACGGAGACGGAGGCGGACCTGATCGAGCACTTCGTTCCGGTCGCCGTCGACGAGGCGGGCGGGTTCGCGAACTTCTACGAAGCGGCGACGAAGACGAACTCGCTCGTCGATCGGCTGAAGGCGATCGAGTTGCCCGACGTCGACGACGTGGCCGACGATCTGGAGAACTACCTGCGGACGAAGGAGCGCGCCGAGGAGCTCGACGCCAAGATCGAACAGACGGACACGCTGATCGACGAGATCGTCTACGAACTGTACGGGCTGACTGAGGAGGAGATCGCGATCGTCGAGGAGGCACTCGCAGACTAAACCGTTCCAATGTCCGAAGATACGTTTGAGATAAATTTCGCCGCTGTTGCCCAGTTTGAGTTCTACTCGTCGAACGATTCTGACCGTATCGAATCCGCTTTCGAAGACTTGTATGGTGAGAGCGGTGAGACATTCGGGGGGCCAATCATGATGAGCGGAGGTCACTGGAAACGGACAATCTTCTCCAAGAACGAAGATCTCCCCGAGCAACTATCCCAGTTCGAAAATATTCGAACGTATCTCACTCCCGATAAGCGCCACGTGTATGATGCCGTCACAGTTGGAAAATTAGAGCAATCGACGCTCCAAAAGATATTGACAGCTGACCTCGATCGTGTTAGTTCAGTTGTAAGAGGCCCAGTGAAGGCGTTGAACGAGTTTACAAACGATATCCCGACGATTCCCGAAGACCAAGACGACTTACCGACGATACTCTACGTAGAACCCGAGGAGAAACTCGACATTGGACGGCAAGAGGAAGGTCTCGACACAGACGTAACCTCGTCGTGGTTAGAAGCTCATCGGGAACAACTACAACGAATCAAAATTCTTCTCGGGCAACCTATTTCGCTCGTCGGGGGTGAAGATCTCCTCGCCCCGCACTCAATGGGTCCTGGATACATCCGGCAGGCGACTATCCTGAACACGAGCGCGACTCACGAAGATACAGAGAAAGATGTGATGGGCCCACTGTGGCTCAGACGTGTCGAAAACGCTATTAAGCCGTACTATCGGGCCGACTGTTGGCTAAATCACCGACGGAGGAAGATCGGTGAAATTGACGACCAGACACACGGTACAGCCCGTATTTTTGACAAGGATAGAGATGGGAACGAGCTAGACTTCTATCAATCAGTAGAGCAAGACTTGGAGAGCCTTCGTGAGCAGTGGATTAACCAGTACACGTTGATTCGCGACGAACTAGCCGATCTTGATGAAGGACTGCCCCTAGAGAGTGAGGAAGAACCGGATCCTGCCCACGAGATTCCCCTTCAGCCACCAGCACGCACCCATGAACCAGTATCACTCTACCAAAATTATGAGGACCATCTTGCGAGTCTCTTTGAGGTGGCAAGAGCAGATATGGACCGGATTGGAGATAAATTAGAGAGAGTCTCTCAGTTCATCCACGACTCAGTTAGCGCAAAAACCGCTGCGAGTAACATCGAGTTACAGAGCGAAGTCAAGGATTTGACGCGCATCCTTACTTGGCTCACCCTATTTCTCGCAGCAGTAGGTTTCCTACAATTGGACGTTGCAATCCCACTATAAGCACTCCTGAGTGTCAGTCTTCATCTAGTCGGATTCAGGATACCCAACCCGACCCGCCCACGAATCCAGCCGACGATCGAGTAAACCGCCGCGAAGACGGCGACGAAGACGAACTCGCTCGTCGATCGGCTGAAGGCGATCGAGTTGCCCGACGTCGACGATGTGGCCGACGATCTGGAGAACTGCCTGCGGACGAAGGAGCACCCTCGAGGAGATCGACGCCAAGATCGAGCAGACAGAATGCTGCTTGACCAAATTGTCTACGAACTATACAGTCTGACCGGAGAGTAGATCGGAATGGTTGAGCAGGCAGAGAAATTGTGGTTGAATATTATACATGTACAAATAGGAGTTGTATCTGTTTCACTTCCACTACGCCCGGGGAGTGATTTTATAACCCTTGTCTGGTTTCATACACATATGACAACCTACGAAGTAATAGAAGAAAACGTGGAAGAGTCCGGTGAATTCCATGGACAGGCTATCTGGCGTCCTAAATATCGATGTCAAAAATGCTCAAGGGCTATAAAAAAATCATACACAAAAACCTCTGGCGAATGCTACTATTGTAATAATGATTTGACAGCCGTGGGGCAGTATATTGACGAAGTATACGCAATGACAACATATATCTCAGATGTTGAAAAAAATGAATTTATAGAGGCGATATATGATCTGAAAGACAATCTTGAACACATTTCAGAATTTGCGAACATTCTTGAACAGGGTTTTGAGGACTACCCCATAGCCGATGCGGAGTTATTAGTAGTCCCGCCTTCTGGAACTGCAGAGTCGAGTACAGATAACCATATGATCGCGGTAGCCAAGGAGGTTAGCGATAGAGTTGAGATTCCATTTCGCGATATAATCCACAAGAGAGAAGATTATGCATCTCAGAAAGAACTTGGACTTGAGGAAAGACTTGATAATTTACAAGGAAGGATTGGCTGTACGGAGGATTCAATCGCGGCAGACAAAGCCATTGTCATTGATGATATCGCTACTAGCTGTGCCACGGTCTCTGCAACGGCTCAAGCTCTAGTTGAATCAGGTGTGTCAGACGTGAGTGGACTGGTGATTGCACGGGATGAAGATATTCAGAGTCTAGAGTTTGCGAATATTCTAGCAGAAGTGGAGGGATAATATATGGACGAATTTAAGGCTGTGATTTCAGCCCTAAATGACAAACAAAGCTTGAAAAGTCGATCACTAATCAGAATTCTATTTGAATTCATAGATAATTCAGACATGAATGAACCGGATTTAAATGGCCTAGTTAAATTCCTTCACGAAAAGGTCGAAAGTGGAGACGCTAAAGAACAAAGAGCCTGTAAGGGAGCGATCGATCATTTAAATGACGTCGAAATTGTTGAATACATTGACTATCTTGAAGAAATAAATGAAAATGGTGTTAGATTTTTGCCCTTTTACAGTGTCATATATCCCCAGCAGTTATGGCAGATTGAAGATCCCCCGTTTGGCATATACATCAAAGGTAGTAATTCAGCACTCTTTGGAGGAATTGCAATCGTTGGCACCAGAGAAGCCAAGTCCCACAGAAAAGACTACGTCAGGAAATTAGCTGGAAAACTTGCAGAAGAGGGGTACCCGATTGTGAGTGGTCTCGCGAATGGTATTGATACGGCAGCACATGAAGGAGCGATTGAAGCTGATGGTCAAACTACTGCTGTTCTTCCTGGTGGTATCCAAACAATTCGTCCTGCTAGTAATCGCGAACTTGGTGAAAAAATCCCTAATCACGGTGCCCTTATCGCGGAGGTCAGTGACAAACAGAGTGTCCACCGAGGCCGATTTGTAGAGCGGAACCGTATTACGTCGGGTCTATCGATCTCAGTAATTATTGGCGCCTCAGGCAAGACAGGAGGAACCATTCGACAGGCAGAATTTGCACAAAATCAGTCTCGTCCGCGGTTCCTCTATGACCCGGAAGAAGACGATGGCCAGTCACCGGAGAAGTTAGATGACCTCGGATTTGTCCGGTTTTCTTCCACTAATGAATTAATAGATCTATTGGATGATGATTGGCGTGAACCTAGTCCCGGCATAGGGCTACAGCAGAGCCTTGGTGATTTGGAATAGTAGCACTACTTCCCTCTGATTTTAGAATTTCGTGGCATATTTAGTGGAATCTAGCCTAGCGGATCGGTCAAGGTGTGCGAGGTGACCGTAGATTCAATACCGCCAGATCGAAACTCAAATCGACGTCTTCCCTCAGGAATAGTTTGCCCCGCGTCGTGATCAACCAGTGAGTCTCGAAACGCCCGCCGACGATCACCCCTACCGAAGCGCCCGACGACCGAAGACGGCGAGGAGCAGCGCGATCAAGATCCCGCCGATCACGATCCCGCCGATGATCGAGTAGATCGTCGCGAAAACGACAAAGGCGATCGAGTTGCCCGATGTCGACGACGTGGTCGATGGCCTGGAGAACTACCTGCAGACGAAGGAGCGCGCCGAGGAACTAGACACCAAAATCGAGCAGACGGACCAGCTTATCGACGAGACCGTCTACGAACTGTACGGGTTGCTTGAAGAGGAGATTGAGCTACGTCCGAATCAATAGGATAATTCAATAGGCCTCTACCCCGGCGTGTTGGACCACGAATCCATACACACGGCGAGATTGTTCAAGTATTGTCTCTACCTGCTCGCTATCATCGCGTATGTCGTCGATTGACCTACCTAGTTCCTCAGAGGCGGCATTATCACTTATATTACCATATGTAGAGTACGCTTCTGCTTGCTCTCCACTGAGAAGTCCTGTTCCGGCAAGAATGTCCATCATTTCAGTCTGATTGGTGCCTCTATTCTCCATTCTTTTCACTTTCTTTGCAGATTTGACCAAATTAACTGCATCCTCCCTTTCATTTCTCAACTCCTCTTCTGAGATATGAAAGAGATCTTCCGGTTGTTTATCAGGGTCGTCAATCACCTCGAAATAGATGTATGCTGCAGATTGTTTTTCTGACAAAAGACCAATCTCCGCTAAATCACTCGCCAGCTCACGTGGATCTCTTTTTCGGCGTCCATAATCGCTCATGGACTGTTATTTTGAGATAACATTGTATGTATGTATGGGTCTCTTGACATCCAAACACCAACCGAAATATTGTTCAATTAGTCATTGTCCAAGCGGACTCACGCATACTGAGCAGAACCTTCACAACCCGCGTAGCAGTCCCAGATTTCTCCTGCAACTCCTCTTCTTGGATCGTGTCTTCGATAACGTGTGCAGCGGCGTCTCCATCGTGTTTTAGCACTCGAATCTGTCGATACAGATCTTCGCCAAGGGACCCGCTGTGTTTGCTCAATTCTGCCTCGTTCTCCTTGAACCGCTTAATCAACTGTTTGAGCCCGTAAAATTGGCTGCGCTCTCCATCAAAGAACACATCCACATTCTCATAACCGAACTCAGCTTTCAGAATATCCGTTAGCAGGCTCTCGATCAGTTTTCGATTGAGTATCAGTGTAGCGTGGTCTGCCTGAACACGGTAGCTGAGGTTGATCTCAGATATCAGGTCCGGATAGAACTGTCCCTCAACCTCTGTCTCTTCGATATCGATGAACGAACCGTCGCGTGAGACCTCTGATTCAATCGTAGACGTCCACGGAAAGTCAACACCGCACCCGGAACAAAAGTTTGGACGATCGCTTTCGTCGCCTGCAGTTTTCTGATTGGCTGCTTCTATAGGGTGGGAGCATTCCGGACATAGATTCAGCACTTTCTCACCGCAATCAGAACAGTAATCGGGGAATTCAGCAACTGGCTCGATGACTATGCCGGTTTTTATTTCAAATGTACCAGTGGATTCCGTTTCACTACTTATCGCATGTCTGTTGTACACATGTGTATGTCCATTTTCACAAACAGCCAATGTATGTGCCTCCCGCATATTCAGAACCCCGCCCACCCGCCCGGTCGCGTCGCGTAGCTCGGACGCGGACTCGGTACCGGCACGTCGAGGTTCGGATCGACCTCACCGGCGAGGTAGAGTGTCCCCCACGTCGTGATCGACCAGTACTTTTCGGAGCGATCCTCGGTGAGCTGCCGCTCGTAGGGCTCGACAAACTCGGCGTCAGCGAGGACGTGGAGGCGCTCGCGAACACGGCCCGCGGAGACGGCGCCGTCGAGGTCGATCGCCAGCTCCCACGCGTCGCGATCGCGCTCAGAAAGCCGTTCGAGGATCCGCTCGTCGACCTGCTCCATCCACGGGGCTGATAGACGCATTACATCGGCCCTCCGTTCGCGGGTGAGTTTCCGTGCTCGCGATCAGTCGCGCTGTCGATGCTCACGTCGTCGGCGTCGTCTTCGATATAGCGCCACTCCTGCGTGTCGAGTCGACCGCCGAGGTACGCCTCACCGTCGTCAGTTATTATATAAATACCATTTCCGAGGTGTTTAACCAGCCCTTTGTCAGCGAGCTTCTTACACCGACGCCCGATATATTGTCGAGAATAGTGGATTGGTCCCTTCTGTCGCATTTCTTCGGGAGAACCCGATTCGTGCTCCTCCAAGTACTCTAGTACTCGATCATCAACTAGCGCCATCCAGTCTCCCGAGTGTCTCATATGGCACATATGAATGCTGCTGACCCTAATAGGCACGATAAGACCTCATACCCACCAGAGGTAATGATAGATACCTGCGTAAACTATAAGTTCTCAACGCTACGATGTACTCTCACGGAGCCCGAGTGAGAGACTCTCGGCAGTGTGAGAAAATGTAGGAATCCCGGTCGCGGCGTTGCACCGCCCGACCGGGTCGGGTTCTGTGCTGAAACCACAGAACCATGCCAACGAAGGCAACTGCGGGGCTTAAGCCCTGCGCGACGACCGGCGAACCNACCGGGTCGGGTTCTGTGCTGAAACCACAGAACCATGCCAACGAAGGCAACTGCGGGGCTTAAGCCCTGCGCGACGACCGGCGAACCGAACGGAAACAACGACGGCGGCTGCGGTCTCTGCCCAGCCTCCGCTGACGGCTACGACGCCGCTTACGGCGGTGCGCTCTGTGCGGAGTGCGCGGACGCGTTCGGCGCACTCCAGAGCGATCTGCGGGAGGTGCGCGATGAGTAGCGCGGCACGCGGCGAGACGCCCGAGGTCAATGGGACGGGCGCTGTCGCCGACCTGACCGCGTTCCAGCGAGACATTTTGCGGATCCTCGATCAAGAGAACCACCAGAAGGGAACTTCGATCAAGGCGCGACTGGAGGCGTACTACGGGATCGCCGTGAACCACGGCCGACTCTACCCGAACCTCGATACGCTCGTCGACCACGGGTTCGTCGAGAAGGGAGAGCGCGACCGCCGAACGAACGACTACGCGCTCACGGACGCCGCCCGCGACGCGCTCGACCGTCGCGATCGATGGGTCGCCGGAGGTGGCGAATGAGGTTCACGCGCATTGCGGACGGGACCGCGACCGCGTACACGGTGGGCGTCGAGCGCCTCGATCCCGACGACGATCCGGAGTTGGAGCCCGCGGGCTACCACTCCCCGCAGTTGCTCTACGCGGTGATGACACCCGGCGCGGTCGTCACCGACTACGACGTCCACCGGCTCGCCCGGAACCTGCCGGGTGACGCGGACTGGGTCGTCGACGAGCTCCGTGATCTCGACTACGACGAGCTTGGCGACGCCGACGCCCCGGAGGCCGACGCGTGAGCCGGTGCGTCGAGGTCGAACTCCGCGCGGAGGACCACGTCTTCCGAGAGGAGGTCGATGTGAGCGTCGTCGCGACCGACGACGCCGCGGTCGACATCGCCCGCCAGCGAGCGGGGATCGCCCCCGAGTGCTTCGAGACGGGTGAGGTGGTCGCGTGAGCGGAACGCTCTGGCGCTGCGACCGCTGTGACCGGCTCGTCGACGGGTTCGTCAACGGCTGCACGTGCCCGTCGTGCGGACGGGACTGCGGAGGCAGCCCCGACGATGTGGGCTCATGAGCCGGGACGCTCGCGACCCGTCCGAACTCTCGGTCCGGGACGGGATCGCTCGGTATCTCCGCCGCCGGCGCGCGGACTCCACGGAGTCGAGCGTCGAAGCGTGGAAGTACCGACTCAAGTTGTTCCGCGAGTGGGCCGAAGAGGCTCAAATCGAGTCGGTCAGCGAACTCCGCGGCTACGACTTCGACGACTACTACGAGTACCGAGCGAGTACGGTGGCGCCGGTGACGCTGGAGGGCGAGATGTGGACCCTCCGGATGTTCGTCGAGTACCTGGAGCAGCTCGACGCCGTCGAGAGCGGGCTCCACGAGTCGGTGCGCATTCCCGATCTCGATCCCGACGAGCGGTCGAGCGACACCGCGCTTGACAGAGAGCCGGCGCTCGCTTTGCTGGAGTACTACCGCAACTCAGACGCCGAGCGCGCACGGCGTCGCCACGCGTTCCTCGAACTCGCGTGGTACACCGGCGCTCGGCAGGGAGCGCTCCGCGGGCTCGACGTCCGCGACCTCTACCTCCGGCTCGGCGACGATGAACAGAGCTGGGTGGAGTTCCGCCACCGACCGGAGACCGGGACGCCGCTGAAGAACAAGATCCGCGGTGAACGCCCGGTCGGGATTCCCGACAGAGTCGCCCGCATTCTCAGCGAGTATGTCGGTCAGTATCGCTACGACAGCCACGATGACAGCGGCAGACAGCCGTTGCTCGCGAGTTCGAGGGGTCGGGCCGGGGAGGCGACGATCAGAGCGTGGAGCTACCGCGCAACGATTCCGTGTCTTCACGGCACCTGTCCGCACGGCAAGGACCCGGACACCTGCGACTGGGTCGACTACCATCAAGCGAGCAAGTGCCCGTCGTCGCGGTCGCCACACCAGATTCGAACGGGCTCGATCACGTGGCAGTTGAACATCGGAATCCCGCCGGAGGTGGTCGCGGAGCGCGTGAACGCCTCGGTGAAGACGATTGCGGACCACTATGATTGGGCTTCGGAGAAGCAGCGGTGGCGGCGCTACCGCGATCGGATGGAGAATCGCAGTGAGTACGTCGAGAGGTTAGATGCAGCATGATCAACAGCACTATGACAACGCAACCCATGTACGTTCAACGGCACAGTGAAACGGCTAGCAACCCGCTTTGGTGGAATCGCGCCCGGCCCGCTTCTTCGAGGACCAATTCGCGACGAGCGAGGCGTCGCTCGCGGTTTGCGGTAGCGAAGTCGCAGCGCGAGCGATCGGCTTCTCGTAGCTCGCAATCGCGCCTAGCCCAGACACTGAGCCGTGGAAGCGGTCGTCTCGGGCCACTTCGAGCGATCTTTTATACTCGATGTCGACGACGGCCCACACATGGGTGCACTCGACGAGACGACGGCACTGGTAACGGGCGCGAGTTCGGGAATCGGTGAGGCAACGGCACACGAACTCGCGGAGCGCGGGGCGAACGTCGTGCTGGTGGCGCGCCGCCGAGCGACTCTGGAGGCGCTCGCCGAGGAACTGGAGGCCGCCTACGACGCCCGGGCCGTCGTCGCCGACGGAGACGTCCGCGAGCGGGCGACCGCCGAAGCGGCGGTCGACGCCGCCACCGATCGCTTCGGCGGGCTCGACATCGTCGTCGCCAACGCCGGCGTCGGCCGCGGCAGCGACGTGGCGTCGATGACCGACGAGGAGTACTTCACGATGCAGGAGACGAACGTCGACGGCACGTTCTTTCTCACGCGCGAGGCGCTCCCACACCTCGAAGCGAGCGAGGGAACCCTCGTCGTCGTCGGCAGCTTCGCGGGACAGTTCCCCCGCTCGTTCAACCCGGTGTACGCCGCGACGAAGTGGTGGGCGCGCGGGTTCGCCCACAGCGTCGCCGCGCAGGTCGGCGACGAGGGCGTCGCCGTCTCGGTGGTGAATCCCTCGGAGGTCCGCACGGAGTTCGGCAGCGAGGACGGCGAGCCGTTCGAGGAGCGCTTCGAACCCGGGAGCGTCACCGAACCCGGAGAGGTCGCGGAGGCGATCGCCTTCGCGGCGACCCGAGAGGGCTCGTCCGCACAGGAGATCGATTTATACCGGCGGGACAAGTTCGCCGGGAACCTGTGACTTCGCGGGCGGCCCCCGTCACTCGGGTATCGGTGTCCCGCACTCGGGACAGACGTCGGCGGCGCGCGAGACGGCGAGGTCACACTCCGGACAGAACCGGCGGTCGCAAGCGGCGTCTCCCATAGCCGAGCGAAGCCCTCGGAGCGACAAAAAATCGACGGTGAACCGACCGCCGGCCGCCGACCGCAGGGCCTTTCGAACCGAAACTCCTTTTAAACGTCTGCGCACCCATCCGGTGTGAGCAACGCCGACAGGCGGTCGCAGTTCTGGGCCCTCTACGTCACCCGATTCGCCGAGGGATTCGGCTTCATCACGCTCATCACCCTATTGGGCACGTACATTAACACGCTTGACCCGCAGGCGGCGACGGTGCTCGGCATCACTATCTCGTCCGGGTTCATCATCGGGATGTACACCACGGGATTCACACTCGCGCAGACGGTCGCCGTCGTCCCGCTCGCGTGGGCCGGTGACCGGTACGACAAGCGAACCGTACTGCTAGGTGTGCTCGCGGTCGGGACGGGCGTCTACGCGTTGTTCCCACTCGTCGACTCTTCCGGGTCGTTCATCCTCGTCCGCGCCCTGCAAGGGCTCGTCGTCACCGGCGCGGGACTGATGACGCTCTCGCTGGTCGGACAGATCGCCGACATCGGGACGCGCGCCGACAAGATCGGGAAGGCGAACGCCGCCTCTTTCGCGGCCTCGATCATCGGGTCGCTCTCGGCCGGAGGGATCTACGACGCGGTCGGCTTCGGTCCCATCTTCACGATTATTGCGGTACTGATGGGCGCCGCGTGGGTTATCACGTGGCTCGTCCTCGATGACGACGACACCCGTATCGAGGGGTTCCCCTTCTCGGACCTCGCCGTGAACCGTCGGATCCTCACGATAACGAGCTTTCGTGCCCAGTACGCCTTCGCCGTGACGATGGTGCGGACGTGGGTCCCGATCTACGTCAGCACGGAGATGGCCGCCGGCGGTCTCGGTGTCACCGGCATCGCCATCGGGGTCACCGTCGCCGCCCAGAAGGGGACGAACATGGTTGGCCAGCTGTTCACCGGTCGACTATCGGACGCGTACGGCCGGTCGTTGTTTGTCTTCGCCGGCGGCGGCGCCTATGGAGTGATCGCAATCCTGATCCCGTTCGCACCGGCGTGGGGTGCGGCGGTCGGTGCTGACGTGGCGCTTCCGATCCTCGGCGACCTTCCGCCGGCGTACCTCCCGCTCGTGGCGCTGTCGGGACTGCTCGGCGTCGCCGACTCCTTCCGCGAACCGGCCAGTATGGCGTTGTTCGCGGACGAAGGGACTGACGAAGGCGGCGTCGCTTCCAGCTTCGGCATCCGCGAACTGGTCTGGCGGCCGGGCTCGGTGGCGGGCCCCCTCATCGCCGGCTACCTCATGGTCGAGGTGAGCATGGCGTCGGTGTTCTACGTCGGCGGCGCGTTCGCGATCACGGGCGTGCTCGCCTTCCTCGCGATCCTCGCGCGAGACCACGGGCGCGCGGCGCTGACGACGTGGTAGGGCGCGCTCCCCACGTGGTAGGGCACGCTCCCGGCGGGGCAAGTCGGGGGAGTTGGAAGCGGCGGTGAACTATTTTTCGTCGTGCTTTCGGAGCGCCGCGCGATAGTGATACTCGTTTCCCTCGTCGCCGCGGACGACGTCAGCGACTTCCCAGCCGGTCCCGACGGCGGCCTCGCGGAGCCGAGCGGGGCTGAACAGCCGAAGCTGGAGGATCGGGTTCGTCTCCCCCTCGTACTCGAAGAACATGACGCGGTGTGCGAGCCCCGGCGTCGGGTCGTCTCGGTAGCCGACGAGATCGGCCGTCGCGGGGTGGGTCGGGTCGTAACAGTCGACGACCGCAGTTGCGTCGGGCACCGTCACGTGCGCGAGATCGCCGAGGAACGCGGTGAGCCCCCGCATCGACCCCGCGAGCCCGAGCTGGGTCCCGTTCGCGAGCGCCGAGCCGAACCGATCGCGCCGAAACTGCTCGCGCAGCGCGAACATGTCGCCCTCGCGGGCGTCGTCGACGCCGCGCTCCCGCATCGTCTCGACCAGCGCGGGACTCGGTTCGAGCGCGACGGTCTCGAACCGCTCCTGGAAGTACAGCGCGTGCCGCCCCGTGCCCGCGCCGAGGTCGACGAGCGGCCCTTGGAGCCAGGACGCCAGCCACTCGTGGGCCGCGTCGTCGGCCGGATCGAACTCGGTGAAGTAGAACGCCTCGATCGGGTGTTCGACCGTCTCTTCGCCGTCTCGATGCAGGAGGGGCGCGTCGCGTTCGCCGCGGAAGTGGTCGCGGATAGCGCGGCCGAAGGCGTCCGTCATGCGTCGAGCGTCTCGGCTCACCGTGAAAAATAGCCCGTGTGTTTGTCACGCAGACATACAGTCACCTCGTGGGCCGCGAGACGCCGGTGAGACGGCCGCTCAACCGTTGTTCTCTCAGACCAACGACGGCTGCGACAGGAGCAGCGCGTCTCCGCTCGCTCAGAACCCCTGTTCGGCGAGCGCGTCTTCGAGCGCCGAGAGGACGTACTCGACGTTCTTCGGCCGGGCGGAGTAGCCCATACAGCCGATCCGCCAGATGTCGCCTTCCAAGTCACCGAGCCCGGAGGCGATTTCCAGGTCGTACTCCTCTAAGAGGTAGTCGATGACGGCCCCGTCGTCGACGCCGTCGGGGACCTGCACCGCGTTCAGGCTCGGCAGCCAGTACTCGTCGGGGGCGTTCATTTCGAGGCCCAGCTCCTGCAGGCCCGCCTTCAGATCGCCGGCGACGGCGCGGTGGCGCGCCCACCGCTCTTCGATTCCCTCCTCGGCGACGAGCCGGAGCGCCTCGCGGATGGCGTAGACGTTCGTGATCGGTGCGGTGTGGTGATACGAGCGGTCGTCGCCCCAGTACCCCTCGAGCAGCGAGAGGTCGAGGTACCACGACCGGGGCTGTTCCTCGCGACCGAGCACCTTGTCCATCGCGCGGTCGTTGAGCGTGAGCGGGCTCGCTCCCGGCGGACACGAGAGGCACTTCTGGGGCCCCGAGTACGCGACGTCGATGTCCCACTCGTCGACGCGCAGCTCGACGCCGCCGAGCGAGGTGACGCAGTCGGCGATGACGTACGCGTCGTGCTCGTGGGCGATGTCGGTCAGCTCGGGGACGTTCGGCTGGAGCACCCCGGTCGACGTCTCGGCGTGAACGAACCCGAACACGTCCGGCTGATGCTCGTCGAACGCGGCCTCGACGTCGACCGGATCGAGAGGCTCGCCCCACGGGGCGTCGACTTCGACGACCTCCCCGCCGGCGCGCTCGGCCATCGACTTCATCCGACCGCCGAAGTAGCCGTTCGTCGGCACCAGCATCGTGTCGCCCGGCTCGACGAGGTTGCCGATGGCCGCCTCCATCGACGCCGACCCGGTTCCCGAGACCGGGATCGTCCACTGGTTGTCCGTGCGGAACGTGTACCGGAGCAGCTCCTGTACCTCGTCCATGATCTCGACGAACGACGGGTCGAGGTGACCGACGAGCGGCGTGCTCATCGCTTTCAGTACGCGCGGGTGGACGTCGCTCGGTCCCGGCCCCATCAGGGTGCGGTCCGGCGGCGTCAGCTCGCCGACGTCGGGCGCTTCGGACTCTCGCTCGGTCAACCCCGGAGTGTTGCTCATAGGCGGCCCTACCGACGGAACCCTCAAAAACACGACGGAACCCGATAGCCGGCCGTCGCTACTCGTCGTCGACGAAGTCGGGCGTCGTCCGCTTGGCGTCGCGCTCGTCGACGAGGTGCTCGACGAACGCGTCGAGCGCGACGTCGCCGCGCTGGTTCTCGAAGCGGTCCCGGACCGAGACGGTTCCGGCCTCCTGTTCGTCGTCGCCGACGATGACCATGTACGGGAGCCGGTCGTCGTGGCCGGCGCGGATCTTGCGTCCGACCGTCCAGTCGCGGTCCTCGACTTCGACGCGGAACCCGGCGTCTTCCAACTCGTTTTTGACGCGGTGGGCGTAGCCGAGCGTCTCGTCCGAGACCGGGAGGATCCGGACCTGCTCGGGCGCGAGCCACAGCGGGAAGTTGCCGTCGAAGTGCTCGATGAGCACCATGAAGAAGCGCTCGTAGCTCCCGTACAGCGCGCGGTGGATCATCACCGGCTGGTGCTCCTCGTTGTCCTCGCCCGTGTACGTCAGGTCGAACCGCTCGGGCATGTTGAAGTCGAGCTGGACCGTCGGGCCGTCCCAGACGCGCCCGAGCGCGTCCTCGAAGCCGAAGTCGATCTTCGGCCCGTAGAAGGCGCCGTCTCCGGGCTCGACGTCGTACTCGTAGCCGCCGGACTCGAGCACGTCACGGAGCTGTTCCTCAGCGGACTCCCAGATCTCGTCGCCGCCAACGGACTTGTCGGGGCGGGTCGCGAGCGACACGTCGACCTCCAGATCGAGCGTCTCGACGACCTCGAAGATCATCTCGATGACCGACTCGATCTCCCCGCGGATCTGGTCGGGCCGGACGAACAGGTGGCCGTCGTCGATGGTGAACGACCAGACGCGCGAGAGCCCCGAGAGCTCGCCGCGCTGCTCTTTCCGGTACACCTTCCCGTTCTCGAAGTAGCGCTGCGGGAGGTCGCGGTACGACCACGACTGCTGGTCGAAGATGGTCGCGTGGCCCGGGCAGTTCATCGGCTTGAGCCCGTACTCCTCGTCGTTGACGTCGAGGAGGAACATGTCGTCTTTGTAGTTCTCGTAGTGGCCCGACTGCTTCCACAGCTCCGTCCGGAACACGTGGGGCGTCTCGACCTCCTCGTAGCCGTTCTCGCGGTTGAGCTCGTTCGCGAAGTTCGAGAGCTCTCGGAGCACGGTCTTGCCCGGCGGGTGGTACAGCGGGAGGCCGGGACCGGTCACGGTCGGGATCGAAAAGAGATTCATCTCCTGGCCGATCTTCCGGTGGTCTCGCTCCTGCGCCTGCTCGCGCAGCTCGAGGTGTTCTTCGAGGTCAGACTCGGAGGCGAACGCCGTCCCGTACACTCGGGTCAGCGTGTCGTTCTCCTCGTCGCCGCGCCAGTAGGCGGCCGAGACCTCGAGCAGCGTGGCCGCGCCGATCTCGCCCGTCGACTCGACGTGCGGCCCCTGACAGAGGTCTTGCCAGCCGTCCTGCACGTAGAAGGTGACCTCTTCGTCGTCTGCCTCCTCGTCGAGGATCTGGCGTTTGTACTCGTTGTCGGCGTAGATCTCCATCGCGTCCTCGCGAGAGCAGACGACCCGCTCGATCTCGTAGTCGGCCGCGATGATCTCGTCCATCTCGGCTTCGATGTCGGCGAGGTCGTCCTCGTCGAGGTCGACGTCGGTCACGTCGTAGTAGAACCCCTCGTCCGTCGGGGGGCCGATCGTGAGGGTGGCCTCGGGGTGGAGCCGCTGGAGGGCCTGCGCGAACACGTGGGCGGCGGAGTGGCGCAGCACCGTCAGGAACTCGTCGGACTGGTCGGTGACGATCTCGATCCGCGCGCCGTCGTGAACGGTGGCGTGCTTTTCCACGAGTTCGCCGTCGATCTTCCCGGCGACGGTGTCGCGACCGAGCCCGGGGCCGATCTCGTAGGCGACGTCTTCGACTGTCGATCCGGCCGGGACGTGCAGCTCTGATCCGTCCGGAAGGACGACCGTCACGTCGGCCTGCGCATCGGTCTCGCTCATACGTTTCCGGAACCGGACGAGCGGCATAAGTGTGTTCGATCCCCGTTGGCTCGTCTCCGAGTCCGCGGCGGCCGCGGGAACCGCCTCGCTCGCCGCTTCCGGGCGTCCGATCGTGGCAAGCGCCTCCGACACCGGTGACAAGGGGAGGCCGCCGCAGTCATGGAAACACACAAAACAGCCGGCAACCTTTGCGGGAGCATGACGACCCATCGGGAGCCCCTGTCGTCGGTGCTCGAGACGATCGGGGAGACGCCGCTCGTCCGGGTGCACGACTCGCCGGACGCGGTGCCGGTGTACGCGAAACTCGAGTCGTTCAACCCCGGTGCGAGCATCAAAGACCGCATCGGCAAGTACATGCTCGAACGGATGCTCGAACGCGGCGACGTCGGCCCCGGCGGCACCGTGGTCGAGCCCACCGCGGGCAACACCGGGATCGGGCTGGCCGTCGCGGCGAAACAGCTCGGGCTGAACGCCGTCTTCGTCGTCCCCGAGCGCTTCTCCGTGGAGAAACAACAGCTCATGCGCGCGCTCGGCGCCGAGGTGGTCAACACGCCGAGCGAGGACGGAATGGGGTTCGCCATCGACCGCGCCCGCGAGATCGCCGACGAGCTCGACGACGCGATCGTCCCTCAGCAGTTCTCCAACCCGCTCAACGCCGAGGCCCACTACGAGACGACCGCCCCGGAGATCGACGAGGCGCTCGGCGGCGAGGTCGGGGCCGTGGTCGCCGGCTGTGGCACCGGCGGCACGCTGATGGGGATGGCGCGGTACTTCCGCGAGCGAGCGGCCGACACTCACGTCGTCGCCGTCGAGCCCGCCGGCTCCGCGTACCGCGAGTTCCTCGGCGAGGAGGTCGCCCACGAGGAGTACAAAACGGAGGGGATCGGCACGCACGACATCGACACCAACGAGCTGTTCGACCCGTCGCTCGTCGACGACATCCGACCGATCCCCGACCGCGAGGTCCACGAAGAGATGGGGCGACTCGCCGCCGAGGAGGGTCAGCTCGTCGCCTCCTCCGCCGCCGCGAACGCGATCGCGGCGAAGGCGGTCGCCCGCGGGATCCGCGACGGCGCGATCGACGCCCCACACGACACCGTCGTCACGGTGTTCCCCGATTCCTCCGAGCGATACCTCTCGAAGGGCGTGTATCGCTCCTTCGAGGAGTGGGAAGGGTAGCCGACTGGTAGCTAACGAATCGAACGGGCGTCGCAACCGCTTCCGCCGCCGCTCCCGCCGAGGTCGCTATCCGCGCAGCCGCCGGTGCTCGACTTTCATACAGCGGTCTTGAACGACCTCGATCCCGTCGGCCTCCGCTTCGGCCGCCGCGTCGTCGTGGCTGATCCCGAGTTGGAGCCACGCCGCTCCGGCGTCGCCGCGGTCGGCGTGTCGCTCGCGCACGGCATCGAGGATCTCCGGGACCTCGTCGCTGGGACGGAACACGTTCACGAGGTCCACGTCTTCGTCGACGTCGGCGAGCGCATCGTAGGCGGGCTCGCCGAGAATCTCGTCGGCGAAGGGGTTCACCGGGATCACGCGATACCCCTCCCGCTGGAGGTACGCCGGAATGTCGTGGGCGGCCTTGCCGGGCGTCGTCGAGCAGCCGACCACGGCGATCGTCTCGGCGTCGAGCAACCGGTCGACCCCCTCGTCGTCGGTGATAGGCATGGTTCAGTGTTCGCGGCGGCGCGGATTAAATCCACCAGTTGCGGTCGCGTCCGGGGGCGGCTCAGGCCAACCGGATCGTCGGTTCGCCGTCCTCGGGAACGGTGATGACGCCGTCGAAGAGCTGTTTGAGCGTGTTCATCGCCTGCTCGTCGTGGGACGTCGAGTCGATGCTGAACAGCCCGAGGCCGTTCACGCTCTGGATCCGACCGGTGAACACGTGGAGGAACCGGAATACCGTCTGGAGGTCCGAGTACATCAACAGCGTCGACAGGGAGTGAACCATGACGCGGTTCCGTTCGATCCCGCGATCGCCGAACGCCTGCAGAAACTCCGAGAGCTTGATCCCGATGCCGGTCATGTCCACCGGAGAGGAGGCGTACTTGATCCGATCGGACTCGCGGACGTCGTTGACGCCCTGCTGGCGAGTGACGCAGTCGACGACGGCGACCGGTTGTCCCTCGTACCCGGTCCGCTTGGCGTAATCTTTGAGCACGCGATCGGCGCTGTCCTTCGTCGTGACGACGATCGCGCCGTCACCGCGTTTCGTGCCGGCCGCCAACACGTCCATCATGAGTGCGCGCTTCCCGGTGAGCGGTGGTCCGGTGAGCAAGAGGTTCGTTCCGGGCTCGACCTCCACGTCGAACTGTGGCCTCAGGTCATACATGGGCGTACCTCGGCGACGACAGCACCGATTGGGGCCACTCGTTCGGCTGTAAGGCCGTGCGACCAAGACACATCTACTAGCAGAAACATACCCGGTCCGAATAATATTCTTTTTGATCGCCCACCGGCGTCGCGGTGGGGCTGCCGAGACAGCCGAATGGCCGATCGTGTAACAATTAGAGAGTGATCCCCGGGTTGGACAAAACACGTGACATCGACGCGCAGAACCGATCGGATGACGAAATACAGCCACTATCAGCCGGACCGGCGTATCCCACCGCAACCGGTCGGATCGATCGCCGGGATAAATTTGCGTGTCGATCGTGCATCGGCGATTTCAAATCGCGGGACTTAACATCCTCACCGAAGTACCGCAGTGTACGGGCGCTTAGCTCAGTCTGGATAGAGTGCTTGGCTTCGGACCAAGTTGTCGCGGGTTCAAATCCTGCAGCGCCCATTCCTTCGCGGCTCGTTTCGAATCCAATAGACGGCGTAGAGGTGTTTATATATACTCTCACTATCCTGATGGTTGAGTTGAACACGCAACTGCTTTCACCCGACGTCTTCGGTCGATTTGCAAGAGCCAATACGCGTTGTAGCGCGAAGTAGGTAGCGGTCCAAGGACATTCAGCACGAGCCTCGCTCTTGCTGCTCTCGGTCGGCGAATAGACGCGAAAACGCGTGCTGGGGGCGATTTATTTTAATTTGACAGTCCTACCCCCACTCATGCTTGGTCCACTCAGCGGGGCGCTCATGGGTCTCGCTGCTGTCAGCTTCGTCGCCATCGCGCGTTGTAGCGAAACACTGCGGACCAAGATCCCGTTGTCCATCCAACTGGGTTTGGTCGTTGCTGGGAACCTGATCGCTTTGGCGGCACTGTGAGACCGTTTAAATGGTCAGCATCCGAGTCGACGACGGTAGGTCCGGGAGAAGCTCAAACCTGCACAGATCACCCCGGGTAGCGGAGCACCAGCATCGGCATGGCAGATACCGCTCGTGATCTACTCATCGAGCCGCAGTCGTAGGTCAGCTCCACAGAAGTCGACGGTCTCCCCGTCACGAGTGGAACGCGATCGGCCGGGAATCGTCGTTGACCCCGGTCGCGACGCCCGCACCGTCAGATAGCGTCGCAATGATCTCCCCCGTGGACCCAAGAGATGCACGAGAGTAGCTTGTTCTTCAGGTGCTTGGAACATGCGTCTCCGAGATTGGTTCGAGGAGTGCTTCGAGGAGTTCATCACCGTCGTATCGGACTGTCTCAGAACGGGAGTCGAAATTAACCGCATCAATCGTGGCGAGTTTGGGGAGGTGGCTATGGTGTAGGGTTATTACGATTTTGCTACACCTGTCTGGCGTCGGCCCCTGCTTTTGCAGATGACTGACCAGGTCACTGATCGAGACATGATCCGTCTCAGATTCTTGCAGGAAACGAATGATACACCGTCGCTCGTACTGGTCTAACAGTGCAAATCGTTGATTTATTTCCTCGGTAGTATACTCTCCCATTGTCTCGTCTTGTCGATGACCTTCATATCTACCAACATAAAATTTAGGATGATTGAAGTTTCTGAAGAATAGCAAAGGTCGACCCGCGAAAGATGGCCCACCGCGGGCTGTGGGGGGACCCTCACATCACCGACCAATAGTTAGAGACGAAGATGCGCCCCGAACTCAAAGAACGACGCGAGCGAACGTGGTGGCTACTGAACGGTCTGAATCAGCGCTACTCCGATGTCGTCAAACACATCTCCCAGGAGTTCGACTGCTCGGAGTCGACGGTCAAGCGCGACATCTCGAAGATGGGCGACTGGCTCGACGACCTCGACGGCGACCTCGCTAATCGGACGACAAGCCTCCTCCGCCATCTCCAACGCACGCGGACGCGACGATGGGAGATGGTGCAGGCCGCACGCAGCGTCGACGAGAAGGAACTCGAACGCCGTCTGCTCAACGATGTCGACGACAACGTCGAGCGCTCGCTGGCCCTGCGCGAGGATCTGGACAAGCTCACACAGAGCGACTCGACCCACCACCAGTTCGAGGTGTCCGATCAGTTGAGCGATCAAGAGTTCGTCACCCTCGAACGGATGACCCACAGCGCTCCCCCGGAGAACGCGGTTGGGGCTGGTAAGGCACAGGCGGGCAGAATTGACTGAACGCGCGTGGCCGGGGACATATCAGGCAGAGATGCTCTGTTGAAATCCTCAGCAAGTGATATATTCTGACCCAGTCGCGGTCAGTACAGAGAATGTATTGAACGAACTCTGGCGGAGATTCATTCGACTCGATGTGAGTAACCAATTACACGGAAACCTTTTTATAAATAATCTGAACAAGATCAATTATGTCAACGGATATAGGTCCGGTTGAATCTGCATTGAGGTTTGGAGTTGTTGCAATCATAGCAATCGCAATGATGGTTTTGTTCAGTTGGTGGGTGCTAAGTTTAGATGGTCCTCTTTGGCCAATTGCCGCGATTGTGATAATAATGGGCGCTATGATAGTCATAACTTATGAAAGGCTGTTTGGGTGGTAACCAAACCTACTACCTTTCAATCATAGCAGATTCGTATTTGAATTTTGAAAACTATCCATCGAGGTAGTGTATTTGGATATTTGAACCAATGATTTTTATATCACATCACTTGAGTTTCGATTGATGATTGCGCTTAGTGATGCTGTAAGAGGTACACCCGAAGCAGCGTTTTGGCCTACAGTCGCCTCTGTAATTTTCTATTCTAATTCACCTACGACTCTTAATCTTATTATTTTGATTATAATGATGATCGCAGGATCAATGACCTACGTAACGATGAGACAAGTGAAGACTGTATTTGATAACGTTGTGGACACCTCAAATACAAGAAGAAGAAACAGGATGAATAGGGGTGGTTACAAAGGCAAAATTGAATTTATAGCCGATATTTTTGAAACAAGTTTGAATCTTCTGCCTTCATCTATAACGGTTCAAGTCATCATTGCGCTTTTGATTTTTACAGATATAGCTGGTTTATTCGGATTTTTGTACCTATTGGGCAATCAGGTTCTATTAGCACCAGATCCTAACGTTACCCTCACCGTATTCACGCTTCTCCCGGTTGTTTACGTGTCTGTTATCGGTTGTGTTCTAATCTGGAATCTCTGAATTTCGGCGAGGATTGTATTTTTCAATATCTCGCAGCCGAATTAGCTGCCAAGAAAGCACCCTTCAACTAACGGCTGTTTCAGGCGGTAATATGTTTGAAGAATAGGAGTTCAACAGAGCCGGCAGAGACATTATTCAGCAAATTCTTACGCCTCCCGACACCGTGGATTATAATCACGATGAGTCAGGCGACCCTCTCCTCTACCGTCTATCGGAACTCAGACTTCTTCTCGGGGTACTTCCTCGACGAGCGCGCCGACGAACTCGACGAGAAGATCCAGCGCACCGACGACCTGATCGACGAGACCGTCTACGAGCTGTATGGGCTGACCGACGAGGAGATCGAGATCGTCGAGGACGCGGTCGGCGAGTAGGCGGCCGTCATCAACATCGGCTGGTACACTGACTCTTTCAGGGTTCGCGATTGCACACAGACTCTACTACAGGACAGACCTTTAGAATATAATATTGTCCGAATCTCACCGCTTAGCGAGCGTCCTGCCGAATTGAACCCTTCGCGGTACCTTGATTCTCGCGCGCACATGGCGCGCGTTTTGTACAATTTTCACCCTCTAGTCGAATTATTAAATATTAATTCCGATTAACATCTATTGCATATATTTACAATTCGTATATAATTAGTTTATTTCTGGAATAGGGGGTGTGAACTCAGGGACCCTCACATCACCGACCAACAGGATCTTGTGCGATGTGCGTAGAAAGCGACGACAGAAAGGAATCGACCGCGGGTGGGCGTTCCAGCGCCCAATCCGTGAAAGTAGTCAGTATCTCGACGAACACCGTGGAGGTGATGCGTCATGCGTAGTAAGCATCTTATTGTATATAAAATTATCTTCATGCATAGCGGCGCTGATGGTTTCCCGGGGTGGGGGCGATGAGGTCCCGCTTCTGCCATCGATGCGGTGAGCGGCTCGTCCGGAAGACTCGACCCTACAGCGGCATCCCCCGGGACGTGTGCCCCGAGTGTGACAGCGACAGTCCATACCTCGCTACCGACGGTGGATACGAACCCATCTCGGACCTCACCGATCTGTGGGAGGGAGACCGGGTGCTCTGGGGAGAACGTGACGATCCGCTGGTCGTCGTGCGGACCACATTCGGGTCACACATCTTCGCCGAGGGGACGAACGGGTCGCTGTATCAGGTTCTCCCCGACCACCGAGAGCATCGTCCAGCGTTTCGGCTCGCGCGTGGTGGACCAGTTCGGCGCCTCCGTCGGGTTGAAAGAGAGCGGAAGGGGGCAGAAGGGGCACAATGAGCGGGGAGCCCCGATCCCGCCAGCATACCGGGCTGCGGACCGCCGACGCGCACTACTCATGGCGCGAGGTGTATTGGTCCTGTAGCGTCGCCATCCGGAGCGACCGACCCACCGGGGGTGGTCGTGGTGTCTGACGACGCTGACACCGAGACCGGCGCCTATCCGGGCGACGCGTGGACGTGGGGCGGTGAGCGTCAGTGGCCGCCCGCGCTCAAAGACTACGATCAGTTCATGTGTCGGACCGACGAGAAACTCCCCTTCGCACCGTGGGCTGAGGCGGACCACCCGGACTACGACGGGAGCGCCGAGGATACCCGTTACGGGTGGGCGTTCCCTCCGAATTGGGCTGATTACGACACCGCCCACGAATGGGCGACGAAACACCCGCGACTCGCCGACGACCTCACGTTCATCGGCCAGAAGCCGGGCGAACCCTACGCCGCCGAGTCCGACCCGTTCCTCTTCGTAGACGGCGACGACGTGCGGTGCCCCGAGACCGGCGACATGGCCCCGGAGTTCGTCGCACTCGCCGATCGCCTCGGTATCACATACGCCGACGTATCCACCAGTGGGACGGGCGCTCATCTCGCGTTCTACGGCGAACTCCCCGACGGCTACCGAGCGGCAACGTTCCAACTCCGCGAGGAACCCATCGGCGCGAACGACGAACCACCGTGCGTCGAAATCTACGATGGCAAGCGGCAGTTCATTTTCACCGGCAAACACGTCACTGGGACGCCCGACGACGTGCGCGAGGTGAACACCGACGCTCTCGCCGACGTGTGCGAGGAACACGAAACCCGCCGCGAAACCCCGACGACGGACGAACATGGGCCCCTCCTCAACTCGAAGGATGGGGGTTCGGCACGCGAGCCGTGCAAGTCGAAGGCCGAAGTGGCCGCCCTCGACACCACCGGCGACATCGACGATGTGCTGGACGCCGTGGATCACCTGTCGGTTCACGACATGCGTCTCGCCTCGTCGCCGACGAACACCCGCGCCGACGGCTCCGAGGACTGGGACCCACACATCCCCGGCGAACCCGCCTCGAAGTCCGGTACGCGGTTATACGTCGCCGCTGATGGCAAATCTGTCATCTACCGCGACGGCAACTACGGTGGGACTGCCCTCTCACTCGTCGCGTGGGAAGAGGGGATTGTCTCACCCGGTGAGCGCCTACGCGGCGAGGAGTTCTGGCAGGCCGTCGAAGCCGCCCGCGGCCGCGGTGCGAACATACCCGAGTATGACCGGCCAGCGGACGGCGGGTCACTCGACTACACCCCGATTCTCCCCGAGACTCGTGGGACTCAGGCGGTCTCGCTCGGGTGGGACTTCACCTGCGCCGACACGCTCGGCACCCTGAGCCAGCGCGATGTGTGGAACCGGACCCAAACCACCATCGAAGACGCCATCGACCGCCGCCAGAACAGCCTTCTCACAGTAATCATGTCCGGCGGCAAGACCCGTTCGACCTTCGAGGCCGCCGCTCGGAAAGAGACGTCTCTGACGTACCTCACGGGGCGACACGATCTCTACGAACAGGCGAGCGAAATCTGCGACGACCTCGGTCTTACCCACTACCGGCTCCCGTCGTTCCCGAAGGACTGTAAGACGATGAACCTCAGCGAGGGCCGCCCTATGCGGCAGATGTTCGAGGAACTGTACGCCCGTGGGGCGACGCCGAAAGCGATTCATGAACACTACGGCGACGCTTGCCCCTGCCGCGAGAGTGACGGGGACACCACCCACCGCTGTCCCTACGAAACACGGTGGGATTTCGCCCCCGACGACTACGAGGTCCTCATCGGCCACTACTCCCACGCCCATCTCCCAAATGGCGTGACGAGCGGGCGCGTCGTCGCCTTCGATGAGTTCCCCGGCGACGCGTTCACCACTACGCTGGAAGGCGACGGCCTTGAACGTGCCATCAACACGTTCCTCGCCAGCGAACCCGGCGTACCATTCGCCGACTGGCATGACCTCATCGAGAACCGCCGCGAGACTAACCGCCGTGACGCCGCGCTTGACTGGTTCGACGGCTTCGACTTCGACGAGCCGGACGTGCAAGGCGTTTTTCGGAACGACGACTACCACGCTTACGCGCCACACGCGGTCTATACGCTCCTCACAGGCAACGAACTCGCCGAGTCCGACGACCCCGATGATTCGAGCATGGGGCCATATCCGTTCGAGCGAACCACGCTCCCGGGCGTGCAGACCCCCGGCGTCTACTTCCGGGGTGACAGCCACAACCCGAAGGCGGTGAAACTACAAACGCCGCCGTCGCTCACCTACGCCCACACCGTCCTCGGTCTCGACGCCACTGGCATGGTCGAACTCTGGCGCGACCGCCTCGGGATCCGACTCACCCATCAATCCGTCCTCACTGACGAGGAACGCGCCGAGTACGTCCGCGACACCCTCGCTATCAACGGTATGCGCGTCGCTGACCACGCGAAGCCCTACACCTCCGGGGAATTTGCGACGGTCAAGCGAGATCGTCGACTCTTCGAGGCCGTCCGCGACCAGTACGGCGATGGGACGCCGCCCGTGGTGTTCACCTCCCTCAGCGTCGAGCGCAAATACGACGAGGCGGGGGTCGTGGACGATGGCACAGCGAAAACCATCGACCACTTCGCCGCCCTTCGCGGGACGAACAGGTACGCCGAGGAACGCCTCGCCGTCGTTTCCGGCTCACCACACTACGGAGATACATGGGTCCGAGAACAGGCCGCGTTCCTGGGGCAAGCCGTGTTCCCCGAGCGCACCGATGACGGCGAACGGACCTACGGACCACTCGGGAACCGTATCCGCTACCAAATGCGCGAGGCCGAAGTGGTACAGGCCGCCCTCCGTGTCGGACGACAAGGTCGGGGTGCGACCGTCGTGTTCAACACCTCGGCGATCCCCGACTGGTTCCCAATCGAAGCCGTCGGGTCCGTTCCCCGCCATGCTCCTAAGCGGAAAGCGATAGTCGAGACCGTCCGCGACCTCGCCGGCAACACGGGCGCGTCGTTCACCACTGCTAACGTGTATGACGCCATGCCCGACAAAGATACGGTGAGCATGGAGTACGTTCGCAAGACGCTCACGCGGCTGTTCGACGACGGCGCGCTGGACCGCGAGATGCGCGGGCGTGGGTACGTCTGGTACGACGACGGCGTTCATACCGTCGATGACGCCGGACAGGTGTCCCTTCCGGCACTCACTGACGCCGAGCGCGAAGAACGCGACCCCCAACTCGCCCATATAGAACACTATATGCCCGAGTTGGGTGTCCGTGCCGATTCAGCACCGCCAGCCACCGCGACCGACGCCGACGCTCGGAGTTCGACCGCCGACCAGGAGGATTCGGACGGACGAGACCCGCCCGATACCGCCTTGTCGGACTGACGACAGCCGTCACCTACGGTGTTCGACATGGCGTTCTTGAGCGATAGGTAGTGGCCACTCGGGACTCATTCGGCCATAGGGGGTCCGTGACGCTACCGTATGCGTGCAGCAGGCCTGTTCATGGCTTCGGTTCAACAGCCGCCACAGGGGAACCTAGTTCCGCGTCAGTCGCTGAGACGTACCCGATGACACCCGGCGTCACTACTACCATCGTCGAAGCGGTGTTACTGAAACACCGACTCGCTTCGATTCGGGTCACCGATCTCAGCGTTCGCATGGACGGAGGTGACTCCTGACACCTCGGTGAGTGACTTCAGCCGAGGCCACCACCTATTTCGGTATCACGGTGGGGTAAGAGGGTATCTTACGGGTAGTCACGTCCCGCCCACGAGGTGACCAGTTCCCGTAGACCCAGAGTTGGGACCGGGTATCTCGTCGCCATCTCATCATGGCGGACGCGTCGTGGGCGCCCATCGGCGTCTTGACCGATGGCTCTGGGTCCCTGGCGTCGACGTCGTCGTGGCGTTGAGCACAACGAACACACCGCCGTTAGGTGTTCGAATTTCCTGCGAGATCCGGTCCAAAAGAAGCGAGCAGCGTGGCTACTCGAAGAACTGCCGACGTTGTTCCGCCTTTTCTGACTCCGTCATTTCGTTGTAGTGCATGTCGAGCACGTCGATGGAGACGTTTGCCCGGTCACTCAGGACAGGCTTAGGGACCTCTTTTTTGAGGTAGTTGGTGATGCTGCCGCGACGAACTGCGTGTGGGCTGACACTCTCGGGGCACTTTGACGCTTGATTAGCGGCCTCAGCCGCTTCACACGTCTTGATATTGCGGTCTATCGGGCAATCGCCAGCATACACGCAAGGTCGCGTGTAGGTGTAGACGTACCGCTGGATGGTCTGCCCGTGGGCTCGGCCCTGGTTCGTTGCCAGTAGCGGCTCTCGTCCGAAGTCGTCGGTGGTTTTGGGTCGCCCGGTAGCTATCCAGTCGTCGAGTATTTGGCAGACTGATCCTTGCAGTGCGATGGTACGCTCGCCTCGCGCTTTGTTCTTGATCGGTGTCCCCGTGTCGGGCCGATGCCGGACGTTGAGTTGTTGTGTCTGTGGGTCATAGTCGTCAACGTCCAGGGCGACGGCCGCTCCACGGCGGAGCGACGTGTGCCAGAGTAGCTCGAAGACGACGTGCGGCAGCGAGCAATATTTGTACTTCCGAAGATAGGCGAGAACCTCCTCTCCGTCTTCAGAGTCGAGCATCACGGTGCGGACGTTGTCGTCGTAGTCCAAATCGGGTGACTCGACCTTTGTCGATAGGTCGGGTGAGACGGCGTCGATAGACTCGCACCACCGGATGAACACGCGGAGGGTGTCCATTTGGGTTTTCAACGTCACGTTGTTAATGTCGCCGTCGTCTCGGCGCCAGAGCTTGTAACGCTTCAGGTCACGTCCGGTGATGTCGTTGAGGTTGTCGACGCCTTGCTCGGCGCACCAGCGAAGGAAGTGTCCCAGGCGGGAGCCGTGGCTGTAGTGGGTCCACTGGGAGACCTCTGACTTTTTCTCCATGAGGTACAGATCGACTGCGTCGGTCGGTTCGATTGGTTCGAGTATTGGCTTCATCTCTTTGGCCGCAAATCGAGCCGATTACGCTGTTCGTCAACGGGTCAACCGACGGTGGAGCGACAACCGGCCGCTTAGCCCACCGGGGCTCGCGTCTCGCTGGCTTCGAGGTAGTCGGAAGCCCGCGCAGCGTAGCGAGCAGGACCCGAGATGTCGCGGGTGAGAGGTGCAGGGAGCGAGCACAGCGAGCGACTGAACCTCGAATCAGGGAAGTGACTTGAAAACGACTGCCGGAACGGCCGTAGGCCGCAGCCGGCAGGTTATTTTCAAGTCTCTTCACGTGGTTCAAATCCTGCAGCGCCCATATTTTTGAAGTGTGTAATCGCCCGACAGCATCGGGATAATCCTCCAATCGAACGCAGTGTCAATATTTTCGTTCGATGATCGAACGGTAGGGGAGTTCCACTGGGATTCGCGTACAACCAAACGGGTGGCGATTCGGAAAATCAATCGCCGATTGACGAGCAGTCCCTGCTCACACTGGAATGGATTCCTTGGTATCGATTTTTTCTTGGGTTGCCAGAAAAGGCGTGCTGACGATAGAGAGTGTATACAGCAAATTGATACGAGGCTTTCGCGTAAGTGACGTTATGGCTCTCACAGACGTCCTGAGTGAGGACTTCTGGGCACGGCACACGAATCCGTGGAGTGGCTATACGCGACTTCCAATGGGACCAGTACTCCTCCTTGGACTGTATCGTCGGGATTGGCGGATGGTTGGCTTGACTCTTCTCTATGTGGTCATCAATCCGGTACTCTTCCCCGAACCGGAAACGGAGGATGCGTGGATTAGTCGAAGTGTCCTCGGGGAGCAGTTGTGGTTAGCGGAGGGCCACGGGGTGTTCGAGACGAGTCTCCCTGGCGTTCTCAACGTCTTGAACGCCGTTGCGTATTTTTATGGACTGTACGGAGCCTACAAGCGCGACCCGCGGATAGCGGCCCTTGGAGGGGGTGTCGCACTCACGTGTAAACTGGTTTATCTCGATCTCCTTGTAAAATACTACGACGAAAATGCACCAGAACGGGAGTAACTCAAGGAGGCCACCACCTAGAAGCTGAATTCCGAATGCGATAGTGAAGGCTAAGCAACCGCCTAGCTTCAATAGTAGTATAAATGCAGAGTTTGAGAGTGAGAGGCTACCCATTCAGTGAACCCCTGGGTCAGGTGGTACGCCGATGAGATCGGTGACAGTCCTCGTCTCACCCCCGACGGATCATCCTGTGGACCATCTGTTCACCAGTGAATCGAGAGTGCGACGGGAGCGAATCTTCAATCTCTCCCTCCTCAAAGATGGAACGTTCGTTCTCCTCGGCCGGATTCGGGGCAACCTACCGCACGCGCGCGAAATCCTCTCGGCTGAACAGGACGTCCTCGGGTTCAGTATCTCCGAACAGGACGCGAACGTCGGACTCGTGTTTGTGCACGCCCGACCGCCGTCGTCCATCAGGCGGATTCTCGAACTCCGTCGAGAGCAGGGCGTGTTCTTCGACTTCCCGATCGAGGCGACAGAAGCGGGGCAGCTCAAGCTCACCATAGTCGGCGAAACCAACAGCGAAATCACGGGAGTACTGGACGAAATTCCGGCAGCGATCGAGATATCGGTCGAACGAATCGGTCCGTACATCGAGGATCCGAAATCGATGACAGATTTGTTGACCGACCGACAGCGAGAAGTACTAGACGTCGCACTCGCCAGCGGGTACTACGACGTTCCTCGGCGGGCGACCCACCGAGACATCGCCGAACAACTCGAACTCGCAGTGCCGACAGTGAGCGAACACCTCCAGAAAATCGAAGCGAGAATATTCGGCGCACTGGAACTCTGAGCACGGCCCGAGACCCCCGAACAACGCAGCCCCCTATTTCATATATAAACGGCCATTAGTACTAGGCACCAGTCTAACACCTCTCCTGGGCAATAGGGCGCTATGGAACTCTGCTCCGTTACAGATCAACACCGTGTAATTACGAGGGATAATTAGATGCCGGAGACCGAACTATCAGAGGTACGCGACCCGCGCTTTGTCATCTCGCTGGACGAAGCAGACGCGAAAAATATCGATCTCACTGGCGGTAAAGGTGCAAATCTCGCTCGCTTAGTCGAAGCGGGCATGCCAGTCCCCGCTGGAGCGTGTGTGACGACTGCCGCGTATCAGGTTCTCGTCGACGAGCTCGACATCCGGGCAGAGATCGAATCGTTAGCGGAACTCGACCCGGAGCGTGCGGACGAAATCGCTACGAAGAGTGAGGAACTCAGGACGAAGATCCGGGAGCGGGAGATTCCCGAGGACGTCCAACGGGCTATCTTGAATGCAGTAGACACGCTCGATGCCGATTCGTACGCCGTTCGGTCGAGTGCGACGGCCGAAGATTTGCCGACGGCGTCATTCGCCGGCATGCACGAGACGTTCCTCGGAATCGACCAGGAAAACGTTCCCGAATACGTTCAGGAGTGCATAGCGAGCCTCTTCACGGAGCGGGCAGTGTCATACCGGCTCCGGAACGGTGTCTCGCACTCTGAGGTAGGGATGGCGGTCGTCGTGCAGACGATGGTCGAACCGGAGGTCGCCGGAGTGCTCTTCACCGCCGATCCTGTGTCCGGCAATCGCCACATCGCATCGATTGACGCTAACTATGGACTTGGCGATACGGTGGTCGCCGGAGACGTATCCCCAGACAACGCACGTGTTGACCGGCGAACTAGAGAAGTACTCGAATACGAAGTCGGCGAAAAACACCTCGCGCTCCGCTTGGGGAAGGACGGCCGAGACGAGCCATCGCTGGAAGAGGTATCTACGGTACGCCGCGAGAGCCGGGCGTTGACCGATCCCCAACTACGAAAGCTCGTAGAGCTCGGGGGAGGTGTCGAAGAACTACTCGGCAGCCCACAGGACATCGAATGGGCACTCGTCGATGACGAGTTCTTGCTGCTCCAGTCACGTCCGATCACCTCTTTGTATCCGCTCCCATCACCAGCGCCAGCCGATGACCAGCTGCACATCTACTTCAGTATCGGTCACCAGCAAGCGATGGCCGAGGCACTCCCACCACTGGTCGTCGATTGGATGCGGGAAACAGTAAACAGATCTGTTGCTCGGTTCCAGTCCGCCGAATCTGAGCCATCGTTCGCAGTCGAAGCCGGACACCGAGTGTATGTGGACCTCACCCCGCTTCTACGAGGAGAAGTAACACGAAAGATCGCTCTTCGCGTCCTCGACTCGATGAGCGAACCCGCGACGCGTGCACTCGAAGATATCCTCGACCGACACGACGATACAGTTTCCCACGACACGCTCACGAACAGGCTTCAAAAGCTCGGTCGCATGAGCCGACGCTTCCTCCCACTCGCTGTTTCAAACGCACCACACCTGTTGGCCGGCCTCCTCAAGCCGTTCCTTTTCGGGCCACCCGACGCCGAGCGCGTCCGTGCTGGTGTCGAACGGGCGGGAGAAAAGATGGCGACTCGTGTCTCCCACCCCGAATCTTTGAGCGAGCGTATTCGAGTGGCGTTTGAGGGAACTGACCTCGGTACCCTTGCCGCTTCGGTAGGAAGCAAGTCGATGCCGTATCTCCTTGCCGGCGTCGTGGCGGGTAATGTACTGGAACGGCTATACCCAGACGCAGGCGACGAACTTACGGCACTCAGCCGTGGATTCGACGACGAAATCGCCACCGAAATCAATCAGCGGCTCGGCGACCTCGCAGACACTGCTAGGAAACATCCCGACGTTGAAGCGGCGATTCGAGAAGAATCCTCACTCTCAGAGATCGAAGATATCGATGGCGGTAAGCAATTTGTGGCGGCATTCGAGACGTTCCTCGACGACTTTGGCTTCCGGGCGAGTAACGAGATAGACCTGAGCCGACCACGCTGGCGAGACGACCCTTCGATACTCTTCCAGACGATCCGGAGTAATCTTCGGAGTAGCGATCAGGGGGAACACCGCAAACACTTGGCTCAACTGAAACAGGACGCAGGTGAAGCCGCCGAGACAATTGAGAATCGCGCCAGTCGAGGACTCTTCGGTCCCGTGAAACGGCCGATTGTTGGGCAGTTGATCCACGTATACCGAGGGGGAATTCAGCTCCGAGAGCATCACAAGCACGGATCTGCGCGGTTTCTCGCGGCCGTACACGACTGTGTCTCCGATGCGGGTACTGAACTCGCTATGGCTGGTGTATTGGAACACCCAGAGGACGTCTGGTTCCTCCGGAAACGGGAGTTGTTGGATGCACTCGATAGTGAGTCAACACTCGATGTGGACATCACCGAACGGCGTGATACTCACCAGCGATATGCGTCAATGAGGGCACCACCGATTCTCACGAGCGAAGGAGAGACACCGACAGGCAAGAGAGATGGTTCACCCTCGGAACACGTATTTACCGGAACGCCAGTCTCGTCCGGTGTGGTCGAAGGAGTTGCCAAGGTGATGCACGATCCGTCTGAACAGTCGATGTCGAAGGGCGAGATTCTCGTTGCCCCCTCTACGGATGTTGGATGGACACCGCTGTTCCAGGATGCGGCCGGGTTAGTGATGGAGGTTGGTGGCCGGATGACTCACGGCGCACTGGTCGCACGTGAATACGGTATCCCGGCCGTGGTGTCGGTGGCGAACGCGACCGACGAAATCCGAACGGGCGAGCGAATTCGAATCGACGGCGAGCGCGGAACCGTCGAGTTGCTCGACCGAACGGACCGACCGACGGGAGATTCCAACTCTGAAAGTAAGCGATGAGCACTCGCTGGAACGAGATGAGAGACTGCATCGACCCGGAAGACCTCAGAGCGGCAGCTGAGTTTTCCGCTCTTCTCCTCGTCTTGCTGGTTTTACCTGACGAGCGCCTCGACGTACTGTTCGGAGTGAACCCGCGACAAGTCTGGTTGGTCGTGGTGTTCGTCGCGGGACTGAGTTTTCTCGGGTACCTCCTATCCAAGGTAGTCGATCCGGGGACTGCAATCGGCGTCACGGGAGCACTGGGGGGCGCCGTGTCCCCCGGAATGACGATCACATCACTCACCGAACAGTATCGGCGTCATCCGGAGTTCGATCTTGCCTACACGGTCGCAGCCGCAATCGCGTCGACGATGCTGTTCTTACGTAACTTCATCGTCGTGGCCATCGTCAGCCCTGCACTTGCCAAATCACTCGTGGTTCCGTTCGTGGCGATGGCCGGGGTAGGATTCCTCGTAACAGGGGGTCTCTGGTTTCGTACTCGAAATCGTGAACCACCAACGAGCGAATTGAATACTCCGTTTCGAATTCGATCAGCGTTAGCGATCGGCGGCCTTGTCGCGGTCATTCTTGCCCTCGTCAATTCCGTTGACCTATCTCTTTCAGCAAGCACTACCCGAATTGGAATCGTGGTAGCGACGGTGGTACAGCTATCTGTATACGTTGCAGTAACGTCGATAGCTGGTGCGAAACAGATTGCCCGAGTGATTGTTGTGGTACTACTCGGTAGCGCGAGCGTCGGAATTGCGCTCGTCGTGTTATAGCGGAGCGTACGCCTGAAATGATACGGTTGATACCGAAACACACTCTGCATTTTGCACTGAAACTCCCGTAGTATCAGCATATCGGACAGAAGTGGAAATACTGAGTCGTCCGAATTCAGCCGCCTCACGCCTCGAAAGTCGACTCGTTCGACGGTCGAACAGAAGCCTGCAGCGCCCATCCTTCTTCGGGTTGATTTAGAATCACAGTACGGAGCGGGGGCCTTTATAAATACGATCAGTTTTTAGAGAGGTGATTTCAACCCGCGACGGGTTAACCCCACCTCCTTCTTGCGATTAATGGGACAAAACTCGATCAGACTGTCACCAAAGAGGAACAAGTCAGATCTTCGTTCGGGCGCTCCTACACGACCTCGAACACCCGTCTTTCGTCGATCCTACCGACGAAACTGTCAAGCGCACTTCCTAACGTCGGTCAGCAAGACACAGTTTGGTTGCGATAGGTGCTCTTCAGTTGTACCGTGGAGTAGCCGGATTGGTTGATGTGGAAGCGTGCGAATTCATCGCTTAATGTCGCTGCCGGTGATCTCGAAGCGAGCCCCACCCGTCTCCGAGTCAGTCACGTGAATTTCCCACTCGTGGGCATCGACGATCTCTTTCACAATCGCGAGACCGAACCCGGTACCGTTCTCTGCCGTCGAATACCCACCCTCGAAAACCTTCGGTCGGTCGTCCTCTGGGATCCCGGGGCCGTCATCCTCGACGTAGAACCCGTCGTCAAGCGCACCCACGATCACAGTGCTATCGTCGCTTCCGTGGTCGAACACGTTCCGAATGAGGTTCTCAAAGAGTTGTTGAAGTCGACTTCTATCGGCATAAACCTCTGTTGCTGAATCGAATTCGAGCTGGAGTGTTCCAGTCTCTACCCCGACTCCTTGCCAACATTCTTCGACGAGTGAGGCGAGCGATACTGACTCCCTCTCGTCGATCATCGCCCCCGCACGAGCCAACGACAAGAGATCATCGATGAGTGTCTCCATCCGCTCCTTCGCACGGTAGCACCGCTCGAAGTTCTCTTTGTCACCGGTTTCCTCGGCGAGTTGGAGTGACCCCTCAAGCACGTTCAGGGGATTGCGTAGGTCATGCGAGACGATCGACGCGAACTGTTCTAGCTTTTCGTTCTGCTCTTTGAGACGAACATTCGCTTGCTGGCGTTGGAGTTCATAGCTGACCCAGCGACTCATGAGATCGACGAGCGTCACTTCCCACTCGGAGAACTGTCCTCCACGTGGTTCGGTATCGTAGAAACAAAATGTTCCGTACACGTCATCGTCGGTGAAGACAGGCGCACCCAGATAGCAGGAGATTCCCCATTCAGCGTACCCAGCGCGATCCGTTTCCTCAGGTGCGTCTCGTTCAACGTCACCGAGGACGAGTGTCCGTTCGGTATTCGCGGCGATCTCACAGTTCGTCGCCGACACAGGAACGACATCGCCGGCCTGAATGCTATCGTCGTCAGCAGCCACGATCTCGAAGATGTAATCGTCGCCTCGAATCTCTGAGAGCGTACCGTAGGCGACGTCGAGTTCCCGTCGACCTAACTCGATCAGCGCCTCGACCTGCTCCTCGAACGGCTGGCTGCGGTTCGAGATGATGTTGTACATCTCTCTGAGTACGTCCTCTCGATTGTCCCGATCGGTTACGTCACGAAGCACCGAGAGATGCTCCCCGGTGACGATATTCGCTGTCGCGGCGTATTCGATGATTCGTGTTTCGCCATCGTCACGGATTATCTCAAGCGTCCCCCTATCTATGACATTTTTTTCGAAATTCAGCCATGCTTCAGCGAAGTCATAGTCTTCGGGAATGAATTCGTCTATCGACCGGCCGAGAAGTTCCTCTTTCTCCAACCCGAACAGTTCACACGCACCCTGATTCGCTTCGATATACCGCCCCTCGTCATCTGCAACGACCATCGCGTCGAAGGCGCCGTGGAACGACGCTTCGTATCTTTCCTGTTGGCGAATATACTCCTCTTGCTGTGAGAGGTCGCGGACGATTGCAACGACACCGGGATCGCCGTCCCACATCACGTGTCGAGCGGTGACTTGGACGGGGATTTCTGTGCCCTCGAGCGTCAACAGTGTCCGTGGAATGTGGTCGGTGGGCTGTTCTCCGGATTCGACCGCTTGCAATTGTCGGTCGACATCGTCGCGGTAATCCGGATGGATGAATTCACCAACCTGCCGGCCAAGCAGGTCAGACCTCTCGGAAACGTCGTAGAGGGTAGCAGCAGCAGTATTGGCATAGACGAATTCGCTGTTGACGCTGACCAGAATCGCGTCGGGCGAGGCTTCCAGAATCGTTTCGGCTCTCGTTTCGACTTCTTGCTTTTGAAGGCGTGACCGGTATCTGTTGACGACGTTCCGTATCCGCTTGCCAAGGACGGCGTACTGGTTGTTTCCCGATTCTTTCTGCATGTAATCGCTCACTCCCGCCGAAATCGCGTCACTGGCGATTTCTTCGGATCCACGGCCAGTAAACAAGATGAATGGAAGCTCGGGATTCGCTGCCCGGACTGCTTGCAGAAACTCAAGACCATCTATCCGAGGCATATCGTGATCACTCACAATGCAGTCAACGTGATTCTCGTCGAGGTAGTCCAGACCCTCTTGTGCGCTTTCGGCGGTACTCGTGGAGAAGTCCTCATCGAAGCGTTCCAGAAAAGTGGCCGTCAGGTCAGCGAGACCGGGTTCATCATCCACACATAAAACAGAAATTGACTTCCCACTATACACCATGCTATCGAGTAGCAATATAGGGCCGATAAAGCCTTTGGAATTGAAAACCGCCCGTACATACACAACGCACCTCTGACAGAAACGGAGGAGTACTCGATGGTCGTGGAATAGTGTGTCTCTGTATCTAGCGTTGAGGACGGCTATCGATCAACACCGAAAGTATCCAGCAGAACCGGATAGACGCGTTTCGCAACTATCCGCCTTGGTCTGTTGTGATTACGGAACTGGTTCGAGCGGATTCCGACGAAGACGTGGCGTGCATTTCTCGGCTAACACGCCGAGAAACGCACCGACTACGCCGCCATCGATCCGACCGGCTTCGACCGATTCGCGCGTCTCAAAATCACGATTTTCTGGCGACCAATTCGCTCCGAAAGGCCTCCCCTCGCGGTCGCGCGATTCACCCCGCAACTCGGGGTGATCTGCGATGAAGATGGGCCATCGCTCAAACGCGCAGTGTCATCTCGCTGTAGATGCCCCCGGCGAGTGCTGGTGTCCCGTCTATTGACTGGAGTTTACTCCAACGCCACCAGCCGGATCGGGTACGGCCACCGTCTCGACTGTGGCTGTCGTCCGGCCGAGATCGCGAATCCGCCCGAAAAGTGGCGGGCGCAGTTGCGTGCCGACCGACTGCCTCCGCGGAAGCACACCGGGACCGTTGTCGCCGGCTCCCGGTGGACGGACTGCAAGTCGGTGTTACGGTGGATGGCGACGGCGGTGTCGACGCACGAGCCGTCCCGTCCTCCTTGTGAAAGCTCACCTTACTCGACGCCGAGCGCGGCCGCGACATCGAGACGGCCGTGGCCCTGTTGGACCTCACGCAGGCCCACGTCGGCCGCGGTCTCTCGGAGGCGCTCGCGGGCTTCGACGTTCGAGAGGTCGGCGTCACCCATCAGCAATGCGCCCGCGCCGGCGACGTGTGGAGCCGCGAAAGAGGTCCCGGATAGCTCGATGTAGCGGTTGAACGGCTCCTCTGCGTTCGAGTAGATGTTGATCGGCAGGGCCGTGGACAGCACGTCCGTGCCGGGGGCGACGAGTTCGACCTCCGGACCAACCGAGGAGAACGCCGCGAGTTCGTCGTTCCGGTCGGTCGCGCCAACGGCGATAACTTCCTCGAAGGCCGCCGGGTAGGAGACCGTCGATTCCGCGTCACTCGCGGGCGGGTCGTTTTCGAGGAGACCGTCGTTTCCCGCCGCCGCCACCAAGAGGACTCCGCGCTCGTAAGCGTCCGTTACCGCGTCCGCAAGCACGTCGATCTGTCCGGACTTCCCTAAGCTGAGGTTCGCGACGTCCCATCCCTGATCAGCCACGAACTCCACGCCCGCCGCGATGCTTGCTGCCGAGCCGCCGCCGAGCACGCCGACGAGGACTTTCACGGCGTGAAGCGTCGCCGCGGGACTGACGCCGACGACGCCGGTGTCGTTGTCGTTCGCGCCGACCACGCCGGCGACGTGCGTGCCGTGCGAGACGCGGACGTCGTCGTCCTGGCCAGCGGGCAAGCCGAGCTCCTCGATATCGCTGACGCCCGGAACGAACGCGGTCCCCTTGCCCCGGTTCGTCGCGAGGTCGGGGTGTGTGCTGTCGATGCCGGTGTCGAGCACTGCGACGTCCGCTCCGCTACCGGTGTAGCCGCGTTCCGCGGCCGCGTCGGCCCCCGTCACGGAGACGCCGTACGGGACTCGATGTTCCCCGACCTGTTGGCGGGGCTGAATCTGCGGCGTAACGATGCCACCGAGGGTGCGGTCCTCCTCGACATACCGGATGTCGCGGTGGGCCGCCAGCGTGTCGATCTCCGACTCGGGTATCCGGGCTGTGAGCGCGTCGAAGCCGAACTCGTGGTCCACCGTTGACGCGCGAGAGAGCGCGGCACGTCGGCCGCTCTCCGAGGCGTATCCGACGTTGACGATCACGGTTTCGGCGGTAGTTTGAGTCGCCGCGCCCGTCCCGGTCCCGAGCGTCGCGAGCGAGCCGACCGCGAACCCGCTCCCGACCGTTCGGAGTGTCCCACGACGAGTGTACTGTGGTTCGGCCATGGGGGAGCGACACCACGAGAGCCTTTTACTATACGCAGCCTACAGAAGCGTAGACCCAGACAACCGCACGCTGGAGGCGTGATCGGTGTCGGGAAATGGAACAGTGACAGCCGGAACTACTCGCTCGCTGAATTCGCCGACGCCTGACCAGTACCCGTAGATGCGCGGACCCGACATATCCCTTCCACCACCTGCCATCCAATGATTGAGTCACTCGCTGACGAGTACCCGGAAGCCGCCCCGTACATTCAGAAAGCCGTCGACGAACACGGCGAAGACTGGGTGTTGGAGAACTACTACGAGCAACTCTACCCGCTCGGGCAAGTGATGACGATGCCGGAAAAGGAGGAACTCCCGTTTTACGATGCGGACGAACACGATACGATGACGGAAGAGGAACGGGTGGAGATGTACCAAGCATGGGCTGAGTACCGAGAGTATCTACGTACAGCCACGAAACCGGGAGAGTAACGTATCCAGCAAATCGAAGATCGTGACTCCGGTGACTTCACCGGGAACTACGCGTCGTACGTATCAATCGGCGAGCGCTCGTAGTCCGCCCAGGAAAACCGGTATTCTTCAGCGCGATCGCTAGTCGCTGAAAGGACAGGTCGCGTTCGTTATCGCTCTCTGAATTCTACCGTGTAGCCGTTGTTGCGAAGTGCTTCAACGAGCTCATCGTCAGGCTCGATTTTGAATTCGTGGAACGAGTTAGTCGGGCGATCGGTCGTGTACAGGTCTGAGTCGATATTCTCTGGAATCTCGTTCTGATGCGTGTTCTCGTGAACAATAACCGGTTGACTGGGCAGGTGGTTGGGTCCGCTGTTTTCTGCCATCTGGATATGTTACGTTACGACCATTCGGCTATTTGTATTCCGATTCTAGGTTCGGTTGAGATGACTACAGATCACGCACGCTGACCCGCGATGTACCGGGGGCTGCGCGATTCTGAATCTCACAGCGGCAGGCCTTCTCGAAGATGCGGACGCGCCGTTACAGGATGCGCTTGACGTCCGTCGAAAATGGAGCGGCCAGACCGAATCGATAACGAGATTTCGAGCCGATTTCTACAGAGTCCGCACTGACCGGTCTCTGTTTTACCTGTACCTACGGATCCATGCCGGAATCTGCTGACTGTTGAGAGTTCTCACCGGACCTTGCGGTCGGAACGGCCGTTCGATGAACTCCTCTCCTGAGGGATCGAACCGAGAGTCGGGTCCGAGACTCGAACGGATGACGCTCTCGGCGCAGTCGGGCTGAAACCTTCCAAGCCGGATTCCCTCGTAGGGGAACCCCGCCGTTTGCAGCGGGCAGGATGTCACTTGACAGCAGATTAATCAACGAAGTGAGACCGATCGACCGAAACCGAACGATGCCCGAGTGCGAACCGTTCGATCGCGCTCCGCGCCGACCTCGAACGTGGGAGTAGCGATCTGGCCGTTTTCGTCATCCCACGAACGAGCTTTGGGGGGACGGCGCCGCCGTAATCGAGCCAGTACGCGAGAGCGGTCGCGGCGCGTCGCTGCTGAGAAATGATCTCTTCGACGTGTGTACGTCGTCGAGCCTCGAATTCACGGAGGACTTTGCGTTCGAGAACGCCGTCCGTGGCAGCGAGTGCCTCGACGAGGAGACTGTGAGCAACGACGGCGTCTTCGACGGCGAGCGGGTTTCCCTGTGCGCCGATGGGACTTGCCGTGTGTGCGGCGTCACCGATGAGAAGAACTCCGTCCGTGCTCCAAGTGTCCGCGATACCCGGGGCGACGTCAAGGAGACTGGTACCACGAAATCCGTCTAACTGTCTGTTCATGACAGAGGCGACTTGCGGGTCTACTTCGGCGATCCGCTTCCGGAATGCGTCGAACCCGGCGTGCCTGATCGAGGGCCACTCACCGCTTCGGACGAGGTATCCAATTTGGATATCGCCGCCGTCGAGACCGAAGTACAGAAGGATACCGTCTCGGTCGATTCGACCCTGTGTGGGTGCATCGATGGTGCCACGGGGGAGTTTGAACCACACGAGATCGATCGGCGATTCGAACAGTCCGGGATCGATGCCGACGCTGGTGCGAACTGTCGAGTATCGACCATCGGCGCCGACAACGCACTGCGTCTCGAACGCGACATCCTCGTCGGCGTCTCGGTCGCGGGCTGCGACCTCCCGACTCCCATCTGCGGTGTTGGTGCGGATGTTCCTCACGGTGGTCGCAGCGTGAAACGTGAAGTTGTCGTAAGAACTGGCGCGGTCCACGAGGCGTTCGAGCAGCGCCGGCTGCTCCATCATCAGCGCGTACGGATAGTCGGTATCGAGCAGGTCGAAATCGAGAACCGTGATCTCCTCGCCGTACAGCGAGAGCGCGCCGGTGGTGACGGTTTCGTGAGCCAGTGCAAGAACGTCGTCAAGGAGGTCCATCTCGTCGAACAGACGGACCACACCGGGATTCCAGCCGAACCCTCGGTACTCGCGATCGAACGTGGCGGCGCGCTCGACGAGTGCGACGTCAACCCCGCTCCGGGCCAGGAGATAGGCGAGGACCGCGCCACCGGGGCCGCAGCCGACGACGACGACCTCCGCGGTTTCAGTTCGCTCACTCATTGTTCGGTTCTACGTCCAGCCCTAGCCTAATAATCTATTACCGCGTGCTGGTGGCCGAGTTCGACGATATTCCCCCCGTGTTCGGCCGTGCGTCGAACTCTGTGCAATACCGGCTGCAGTTGAGCGGCTTCGGTCGTCGATCCAATGCCGTGTGCGAAGCGCTCGATCGCGTCACGGAGGCGATCACAAGCCAGCACCGTCTCGTGGGCGGTCTCGGCACCCGCATCGCCGATGATGGCGACGACACCCGACCGCCTTCCGCGTCAGTCCGCGGCGTCGCCGCGCCGTTCGTTCGCTCGTACCGCCGGCGGTAGCTCGCCCTCGTATCCGTCTGGAATATACGGACAGAGCGGATCGCTCTCCAGCGGATCGCCCGTCACCGCGTACGCCCGGGATCGGCTTCCGCCGCAGACCCGTCGAAACTCGCAGGCGCCGCATTTGCCCTTCAATCGGTCAGTATCGCGCAGCGACGCGAACAGATCGGCGTTCCGGTAGATATCGACGACCGATCGGTCGCGGACGTTGCCGGCCGAGCGCGGGAGGAACCCGGACGGGTACGTGTCGCCCGTGTGGCTCACGAACGCGAACCCGCGCCCCGCCGTGATCCCGCCGCGCCGACGGGCCGCTCGGTCGTCTGCGTCCGACTGGAGGCCCACACGCCGGTAAAACGGCGCCTCAGTCGTCTTCACGCCGAATGACTCCGTGGCGGCAACCCGGTGGAGCCACTCCATCACCGCCTCGGCGCGGTCCGGGGCGATCGGATCGAGGACGCGCCCGCGGCCGACCGGGACGAGAAAGAACACGCTCCAGAGGACGGCGCCGAGCTCCCGGACGCGGTCGCGGATCGTCGGGAGATCATCGACGGTCTCGGCGCAAACGGTCGTGTTGATCTGGACGGGCACGCCGGCCTCGGTGGCGGCCGCCGCCGCCGACATCGTGCTCTCGAAGCTCTCCTCGCCGCGGAACCGATCGTGTCGGTCGCGAGTCGAGCCGTCGAGACTAAGCGCCATCCGCTCGATTCCGGCGTCGACGAGCTCGCCGACCCGATCCGGGGTGAGCGACGCCGTCCCGCTCGGCGTGATCGTCATTCGATGGCCCAACTCGTCGCCGTACGCGACGAGCTCCGGCAGGTCCCCTCGAGCGAGCGGGTCGCCGCCGGAGAGCACGACGAGTTGGCCGTCGCCGAATTCGGCGGCGGCATCGAGGAGCCGTTTCCCCGCCGCGGTCGTTAGTTCGTCGGGATGGCGCGCCGGCTTCGCGTCGGCCCGGCAGTGACGGCAAGCGAGTCCGCACGCCTGGGTCACCTCCCAGATGAGCACTACCGGCCGCCGGTCGGTGTCGACGTCGTCGAACATCTCCACCGTTCGGTAGCGGCTCGGTCCGGATGGGCCGTTCCCCGAACGTGTTCGTCAGAGACCGTCCGGAGTTCGAAAAAGCGGTGAGAACGCGGCGAGAACCGGCGAGGCCGACGGCGTCGGCTCAGTCTTCGCCGAGCAGGCTCGCCACCAGCTCTTCGGGCTGGAACAGGGTGAGATCGTCGTACCCCTGTCCCGTCCCCAGAAAGAGGATGGGCTTCCCGGTGACGTACGCCACGGAGATCGCGGCGCCCCCGGAGGAATCGGCGTCGGCCTTCGTCAGAATGGCCCCGTCGATCGCCGCGGCGTCGTTGAACTCTTTCGCCCGGTTCACGGCGTCCTGGCCCGCGACGGCCTCGTCGACGAACAGGGTCATGTCCGGGTCGACGACGCGGTCGATCTTCTCCAACTGCGCCATCAGGTCGTCGCTCGTGTGGAGCCGCCCGGCCGTGTCGCCGAGGACGACGTCGATGTCGTTGGCCTCCGCGTACTCCACGCCGTCGTAGATGACGGCCGCCGGGTCGCCGCCTTGATCGTGAGAGATCAGCTCACGGTCGAGCCGATCTGCGTGCTCGCGGATCTGCTCGTTCGCGCCCGCCCGGTAGGTGTCGCCGTTCGCCATCACCGACGAGTAGCCGCGGTCCGCGAGCCACTCGGAGAGCTTCGCGATGCTCGTCGTCTTCCCGACGCCGTTGACGCCGGTGAACACGATGGTGACCGGCTTGTCGGCCTCGGCGATCCGGTCTTCGAAGTCGAACTGCCCGACTGCGATGACGTCGAGGAGCGCGTCGTGGAGCGCCGCTTCGACCAGTTCCCCGGTCGTCTCGACCTGCTTTCGCGACTCCCCGAGCATCTTCTCGCGCACGGTGTCGAGGATGCGCTCGGCGACGCTCATCTCCACGTCGCTTTCGAGGAGGGCCATTTCGAGGTTCCACAGCGGCTCCTCTAAGTCCTCCTCCTCGATGATGATCCGACCGGTCGCGAACGCCTTCGCGCGCTGGAAGGTGCTGGGCTCGTTGTCGTCGCTGCCGTCGGTACCGTCACCCTCGTCGCGCGTGTCGGCGTCGACCGTTTCGCTCGGCTCGGCCGGAGCCTCGGCGTTCGGCTCGGCGGCGCCGCTCTCAGTCGTTCCCGCGGACTCCGGCTCGTCTGGCTCCTCGGCGTCCTCGACGTCGGTGCTCTCTTCGACGTCTTTGCGGAACCCCGAGAGCTTGTCTTTCAGTCCGTCGAACACGGTTCGTCGTTACTCCTCGTCGCTCTGCGCCTGCTGCATCTGCTGCATCTGCTGTTGCTGCATCTGCTGTTGCATCTGCTGGGCCTGCTGTTCGAGCTCTTGGCTCTCGGACTCGAGCTCGTCGATCTCGCCCTGCGTCTCCTCGATGCGCTCGTCGAGCGCCTCCTGCTTGCGGCGGAGCACGTCGATGGCGTCGTCCTGCTCCTGCTCGGCCGAGTAGTTGCCGCCGAGCGAGACGATGATCTCGTCGATGTCCTGGACCTCGGCGCGGACGTAGGCGCCACCGCCGAGCGGGACCTGCACCGTCGCGCCCGTGTCGAGCGTCTCGATGGCCTCGACCGCATCGTCGATGTCGGACTGCTCCTCACGGAGGCCGTCGATCTCGGACTCCAGCGTCTCGATCTCCTCGTCGAGCGCCTGCAGCTCCTGGGAGAGCTGCTGGAGCTGCTGTTGTCCGCCGCCCATCATGCCGCGGTCACCTCCTCGATCTCGATCTGGGTGCGCTTCCGGTTGTGCTGGCTTCCGACGGTCGTGTAGATGCGCTCGCGGGCGAGGTCCTCGTTCTCCGCGTCGACCTCCTTCGTGAAGGGCTGGAAGCCGTCTCGACTCTGGAACTGTCCACTCACTGTGTAGGTACTCATGTTCACCGATCCGGTAGGGACAGGGAAGTATCTTCCTAAAAAGTAGAGCCGATCCTCGATCGGCCATCCGGCCGGCAGCACCGCCGTCGCGGTCGGATCGTGCCGATAACGATCGAGGCGAAGGGTGAGAACGAGGCTCGTGGACCGCGTCCGGAGCGCCGTCACGGAAGCTCCACTGTCGCTACGAGTGTGAGGGAGAGCGGCGGCCGAGAATGGGAACGCGACGCTGAAGGAGCGGCCGGCTCAGTCGATGAAGCCGAGCGTCTCCTCGATGCGCCCGAGCTCCGGGCCGGTGGTGTCCTCACCGACGACGTAGCCCACGTCGGTGGCGACGAGCCCGGATCCGATCAGCGGCGCGCCGTAGTTGATCGTCCCGAGGTCGGCGCGGACGTCGAGCGCTTCCTCGACGTCCTGCAGTTCCGACTCGGTCGACTGGGGGTGACAGAGGACGCCGGTGTTGTTGGCGACCGCGGCGGTGCCGACGGTTCGGACGTTGCCGAGGTCCCCGCGGACCACGGGCACGCCCAGCGCCTCTCTGATCGTCACGATCGACTCGCGCGGGAGGTCCGGGTGGACGTACGCGCCGTAATCGTTCGCGAGGACGACGTTCCCGGCCGCGTTGATCTCGCCGGGAAGTTCGCGGACCTCGCAGTCAGCGGCCTCGGCGATCCGCGATTTCTCCCGCTTGGTCGCCCGCTCGGAGACGAGTACGCCGTTCTCGTTGCCCGTCGCGAGAGAGCCGACGGTGTTGGAACCACCGATCGTCGTGAGGAGGGGCTCGGCGCCCAGCTCCTCGCCGAGCGCCTCGGCGAACTCCTCGTCGACGTCCGGTCGCACCAACACGAGGTCGTCGATCGCGCGGGCGAACACGCCCACGTACGACGAGCCGGTGAAGGTCGCCCGTAACACGTTATTCGGCGTACTCGGCTTCGACGACGGGCTCGCCGTCCTCGACGAACCGGGCCGCCCGAACGCGGAGCTTGCTCGGCGGGTTCTGGCGACCGTTCGCCCACACGGCCTCGTTGACCGAGGTGTCGAGCACGACGTCGTCCTCGTCGACGGAGAAGTGCTTCGCGAGGTGACCGCGAACGATCTTCATCGCGTAGTCGGCGCGCTGCTGTACCGGCTTGTCGTTGGCGTCGCGGAGCGGGACGGTGACGACGCGCTCCTCGAAATCACTCGTGCTCATTTATTCGTCCAGGTCGTTCCGGCGCCAGTTGCGCCGCTTGGGGTTTCGCGTCACGTTCATGTCCGTCTTCATCATGACCCACGCGGGGACGCGGGTGTTCTGGCGCTCGGCCTTCGCCAGACGCTTCTTTTGAGCCTTCGATTTGTCTCCCATAGTAGCCCACAGTTTCCGCGGGGCGCATAAAACCCCTTCCATACCGCGTCGCTCGCGGCGCCGCTAACGCGCGGCGCGGCGCGATCAGAACGCGCGCTCGCCGACGCCCTTATAAATCCGGTAACACCGATCCAGCACGTCGATCCCGACGCTCTCCGTGTCGGTGTGGGCCTCGCCGGACTCGGAGGCACCGCAGACGAGACACTCCGTGCCTGCCACCGCGAGCCACCCGGCGTCGGTCGCGTGCGGCTTGATGACGTGCTCGGGCGCGTCGAGCCCCAGTTCGTCGTGGACCGCGCGGGCGACCGTGAGGGTGGCCTCCGCGAACGCGTCGTCTTCACAGCCCATCGGGGGGAGGTCCTGTTCGACCTCCCACTCGACGCCCTCGACCGCCTCGGCGACGCGACCGAGATCGGCTCGGTCGCCCGGGACCGTCCGCTCGTCGATCGTCACCTCGCAGCGCTCGGGGATCACGTTCCACGTCTCGCCGCCCTCGACGATCGTGACGGCGAGCGAGCCCGAGACGGTCTCGCCGAACACGGTCGCTTCCGGCTTGTCGAGTTCTCTGACGATATCGATCGCGTCGCTCGCGCGGTAGATCGCGTTCACGCCCAGTTCGGGCTCGGAGGCGTGTGCCGCCTCCCCGCGCGCGACGAGCGTCGACGCGCGCCGGCCCTTGTGCGCGACGACCACGTCGGTGACGCCCGGCTTCGAATAGCCGGTCGACCCCTCGGCGACGACCGCGCGGTCCGGGTCGAACCCCTCGTCGATCGCGTGACGCGCGCCGGTCCCACCGATCTCTTCGCCGACGAACGAGGCGAACGCCAACTCCCGACCCGCCGGCGGCTCGGCGTCCCGGAAGGCGAGCATGCAGGCCGCCACAGCGCCCTTCATGTCGGCCGCGCCGCGTCCGTATATCCGACCGTCACGACGCTCGACGACGTACTCGCCCGTGATCCCTTCGCCCGTCGTCTGACGGTCGGCCGGCGGCACCACGTCGTGGTGGCCGACGAGCGCGAGGGTGTCGGCGGGACCGTCCGCACCGTCCGTCGGGTCGTATTTATAAGCGAGCACGTTGCCGACGGCGTCCCGCTCGACGCGGGCGTCGGTCTCCGCGCGAAGCCACGCCTCGATGGCGTCGCCGGCGGCGGTCTCGTCTTCGTGGGAGGGGATCGCGACCAGCTCCTCGGTCAAGTCCGCGAGTTCGTCCATACGGGAGTGTCTGCGACTCAGCGAATTAAATGAGACGGGAGGAGCCGGGGACGATCAACCGCGCTACAGATTCCGCTCGATGTACCGATTCATCGCCCGAACGCGGTCCGGGTCGAACGTCCAGATCCCGCGCCAGACTCGCGGCTTCGCTTCGACGGCGAGGAGGCCGACGCCGCCTTCGAGCCCGCGTTTCAGGTTGTCCGGGGCGCTCGTGCCGACCGACTGCGGCCCGCCGGGCGGTCGATACACCACGAACCAGCTGTCGGTGAAGTCCCGCGAATCGCCTCCGTGGATCACGGCGTCGAGGTCGCTCGGGACATCGTCCAGCTCTCCGTAGAGGTGCGTGTCAACGCCCGCCGCGGCGACCCGCTCGTACACGTCTCGGGTGCCGACCTCGTCGTCGATCCGCGAGAGCCGCTGGAACGACGACCGGATGATCCCGTCGCCGGCGACCCACGCGGCGCGCTCGATGAACCGCGAGATGGTGATGAGCAGGAGCTTCTGCCGGTTCGATTCGGGGTAGCCGCGCAGGGTGAACGCCGTGTCGTCGAGACCGGTGATAACCGCGGGCAGATCGACGTCGTCGAGCGACCGGGTGCCGGTGATGTACAGGTCGGAGTTGACGAACAGCACCGCGTCGCCCAGTTCGCCGAGCGTCGACCCGGCGATCACCTCGTCGCCCTCGACGAGCAACACGAGGTTCTCGATGGTTTCGGAATCGGTGCCGTCGAACGGGACGGCGTCGTTCCGTCGAAGCGCGTCGACGTCGATCACGGGGCCGTTCGCGTCTCCTCGGTCGGCGGCGGTCACGCTCTCGCCGATCACGTCCACCGCGTCGTCCCCGAACGTATCGACGAGCATGTTCAACACGGGCTCGGGATCCGTGCGGTTGACGACGACGATGGACCGTTCGACACCGTCGAAGCGATCGAGGAGCTGTTCGAGCGTCACGTACTCCGACGCAGGCCGGTTCCGTGCATAAGCGTTCGCTCGCGGTTATCCGGTTTGAAAAACGGCCACCGGCCCGCGATACCGTCCGCCGGTCGGCGGGTCGTGCCTCAGGCGACGACCGTCTCTTCGAGCAGCTGGAGCGGGTGTTTGATCTCGTAGCCCGTCCCGTGTTCCATCTGCATCGCGCAGGTCGGACACTCGGTCATCCCCACGTCGCCCTCGGCGGCCTCCATGTGTTCGAACATCTCCTCGCCGATCGCCATCGATTTCTCGTACTTCTCTTCTTTCCAGCCGTAGGTCCCGGAGATGCCGGAACAGGAGTCGCCGACGTCCTCCATGTTCACACCGTCGACGTCCCGGAACGTCTCGACGGCCTGCCGATCGAGGCCCTGGTTGCGGGCGTGACACGGCGCGTGGTACGCGAACGACTGCTCGTCGGCGAGGCTGCTCCCCGCCAGTTCGCCGTCGAGGTCCTCGTGGATCCGGAGGTACTCCAGCGCCTCGAAGGTGTGCTCCGAGAGGTCCTCGATCCCGTGGATGTCGAACAGCTCGGGGTACTCCTGCCGGAGCGACATCGAACACGACGTACACGAAGCGATCACGTCTGCGCCCTCGCCGATGGCCTCGACGAGGTTCTCGACGTTCGTCTCCGCGTGCCGACGCGCGTCCTTCAGCATGCCGTTCGCGAACATCGGGGTGCCGGAGCATCCCTGCGGCGGCACCATCACCTCGTAGCCGAAGTGCTCGTACACGCGGACCATCGCCTTGCCGACCTCGGGCGTGTTGTAGTTGGAGTAACAGCCGTGGAAGTACGCGACGCGCTTGTCGGGGTTCTGGACCTGCGCGCCGCCGCGGGCCTTCCACCACTCGCGGAACGTTTCGGTCGCGAACTCGGGGAAGTCGCGCTCCTTGGGGATGCCCATCGTCTTCTCCATCGCCCAGCGGACCGGCCCGAAGTTCATCGCGAACGAGGCCGTCTTCGGGAACATGCTCGCCAGCCGCGCGGAGGTGCGGTAGTTCGCTAAGATCCGGTTGCGGACGTACTCGACGGAGAGCTTCTCCATCTGCTCTTCGACGAACTGCCCGCGCGCCTCGTTGTGCATCTGCGAGAGCGGGACCGACGACGGGCACGCGTCGTCACAGCGCATGCAGTTCGAACAGGACATGATCGACTCGTCGATGTCGTGGTCGTCCTTGCGCTTGAGCCGCCACTGCTCGGGCCCCTGGAACTTCGGGCCCGGGAACTCGTCGTCGACCTCGGCGACCGGACACGAGGTGTCACAGCTCGTGCATTTGTAACAGGAGTCGGCGCCCTCCCGCAGGTCGAGGTCGCCGCCGGGGAACACGTCGACCGGGTCGTAGGCGTCCGGATCGAGTTCCATCGAGTCCGACCCGCCGGTCGCGCTCTCGACGCCGCCGTCCGTGGCGGGGCGCTCGGCGGGCCCGTTGCCGTCGACGTCACTCGTCGTCCGGTCAGCCGCGCCCGTGCCGTTCGACTCCCCGCGCTCGTCGTCGTCCGCCGTGTGTCGTGTCATTGGTTCGCCTCCGTCGCCGCCTGTCGTCCGGCCACGAGGCCGGTCGCGAGCGACACCCCGCTCGCGGATTTCTCTCTCGCCACGTCCGCGCCGCCGACGACCCCGCCGGCCGCGAAGACGTTCTCGTACTGTACCGCGCCGTCCGCGTCGAGCGGTCGCCCGCGCTCGTCGGGCCGCACGCCGAACCGCGCGTACGGCTGGTCCCCGAACGCGTCGTCGACGAACCACTCGTAGCGGTCCGCGGGCTGTTCGACGTGCAGGCCGAACGCCGGCTCGCGGACGCCCTCGCGGTCGGAGTCGAGCCCCTTCCCGACGAGCCCACCCGTCGCCAGCACGAACGCGTCGGCGCTGTACGGGACCTCTCGGCCCTTTCGATCGACCGAGACCGCCTCGATCGTTCCGTCCGCCGCCGAGTCGATCCCGACGACGGGATTGCCGGTCTCGAATCGGACGCCCTCGGCGTCGAGCGCGTCGTACAGCCGGTCCTCTAAGCGGAGCCCCGGCAGGCTCGGCGGCCCCATCGGGATTTCGAACACGTCGGCGCCGAGCCGGTCGGCCAGTTCGGCGCGAACCGCCTCGCCCTCCTGATCGCCGAGGAACGCCGGGAACCCGACGCGCTCGACGCGGTCGACCCCGCCCTCCTCGTCGACGACGTCGTGGAGGTGCGGCGCGACGGCCTTCGCGAGGGCCTCTCGCGCGGGCGTCCCGTCTATCTCCTCGTCGTGGTCGAGCGCCTTCGCGAGCCGGGTGATCTTCGCGTCGGCGCGGAACGCCTCCGCGAACTCGACCTCGGCGCCCGCGACGTCGAACGGGACGCCCGCCGCCTCCAACCGCCCGGCGAACGCCCGGGCGTCGTAGTCGGTGAGCGACCGGAAGCCGACGATGAGCGCCGGCCGGTCGTCGCTCGCGAGCCCCGCCTCCGCGGCCGCCGGATACCGCGCGGTCGGCTTCACGCTCCCGCCGAACGTCGGTAGGAGGGCGTTGCGGTCGGTGTGGCCGCCGCGGTACGCGTCGCCCGCGAGCTCGTCGAACAGGTCGAGCCCCTCCCGCAGCGCGTCGGCGCCGACGATCCGGTACGGGTGCGTCTCGGGGAGCCGATCGATCGCCTCGAAGGGGTCCGAGAGCGGTCCGTCCGGATCCGGCCACTCGTCGCGGTCGAGTTCGCGACCCGCGGTCGGCGGCCCCTCGCGGAGCGGCTTCGCGGGCTCCGTCGCGGGGACGTAGCCGAGCGCGTCGATCAGCCCGGACGCCTGCCGGAGCGTGCTCGCCTTGTGGGAGACGAGCCGCACGTCGGCGCCCTCGCGGGACGCCGAGATCGCCGCCGTGATCGCCGCCAGCCCGCCGCCGACGACGAGGACCTCGCTATCGATCGCCATCGATCCCCCCATCGACGCCCGCGTCGTCAACTGCGCGGCCGCCATCGACACCCGCGTCGTCAGCTGCGCGGCCGCCGTCAGTCGCCGCGGTTCCGGTATCGCCACCTTCGCCGGGGCCGGCCGTTCCGCCCGCGCCCGCTCCGGCGTCGAAGGCTCCGAAGTCGACCTCGGCGTCGAGCGACGCGGGGTCGCCGTCGCGGTTCATCGTGGTCGCGTGCAGCAGGTGGTTCAACATCGCCTGCGAGAGCTGTCGACCCCACAGCGCGTGCCGTTGGCCCTTCCAGCGCTCCTGGTACAGTTCGTCTTCCGCGTCGCGGACGACGGGCTCCGGGTACTCCTGAGCCAGTTCGGCGGCGATCCGGTGAGTGCAGAAGCCGCCCTGGCAGTTCCCCATCGAGGCGCGGGTGCGCAGGCGGACCGCGTTGAGATCGCTGCCGGCCTCGCCGATCGCGTCTCGCACTTCCGCGCGGGTGACGCCCTCGCACTCGCAGACGACCGGGTTCGGATCGGCACCGGAAAGCACGTCCTCCGCGCGCGAGCCGAGCCGCTGGCCCGATCGGCGGGCGACCGGCGATCGGAGCCCGAACTCGTCCATCAACTGATCGAGTTTTGCGGGGTTCTCGGAGCCGGGGAGCGGCGCGTCGGCGGTGTCGCAGGTCGCCTCGTGGCCGAGTAGCTCACAGACGTGGTCCGAGATCGACTCGGCCATCATCCGGTAGGTGGTGAGCTTCCCGCCGACGATGGTCGTCATACCGGGGAGGTCGTCGCGCTCGTCGTGGTTCAACAGGAAGTAGTCGCGGGTGATGTCCGTCGGGTCTTCGGTGCCGGTGCCCGGCGGCTCGTAGAGCGGCCGAACGCCCCAGAACGACCGCAGCGTCCGGGCGTCTTTCAGCGCGGGAACCAGCTCCGAGAGCGTCTCGATCATGAGGTCGACCTCCCAGTCCTCCTCGGGGTAGTCCTCGGGGTCGTCGACCTCTTCGTCGGTCGTGCCGAGGATGCAGGCCGTCTCGTGGGGGACGACGATGTCCGCGTCGCCCTTCGGCCGGCACCGGTTGATAACGGTGTCGACCTGCCGGGTGTTCATCACGGTCATCACGCCCTTCGAGGGGCGAACCTCGACGTCGACGCCGGCCAGTTCACCGACGCGGCCGGCCCACGCGCCGGTCGCGTTGACGACGTGGCGTGCGCGGATCTCCTCGGTCGTGCCGGGCTTGCGGTGGACCCGTTTCCCGGGGCCGGAGGCGTGTTCGACCTCGACGCCGACGACCTCGCCGTCCTCGACGAGCACGTCGGTGACCGGCGCGTGGGTCTCGATCCGAGCGCCGTGTTCTCTCGCGTCGGCCGCGTTCGCCACGCAGAGTCGGAACGGATCGACCGCGCCGTCGGGCAGCGCGATCGCTTTGTCGATGTCGCGCGCGAGGTACGGTTCGCGCCGCCGAGCCTCCTCGCCGTCGATCACCTCAACGGGGATGTCGCACGCGCGACACCCCTCGAGTTTCTCTTGAAAGTACTCTTCGGAGTCCTCCGGCCGCTTGACGAACATCCCGCCAGTCTCCTCGACGCAGTGGCCCGCGATGTCGCGGAGCACGCGGTTCTCTTCGATACACTCACGGGCGCTCTTCTGGTCGGAGACGGCGTATCGGCCCCCGCTGTGTAACAGCCCGTGCATGCGTCCGGTCGTCCCGTGTGTCAGGTTTCCCTTCTCGACGAGGACCGTATCGAGCCCCCGTCGCGCCAGATCCCTGACGACGCCGCAACCCGTCGACCCCCCGCCGACGACGACGACGTCCACCTGTTGATCCATATCGATCCGCTGGGACCCTGCCCACTTTACTTTACCTCCTCTATCGAGTCGATCATAACTATCAGGGACATTCAAATAGTGTACGCGTTGCCACTGACGATTTGTTTATATGCTATCTTTTTCACTCTCGGCTGAATGCGGATTTTAACAGGAAGATTATTATGGTAGTACATTATGTTCACGAATGGCGTGGTAGCTTCCGTGAAGATATGCCGCGGCGACGGCGACGACACCGATCGCGTCCGGACCGCTGTGCAGGTATTCGAGCCGCACACGGCGTCTGGAGCGATGGTGGCTGACGAAACCGGTCCCGGCGGAACGGGGGGACACGGACGGTGGCGTCGCCGCGGGCGGACCAGCGCCACAGGAGGGATCCAAACATGACACAATACGTCGGTGCGATAGACCAGGGGACGACCGGAACTCGCTTTATGGTGTTCGACCACGCGGGGCAGGTCGTCGCGAACGCCTACGAACAGCACGAACAGATCTATCCCAACCCGGGGTGGGTCGAACACGACCCGATCGAGATCTGGGAGAACACGCAACAGGTCGTCCTCGACGGCCTCGCCGACGCGGATCTGGAAGCGAGCCAGCTCGACGCGATCGGCATCACCAATCAGCGGGAGACGACGATCGTGTGGGACAAGGACTCGGGACGCCCCGTCCACAACGCGCTCGTGTGGCAGGACCGGCGGACGACGGACCGCGTCGAGGAGCTCCAAGAGGCCGACATGGTCGAGGAGATCCGCGACAAGACCGGCCTCGAAGCCGACGCGTACTTCTCCGCGACGAAGACCGAGTGGATCCTCGATAACGCGGAGCCCCTCAAGATGCAGAGCTCCCGCGGCGGCGACCTCCGCGACCGGGCCCGCGAAGGCGAACTCGTCATGGGGACGATCGACTCGTGGCTCATCTACAACCTGACGGGCAACCACATCACGGACGTCACCAACGCGTCCCGGACGATGCTGTACAACATCCGGGACTTAGAGTGGGACGACGAACTCCTCGACGAGTTCGGCGTGCCGAAGGAGATGGTGCCCGAGGTACGACCGTCCTCCGACGAGGACTACTACGGACACACCGACGCGGACGGCTTCCTCGGCGAGGAGGTCCCCGTCGCCGGCGCGCTCGGCGACCAGCAGGCGGCCCTGTTCGGGCAGACCTGCTTCGACGAGGGCGACGCGAAGAACACGTACGGAACCGGCTCCTTCTACCTGATGAACACGGGGACCGACGCCGTCAAGTCCGACCACGGGCTCCTCACGACGATCGGCTTCCAGATGTCCGGCGAGCCCGTCCAGTACGCGCTCGAAGGGTCCATCTTCATCACCGGCGCCGCGATCGAGTGGCTCGAAGACGTCGACCTGATCAACAACGCCGCACAGACGGCCGAGCTGGCCCGATCCGTCGATTCGACCGACGGCGTCTACATGGTCCCGGCGTTCACGGGCCTCGGCGCGCCCCACTGGGACGGTCGCGCTCGCGGGACCATCGTCGGGATGACCCGCGGGACCGGCAAGGAACACATCGTCCGCGCGACCCTCGAAAGCATCGCGTACCAGACCCGCGACGTCGCCGAGGCGATGGAGGCGGACTCCGGCGTCGAGACGACGAGCCTCCGCGTCGACGGCGGCGCGGTGAAGAACAACTTCCTCTGTCAGCTCCAGTCGGACATCCTCCAGACGGAGATCGCCCGGCCGGAAGTCGACGAGACGACGGCACTCGGGTCGGCGTACGCCGCCGGCCTCGCCGTCGGCTACTGGGACACCGTCGACGAACTCCGCGACAACTGGCAGATCGACCGCGAGTTCACGCCCGAGAAGGAACAGGCGGAGGTCGATAAGCTGTACAGCCGCTGGGACGACGCGGTCGAGCGGTCCCGGAACTGGGCGCAGGACGACGAGGAGGACGAATAGATGAACTCCGTCGTTTCGGCCCCTGTCATCGCACAGGCGGGCGGGTGGAGCGCCGGCTCCATCGACGCGGTCCTAGAAATTCTCCTCGATCCGACGATCTGGCTCGGTGCGGCGGCCGGCGGGGCGTTCGGCGCCGCGCTCGGCGCCCTCCCGGCGTTCATCTTCACCGGATTCCTCGTTATCGCCGGCGTCTGGGGCGGTGAGGCCGCTCAAGGCGTCGGCGTCGACGTCGGCTTCGGCCCGGTCTTCGGTCCCCACATCTCCTTCGCCGGCGGTGCGGCGGCGGCGGCGTACGCCGCCAAGAACGGCGACATGGAGTCCGGATTCGACTACCACAACGCGAAGGACATCGGGTTCGCACTCGGGAGCCGCCCGGACATCCTGGCCGTCGGTGCGGCGTTCGGTGTCTTCGGCATCGTGCTCGAACAGACGCTCCGGAACCTGGCGATCCCGACGGACCCGATCGCTTTCACGGTCGTCGCGAGCGCACTCGTCCACCGGCTGGTGTTCGGGTACTCGGTCATCGGCGTCGTCAGCTCCAAAGCGAACGGCTACTTCGATATGGGTCCGTTCGAGCGCGGAGAGATGCGTGACGACGGTGAGGTCCCCGGTGACGGCGAGAAGAACGGGACCGATCGGCTCGCGGTCGAGCCGTGGCTGCCGAACATGTACCAGTGGTCACACGTCGTGGCGATCGGCCTGTTCGCCGGTCTCGCTGCGGCCTACGCCGCGATCCAGACCGGCAGTCCGTTCCTCGGGTTCGGTATCAGCGCGGCGACGCTGCTGTTCTTGAACCTCGGCGTGGACCGGATCCCGGTCACCCATCACATGACGCTCCCGGCGGCGACGGCGTACCTCGCCACCGCGGGCACGGGCTACGCTCCGATCGTCGCGCTACTGATCGCCGGGCTGTTCGGCGTCCTCGGTGCCGTCGTCGGCGAGGCGTTCCAGCGCGTGTTCTACGCGCACGGCGACACGCACGTCGACCCGCCGGCCGCTTCCATCGCGATCACGCACTCGTTCATCGCGCTCCTGTCGATCGTCGGTATCCTCGGATCCGCTGTCTGGGTTCCGGGCGCCGTCTGATCGGCCACGGAAACTGAATTTTATTCTGACGGAAGAATATTAACAAAAACTGCGTAGCCGACGACTCCAGATATGCCCCCGACTCCAACTCCGGCGAGGAAGCCATGACCAACCAGAAACGTTCCAAGGGCGGCCATCGAGGCGACTATCAGCCCGAGCCCCGCCGCGCCGTGGTTGTAGCTCCCGGCAGTCGGATGATTGCTGATGGGAACCCGATCGGCTTCGGGGACTCGAACGCTCGCGTGGAAGGGGATGTACAACCGCGTGCCGATTCCGGTCATCGCCGCGACGATCGACGCGAACTGCACGTCGCCGACCGGCTCCCGGACGAGCAGAAAGACGGCGATCGCGACGACCAGCGCGGCGACTTTGCTCCATCGGTCGGCGGCAACGACCGAGTCGTGGAACTGCTGTTCCGGCATACGCGCCGAGAAGCGGTCGGGTCGGTTAAGTGTGTGGTCGCCGCGGGCGGCCCGGAGAGCGCCTCCCGAAAGAGACTCGGCCACGCGATCGGACGACGACGGCCCGATCATGCTGAGGTGGATTTAACCACCCCCACGGCCATCGGGAGATATGAACACGCTGGGTCTCGAGAGACGCGACGGACGAAATCTGCTCGTGGTCGCGGTTATCGTCGCGGTCATCATCGCGGCGACCGCAGAGGGTCCAGTCGGCGTACGGATCCTCGCCGGCGGCATAGCCGGGATCATAAGCGCCGGCGTCTTCGTCGTCTCGACGGTTCTGATCAACCGATACAAACCCGACTACTGGTGAACACCGGTCCGACGGGGAACCGAGGACGTCAGCTCCGGACTGTTCCTGCTTCGTGCCGGTTTTATCGCCCTGTCACGGAGGGTCGATCGTGAACATCGACGACCGGATCGAACGACGGCTCGGGTACGACGCCGGTGCCGGCGTCCTCGTCGACCTGGACGCCGTTTCGCCGGTGTCACACCTTGAGTCCCCGGTCGGCCGTGGTCCGGCGTTCGAGCGGCTTCTCGATGCGTTCAGCCCCGCCTTTTCCGGCTCGCTCCCGCCGAGCGTCTACGTCCACGGTCCGAAAGGCAGCGGCAAGTCGGCCGTCGTCTCCGCGCTGTTCGACCGGCTCGCGGCGCACAGCGGGCCGCGACGCGCGATACAGACGTCGACGCGGGCCGTCGAGCCGACGCTCCCGGGCTTCGTGTACGTGGACGCTCGGCGGGCCTCCACGCGGTTTCGCCTCTTCCACGAGACGCTCACTGAGGTCGGCGACGACCCCGTTCCCGAACACGGCATCGGCACCGACGAACTGGCGGCCGCCCTGCGCGCCGCGGTGCGAACCGGCCCCGACATCGTCGTCGCGGTCGACCACACCAACGAGCCGGAGACGGCCGCCGCGGCGACCGTGGTCGAGTGGCTCACCGACGTGAGCGGGCACATCGTTCCCGTCTGTCTCGGTCGGGACCCGCCGGAGGCGATCGAGTGGGACGCGGACGCGTCGGTCGCGTTCGAGCCCTACCGGCGGCACGTCCTCGTCGAACTGCTGACGAGCCGGTGTTCGACGGGACTCGGACGGGACGCGCTCAGCCACGATCAGATCCGCGAACTCGCCGAGTGGGCCGACGGCGACGCCCACGACGCGCTCGCCGCGATCACCGGTGCGGCGATCAACGCGGAGCGCGCCGGCGCCTCGACGGTTCGACCGGCGGATCTCGACGCGGGGATCGACGCGGTGCCGAAACCCTGCGTCGCTCTCGGGCGCGTCCTCGCGCTCTCCGAGAGCCGCCGCCGGCTCCTGTACGAACTGGTGAGCCTCCCGGAGGCCGCACGCGAGTCCGTGAGCGCCGCGACGGAGACGATCGCCTCGCGGCCGGCGGTCGACCTGTCGGCGTCCACCGTCCGTCGGGTGCTGTACGAGCTCGCCGACGCCGGGCTGTTGGACCGCGTCACGGTCGCGCGCAGCGACGGGAAGGGCCGACCGCCGAGCCGGCTGGTCCCGAAGTTCCCGACGCTCGTGTTCCGAGAGCTGTTCGACCGACCGGCGTGGTCGGCCTGACGCTGCGCGGTCTCACTTTTACCGCCCAGGCAAGCGGAACACAGTTGCGTTTGCCGTTCCTGGCACGGATATGGTTCCGCCCCTCGCGTTGGACATCGACGGGACGCTGACGACGTCGACCGGTCGGATCGACCCGCGGGTCTTCGAGCTGTTGCCGGCGTGGGACGCGCCGATCGTGTTCGCGACGGGCAAAGCGTTCCCGTACCCCGTCGCGCTGGCGCACTTCCTCGGACGCGACGAGCACGTCATCGCCGAGAACGGCGGCGTCACGCACGTCGCCGGGGAGACGACGATCCTCGGCGACCCGGACGCGGCGTGGGCGGTGGTCGAGGCGTTCCGCGAGCGCGGCGGCGAGATCGGGTGGGGCGACGGCGACACCGTCAACCGCTGGCGCGAGACGGAGGTCGCGCTGTCGATCGACGCCGACGAAGCCCTGTTGCGCGAGGTGGCCGCGGCCGCGGGCGGCGACGTGGAGGTCGTCGACACCGGCTACGCCTTCCACGTCAAATCGCCCGCCGTGAGCAAGGGTCGGGGGCTTCGGCGCGCCGCAGATCTCCTCGAGATCGAGCCCGGATCGTTCGTCGCGATCGGCGACAGCGAGAACGACGTCTCCACCTTCGGCGTCGCCGGCGAGTCGTACGCGGTCGCCAACGCGGACGCCGCCGCCCGCGAGGCTGCCGATGTCGTGCTCGCGGAGTCGTACATGGACGGGACGGCCGGCGTGTTGGCCGATCTCCGAGCGCGTCGCGGCGACGACGAATGAGCGGTCGCTCGCCGTCGTTTCGGTCAGGACTCCGACGGGCTTCGACGGCTCTCGAGGCGAGACGTTACGACTCGAACGGGTACCGCGCCGTCGACCCGCACTCCAGACACCGCACGACGACCCGGCCCGGCCGCAGCCGCACCCGGCTCGTCCGCCCCGGTCGCAGGTACACGTCGCAGTCGTCGCACGTGCGCCGCGAGAACGTCCCCGGGAGGCCACAGCGATTCCGCTCCGCGATCCGACGCGCCAGCGCGACGTACTCGCGGGCGCGGCCGTACTCGTCGTCGACGACCGCTTCTCGGGCGAGCGTCGACAGCCGATCGATGCGTTCCGACGGGATCCCCATGTCTCGTTCGGCGGGTCCGACCGGCAAAGTCGTTGCTATCGAGCCAACGGCGAACGTCCGCACCGAGCCGAGATCGACGCGTCCCCTCTCGCGAACCCGCACGCTTTTTTAACGGTCCACGCGAACGACGCGGTATGAAAGAATCCCTGATGGACGTGATCTGCTGCCCGCTCGACAAGGCCGACCTCGAGTTGGACGTCGACGAGCGCGACGATAACGAGATCCTCGAAGGGACGCTCACCTGTACGGAGTGCGGCGAGACGTACCCGATCGAAGACGGGATCCCCAACCTCCTCCCGCCGGACATGCGCGAGGAGGCGGCGGCGTAACCCGAGCGCCGGCGCTGTCGAAGCCGCAGAAGCGCCGCCGCCCGAGCGACGACCCGCCGACGGCGAGCCCGAACCGTACTACACCTTTTTTTAGTGTCAGACCGTCGGCTCACACGTGCCGACACTCTCCGTCGAACTGAACGGGGACGCCGTTCACGCGATCCGAGCCCCTGACCGGTTCACGACCACCGGTCCGTTCGCCATCGCGTTCGAGAACCTCGGCCGTTCGACGCACGTCCACCTCAACGTCGACGACGAACTGGGGCGGGCCGTCTCGATCGGCGAAACGAACCACTACGTCGAAGACGAGTCGAAGCGGCGGGTCCACGTCTCCGTCAGCGATATCACGGAGCCCGTCCGCGGGAAGCTGAAGATCGTCACCGGTTACGGCTCGAACACCCGGTACGTCGACCTGCAGATAGATCCCCCGCCGGAAGCCGCCGCCGACGAGGTCGCCGTCGACGAGACGCTCTCGAAGCCCCCGGAACGCCCGCCCCCGGTCCCGCCCAGACAGCAAGCCGCGAACGCGGTCGAGCGGCTGATCGAGCGAGGGGGGCTGCCGGCGGCGATATTGGCGTTCGTCGCCGTCACCGCTGGAATCGCCGTCGCGGTCGCGATCGAGAGCATCGTCGTCACCGCCGCCGTCGCGGTCGTGCTCGTGGTGTCGCTGGCGGCCGCGCTGGTGGCGGTGTGGTGATCGACGGCGTCGATCGACAGATCGGCGCGACCGACGGAACTGATGCGACCGACGCGACCGACGCGACCGACGCGACCGGCGGACTAGGTCGCCGCCCGGGATCCACGCGCTTTTAACCGTCCCAGCGGAACGTGAGCGCATGAGCTTCGAGAAGGAAGACGAAGTCGTCCTCCACGACAAACACAGCGAGTACGACGGCGAGACGGGAACGATCACGCAGGTCATGGAGACGATGTTCGGCGACGCGACCTACACGGTCAGCTTCGACGACGGCCAAGAGACCGGCGTTCCCGAGGACTCTCTCGACGCTGCCGACGACAGCGACGAGAACGACGACGACGACAGCGACGAGTAACTTCCCCGTTCCGAGCGCAGACACCCAGACCCGCATGCCAACAGTCCCCTTTCACTACGTCGACCTCCGCGCGTTCTCGTACGCGACCGAAGACGAGAAGCGAGTCGAAGACGCGCTCCGCACGTTCCTCCCGGACGACGCCGAGATCGACCGCGTCGAGAACGTCGGCCACCACGGCGACCGCATCGTCGTGCTCTCCGCGCGGATCGAGAACGCGGACGGGATGCGTCACGTCCTCGACGCGCTCTCCGACCTCGACGACGTCGACCGCGTGATCGACGAACTCGACCAGCGCGTCGACGACAACTGCGCCCTGTTCATGCGTATCGACAAGCAGGCGGCGTTCCGCGGGGACGTTCGGCTCGGCCCCGGGATCACCGTCCGCGCGAAGGTGGAGGCGTACCCGGCCAAAAAATCGACCGCGGTCGAGAACGCCAGAGAGACGCTCTCCCGGCTGGCAGACGACTCGTAGCCGCCGGCCGTAGTCGCCGCCGTTCGTCGTTTTTTGAGAACCGTCGACACTCCGAAACACCGATACCTCCCGACGGTCAAGCGCCGCCAACGATGGACCCGACAGTGATGCTGCCACCGCGACCGGACCGCCGGTGGACGATCGCCAAACAGCTCGGCTTGGACACCGCCGTCGTCCGCTTCTGGGGCGTCGACGACTGGTGGGAGTACGACACCCTCCAGCGGACGGTCACTCGCTTCGCGGACCACGGCCTCTCGCTCGACGTCGTCGAGGACCGCCCGCCGATGGAGCAGACCGTCCTCGGGAAGGACGGCCGCGACGAGGAGATAGCGACGGTCAAAACGCTGATCGAGAACATGGGTCGGCTCGGTATCGACACCTACTGCTGGGTGTGGACCGAGAACCCGCTCGGCGTCATCCGCACCTCCGACTCACTGCCCGGACGCGGGGACTCACAGCGCATCGGCTACGACCACGAGTGGATGGAGCGCGCGCCGGACCACGAGGCCGCGGGCATCACCGAGGACGAGCTGTGGGAAAACCTCGAGTACTTCCTCGACGAGGTCGTCCCGGTCGCCGAGGAGTACGGCGTCAACCTCGCGTTACACCCCGACGACCCGCCGACCTCGCCCGTTCGCGGCGTGCCGCGGATCGTCCAGTCGTACGACGACTACCGGCGGATTCTCGATCTGCACGACAGCGAGCGCCACGGCGTCACGTTCTGCCAGGGTAACTTCTCGGCGATGGCCGGCGACACGATCGAGGCGATCCGCGAGTTCGGCGACCGGATCCACTTCGTCCACTTCCGGGACGTCGAAGGCGACGAGCGCAACTTCGTTGAGACGTGGCACGACGAGGGCCCGACGGACATGAAAGCCGCCATCGAGGCGTACCAAGAGGTCGGCTTCGACGGGCCGATCCGCCCGGACCACGTCCCGCGGATGGTCGGCGAGCAGGACCGCGACGACGCGATGGCGGGCTACACCGACATGGGCCGGCTGTTCGCGATCGGCTACATCAAGGGGCTACTGGAGTGACCCGGAGGGTCCGTGCATGACGCTCGACACCATCGCCGTCACCGGCGGCAACGGCAAGATCGGCGAAGCGATCCTCGAACACCTCTCCGAGCACGGCTACGAGACGGCGAACGTCTCCCGCGGCAAGCGACGCGAGGAGGTCTCCGACAGCTACGTCACCACCGACCTGCTCGACGCGGGCGAGACGTACGGCGCCCTCGCGAAGACCGACGCCGACGCCGTGATCCACATGGGGACGATCCCGGACCCGTACCGCACACCGGACTTCCGGACCTACGAGAGCAACGTCATGTCGGCGGCGCACGTGCTCGAAGCGGCCGACTCGCTCGGGCTCGAGACCGTCGTGCTCCCCTCCAGCATCAACGCCCTGGGGAGCGAACACCAGGAGCGCCCGGCCGAGGTGAACTACCTCCCGATCGACGAGGCGCACCCGCGAACCCCCGACGACCCGTACGGGATCGCCAAACACGCCATGGAGGTGACCGCCGACGGGTTCGGGCGGCGCCCCTCCACCGACCTCACGATCGCCTCCCTGCGGTACCCGTGGGTGACGACCGACGAGGAGATGCGCGAGGCGTTCGTCGAGACCGACCGCTCGCTGTCCGCGCTCGCGGACGTCCATCCCGCGACCGGCCGGGACGTGCTCTTCTCGTACCTCGCGATCGAGGACGGCGCCCGTATCGCCCGCAAGGCCGTCGAAGCCGACTTCGAGGGCCACGAGACGTTCTGGGCGGTCGCCGGCGACACCACCGCCGACGCGCCCACCGACGCCGTCGTGGAGGCGTTCTTCCCGGACGCCGACGTCCGCGACTCCTTCGAGGGTCACGAGGGGATCGTCGACCTCTCGAAGGCGAAGGCGCTGCTCGACTGGGAGCCGACCCGCAGCTGGCGCGACCTCGCGTAAGCCGGGCGACTCGGCGACGCGGCTCCACCTTCGTACCGCCCTCACACCGGGTCTACACCGGGTCCGCACCGGGGGCGCACCAGACCTGCACCGCCGGCGTGGATTTTTATTCCGGCCCGCCAACTCGTCTCGTATGAGCGACCCATTCGTCGTGGTCGGCGCCGACGCGGCCGGACTGAGCGCGGCCAGCAAGTTCCGCCGCGAGGCGCCCGAACGCGACGTCATCGTCTTCGAGATGGGACGGTGGATCTCCTACGCGTACTGCGGGATGCCGTACTTCATCGAGGGACGCATCGAGCGGCTCTCGAACCTTCTCTCGTTGTCCCCGAGCGACGTCGACGAGCGGGGGATCGACCTTCGGCGGGGTCACAAGGTCGTCGCGGTCGACCCCGACGCGAAGCGCGTCACCGTCGAGACCACCGACGGCGAGACGTTCGAGCAGCCGTACGGCGACCTCCTCGTCGCCACCGGGGGCCGCGCGACGCTCGGTCCGTTCGACGTTCGGGGGCTCGACGGGGCGTTCACCCTCCACAGCATGGACGCCGCCGCCGCGATCGACGCGTACATCGCCGACCCGGCCGCGTACGACCCGGCCCGCGCAGACGTCGACGCGGTCGACCGAGACCGCGTCGACTACAACGCCGCGCTCCCCGCCCCCGAGACGGCCGCGATCGTCGGCGGCGGGTACGTCGGCGTCGAGATGGCCGAGGCGCTCGTCGGGCGCGGGCTCGACGTTCACCTCTTCCAGCGGTCCGATCGTCTGCTGCCGCCGTTCGGCGAGGCGGTCGGCGAGCGCGTCGCGGAGGAGCTCACCGATCGGGGCGTGACGGTTCACACGGGAACGCCGGTCGAGGCGCTCGTCGGCGACGATCGGATCGAGGCGGTCGCGTTCGCCGACGGCGACGGCGGCACAGGCGACGTCGATGGTGGCTCCGACGGCACAGGCGGTGATGGCGATCTCGGCGCAAACGGTGACGACCGCGGCCGACTCCCGGTCGACCTCGCGATCGTCGGCGTCGGAATCCGACCGAACACGGAGCTACTGGAGGGCACCGACGTCGCCCTCGGCGAGGGCGGCGCGATCCGCACCGACGAGTACGGGCGGACGACCCTCCCGGACGTGTACGCCGCCGGCGACTGCGCGACCGCGATCCACGCGGTGACCGGCGAGGAGGCGTGGATGCCGCTGGGACTCACCGCCAACCGCGCCGGACGGGCCGTCGGCGCCACCGTCGCGGGCGACCGCTCGCCAGTCGGCGAGATAGCCGGCACCGCGGCCGTGAAGGCGTTCGACATGGAGGCCGGCCGAGTCGGGCTCGTCGAGGACGAGGCGGCAGTCGCGGCCGGCTTCGATCCGGTCCGCGAGACGGTGACGGCCGGGTCTCGATCGGGGTACTACCCCGGCGCCGAGCCGACGGACGTGACGCTCGTCGCCGACCGCGACTCCGGGCGCCTCATCGGCGGGAGCATCGTCGGGCCCGATCGGGCCGCGATCCGGATCGACACGCTCGCGACCGCGCTGGAGGCGGACATGACCGTCCCTGAGGTCGAGCGACTGGATCTCGCGTACGCGCCGCCGTTCAGCCCGGTGTGGGACCCGGTACTCGTCGCCGCGAAGGTGTTGAACGGGACGCTCGAGGAGTGAGAAGGGCGGGACGGTCCGGATCAGTCGTCGTCAGCACCGCGGTCGCTTACGGCTCGTCCGATCGCGTAGCCGGCGAGCCCGACCGCCGCGGCCCCGGCGAGCGCGACGCCGAGCGGCTCAACGAGCGCGACCGCGAACGGGACCGGATCGCCGAAGGGGATCGCGTACGGCTCGGGGCCCGTTGTCCGGAGTAGGATGGCCGCAAATGGCCCGTACGCGAGGAAGATAGCGGGGAGGACGCCGGCACCGGTCGCGGCGAACGCGACGACGCCAATCGCGGTCAGGACCGCGAGAGCGCCGGCGACTGGCGCCGCGAGTTCCGGCGACGCCCGGGAGAGGCCGGCGAGTCCGGCCGCGTCGAAGGCGGCGTACGAGCACGCGAAGCCGACCGCGCTCCAGACGGCCGCCCGCTCGAAACCGGTCTCGCCGATAGCGATTCGAGCGAGCCGGGGGGAAGACGTCTCCCCGTTCATTCCGGGCGAGTCGCGCCGCGACCCTCGCGGTCCGGCGTGAGGTTGCCGTGTTCGTCTATCTCGCCGGCGACGATCCGCGTCGAGGAGATCCGTTCACCGTCCTCGGCGGACTCGTGCTCGACGACGACGACTTCGAGCGGTTCGTGCCCCCGGGCGGTCCGGATCTCGTTGATGCGTTCGCCGCCGTCTCTCGTCTCCGGGGAGACGATGAGCGCGTCGAACTCGGGCTCGACGGCGATGCCGGTCGGCTCGGTCAGCTCGCGGATCGCGAACTCGCGGCCGTGCGCCTCGGCGCGCGGGGCGAGTTCGGCTTCGAGGTCGCGCTTCCGGCGGTCGTACGGGCGGACGTACCGCTCGACGTGTCGGGTCTTCGGCGCGAGCTCGTCGGACGTGAGCCCGACCGTCACGTCTCCCAGCTCGAACGCCCGTTCGAACAGCTTCCGGTGGCCGTCGTGAACGGGATCGAACGTACCACCCAGCGCGACGTTCATGAGTATCGGTTGCGCGGGCGGAACTTAAAGTGTCCCGAACCGAGAACGGTCGCGGGACGCGACGCGATCGCCGACGATCTAGCGGTCGTCGGACGCGGCGCCGTCGGTATCGTCGTCAGCAGCGGTCGCGTCACCCTCGTCGGCGTCCGCGTCGTCGGCGCTGGATTCGTCCGCGTCGCCGACCGAGATGCGGACGGGCTCGGTGTCGCCGTCCGGCGACTCGCCGCCCAGCCGGCGGTCGAGGTTGAACACGGCGTTCAACTCGCGCTGGACGTCGCCGACGACGCCCTGCACCAGTTCGCTCGGTGCGATCGCCTCGTACTCGTAGGGGTTGTTGCCGGCGCCGCTCGCCTCCCGCTTGTCGCGCTCGACGGTTCCCTCGTCGTGGAGCTCCGCGAGCGCCTCGCGGACCGTGCTCGGGTAGAGGCCGGTCCCGTCGGCGACCTCGTCGCTCGTGCTCTGCGGGTTGTCCCGGAGGTAGACGTAGATCCGCGCGCGGGTCTCGGTGTCGAGCAGCCACGAGAGCAGGTCGACGATGTTGTCGTCGAACCCCTTGACGGCCTTGTCGGCGCCCTCGCCGAGTCGCTCTTTGGTCTTGCGCAGTTCCTCGCGAGTCCGCTGGGTCGGTGACTCGTCCGTTGAGCCGGCTTCGGCAGCGTCGACGTCGTCGGCGTCCCTGTCGACGGGTTCGTCCGTAGTCATACCGCAAAGTGGGGTCTGCGCGCCCAAAAGCGTTTCTCGTCGCTTTGGTTCCGACGAAACGCTCGGCGGCTCGGAATCTTCGGTCCCCCGGCGCGTCGTGGTCGCGACGGACTACCCGGGCCGCCTTCGCCGCCCGCACCACCCGCGTCTCGCGCCGCCTACGGCGACACGAACAGGTCCGCGCACAGCGCGTCGAGCCCCGATTCCTCGCGGAGCCGGCGCTGGCGATCGCTGCCGCTCTCGGCGTCGTACACCTCCCGAATCCCGCCGATTCCGAGCCGGTCGCACTCGTCGTCGACAATTTCGCCGAGCGAGGCGGTCCCTTCGCCGTCGCGCGTGACGAAGGAGGCGTCGTGGCCGTGGCGAATCGCCCGCCACTTGTTCTCGTCTAACAGCTCTCTGCGGAGTCGATCCGGGATCTCGTTGTCGTCGTAGCGCTCGGCGTAGTCGACGACGAGCGCGTGGACGTATTCGACGAGCGCGAGGGTGACTGCGGGGTCGCACTGAGCGTCCGGCGCTCGTACTTCGACGGTTCCGTGGCCGGTGTGCGGGCGCACGTCGAACCAGAGCTCGCCGCGGTCCGCGATGGAGCCGTGTTCGACCATCCGGCGCTCGTACCGCTGGAAGGCGTCGAAGTCGTCGAACGCCGAGGGAATCCCGGTGTTCGGCAGGTTCTCGAATATCTTCGCGCGGGCCGAGGCGAGCCCGGTGTCGAAGCCGTTCCAGAACGGGGAATTCGCCGACAGCGCGAGCAACACCGGACAGTGCCACCGGAGGCGGTTGGCGATCCAGACGGCCTTGTCCGCGTCGTCGACGCCGACGTGCACGTGGAGCCCGGCCGTCGTGTTTCGGTGTTGCGGGTACTGGATGCGGTCGAGTTGGGCCCGGTACCGCGGCTTCTCGACGTGGTCCAGTTCGCGCCACTTCGCCGCCGGGTGGAGCCCCGCGGCGGCGATCCGGTAGCCGTCGGCGGCGGCGTGTTCGACGAGCGCCTCCCGGACGGTCGCGAGCGCGTCGCCCGCGTCGACCGGGTCCTCGATGAGTTCCGTCTGCGCCTCGATCGTGCATTTGAACAGCTCGTGGTCGAAGCCCTCGGGGATCGCTTCCGGCGGGCCGCGACCGTACACGAGTTCGTCGGTCCCGGAGGTCGGGCGGCCGTCGGCATCCACGATGTAGAACTCCTCTTCGATGCCGAGCGTCCCCATTCGGGCGAACGCGTCCCGCGAACCGAGATCCATTACCCCCCGTTCCGCCCGCGCGCTCTTATATCGATTGAAACCCGAAACGGAACGCCGGTGTCGCGGACGAGTATTTAACTGAACGCGGCGTCCGCGTCGGTGGTTTATAAACAGCGACCATCGGGCCGTCGCCGGCACACCCCTCATCGAAGCGGTCCGGAGCAGTCGGTCGCGGCGCCGTCGCTCACCCCGTACCGATCGGTCGGAAAAGCGAAGCAGTCGCGTCGGCCGCTGCCGTCGAAAACGAGTCGGCGGCGCGTGCGTACGCGCCCGGTTCCGTTTATAAGCGGACGTCCCCGTTCAGCCGAGGACGTAGCGGAGCGCCGGGAACTTCTCGGTCAGCGCCTGTCCGCCGACCTCCAGTTTCTCGATGTAGGCGTCGAGGCCGAGGATCCGACCCGCACCGAACGCGGCGACCGTGAGGAACACGACCGCGTAGATGAGCGTCGAGTCGAACAGCGCGAGCACGTCGCCGCTCCACCCGCCGAGGTAGAACAGCATCATCTGCATCGCGCCGCCGAGGGCGGCCAGCCGCACGAACGCGCCGGCGATGAGCGCCACGCCGATGAGCACCTGCGTGGCCGGGACGAACACGTTCACGAACTCCATCAGCGCCGGGCTCGACGCCATCATGGCGTACAGACCGCTGACCGGACTCGCCGAGCCGACGTTCGCGAGGTAGCCGGCCGCGTCGAACGGCCACTCCGAGATCTTCCCGAGGCCCGCGAACAGGATCATCCCGCCGATGCTCGCTCGGAGCAGGACGATGAACAGCGCCGACAGCGAGTGCGCTTTCCCCAGTAGGGTGATGCCGCCGAACTCTCCGCCGAACTCGTTTGTCGTTTTGGTGGACATTGTGTCTCTCCTCACTTACGGATACACTGGATGTACACATAAAGCCGGAAGCAGGTTCTCTTTCGCATAGAACAAATTCGCCGATTCCCCCGTTCGTTTGGGTCTTTAAATAGGTGGGTGAACACCTCGGACGTTCATCGTGAACGATCATGCGCCCCGGGTCGATCGGTTTCGCGATACCACGAACTGGCGGTGCCGCGACGCCGGCGATCCGCTACAGCCCGTTCTCTCGTCGCCGGTCGCGCCCGTGCACCTGGACGACGTTCACCACGCCTCGCCGCTCGCGAGGTCGACCTCGGCGTCGCCCTTTTCAGAGGGACAGACGTCCGCGAGCACGCAGTCGGCGCAGTCCGGGTTGATCGCGGTGCAGGTGGCGCGGCCGTGGTCGATCATCAAGTGCGTGAACTGCTGCCAGTCGTCTTCGGGAACGATGTCGAGGAGATCCCGTTCGATCGCCTTCGGACTCTGCTCCTCGGTGATTCCGAGCCGGCGAGTGAGCCGCTGGACGTGGGTGTCGACGACGATCCCCTCGACGACGTCGTGGCCGTGCTGGAGGACGACGTTGGCGGTCTTGCGGCCCACGCCGGCGAGATCCGTCAGCTCCGACATCGTGTCCGGCACTTCGCCGTCGTGTTTCTCGGCGATGTCCGCGCACGCCGAGCGGATGTACTTCGCCTTGTTGTTGTAGTAGGTGATCGAGTTGATCGCCTCCGCGAGCTCCTCTTGGGGCGCGTTCGCGTAGTCCTCGGGCGTCTCGTACGTCTCGAAGAGGTCCGCACACACCTTGTTCACCCGCTCGTCCGTACACTGCGCCGAGAGGATCACCGCGATGAGCAGCTCCAGCCGGTTCGAATAGTTGAGCGAAATCGTCGAGTCGGGATACTCCTCGTAGAGCCGATCGAGGACCTCGACGACCTGCGCTTCGCGCGTATCGCGTGGCGTTCCCATACGCGCCCGTCCGCCCGGGCGACATTGAACGATCCGGAACCGGCGGCGAGAGTCGAGGGAGTCGGGGCCGGCACCAGCGTGAGAACACCCCATCCCACCCCATCCCATCCCACTCCACCCCACCCCATCCCGACCCCACCCCACCCCATCCCGACCCCACCCCGACCCGAATCGGCAGATTCACGTCGCCGTCTCGACACCTTTGCGTGTGGTCCGTTCCCGCGACCGAACCCGTCGACGCCCCGCCTATCGCCGCCGTCCACAGGAGTTCTACTGGCTGTGGATCGCGGCGACGGCCACCTACGGCGTCGGCGACATCGTCTCCACCATCGCGTTCCTCCAGTACGTCCCGACGATCGAGGAGGCGAACCCGGTGGTGGTGTTCGCGCTCGATACGTTCGGGCTCGGGGGACTCGTCGGCCTGAAGATCGTCGTCTACCTCGTGATGCTCTGGATCAGCGTCACGGGGGCTCGCGACGGCGACGCGCTGATCTACTACTTCCCGCCGGTCCTGCTGACGCTCGTCGGGACGTATCTGACGGCGAGTAACGTCCGCCTGCTGTGGCTATCCTGATCGGTCCCGGAGCGCGTTGTCCCGTCCCCGACCGACACCGGTTTGCGCCCGGGCGTCTCACGTACGCTCCATGCTCTCGGACACCCCCGGCCTCCACCACGTGACGGGGATCGTCGGCGACGCGGCGGCACACGCCGCGTTCTACGGGGAGGTCCTCGGCCTCCGGCTGCTTCGGCGAACGGTGAACTACGAGGACGTCCTCCAGTACCACCTCTACTTCGGCGACGCGACCGGCTCACCGGGCTCCGTGTTCACGGTCTTCCCGGACCCCACCGCCGATCCGGGTCGCCCCGGAAAACCCGGCTACGAGGCGGTCGCCTTCGCGGTCCCGACCGGTTCACTCGACTACTGGCGTGGCCGGCTCGCGGAGCGGGGGATCGAACCGGAACCGGTCGAACGCTTCGGCGACAGGCTGCTCCGCCTCGCGGACCCGTCCGGGACGCGGGTCGAACTCGTCGAGCGCCCGCCCGACCCGGAGAACGACGATCCGTGGCTCGGCAACGCGGCCGACGCGGTCCCGAAATCGGCGGCGATCCGGGGACTCGACGGCGTCACCGCGCTCCCGGCGGACCCGTACGGAACGGCGAGCGTGCTCGACACGCTGGGGTTCGCGTACGAGGCGGAGACCGACGACCGGATCCGGTACCGCGCGCCCGGCGACCGCGCGACCGTCGTCGACATCCTCGACCGGGACGCCGCGTACCTCCGAGAGGGTCCCGGAACGCTCCACCACGCCGCGGTGCGCGTCGCCGACCGAGAGGCTCTCCTCGACTGGCACGAGCTGTTCCGCGACCGCGGCTACGACGTCTCCCGGGTGAAGGACCGTCACTTCTTCCACTCGCTGTACGTCCGCGGCCCCGGTGGGCTCCTCGTGGAGCTGGCGACGGAGGCGACGACCCCCGACGGTCCCGACGCGGCGATCGGACCCCGCGGACCCGGGCTCGCCCCGCCCGACGTCGACGGACACGCGACGGAACTGTACCTGCCGCCGCGGTTCGAGGACGACCGCGAGTTGATCGAGGACCAGCTCCCGGCGTTCCGGATCGGCGACGAATCCGTCGACCGCGGTGACGGCCGTTGAGCCGGCCGTTCGCGGACGTCGAGGGGCCACACGCGGACGCGACGCTTGAGACCGGCGGCGCACCCGCCGCGGCGGCCAGGGTCGCGCTCGTGCTCGTTCACGGCCGCGGTGGGACCCCCGAAGGGATGCTCCGCCTCGCCGACGAGTGCTACCGGCAGGGGACAGCGCTGCTTGCGCCGGGCGCCGTTCGGTCCACGTGGTTTCCGGCCCGCCACGACGCGCCGATCGACGCCAACGAGCCGGCGTTGACGTCGGCGGTCGACTGCGTCGCGGCGACCGTCGACGCCGCTCGGGAGGTCGGTGTCGGTCCGACGGAGACCGTTCTGGTCGGCGTCTCGCAGGGCGGCTGCGTCGTGAGCGAGTTCCTCCGCCGACGCCCGCGGCGGTACGGCGGCGCGTTCGTCGTCTCCGCGGCGCTCCCGGGCGACGACCTGGATGGTCCGGCGGCACGCGTAGCCGCCGCCGGCGCCGAGCCGCTCGCGGGGACGCCGCTCGCGCTCGACAGCAGCGAGGACGACCCGTACGTCCCGGCTTCCCGCGTTCGCGCGACCGCCGAGGTGTTCCGACGGGCCGGCGCGGCGGTCGATCTCCGGATCGATCCGGGCGACGGACACGGGCTCTCGAACGCGACGCTCGAGCGGATCGGTGATCGAGTCGGTTCACTCGTCGGAGACGTTGACTGCGAGGACTGACCGACGGGAGTCTCGGTCCGTCACCGACTGCGACGGGCGATCCCTATCCCTCGCCGACCATCCGGTCCTCCTCGTCCCACTCGCGCTTGCGGAGCTCGTACTTCTGGATCTTCCCGGTCGCCGTCGTCGGGAGTTCGGCGACGAACTCCACCTCGCCGGGGGTCTTGTACGTCGCGACGCGCTCGCGCACGAACGCACGGAGCTCCTCCGAGGTCGCACCGGCGTCGTCGGGGTCGCCGCTCTCGGGAACGACGAAGGCCTTCGGCGTCTCGCCCCACTGCTCGTCGGGGGCGGGAATGACGGCCACGTCGGAGACGATGTCGTGTTCGAAGAGCGTGTCTTCCAACTCGATAGAGGAGATGTTCTCGCCGCCGGAGATGATGATGTCCTTTTTGCGGTCTTGGATCGAAACGAACCCGTCCTCGTCGACGACGGCCAGGTCGCCCATGTGATAGTAGCCGTCGAGTCGCTCGGAGAACGCCTCCTCGGTCGCCTCCGGTTTGTTCCAGTACCGGTCCATCACCTGGTTCCCGCGGACGACGATCTCGCCGATGGTCTCGCCGTCGGCCGCGACGTCCTCGCCGTTTTCGTCGACGACGCGGACGTCGGTGCCGAGGTAGCCGATCCCCTGCGTCTTTTTGACCGCGAATCGCTCGTCCGAGTCGGCCTCGAAGTGCCGCTTGGCGTCGGAGGTCGTCACGAGCGGTCCGGTCTCGGTGGCGCCGTACACGTGTTTGAGGTCCCAGCCGAACTCCGATTCGACGGTTCGGATCGTCGCCTCCGGCGGCGCCGCCCCCGCGGTGGCCACCCGAACGTCGTTCTCGCCGGTCGTCGCGCCGCCGTGTTCGGCGTGGTGGTCACCGAGCATGTTGAGCACGGTCGGCGCGGCACAGAAGTACGAGACCCCCTCGCCCCGGACGCGGTCGAACACTTCGGCGACGTCGACGCCGCGGGTACAGATGTGCCGAGCGCCCATTCCCGTGATCGCGTAGATGTGGCCCCACCCGTTGACGTGGAACATCGGTAGCGTCCACAGGTAGACGTCCTCGTCGGTGATCTCTTGGTGAATGGTGATCAGGTACGCGTGGAGCGTCTCCGCGCGGTGCGTGCGGCAGACGCCTTTCGGGTCGCCCGTCGTCCCCGAGGTGTAGTTGATCGTGATCACCTCGTCTTCGTCCATCTCCGGCCGCTCGTAGGCGTCCGGATCCGCGTCCGCCAACGCCTCGTCGAACGACTCCCAGTCGCCGTCGACCGCGTCCGTGTCGTTCGTCAGGAACGTCTCGGTCGGCACCTCGTCGCGAATCGCCTCGATGTTCCCGGCGTACTCGGCGTCGGCGTAGATGGCGTCGACGCCGGCGTCGGAGAGCATGTACGCGAAGTTGTCGGGCGTGAGACGGTAGTTCAGCGGGGTGTGAACCGCACCGATCTGCATCGTCCCGTAAGCGGCTTCGAGGTGGTAGTGCGTGTTCGGGTCCAGCACCGCGACGCGGTCGCCCTTCTCGATCCCACGCGCTTGCAGCGCCGCAGAGAACCGGTCCGCCCGGTCGCCGAGTTCGGCGTAGGTGTACCGAGTGCCGTCCGTAGCGAGCACGGCCTCCTCGTCGCCGTAATGACGCCGTGCCCGATCCAGAAAGTCAGTCGTGAGTAACGGTTTTCGCATCGATCCATCATTATTTATGGTTGATAAAAGCGTTTGTGGCCGACGCAAGGCGAGCATCGGCGACGGCGACGGGGCGCGACCGCGGTTCGGCCGGTCGCCGACGTGGGGGTTTTACCCGTTTCCAGCCGACCGTGAACGCATGAGCGACGGATCCGACCGATCGACGTTCACCGAGGGGTACGTGGTTCCCATCTCCGGACTGCTAGCGCTCCTGTTCGCGCTGATGGCGGGGCTGACCGCCGGCCGCGCGCTCTCCGGGAACCCCGCCGACGCGGCGTTGCCGGTCGGATTCGCCGTCGCGAGCCTCGTTGCGCTCCGCCTTCGGCAGCGGTCGCTCGCCGCCCGCGACGACGCGTGAGCCACCGGCCGATCGGTGTTCTCTCGCGGTGGTCTGGCCCGGAATCGATATATAAACCACACGTGGACAGATCGCACACGGGCAACGGGATCAGAACCCTTAACACTCGCACGCGAGTTTGATATGATAGCGGGATGGGATAGCCAGGAGATTCCGCCGGGCTCATAACCCGGAGATCGGTAGTTCAAATCTACCTCCCGCTACTGTTACTCCAATTCGGTCTAAGCGATCGACTGTTCCGTCCTGTCTCATCGCGGTCCGACCGTCGAGACTGATCGGGTCTCACCGCACGTTCTGATTCAGAGCCGTCCACGGCGAGCCGAACGGACACCGACGGCGTGTGTTACGCTGGTCTTAAGCCCGTATCGCGCTGCATACCTAACTGTTCGATCCGCGAAGCGGACGCTATACGATGTCCGACTCGAACGACCCTTCGGGGCCCTCCGACCCTCCGGGCGACGCGCGACGAGCGCTTTCTGAGTGGCTCCCCGGCATGGCGCTGCACGCCCCGAAGCGAAACGCGATCGTCGTGTTGTTGTATGTTCTTGGACTCCTCCTCGTCGCCGGCGCGCTCCGGGCCGGACTCTGATCGGGCCCAGACGGACCGCTTTCCGAGCGCAGGCGAGTCGAGCGCTCGCTTTCGGAACCCGGAAGCGATTTCCGTCGCCCTGTCGTTCTGACGCGTATGGACTACGAATCGAGCCTCGACCGCGCGATGGAGGAGGTTCCGGACCTCGGCGGCGACGACGAGCGGCTGTCGGTCCCCGAGCCGGAGACCCAGAAAGACGGCGCGTTCACCCGATTGACGAATCTCTCGGCGATCGCGGACGCGCTGAGCCGCGACCCCGAACACGTTCACTCGAAGATCCAACAGGAGCTCGGGACGGCGGGCCAGTACGAGTCCGGCCGCGCCCGCTACAACGGGAACTTCCGCGAGCGCGACTTCCAGGCCGCCATCGACTCGTACATCGAGTCGTACGTCACCTGCTCGGAGTGCGGCCTCCCCGACACCCGACTGGAGACCGAGAACCGCACACCGATGCTCCGCTGTGAGGCCTGCGGGGCGTTCCGGCCGGTCGCCAAGCAGAACACCTCGAACACCCAGCGCCAGGAGGAGGCCATCGAGTCGGGCAAGACGTACGAACTCGAGATCGTCGGCACCGGCCGCAAGGGCGACGGCGTCGCCGAGCGCGGCGAGTACACCGTCTTCGTTCCCGGCGCGCAGGAGGGCGAGACCGTCAAAGCGTACATCAAAAACGTCTCCGGTAACCTCGCGTTCGCCCGCCGCGAGAACTGACCGGACCCGACCTGAACAGAGCGAAACGGCACTGACCGGTCCCGACTGAACCGGACGGAGCCGACCTGTACTGAATAGACGCGAACCGCGGCGTCCGCTCGCTTTTATATACTCTCGTTCCGCTACCCGACCGTTTATCGGCGCGTTCTCGTATCGTTCGTCATGGCGACACGACTCCCCGATAGCGCCTTCGACGATCGACTCGCGGCGGTTCGCGACCGACTCGCGGCGACCGACGCCGACGCCGCAACGTGGTTCGGGGCGACCGCGATCGAGTACCTCACCGGCTTTCACCACATCCAGACGGAGCGGCCCGTCGTCCTCGCGGTGACGGCCGATCGGACCGAGATCGTCGTCCCCAGACTGGAGGTCGAACGGGTGGAACCGAACCCGCGGATCGACGCGGTCCACCACTACTTCGATTACCCCGGCGGCGAACCGATCGCGGTCGCCGTCGAGGTGCTGAACGGGCTCGGCGTCGACGCGATCGCCACCGACGCCGACGGCGCACCGGGCGTGATGGGCTACGAGGGGCCCGCGCTGTCGGAGTTCGTCGACGTCGAGACGCAGTCGTGGGTCGACCGCATGCGCTGGGAGAAGTCTCCGGCGGAAGTCGATCTCATCCGCGAGTCTGCGAAGTGGGCGAATCTCGGTCACCGCTACCTCGCCGACTTCTCCGAGCCGGGCGCGCATCCGGCGACCGTCTCACAGCGGGCGTCGACGGAGGCCTCCCGTGCGATGCTCGACACGCTCGGTGACACCTACAGCGTCCGCGTCCGCGGCGACGGTCCCGTCCACGCCGGCTACATTTCCGGACACGAGACCGCGCTCCCGCACGGTCACACGCCGAACGAACGACTCGCGGAGGGGGACGTGCTCGTGACGGGCGCGACCGCGAACGTCGACGGCTACCGCTCCGAGCTAGAGCGAACGATGTTCGTCGGCGACTACACAGACGAGCAGGAGCACTACTTCGAGCTCATGCTCGAAGCGCAGACGCTCGCGATCGACGCGCTGGGGCCGGGCGTCCCCGTCGCCGCGGTCGACGAGGTCGTCTGGCAGTACTTCGAAGAGCAGGGGGTAACGGAGCTGGCACAACACCACGTCGGTCACAATATCGGACTCGGCGCCCACGAACCGCCCTACATCGACCGCGGGTGGGGCGAGCGCTACGACGGCGACGACGCCGAGATGGCTCCCGGACAGGTGTACACCATCGAGCCGGGACTGTACACCGACGAGTACGGCTACCGCCACTCCGATACGGTCGCTATCACGGAGTCGGGCACGGAGACGCTCACGCACTTCCCGCGAGACATCGACTCGAACGTGGTCTGAGACGGGGCGGCGGGCTGACGCGCGACGGCGGTCGGATCAGTCTATCCGGCCGACAGCGACTCGATGGCCGGTTTCGGCGACGTGCTCCCGTTCCAATTCGACCGCCTCGTCGTCCGCGTCGACCAGGCGCTCGACCGGGCACTCCCGACAGACGACGTGGTACCGGCCCCCCAGCTTCGGAGATTCCATACTTACTGGGAGACGCACATCCGGTTAGTTACGAGCCACTTATCGCGGTCAAACGGGTCGTTAAACGGTTGGTAAGACCCGTGGACCGGGGATGGCGGCACGGGCGATCAGCGGCGATCGCCGGCCGTTCACCGTCGTCGAGGCGGCCGACCTCATTCTCCGTTCGCACCGCGCTCGAATCGGTCCAGCGCGAGCCCCAGCATGTCCGGGCTGACGGGCTGGTACTCGGCGCGCTCGTGTTCGGGGAGGTACTCTCGAACGCTGTTCCACGACTCACGGGCGTACCGGGCGTCGAGCAGCACTCGCACACCGCGCTCGTCCGGCCCGCGGATCACCCGCCCGACGGCCTGTCTCGCCTTCCGAACCGCCGGGACGGTGAGCGCGGTTTCGAACCCGGACTCGAACCGACGGTCGTACGCCGTGATCACCGCGCGCGTCCGGGGGCGCGCCGTGTTGATGATCGGGACGCCGCAGACGACGGCGGCGGTCAGTCGGTTGCCCCGATAGTCGACGCCCTCGGTGAGCGTGCCTCGGAGGCTCGTCACGAGCACCTTCCCGTCACCGGCGAAGAAGTCGTCTTTCAGCGATTCGGTGGCGCGGTCGCCCGAGGACTCGTCGAGTAGAACCGGCTTGTCGAGTCGCCCTTCGAGCGACTCGGCCATCCAAGTCGCCTCCGCGTAGCTCGGCATTCCGACGAGCACGTTTCCTTCGCGACCGGCGACCGCCGCCGTCGCGTCGAGGTGAGCGAGCCTGGTCGGGTTCGACTCGCCGGGCGCGCCGCGGTTCTGGTGGGTGAACTTCGGCGCGTCGACGGCGACGCTCGCGCGGTTTTCGGGCGGAAACCCGAGCCCGTAGGTCCGCTCGACGACCGGTCGGCCCCGCTCTTCGAGGTGATCGAGGCCGGTCACCTCGCGGAACACGTCCATCGGTTCCAGCGTCGCGCTCATCAGCACGCCGCCGCCGAACTCCGCGAGCCGCTCGCCGATCGGCTCGCTCGGCAGGCAGTTGTACAGCGCGAGGCTCGCGTTGTACGCGCGCCGCCACGAGTCGGGGGGCGCGGTCTCGTCCCACGTCCGCTCCAGATCGATCGCGCGGAAGAAGTCCTCGTGGCCCTCGCGGTACCACGCGTTGAGGGTCCGCCCCACGCCGGGGGCGGCCCGCTGTTTGTCCTCCTCCTCGAGGGAGTCGAGCACGCGCTTGATGACCGCGCCGACCTGCTGTGCCCGCGCCCAGACGCGGCCGTCGTATCCCGCTTGGTTCGCCCACGTCGTGATCTCGTCTTCGGCCGGCACCTCCGGGTCCCGAAGCGCCAGTTCGGCGTCGTCGAGCGCCCGCATCGACGCGCGCCAGTCGGGGTGCTCGCTGTCGAGGTGCGCGGTCACCCGCCGGTCCAACTCGCCGCGGAGGTCCGCGTAGAACTCGCGGACCGATTGGATCTCGTCCGTGGTCACGTCGGCGTCTTCCAGTTCGCCGCGCACGAGCGCGGCGTCGTCGGACTCGGCGCCGGCCGTCTCGAACTCGAGCGGCTGGACGACCCGCGTGAGTTCGTTTTCGGCGTCGCGGAGGCTGGCGTCGGCGACGGCGTCGCTCACGAGGTCGCGCACGCGCGGTTCGAGCATGTGCGCCTCGTCGCAGACGACGAACGTGGCGTCGTCTAACAGCGCGCCGGTGAACGTGCCGGTCGTCACCGGATCGAACGCGTGGTAGTAGTTCCCGATCACGACCTCGACGTCGGGCACGAGCGCGCCCATGATCGAGTGGGGGCAGGTGCCGTGCCCGGCGGCGAGCCGGACCAGATCGGTCGGGCCGACGTGGCCGAGTTCCGTGACGTCGAACGGGACGGCCTCGGCCGGGTCGCCGTCCTCCGGGAGATCGTCGAGGAAGCCGGCGTAGAACGGGCAGAACTCGGTGCCTTCGAACTCCTCGGTGCCGGGCCGGTACGGGGTGGGCTCTCCGTCGACGGAGAGGTAGTCGGCGGCGCCGCCGGAGGTGCGCCGGTCGTCAGCGCGTCCGCCACCGGCGCCCCCGGCCGCGGTCCCCGAGTCCATGAGGCCGACCTGTTGGCTCCGCGCCTCGCTCACGAGGTTCGAAGTCGTCGTCGCGCCGCCGTCGCCGACGAGGTTGCGAGTGCGCTCGCGGAGTCCCTCGCAGCGCTCGTACACGTTCTCTCGGTCGATTCCCCCGCTGTTCTCCCGGGCGTACGGACAGACGTCCGCCTTTCCGACGAGGGTGAGTCCGGAGACCGGGTCGTACCCGTCGGGGAGGTTCCCGTTGATACTCTCCAGGTCCGTCTCGAACTGTCGCAGCTGCTGTTTGACGCTCGTGAGTACGAACACGCGCTCGAAGTCGGAGTCGGGGTCCCGGACGCGGTCGAGCCCGGCGGTGAGCGCGAGCATCGTCTTGCCGGTCCCGCACGCACCCTCCAACGCGAGGAAACCGCCGTCTTCGGCGGCGTCGATGGCGGCGTCGATGCCGTCGGCCTGCTCCGGATACGGTTCGGGGTGGCCGAAGATGTCGGTCCACGGCGGGGCGTCTGTCACTGTGGCGGCGTTGCTCCCGATCGGAGTTAAACCTTGAGAGGGAGCGCTCGCGGCGTACACCGCTGTCACCGCAAGCGGTCGATCGTCCGATCCTAGCCGACGATGTCGTGGAGATCGCTGAGTTCGTCGATCTCCCAGGTCGGCCAGACGTTCAGCTCCCAGTCGCGGCGGTGCGGGCGCCGGATGAACGCCGAGTCGATGCCCGCGTTCTCGGCCGCGCGCACGTCGGACTCGTTGTCGCCGACGAACAGGGCGTTGCCGGCGTCGAGGTCGCCGAGCGCGCGCTCGATGTAGTGCGGGTTCGGCTTTCGAAGCTGTAGCGAGTGGATCGTGGGCTCGCGGCCGTACGCCGCACCGAATCGGTCGAATCCGTCGAAGTGGTTCACGAGGAAGTCGACGGTCGCCTGCTGGTTCGAGGAGACGATCCCCATCTCCACGTTGAGATCCTGTAGCTCGTCGAGGTCGTCGTACGGAGTCTTTCGCCCCTCGCGAGCCTCTTGCTGTTGCGCCTTCGACACCACGTCGTCGCGAGTCCGCCAGAACGACCCCGGATCGAGGTCGTACGTCTGGCAGACGGTCCCGACGCTGCCGGGGGTCGCACCGATAGTCATTCGCTCTACGTCGTCCGGATCGGGCTCCTCGACGCCGCACTCTTCGAACGCGTCCCGGGTTGCATCCCGGAGCACGTCGAAACGCGTGCGGCCCACGAGGACACCGTCGTTGTCGAACACGACGGTATCGTACGTCATAGGGACTGTCGACGCTCAGCACTTAAAAGAGTTTCACCAAGAGACCGACAGGACAGACAGAGTGACTCGTGAGCGCCACAGTACATCCGCCCGAGAGTGCCGTCAGGGTGCTGTCTGCGGCGACTTATTTATATACTCCCGGCACCCGCTGGGCGACATGCGCGTCAGCGTCATCGGCGGCAGTTCGATCGGTCCCGACACGGCGGCGGTCGCCGAAGCGCTCGGGGAAACGCTCGCGACTCGCGGACACACGGTCGTCTGCGGGGGCCTCGGCGGCGTGATGGAGGCCGTCTGTCGGGGCGCCGCCGAAGCCGGCGGCGAGACGATCGGTATCCTCCCCACGGATCGCCGCGAGGACGCGAACCCGTGGGTCGAAACGCCGATCGCCACGGGGCTCGGCCACGCGCGAAACGCCCTCGTCGTGTCGAACGGCGACGCCGCGATCGCGGTCGCCGGATCGCACGGAACGCTCTCTGAGATCGGACTGGCCTTGGCGCACGGGCGGGCGGTCGCCGGGCTCGACACGCACGACGTCGAGGGCGTGAAGACGGTAGCCTCGCCCGCGGACGCCGTCGACTACGTCGAGCGGGAGGTCGGGACGACGCGGTGAGCTCGCCCGTCTGTGGCGGGGAACCGTAGCCCGGCTCGCGCCCGCTGACGACCGTCGGCCGTCTCCCGGCGTTCGCACTACCGATCGCGATCGGTCGTCCCGGTCCCCCCGTCGGAGTCCCGAGCGTCCTCTTCCGCCTCCCGTTCGGCGTCCACCGCCGCGATGTTGCGGAAGCGGTCGGGATCGTCGTCCGAGCTCTCGTCAGGGGCACCCTCGTCGATAGCGGCCGGACCGCGCGTCGACCCGCCGGATCCCCCGTACCCGCCGACGTCGACGGAGCCGTAATCGCGGTCGAACCGTCCGTTGGCGAGCCAGAGCGCGAGGTAGCCGAACCCCATCGCGCCGACGACGAACCGCACGAGCCCGCCGAGGACGGGGACGAGTCCAAGCCCCGCCCACGCTACCGCGCCGACGACGAGCGCGGTCTCGCGCCCGTTCGCGGCGCCGTCTCCGAGCGCCGATCGGATCCACGTTCCGAGGGCGATAACGGAGACTGCCGTCCCGCCGAAGCTGAGGATCGCGATGGCGATCACCGCGGGAACGACGACGAGGAGACCGATGACGGTTATCGCGAGCAGAAACATCGCGACGACTATCGCCACGTACGCCGCGACGCCGTACAGAAACGCCTCTCCGGGCTCCGCGCGGAGGTACTCAACGCCGCCGTCGGTGAAATCGGGCGCAACCGACGAGACGACTACGCTGACGAGGAGGACGCCAACGGCGGTCACGACGAACTCGACGGCCGCCGATCCGAGAACTTCCAAGCCGGTCCACTGCGGCGGGCGATCGAGCGTTGGACCGGTCGCGGCGACGACGCGCCAGAGGAGGGACGCAACCTGTGTCGGGACCATGCGGGTGGATCACTCTCACGAGTGAAACCCTTTCTCCATTCGAAGAGCGCGAACCCGACCGGGTCCGCAGCGGCCGAGGTGTCAGCGGCTCCGCGCCGCGCCGCTCACCAGGTGTCGTGGAACGTGTCGAACTCGATCGAGTCGAGCGGCTTCTCGCCGATCGCGGCCTCGTACTCGCCCGGCGTCAGCATCGGCTTGTGGAAGCGCGGGCCGTCGTCGGTCGTGATCCGGGGACAGCCGGTGTTGACGAACGCGTCCATGTCGAAGTTTCGCAGGCGGTCCGGCGTCACTTCGTCCATCGTGATCAGGTAGGCGTTCTCGTTGTTGTCGACGATCTCTTGGGCCTTCTCCCAGCGGCCCTGCCCGATCTTCGTACAGAAGATGACGCCCCACTTCTCGGCGCCCATCGCCTTGTGGACCGAGGCGTAGCGCTGTTTGAGGAACTGGTCGTGCTCGGCGATCGAGACCGCGTTGTTGACGGGATCGGCGATGACGACGCGCTTTTCGGGATGTTCCATCGCGAGACCGACCGGGTGGAACTTCCCGCCGCCGACGTACAGCACCTGGTCGGCCGGAATGTCCGCGGAGGCGTAGTTGCAACCGAGCACCTGTCCCTCCTTCGTGAGGCGATCGTCGCCGCGGCGGGTGTGGACCTCGTAGTCGCGCTCCTCTAGCCAGTCGGTCATCTCTTCGAACCGGTTCATGTGCTGAGCCGTCGTGACGAGCCCGACGTCGGCGTTCTCCGACGGGTCGTCCAGCTCCTCCAGCGCGTCCTCCATGATCGGGAACGGGTCGACGTTCGAGAAGAGGGGAACGTAGACGATGCTGTCGGACTCCTTCATCGGCGTGTGGCCGAAGTGGACGAACACGTCGGTCCGGCGCATCAGGTAGGTGTCGAGGTCGCAGGCGCCGTAACACGGCTGTCCGGACAGCATGAACGTCACGTCGTCGGGCGCCGCCTCGCGGAGGTCGTCGGCGACCTTCGGGCCGCGGCGTTTGAGCCCCTCGGGGAACTGGAGGCCGACTTTCGAGGCGTCGCGCTCCTCGATGGCCTCGACGATCCGGTCGAGTTCGTAGTCCCACTCGCGGTCGTGTTTCAGGGCCATCCCCGTCTTGGTGAGGTCACCCTCCGTGGAGCCGCTCATGTCGAACGAATTGTGCGGCAGGACGGTTAAACGGCGCGTTCGACGGTCGCAGTCGGCGATCGATCGTGGTCATCCCGCACCCGGCGCGCACGGCGCACACGTGTCCGGCGCGCGTACCCGCTCAACGCGCGTCCCCAGACGCGAGTTCGGCCGCTGACCCTGCCGCGGCCGACGGATACAACCGCCGAGCCGACGAACGGCGGGCACATGGCCGACCTTCCGCTCGAACACGTCCACGTTGCGCCCGACGCCGAATCCGAGACCGACCTCGCCGCGGAGGCCACCGAGGCCGCCCCCGCCGTGTTCATCCTCCACGGCCGCGGCGCCGACGAGGAGGATCTGCTCCCCGTCGCGCGACACCTCCCGGACGACCATCACGTGTTCAGTCTGCGCGCGCCGGACCCGCTGCACGGCGGCTACACGTGGTACGATCTGGACCTGTCCGCGGGCGGGCTCGAAGCGAGCCAGCCGGACGCGGCCGACTTCCGACGGAGTCTCGACCTCGTCGCCGAGAGCGTCGACGCGGCGGTCGACGCCTACTCGCTCGACCCCGACCGGATCGGGCTGCTCGGCTTCAGTCAGGGGGCGATCACGAGTCTCTCGCTCGTGTTGGAGAACCCGGACCGCTACGCGTGGGTCGTCGCGCTCCACGGGTACCTCGCCGACTCACACGCCGACCTCGACCCGGACGGGATCGAGGGAAAACCGGTCTTCGTCGCCGCGGGAGCAGGCGATCGCGTTATCCCGGAGTCGCGGTCGCTGGACGCCGCGGACCGCTTCGCCGAGATCGGTGCGGCGGTCACCCGCGGGAGCTACCCGGGCGGCCACGGCATCGGCCAGGAGGAACTGGCCGACGTTGTCGCCTTCGTCGAATCGCAGAGAGTCTGACGCCGGGCACTCCGCGGGCGCGAGCCGCCGCCCGAGCCGTCCCGCGTGCCCGGCTCCGGCAGGTTCAAACGGGTTCGGACCAAGAATTCGGTATGAGCGTCGAACAGGCCTCACCCGACGAACGGCCCGCAATCGAGGAGCTCGGTCGCGAACTCGGCGAGCGGATCGCCGAAACCCCGGAGTACGAGCGCTTCGAGGACGCCCGAGAGGCCGTCCAGCGCGACGAGGCGGTACAAGCCAAGATCGACGAGTTCGAACAGCTCCGCGCGGAGTTCGTGCAGGCCCGACAGAGCGGACAGGCGACGAACGCCGACCTCCACACGGTTCAGGACGCACAAGACGAGCTTCACGCGATGCCCGTCATGAGCGAGTTCCTCGACGCGCAAGACGAGCTGACGGACACCCTCGAAGCCGTCAACCAGGCTATTTCGGACCCGCTCGCCGTCGACTTCGGCGGCGAGGCCGGCGGCTGCTGTCAGGACTGACCGCGCCCGCGACGCTATTTCCCCGCGGCGGTCCCGTTATTTATATGCGATACCGACTCACCCGCGCTCGTGATAGCCGTGGCCGGCGGAAAAGGCGGGAGCGGGAAGACGACCACAACCCTCGGGGTCGCCGACGCGCTCTCGCGGCGCGGCGCGCCGGTGGTTGCCGCGGACGCCGACTGGGACCTCCCGAACCTAGCCCGCCTCGCGGCCGAGACCCGCGCCGCGTCGATGACCGCCCCGGACAGCGATCCCACCCTCGTCGATGCGATTCACGCTGGCGGGGAGATCCGGTTGACCCGTTCGGCGCCGACCGTGCTCGGAGCGCCGAAGGCCCCTCGCGACGTCGACGCCTGCCCGACGTTCGCGGCGCTCGACGACGCGGTACCGACCGACGCGCCGACGCTACTCGACTGTCCGGCGGGGGCCTCACCGGACGCCGCGGCGCCGCTCCGCGTCGCCGACCGCTGTCTGCTCGTGACACCGCTCCGCCGCGCCGCGCTCCGCGACGCCGCGAAGACGGCGGCGATCGCAAGACGGCTCGACTGCCCGCCGCTCGGCGTCGTCGTCGCGCGCGCGGACTCGGTCCCGGACGGGGTTGCCGGGCTGTTCGACTGCCCGGTGCTCGGTCGCGTCCCCGACGCGGCGCCCGAACCGCTGTCCGATCCCGGGGTCCGGTCGGCGTACGACGGGATCGCGGACGCGCTCGTCACCCGATACGGCTCGAAACGGTGGCGCGTCTCGTGATCGACGGCACCGCCGCTTGTAACGACACTGCCGCCCGATGAGACCGAGTCCGAGCAGCGGCGAGCCCCGGCGGATTGGCCCCCACCGACAGAGCCAAAACCACAGAGACGGCAGCGATCGTATGGAGACGCTTCCGACCGGGATTTCGGTGCTGGACAGGGAGTTCGGCGGCGGGCTCCCGAGCGGTAGTGTCGTCGCGCTGACGGCCGACCCGGCGAGCCAGTCGGAGCTCATTTTGGACCGATTCTCTCGCGTCCGCGACTGCCTGTACCTGACGACCGTCCGGCCGGCCGACGCCGTCGAAGAGACGCTCACGCTCGACACCGACGAGTCGGACAGGACGGACGTGCGCGGCGTCGGCGACGACGACTCCTTCGACGAGGTGCTCGATCTGGCCGCGGACATCCCCGATCGCGGCACCGTCGTCGTCGACTCCGTCGAACCGCTGGAGCATCGAGACCGGGCGGGGTACCGGCGGTTCCTCAACGAACTCCGTCAGAACGCGGCCGCTGCCGACGCGATGGTCCTGCTCCACGCGCTCGAAGGCGACGCCGACGCGCCCAATCGACTCGTGACCGAGCAGATCGCCGACATCGTCTTCGACCTCCGAACGACGGTGACCGGAACCGATATCGTGAACCGGCTCGTCGTGCCGAAGTTCCGCGGCGGTGCGGCCCTCGAAGAGCCGCTCAAGCTGAAGCTCACCGACACCGTGTCGGTCGACACGAGTCGAGACATCGCGTGAGCCGCCGTTCCGACCGCGACGCTACGACAGCGTCGCGGTAGCGAGCACGAGCGCACCGGCGATGACCGCCGCGATCGCCCAGTTCCGCGGGGTGTCAAACGAGCCGTACGGACCGCCTTTTCGCGAGAATAAGTACACCGCGTAGACGGCGAGCGGGACGAGCGTCGGCAGCGTGGCGACGTCGACGACGCCGACCACGCCCGACAGCAGCGCGATCGCGATCGTCGTGCCACCGGCGCTGGCGGCGACGATCGCGTCCTCGCGTGCGCGTTCGATTTCCATGACTGGTGGTGATCGACTGCGATACAAAAAGGATCGATTCGTCGTCGCGGTTGTGCCCCGACGCACCCTCGCGGGCGCCGCCGGAGTTGGTCGGGGGTTACTCCTCGTCGAGTTCGCCGTCGAGCTCGTCGGCGAGCTCGTCGGCGTCGACGTCGACGTCTTCGAGCGCGTCCTCGATGTCGCCGGCGCCGCCCATGCCGCCCATCATGCCGCCGAGACCGCCCATGCCGCCGCCCTCGATGACCTCCTCGACGACCACGCGGTCGAGGTCGAGCCGGCTCATGAGGTCCTGCGCGATCTGCTGTTTCTGGAACATCCACTGCTGGTTCATCTGCATCGCCTGCGTCGCCGTGACGTAGAGGACGTCCTTCTCGACTTCTTCGGTCTCGACGGTCTCCTCGCCGTCGTCGTCCTCGGTGACGGTCTCTTCTTCCTCGGTGACCGTTTCGATGCGGACCTCGGGGGCGTCCTGGAGGTACATCCCGAGCATGCCCGCGGCCTGCTCTTCGCGGTCGTCGATCAGTTCGAGGATCTCGTACTCGTACTCGAGGTCCTCACCGGCGAGCGGGTGGTTGAAGTCGACGCGGGCGCGGCCGCCGATGATCGTCTCGAGGTAGCCCTGACGGTTGTCGATCTGGATCTGCGCGCCGGGGTAGCGGCTGTCCTCGGGGATCTTGTCGGCTTTGACGGTCTCGACCTCGTCGGCGTCGTACGCGCCGAACGCGTCCTCGGCGGGGACGTCGACGACGCCCTCGTCGCCGACCTCCGCACCGATGAACGCCTCGTCGACCGAGGGGAACACGTGCCCGGCGCCGAGCGCGATGACGCGCGGCTCGAACTCGTGCTCCTCGGTGTCGATCTCGGCCTCTTCGGCGACCGCTTCATCGGTGGTGTCGATGACGCGGTCGTCGTCGGCGGTTCGGATCGTGTACGCGACGCGAACGAAGTCGCCGTCTTCCAGTCCGGCGCTCTCGGTCTCGGCTTCGGTCTCGGCGTCCTCGGCCGCGTCCGCTTGCTCCTGATCGCTCATACCCTGAACGTCACCTGTTATACCCTTAAGGCGCACGGTTCGCCCCGGCGCGGGAGGGCACCCGCCGCTCGCGCCGCCGAGCGCGGAGCCGACGTCCCGCCTTCTTTAAGAACGCACCCGCCGGACGCGATGATATGTACGAGGTCGAGATCAAGGTCCCGGCCGACGTGGACGCGGTCCGCGAACGGCTGCGGGCCGCCGGCGCCGAGCGCGTCGACGCCAGGCGCCAGCGAGACGTGTACTACGACGCCCCGCACCGCGACTTCGCCGAGACCGATGAGGCCCTTCGAGTGCGCCGCGAGGCTCCGCTCCCGGACGGGATCGGCTCGGTCGACGGGACGGATGACGGAAACGGCGACGACGACCGTGACGAGGACGAAACGGTGAAAATCACCTATAAAGGACCGTTGTTGGACGAGGGGTCGAAGACCCGGACCGAATACGAGACGGCCGTGGCCGACGGCGACGCCGCCGCCGGGGTGTTCGCCGGACTCGGCTTCGAGCCGGCCGCGACCGTCGAAAAGCGGCGGGAGTTCTGGGCGTACGACGGGTTTACCGTCACGCTCGACGCCGTCGACGGCGTCGGGGAGTTCGTCGAGATCGAGCGGGAAGTCCCCGAGGCGGCCGCGATCGAGGCCACCCGCGACGAGGCGCTCGACGCGCTCGATCGACTCGGGCTCGACGGGTCCGCGCAGGTCCGCACGTCGTACCTCGGGCTGCTGTTAGCGGGCGAGGGCGAGAGCGAAGGGGAGCGGTCTCCGTAGACTACTCGCTCTCGTCGCTCCCCTCGGGCCCGTCGCGCTCGTCCGGCCGCTTTCGTGAGAGGACGGTCCGGTCGAACTCGCAGACGAGACGGTCGTCACCGTCCGTCCCCCCGACCGCGAACGCCTCGACGTGCATCGTGACGACGCCGCGGTTGCCGTCGCTCGTCTCCCGCTTGTCGGTGACCGTCGATCGGGCTCGGATCGTGTCGCCGTGGAACACCGGATTCGGGTGATCGACGTCGTCGTACGAGAGGTTCGCGACGATGGTCCCGTCCGTCGTCTCCGGGATCGAAACCCCGACCGCCAGCGACATCGTGTACAACCCGTTGACGAGCCGCTCGCCGAACTGCGTCTCCGCGGCGAAGTCGGCGTCGAGGTGGAGCGGCTGCTGATTCATCGTCATGTCACAGAAGCGCTGGTTGTCGGCCTCGCTTATCGTCCGCCGCGTCGCGTGCTCGATGGTCTCGCCGACCGTGAACTCCTCGTAGTAGCGTCCTGACATGGTCCGACCGTCGCCCGGGCGTTTCAAAGCGGTATCGCTCCGCCGCGTCCGGCCGTTTTTAATATCGATGCGCCGGGAGTGACCGATATGGCCCGACGAAGCCTCCTGTTTTCGCCCGGCGATCGCCCGGAGCTCATGCGGAAGGCCCCCGACGCGGGCGCCGACGTGATCTGTTTCGATCTGGAGGACGCCGTCGCCCCCGATCGGAAGGCCGCGGCCCGCGAGCACGTCCGCGCGGTGCTTTCGGACCCGGCGTTCGACCCCGACGCCGAGGTGTGCGTTCGGTTGACGACCGAGGCCGCGGCGGTCGACCTCGACGCGCTGATGAGGCCGACGGCCGCGGGCGGGGAACCCGGGACGGACGGCGAGCACGAACCGAGCGGCAACCACGAACCGAGCGGCGGTCGCGACCTCCGTCTCGACGCGATCATGCTCCCCAAGGTGGCGTCCGCGGAGCGCGTCGAACGCGTCGCCGACCTGTGTGCGGCGCGGGGGATCGATCCGGCCGTGTTCGCGCTAGTCGAGACCGCCGACGGCGTCCTCTCGGCGCGGTCGATCGCCGGTGCCGACCCGACCGACGCGGTCGTCTTCGGCGCCGAAGACCTCGCTGCCGACCTCGGGGCGACGCGGACCGCGGCCGGGACCGAAGTCCTCTACGCGCGCGAGCACGTCGTGCTCGCGGCCAGCGCGGCCGACGTCGACGCGATCGACACGGTGTACACGGACTTTTCCGACGTCGACGGGCTCCGCGAGGACACCGAGTTCGCGCTCACGCTCGGCTACGACGGGAAGCTCGCGATCCACCCCGCACAGGTCGATCCGATAAACGAGGCGTTCACGCCCGATCCGGAGGAGATCGAGTGGGCCGAGGCCGTCCTCGACGCCCGCGACGAGGCGGAGCAAGCGGGGCGGGCGGTGTTCCAGGTCGACGGCGAGATGATCGACGCGCCGCTCATCGCGCAGGCGGAGCGCATCGCGGCCCGCGCCGCCGCTGCGGACGATCGATAGCGGCGGTCGGCGATACCGTTCGTCACAAATTCCGGTCCGTCCGTCACAATTAACCTCGGCCCCGCGGGAGGTCAACGCATGGCTGACCAGGCAAACCCGTTCGAGAGCTTACAAGAACAGGTCGACGACGCCGCCGCGTCGATCGACGCCGACGCGGGCGTGCTCACGCGACTGAAGAATCCCGAGCGTATTCTTGAAACGAATCTGACGTTCGAACTCGACGACGGGTCGCTGGAGACGGTCCGCGCGTACCGCTCGCAGTTCAATGGCGACCGCGGCCCGTACAAGGGCGGGATCCGGTATCACCCCGGCGTCACCCGCGACGAGGTGAAGGCGCTGTCGGGGTGGATGGCGTACAAGTGCGCCGTCGTCGACATCCCGTACGGCGGCGGGAAAGGCGGTATCGCGATCGACCCCGACGACTACTCGGAGACCGAACTGGAGCGGCTCACCCGCGCGTTCGCGACGGAGCTCCGACCGCTCATCGGCGAGGACCGGGACATCCCGGCGCCGGACGTCAACACCGGACAGCGGGAGATGAACTGGATCAAAGACACCTACGAGACCCTCGAGAACACGACCGCGCCGGGCGTCATCACCGGGAAGGCGATCGACTCGGGCGGGAGCGAGGGCCGCGTGGAGGCGACCGGGCGATCGACCGCCCTCGCGGCCCGGGAGACGTTCGACTGGCTCGGCCGGGAGATCGAGGGGGCGACGGTCGCGGTACAAGGGTACGGGAACGCGGGCTCCGTCGCCGCCGCGCTGCTCGACGACCTCGGTGCCGATATCGTCGCCGTCTCCGACTCCTCCGGCGGGGTTCACGACCCCGACGGATTCGACCCCCGCGCGGTGAAAGCCCACAAGATCGAGACCGGGTCGGTCACCGAGTACGACGACGCGGCGGCCGTCACGAACGACGAGCTGTTGACGCTGGACGTCGACCTGCTCGTCCCGGCGGCGCTGGAGAACGCGATCGACGCCGACCTCGCCGACGCCGTCGAGGCGGACGTGATCGTCGAGGCGGCGAACGGGCCGCTCACGCCGGGCGCGGACGACGTGCTCGCCGACCGCGGCGTCCACGTCGTTCCCGACATCTTCGCGAACGCGGGCGGGGTCACCGTCTCGTACTTCGAGTGGGTGCAGAACCGACAGCGCTTCCACTGGACAGAGTCGCGCGTCAACGAGGAACTCGAACGCGTCATCACCGGGGCGTTCGAGGACATCGTCGACGCCTACGAGTCGCACGACCTCCGGAACCTCCGGATCGCCGCCTACGTCGTCGCCATCGAACGGATCATCGATGCCTACGACCAAGCCGGGAACTGGCCGTAACGGCCGTACCGATCTGGCGGTTGATTCGGTCGTATCGATCGAACCGACCGAACCGACCGAACCGACCGTTTCTGGAGCGACGTTCGCCTACGCCAGCCACGCGTCCGTGACCGCGACGTGGCCGCGGTCGCCCTCCCACACCGCGTCGTACTCGAACTCGATCCGCCGGTCCATGTGTGGACCGCCGACGACGTACGTCTCGAACTCTCCGCCCTCGCCGAGCGGGTGGACGCCGTACTCCTCGCGGAGGTCGAGCAGCGCCGCCAGCGCGTCGGCGTCGTACCGACGGCCGAGCCACGACTCGTCGAGCCCGTACGCCGCGACCTGCACGATCCGAATTTCGAAGCCGGCGTCGAACATCGCCTCGGCCAGTTCGACCGGGTCCTCCCGCCACAGCGGCGCGAACAGGTCGATCCCCAGTCGGTCGCACATCCCCTGAATCCGGCTCGTCTGGAACTCGCTCTCGACCGCGCCGGCGGTGACGCCCGCGAGGTCGACGTCGTCGCCGGCGGCGATGTCGCGAAGCGCCGCCTCCATCGGCACCAGTTCGGCGTCGCCCTGTGCGCCCGCGTCGTCGACGTCGTCGGCGCCGAAGTCGTCCGGCGAGACCTCCACGAGATCGATTCCGACGCTCTCGGCCGCGAGCCCGGCCAGCTCCGTCGCCGGCGTGTGGTACATGTACGAGTCGCCCGCGGGATGGACGGTCAGGAGCCGCGAGACGTCGAGTCCCTCCTCCAGCGCCCGGTACAGCGCCCACGAGGAGTCTTTGCCGCCCGAAAAGAGGCTCACCCAGTCGCCAGTCATTGGCGGGGTGAGGTGCGCGGTGCCTAAAGCGTCCGCGGTCCGAACCGACGGTCGTCGACAGATACGAACTGCACACCGTGGTTCGTCAAGCGAACGACGATATCCCCGTGAGTTATCGGGAACGAGCGAATCATTAATGAAAAATAACAATATATTAGCGACTGTGTGTCGGAGATTGCGTATGGACGACCAATCGGCTCCGACGCTCGACACGCTCACCGTGACCGAAGGAGAAGACCCGTTCGAGCGCGGGAGCGAAGCGGGCGACGTCGTCTCGCCCGTCCACCTCTCGTCGACGTTCGCGCTCCCCGGCCTCGACGCCGAGATGCGACTCGAAGACGTCGACCCCGACGCCGGCGAATTCGTGTACGGCCGGCTGTCGAACCCGACTCGCCACGCGCTGGAGACGCGGCTCGCCGCGCTCGAAGGCGGTGCACACGGCGCGGCGTTCGCCTCGGGCACCGCGGCGATCTTCACCACGCTGCTCGCGAGCGTGCGGCCCGGCGACCACATCGTCGCCTTCGAGGACCTGTACGCCGGCACGCGCCGTATGCTCGATGACGTCTTCCGGGCGCGTCTCGGCGTCGACGTCACGTACGTCGACGCGACGGAGACGGCGAACGTGGCGGCCGCGCTTCGCGAGGAGACCGCCGCCGTGTGGATGGAGTCGCCGACGAACCCGAAGCTCGCGCTGTGTGACATCGCCGGCATCGCCGACCTCGTCGCGGACCGCGAGGTGGTCTTCGGCGTCGACAACACGTTCGCGAGCCCGTACTTTCAGCGGCCCCTCGAGTTAGGTGCCGACGTCGTCGTCCACAGCACGACGAAGTACCTCAACGGGCACTCCGACGCCATCGCCGGCGCGGTCGTGACCGACGACGACGCGCTGGCCGAGGAGATCCGGTTCCTGCAGCAGGTCGGCGTGGGCGCGGTAAGCGGCCCGTTCGACAGCTATCTCGTACTTCGGGGCACGAAGACGCTCGCGGCTCGCATGGCCCGCCACGAGGCGAACGCGACGGCCGTCGCCGAGTTCCTCGACGCGCGGCCCGAGGTGACCGACGTGTACTATCCCGGGCTGCCGGACCACCCGGACCACGAGCTCGCACGCGAGCAGATGTCCGGGTTCGGCGGGATCCTCTCGTTCGAACTCGACGGGGATATCGACGACGCGAAGCGGTTCGTCGAGGCGCTGACGGAGTTCACACTCGCCGTCTCCGTCGGGGGCGTCGAAAGTCTGATCGAGCTGCCGGCGGCGATGACCCACGAGCCGCTCTCGCCGGCCGAACGAGAGGCGCTCGGAATCTCGGACACGCTCCTCCGCGTCTCGGTGGGGATCGAAGGAATCGACGACCTGATCGCGGATCTGGAGCGCGGCTTCGACGCGATGGCCCGCAGCGCGGAGCCGCCGTCAACCGAACGCTGATCGGCGTCGGAGCGCCGTTGCGCTCAGTCCGAAATGAATTCGTTGTCGCGCCAGTTGACACCGCCGTCGCCGTCGCCGGTCCCCTGCGGGCTCTCGACGACCTCGATGCTCGCGGGACGCGACTCGCCCTCGACGATGCGAGTGGCTTCCAGCTCGTCGTTCTCCTCGGTGATCGCGGTCAACGTCCCCTTCTCCGAGAGCATCGCGATCTCGCGGAGGACGAGGAACATCGGGTACTGGAGCGCGGTGTTCTGGAGTACGGTTTCGCGGTCGCCCTTGAAACAGGCGAACTCGACCAACTCGGAGGGGATCTCCTCTTCCTCGTCGTCCATCCACTGCGGGCCGCCGGCTCGCGGGGGCTCTTCCTCCCACACGCGGGTCTCCGTGACCGAGGCTTTCAGCTGGGCGGTCGGAGTGTACTTGCTGATGCTCTCGTCGTCGGACAGGGCCTTGATAATGAGAGTGTTGTTTCGACGCGTGATGTCGATGTCGTCGATCTCCGGAGGGAGGTCGGGGTCTTCTTCGAAGTACGCTTCCACGTCTTCGAGGGGCAGTTCGAGCGTCGAATGAAGTCTGAACACGCGGCCTGTCATTGTTGGTTGGGTGAGATGGGATCGAACCGGTCGGCACGGCGGCAGCGGAACGGCTGCACCTACCAGATGTAGGCACCGTAGGTTTATATGGCCTGCCCTTCGACCCACGAGGATCGGAATCAGGTCGACCGGGTCGGCGGTTCGTGCGCCCCACGGTGGCGCGGCGGGATCGGCGAGCGGACGCAGGCGAGCCCGCGTTATTCGGCACCGAGCTCGGCGGCCAGTTCGCCGCGCTCGTCGAGCTCGGCGAGCACGTCGCTTCCGCCGATAAACTCGCCGTCGACGAACGTCTGCGGGATCGTCTCCCAGCCGCTCTCGGCTTCGAGCGCCTCGCGGTAGTGCGGCAGCGCGGGCAGCACGTCGACCGTTTCGAACTCCTCGACGTGCTGGCTGATGAGTTCGATCGCGCGCTTGGAGTAGCCGCACTGCGGCATCAGGCGGTTCCCCTTCATGAACAGCACCACGTCGTTGTCGGCGATCGCTTCCGCGACTCGCGTTTCGATCGTGTCGGGATCCACGTCGGCTCCGGGTTGAAACGTCATGCCGGGGGGTACGCCCCGCCGAGGCAAATGGGTTCCGCACGTCCGGTCTCGCTCCGCTCGCGGCATGCGGGGCGTGCGGGGTGGTCACCGGGGCGCGGGGCGGTCACCGGGGCGCGAGGGAGCCACCGAGGCAGTCCTACTCTTCGCGATCGACGCGAACCACGTCGACGAGCGAGTACACCGGCACGTCGTCGATCTCGTCGTAGCCCCGCTTATCGACGAGCACGACGCAGGCGACCGGTTCGCCGCCCTGTTCGCGGATCGCGTTTATCGACTCGCGCATCGTCGTCCCCGACGTGATGATGTCGTCGACCACGTAGCAGTCGCGGTTGCGGATCGCGGCGAAGTTCCGCGAGAACCCGCCGCCCTGCTCGTCGATATCGCCTTCCTCCCACTGGTGTTTCGCGGGCGCGTACGTTCCGAGGTCGGTGTCGAGCTGGTTGGCGACCGCGGTCGCGAGCGGCGCGCCGGCCTTCTCGATGCCGACCGTCAGGTCGACTTCCTCGCCCTCCTTCGCCAGGAGGTCGGCCATCGCGCTCGCCGCGTACTGGAGCCGCGTCGAGTCGCGGCCGAGCGCCGACCAGTCGACGTGGATGTCGGCCGTCGACGTCGAGATGTCGGCCTCGACGGTGTCGTTCCCGCCGCCGCGCTCGACGAGCCAGCTCGCCGTCTCTCGCGAGACGTTCAGCTCGTCAGCGATCTCTCCCTTCGAGAGGCCGTGCTCTGCCAGCTCGGCCGCGCTGTCTATCAGGTCGTCAACGTTCTTCATATGCGCCGAATTCGACCGCCGTTTTAATAGTCGTGTCGTCATCCGCGAACGCGGCCTCGAAGTCGTCGAGCCCGTACACGCCGGTGACGAGATCGTCGAGGAACGTCTCCGAGAAGCCGGACAGCGAGTCGACGGCGGCCTCGAAGTGCTCGTAGCCGGAGTTGACGCTGCCGACGAGCGCCTTGTTGTGGAGGACGAACTCGCGGTGGAGCCGCCCGCCGTCGATTTCGAACTCCCAGTCGCCCGGGACGCCGAGCAGCGCGCCGACGCCGTTGGGCGCGAGCGCATCGATCGTCTCGAAGGCGTGCGGGGCGTAGCCGGTCGCCTCGAAGACGAAGTCCATCGGCTCGTGCGCCTCCGGCACCCCCGAGACGGGCGTCTCGTTCGAGTTGACGTAGGTCGCGCCGAGCGACTCGATGATGTCGATCGTCGGGTCGGGGCGCTCGCGCCGGCCCAGACAATAGACTCGCTCGAACGACGCGTCGAGAATCGCGACGGTGAGCAGCCCGAGCGAGCCGTTTCCGAGCACCAGCGCGGATTCGGGCTCCCAGTGGAACGCGGACCGACTGGCGTAGGCGTGTTCGATCGCCTTCTCCGCGATCGACAGGGGTTCGACGAGGAACCCCCACTCGGCGAGTTCGGGCGGAATCTCCACGAGGAACTCGGCGGGACTCGTGAAGTACTCCGCCATGAACCCGTGCGCGCCGACGATACCGCGTTCGTGGTACTTCCCTTCGGGGGCCATGTCCGGCTCGCCGCGGGCGAAGTACTCGTTGGCGCCGTTTGGCGGCCGTCTGACCGTCGGGACGACCACGTCGCCGACGTCGAACGGCGTGTCGTTCGGGTCCTCGATCACGCCGACCGCCTCGTGGCCTAACACGAGGTGGTCCTCGCCGTCGGGCGTGCCACCGTGGCCGCCGGCGATGACCTCGTGGTCCGTCCCGTCGACCCCCACGCGCAGCGTCCGGACGAGCGCCTCCCCGGCCGCGGGCTCCGGTCGCGGCTTTTCGGTTACGACGGGCTCGTCTGCACCCTCGTACACAGCAATCGCGTTCATGTATCGACTATCGGTGCCAGTCACCAAAAGATTTCTTTTATTGTGAGTAAAGAATCCCTCCGCCCGATCGCGGGATTTTCCTCCCGGCCGACCGGAGCAGCAGTCGTGTGTACCCTCACGCTCGCGTGGCGGACGTTCGGCGACGCGCCGGTCGCGCTCGCCGCGAACCGCGACGAGGCGCTCGATCGGGCGGCGGAGCCGCCGACTGTTCGCGGCGGCCGGGAAGCGCGCGACGACGGCGAGCGATCGTACGTTGCACCCCGCGACGCCTCAGCCGGCGGCACGTGGATCGGCCTCTCCGCGTCGGGGCTCGTCGTCGCCGTCACCAACCGCTGGCTCGACGCCGACCGCGACGGCGACCGCTCGCGCGGGCTCCTCGTCCGCGACTGTCTGACGGCGGACTCGGCCGAGGCGGCCGTGCGATCGGTCGAGCGCGAGCTCGACGCCCGATCGTACGACGGGTTCAATCTCGTGCTCGCCGACGGGGCCGCGGCGTTCCTCCTCGAGTACGACGGCGGGCTCGCGATCACCCGCCTCGACCCCGGTGTCCACGTCGTCGGCAACGTCGGCGGCGTGGTCAACGGGACGGAGCGGTTCGCGATCCCGGAGCGACGCCGGGAGTTCGGCGCGGAGCGCGCGGACAGCGCGCGTCGGATCGCCGCCGCGATCGCTCCCGAGCCGGGCGAGACGAGCGACGCGTGGCTCGCTCGGGCGAGCGGCCTGCTCGCGGACCACGAGTACGGCGCGTGCCTCCACGGCGACGGGTTCGGAACGCGGTCGTTCACGCGGATCCGCACCGGCGAGACGCCGGCGTTCGCGTACGCCGACGGGCCGCCCTGTGAAACCGCGGCGGAGCCGGTGACGCTCCCGCCGGAGTTCGGCTCGGCGGCGTCGACAGCGGGTGAATCCGGGGGCTCTCGATAACGACACCTCCACCGGCGACGGCGCGGAAAGCCAGTTTTAAGCGAGTCGCGAGCGGTGATAACCCATGAGCGTTTCCGAACTCGAGGCCGACCTGTCGGACGACGAGCACGCCGGCCTCGAACTGATCCGCGAGACCGGCGGCATCCACCAGAGCGACTTCTGGAAGGAACTCGACGTTTCCTCGCGCAAGGGGAGCCGCATCGCGGAGGCGTTAGAGGACTCCGGACTCATCCAGCGCAGCGACACCGTCTACAACGGCCACAACACCTACTACCTCGAGCCCGCGGCGCGCGACCTCAATTTCTCGCTGCTGATGGCCGGTGACATGCTGTCGCCGTTCATCGGCGAGGAGGAAGTCGACGCGCAGGCCGACGCCTTCTCGCAGTGGATGATGAACCTCGCGTACGAGGAGTACTGAAGCGCCCGACGTTCGGCTCGAACCGTTTATTTCCTCGCGGCCGACTCTCTCCGGCATGACTGAGCGACTGTATCTCGCGGACGACACCGTCACGACCTTCGAAGCGACCGTCGAACGCACGCTCGACGACCGGGTCGTTCTCGACCGGACGCATTTCTACCCGACCGGCGGCGGGCAGCCACACGACACGGGAACGGTCCGCGTCGTCGACGACGAGACAGCGACCACGTGGCGCGTCGTCGACGTGGTACGAAAGGATGCGGTGTATCACACGATCGAACCAGCGACGGAGCCCGACTCGGACGCGGGACCGTTGCCGGAGCCGGGGACGCGCGTTGCCTGCGAGATCGACTCGGACCGGCGCACGGCGCACTCTCGGTACCACACCGCCCAACACCTGCTGTCGGCCTTCTTGCTCGACGAGTTCGACGCGCAGACGACCGGGAACCAGCTGTACCACGACCACGCGCACCTCGACGCGGCGTACGACCGATTCGACGGAGACGATCTCGCCCGGATCGAACGGCGACTGAACGAACTCGTCGCGGACGCCCGGCCGGTGACGAGTTACACGATGGACCGGGCCGAGGCGGAGGCGACGCTCGACACCGAGCGAACGCGGATCGACCTCCTTCCCGATTCGATCGAGGAGCTGCGGATAGTCGAGATCGGGGCCGCCGCCGGGGACGCGAACGACGAGAACGACGCGGTCGACGCGGACGCCCGGACCGACGCGGACGCCCGGACCGACGCGCCGTACGACCGAACCGCCTGCGCCGGAACTCACGTCGCCGACACCGCCGATATCGGCGAGATCGTCGTGACCGGTCGCGAGACGAAGGGGAGCGACGAGGAGCGGATTCGGTTCGTCCTCGCCGAGCACGTCGACGACGACGGCGGAGACTGACCCCGCTCTCGGCGCCGCTCGACGATCCCGCCGTCGGCGTCGCTCGTCGCGCTCCGTTCGCCGGCGATCCCGCCGTTTATATACGATCCGCGGTTGGTTCCGCCATGAAGTTCTGCGACGAGTGCGGTTCGATGATGAAATCCGGCGAGGGCGAAGACCACTGGGTGTGCGATTCCTGCGGCCACGAGATCGGACGCGAGGAGAACGACGCCGAGTGGACCACCGAGTCGCAGGTCGAGTCCGAGATTATCGACGTGAGCGACGCCGAGGACAAGGGACTCCCCAAAACGACGGCCCACTGTCCGGAGTGTGGCAACGACCAGGCGTACTGGTACATGCAGCAGATCCGGTCGGCCGACGAGTCCGAGACTCGGTTTTTCGTCTGCACCGAGTGCGAGCACAAGTGGCGCGAAGACGACCACTGACTCCGCGCCAGTTCGCGCCGCCCGCCGCGCATCCCGCGCCCCGTTTTTAATTAGCTCGGCCGTGAACGGCGACCATGGACCCGCCCGTCGTCCCGCGTGACCGGCTCGACGGCTGGCAGCGCGTCGCGGAGACGACGGACCGGCCGTTCGCCGTCGGGCCCGTCTCCGTCGACGCGAGCACGGTTCGGTACGAGCGGACGACGACGGCGCCGCCGCGGCCCTTCTTTTTCGCGAGTCGTCTCCGAATAACCCCACGGACGGCGCCGAACGCGGCGCTCACGCGACTCGTCGAGCGACAGGCGGCGGCGGGCTTTCGGGATCGACTCGCGGACCACGGTATCGGATCGATCGACCACCGCGAGGACCGGTCGATCGCGATCGACGATCCGGCGGCCTCGCGGGCGACGCTCTCGACGTTCCGGGGACGGTGTCGGACCGACGGCGGCGCCGGAAACTGCGGCTCCGCCGGTGAAGACGGCGACACCGCCGCCGCCGATGACGGGACCGTCCCCGTGGAGGCGCTGCTCGCGGTGTGGGACGCAGGCGAGTACCTGCTCGGCGGCGGCGCCTACCCCCTCTCGGAGGAGCCGGCCGCGGACCGTCGCGAACTGCTCCGGCTGATCCGCGGGGTCCGCTCGCCGGACCAGTGAGCCCGCGCTAGCACGGATCGACGCCCGCCGCCGAGGAGATCGGTGACCCCTCGTCGCGGTACTCCGAATCGCCGATCGTACCGTCGAACATCGGCAGCCGGAGCTCGTAGGTGTACAGGATATCGAACGCCTCGAAGGGGTCGAGACCGTCGGCGATGGCCTCGCGGGCGGTCAGCCGGACGCCCGCGGCGAGCGTGACGATCCGATCGTCGCCGACCGCACCAGCCGCCTCAACCCCGAACTCGTTGCCGACGGCGGGGTCTGTGAGCACCGAGAGGTGGACGAGCGCGTCGATCGTCGCCCCCTCGTCGCCGATCGAGATCGGGTACCCGTCGCCGGCGAAACAGCCCGTCGCCGCGGCGGATCGGTCACCGTCGGGCGCGGTCTGTGCGACCGGCCCGTACTCGCCGGAGTCGGTCGATCCGGGAGTATCGGCGACGGAGTCGGTCACGCCCGCGACGCCACCGGCGACCGCGCCGGTCGCGGCGGTCACAACGGCCGCTGCGACGAGCAGCAGCGCGATCGTCGCGACGAGCGTTCGGGTTCGCGGAGCGCGTTCCATCGGCGTGAGGTACGAGGGCGGGTAATAAAACGGCGCGGTGCTCGCTATCCGATCTGATAGCCGCGCGGTCGCTCGGTCCGCCTACGACTCGTCGAGGAGTCCGTCGACGAGCAGCTCGGCGGAGGCGACGTTCGTCGCGAGCGGCACGTCTTTCACGTCGCACACGCGCAACAGCGCGGAGATGTCCGGCTCGTGAGCCTGCGCCGTAAGGGGATCGCGGAGGAAGACGACGCCGTCGATCGCGTCGTCGGCGATCATCCCTCCGATCTGGAGGTCGCCGCCGTACGGGCCGGAGGCCTGTCGGTTCACCGCGAGTCCGGTCTCGTCAGTGATCCGCTTTCCCGTGGTCCCCGTCGTGACGAGTTCGCAGTCGGCGAACGCGGCGGCGTGAGCGGTGACGAACTCGACCATCTCGTCTTTTAACTCGTCGTGAGCGATGAGCGCGAGGCGCATGTCGCGACGTTGCCGCGGCGCCGCTTAAAAACTCGCGTCGGCGCAACGGCGATTCGATGACGGGACGAGACGGCAGAAGTAGTGTCGCTCCCGACGACTACTTGAACCGGAACGTCTCCAGGTTCTTCGGCGCGAACGTCCGCATGTTGTAGTCGTGGTACAGCGCCGACGAGAGGTCCTGCACGGAGCGCTCGTCGCCGTGGACACACAGCACCTTCTCGGGGCGCGGGTTCATCGTTTTCACGAAGTTCTCCAGTCCCTGTCGGTCGGCGTGCCCGGAGAACCCGTCCACGACTTCCGTTCCCATCTGGAGAGTGAGGGTGTCGCCGCGGCCGCCGCCGCCCCAGCCGTCGACCGGGATCTCGTCCCAGCCGTTCTGGATCCGGCGACCGAGCGTCCCCTGCGCCTGGTACCCGACGAACACGAGGTTCGAGTCCGGGTCGGGACCGATGTGGCGGAGCCACGACATGATCGGGCCGCCCTCGATCATCCCGGAGGTGGAGATGATGATACACTGGTCGCCGTCGGCGACCTCCTGCCGCTCGTCCTCGCCGGCGTCGATGTGGTTGAACTGGTCGGCGAGGAACGGGTTCTCGTCGTCGTGGAAGATGCGATCGCGGAGGTCGTCGCGGAGGTACTCGGGGTACGTCGTGTGAATCGCGGTCGCCTCCCAGATCATCCCGTCGAGGTGGACCGGCATCTGCGGGATCTCCCCTTCGCGCATCGCCTCCTCCAAGACGAGCATGATCTCTTGGGAACGACCCACGGCGAACGCCGGGATGAGGACCTTCCCGCCCTGCTCGTACGTCTCGTTGATGACCTCCTTGAGCGCCTCCTCGGAGTCCTCTTGGTCGGTCTGGTAGTCGTCGCGGCCGCCGTACGTCGACTCCAAGACGAGCGTTTCGACGCGCGGGAAGTCGTTGACGGCGCCGTTGAACAGGCGAGTGTCCTCGTAGTGGATGTCGCCGGAGAACGCGACGTTGTAGAGGCCGTCGCCGATGTGGAAGTGGGTGACAGAGCTGCCGAGAATGTGGCCCGCGTTGTGGAAGGTGAGCTTCACGTCGGGAGCGATGTCGGTGACGTCGCCGTACTCCAGCGGGATGGTGTGTTTGATCGCCTCGCGGACCTGCGACGACTCGTACGGGGGCGTTCGCCCGTCTTTGGCGGCGACGTCGAGGTAGTCGAGCGTGAGCAGCCCCATCAGGTCGCGGGTCGGCTCGGTGGTGTAAATCGGGCCGTCGTAGCCGTATTTAAATAGAAGCGGGAGCAGCGCCGAGTGGTCGAGGTGGGCGTGCGTCAGGATGACCGCGTCTATCGTCGCCGCGCCGGCGCCGAGCGCCTCGGGAACTTGGAGGTAGGGGACCTCGCCTTCGGCGCCGGGCTTGTCGCCGCAGTCGATGAGGATGCGGGTTTCCGGCGTCGAGAGGATGAAGGCGGCGCGGCCGACCTCGCGGCAGCAGCCGAGCGTCGTGATCCGGACCCACTCGTCGTCGGACATCTCCTCGCGGTGGATCTGTCGGCCGACGCGTTCGAGGATGTCGCGCCGCTCCTCGCGTTCGTTTTTCAGGAAGCCGCGCACGTTCGAGACGGTGGAAGACTCGATCGGGGGCGTGCGGACGACTTCGGGCGTCCAGCCGACTTCTTGGGTGATCTCCCGGAGAGTGGAGCCGCGACGGCCGATCACCATTCCCGGCTTCTGCGCCTCGATGACGACTTCACCGGTGTCCTCGTGGAAGTCGAGGTCCGTGACGCCGGCCTCTTCCGGAATGACCTTGCGGACGGCTTCCTCCGCGCGTGCCGGCGGAGAGAGGGCGCTCGGGTCGGGGCGAACCGTGATTCGTTTCCGGAGCTTGGAGGCGAGCCGGCGGATGAGGTCGCCGTCGCCGGCGAACCGCTTCGGGTCGCGGGTGTACACGACCAGTTCCGGTCCCTCGTACTTGACGTCGGTGACCGTGATGTCGTTCGGAATCTCCTGTTCGATCTCTGATTTCAGGGTATCGAGTTGCTTATCGACTTGACTCATATCTTACCGCGTATCGTCGGAATCGCCGTCGCCGTCGAGTCGCGCGGCGCGTCGGGACGCGGCCCGCTGCCGAGCGGTCGACCGTGACGGGATAGGCATAGTGGTAGTACTGTCCGTAGGTGGTTCCGTGCGGGAACAGCCAGCGAAAACCCGCTTAGCTGATGCTATACCCCGCCCGTTATAAAACCCTTCGCAAAGGGCAAACCCCCTGCCGGTCAAGCGACGGGCATGCGCGTTACGCCCGACTCGGTCCGCGAGGAGCACACGTGGGTTCGCGAGCGAGCGCCGGTCGTCGTTCCCATCATCAACGACGCCAGGCGCCGCCTCGGCGAGCTGTTCGAGACGGAGGTCGACCCGGTGACCCCTGACGCCTACCGGCGCGAGGTCGACGCCGTCTTCGCGGACGGGGAGGTCGCCGTCAACGTCGCCGGTTACGTCGCCGTGCTCCGGGACCTCGACGTCGAGGGCGATTACCCCGGGTTCGTCGTCGACGAGGTGCTCGGTCGCGAACTCGCCGCGACGATCGCCGGCGGCCGACCGCTCTCGCTGCTCGCGCAGGCGACGTTCCACTTCGTCGACGTACACGTGGACGGGGACGCGAGCGCGGACGGCGCCGCGGGGACGGAACGAGGCGCGGGGACCGCCGGCGCCGACGACCTCGACGCGGCGCTCGCCGCGGGGTTCCAGACGCGGCTTCCCGGGTGGGACTGGCGGGAAGAAGAGAGTCCGTTCGCAGTCGAGAGGCGCGAACCCCGATAGCGGTCCGCCGTCGACGGCGTGTCGAACTGCGAGCGCGCTCTGACCGGCTCAGAACGACCGCGTCTCCACGGTCTCGTTTCCGGCTCCGTCGACCACTGTGAGCCTGATCTCGGTGACCGAGGTACGGCGGCTTTCGAGGTCGTGAGCGCCGGACGCGGTGTCCCCGCTAACGGTGGTGGACGCGCGGTCGACGACGTCGCCTCCCGCCGACTGCTCGCTCGTCACCGCGGCGAGGTCGCCATCCGCATCGGAGACGGCCCAGTCCACGGTGTGACGCGACCAGTTCGGATTGCTGTCGTCGGTCACGGTGAACCGGTCGATCACGGGGGCGGTATCGCCGCCGTCGGCTGTGTCCTCCTCGGCCGAAACGACCGTCGAATCGCTCGCGGACGCTCCGTCGGCGTCGGTGACCGTCAGCTCGACGGCGTACTCGTTTCCGGTGCCGTCGTCGTCCGCGGCGACGAGCCGCGTCGTGTCGCCCGCTTGCTCGCCGTCGACGGCCGCTGAAACCGTCTCTTCCAGTTCGCCGTCCGTCTCGTCGGTCAGGGAGAGTTCGACGGCGTCGAGGTTCCCGTCCGCGTCGCTCACTGTCCAGCCGACGTCGAACGCCGCGTCCGCGGTGTCCGTCGAAGCCGGCGACGCGGAGAGCGACTCGACGGTCGGAGCGGCGTTCTCGCTGTCTCCACCGTCGTCCCCGTCGAGCGCGGCGGCGACGTTGAGCCGTCCCGACCCCTGTTCGTTCGCCGCGAGTCCGACGTCGTCAGCCGCCTCTAACAGCGCGTTCCGAACCGCATCTCGTCCGGTGACCCCGCTCGCGATCACTTGCGCGGCCGCGCCGGCGACGTGCGGGCACGCCATCGACGTGCCGGAGAACTCTGCGTAGCCGTCGCGCGGAACCGTCGAGAGGGTGTCGACGCCGGGCGCCGCCAGGTCGACCTCCGGACCGGTCGAAGAGAAGTCGGCGAGGGCGTCGCTCTGGTCCGTCGCGGAGACCGCGATGACGCGTTCGTCGCGCGCCGGGAAGCCGACGCAGTCGGTACAGGGGCCGCTGTTACCGGCGGCAGCGACTATCACGATGCCCCTGTCGGCGGCGTACCGAAGCGCGTCCGCGACGACCGACGAGTCCGTGTCGGCGCCGAGGCTCATGCTCTGGACGTCGTGGCCCTGGTCGGCGGACCACTCGATTCCCGCCGCGATGTCGTCGAACGTGCCCGAGCCGTCGCAGGCGAGCACCTTGACCGCGTGCAGGGTCACGTCGGGAGCGACACCGAGCACGCCGGTCCCGTCGTCCGCGGCCGCCGCCGTCCCCGCACAGTGGGTGCCGTGATCGTTGTCGTCGTCCCACTCGGCCAGACACTCCTCGATACCGTTGCCGCCGCCGCTGGGGCCGCCGCCGCAGTTCGTCGTACACGCGGCGTCGACGGCCGCCCACCCGTCACCGAGGTTCGCTTCGAGCGTCTCGTGTTGCGCGTCGATGCCGGTGTCGATCACCGCGACGTCGACGCCGTCACCCGTGTTGCCGTCGTCGATGGCCACGTCGGCGTCAGTGAGGTCGATTCCGTACGGCGTCGTCTGCTCGAACGCGACCATCGTCCCGTTCTCTTCGACGTACCGCACGTTCGGGTTCGACGCGAGGTTGTCCGCTGCCGCCGGCGCGACCCGAATCGTGAGCGCGTCGAACGAGAACTCGCGTTTCACTTCCGCGGCCGCGCGGTTCGCCGCGTCTCGGCCCGCGTCGTTTCGGACCCCGACGTTCACCTCGACGAGGTCTCGCCCGGCGGCGCCGCCGGCGAACCCGGTCGCCCCCAATCCGCCGGCGGTCGTCAGCAGTACGTCACGTCGGCTGAACGGAATGCCATCATTTGACATGACTTTCTACTACAGTAGAGACTACTTATTTCTTTGGTGAATCAGATAAGGAATAATGAATCTGTGACAAAAAGAGAAGCGAAGATCATGAAAAAAAGTGCCCACGCCGTCGAGGGCGCCGGCGTCCGGCGGAACCGGTCTTATCGCGGCAATCGCCGGAACCGGTCTTGTCGCGGCGATCGCCGACGGTCGGTCTGACCGCCGTCAACGTCAACGTCACTGTCGACAGCGCCACCGCTGGCTGGTGGTGAGTAACACGGGCGACGACAGGAACACCGCCGACAGCGCCTACGACGTGAACTTCCGGACGAGGTCGTATCCGGCGTCGAGGACCGCGTCGGGGAGGAACCGCGCGAGCACGCCGACGCGGGCGACGGTGCCGGGTTGCACCCGCGCCGGAGGCTGCGTCGCGCTCGCCGCGTTGAGGATCGCTCCGGCGACGACCTCTGGCTCGACGGCCCCGGGGCCGTCACCTCCCATCAGCTGCGTGTCCTCGAACAGCTCGTAGAACTGCTCGTAGGCGCCGGAGCGGTCGAGTCCGTCGTCGGAGTCGGCCGCCGCGCTGGCGTCGTCCCCGTCGCCGCCCCGAGCCGGCGCGGCCTCCCGTTCCGCGCGCGTCGCGAAGTTCGTCTTCACCGGCCCGGGCTCGACGACGACCACGTCGACGCCGTGCTCCGCGACCTCGTTGCGGAGCGCGTCGGACATCGCCTCGATCGCGAACTTCGAGCCGCTGTACACTCCGCCGCCCGGGAACGCGACGCGCCCCGCGACCGACGAGACGTTGACGATCGTCCCGTCGCGCTCGCGACGCATCCCCGGCAGGACGGCCTTGATGAGCCGGTGTGGGCCGTACACGTTCACGTCGAACTGCTCGTGGACCTTCGCCGTCGGCACGTCCTCCACGGGACCGAACTGGCCGTAGCCGGCGTTGTTGATCAGCGCGTCGATAGCCCCCTCCTCGTCGAGGATCCGGTCGACGACGCGGTCGACGTCGCCCTGGTCCGTCACGTCAAGCGTCGCGAGCTCGCAGCCAGCCTCGCCGAGCGTCTCGATGTCGGCGGGGTTCCTCGCGGTCGCGTACACCGTCCATCCCTCGTCGTTGAACGCGTGCGCCGCGGCGCGACCGATACCCGACGAACAGCCGGTGATGAGTACCGTCTTCTGCACGGGTCGTCGGTCGGCCCCCGTCGGCATAACTCTCCCGGCCGGCGGTCGGTCACCGTCGGCGGCGTACAAAAAGCGGTGCGGTGGGCGGGTCGGCTACTCCTCGTCGCCCGCGTCCGCGGCGTCGTCGTCCGTCGTCGTCTCGTCGTCCTCTGCGGCCGCCTCGTCCTCGTCGACCGCCAGCAGGTCGCGGTCGTCGAGGATGGCTTCGAGTTCGTCGGTCGAGCGCTCGGTGTACCCGTCCTCGACGGTGATCGTGGCGACGCCGACGCCCTCGGGGGAGAGCTCGCCGTCGTTCGACTGCGCGAGGGTGTCGAGCGCGAGGCCCAGCGCCGCCTCCGTGGAGAGCCCCTCCTCGTACTCCGCTTCGAGGTAATCGCGGAGGTCGCTCCGGTCGGAGCCGATCGACAACGCCTGCCACTCGTAGGGCGTCCCGGAGGGGTCGGTCTCGAACAGGCGCGGCTCGCCGTTCTCGATGCCGCCGACGATCAGCGCCACCCCGAAGGGGCGCGCGCCGCCGACCTGCGTGTACTGCTGGATGTGGTCGGTGATCGTCTTCGTCAGCGTTTCGATGCCGATCGCCTCGCCGTAGCGGAGGCGGTTCACCTGCGCCTGTCGGCGGGCGAAGTCGATGAGCTGGCGGGCGTCGGCGACGTGGCCGGCGCTCGCGACGCCGACGTGGTCGTCGGCCTTGTGGAGCTTCTCGATGCTCGCCGGCTCCATCAGGCGGGAGCGGGCGCGCTTGTCGGCCGCGAGGACGACGCCGTCTTCGGCGCGCACGCCGACGCTCGCCGTCCCGCGTTTCACTGCCTCCCGAGCGTACTCGACCTGGTAGAGCCGGCCGTCGGGGGAGAAGATGGTGATGCCTCGGTCGTACGCCTGTTGTTGGGATTGGCCCTGCATGATATCACTCGATGTCGAACGCCGCCGCGCCGACGTACCCCGACTCGACTCGCACGTCGTACGCATCCTCGCGCACAACCGCGGGTCGCTCGGCGCCTTCGAACGCGACGTCTCGCTGTGTCGAATTAGCGCTCGCGCGACCCATATATCTTTCCTCACAGGCACGTACCGTCCCCGAAATCCCGCGAACGCGGATTCCGACCGGGTCGCCGTCGACGTCGCTCACGCACGCGACGGCGGCTCTCGCCTCGTCGACGTGGCCGTGACGGACGCGGACGACGGCCTCACCGACTCCGTCTCCGTGAGTGAATCGCAACAGCGTGAGGTCGGCGTCGGCGCTGCCGGCGTCGCCGACGAGGTTGCCGGCGGCGTACCACAGCGCGCGCTGGAACGCCCGCCGCCCGAGGTCGGTATCGGGCCACGTCTCGATCCCGATCGCGAGGTACCGCCACCGCGGCCGGAGGTGTTTGGGGAGGTGTTTCATGCGTCCGATCGACTCCCCTCTCCGTCGAGCCGCTCGGCGACGATCACGGCCACCTGGTCGTGGACGCGCTCGACTGCGGTCACCGCGAACCCCTCGCCCGTGAACGCCTCGACGAGGGTGCCGACGGTCGCCGGGTCGTCGACCGCGGGGCTGTAGAAGGGCGCGTCGGGGTCCGGCTCCTCGAAGAAGGCCACGTCGCCGAGGACGATCCGCCGGGCGCCGGTGTCCGCCATCACGCCGATCGCCTCGCGCTTCTCGTCGTCCGCGAGGTGGTGGAGCGCGAAGTTCGAGGTGACGACGTCGACCCGCTGGTCCGCGTCGACCTCGGGAGCCCGGAACTCGCCGTACGCGAACTCGACGTTCGCGATCCCGGCCGCCTCGGCCTTGCGACGCCCCTCGTCCATCATCCCCTCGCTGATGTCGCGAGCGAGCACGCGTTCGGCGTCGGTCGCGAGCGCGAGGGCGATAGCGCCCGTCCCGGCGCCCAGATCGAGAACGACGTCGTCGGGGTGCGGATCGGCGTGCCCGATCACCAGGTCGGCGCACGCGTGGTACGCGTCGCTCTTCGAGTCGTCGTAGGCGTCCGCCTTCTCGGAGAAGCGCGCGGCGTGCTCCTCAACGCTCCGTTTCATACCGTCCACGTCGGACCCCCGGCTCTATGAAGGCCTCGGAGCGTCGGTCCCGGTTCCGCGCGACGATGTCGCCCCACGCGCGCAGCCCGTCGCGGACCCACTCGGGGTCGAAGCCGACGGCCTCGCCCGCGGCGACCAGCTCGCGGGGCGCCCGGAGTTCGAGGTGCGAGTCCGCGTTCGCGCTGACGACGTGCGGGGCGTCGTAGTACGTCACGATCTCGCGGAGCTTCCGGAGATCGGCGAGGACTCGAACCCGCTTCCCGCCGGTGGCGCGCAAGAGCGGTCCGAAGTCGAACTCGACGTGCACGCCGTTGTCGCGGGCGGCCTTCGCGAGGACGTGGTTGAAATCGCCGCCCCCGTGCATCGGCCGCGCGAGCACGTCGATCCGCGGCTCCTCGACGGCGAACCGGTTGAGTCCGTCGTCGCCGCCGACCAGACAGACGACGGTGCGGTCGGGTCGGTAGTTGCCGACCGATCCGGAGGCGCTCGTGGCGTCGTCGACGTCGATCTCGACGGCGTCCACGACGTCGATACCGGAGTCCTCGCGAAGCGCGGCCGCGTCTCGGGGGGACGCGCCGGCATCGCTCTCGGCGCCGCCGCCGGCCGCGTCGACCCTCCCGGCCGGGTCGAGCGCGTCCCGCGTCCGGACGACGATCCCGTCGTACCCGTAGCGCGCCGCGGTGGCCGCGTGGCGGGCGACGGTCGTCTCGCCGTCGGGGTGTGCGTGAACGGCCTCGTACATGTCACCCCGTTTCGGCTCCCCCGGTATCGACGTTGCGCTTCTCGGGCGGTCGCCGTTCCGTGCGGTCGCCGCCTCGACGACGTGGCCGATCACGGCCGCGGCTCGGGCGCGAGCCCGACGGCTTTTTGCGCCGCTCCGCGGAAACACGCGCATGAGCGCCGATCTGGAGGAGAAGACGGACCGCTACGAGCGGATGCTCGCCGACGCGCTGGCGGTCGCGGAGCCGCGCCCGCCCGCCGACACCCCGCTCGGCGAGGCCGCGGCCGACGTGACGGAGATGGCCGAGTCCTACCTCGCGGACGGGCGTCACTTCCGCGAGGACGACGATCCCGTCAACGCGCTCGCGTCGTACTCGTACGGCTACGGATGGCTCGACGCCGGCGTTCGGATGGGGCTGTTCGCCGTCCCCGACGACACGGAGCTGTTCACGATGTAGGCGGAGACCGCTCCGATCCCCGCGAGACGACGTCGGTCAGCCCATCGGCGTTGACCGCCCCGTCATGGACTCGATCTCGAACCTGACGATCTTGACGTCGACGTCCTCGATGGCCTCGTCGAACACGCGGATCGGCGAGAAGTGGCGGTTGATCGCGGCGGTGTCGAACGCGCTATACTCGTCTTCGGGGAGTTCCGTGAGCCGACCGGTGACGACCACGCTCCAGGACTCGATCTCGTTCGGGTCGTCCGTCGGCTCGGTGCCGTAGACGACGTAACACGCCGTCTCTGTCGTCTCGAAGAACGCTCGCTTCGTGCTCTCCTCCGTGCTCCCGAATCGGAAGTAGAGCTCGTCGCCGTCGTAGTAGTGCGCCAGGGGGATCGCGTACGCGTCGTTCTCGCGCGACAGCGAGAGCACACCGGTGCCGGACGACTGGAGCCGCGCCTCGATCTCGGCGGCGTCCATCCCCTGCGTGTAGGCGTAGTCGATGTGTTCCATGACTAACACTACGCGAAGGGTCGGCATAAGAACACGGGCGGCCCGCAGCGCGGCGGTGGACGTTCTACCTCGGATCGGTCCGCCGTCGACGCCGCCTCACTCGGTCACTTCGACCGTGATCGAGTCGCGTTTGACGGCGAGTTTGAACGTCGGCACGGTTCGGTACACGACCTCGACGACGTTCTTGCGTTCGAGGCTCCGGAGCGCGCGCCGCACCGCGTCGACCTCGGGGTCGATGTCGTACGCCTCGCGGAGCGCGTTGAGCACGCTGACGACCGACTGCGAGCGCTCGTCCGGCCCGGCCACGACCTCGAACACCTGCGCTTCCAGCTCCGGGACGCGGATCGTCTCCGGCGCGGCGCCCCTCGCGACCGCGTCGGCCTCGATCCCGGGTTCGACGTCGACGAGGTCGTTCGCCTCGGCCGTCGACCGGATCAGGCTGTCGTCGTCGCGGTAGTAGTACTCCTTGAGGTGGGTCTCGAGGTACTGGTGGACCTCGCTGCCGCTTTCGAGCCCCCACGCGTCCTGTAGCTCGCCGTTCTTCGTCGGCTGGAGCCGGACGATGTCGGCGAGCCGGCTCCGCTCCTCGTCGGTCAACGCCATACGTGACGGTGCCGCCCCCGGCGTATTGACGTTCCGGATCGCGGCTACCGGTCTCGGTCCGTCTCAGACGGGGCATCGGTGTCCGTCTCAGACGGGGCATCGGTGTCCGTCCCAGACGGGGCGTCGGTGTCCGTCGGCGACCCCGCGATCCGATCCGCGGCGATCGTCGACAGCGGGTCGACGGTCACGGTCAGACGGGTGACGAGGAACACGAGCGGAACGAGCGACGCGAGCAGGAACGCGGCGTCGTAGGTCCACGCGAGTCCGCCGAGAACCGGCGTGATCGCGGCGCTCGACCCCGCGTGCGTGACCAGCACCGCGAGGAGCACGACGAGCCAATAGACGACGCCGCCGGCGTTCTCCGCGACCGTCTCGACGTGGTCGGTCGCCTCGGCGCGGTGCAGGCTCGTCCGCGCCAGCGAGGCGAGCCGCGGCGCGGCGTAGACGAGCAGCGCAGCGACGGCGAGCGAGAGAACCGCGGTGGCGACGGCCGCGAACGTCACCGGCGTGCGCGGAACCAGCCGGTCCATCCCCGGCAACAGCGTGAACAGGTACAACACGCCCACCAGCGCGAGCGCCGCGATGGCGACCCGGCTGGCGGAGCGAACGGTCTCGTGATCGAACCGCGTCGATACGGCGGATTCGTCTTCGGTCATGATGCACCCGAGCGAAACCGCGCCGAGAGAATAAGTCACCGAGACGCTCAACGCGCCTTTCGACCGGATTAAGCGGAGTTGGCGTGAGACGCTCGTCGGTGCCGGAGCCGGCCGCGCCACGCCTCGACAGTCACTCCTCGACCGCGCTCGCCGCGCGGATCACCGTCTCCTCGCCGAACTTCGGTCCGACGAACTGGAGCCCGACCGGGAGGCCGTCGGCCTCGCCCGCGGGCACCGAAATCGCGGGGAGGTTCGCGAGGTTGACCGGCGTCGTGTTCGCGTCCGCGAGGTACATGCGCAGCGGGTCGTCGAGGCTTTCCCCCAGCTCGAAGGGGAGCACCGGCATCGTCGGCGAGGCGATCACGTCCACGTCCGCGAAGGCGTCCTCGAAGTCCTGACGGACCCACGCGCGGGCGTCCTGGGCCTTCTGGTAGTACTTGTCGTGGTATCCCGCCGAGAGCGCGTACGTCCCAAGCAGGATCCGGCGTTTGACCTCCGCGCCGAACCCCTGCTCGCGCGTCTCCGCGAACGACTCGTTCCAGTTGCCGTCGGAGTCGGCGCGGTCACCGTATCGGACGCCGTCGAACCGCGCGAGGTTCGAGGACGCCTCCGCCATCGCGATCACGTAGTACGCCTGCACCGCGTGCTCGACCGACGGCAGCGAGATCTCGGTCGTCTCCGCGCCGCGGGCTTCAAGATCCGCGATCGCGGCCTCGACCGTCTCGACCACGCGCTCGTCGGCGCCCTCGAACAGCTCCGTGGGAACGCCGATCGCGAGCCCGTCGACGTCGCCGTCGGCGGCCGCGGCGTAGTTCGGGTCGGAGTCGGCGCCCTCCACGTCGGCGAGGTCCCGCGTCGTGCCATCGTGCGGGTCCGGTCCGGCGATCACGTCGAGCGCGGCGGCCGCCTCCTCGACGGTGCCGGCGATCGGACCGATCTGTTCGAGGGAGTTCGCGTACGCGACGAGCCCGTAACGCGAGACGAGCCCGTAGGTCGGCTTGATCCCGACGACGCCGCAGAAGGCGGCCGGACAGCGGACGGACCCGCCCGTGTCGGAGCCGAGCGCCACGTCGGCCTCGCCCGCGGCGACCGCCGCCGCCGATCCGCCGGAGGAGCCGCCGGGGACCCGCTCGGGGTCCGCGGGGTTCTTCGTGGGGCCGAACGCCGAGGTCTCCGTCGTCGTCCCCATCCCGAACTCGTCCATGTTCGCTTTGCCGACGACCGTCGCGCCGGCCTCCGTCAGCCGGTCAACGACCGTCGCGGAGTACGGCGGAACGTAGTCGGCGAGCATCTCGGAGCCGCAGGTCGTCCGAACCCCCGCCGTCGAGATGTTGTCTTTCACCGCGACCCGCGCGCCGGCGAGCGGTCCCTCGGCGTCGGCGTCGCCCTCGATCGTCGCCTCCGTGATGAACGCGTTGTAGTCCGTCGACATCTACGACACCTTGGGTCCGACGAAGAAGCCGTCCTCCGTCTCGGCCGCGTTCGACAGCGCCTCCTCCTGTGAGAGCCCGTCGCGGACCTCGTCGGGACGCATCACGTTGACGAGTTCCTCGTCGCGCTCCGTCTCCGGCACCTCGTCGAGGGCCTCGAAGTACTCCAATATCTCCGCGAACTGGTCGGTGAACGCGTCGACCTCGTCGTCGTCGAGGCGCACTCGGGCCAGGTCGGCGACGTGTCGGACCGCGTCGGCGTCGACGGCGACCGCGGCGGAATCGACGGCCGCGGCGGAGTCGCCCTCCCCGCCGTCTTCCGCCGCCCCCGCGTCACCGGTCGACTCGGACGTATCGCTCATACGTCGAGGTGTTCCGGACCGGGAGTAAGGGTTTCGGAACGGCGGACCGTTCGGGATCGAACCGCCGACCGGCCGGCGCCGAGCGGCGGCCGCCCGACGTCACTCGTCCTCGTCGGCTCGGACGGTCACCACCGGTGGGTTCGCGAGCCGCACGACCTTCTCGGAGACGCTGCCGAGCAGGTAGCGCTCCACGCCGGTGCGACCCTCGGTGCCCATCACGACGAGATCGATATCGTTCTCGTCGATGTACTCGAGGATGGCCTTGTGCGGGTTCCCCGCCCGGACGGCCGACACCGTTTTGATACCCTCGAAATCGGCCGCGAGCTCCTCGACGAACGGCGTGGCGCGCTCCTCGAGATCTCGCTTCCGGTCGTCCACGGACGGCCGGTCTTTCGCGTAGCCCTTGGGCCCAGAGATGTAGTTTCCGCCCATCCCGAGCGTGAACTGACGCATGTCGACGACGTGTAACACGTGAACAGTCGCGTCGAACGCCTCGGCCATCTCTCGTACGTGCGCTATCGCGGCCTCGGAACCGTCGCTTCCGTCCGTGGGAAACAGAATGTGGTCGTACATGTCGATGTCGAGCCAACTATTCACACGGATATATAAAACCCCACCGGCGCAGGCCGGCGAGCGTCAGGGGCGGGCACGACGGACCCGCGTGAAAGGGCCCGCGGCGTCACTCCTCCTCGTCGGCCCGGACGGTTACCACCGGCGCATCCGCCATCCGTACCACCTTCTCCGCGACGCTCCCGAGCAGGTAGCGCTCGACGCCGGTCCGACCCTGCGTTCCCATCACCACCAGGTCGACGCCGTGCTCGTCGGCGTACTCGAGGATCTCCGAGTGCGGCGTCCCCCTCACGACGGCGGTCACCACGTCGATGCCGTCGGACGATTCGGTCGACGCCCCAATGAGTTCCGCCACGTGCTCGGTGAGTCGGTCGTCGATGTCGTCGGCGTCGGGCCGCTCCTCGTGTCCGCCGAGGTAGCCCCCTTCGGCCGACTCCCCGCTCATTCCCGTCTGCTCCTCGTCGACGAAGGCCCCGCTCACGCCCAGCCCGCCCTCGCGCGTGTCGACGACGTGCAGTACGTGTACGGTCGCGTCGAACGCGGCCGCGAGCTCTCGAACGTGCGTTGCCGCCGCCTCCGACCCGGCGCTCCCGTCCGTCGGGTACAGTATAGTGTCGTACATGTTGCCAACGAATTGAAACTTCGGGAAGGAACGGTAAAAACGCTCCGCAGGTCCGCGCTCGCGGCGGATCCGTTCGTCGGACGGGTGCGGCCGGCGGACGTCGGGGGATCGGCCGTACTTACAGAAGGTCGTTCGAGACGAGTCGGTCGACCGCCTCGCGGAGTCGATCCTCGCTGGCGGCGTACGAGATGCGCGCGTGGCCGGGCGCGTTGAACGCGCTACCGGGCACGCAGGCGACCGAGGCCTCCTCGATCGCGGCCTCACACCACGCCTGGTCGTCGTCATCGACGGGGATCATCATATAAAAGGCCCCGTCGCCGACGTCGACGTCGACGCCGTGCTCGTCGAACAGATCGACGAGGAGGTCGCGGCGGGCCGCGAACGCCTGCCGCATCTCCTCGACCGACTCGTCGGTGTTCTCGAGGGCCTCGACGCCCGCGCGCTGGACGAAGTTGACCGCACAGGAGACGGAGTGCGAGTGGAGCTTGCCGGCCTGCCCGACGAAGTCGCCCTTCGCGTGGAGGTAGCCGAGCCGCCAGCCGGTCATCGAGTACGCCTTCGAGAAGCCGTTGATCGTGATCGTGCGGTCGGCCATGCCGTCGAGACTCGCCAGCGAGACGTGCTCGGCGTCGTAGACGATCTGCTCGTAGATCTCGTCGGAAATGACGGCGATGTCGTGTTCGACGGCGAGGTCGCGGACGCCCTCCAAGGCCGCCTCGGAGAAGACGGCGCCGGTCGGGTTCGACGGGGAGTTGACGACGAGCAGCTGCGTGTCGTCGGAGACCGTCTCCGCGAGCTCGTCGAGCGCGGGCTCGAGCTGGAACCCGTGCGGGGCCAAGTCGACGCGAGAGAGGTCGCCGCCGGCGAGCTTCGCCATCGCCTCGTAGGAGACCCACGCGGGGTCCAGCAGGACGACCTCGTCGCCGTCGTCGATCAGCGTCTGGAACGTCTCGTACAGCGCCTGCTTGCCGCCGGGCGTGACGATGACCTCGTCGGCGTCGGCGTCGATGCCGGTACCGCGGAGCTTCGCCGCGATCGCCTCCTTGAGCTCGGGGATCCCGTTCGAGGAGGTGTAGCCGGTGTGGCCCGCGTCGAGCGCGTCCTTGCCGGCCTCGACGACGTTCTCGGGGGTGTCGAAGTCGGGCTCGCCGACGGAGAGGTCGACGATGTCGGCCCCTTCCGCCTCCTTTTCCGCAGCGAGGTTCGATATCGCCAGCGTGGCGCTGGGCTCTACGCGTCCGATCCGCTCTGAAAAGTCGTATGCGTCAGTCATGTGAGTTCCTCCGCCAAGTCGATCGCCGCGTCGGTCGCCTCCGCGCCCTTGTCGATCCGCTCGCGCGCCTCCGCGCCGGACATCCCCGGGCCGCTCACGCCGAACGTGACGGGGGTGTCGCGGTCGAGGCTCACCGCGGTGAGCCTGTCGGCGGTCGCGCTCGCGATGACGCGGTCGTGGTCGGTGTCGCCGGTGACGATGGCGCCGACGACCGCGACGGCGTCGACCTCGTCCCGGCGCGCGAGCCGGTCGGCGGCCAGCGGGCTGTCGTACGCCCCCGGCACTGACAGTTCGTCGACGATGACGGCGTCGCGGTCGGCGGCCGCCTCACGGGCGGCGTCGGCCATCGGCTCCGTGACGGAGTCGTTGAACCGCGCCACCACCAGTCCCAGCGAGACCATACGCCCGCTCACACCGGCGGCGTCAAAGGTCTGCCGTTCGAGCGCAGGGTTGCCGGGTGAACGCGATCGAGAACCGCGGTAAGGTGGGCGAATATTACTTATAAACAGACACTGCGGTGGCGCGCTCCTCGCTCGCCGGCGCGAAGCGACGGCGACGAGAGCGCGAGGGAGTCGGTCGCCCGGAGCGGAGCGGAGGGCGGCCGACGAGGCTGGGGAGGCGTGAGGCTGTGCGGTGCGGGGCTGGAAGTCCGGTCGGGTGAGGCTTTGGAGGGGTTCGCCCTCGCTCCACCGCCAACGACCGCGTATCAATGAGCCGCAGGCGCGGTGGCGGCGCTCACCGCATCGCTGCCACCATCCGTGAGAACCGAGACCGAGGGTCTAGCGACCCTGCGCGGTCGTCCCCGCCCTACTTCGCGACCTTCGCCTCGAACTTCTCGCGGACCTTCTCCATCTTCGGTTTCGCGTGGAAGCTGCAGTAGGCGTCGTCCGGGTTCTTCGCGAAGTAGTCCTGGTGGTGCTCCTCGGCGCGGTAGAACGTCTCCAGCGGTTCGATCTCGGTGACGACGTCGTCGTCGTACTCCTCGTCGAGCGCCTCGACGTACGCCTCGGCGATCTCGCGCTGCGCGTCGTCGTGGGTCAACACGATCGAGCGGTACTGGCTGCCCACGTCGGGTCCCTGTCGGTTCAGTTGGGTCGGGTCGTGGATCTCGAAGAACGCCTCCAGCACCTCGTCGTAGGCGATCACGTCGGGATCGAACGCGACCTGCACGACCTCGGCGTGGCCGGTGGCCCCGGAGCAAACGGCTTTGTACGTCGGGTCCTCGACGTGGCCGCCGGCGTAGCCGGACGTGACCGATTCGACGCCGACGAGCTGTTCGAGCGCCGCCTCGGTACACCAGAAGCACCCACCGCCGAGCGTCGCGAGTTCGAGGGATTCGGACATGCCTCCGTGTTGGCGGCGAAGACGTATTAATGACGCGCGAGCTGCGCCACCGGCGGTGGCCTTTATAAGCGCCTCAGCGGAACCCGCGGCAGCGGCGAGGGGACTTATAAATCGGGAGCGCTTGCGAACGACGGCGACGATCAGTTGTCGGGTTTACATTTCTCGGATCGGGACTGAACCCAACCCGTGCGTTCTTATCCTCGGAGCGGTGACGGACGGCTATGTTTACCGAGCGGTCCGATCTCCTCGCCGACGCCGACCCGGTTCGCGGGTACGGGCTCGCGGTGACGCCGGGTCGGGAGGGGCCGCTCGTGTTCGTCGCGGGCTACGGCGAGCCGAACCGGCTGTACGCCCGCGACGGCGACCGGTTCGTCGACACGGCCTGCGGTATCGTCGCGGACGGCACCCGGCACGGCATGGGCGTCTGCGCCGCCGACCTCGACGCCGACGGCTGCGAGGAGGTGTACGTCCACAACTGCGCGAACGGCGTCGACGGCGGCGGCGACCCCGACCTGCTGTTGGACCGGCTCGAAGCCGACCGGTACCGCTGGACCGACGTGTTCGCGCTCGACGTGAACGCCGGGCGGCTCGACGTCCGCGCCGGGCGTTCGGTCACCGCGCTCGACCGACTCGGTACGGGCCGGTACGGGGTCGCCGTCTCGGGCTACGCCGCTCCCCTCGCCTTCTACGAACTCGGCGACGACGGCGAGATCACCGACATGGCCGACGCGGTCGGACTGGAAGTGGCCGGCGGCTGTCGGTCGCTGCTCGCGGTTCCGCCCTGCGCCGGCGAGGTCGATCTGTTCGCCGGCGTCGAACGGGGACCGAACCAGCTATTCCGCAACGAGGGAGGCCACTACAACCCGACCGACGGTGCCCCGGAGCTCGTCGACCCGACCGGGGACACCCGCGGCGCGGCGCTGGTCGACGAGGACGGATCCTTCGCGCTCGCGGTCGGCAACGAGGACGCGCCGAACCGGCTGCTCCGACGCGCGCCGGACGGCGAGTTCACCGACGTCGCGCCCCGGTCGCTGCGCGAGCCCGGTCGCGTCCGAACCGTGGTCGCCGCCGACTTCGACAACGACGGTCGGCAGGAGCTGTTCTACAACGCGCTCGGCGAACGGAACCGGCTGTTTAAGCGAGTCGACGGCGACGCCGAGCGTGCCGACGGAAACACTCTCGCCGGCACCGCCACCGGTGACACCGACGGATCATCCGTCGGCGCGGCCCCTCGCTGGCGCCGCTTCGACCCGGGGGACGCCGCCGAGCCGGACGGGTTCGGAACCGGCGCAGTCGCGGCCGATCTCGACGAGGACGGGGTTCTCGAACTCGTCGTCGTCCACGGCGAGGTCGCCGCCCAACCCGTCACCGTTTATAAATCGGACGCGGCGGCGGACGCCGGCTGGCTCCGGATCCGGCCGACGACGCGACACGGCGCCCCCGCTCGCGGCGCGGTCGTGCGACTCGAGACGACTGCGGGCGTCCAGCGCCGGACGATCGACGCCGGCGGCGGCTGCCTCTGTCAGACCGAGCCGGTGGCCCACTTCGGGCTCGGCGAAGCGGATCCCCTCCGCGTCGACGTTCGATGGCCGGACGGGCGCGAACGGACGCTGGCGGACGTGTGCGCGTCGACCGAGATCGAGATCGACCACCCGTCCCGGCGGGACGCACCGCCGGCGCGCTCCCGGCCGCTGCAGAGCGATCCCACCGCTGGGTGGTAGCCGTCGGGAGGGAGCCGCTCGGCCGACGCGAGAAGCGCCTCGCCGGCCAGAACTGCCGACCCTCGCGGGTTCAAGTATCCGCGGGCGTACCCACGAGTATGGTAGATCCGACTTCCGATCTCGAAGAGGACGTCGACGAGGAGTCCGCACCGCGCTGTGCGGTCTGCGGGGGGCCGGCACTGGGTGTCGGCCGCCGAACGGTCACTTGGGTCGACGGCGACGCGGTCCGGCACCGACACTTCTGCACGCAGGACTGCCGGGACGACTGGACCGACGAGCGCCCGTCGGCCGGGGACTGACCGACGGGGCTTCTCGGCGCGGCGGAGCGCGGGAGGCTTTTTCACCGCGGGGGTGGTAGCAAGCGATATGATATCGCTCGACGAAGCGGTCACCGCTCGACTGGAGTCGCACGGCGAACGGTTCGAGGTGTTGATCGATCCGGACGCCGCGCTCGCGATCAAACGCGGCGAGTTCGACGGCGAGCTGGAGGACGTGATCGCCGCCGAGGACGTGTTTGAGAACGCGTCGCGCGGCGATCGGCCGGCCGAAGAGGACTTAGAGACGGTGTTCGGGACGACCGACCCGCTCGCGATCATCCCCGAAGTCGTCGAGCGCGGGGAGATCCAGATCACCGCCGAGCAGCGCGAGGAGATGCTCGAGCGCAAACACAATCAGCTCGTTACCACCATCACCCGAAACGCGGTGAACCCGCAGATGGACGACTCGCCGCACCCGCCCGAGCGGATCGAACGCGCGCTGGAGGAGGCGGGGTTCCAACTCGATCCGATGGAACCGGTCGAAAACCAGGTCGACGACGCGCTCGAGGCGCTCCGTCCGGTCATCCCTATCCGCTTCGAGGAGGTCACGATGGCCGTCCAGCTCCCCGCGGACTACGCGGGATCCGGACAGGCGCAGGTGCGAGAGTTCGGCGATCTCGAACGCGAGGAGTGGCAGAACGACGGCTCGTGGGTCGGTGTCCTCACCTTCCCGGCGGGACTCCAGAACGAGCTGTACGACCTCGTCAACGAGGTCACGTCCGGCGAGGGCGACGCCCGCGTGATCAAAGACAAAGACGAGTTGCGGACGCGGTGAGCGGGCGCAGCCGATTGTGACCGATCGGCATACTACCGCATTCGGGAGGTTGATTGTGCGTCACGCCCGTCCGTACTCTCACCCATGCACGAGCGCGCGGCGGAGTTCACGGAACGAGCGCGGGATCGATACGATGTCGAGATCGACGTGTTGGAGTTCGACGCCGGGACGGAGACGGCCGCGGCGGCGGCCGACGCCGTCGGCTGTGCGACTGCGGCCATCGCGTCGACCATCGTCGTCTCTCTGTCGGGCGCGGGCGACAGTTCTGGGAGCGGTGACACGCTCGTCGCCGCCATCACGAGCGGGGCGAACCGACTGGACCTCGACGCCGTCGCCGACCACTTCGACGCGTCGGCGGCCTCGATGGCCGACCCCGGCCGGATACGCGACACCGTCGGCTGGAGCATCGGCGGGGTTCCGCCGCTCTGTCACGATGCCGCGCTGCCGACCGTTTTCGACCCGACGCTGACGGCGTACGAGACGGTGTACGGAGCCGCGGGGACGCCGAGTACGGTGTTCGCGATCGACCCCGAGACGCTCGCGGCGCTCGCCGACGCGACCGTCGTCGATCTCACCGAGTAGGACGGGATCGAACCGACGCCGGTCGGTTCAGCCGATTTCGATCGGCGAATATTGTTAACCGTACCCCGCTGTGGCGCCCCGTATTATTAATTCTGAGTTATGAAATAACAACCTTTTTCTGTTAAACCGGCTACTGTCTTCGTATGAGCCACTCACGCCGGTCGGTGCTGACCCGGGGCGCAGGGCTGTTGGCCGTCGGCGCAGCGACGTCGCTCGCCGGGTGCTCCGGCGACGCCGGGGCCGGATCCGAGTCGTTCGACTCCGGCTACGCCGCGTTTTTTACCCTGAACGACTGGGCGAACCAGGTTGCGGGCGATCACGCCGAGTTCCGGGACCCGGTCGAGGTCGGCCAACTCGGGCACGGTTGGGAGCCCGACGGAACCCTCGCCGCCGACGTGGCGTCGACGGACGCGTTCGTCTATCTCGATAGCCCGGAGTTCGCGTGGGCGCAAGACCTCGCGGCGACGCTGGAAGCCGACTACGACTCCGTGACCGTCATCGACGGGCTCGCGGGCGTCGAAGACGACCTCCTCGATTGGGACCACTCGCACGAGGAGGAGGAGGAAACGCACGAGGAGGAGGAAACGCACGACGAAGGCGGACACGAAGACGAAGCCGAAGACGACGGCGAAACGGGACAGTACGATCCCCACGTCTGGGTCGATCCGGTGCTCGCGGCGGGGGTCGTCGAGACCATCGCCGACGGACTCGCGGACGCGGATCCCGACAACGCCGACGACTACGCAGACAACGCCGCCGCGTACGCCGAAGAGCTCGATGCGGTCGACGCCGCCTTCGAGTCGATCGCGGAGCGCGCCGATCGCGACGTGGCGGTCATCGCCGGCCACGACTCCTTCCAGTACCTCGAGGAGCGGTACGGGTTCCGTCTCCACTCGCCCGTCGGCGTCTCGCCGCAGAACGAGCCCAGTCAGAACGAGATCGCGGACACGATCGAACTCGTCGACGAGGAGGGGATCGACGTGGTGTTGTATGACCGCTTCGAGTCGTCGACCCTCGCGGAGGCGATCGTGGAGAACAGCGACGCCACGGAGATGGTAGCGGTCAGCTCGGCGGGCGGAACGACCGAGGAGTGGAACGACGCGGGGTACGGCTACCTCGAACAGATGACCGAGATCAACGTCCCGGCGTTCGAGCGGGCGTTCGGCGTGCAGTGACCCAACTCACGCGGTCGGCACAGACGACGGTCACCCGGGACCGGACTAAAAGAGCTAAACGTTCGGACGACGCAGATCCGGCACGCGACGTGACCTCGATAATCGATCTCGACCACGTGACGTTCTCCTACGGCGACACGGTCGCCGTGAGAGACGTCTCCCTCTCGGTCGAAGCGGGCGAATTCCTCGGGTTGGTCGGTCCGAACGGCTCCGGGAAGACCACGCTGCTTCACCTCATGTTGGGCCTTCACGCGCCCGACGAGGGGACGGTCGAGCTGTTCGGACAACCGGTGGAGGCGTTCGACGACGGCGGACGGATCGGCTACGTCTCCCAGAAGGCGACGAGCCGGGGCGGCGCGATGCCGGTCACCGTCCGCGAGTGCGTCACCATGGGGCGGTTCGCCCACGCCGGGCACGGTCGGCTCACGGACGCCGATCGCGCCACCGTCGCCGACGCGATCGAGACGGTCGGGATCGGCGACCTCGCCGACCGCCTCGTGACCGAGCTGTCGGGCGGGCAGAAACAGCGGGCGTACATCGCCCGCGCGCTCGCGAGCGACGCCGACCTCCTCGCGCTCGACGAGCCGACCGTCGGGGTCGACGCCGAGTCGCGCGACGCGTTCTACGCGCTCCTCGACGACCTGAACGACGACGGTATCACGATCGTCCTGATCGAGCACGACATCGGTGTCGTCACCGACCGCGCGAGTCGCATCGCCTGTATCAACACGGAGCTGTATCACCACGGGGACACCGAGTCGTTCGTCGAGAGCGACGCCCTCGCGGAGGCGTACGGCGCCACCGGCCAAGTCCTCCACCACCACCACTGATGACCCGAGACACCGCGGGAGACGGTCGGACGGACGCCGACGGCGGGGCCGACGCAAGCGAGGCGGCCGCAGACGGCGGCGCGGCGGACGGCGGAACGACGCCGGCGTCAGTCGCGAGCGCACCGCGCCCCAGTCGAGGGCTTCGTCGGACGATCGAGCTCGCCGGGATCGCGGTCACAGCTGTCGTCGCGGCCGTGATGCTCGGATTCGTGTTTCTCTACTGGGCGCAGGACCTCCCGATCGCGAGCGATCTGTACGCCGCGTTCCGATCGGTCGGTCGCGGGATGGACGCCGCGTTCGGGACGAACGTGTTCCGACACCCGATCATGTGGCAGTCGATGGCGACCGGCGTACTCGTCGGCGTCGTCGCGCCGCTCGTCGGGTCCTTCCTCGTCCATCGCGAGATGGCGCTGATCGGCGAGACGCTCGCACACACCGCGTTCGCGGGCGTCGCGATCGGCATCCTCGTGAACGCGTCGACCGGCTGGGACGGGTCGCTGCTGCTCGTCGCGCTCCTCGTCAGCATCGCCGGCGCGCTCGTCGTCCAGTGGCTCACCGAACGCACCGACGCCTACGGCGACGTGCCCATCGCGATCATGCTCAGCGGGAGCTTCGCGGTCGGTACGCTGATCATCAGCTACGGGCGCGGGCTCACGGGGATCAACATCGAGGGGTACCTCTTCGGGAACCTCGCGGTCGTCACCGCCGAGGGCGCGCGCCTGATGGGCGTCCTCTCGATGATCGTCGTGGTCGGCGTCCTCGCCACGTATAAACAGCTCCTGTTTATCACCTTCGACGAGCAGGCCGCGCGGGTCGCTCAGTTGAACGTCACGGGCTACAACACGCTGCTCGTCGTGTTGACCGCCGTGGTCGTCGTCGGCGCTATGCAGGTGCTCGGCGTCATCCTCGTCGCGGCGATGCTCGTCGTACCCGTCGCGGCGGCCTCGCAGATCGCCCGGAGCTTCCGCGAGACGACGTACCTCTCGGTGATATTCGGACAGCTCGCCGTGATCGGCGGCTTCGCCGTCTCGATCGGGTTCGGGCTCCCCTCCGGCGGCTCCATCGTCGTCACGGCGATCGCCATCTACCTCGCGACCATCGTCGGCTCCGGCTTCTCGGTGAAGGCGATTTCGGCGCACGGGTAGCGGTCGTCGAACGCCGTTCGACGGGCTCGTGTGCGCGCGGCGCGCGCTTTCCACAGACCCTTATGTCGTGACCGCGAGGGTGTCGATATGGGAGACACGGAAACCTACACGGTCACCGGCCCCGACGGTGACGAAGAGTCCTTCGAACTGCCCGCCGGCCTCGTCGACATCCTGAGCGAGCAGGGCGAGCCGTCGAGCCGCGTGATCAGCGACGTCGTGGTCCAGGCGATGGCCCAGCAGGCGCACGTCATCGCCCACCACAGCGAGGGCGAGGTGCCCGACGACATCGCCGAGATGAACGACACGGCCGCGGAGCTGTTCGAAGAGCGCTTCGGGCAGTCGCTCGAAGACGCGCTCGGGCACTCGCACTGAGCGGGCAACATCGATCGCGAAACCGACCGCAAAACCGACCGCGATATCGACGACGACACTCGTTTTTCACGGCCGCGGCCGGCCGCTTAAGTCGCACCGAGACGTACCCGGTTGCATGGATACCTCGACGGACGCGCCGGTGCTGATCTTCGACGGCGACTGTCCGTACTGCTCGATGGCCGCGGTCGCGCTCCGTCGCCTCGACGGGGTGCAGGCGGTGCCGTGGGAGGCCGACCCGGTCGGTCCGTTCCTCGACGCGCAGTTCGGGTCCCGACCGTTCGCGATGGTGCTCGTCGATCCCGACGAGCGGCGGGTGTACGCCGGTCGATCCGCCGCCGAAGAGCTCGCCGACCGGGCCGGGACGCCCGGCATCGTCGGCGGACTCGTTCGCGACAACTACGACCGGATCGCGAGCGCAGTCGGCGCCCTCTCCGGCCGCGGCCGCGATCCGGCCGACTTTCACGACACGTACGAATTGACCGACGAGGCGGCGGCGCTCCTCGACGGCCTCCGCCCGGCGGCCAGCGAACCGCCCGAGCCGGCGGCGTAATCGTGCGGAACTCGGACCCCGGCGAGAAATTCGGTGAGAGCCCCGGTGAGAACCCCGGTGCGGACGCGACCGCCGCCCGCGACCGGTCGGCCGCGGGCGGAACGTACACGCTGCTCGTCGACGTCCCGACGCCGATCGCGATCGAGGTCGGTGCCCTCGGAGAGCGCCGGATGCCGGCGGGTGCGTACGCGTACACGGGGAGCGCGCTCGGCACCGGCGGCTTCTCCCGCGTGGACAGACACCGGCGCGTCGCCCGCGGCGACCACGACGTGCGCCACTGGCACATCGACTACCTGTTGGGTCACCCCGAGACCGACCTCGTCCGCGTCGTCCGAAGCGTCGGCGTCGACGTGGAGTGCGCGGTCGCCGACCGGCTCCCACCGGGGCCGATCGACGGGTTCGGTGCCTCCGACTGCGACTGCCGGAGCCACCTCGCCGCGGGCGATTCCCGCGACGCGTTCGCGGCCCGCGTTCGGGAGGCACACGAGGCGGCGGCCGACGCGGACGACGGGGCCGACTGGGGCCTCGCCGACGGCGATGTCGACGGCGGACCGGTCGTCGACACCGTCGCCGGCACGAAATCGGAACGCGGCGATCGATGAGGGCGGGCTCCCGCGACAGACCGATTTCCGCTACAGATCGTACCGGTCGACGACCTCGCGGAGCTGTTCCCGGCGGCCCTCGACCGCGTCCCGGCGCATGGCTTCTTCCTCGGCGGTCGGGCAGGTGAGCTCCGGCACCGACGCCGGCGTCCCGTCGTCGTCGAGCGCGACGAACGTGAAGTACGAGGTCGTCGTGCGGCGCCGCTCGTCGGTCTTCGGGTCCTCCGCGCGCACGTCGACTTTCACGTCGAGGCTGGTTCGCCCGACGTTGAACACGTAGCCCTCGACGACGACCACTTCGCCCATCTCGATCGGGGCGATGAAATCGACGTGGTCCATCGAGGCGGTGACTACCTGCCGGTTCGAAAACCGCATCCCGGCGATCGCACCGCAGATGTCCATCCAGTGGAGGACCGCGCCCCCGAGCGCCCGCCCGAGGTTGTTCGTGTCGTTCGGCAACAGCAGTTCGGTCATCTCGGTGTACGACTCCGCGATCGTCGCCGTCTCGTCCATACCGCCGGTCCGCGGCGCGATGACTTGAACGTCGGGTTCGATCAGGCAGGCTCCGTCGAGATCCTCGGTAAGTGAGAGATTCCGACCCGTGTGGTCAGTACAGCCTGTGTGCTTACTCCTTCGACGAAGGGCAGAGATCGTCGACGGAGCGGTCGTATCGTGACTTCCTGAGAAATGCTTCAATCAGTTCCAAATCTTCGTCTGTAATCCCCCTAGGAGCATCCGAGTCAGCATCTTTCGCAGTCATACTTCGACCTCTATCCGCTGGACCATTTCCTCATTATTCGCAAGAAACTTGAGAACCTCTTCTGCCACCTCAAAATTCGGGCCTTTCGTGACTCTGTTTCTTTTTCTGTTCCAATCGATGACTCCGCAATCAGCTAATTTCGGGAGATGAGTGTGGTGCATTATAATGCTGTTCTCCACCTGTATACCGGGGTTCATGGCATCGTTGGGCGGGGAATCAGTGATAAGTGAAGAGAGTAGTTTGCGCCGTTGATTATCACATAGAGCTACAAGAATCTCGTCCAGATCTATCTCAGAGTTGGTTGTGTCCATACGACCGATAGACCATCAGGACGGTTAATCTCGTTCTATTTCCAGAATTAATTTTTATTGATTAAGTGAGTGAGTGGACGGGTCACACGTTCAGTAAGCAGCCTTCAGCGAACGGCTGTTTCGTGCTGTATTACGTTTGAAGAAGCGGACTTCAACGGAACCAGACCGGAAGCGGTCAGGGGTCGTCTCGGGTCCCGTCGTCGAAGCGGACGGAGTCCGGCGAGCGCCCCGCCTCGTCGATCACGGCGTCGGAGACGATGATCGGACAGTCGATCCGCACGGCCAGCGCCAGCGCGTCGGACGGTCGCGCGTCGAAGACGAACCGCTCCGGCTCGCCGGCGTCGTAGCGCTCGGCGTCGACCTTCGCGTAGAACGTCCCGTCTCGGAGGTCGTCAACTCGGACCCGATCGATCGCGCCGCCGAACTCGGTGAGTATCTCGACGAGGAGGTCGTGCGTGAGCGGGCGGTCGAACGGCTCGCCCTCCAGCGCCATCCCGATCGACTGCGCCTGGTCGGCGCTGACGAAGATGGGGACGTACTCGTCGCGCACGGACAGGATGACCGCCGGCACGTCGCCGCCGGGCGCAGAGCCCGCCCCGACTCCGACGACCTCGGCTTCGTGTTCCATACCCGTTCGACGTGGCGGCGGCATGAATAGCTGTCCCACCGGAACCGCAGCGAAATCGCGTGCCGAAGTCGGCGAGGTACCGCGCTGCTTGGCAGGGACGCGGCCTTACCGCCCGCTGGAGGCCCGGTACCAGTACGCCCACGCGATCGTGAACACGAGCGCGGCGCCGAGGAAGAACACGACGCCGGGTTCGAGCAGCGAGACGGCCTGGTCCGCGAGCACATCGGTGACGAACTCAACCGCGCCGTCGACCCCGGTGGCGCCGCCGTCGGCGTCGGCCGCCGTGTCGGCCGAGGAACCGTCCGCGGCCGTCTCCTCAGTGGCGGCATCGTCGCTCGCGATACCCGCGTCGCCCCCGCCCCCGGCCGACTGATACGTCGTCACCGGATCGACCGAGAGGAGCCGTTGTGCGCCGACGGCCGCCAGTCCAATGAGTCCGTACCCGCCGAGCAGGCGCAGCAGGGCCGATTTGATACCGCGCGACGCCTCCGAACTTCCCGCGAACAGCACGAGCGGCTCGTCGGCGGCGGCGTACACGTCCATCTCGCGGCCCTTCTCCGAATAGGCCGTGTCGACGACGTCGACGAGGTCGGCGTCGTCGAGCCTCGAGAGGTGATACTGGACGTTCTGGAGCGACGTGTCGACGGCGGCCGCGAGTTCGGACTTCGTCGCCGGCTCGTCGTGGAGCTCGGTGAGGATCCGCCGGGCCGTCTCGGAGCCGAGGGCCGCGATGAGCGCGTCCGCGTCTTCGTCGTCGACGCCGACGACGCGCGGCTCCCGGTCGTCGGGCGTCGCGTCCGGCAGGGAGGGAAACAGCCGGGACATACGAGCACGTCCACCCCGTGAGGATACAAATTTGTTGGATCGAGCGCTCTCGGTCCCGCGTCCGCCATCGATACCGACTCACAAACCCTAAACGCGGTGACGAAGTACGTCGTGGCAATGACAGAGACGCCAGGGGGAGCGGATGGCGCGTCCCCGCCCCCGACGGCGAGCGATCATCCCGCGGCGTCCGACGATGACGGCACCGCTTCGTCGGCTCCGTCCGGCGGGCCCGGCACGTCCGGTCCGTCCGGCGCGGCCGCCGAGCCGGCCGAGCCCGGCTCGGTCACGGTCGTCGGTACCGCCCACATCTCGGAGCACTCGGTCGACGAGGTCGAGGAGACGATCGAGCGAGAACGACCCGACGTCGTCGCCGTCGAGCTCGACGAGGGACGGTACCGGCAGATGCAAGGCGAGACGCCCGACGACCTCGACGCCGGCGACCTGCTGAAAGGAAACACCGTCTTCCAGTTTCTCGCGTACTGGATGCTCTCGTACGTCCAGACCCAGCTCGGCGACCGGTTCGACATCGAGCCGGGCGCCGACATGAAAGCCGCCATCGACGTGGCGGAGGGGCTCGGCATCGACGTCGCCCTCGTCGACCGGGACATCCAGACCACGATCCAGCGGTTCTGGGCGCGGATGTCGATCACCGAGAAGCTCCGGATGGTCGGCGGCCTCGCGTTCGGCGTCACCGACTCCCGTATCGTCGGGATCGTCGCCGGGCTGTTCGTCGGCATCCTCGCCGGCCCCGCGATCGGTATCTTCGGCGGGAGCGTCGGCGTCACCACCGCGCTGTTGACGAGCGTCACCGGCGGCGTGCTCTCGGCGATCGCGGTCGCACTGGTCGTCGACCAAGCTGGGAAGCTCGGGCTGTCTCCCGACGCCCGGCTCTACGCCGCGACCACGCTCGGCGTGAGCGCCGGGATCGTCGTCGCGGCGTTCGGCGCCGCTAACGGGCTCGTCTCGACGTACCTCGGCGGGTTCACGATCCGGGCGATCGGGAGCCTCGGGCTCGGGATTTCGCTCGGCCTCACGTTCGGCGTCGTCGTCGCGCTGCTCCTCGGACTGGCCGGCCGCGGCGGCGACCCCGAACACGGCGGTATCGAAGAGCTGGGGATGGAGGAGCTGACCGACACCGACGTGGTGACGATGATGATGGAGGAGTTCCGCCAGTTCTCGCCGGGCGGTGCGGAGGCGCTCATCGACGAGCGCGACGCGTTCATCGCCCACCGACTCGTCGCGCTCCGGGACGCCGGCCACGACGTCGTCGCGGTCGTCGGCGCCGGCCACCGGGCGGGGATCGAGGGATACCTCGCGAACCCCGAGACGCTCCCGCCGATGGAGGGGCTCGTCGGACGCGAGTCGGGCCGCGGACTCCCGTGGAAGAAGCTGATCGGATACGGGATCACGGTCGGCTTCGTGGCGTTCTTCGTTCTGCTGGCGCTGGCGGGCGTCGAGAACGCCTTCCTGTTCCGGCTGTTCGGCGCGTGGTTCCTCATCAACGGGGTCTTCGCGTTCGCGTTCGCGAAGGTCGCCGGCGCTCGGTGGACGTCTGCGGGCGTCGGGGGCGCGGTCGCGTGGATGACGTCGATCAACCCGATGCTCGCGCCCGGCTGGTTCACCGGCTACGTGGAGCTCCGACATCTCACGGTGAACGTCGGCGACATCGGGATGCTCAACGACCTGCTGTCCGACGAGACCCAGTCGCCCTCGGAGCTCGTCTCCGCGATGCTCGACGTGCCGCTGTTCAAGCTCATCGTCGTCGTCGCGATGACGAACGTCGGCAGCATCGTCGCGAGCTTCCTCTTCGCGGTGTACGTCATCCCCGCGATGTTCGGTGACGTGGGCGGCGTCGACGAAGTGGGTCGACTGATGATCCAGGGCGCCCGCACCGGCGCCGAGCTGATCCGAAACGCGGTGGTGGGAGCGGCATGAGCGGCGCCACCCCTCGCGGGCGACGGATCGCCGGGCTCTACTTCAGCGGCGTCGAACTCCGCGACCTGCTCGTCGCGTGGCTCGCGCTCGGCGTCGCGTTCACGTTCTTCTTCGTCGGCGGCACCGCCGGTTTCGATCGGCTGCTCGCCGCGGGCGTCGTCCTCCCGCTGCTCGTCGGCCTGCTCACCGCCGGCGTCGCGTTCCTCCTCCACGAGATCGCACACAAGGTCGTCGCGGTCCACTACGACCAGGTCGCCGAGTTCCGCGCCGACACGAGCATGCTGTTTCTCGCCGTGATGAGCTCGCTCTTGGGGTTCATCTTCGCCGCGCCCGGAGCGGTTCACCACCGCGGTCGGCTGACGAAGCGAGAACACGGCCACATCGCGCTCGCCGGGCCGGTCGTCAACCTGCTTCTCACGCTCGTCTTCCTGCCGGCGCTTCTCGTCGGTCCCGTCGTCGGGAGCCAGGTGATCACGCTGATCGGCTCGCGAGGGATCGCGATCAACGTCTTCCTCGCGGCGTTCAACCTGATCCCCTACGGGCCGCTCGACGGGAAGACCGTTATCGGATGGAGCAAGCCGGTGTGGGCCGCGATATTCGTTCCCTCCGTGCTACTCGCCGTCGGCCTCGTTATCGTCGGCGGACTCGGGTTCGGCGGGCCGTTCTGAGTCGACCGCTGAATCCGACTGCGCCCGTCGCTGACGCGGGTTCGGTTTAATTGTTGGTTTGTTTGACCGCCGAGCCGTTTTGACCGCCGAGCCGTTTTGACCGCCGAGCCGTTTTGACCGCTGACCCGTCGTTGACTCCGGCGCGCCTCCCGCGGGGAACGGTGCGCTTTTGCTCCGCGGGCGTCCCTCGACACACATGACCGAGGGCGACGACGCGGACACCACCCGCGAGGACGACGACACCGGGGAGACGGCCGAAGAAGACGAACTCACGTACGCGGACGCGGGCGTCGACATCGACGCCAGCGAGGCGGCGACCGCGGCGCTGATCGGGGCGGTCGGGGAGACCGAGGGCGACTACGCCGGGCTCCTCGACATCGGCGACCGATACCTCGCGCTGGCGACCGACGGAGTCGGGACGAAACTGCTCGTCGCCGAGGCGCTCGGCGACTACTCGACGGTCGGCATCGACTGCATCGCGATGAACGTCAACGACCTCGTCGCCGCCGGCGTTCGGCCCGTCGCGTTCGTCGACTACCTCGCGGTCGACGAGCCGGACGAGCGGTTCGCAGAGCAGGTCGGCGACGGGCTCGCCCGCGGCGCGGAGCTGGCAGATATGGAACTCGTCGGCGGCGAGACGGCGGTGATGCCGGACGTCATCCGCGGGCTCGATCTGGCCGGCACCTGCGCCGGGCTCGCCGCGAAGGACGCCGTCTTCGACGGGAAGGCGCGGCCGGGCGACGCGCTCGTCGGCTGGCGCTCCTCGGGGGTTCACTCGAACGGGCTCACCCTCGCTCGCGAGGCGGCCACGCGAAACCACGAGTACACCGACGACTGCCCGTTCGACGGGTACGACACGGTCGGCGAGGCGCTCCTCGAACCGACCCGGATCTACACGGACCTGCTCGACCCGATGCGCGAACACGGCGTTTGGGGTGCGGCCCACGTCACCGGCGGCGGCTGGACGAACCTGACGCGGCTCGGTGCAAATCGGTACGTGGTCGAAGACGCCTTCGACCCCCAGCCGGTCTTCGAGTTCGTGCAGGCCGAGGGGAACGTCTCCGACGAGGAGATGCACCGGACGTTCAACATGGGAACCGGCTTCGTCGCCGCCGTCGACCCCGACGCCGCCGAGTCGCTGGCTGACGAGACTGGCGGGCGCGTGATCGGCCGCGTGGAAGAGGATGCCGACGACGGTGGGAGCGTCGCGATCCGCGGACTGGATTTATAAGCGATCGTCGTTCGGATCGATATCGGTGCCAGCGCGGTGAATACGGCGAACGCCCGGGCTCCTCGGGTACGAGTAACTGACGGCGCAGTGCACACACCCCCAAAGCCTCAGCCTCACGCCTCCCCAGCCTCGTCGGACCGGCGCNGCCTCCCTCGCGCCCTCAGAGATGTGTATAAGAGACAGGTTTATAAGGAGTCGTCGTCATCGTCGTTGTTTTGCGCGGCCTCGACGCGGTCCGCCGTCGACGCCAACGCGTCGGCGAGGGTCCGCGCCTGCGCGGGCGAGAGGTCGATCTCGTCGGCGTGCGCGGGGAGCGGGTCGATCGCCGTCCCGTCCAGTTCGACCGCCAGCGTGACGTGCTCGGGGTCTTCGCGAGGGGCGGTGACGTTCACCACGCCGGGCGCGTCGGCCTCGAACTCGTGGCCGCGAGCGCGCCCGTCGACCAGATCGAGCGTCGTGTAGGCGTTCACGCGGAGCAGTCGGTCGGACATCTCAGTCGTCCGCCGGCGTCGGCGGCGCCTCGTCTAAGCCGTCGTTCTCGGCGTACGGGTACCACGTGCGCTTCGTGTTGTGCAGCATCGGATCGTCGTAGTCGGTCTCTTCCGGATCGACGAACGCGTCGAGTTCGTCGTCGTCGTGGCGGGCCACGAACGACCGGAACGACTCGCCTTCGAGGCGCTCGGCGGCGAAGCTCTCGACCAAGTTCGCGATCGCTCCCGGCACCTCGTCGGCGGGGACGCGTTGAGTGACCCACCGAGCGAACTGCGGGTTCTCGCCCAGACCTCCGCCGAGCCCCACGTCGAGCGCCTCGACCGGCTCGCCGTCTTTGCGGGTCTTCATCCCGCGGAGGCTCACGTCGGCGATCTGCGGCTGCGCGCACGACGCGGTGCAGCCGGAGAGGTGGATGTGGAACTCGTCGACGTCGGTCGGGAGGTCGACGTTCGCCTTCAGCCACCGCGCGAAGCGGACCTGTCGGTTCTTCGTCTCGACGATGGACAGCGAGCAGTACTCGGTGCCGGTACACGCGACGGAGCCGCGCATGAACGGCGACGGCTCCGGGGAGTAGTGTTCTAACAGCGGCTCGCCGAGAAGCGAATCGAGGGCGTCGTCCGGCACGTCGGTGACGATGACGTTCTGCCGCTGTGAGAGCCGCACCTCACCGGAGCCGTACTCCTCGGCGAGGTCGGCGAGTTCGAGGACGTCTTCGGCCCCCATCCGACCGACGAGCACGTTCAAGCCGACGAAGTTCCTCCCGTCCTTCTGGTCGTGGACGCCGATCAGGTCGTTTCGCTCGCCGCCGCCCGCGTTGTAGGTGTACTCCTCGCGAACGTCGCGACCGGCGGACCTGAGCTCGAAGTCGACGTACTCCTCTTGGAGCGTCTCGCGGACGGCTTCCGCCCCCCACTCGTCGACGAGGAACTTGATCCGAGCGTTGTAGCGGTCCTCGCGGTCGCCGTTATCACGGAACAGCGCGGAGAGCCCCCCGGCGACGTCGGAGACCCGTTCGGGCGGGACCCAGACGTCGATGTCGCGGGCGAACCGCGGCTCGTTGCGGGCGAGCCCACCGCCGACCCGGACGTTGAAGCCGACGGCGTCCTCGCTCCCGTCGCCGCCCTCCACAGCCTTGTACGCGGGCTCGAAGGCGAGGTCGTTGATGTCACCCTGCCCGGAGCCGTCGGCGGAGCCAGTCACGGACACCTTCCACTTCCGCGGGAGGTTCGCGTGGTCATCGTTCCCCTTGAACGTCTCGTTGAGGTCGCGGATGACCGGCCACGCGTCGATGACCTCCTGGCCGTCTTTTCCGGCGACCGGGTTCCCGACGATGTTCCGCCACGAGTCGCCACAGGCCTGTTGGGTGGACAGGCCGTTCGCCTCCAGCGTCTCGAAGATCGCCGGCACGTCCGAGAGCTCGATCCAGTGGAGCTGTATCGACTGTCGGGTGGTGAAATCGGCGTACGCGTCACCGAAGATCGGGTTCGTCCCCGGTCCCCGCGCATACTCGTCGGCGATCTCCCCGACGACGCGAAGTTGGCCGGGTTCGAGCACGCCGTTCGGCGTCCCGATGCGCATCATGAAGTACCCCTCTTGGCCGTTCCGTTGATGATACAACCCCCACCATTTGAACCGCTCGAACCACGCGTCCCGCTCGTCGTCCGGGATCGAATCGAACCCCTGTTCGGCGAAGTCGAACAGGTGCTCGCGGATCTCGCGCCCGTACACCTCCGATTTCCAGTTTTCGACGTCCGTTGGCATCGAGATGTCCTACACCCGACACCAACATAGCTGACAGCGTACTGTCAACCTTCCCCGGTGATTTATTTCATCGGTAAATATTGTTGACTCAGTCGTTATCGAGAACGCCGAACCGTCGAACGGTCGAATTCGGCGAACTCACCGTCGTGTACCCGTCCGACCGGGATCCATCCGGTGACTCCCGTTGTGCCGCACGCGATGCACTGCCCGTGGACGCGCGCCTCGATCCGTGCGCCGTCGATCCCGACCGCCTGGAAGTTCTCGACGATCAGATCGGCGAGATCGCAGCCACAGAAATCGGGCGCGTCGAGACGCCACAGTTCACTGACGCGCACTTCGCGGGTGTCGTCGATGGATAGCCACGCCCCGTCGTCGAGGACGCGCAAGCGAGTGGTCACACCCGTCGTTCGGTCGCGGGGAATCAAACGGTGCCGGTGTTCGCAAACGGCGACGCGGTTGGGAACGCCGATACAGACGTAAACCGCCGGACTGCAACGGGTTCAACTGAAATACGGTGTCAATGATACCGGACGTTGATTCCGGTACTCGAGAGTAGTGGTTCGATTTACTCGTGTAGCCGCACTTATGATCGAAACGGGAGTATTCAGCGTCGATGACCGATCACACGCTCGACGATTCCGGCAGTTCCGCCGGTGGCGCCGCCGACCCGGACGACGGGACGAACCGACAGCACGCGTCCGCGGACGTCGCACCCGAGCTCTTCGAAGACCCGCTGAGTGGCCGATGACTGCTCAGGATGATCCGGCGGAGGAAGCAACAGCGGACGACACGGAGGAGTCACCCGCCGACGAACTCGGCGAGAGCCCGGTCGAAGAGCGCGACGGCGGAAGCCACCTCGACGAGATCCAAGACGGAGCCGGATGTACGGAGATTTGGGAGCACCTCTCGGAGAATCGCGACGACTGATCGCACCGTCCGTCCGCGTCGAGATCGGCCGCAGCGGTTCCGTCGCTACGACAGGTGCGCGGCGATGTCCGCTTCGGTGAGGATTCCGACCGTCTCGCCGCCGTCGGTGACCATCACCGCCTTGTAGTGGTCCAGCAGGTTCCGCACCTCGTCGACGGTCGCGCTCGGGGCCACCGTCGGGAACGACTCGCTCATGACCTCGCTCACGGGGTGATCGCCGACGTTCTCGCCGGCGTGGATCACGTCGCCCTGGCTGATCGATCCGACCGGGACGCCGTTTTGCAGGACGGGGAGCTGTGAGTACGCTTCCTCTTCCATCAGGGCGACGGCCTCGCGAACCGCGTCGTCGGGCGCGACGCTGATCACCGTCTCGTTCATCAGGTCGGCCGCGCGAACGACCTCGCCTTCCGCCTCCTGTAAGGCGTTGACGATCCGGCGCAGCGTCGAGAGCCGCGGGTCGACGTCGCCGCCTTCGATCCGCGCGATGAGCGGCTGCGAGACGTCCGCGGCGTCCGCGAGTTCGCTTTGGGTGAGTTCGAGCGTCGTCCGCCGCTCGCGGAGGTCCTGTGGCGTCGGGAGTTCCATACCGTGGAATAACCCGAGGTTATTAGAAAAGGTTTCGGCGTCGACCGATATCGCGCGGGCGCCGTCGCCGTGTGCGCGGCGGGGAGTTACTCGTCGTCGTCCTCGTCGCTCTCGGTCTCGATGATCTCGATGACTTCGAGCGGGACGTCACGCAGCGCACCGCCGACCTCGCTTTTCGCGATCCGCTCTGCGTGCTCCTCGCTGTCGGCGTTGAAGATGTCGATCTCCAAGAGGAGGCCGACCAAGGCCGTGTTCGCGGCGAGGAACGCGGCGTCGAACGGCTCGCCGCAGGCGGGACAGCCGGTGACGCCGGGTTCGACCTCGACGTACTGCTTGTCCGTCTCGTTGAGTCGCTTGCCGGCTTCGCTGACCGCGACGCCGATAGCGTCGTCGGTCTCCTCGACGTCACGGACCAACCAGGCAGCTTCCATCGCGACTGAGTAGTTGCTCATACGCGAGTCGAGGAGCCGCAGGGTTTCCTTTCTTGTGGTTCGGCCGCGACCGCCGCGGCCGGTCAAATTCGGCGAGGGAGGCCCGCTAGAGGCGATCGACGACCGCTGCGGTGACCTCGTCTGTCGTCGCGCTCCCGCCGAGGTCGCCGGTCCGGGGGCCGTCCGAGAGCACGCTCTCGACGGCGTCCCGCACTCGCCGACCCGCCTCGACGTGGCCGAGGTACTCCACCAGCATCGCGGCCGAGAGGATGGCCGCCGTCGGGTTCGCGATCCCCTCACCGGCGATGTCGGGCGCGGTACCGTGAACCGGCTCGAACAGCGCGTTGTCGTGGCCAATGTTCGCCGACGGGAGCAGCCCGAGCCCGCCGACGAGTCCGGCGGCGAGATCTGAGAGCACGTCGCCCGCGAGGTTCGGACAGACGACGACCCCGTACTGGCTCGGGTCGAGCGGGAGCTTCGTCGCGAACGCGTCCATCAGTTCCTCGTCGGCGTCGACGCCGTGTTCGTCCGCGACCGAGAGGACCTCGTTCCGGAAGCGACCGTCCGTCTCGCGCATCACGTTGGCCTTGTGCGCGACGGTAAACCCGTCGCGGTGGTCCGGTCCGCGACCGTCCGCGACGAACTCGCAGGCGTACTCCGCGAGCTCGCGGGACGCCGAGGACGTGACCACGCGCGTCAGCGTCGAGAGGTCCTCGCTGAGCCGGTCCTCGTGGCCGGCGTAGACGCCCTCGGTGTTCTCGCGGAGGAAGACGACGTCCGTCTCGGGGCGGACCGCGTCCACGCCGGGATACGCCTTCGCGGGCCGGATGTTGACGAACGAGCCGACGGCCTCCCGAAGCGGGAGGATGACGTCGGCGGCCGTCTCGCCGGCCGCACCGAACAGGGTGGCGTCGGCGTTTGCGGCCGCCTCGTACGTCGCTGCGGGGAGCGCCTCGCCGGTCGCCTCCTTCGTCGCGTCGCCCGCGTCAGCCGTGGCGAACTCGAAGTCGATGTCGAGCGATTCGAGCACCGCAACGGCGGCCGGAACGACTTCCTGACCGATCCCGTCGCCCTCGATGACGACGACTTCGTAGGTCACGCCTCGTCCTCCGAGATGTGTTCCTCGGGGACGTAGGGCAGCGACCGAGCGGTCTCGCGGACCGCGCCGGCGTTCGCGCCCATCAGCGCCGTGGTGTCCCAGACGCCCTCGACGAGCGCCTTCCGCTGTGCGTCGTGAACCTCCGCGTCGATCACGGTGTCGCCGTAGGTGATCGTCTCCTCGGCCACGTCGATGTCGACGTCGGCGTCGGGGTTGGCCTCGACGTAGTCCTGGAGCGCCTCGATCGATTCCTGATCGGCGGTGACCGTCGGAACCCCGAGCGCGAGGCAGTTGCCCGCGAAGATCTCCGCGAACGACTCGCCGACGACGGCGTCGATCCCCCAGCGCATCAGCGCCTGCGGGGCGTGTTCGCGCGAGGAGCCGCAGCCGAAGTTGGCGTTGACGACGAGCACGTTCGCGCCCTGATACCGCTCCTCGTTGAACGGGTGGTCCTTCTCGTTGTCCGCGTCGTCGAACCGCTGGTCGAAGAAGGCGAACTGCCCCAGCCCGTCGAAGGTGACGACCTTCATGAAGCGGGCGGGGATGATCTGGTCGGTGTCGATGTCGTTGCCCCGGACCGGAATCCCCGTTCCGGAGACCTCGGTGACCTTCTCCGCCGGCGCCTCGCCGGCGCTGAACTCGGGTGCGCTCATACGGTCGCCACCTCCTCGAGCTCGCGGACGTCAGTGACCTCGCCGGTCACCGCCGCGGCCGCGACCATGATCGGACTCATCAGCACGGTCCGGCCGTCCTTCGATCCCTGCCGGCCCACGAAGTTCCGGTTCGAGGAGGACGCGCTCGCCTCGTCGCCCTCCAGCTGATCGTCGTTCATCCCCAGACACATCGAACAGCCGGGCTCGCGCCAGTCGAAGCCCGCCTCGGTGAATATCTCGTCGAGCCCTTCCGCTTCGGCGGCGCGCTCGACGCGCTGACTGCCGGGAACGACCATCGCGCGCACGCCGTCCGCGACCTCGCGGCCCTCGACGAACGCGGCGGCCTCGCGGAGGTCTTTCAGGCGCGCGTTCGTACAAGAACCGAGGAACGCCACGTCGATCTCGTACCCCTCCATCGTGTCGCCCGGCTCGACGCGCATGTGTTTCTGGGCGCGGCGGGCGGTGTCTCGGTCCTCCGGAGGGAGGTCCTCGGGATCCGGGATCGGTTCGGTGATACCCGCGGTCTGTCCGGGCGTGGTGCCCCACGTTACCGTCGGCTCGATCGCCGAGCCGTCGATGGTGACGACGTCGTCGTACTCGGCGTCGTCGTCGGTCCGGATCGACTCCCAGTAGGGTTTCAGCCGCTCGAACTCCTCGGGGTCGTCCTCGAACGCGTCCGTCTCTTTCAGCCACTCGTAGGTGGTCTCGTCGGGGTTGACGTAGCCCGCACGGGCGCCGCCCTCGATGGACATGTTACAGATAGACATCCGACCCTCCATGCCCAGCTTCTCGACGGCTTCGCCGGCGTACTCGTACACGTAGCCGACGCCGCCGTCGGTGCCGAGCTCGCCGATGATCGTCAAGATCACGTCTTTCGCGGTGACGCCCTCGCCGAGCTCGCCGGTGACCTCGATCTTGCGGACGTTCTGTTTCTCCATGGCGACACAGCCCGTCGCCAGCACGTCTCGGATCTGCGAGGTGCCGATGCCGAACGCCAGCGCGCCGAACGCGCCGTGCGTCGACGTGTGCGAGTCGCCACAGACGATCGTCATGCCGGGCTGGGTGAGCCCCTGCTCCGGCCCGATGACGTGGACGATCCCCTGATTGCCGGAGTCGGGGTCCGAGAAGTCGATACCGGACCCGCGGACGTTCGCTTCGAGCTCCGCCATCATGTCCTCTGCGGCCTCGTCGCGGTAGGGCCGGTCGCGGTTGCCGGTCGGCACGATGTGGTCGACCGTCGCGTGCGTGCGCTCGGGGAACGCGACCTCCTGATCGCGCTCTTTCAGCATCCCGAACGCCTGCGGGCTGGTGACCTCGTGGACGAGGTGGAGCCCGACGAACAGCTGGTCCTGTCCGGTCGGGAGCCGCGTCACCGTGTGGCGGTCCCACACCTTGTCGTACAGGGTCCCCTCGCTCATCGCGGGTCACCCGCGATCCGTGCGGTCGCTCGTGATCCGTCCCCGCCGCCGTCTACGCCCATCAGGCGGTCACCTCGGCCGACTCCTCCTCGTCGTCTTCCTCCTCCTGCCACGCGAACAGCCCGCGCAGCTCCTCGCCGACGGCCTCGATCTCGTGGTTCTTCTCGGCGGCCCGGAGCTGCGTGTAGGAGGGCCGTCCGGCCTGATTCTCGGCGATCCACTCGCGGGCGAACTGCCCGTTCTGGACCTTCTCTAAGACCTCCTCCATGTTCTCGCGGGCGTGCTCGTCGACGACGACGTCGCCCTGCGTGAGTCCGCCGTACTCGGCGGTGTCGGAGACGGAGTCCCACATGCCGCCGAGCCCGTCTTCGTACATCAGGTCGACGATGAGCTTGAGCTCGTTGAGACACTCGAAGTACGCCATCTCCGGCGAGTAGCCGGCGTCGACGAGCGTCTCGTAGCCCTGCTTGACCCTGTCTCTTATACACATCTCNGCTTGAGCTCGTTGAGACACTCGAAGTACGCCATCTCCGGCGAGTAGCCGGCGTCGACGAGCGTCTCGTAGCCCTGCTTGACCAGCGAGGTGACGCCGCCACAGAGGACGGCCTGCTCGCCGAACAGGTCGGTCTCGGTCTCCTCGCGGAACGACGTCTCGACGACGCCGGCGCGGGTACAGCCGATCGCGGCCGCGTACGCGAGCCCCTCGTCGTGAGCGTCGCCGGTCGCGTCCTGGTAGATCGCTAGCAGTCCCGGCGTCCCCTCGTCGTTCTCGTAGTTCCGGCGGACGAGGTGGCCCGGCGACTTCGGCGCGACCATCGTCACGTCGACGTCCTCGGGCGGCTGGATCTGGTTGTAGTGGATGTTGAACCCGTGCGCGAACTGCAGCGTGTCGCCCGCCTCCAGGTTCGGCTCGATGGCGTTCTCGTAGACGTCCGGCTGGACGGTGTCGGGGACGAGGACGCTCACGATGTCGGCGTCGGCGACGGCGTCGGCGGGGGTCGCCACGCGGAGCCCGTCGCTCTCGGCGGCGTCCCACGAGGAACTGTCCTCGCGGAGGCCGACGACCACGTCGACCCCGCTGTCGTGGAGGTTCTGGGCGTGCGCGTGCCCCTGCGAGCCGTAGCCGAGCACGGCCACGGTCTTGTGAGTGATGGCCTCGCGGTCGGCGTCGTCGTCGTAGTATACGGTCGAATCGAACGTCTGAGTGTCGTCTTCGGTCATGTGTAGTGAAATTAGCTGCTGTCGTGTGTGGTCGGTTCGCCGGCCGTTCCGGGTTTCTCTCCTGGCGCGGTCGGGGTGTTCCCGCGTGCGAGCGCGGTCGGTCCCGTCCGCGCGATCTCGACGATTCCGAACCGCTCGAAGGCGCCGATCGCGTTGTCGATCGCGGACTTGTGGCCGGTGAGTTCGACGGTGACCGTCTCGGGGCCGGCGTCGACCGTCCGCCCGTCGTACATCTCCGTGACCGCCTGCACCGCGGCCGGGTCGTCGCCGCGCACCTTGAGGAGCACGAGCTCCGAAGTGACCGCGTCGCCGGCGACCTCGCCGACGGAGATCACCGGCTTCAGCTTCGCCATCTGCTTTTCGATCTGGTCGATCCCCGGGTCGGTCTCCTCGACGACCATCGTGATCCGCGAGTGGCCGTCGACCGTCGTCGGCCCGACGGTGAGACTCTCGATGTTGAACTGGCGCCGAGAGACGAGCCCGGAGACGCGCGCGAGCACGCCCGGCTCGTCCTCGACCAGCGCCGAGATGACCGCGCGTCGGGACTCGTGTTCGGCCTCGACGACGGGGTCGATCCGGATCCCTTCGAGGTTACGGCGCCCCTCGGGATGCGGACGCTCCTCGGGGGCCGGCTGCTCGCTGGGCATGGGCCGATCGTCTGCCGCTGCGTCCGCGTTGGGGGCGGACGCCGACGACTCCCCGCTCATAGCTGGTCCTCCGCGGTGGCGAACTGGCCGTTCGCACCGCCGCTCGGCACCATCGGCAGCACGTTCTCTTCCGGATCGACGTGGAAGTCGATCACGGCCGGGCCCTCGTAGTCGAGCGCCTCCTCGATCGCTGGCGCGACCTCGTCGTAGTCGTCGACGCGGAGTCCCAAGGCGCCGAACGCCTCGGCGAGCTTGTCGAACTCCGGCATCCACGTGTAGTCGGAGGCCATGTGGCGCCCCTCGTAGAAGGCGTCCTGCCACTGTCGCACCATCCCGATGTACTCGTTGTTGAGCACCGCGATCGTGATATCGAGGTCCTCGCGAACGGCCACCGACAGCTCCTGCATCGTCATCAAGAACGAGCCGTCGCCGTCGAAACAGATCACGTCGCGGTCGGCCTCGCCCATCGCGTTCGCCGCGACGCGCGCGCCGACCGCGGCGGGGACGCCGTACCCCATCGTGCCCAGCCCGTGCGAGGAGACCCACGTTCGGGGCTCGGTGTACGTCCAGAACTGGGAGGCCCACATCTGGTGTTGGCCGACGCCGGTCGTCACGATGGTGTCGTCGTCCGTCGCCTCGTCGAACGCCTCGACGACGAACTGCGGCTTCAGCGGCTCGTCGTCGGGAGTCGCGTACGTGAGCGGATACGTCTCTTTCCACTCCCCGCACTGGTCGCGCCACGCCTCGGCGTCGGGCGCCTCGTTGACCGCCGCGGTCAGCTGTTCGAGGACGCGCTTCGCGTCACCGATCAGCGGGTAGTCCGCGTAGACGTTCTTCGAGATCTCCGCGGGGTCGATGTCGACGTGAACGACCTCCGCCTCGGGCGCGAAGGTGTCGATCCCGCCGGTGAGCCGGTCGTCGAACCGCGTGCCGACCGCGATCAGGCAGTCGGTGTGCGTGATCGCCATGTTCGCGTAGCCGGTCCCGTGCATTCCCGCCCACGAGAGACACAGGTCGTCGTCCTCGGGGAACGATCCGATCCCCGGCATCGTCGTCGTCACCGGGATCTCGTACGTCCGGGCGAACGTCCGCGCCGCGTCGCTCGCCTCGGCCTTGATCACGCCGCCGCCGAACAGACACAGCGGCCGTTCCGCCCGTTCGATCGCGCGGGCCGCCTCCTCGACCGCGTCCGTGTCGGCGTTCGGGTCGGGGTCCGTCCCGGCCGGCGGGGACGCGGGACCGGGCGTCCGGTCCGTCACGTCTTGGGTCACGTCCTTCGGCAGATCGACGAGCGTCGGGCCGGGGCGACCGGCCCGCGCCAGCTCGAACGCCTCGCCGACGGTGTCGCCCACAGTGTCGGCGCCGTCGGCGAAGTAGTTGTGCTTCGTGATCGGCCGAGTGACGCCGACGGTGTCCGTCTCCTGGAACGCGTCGTTACCGACGAACTCGGTCGGGACCTGCCCGGTCAACGCGAGCATCGCGTCGGAGTCCATGTCGGCGTCCGCGATCCCCGTGACGAGGTTCGTCGCCCCGGGGCCGGAGGTCGCCAGACAGAGTCCGGGCTCGCCGGCGACGACGCCGTACGCGTCGGCCGCGTGGGCGGCGCCCTGCTCGTGGGCCATGGTGATGTGGTTGATGGACGAACTGTACAACGCGTCGTAGACGGGCATGATCGCGCCGCCCTGCACGCCGAAGGCGGTCTCGGCGCCGGCCGCTTCCAGCGCGGCGACGACCGACTCCGCGCCGGTGGACACCGGTCCCGCGGCGGGGGTGTCGACGGCGTCGTCCGCCGGCTGTTCGGGATCGTCCGCCCCGTCTGCCTCTTCTTCTCGTGGCTGTGCTGCTGTGTCGCTCATTGTCGTGGTGGTGTTCGGTGTGGCATCTCGCGGGTGTGAGACTCGGTCGCTCGGAACGCCGACGCGTCGGACGAGACACGGCTCGCCCGCTGGCATTCGTCGATGCGTCGTATCGGTGAGGAAGGGGTGATGTAGGGGGTTATACCCCTACAATAATCGGCGCGACGGCTCCGGCGACGTCGGCTGTCGTCGGGTCCGTGGTGTGCCGTCGCATCTCGCTCGGACCAATGCGGGCACGGTATAAATCCCTGTCGGGAGGTGCGGATCCCCCGCCGGTGGGGGCAGTACGCGCCGTCGGCTCGCGGCGTCGCGGGGCGACGGCGCGACCGAGTCGACGGTCGCCGCGGAGCGACCCCGACGGTCGCCGTCGGCAGCGGTCGCTCGGCGGACTCCCCGTCCAGGGAGGCGGCCATCAGATCCGGACCTCCTCCTCCTCGCGGTCGATGTCGGCCTCCTCCGCGAAGCGCTCGACGTCGCCGGCGGTCACCTGCCGCTTGCCGGCGCCGTACTCCTTGACCCGCTTGGTGATGCGTCGGACCTCGCTGTCCGTGGGGTCGAAGCCGGCCTCCACCAGGTGCTTGCGCACGCTGTGGGTGCCGGTGTGTTTGCCGAGGACGAACTCGCGCTCGGCCCCGACCATCTCCGGGGTCATCACGCCGGTCTCGAACGTGTCGGCGTTTTCGATGACGCCGGCCGCGTGAATACCCGACTCGTGGGCGAAGGCGTTCCGTCCCGTGATGGGTTTGTTCGCCGGTACCGGGATGTCCGAGGCCTCCTCGACGATCCGGGCCAGCTTGGTGATCTGGGTCGTGTCGATGCCGGTGTCGACGCCGTACACCGACTCGACGGCCATCACGACCTCCTCGTAGGCGGCGTTGCCGGCGCGCTCGCCGATCCCGTTGACCGACACCTGCGCCTGGTGGGCGCCGTTCTCGAACCCCATGATGGCGTTCGCGGCGGCCATGCCGAAGTCGTCGTGGGTGTGGACGTCGACGCGCGCGTCGGTGGCGTCGACGACGGCCTTCACCGTCTGGCCGAAGCTGCTCGGCATCCCGACGCCGCAGGTGTCGGGGATGTTGATCCAGTCGGTGCCGGCGTCCGAGACCGCCTCGACGATGTCGATCAGGTAGTCGGGGTCGGTCCGGGTGGCGTCCATCGGCGAGAACATGCACTCGACGCCGGCGTCTTTCACCTGCTCGACGGCGGCGACGGCGCGTTCTTTCGCCTCCTCGCGGGTCGCGTGCATCGAGTCCTCCAGCTGTACGTCGCTGGTGGAGACGAACACGTGGACCATCTCGACGCCGGAGTCGATGGCGGCGTCGATGTCGCCCTCGACGACCCGGGCGAGCCCGCAGACGGTGGTGTCCGTCGCGGCGGCGATATCGCTCACGGCCTCGAACTCCGCGTCGGAGTTCACCGGGAACCCCGCCTCGATGACGTGGGTGTTCATGTCGTCCAGCGTCGCCGCTATGCGGCGTTTCTCGTCGTAGCTGAACGACGTCCGTGGTGACTGTTCGCCGTCTCGTAACGTCGTGTCGAAGATCCGTACAGGACCGATTTCGATGTTAGAAGCTATCGTGCCCTGGAAGAACTCGATCCGCCGGGGTGTCCGACGAAGCCTCCGTGATGTCTGTCATCGACTGACGACAATACGGTTGGGAACTTAACCCTTGTGCCGTTCGCAAAAACGACTCGGCCCAATTCCGGAGACGATGCGACGCGAGTCGGGAAAACCGCATGACCGCAACGTGTGGGGTTGTGTTTATATTCCTTATATACACACCGGCGCACCACCGGTTATGTGGTTTCGGAACCCGATTAATAAGGGGGATCGACGTACGTTTTCTTTCTCGCGCGGCTCGCGCGCGCTCGGCGACCGGGGGAACGTCCCATGGCACGGCCGGGACGGTCGGCGGCCGCTGCCCCGCTCACATCCCCATGTCGGCGGCGGCGTCGGGCACGGGGAGGTCGCCGACGCCGACTCCGAGCAGCTCCGCGGCGTGATCGAGCGCCATGTCGAAGCCGTAGTACCGCTCGAGTTCGTCGCCCGACGGGCCGGTTCGCACCTTCAGCATGGCGTAGCCGTCGACGTTCTGTGCGACCGTCGCCTCGCGGCCCTCCATCGAGAACGTGAGCCGCCGCTCGCCGGCCGTCTCCTCGTAGCGCGCGGCGATTCCGTTCGCCTCCGCCGTCGTGTCGCCCATACCGATCGCACGGACCGGACCCTGTCGTATCTATCGGTTCTAGCGGTCGGGACCAGAGAGGCGGCGAGCCAGCGGGGCAGCGAGCCAGCGGGGCAGCGAGCCAGCGGGACAGCGGACCCACCATCCCCGACCCACCCTCACCGCGGGTCCCAGCCGTGGAACTCGGTCCCGGGCTCCAGTTCGAGGTCGAACGCCGCGATCAGCCCGCCGAGCGCGTCGTACCCCTGCGCGGCCGCGGCGATCCCGACGATCGCCTCGTCGTCGTATCTCGCGGCGATCTCGTCGTGGACGATCGCGTCGACCTCCCCGCGGACGACCGCGTGCGCGTACTCGATGAGGGCCGTCTCGTCGCCGTCGAGCGCCCCGATGTCGTCGGTTCCGATCGCGGCGATGACGTCGTCGCCGATCCCGACGCCGCGGGCGATGTTGACGTGCTGGTGCCACTCGTAGCGGTTCCCCGTTTCGCGAGCGATCGCGAGAATCACGAGTTCGCGCTCGCGGTCCGAGAGCCCGCTGTCGGTCCACAGCGATCCGAGGAACGAGCGAATCCCCGCGAGCACCGCGGGGTTGTTGCCGATGGACTGATAGACGTGCAGAGGCTTCCCCTGCAGCGACGACTCCAGCAGATCCTCGTACTCGTCCGGTACGTCCGACGCCTCGACGTAGGGTACGCGAGCCATGACGGGCGATCTCTCTCCGACCGGTTAGGTCTGTGTGCCTCGGTAGCGTTCACCGGGAGCGGCGCTCGCCGAGGAACCTCGCTCGCCCGGAGGCGTGCGCGACGATCCGGATGGTAAGGTTAAGGGACGGCACGGTCCTACCACGGATAATGAGTATCGAGGTGTCGCGGCGCCGGGCGTGGGTGATCGCCGCGCGACCCCAAACGCTGCCCGCGGCGGCCGCCCCAGTGATCGTCGGCGTCGGCCTCGCCGTCGAGGCCGGTGCGTTCGCCCCGCTACCCGCCCTCGCGGCGCTCGTGGGCGCGGCGCTGATCCAGATCGGGACGAACTTCGCGAACGACTACTACGACGCCATCCAGGGGGCCGACACCGACGACCGCGAGGGATTCACCCGCGTCGTCGCCAGCGGGCTCATCGAGCCCGCGGAGGTCAAACGGGCGATGTGGCTCACGTTCGCGACCGCGATCCTCGTCGGCACCTACCTCGTCGCCGTCGGCGGGGTGCCGATCCTCGTGATCGGGCTCGCGAGCGTCGCCGCGGGCATCGCCTACACCGGCGGCCCCTACCCGCTCGGCTACCACGGACTGGGCGACCTATTCGTGTTCATTTTCTTCGGCGTCATCGCCGTCACCGGCACGTACTACGTGCAGGCGGCCGCGCTCGTCGACGGCGTCTTCCCGCTCTGGCTCCCGCCCGGGACGGTCACCCCGGCGGCCGTCGTCGCCAGCCTCCCGATCGCCGCGCTCTCGACGAACATCCTCGTCGTCAACAACGTCCGAGACCTGAAGGAGGACGCTCAGACGGGCAAGCGCACCCTGGCGGTCCGATTCGGGTACCGGTTCTCGCGCGCGCAGTACCTCGGGCTGCTCGCGCTCGCGTACCTGACCCCGTTCTGGTTCGTCGCCCGCGGCTACGGGCTCGCCGCCCTCCTCCCGCTCGTCACGCTCCCGCTCGCGGCCGCGGTCGCCCGGACCGTCCTCACCGAGACGGCCGGTGACGCCCTCAACCCGGCGCTCGAATCGACCGGGAAGCTCCTCGCGGCGTACGCGGTCGCGTTCGCCGTCGGACTCGCGCTCTGATCCCGATGCGGGTCCGCCCGTTCGCGCTCGATCTGCGCGCTCCGCTCGGCACAGCCAACGGCGAGATCGATCGGCGAGAGGGGTTTGTCGTCGCCGTCGATCCGACAGCTGACGACGGTGACGGTGACGGCGTTCCCGCACCGGGCGTCGGCGAGGCGACGCCGCTTCCCGGCTGGACCGAGTCGCTGTCGGCCTGCGAATCGGCGCTGCAGACGGTTCGATCGAGGATCGACGAGGAGACCGGAGCGACAGGAGCGGCCGGAGCCACCGAAGCGACCGCTGCCCTCGACGCCCTCGGAACCCTCGATCCGACTGAGGTCCCCGCGGCGCGGCACGGCCTCGCGCTCGCGCTCGGGGACGCCGTGGCCCGCGACGCCGAGCGACCGCTCGCGACGTGGCTCGCCGCCGAGCACGACCTGCCCCCGCCTGCCGACTCCGTCCCGGTCAACGCGACTATCGGTGACAGCCCTCCGGCGGCGACCGCGAGTGAGGCGGAGCGAGCCGCCGCGGCGGGGTTCGACTGTGTAAAGGTGAAAGTCGGCGTCCGCGACCTCGACGAGGACGTCGACCGACTGCGCGCCGTTCGCCGAGCCGTCGGTCCGGCCGTCGCGATCCGGGCGGACGCGAACGGTGCGTGGGACCGCCGGACCGCCGAGAGCGCGGTCGATCGACTGGCGACGCTGGATCTCGCGTACCTCGAACAGCCGCTCCCCGCGGCGGATCTGGCCGGCGCCGCGGCGCTGCGAGAGCGCGCTGGCGACGAGGTTCCGATCGCGTTGGACGAGTCGCTCGGAGAGCACGGTCTCGAGTCGGTCCTCGCGGCCGACGCGGCCGACGCCGTGGTGTTGAAACCGATGGCGCTCGGCGGGCCCGACCGCGCGCTGGCGGCCGCGGTGCGAGCCCGAGAGGCCGGCGTCGACCCCGTCGTCACGACGACGATCGACGCGGTCGTCGCGCGGACCGCCGCGGTCCACGTCGCGGCCGCGATACCGGATATCGCGCCGTGTGGACTCGCGACCGGGTCGCTGCTCGCCGGGGACCTCGTCGCCGACCCCTGTCCGGTCGACGCGGGCTCGATAGCGGTCCCGACGGCCGACGGGCTCGCCGGCGAGGCGTTCGACTCGCTGCCGCGGTGACCGCTCCGCTACTCGACGACCTCGACGCTGCCGGCCATTCCCTGCGTCTGGTGCGGCGTGCAGACGTACTCGAAGGTGCCCGGCTCGTCGAACGTGTGCTCGAAGGTGAACCCCGCCTCGTCGGTGAGCTCGGACTCGAACCGCTCGTTGACTTCGTAGACGTTGTGGCCGCCGCCCTCGCCGGTCCACTCCCAGACGACGGTCGTTCCGACATCGACCGTGACGTGCGCGGGCTCGAACGCGAACCCGCCGTCGGCGCCGACGGCGACGTCAACGGTCTCTTCGTCGGTTCTATCGACGCGTTCCCCGTCGGAATCGCCGCCCGGCAGTCCGGCGCTTGCGCACCCGGCGAGCGCGACGGCGGTCGCGGCGCCGACGGACGCGAGTACGTCCCGGCGCGTTCGGTCGCTCATACCGGACGGAGGTGACGGGCGGTATAAATCCCCTCGCGAATCCCACGGCGGTGGGAACGGCTTTTATCAGTCACCGCCGAACGGACGCGTATGAGCGAGTGGACCGACGCGATCGTCGGCGAGCGGATGACCGTCGACAACCAGTTCAACGACCGCGTGGTGGCCTCCCGTTTCTCCAGTCAGGAGTGGGGGCTCATCATGACGGCGACCGAGTTCGAGATCGAGCACGCCGACGACCCGGACGACGCCCGGATCGTCGCCGACACGTCCAGCCTCCCGGCGATCATGCCGGAACTGGAGAACGTCCGATCGCAGGTCGCCGCGATGGGCGGCGCTCCGAGCCAGGGGAGCGCCGGCGGCGCGGGCGGCTCCGGCGGCATCCTCGGATCGATCAAGAGCGCGCTCGGCCTCGACGGCGGAAGCGGTGGCGGGGACGGCGTTGACCCCGAAGAACTGGAGGCCGCCGAACGGCTCGTGCAAGCGTATGCCGACGAACTCCAAGCACATCTGGAGGACGTCGGCAAGTGGGAGCAGGTCCGGATCGCGTACCAAGAGTGAGCGCTGGGCGAGGCGTCGCCGGCGCGTTGCCGGCGGCGTGGTGTCGGAGGCGATACCGGTCGCTCCTCACTCCATGTCGCTGCCGCGGAACAGCGTCAGCTCCTCGGCCTCGTAGATGCTGATCAGCTCGTTGACGATCTCGTCGTACTCTTCGTCGTCGATTCGGAGCGCGTCGAGCCGTTCGACCGTCTCCTCGTCGAGATGAATCTGGGGCATACGTGGCGGTTCGGCCGCAGGGCTATTAAAAATCCACGACGGGTCCACCGGCAAGCGGTCTCTGAGCCTTACCGGTCTCCGTGCGGCTGTTCCGGTTGAGTGTCCGACCGCGCATTTGCCGGGTCGTCCGTCTCGGCGTTCCGCGCGAGCGCTCGACGGGCGGATTCCTCCACCTGCGCTTCGGTGAGTCCGTCGTTTCTAAAGACGAACGAGCCGTTGAGCCGGAGAATCGAGTCACTCTGCTCCGACAACTCGACAACCTGTGCAGAGTTTAGCACGGAACCGTCTACCTGCGTCCGACCGATCAGTTCGCTGTGTCTGTTATCCCGCGGAAAGAGCAGCGTATACTCGTATCCCATGGGCACCGAGAGTGACAAAACGGATTCGTACTCGAATTGGTGCTCGTCGGGAGTTCTCGATCGGACCGTACCCACCGTTACCGCCATCCCGTTGTTCGACGCGAGCGTCGTGCCCGGGTCACCGACGAGACGCACCGCCGTTTGTTCGCTGTACTCCGAGAGCGAGAGGCTCGCCGCGACCGGCATCCCCGCCGCCAACAGCCCCACAAGCCCTCGGATCTGCACCGGAGGCTGTATCCCTCCGGCGACGGCTGCGGACAGTCCGCTGTTTGCGACCGCAGAGCGTGCGATCTCGATGTCGTCCGTTCCCGCGAAGACGACCATCTCCGGCGCGTTGTCGAGGCCGTCGATGGAGACGAAGCCGTCGGCGGCGACGACGCGCCCGCCGTCGATCGGAAGCTCGCAGTACGCGATGTCGACGTCCGGATCGGACAGCACGGATTCGACGGTCTCGCTGTCCGGACGTTCGAGGACGTCCCACGAGCCGACGCCTCCGGGGACGGCCGGCTGAGAGAGCGCGCGACGGAGGGCCGCGGCCCGCTCGGCGGCGTCGACTATGGCGACCACGCGCACCTCGCCGCGGGACGTGGTGGCGCGGCGGAGTCGGTTCTCGTAGGCCGTCGGCGTCAACACGGACGTGCCGGCCGGGAGCGGGTCGTCGTCGGGGTTCGGGACCCCGCGCTCCGGGGCGAACCGCGGAGATGTCGCCAGCGCGACCGGCGCGTCGACGGCCGGATCGGCGGACCCTCGGACGCGGACCGGCGCGAGCACGTGTGCGAGGTGAGGGAGCAGCTCCGCGGCCTCCGGAACCGGCCGCAAGACGGCTTTCGTCGGCCAGTCGGGCATGTACGGCGCGACGGTCTCGGGGTCCACTTCGAGGTACTCCATCAGCCGCTCGCTCATCGGCCGATCCGCGAGGTTGGGCGGGTAGAACGGGAGCTCCGGGCCGACCTGCTCGTACTCGTACCGGTCAGACGGGACGTACCCCTCGGTCCGGGCGAGTGTGTCGAGGAAGAACCACGTTCGCAACAGCGCCTCGGACCGCTCCTCCAAGGCGACGCCGTCGGTCGGGAGGGATTCGACGTAGCCGGTGTCGAGCCGGATCGCGGGCGCGTTACCGGTCACCATCCGTGCGCCGAGGTAGTACGCGAGCGTCGAGAGCCGGTACACGTCGGCGTACGTGGGTCTGACGACGACCTCGACGCCGGTGTCGGGCTCGACGAGGGGGCTCGGAATATCGAGCGCGGAGCCGCGTTCGATCCGGGGCGGGTACCCACGGAGCGTCGGCCACGAGCGCTCCGGGGAGAACTCCTTGATCGACGAGCCGAGCACCGAGACGGCCGAAGCCAGCGCGGTGGGGTCGTCTGGGACGGTGATCGTCGCTTCAGGGCGACTGTGTAGGGACCGGGCGCCGACCGTCACCGTCCGCGGCCGATCGAACCGCAGCTCGACGGGGCCGGACCCGGCCGCCCCCGTCGTCTCCATTTCCACGTCGGTGACCCGGATAAGCACCTTCGTCACCCCGTTGACGTCGACGCAGTACGACCCGCGCGGAAGCTCCATGGGGTCGTCGAGCTGCGCGACGAACTCCCCGCCCACCTCGCGCACGGACACCGAGGCGTAGGCGGGGATCGACAGCGACTCGGCGTCGAAGCTGACGGCCCGGTCCACGGGGAACGGGAACAGCTCCGGGAGCGCCGGTCGGGGGTCGGGCTCGCGATCGGCATACAGCAGGAGCTCCTCGCCCTCTAAGGCGTCGCGGACGCGGAGCGTCGTCCCGTCCACCGCGAATCCGATCCGGCCGCCGAGTGAGTCGTCTTGCAACGTGAACTGATACATCTACTACAGGTATGAGCGTGTCGGTGTTTTCCGACGGTAGACCGCTCTCAGCCGTGCTAACTAGATATTATGGCTGTAGGAGCGAGATATTATCTCCGCGAGTTAACAGCAATGACAACAGTCTTAACATCCCACGGATGAGGAGTGTGGACATGGATGACGCGCTGGCGACGGCTCTCAGTGACGCGTTCTCCGGCCGGCCGGTCGAGCGGGTAACCGGCGTCGGACCGTCCTGGAACGGCGCCAACGAGACGGTCGGCGTCGTCTTTTCCGACGGCGCGCGCGTGTTCTGTAAGGTCGCTATCGACGGCGACGGGAGACGGATCGCCCGCGAGCGAGCGGTACTGCGGTACGTGACCGACGAGCGGCCGCTCGCCGCTCCCGAGGTCCTCGCCGCCGACCCGGACGCGGCGGTGCCGTACCTGATCACGGCGCCGGCACCGGGGCGAGAGCTCTCGGACCTCTGGGAGGCGGTCGGCGACGAATCGCTCGGCGGCGAGCCGGTGAGCGACAGCATCGCCGGCGAGGTGACCGGAGACGGGCCTAGAGACGCGATCCGAACGGCGCTTCTTCGCCGGGTGGGGGCGACGCTCGCGACGCTCCACACCGAGCGTTTCGAGACCGCCGGGGAGACCGTCGGGCTCGACGCGACGGCGGACGGTGGAACCGCGCTCGCGATCGAGGCGGCCCCGTGGCCGGACGTGCTCCTCGCGACGATCGAACGCACCCGCGAGATCGGTACCAGCGATCGGCTCGCGTCCCACTACGACGCCGTGATCGACTGCGTCGAATCGAATCGCGACCGCCTCCGCGACGCCCCGGCCGCGCTGCTCCACGGCGACGTCGCCATGCCGAACCTGTTCGTCACCGAAGAGAGCGCGGATGGCCCGGAGGGAGACGCGGGTCCCGACGGCGTCGTCCCGATCGACTGGGAGCTAGCCCACGTCGGCGATCCCGCTCGCGACCTCGTTCGGGCGGAAGACCAACTCCTCAACGGGTTCGACACCGTCGGCCCCGAGCGGTTCGCCGAGGCGCTGTACGCGGGGTACCGCGAGCGCGCCGGGGGGCTCCCGCCGGGATTCGACGACCGCCGCTCGATCTACCGGGTGGTGCGGATGCTCGGTCGGTCGGGATTCGTCGATCAGTGGTCGACGTACCTCGACGAGCCGACCGCGTCGCTCGTCGAGCGGGCCGACGCGGAGCTTGAAGCGCGGCTCGACGCGGTGTGGCGCGAGTAGTGTGCACGCGGTTGTGGGCGGGACGACGAACGCGACGGTGCCGCGCGCCTTACCGGTTCCACGCGGCGTCGTCGGGGTCGATCTGCCGCTCACCGGGATCGAGCGCGTCGATCCGATCGAGGTCCGACGCGGGCAGGTCCAAGTCGAGCGCGTTGAGGTTCTCCGTCACGTGATCGCCGGTTGCCTTCGGGATGGGGACCACGTCGCGGGCGAGCGCCCACGCGAGCGCGACGACGGCCGGGGTGGTGTCGTTGCGCTCCGCAACGTCGACGAGCGCGGGGTCGTCGAGGAGCGTCCCGCGACCCAGCGGCGAGTAGCCGACGAGGTGATGGTCGAAGTCGGCCGCGAGCGCGCGCAACTCGGGCTGTCGGAACCGGGGATGGCACTCGACCTGATGGGCGGCGATCGGCGCGTCGAGCGTCTCGCGGGCCTCGCGGAGCAGCTCCGGGGTGAAGTTCGAGACGCCGACGTGGTCGGTGAGCCCCGCGTCGCGGAGTTCGTCGAAGACCGGGAGGGTCTCGGCGGCGTCGTACGTCCGGATCGGCCAGTGGACGTACAGCAGGTCGACGCGGTCGAGCCCCAGCCGATCGAGGCTCTCGCGGGCCGTCTCGCGGACGTCGTCGGGCGCGAGGTTGTCCGGATGGACCTTGGTGGCGACGACCACGTCCTCGCGAGCGACGTCGAGAGCCGCGTCCGAGAGGACCCGATCGAGCCCCTCGCCGACGGCGGACTCGTTGTCGTACATCTGGGCGGTGTCGACGTGGCGGTAGCCCGCCTTCAGCGCGGCGGCGACGGTGTCGGCGCACGTCGCGTGATCGTCGAGGCCGGACGTGCCGAGGCCGAGCGAGAGGTGTAACGGTGGCATACCGGTCGATTTCGGGCGCGAGGTGAAAACCCCCCGCGAGCCGGAAGGAATCGAGGGAAACGCGAAGTCGAGGGACACGCGAAACCGAGAGAAACGAGCGCAACTCGGGACCGAACCGCCGTCGCCGTTTTCAAGAACGGGGAATCCCCGTGACGGTATTTGAACCAGGTGGCGCGTACGGACACCCATGAGCAACGGTATTCACGTGGAACTGACCGTGTCGGCCTGCGACGGCTGTCCCGTGGCCGCGCTCTCGTCGAGCACCCCGGTCGAGGAGCTCCGGGTCGACTCGGACGACGACCGCGTCGAGTTCGTCGCCGCCGACCCGCCGTCCGACCCGCCCGACGGGTTGGACCTCGTCGAGTTCGCAGGCCGGGCGCACGGACGCTACGACGTCGCCTGCGAGCGGCCCGCGACCGACGGCGGGCTGGCCGTGAACCCGTCGGCAGGCCCGGTGTCGGACGGGGCCGACGCCGCAGCGCCGGGGACCGTTGAGGCCGGGGCTGGGACCGCCGGCGCCGGCGCGTCGACGGCGGACGACGCGCGGGGCGTCTGTCGGGGCTGCTCGTGCGGCGGGCTCCCGGCGGCGTTCGCGAACTTCCCGGTCTCGCCGCGCCGGACCGAGATGGAGGACGGCGAGATCCGCGTCTCGTTCGTGCTGACGGGCCACGAGGAGCTCTCGGCGATCGTCGACGAGTGCGAGGCGGCCGGACTCGACGTCGGGCTCCGCCGCCTCTGCGTGGACCGGGGCGACGAGAGCGACGACGACCGCCGTCCGGACGTCGTTCCGGTCGATCTGTCGGGCGTGACCGACCGGCAGGCGGAGGTCGCGGCGGTCGCCGCACAGAAGGGGTACTTCAACGCGGACGGCGCTTCCGCCGCGGAGATCGCCGCGGAGCTCGATCTCGCGAAGTCCACGGTCTCGGAGCACCTCCGGATCGTGACCGACACGCTCTTTTCTCAGCTGTTCGGCGACGGGGACCGTATTTAAACTCCCGAACTGTTCGCCGGAAAGTACCCGCGCGGTTCGACCGTAGTGATCACCAGCGGGGTCGAACCGATCCGTTCGGCTCCGACGACTATGACCCAGTGGACACAGCTCGGACCGCGGGAACGAGACGTCCTCGCCGTCCTGCGGCGCGCGGACGGCTCGCTCGCGACCCGCGACGTGCTCGATGCGATCCGCGACCGCGGCGACGACGTCACCTACCCGACGGTCAAACGGACCGCCGACCGACTCGTTCGGAAGGGACTCGTCGAGCGGGAATGCGAACCCCATCGCGGCGCGACGCGTCACCGCTACCGGTTCGACGTCGAGGCCGCCAGACGGCGACTGATCCCGGAGTTCGTCGCCGAACTCCGGGCGGTTCTCGGCGATCAGGCGGTCGAGCGGCTCGCGGTCCGAACAGCGCGTGACAACGACGAACTCGGCGAACGCCAATGACACAACACACACAGCGGCCGACGAGCGACGAGGAACCAGACGAACAGCAGAGCGGAGCGGCGGACGGCTTCGATTCGCTGCTTCCCGGACTTCGTCGACGGGACTTCATGAAGGCCGGAGCCGCAGTCGGCGGGCTCAGCGGGCTCGCCGGCTGTACCAGTCTGTTGAGCGAGGAGGAGGAGGGAACCGTCTCGGCCGCCCCCGACCACTCGATCCCCCCGGGCGAGATGGACGAGTACTACGCGTTCCTCGGCGGCGGTCAGTCTGGGGACATCCGCGTCGTCGGGCTCCCGTCCATGCGCGAGCTCATTCGTATTCCGGTGTTCCAGCGGGACAGCGGGCGCGGATACGGTCACGACGACGAGAGCCGCGAGATGCTGGAGGAGGCCGGCGGCTACACGTGGGGCGACACGCACCACCCGCGGATCAGCCAGACCGACGGCGACTACGACGGCCGGTTCGCGTACGTCAACGACAAGGCGAACGGCCGGATGGCCCGGATCGACCTGACGTACTTCGAGACCGACGCGATCGTCGACATCCCGAACCAGCAGGGGACGCACGGGTCCTGTGCGCAGCTGCCCGACACCGACCTCATCTTCGGCGTCGGCGAGTTCCGCGCGCCGATCCCCAACGACGGGACGGGCGACTTACACGACCCCGACGAGTACGGCGCCGTCCTCGCCGCGATCGACCCCGAGTCGATGAACGTCGAGTGGGAGGTCCTCGTCGACGGGAACATGGACAACGGGGACGGGAGCAAGGAGGGACGGTACTTCTTCACCACCGGCTACAACAGCGAGGGCGCCGTCACCGAAAAGGGGATGACCCGGTCGGACCGCGACGACGTCAAAGCGTTCGACATCCCGCGGATCGAGGCGGCCGTCGAGGCGGGCGACTACGAGACGATCAACGAGGTGCCGGTCGTTGACGGCCGGAAGGACAGTTCGCTCAATCAGGGCGACGACCCGGTCGTCCACTACATTCCGACGCCGAAGAGCCCGCACGGGATCAGCGTCACGCCTGACAACAAGTACGCGATCGCGAGCGGGAAGCTCGACCCGACCGCGTCGGTCATTCAGATCGATAAGATCGACGAGGTCGACGACCCGACCGACGCCATCGTGGGCCAGCCGAAGCTCGGGCTCGGCCCGCTTCACACCGCCTACGACGGCCGCGGACACGCGTACACGTCGCTGTTCATCGACTCGCAGGTCGTCAAGTGGGACATCGAGGAGGCGGTCGAGGCCGACGCGGGGTCCGAGAGCCCCGTCATCGAGAAGATCGACGTCCACTACAACCCCGGTCACCTGATCGCCTCGGAGTCGTACACGGAGGACCCGGCCGGCGACTGGCTCATCTCGCTCAACAAGCTGTCGAAAGACCGGTTCCTGCCGGTCGGCCCGCAGCACCCGGAGAACGACCAGCTGATCTACATCGGCGACGACGAGGCCGGCATGGAACACGTGAAGGACTCGCCCGCACACGCGGAGCCGCACGACGCGTCGATCTGCCATCGCTCGAAACTCGATCCCGCGAAGACGTACGACCCCGACGACCTCGACCTCGAGTACACCGACGAGGGCGAGGAGACGATGGAACGGGTCGGCGACGACCGCGTCGAGATCGAGATGTACTCGACGCGGAACAAGTACGGATTCCAGGAGATGACCGTCACAGAAGGCGACACGATCGAGATGCAGGTGACGAACATCGAGACCACGAGCGACATGCTCCACTCGGTGGCGATCCCCGAACACGACGTCCACATGCGCGTCGCCCCGCAGGAGACGCGGAAGGTGACGTTCACCGCCGACGATCCGGGCGTCTACTGGATCTACTGCGCGCACTTCTGTAGCGCGCTGCACTTGGAGATGCGCTCGCGGCTCATCGTCGAGCCGGAGGAATAAGCCCATGCCATCGTCGCTCGCGCGGTTGACCGAGATCCGACGCGCGCTCCCGCTGGCGGCCGCGGTGCTGCTCGTCGGCGCGCTGCTGGTCCCGATGTGGCGGATCACGCTCACGGCGCCGCAGTACCCCGGTCAGGAGCTGCTCATCGAGCTGTACGCGTACCCGCGCCTGGGCGGCGACTTCGCCGAGGTACAGGGGCTCAACAAGTACGCCGGGTTCTACTACCCCGACCCGGTGTACGTCGACCCGAACTACGAGGTCAGCGAGGCGGCGATAGACGTCCCCGAGTGGCTGCTCGGCCCGGTGGTGTTCGCGGGACTCGCGCTCACCGGCGCCTTCGTCGCGTTCGCGCCGACGGTCCGCAAGCTCAAAGCCGGGCTCACCGCGCAGTTCGTCGGAACGATCGCCGTCTTCGTCGGCATGTTCGCGGTCATCCAGTACCGGCTCCACCAGGCCGGCCACTCGCTGGACCCGGACGCGCCGCTCCGCGGCATCGACTCGTTCACGCCGCCGCTCTTGGGCCCCTACGAGGTGGCCAACATCAGCGGCTTCGCGTGGTTCGGGCCGGGCGGCTACATGACCGTTCTCGCGGTCGCGCTGCTCGCCGTCGCGTACCTCGCGCGGGACATCGACGCGACCGTAGACGAGCTCCCCGACTTGGCCCGCGCGCTCCCCGGAGCGATCCGCGAGCGCATCTCGAACCGCGACGGCGAGGGGCAAAGCGGCGAGTCCGAGCGAGACAGAGACGCCGACCGAACCCCCGAGATAGACGGTGGCGACCATGTCGGGTGACCGGATCGGCCCGTCGGGCGGCCCGGCGGTCGGCCGCCTCGAAGCCGGCTTCCTCGCGGCCGCCTGCGTCGTCGCCGTGGTCGCGCTCGCGCTCCCGCTCGCCGCCGGTGCGGGCGGCGGTGCAGTCGGGCCGGGAGGCGGCGCGGCGACCGCCGCCGACGGCTCCGCGAACGGGAGCGGTGCCGGAATCCCAGTGAACGATTCCGGCGCCCCCGGCCTCGACGTCGAGACCGACGTCGCGGCGACCGGGGTGACCGCGCCCGAGCGCGAGGGAACCGCCACCGTCGACGGCGAGTCGTTCGCGTCGGCGCAGGCGGCGGTCGACGCCGCCGACCCCGGTGACACGGTCGTCCTCGACGGCCGGTTCGAGGAGCGGGTGAACGCGAGCGTCGACGGCCTCACGCTCCTCGCGAGCGACGACGGCGCCGTGCTCGACGGTGGCGGCGAGGGGCACGTGCTCACGGTGAGCGGCGAGAACGTCACCGTCTCCGGCGTCTGGATCCGCGGCTCGGGCAGCGACCTCGACACCGAGGACGCCGGGGTGTTCGTCGCCGGCGCGGACGCCCGGATCGAGACGGTCCGGATCACCGATACGGCCTACGGGATCTGGATCGACGGCGTCGACGACGCGGTGATCGAGGACGTGCGCGTCGACGGCCGCGAGGACGTGTACCCGGTGACCGATCGCGGGAACGGGATCCACCTGTTCGAGACGAGCGGGACCGTCGTCCGAGACAGCGAGATCACGAATACCCGAGACGGGATCTACTTCTCGTGGGCGACGGACGTCCTCGCCGAGAACAACACGATCCGACACACCCGGTACGGCGTCCACTACATGTACTCGGACGACAACCGGCTCGTCGACAACGTGGCCGCCGACAACGGCGTCGGCTACGCCCTCATGGTGAGCGAGGGACTGACGGTCCGGAACAACACCGCCCTACGGAACGACGACACTAGCGGTCACGGTATCCTCGCGAAAGACATCGAGGAGTCGACGATCGCCGGGAATCACCTCGTCGCGAACCGCGACGGGCTGTACATCTACAACGCGCAGGACAACCGGGTCCTCGACAACCTGTTGTACCGGAACGCGGTCGGGATCCATAGCGCCGCCGACAGCGAGAGCGAGGTCGTCGCGGGCAACAGCTTCGTCCGCAACGGCCGTGCGGTCCAGACGCCGCGGAACACGCTCATCGAGTGGAACGACACCGACCGCGGCAACTACTGGTCCGGCGCCCGGGTCGCCGACCGCGACGGCGACGGGGTGAGCGAGATCCGACACCGCCCCGTCGGCCTCGTCGAGAACGTCGTCGCCGAGCGGCCGCAGGCGGCGGTGTTCGCGAACAGCCCGGCGTTCGAGGCGGTCCGACTCGCCGAGAGCTCGTTCCCCGTCATCGAGGCGCCCGGCGTCGTCGACCGCCGCCCCCTCACCGAGCCGAACCACGACTGGCGCGCCTACGAGCCGGACGAGACGACAGAGACGGAGACTGACCGAAACCGCGCAACCGACACCGAGGCCTCATCATGAGAATAGACGCGAGCGACGTTCGGAAGACGTACGGAGACGTGACCGCCCTCGACGGACTCTCGCTCTCGGTCCCGAGCGGGTCGACGTTCGGGATCCTGGGCACGAACGGGGCCGGGAAATCGACCCTGTTCCGGCTGCTCGTCGGTCACGACCGCCCGGACGCGGGGACGGTCGCCGTCGGCGGCTCCGACGTGACCGAGGACGGGCGGCGGATCCGCGAACGGGTCGGCTACCTCCCCGAACACGTCGGGTTCCCCGACGGGCTCACCGGCCGAGAGGTGCTCGCCGTCCACTCGGCGATCCGCGGGCTCCCGAGAGACGGACGGATCGCTCGCGCCGTCGAGCGGGTCGGACTGACACCGGACGAGGCCGACCGGCGCGTCTCGGGGTACTCGAACGGGATGCAGCGACGGCTCGGTCTGGCGACGGTGCTTCTTCCGGACCCCGCCGTCCTGATTCTGGACGAGCCGACCGCGGGGCTCGATCCCCGCGGCGTCGACGAGTTCCACGCCATCGTCGAGGAGATCGCCACCGAGACGGACGCGACGGTGGTGTTTTGCTCGCACGTTCTCCCCGAGGTCGAGCGGCTCTGTGACCACGCGGCCGTGCTCCACGAGGGTCGGGTACGCGCGTCAGGCACCGTCGAGGAGCTCGCGGCCGGCGTCGGGAGCCCGGGCGACGAGGCGGAGCGTGACATCGGGGACCGGATCGAGGGGGACCGCGGTCACGGCGGCCTCCGAGCGGTGTTCCGAGAGGCGGTCGCCGACGACCCGGCGAGGGACTCGCGCGTCGACCGCGGGGAGGTGACCGCATGAACGAGACGGAGCCGAGCGAGACGCGATCGGACGGAGGCCATCCGAACGCGGTGGGGTTCGATGCCGGAGACCCGGACCCGAACCCGGACGGCGACGGCGAAACCCCGGACTCGACGGCGGTCTCCGGGGCGACCGAGACCGTGACCGCCGAGGGCGCTCGGGGGGCGCTCCGTCACGTCCTCGTCGTCGCGGCGACCGAATACCGGCTCGCGGTCCGGAGCCGCTGGGCGCTCGCGCTGACCGGCCTGTTCGTCGTCTTCGGCGCGGTGATGATGACGTTCAGCGGGTCCGCGGTCGGGCCGGAAGGCGCCGAACGCGTCGTGGCGTCGCTGACGAGCCTCGCTGCCTACCTCGTCCCGCTGGCGGCGCTCGCGCTCGGGTACGACGCGGTCGTCGGCCGCGAGGACGAGGGCTGGCTCGCGGTCGTGTTCTCGCTGCCCGTCCGCCGTAGCGAGGTCGTCGCCGGGACGTACCTCGGTCGGTTGGCGGTGCTCGCGGGGGCGACGGTGCTCGGATTCGGATTCAGCGGCGCGCTGCTCGTCCGCGAGTTCGGGATCGGCGCGTGGACGTCGTTCCTCGGGTTCCTCGTCGGCGCCGTCGCCGCCGGGGCGGCGTTCCTCTCGATCGCGGTGCTGTTGTCGACCGTCGCTCGCGAGAAGACACACGCGCTCGGCGCGGCCCTGCTCGTGTGGGTCTGGTTCGTCCTGATCCACGACCTGCTCGCGCTCGGTGTCATCGCCGCGTTCGAGCTCCCCGACGTCGTCCTTTCGGCACTCGTGCTTTCGAATCCGGTGGGCGCGTTCCGGGTGCTCGTGTTGAGCGGGCTCGGAACCACCGCCGGCGGTGGCTTCACCGCCGTGCTCGCCGGCAGCACCCTCTCGACGGCGTCCCTCGCGGCCGCGCTGGCCGCGTGGTGTCTCGTCCCGGTCGCCGTCGCGGCGCGACTCGTCCGCCGCCGTCGGCTCTGACCGGGGGCGCGATTCGACCGGTCGGTCGGCGCTCACCGCTCTTCCGGGTCCAGCGCTTTGGAGACGACGCTCGCCCCGAGCGACGCGACGGCGGGATTCCGAACGCGGCTGACCCGTCCACTATTTATATACTCCGACCCGAACAGTTCGGTTCACCGCCCCGCAGTCCGGGAATTCTCGCCGAAGGTATTCCTTCCACGCACCTACGTCGAACCGTATGACACGACGCACTCTCGACCGACGAACGTTCGTCCGAACGACCGCGGCGCTCGGCGTGACCACTGCGCTCGCCGGCTGTGGAGGAAGCGGCGGCGAGACCGGCGACGGGGGCTCCGGCGGAGACGACGGATCGGACGGCGGCGACGACGGGTCGGCCGGTTCCGACGGCGGCGACCAGGAGTTCCTCTCGGAGGAGCCCGAGTACGACGGCTGGTTCGACGACGTCGGCAACTACGAGGGGACGGTCGACCGGACCGGCGCCGACGAGGTGACCGTCGCCGTCGGCGCGGCCGACGGCCTCTCGTTCGGACCGGCGGCGGTGGCCGTCTCCCCCGGGACGACGGTCGTCTGGGAGTGGACCGGCGAAGGCGGGGATCACAACGTCTCTTCGACGGCGGGCGACTTCGAGAGCGAGACGGTCGGCGAGGAGGGCCACACCTTCGAGCACACCGTCGAGGAGTCCGGCGTCCACACCTACGTGTGCACTCCCCACGAGGCGGTCGGGATGAAAGGCGCCGTCTACGTGGAGTGATCTCGATGCCGTCGACCGTCGCACCGTCAGCGCGCGTGACCCACCCCCGCTCGACCACCGGGCAGACCTGCTCGGTGACCGAGCGGATCCACCCCGACTGAGACCCATGCCACAGGCACGCCTCCTCGTCGACTTGCCGGAGGGACCGTGGATAGCCGACGTCTCGCGAGCGTTCCCCGATGCCGGGTTCCGGATTCTCACGGCCGTTCCCGGCGAGGGAGCCGGATTCGCGCTCGTGCAGATCACCGCCCGCGACACCGACGCCGTCCTCACCGCGATGGACGAGCACGACGCGCTCGCGTCTGTGTCGGTGATGGCGCGCGGGGCCGGCGTCGCGACCGTTCGCATCGAGACCGACGCGCCGCTGCTGCTGCTCGCCGCGAAGCGCTCGGGGCTCCCCATCGAGATGCCGCTCGACGTCGGAAACGGCGTGGCGCGCGTCGAGGTCACCGGTGAGCACGAGCGCGTCGCGGCCCTCGGCCGGCACCTCGGCGACCTCGGTCTGGAGTTCGACGTCGAGTGCGTCCGCCAGCGCGTCGATCCCGAGCGCCTGTTGACGGACCGCCAGCGAGAGATCCTGCTCGCCGCGGTCGAACTCGGCTACTACGACGTGCCGCGCCGCGCCACGCTGACGGCCGTCGCCGACCACGTCGGGATCGCGAAATCGACGTGCAGCGAGCTGCTCCAGCGCGTCGAGCGCGCGGTCGTGGGCGAGTTCGTCGAACGGCTCCCGCGGCCACTCGACGCGGACCCGGCGGGCGGGGACGGGCCCGTGGCGGCGTCCGACGGTTCGTCCGGGCGCCGCGAGCGCGTGACCGCGACCACCGACGGAGGCGCGGTGCCGGACGATCTGTAGGCGCTCGACGTCGGCCGTCCATCCAGCAGCCATCTAACAGCCAGCCGTCCACTGACCCACCTCTCACCCAACTCACCATGCACACGACCGACGATCGCGGCCACGACCGCGACCACGACCCCGACGAACCCACCGCACCGATCACCGACGAGGTCCACGACACCTCCTGGTCGGCGAACCTCGAAACGCCCCGGCACGCCGACGACCGCGCGCTCACGGTCCGTGACGCGCTCGCGGCTATCGATCACACGACGCCCGGCAACCACGTCAACCTCGTCACGCACGGGAGCCTCGGCCACCCCGAGACGTTCCTGTACGAGGCGATCGAGGCGGCGGACGACGGGCTCGACCCCGAGTACGTCGAGCAGTGCGGCTGCGGCGGTCACGTGACACGCGTGCAGGTCTGAGCCCGGCGACCGGCCGTCGTGAGCACCCGCACGTGGACCGCGCGGCCGACCCGTGCCCGAACCCGGTCCGCGACCGATCTACGCCCGTCACGCTTACGTTCTCCGCGTCGCAGGATCCGAGCATGTCGACCGATCCGGCGCTGCCGCTCGCGGGCGGGGCGGCGTCGATCCGCGAGTTCGACGACCCCCTGCTCGTCGATCCGACCCCCGCGCTGTTGACGGCCGTCGTCGAGGCGTACCGGGCGACGGCGCCGAGCCTCGTCGACCCCGACCTCGCCGCGCTGCGAGCCGCGGCCGACGGGGGTGCAGACGGCGGCGCCGATACTGCCGACGGCGACGGAACCGCCGACCGCACCGTCGGCCCCGACTCGCTCGCGTCGCCGTCCGATCTGCCGACGCTCACGGTCCTCGCGAACGATGACGCCGTCGACGCGGTCACCGCGCGGTTCCACTCGGCGAGCCGGCTGGCGGCGCTCGTCGAGGCGGGCGTCTGTCGGCTCCTGACCGGCGTCGAGCCGCAACCGAACGCCGTTCTCGCCGGGCGATCGACGGGATGCGTGCTCGTCGAGCGCGAGGAATGCGTCCCCGCCGAACGCGACGGTGACGAGCACGAGCGTCCGTCCCGCGAGGGAGACGGCCGGGGGTGGGTCCGTCTCGGCGCCGAGCCGTCGCTCCGCGAGCGGTACGCTCGGAGCGTCGCCGAGGCCGACGAGCGCCGGCTGCGAACGCCGAGTCGCAGTCGGGTGTACGGCGCGTTCCGAGAGCGGTGCGACGAGGCCGTCGCCGCGGACGTTATCCGGACGCTCGATGTCGATCCCGAACCGTCCGAGGGCGAGGCCGTCGGCCCACGAGTTCGGGCGTACGCCGTCGGCGTCCGCCGCGGGGCGCTCGATCACGCGCTGCGGCGCGCCTGCGAGGACGCGGGACTGGGGAGCCGAGCGACGTTCACGCGGATAAAAAAGGACCTCCGAGACCGCGGCCTGCTCGCGACCGAATCGGTGCCGCAGCCGGTGGGGCGCCCCCGGGAGCGGCTCGTCGCCCGCGGCGCGCTCGCCGACGCAGAGGGAGCGGACGCGGTCGTCGCCGCGGTTCGAGACGGTCGCGAGTGAGCGCTGCTACTCGTCGGTCGTCTTGATGTCGGCCGAGAGCCCCTGTGCCATCTCGATCTCCTTGGAGTTGTTCAGGGTCCACGCGGTGCGGTCGGTGACGGCCTCGATGGCCTCCCGCGCGGAGGGGTAGCCGTTGCCGGACTTCTTCACGCCGCCGAACGGAAGCTGGACCTCGGCACCGATACAGGGGAGGTTGCCGTACGCCAGCCCGACCTCCGCGCGGTCGCGGTAGTAGTTGATCTGCCGGTAGTTCTCCGAGATGACGGCCCCGGCGAGTCCGTAGGCCGTGTCGTTTTGGATCTCGACCGCGCGCTCGATGTCGCCGTCGTACTCTAAGAGCGCGACGTGCGGGCCGAACACCTCTTCGTGGGTACACCGGAGGTCGGCGTCGGGGTCGGCCTCGTAGACGAACGGGCCGATCCAGTTGCCGTCCTCGTGGCCGTCCGGGATCTCCTCGTCGTCGAGTTCGGTCCGGTCGACGAGCACGTTCACGCCCTCGTCGCGGGCGAGCTGGTTGTACTTCGAGACCTTCTCGAAGTGCTCCGGCTCGATGAGCGGCCCCATGAACGTGTCCTCGTCGAGGGGGTCGCCGACGGCGACGTCCTCGGCGATGTCGACGAACCGTTGTTTAAATTCGTCGTACACGTCGGTGTGGACGATGATGCGCTCGGAGGAGACGCAGCGCTGGCCGGTCGTCTTAAACGAGGACATCACGGCCGAGTGGACCGCGACGTCGAGGTCAGCGTGCTCGGTCACGACGATGGCGTTTTTCCCGCCCATCTCGCAGGCGACGCGCTTGCCGGCGACGCCGCCGAGTTTGTCCTGGATCAGGTGGCCGACCTCGGCGGAGCCGGTGAACAGGATGGTTCCGACGTCGTCGTTCTCGACGATCGCGTTGCCCGCGTCGCCGAAGCCCTGGACCATGTTGAAGACGCCGTCGGGGATCCCGGCGTCGTCGAACATCTCCGCGACGATCTGCGCGCACCACGGCGTCTGTTCTGCGGGCTTGAACACGACGGTGTTGCCCTCGACCAGCGCGATGGCCATGTGCCAGTAGGGGATGGCGACCGGGAAGTTCCACGGGGTGATACACCCGATGACGCCGCGCGGGTTCCGCCGCATGTACGCGTCCTTCGCCGGGATCTCGGAGGGGACGATGTCGCCTTTCGGGTGGCGGGCGTCGCCGGCGGCCCACTCGACCATGTGGGCGGCCTCGACCACGTCCGCTTTCCCTTCGCTTATCTCCTTGCCGCACTCCTCGGAGACGATCGCTCCGAGCTCGTCGGTGCGCTCGCGCAGTTCGTGGTACACGTCCCAGAGGTACTCGGCGCGCTGGATGCGAGAGAGCTCTCGCCACTCCTCGAACGCCTCGTCCGCGGCGGCGACCGCGCGGTCGACGTCGGACGGCGTCCCCTGTTCGAACTCGCCGAGCGTCTCGCCCGTCGCGGGGCTCACGCTCTCGAAGGTGTCCTCGCCGTCGCCGGAGACCCACTCGCCGTCGATGTAATGTTTGTAGGCGTCTGCCATAGATCCGTGTTTTCACCCCCGCGGCCAAATATCCCACCCGACCATGGTCGGCAGAGTCTTTGTGATGCGGTGCCACAGACGAAGACGTAATGGCAACGTCCGACGCGAGTGGGGGGGAACGTTGGTCCGGTACTCGACTGACGCTGGATCTGTGGCACCCGGACTGCTGGGCGATCGAAGCGACCAACCGAACCGACGGCGGCGTGCTCGCGCACGCCATCTACAACACACCGAAGACGGAGGGGAGCGCGCCGAACTCGGTGAACGGCCTCTTCACCGCGTTCGCGGACACGAACGAGGAGGTCGAGGCGCTGCTGGACGCGATCCGGGAGTCCGACCGCGCGGGAGACCTTCTCGAACTGCAAGAGCGGTTCGGCCGCGCCCGCGACGCCCCCGGCAACGTCGTCCGCGAGTTCTTCTTGGAGTACGACCCCGGGGACATGGTGTGTCCGACGCTGTTGGAATACGGGTTCGTTCACAGCGCGCCCGTCCGGATCGAAGACGGTCGCGAGGAGTGGCAGGTGTGTTTCGTCGGCGAGCGCACGGATATCCGCGACTCGCTCGATGCGGTGCAGGCGACCGCCGGCGCCGAGGTGAGCATCGAATCGATGTCCGCGACCGGCTACGCGGGACAGACCGCCCGCGAGCAGCGCCTCGACACGCTCACCACGACCCAGCGGGAGGTGTACGAGCACGCCCGCGAGGCGGGCTACTACGAGTGGCCCCGCGAGACGTCGACCCGCGAACTCGCCGCCGATCTGGACGTCTCGAAGACGACGCTGCTCGAACACCTCCGGAAGGCGGAGTCGAAGCTGTTGGACCCGTAGACTGCGGTTCAGGAACCGTAGACCGCGGTTCAGCGACCGACGACCGCCCGCAGCGCGAACAGCGCGTTCGACTTCCGCTCGCGGATCCGCCGGTAGAAGTACGAGAACCACTTGGAGCCGTACGGGATGTACTGGTACACCTCGGCGTCGACGGTCGGGTCGCTCGCGAGGTCGAACTGCGCCGACTCCCGGACGCCGGTCAGCATCTGGACCTCGTAGGGGGTCCCGTGCTCGGCGTGCAGCTCCGCCGCGTACTCGATCATGGCGGGGTCGTGGCTGCCGACGGCGATCCCGTCGTCGAACGCCTCGAACATGTACGCGAGACAGTCGCGGTACGACTCGTCGACGCGAGCCTTTTCGGTGTACGCGATCGACGCCGGCTCGTCGTAGGCGCCTTTCACCAGCCGAACCTTCCCCGGCAGCGCCGCGAGCCGTTCGAGGTCGTCGCGCGTGCGCTTGAGGTTCGCCTGCACGCAGACGCCGACGTTGCCGTCGGTCGCGACGGCGTGTCGCTCGAATGCGTCGAGCGTCACGTCGGTGGTCTCGTGGTCCTCCATGTCGATCCAGACGAAGGTTCCCGTCCCGTCTGGGCCAGTCGCCGCGGGCCCGTTCGCTGCCTCGACGATCCGCGCGAGGTTCTCCTCGAAGACGTCGTCGCCGACGTCGAGGCCTATCTGGCTCGACTTCACCGAGACGCAGGCGTCGACGCCGCGAGCGGCGACGGCCTCGACGAGGTCGACGTACGCGTCCGCGTCCGCGTCGGCCGGCGGGCGCTCCGCGTAGTGCTCGCCGAGGAGATTCAGGATGCCGGCGACGCCGCGGTCGTTCAGGGCCTCGACGTGCGCGAGGGCGGCCTCCGGCGTCTCACCGGCGACGAAATTGCTCGCGATAGGCGGTAGCATACGAACACCGCAGATCCGGACCGCCATATAAGGGCACCCGACCATATGTTTTGATCCAGAGAATATGGAATAAAGCCTAATTCGCAAATATTGCGACAGCTGTGGGGGATATACGCCCGAACCGACCATGGACGGGCAGGGTTTGAGATACTCATACACCCATTGCGACTACAGGTCACACATGTCACGAAATACCATGGATATGGCGGACCGGCGAACGTTGCTCAAACTAACGGGCGGTGCGGGGGTCCTCGCGCTGTCGGGCTGTCTCAGCACGACCGACGACGGAAACGAAAGCGGAGACGACGGCAGTGGAGACGACGGCAGCGGAGACGACGGTAGCGGGGACGGATCGAGCGGCGACGACGACAGCGGCGACGACTCCACCGACGCCTACGAGATCGGCATGGTCGATTCGCTGACCGGGTCGCTGTCGGCGTTCGGCGAGCGGAACCAGCGCGGCGTCGAACTCGCCTTACAGCGCGTCAACGAGGTGGGGATCAACGACCGCGACCTCGAACTGATCGTCGAAGACTCCGAGAGCGAAAACCAGGGCGGGATCGCCGCCGCCCAGAAGCTCGTCAACCAAGACGGGGTCCCGTTCCTCATCGGCGCGGTGGGCTCCGGCGTCTCGCTCGCGATCTACGAGAGCGTGGTGCAGGACACCGACGTGGTCCAGCTGAGTCAGAACTCCACGGGGCTGAACCTCACGAACTTCCCGGGGCTGCTCCGAATGTCGCCGTCCGGTCGGACCCAGTCACTCGCGCTCGCCAACCTCATCGACGACGACGGCTACGACGAGGTCGCGATCACGTACGTCAACAACGACTACGGTCAGAGCCTCACCGACGCGTTCGTCGAGGCGTGGGACGGCGACATCGCGTACAACAACCCGCACGACCAGGAGCAGCAGTCGTACTCGGGAGTCATCTCCGAGATGAACGAGTCCGGGGCGGACGCGTGGCTGTTCGTCACCTATCAGGCGGAGTTCGCGACGATGGTCAACGAGGCCTTCTCGGCGGGGTACGAAGCGCAGTTCTACGGCGCCGACTCCGTCTCCGGCGACAACGTGTTGGAGAACACCCCCGAGGGGAGCATGGACGGAATGAAGATCGTCGTCCCCTCGGCGCCGGTCGAAGAGGAGAACTACCAGACGTTCGCCTCGGATTTCGAGGCCGAGTACGGCCAACAGCCGACGTCGTGGTCGGCGTACGCGTACGACTGCGTCATGAACGCCGCGCTCGCGATCCAGGCGGCCGACGAGTTCACCGGAGCGGCGCTCCAAGAGACCGTCCGACGGGTCTCCGGTCCCGAAGGCGAGGAGGCGACCACGTTCGAGGCCGCCAGTCAGATCCTCGCCGACGGCGGCGGTCCCGACGACGTCGACTATCAGGGAGTCAGCGGTCCCATCGACTTCAACGAGGACGGCGATCCGGTCGGATTCCTGCAGATCCTCGAGGTACAGGACCACGACTACGAGGGCGTCGGCTTCATCGAAGGCTAACCTCGATCGATGACCGTCCTCGGATATCTGGCTAACGGGCTCGTATTCAGCAGCATCATCGTCCTCGGCAGTATCGGCCTGTCGCTCGTGTACAGCATCGCGGACTTCGCCAACTTCGCGCACGGCGATACGATGACCATCGGCGCGTACTCGGCGCTCGTGACGTTCGGCGCCGTCGGCGGGCTCGGCGGGGCGGTGTTGGGGCTGCCGTACGGGTTCTTCCTCGCGCTGATCGTCGGGATCGCGGTCGCCGCCGTGGTCGCGGTCGGCACCGAGAAGCTCATCTACGAGCCGCTCGACATCGATTCGATCGGTCTGTTGATCACGTCGATCGGGATCGCGTTCATCTACCGCGCGGTGATCCAGATCCGCTTTGGCGCCGACTTCACGCGCTTCGGCGTGGAGCCGCTCCGCCCGATCGAGTGGCTGATCCCGTACGGTATCCGGGTGACGCGTCACGACGTCGCGATCGTCGCGTCGGCGGCGGTTCTCGTCGTCGGGCTGCACGTGCTGTTGCAGTACACCGACCTCGGGCGGAAGATGCGCGCGATGGCCGACAACCCGGATCTCGCGCGGGTGAGCGGGATCCGGACGAAGCGCGTGAAGCTCTGGACGTGGGTCATCGGCGCCGGACTCGCCGGCGCGGGCGGCGTGTTTCTCGGGCTGTTCAACCAACTCTCGCCGCGGATGGGGTTCAACCTCCTGTTGGTGATCTTCGCCGCGGTGATCCTCGGCGGGATCGGCTCCGTCTACGGTGCGATGGCGGGCGGCTTCCTCATCGGCATGATAAACCAGTTGACACCGTTGCTCTCCCGTCTGGGTGAGGTGTTGCCGCTCGTCCCCGACGGCTTCGGAATCCCGATCGGTATCGAGTACGCGAACGCGATCGCGTTCGTGATCATGGTCGCGGTGCTGTTGGTCCGGCCGAACGGGATCGCCGGGGAGGGAGCGACATGAGCTTTCTCACCGATCCGAGGGGCACGCTAGGGGACCTGACCCGTCCCGAAGCCTGGGTGCTCGGCGTCAGCGTCGCCTTCCTGCTGCTCCTCTTCGTCGCACTGCTGGCCGGCGCGCTCGGCCCGACGTACTTCCTGTTCCTCGTCGGACTGGCGGGGATGTACGCGCTGTTGTCGTTCGGGCTGAACTCCCAGTGGGGGTTCACCGGGCTGATCAACTTCAGCGTCGCCGCCTTCTTCGGCGTCGGCGCGTACGGCGCGGCGCTGATGACCGCCGACAGCTCGCCGATCGCGGGCGGCTTCAACCCGCTCGTCGGGCTGATCGTCGGACTCTCCGTCGCGTTCGTGTTGGCGGTTCTGATCGGTATCCCCACGCTGCGCCTGCGCGCGGACTACCTCGCGATCGCGTCGCTGGGGCTCGCCGAGGTCGTCCGGCTGGTCGTCCTCAACGAGCGCTGGCTGACGAACGGGAGCGCGGGACTGCGGGGCATTCCCAGCTTCTTCGCGGGGTGGCCGGTGCTCTCGACGTTCCCGCAGGCGATGCCTGGGCTCCGGCTCGAAGTGGTTCCCGGGTCGCCGATCTTCCTCGAAGCGCCGTTCTGGCGCGCGAGCCTGAACGTCCTCTTGGTGCTCGGGTTCGCCGGGGCGACGTACTTCGTCCTGCGGCGCGCACACCGGTCGCCGTGGGGGCGGGTGCTCCGAACGATCCGCTCGGACGAGGACCTCGCGCGGGCGCTGGGGAAGAACACGTACTCGTTCAAGATGCAGTCGTTCGTCCTCGGGAGCCTGATCATGGCGCTGGCGGGCGTGTTCTACACGCACCTCAACCTCTACGTGGGTCCCGGCGACCTCGACCCGATCACGACGTTCTACGTGTGGGTCGCGGTGATCCTCGGCGGGAGCGGCTCCAACCGGGGGGCGCTGTTCGGCGGGATCGTCATCGTCACGATCCGCGAGGGCACCCGGTTCCTGAACGACTTCGCGGTGCCGATCGACCCGGCCCCGCTTCGCCTGCTGTTGATCGGTATCCTGATCGTCGTCGTGATGCGGTACCGGCCGCAGGGGATCCTCCCGCCGCAGCGGGAGCTCATCTGGCCGAGCGCCGTCGACGGCTCGGGCACTCCCGATCGTCCGGCGAGCGGCGTGCGCGAACGGAAGCGCAGCGACGACCTGGAGAACCGCAGCGAGAACGCCGAGAACCGCAGCGACGACCGCGACGGGAACGGACCGAACGGAGGCGACGACGATGAGTGATTCAGCGAACGCAACGACGGAACGGACGGAATCGGGCGAATCGGACGCGACGGGAGGCCCGCAGATCGGTGCGGTCGCGGGCAAAGACGACGCCGTCCTCCGCGTCGACGACCTCCAGAAATCGTTCGGCGGGCTCACCGCGACGGACCACGCGACCTTCGAGGTCGAGCGGGGGACGATCACGGGGCTCATCGGGCCGAACGGCGCCGGCAAGTCGACGATATTCAACCTGATCTCCGGGTTCTACGAACCCGACGGCGGCACCGTCACGGTGAACGGGACCGACGTGACCGGCATGGAGCCGTACGAGGTCGCCGAACACGGGCTCGTCCGGACGTTCCAGACCCCGCGGAAGCTAGAGGGGATGACCGTCCGCGAGGCGATGTTGGTCGGGCCGCGAAACCAGCCCGGCGAGTCGTTCTTGAATCTGTTCACGTCCCCGGGGACCGTCGGAGACAGCGAGTCGGCGAACCTCGCCGACGCCGAGCGGATACTGGCGGACTTCGAGATCGACCACCTCGCGACCCAGCCCGCCACCGACATCTCCGGTGGGCAAATGAAGCTCGTGGAGCTGGCGCGCGCGATGCTCGCCGAGCCGGAAGTGCTGCTGCTCGACGAGCCGGTGGCGGGGGTGAACCCGACGCTCGCGAAGAAGCTGAAGACGCAGATCCGTCGACTCAACGAACGGGGTACGACGTTCGTGCTGATCGAACACGACATGGAGTTCGTGATGGATCTCGCGGACCCGATCGTCGTCCTCGATCAGGGAAGCGTCCTCACCGAGGGAACGCCCGAGGCGGTCCGCAGCGACGACCGCGTCATCGACGCGTATCTCGGAGGTGGGGCATGAGCGACGACGCCACCGCCCCGACCGCCACCGTACGGGACGACGACACCACTCCGACCGACGCCGGCGACGCCGACGACGCGGTCCTTGCGCTGTCGGGCGTCGACAGCGGGTACGGCGAGGTGCAGGTGCTCGACGACCTCACGCTCCACCTCGATCCGGGGGAGATCGTCTGTCTCGTCGGTCCGAACGGCGCCGGCAAGTCGACCGTCCTCAAGACGGCGTTCGGCATGTTGACGCCGTGGACCGGGAGCGTCGAGTACCACGGCCGCGACATCGGCGGGATGGCGCCCGAAGAGATCGTCCGTGAGGGGATCGGCTACGTCCCCCAGACCGACAACGTGTTCGGGTCGCTGACGATAGAGGAGAACCTCCGGATGGGCGGGGTCGCCCGCGACGGCGGCCTCGACGAGGTTATCGAGACGCTGTACGACCGCTTCCCGATCATCGACGAGAAGCGGGGCGCGAAGGCGCGGACGCTCTCGGGCGGCCAGCGTCAAGTGTTGGCGTTCGCCCGAGCGCTCGTGATGGAGCCCGACGTGCTCCTCATCGACGAGCCGTCCGCGGGGCTCGCGCCCAACACCGCGGACGACGTGTTCGCGGACGTCCAGGAGGTCAACGACATGGACACGGCGATCCTGATGGTCGAGCAGAACGTGACGAAGGGGCTCGGCATCTCCGATCGCGGATACGTCCTCGATCAGGGCACCGTCAGGTTCGAGGGGACCCCCGAGGCGCTGTTGAACGACGAGGAGGTCTCACAGCTGTATCTCGGGGGGTGACGTCCCCCCGCGCCCGGAGACGCGGGCGCGCTTCCTGCTCTCGGTTTTACACTCCAACCGGCATCGCATGACCGACGCCATCGGACGGTACGCGTTCGCGATCGCACCCCTCGCAGCCGCGGCGCTGTGGGGCGGGATGTACGTCGTCAGCAAGTGGGGATTTACGCTGGTCCCGCCGGTGACGCTCGGCTTCCTCCGCGTCGCGCTCGGCGCGGGCGCGCTCTGGGTCGTCGTCGCCGGGCGCGGCGGACCGACGCCGACGCGCGCCGAGTGGCCGGCGTTCGCCGCGCTCGGCGGCTGGGTGACGCTGACGGTCGCGACCCAGTTCGTCGGCACGGAGCTGACGAACGCCAGCCAGGGATCGCTTCTGACCGTGATGACGCCCGTCTTCACGGTGTGTTTGGGCGCCGCGGTGCTCGGCGAGCGCGTCACGGCCGCGAAGGCGGGCGGGACGGCCGTCGCCGGAGTCGGGACCGCGGTCGTCCTCGCGGGCCAGTACGACCTGTCGTCGATCGCCGCCGGAAACCTCCTCGGCGTGGCGCTGCTGCTCGTCGCCAGCGTCGCGTGGGCCGGCTACACCGTCTGGGGGCTGCGCGCCGTCAGGCGCTACGGCGCGCTCCGCGCGGCGACCTACTCCTCGCTGGCGAGCGTCCCGATGCTCGGTGTCCTCGCCGCCGGAGAGCTGTGGTACCTCGGCCGCTCGCCGGCCGACATCCCGGTGACCGTCGAGTCGACGGTCGCCGTCGCGTACCTCGGCCTGGCGTCGACGGCGGCCGCCTGGTACCTCTGGTACAAGGGGCTGGAGTACGTGTCCGCGGGGACCGTCGCCGTCTTCTTTTTCGCACAGCCCGCGGTCGGGGCGGCGCTCGGCGCCGCGCTGCTCGGCGAGGCGCTCGGCCCGGGCTTCGTCGCCGGCGGCGCGCTGATGGCCGTCGGGATCTGGATGGTCAGCCGCGAGCGGGCGGGGCCGGAGGAGTCGTCTGACCCGACTGTGGAGTGATCGCTCCGAGCCCGCGCACCGAGCCCGCGAGGGCTGGATCGGGTGCGGTCGACGGCGCGCGGCCGGTCGCCTACGTCGCCCGTTTTTCCAATTCGCCCTTCAACCCGGCGGCGTCGAACTCGTGATCCGGGCGGATCGCGACGAAGTCGAGGAAGCGGCGCGCGGCGACCAGCTCGTCGGCCGAGTAGCTCGCCAGCGCGGCCTCGATCGTGACGCCGGCACCGACGAGCGGTTCGAGGGCCGCGAGCGCGCTCGCGAGGTCGTACGACCGCGCCGACGCGCGGCCGTCCTCGCTCACGTTCGTCGCGTCGATGACGTACAGGTCGCCGTCGCAGACGAGCACGTTCTCCGCGCGGAGGTCGCCGTGTGCGAGCCCGGCGTCGTGGACCGTCCGGAGGGTGGCGAAGAGCGTCGGGGCGAACGCCGCCACGTCTTCGCGGGGAAGCTCGTCGAGCGTCCGGAACTCGGGGAGGTACTCCAGCACGAGGACGCCGAGGTCGCCGACCTCCAGCGCCTCGATGGGCTCGGGCGCGTTGACGCCGAGCTCGCGAACCCGCTCGGTCGCCTCCAGCTCGTGGCGAGCCATCTCGAAGGGAGTTTCGTGGCGCTCGAAAAAGCCCTCCGTGCCGGCCGAGAGGGCGCCGAGGTTCCGACCGGTGGTGAACAGCGTGTGGACGAGCGTGTTCTGACGCGTGATCACCTTCACGAACAGGTCGTCGTCGATCACCATCGGCGTTGACAGCCAGTTGTCGGCGTCGAGGAAGCGGACCCGCATCGTCTCCCGGTCGTAGCGGTCCGCCAGCTCGCGGACGACCCGCTCGATGTCGGGCCAATCGACGCGACCGCGAACGAGCCGACGCAGTTCCATACCGGAATCGAACGCGGCGGTGACTGATAAGTGGACTCCTCGCGAGAGGGCGGCTACCGCCGGGGCAGAATATCCCTCACGGTCGTTCGCATCGTTTATGCCCGGGGGTCGCAATTCTTGCCCATGGACTTCGAGCTACCCGCCGAACACCGGATGATACGCGACACCGTCCGAGGCTTTTGCGAGGCGGAGATCCGGCCGATCGCCCAAGAGATCGAGGACGAACACCGATTCCCCGAAGAGATTTTCGCCGAGCTGCACGACCTCGACGTGATGGGCGTCCCGATCGGCGAGGAGTACGGCGGGCTCGGCGGCGACCAGCTCATGTACGCCCTCGTCACCGAGGAGCTGGGTCGCGTCTCCGGCGGGATCGGCCTCTCGTACGCCGCCCACACCTCCCTCGGGGCGAAGCCGATCGAACTGTTCGGCACCCCCGAGCAGAAAGAGGAGTGGCTCCGCCCGCTCGCCTCGGGCGGTGGGATCGGCGCGTGGGCGCTCACCGAACCGGGGAGCGGCTCCGACGCCTCCCACATGGACACGACCGCCGAGTTCGACGCCGACGCCGGCGAGTACGTGCTGAACGGTACCAAGCAGTTCATCACGAACGCGAACGTCGCCAACTCGGTGCTGGTGAAGGCGGTCACGGACCGCGAGGCGGGATACGACGGGATTTCGACGTTCATCGTCGACCCCGAGAACGACGACGGGTTCGAGATCACCACCGTCTGGGACAAGATGGGACTCAACAGCTCGCCGACCTGTGAGATCCAGCTCGACGACGTACGCCTTCCGGCGGATCGCCTGCTCGGAGACGAGGGCGACGGGTGGACACAGACGATGAAGACGCTCGACGGCGGACGGATCTCCATCGCGGCGCTCTCGGTCGGGCTCGCGCAGGGCGCCTACGAGGTCGCCAAAGAGTACGCCGGAGAGCGCGAGCAGTTCGGAAAGCCGATCGCGAAGTTCGACGCGATCCGCGACAAGATCGTCCACATGCACCGACAGACGGAGCGCGCCCGCCTGCTCACGCACAAGGCCGCGACGGCCTACGACGCCGGTGAGCCGGTCACCCGGGCGTCCGCGCTGGCGAAGCTCGACGCCAGCGAGGCGGCCCGGAAGGTCGCCGAAGAAGCCGTCCAGACGCTCGGCGGCTACGGCTACACCACCGACTTCGCGCCCCAGCGATTCTACCGCGACGCGAAGCTGATGGAGATCGGTGAAGGGACGAGCGAGATCCAACACGTCGTGCTCGGCCGCGAACTCGGCTTATAAAGGCGCTCGTCACGTGTCGAACGGATGCGGTGTGTCGCCGTCGCCGTTCGGGAACCGGTCACCGCTGTGACGCGCTCGGGAGACGACGGTTTTTGCGGCGATAGATCGAAGCCGACACACTATTCACCGATCTGTCAACTGTGTGGGATCGATCGGCGAGGGGTGAGGTGATGGCGGAATACGATACAGAAATGTATACTATACTGAAATATGATACATTGGGCCGATCGGGAGGCTGTGATCGTGACGATGCGCCCGCGACTGTGGGTCGCAACCGAGAGCGAGGGTGACGAGAACGACGACGGCGGAGAGGACCACGACGAGGGCGGCAGGGATCGGGATGCGAACGCGGTGGACGCGGTTCGCAACGCCCGCTCCGCCCTCGCCGTTCTCTTCGTCGCCATCATCACCGCTCCCCGTGGTCGCCCGTCGCCGCTACCCCTCGGGAGAACGGCTATTTATAAGCGAGCGAGACCGATACGGCCGCCACTACCGGGGTTGTCACTAACTCGATCGCCCGTAGACGACGATCGCCGTCGGTCGCCGTCGGTCGCCGTTGGTCGCCGTCGATCCCCATCAGTCGCCGTCGATCGTCGCCGACAACCTGGGTCGGCTTCTCAGCGTTTCTATATATAAATAAAAATATGATACTATTGTAGTACCAGAATTTTTATGCTTCTGTCACGCTGTGATACGCGGCCCGTCGATGTGTCGGCTGAAGACAGTCCCGTTACACCGCTAACTTTGTAACGGTGGAACGCATCGCTCCGACTATGACTACCACGTCGTCGCGGCCGAACAGCAAGGTCGCACGAGTGATCGAGGCGTACGATCTCACGGGTATGGGCGACCGACTGGAGCGCCAGTGGACCGGCGTCGACGGGGAGCGGACGAGCCTCCGCGACCTCGCCGACGCGTTCAATCGGCGCGTGCTGGAGGCGGCGATCGAATCGGCCGGACAGTCGACCGTCGAGAGCGACGTGGAAAGCGCGTACGCGACGCTGACCGGCGAAGAGACCGGGAGCGCGGACCGGGTCCGGAAGCGGCGCGAGCTGGAGCAGGCGGGCGTCGACATCGACGCGGTCCTCGACGACTTCGTCACCCATCAGGCGATCCACACGTACCTTACGAGCTACCGCGAGGCGGAGCTGCCGGACCGCTCGGCGAACCGCGTCGAACGGAAGGTCGAGACCCTCGAGCGCCTGCAAGGCCGCACCGCCGCGGTCACGGAGTCCACCGTCGAGACGCTCGTCGATGCGGGCGAACTCACCGACCACGACTACGAGCTACTGGTCGACGTGCGCGCGATCTGCGCCGACTGCGGCGCAGACTACGCGGTCGGAGATCTGCTCCGGACGGGCGGCTGCGACTGCGGCGACGAGTAGCGGTCTCGGTCGGTGTCCACCGGGAACCCCGAGAAGCGATACAATTATTGGTTTACTCGCGTGTTAACCACTTACTATGGAAACGACGGGCCTTTCGGCGTCAACAGTCACGGTGCGCGCGAGCAATATCGGCGGGATCGACGAGACGGAAGTCGACATCCCCCCAGGCGTAACCGTTCTCAGCGGCCGTAACGCGACCAACCGGACGTCGTTTCTACAGGCGATCATGGCCGGCCTCGGAAGCACCCGCCCGTCGCTGAAGGGCAACGCCGAGGAGGGGCGCGTGGAGTTGGAACTCGGCGGCGAGACGTACACGCGCACCTTGACGCGGCGCGGGGGGAGCGTCGCCTTCGGCGGTGACCCGTACCTCGCGGACCCGGAGATCGCCGACCTGTTCGCGTTCCTGCTGGAGGACAACGAGGCGCGACTCGCCGTCGCGCGAGGAGACGACCTCCGAGAGATCATCATGCGGCCGGTGGACACGGACCAGATCGAGGCGGACATCCGGGAGCTGGAAGCCGAGAAAGACGACGTCGACGAGCGCATCGCGTCGCTCGACACCCTCGAGTCGACGCTCCCGGAGCTGGAGGCGGAGCGAACGGAGATCGAATCGGACCTCGAAGCCGCTCGCGAGGACCTCGCGGACGCGCAGGCGGCTATCGACGACCTCGATGCCGACCTCGAGGAGAGCCGGTCTCGCAAGGAGGAGCTGGAGGCGGCGTTCCAAGCGGTCAGAGAGGCGCGCGCCGAGGTCGAGGATCTGACCTTCGAGCTCGAGACCGAGGAGTCGACGCTGGCCGAACTCCGGACGGAGCGCGACGAGTTGGCAGCGACGGTCGACGAGTTCGAACCGCTCGACGAGGACCCGGAGCGGATCGCCGGTCGTATCGAAGAGCTCCGCCAGCGGAAGCGGTCGATCGACGAGACGCTGAACGAGCTCGGGAGCGTTATCAGCTTCAACGAGGAGATGCTGGCGGGCGACGGACTCGACGTGACGTTCGGAGACGAGACGGGCGGGTCCGAGGCCTCCGCTGACGCCGGCTCCGACGCCGTCACCGACAAACTGCTCGGCGACGACCAGACCGTCTGTTGGACCTGCGGCTCGGAGGTCGATCGGAGTCGGATCGACGACACCGTCGCGAAGCTCCGGGACCTCCGCGCGGACACGCTCGAAGAGCGAAACGAGATTCGCGACCAGATCGACGACCTCACCGCCCGACGGTCGACGATCCAACAGCGGCGGCGAGAGCGCGAGCGCACCGAGCGCCGCCTCGACAGCGTGGAGTCGGACATCGAAGCGGTCGAAGCGCGGATCGAGACGCTCGAAGCCGACCTCGACGCCGCGGAGGACCGCGTCGCCGAGCGCGAGGCCGCGACGGAGGACGTCGGCGCCGGCGAGTACGACGACGTGATCGAACGCCACCGCGAGGCGAACGAACTGGAGCTGAAGGTGGACCGACTGGAGTCGGAGTTGGCGGACGTCGAGGACGAAATCGCCGAGACGGAGTCGAAACTCGACGAGCGCGAAACGCTCCGCGCGCGGCGCGAGACGATCGCCGACGACCTGACCGACCTCCGGACCCGCGTGGACCAGATCGAGGCGGACGCGGTGGAGGCGTTCAACGAACACATGGCGGCGGTGTTGGACGTGCTCGGGTACGACAACATCGACCGGATCTGGATCGAGCGCCGCGAGACGGAGGTCCGCGAGGGGCGCCGAAAGGTCTCGCAGACGCGCTTCGATCTGCACGTCGTCCGGTCGGGCGACGACGGGAGCGCGTACCGCGACACGGTCGACCACCTGTCCGAGAGCGAACGCGAGGTGACCGGCCTCGTGTTCGCGCTCGCCGGCTACCTCGTCCACGAGGTGCACGAGACGCTCCCGTTCATTCTCCTGGACTCGCTCGAAGCGATCGATTCCGACCGCATCGCCGCGTTGGTCGAGTACCTCCAGGAGTACGCGGGATACCTCGTCGTCGCGCTGCTGCCCGAGGACGCGGCCGCACTCGCCGAGGACCACGCCACCGTCGAGTCCATCTGAGGCGAGCGCGGGGCGCGCAGGGGCGTTCCGACCGACACGGGGGACGGAGTCAGCGTCGCATCCGTTCCCGAACACCGCCCGTGCGGTATCGATAGCGGGCACCGATCCGGCCGCCGGATCGGCGGTGCAATAAGTAGTACGAAAACTAGAACTTCTCGACTACTATTTATTATATTATAGTTATTCCAGTCCCGGACACGAGAGCGTATCGGCCACAGCTGACTCGGCCGCTCGCGACACGAGTTGACGGCGACTCCCTGCCCGATATCGGAATATCCGCGTTATTTGGCTTTCGCGGCGGATTTTGAACGCCACTGTCAGTCGCGACGGTCGATATCGATCGAACACCGCGTCGCACAGCACGCCGATAGCGTCTCGTTCGATATAACTGAGCGGACTAACTATTTGAGGCGGAAAAATCTCGATAGCAGACTAAAAATGCGCATACAGTAGATACTCATGCACCAAACTACTATACTACAGCTAATGCGTACAAGATCGCATCCGATCGCTCGCACGTAACGATATATAAAATATATACTATGAATTTCTATCTGATATTGTCTGGTTTCGGATGGATGGCGGCGTGCTGTCTGAACTCTGCTTCGGGCTACTCAGTTGAACAGAGCCCCTCAAACAGCGCCGCAGTCATCTCACGTCGGCCCCGATGACGCGGGAACGGCACGGGAACGGCACGGGATTGGCGCGAGAACGGCACAGGAACGGCGCGAAAACGGCACGAACACGACGCGAAGCCGCGCGAGGCGTACGGGTCGTTCGATCAGAACTCGACGAGGTCGTCGTCGACGCGGCGGAGGCTCTCGGCCAGCCGCGACTCCGCCGGAACTGCATTTAAAAAGGCCGTCGACCCGAACGGCGCGTCGCCGTTGACCGAGACCATACCGAGGTCGGCCGGGTCGCCGTCGAGTCCCGTGAGGAACGCGACCGTCCGAATCGCCGGCACGTCGTCGACCCGTCCCGCGGGGTCCACGGAGCCGTACAGCGAGCGGTGGGTCGCGACGTGGTACACGCAGGTCGGGGTCGGGGCGAAACACAACAGGAAGCGTGCGCCCGGCTCTGTCCGGCCAAGCTTCGGCCGGATCGCGTGCGTCGAGTCGGCGTGGAAGTAGCGCTCCATCCGCCGATACTGCCGGAGGACCTCGTTGGCTCCCGTCGCGCCGCGAACGGCCGCGTCGCCTTTGAGTTCGATGACGTGGTCGACTCGGTAGGGCGTTCGCAGCCGGACGTACACGTCGACGACGCCGCGGCGACCCTCCGCGTCGTACGGCTCCTCCAGCCGGACGTCGGCGTCCTCGTGGGCGGCGGCGTAGTGGTCGACGACTCGCGTCGCCAACTCGTCTTCCCGCATACGACGGAGAACGGTTGCGACAGCGAATAAAGTCGCCGGACCGCGGGGCGGTGCCCGGACGAACGCGGCAGGACTGCGGGCGGACGATTCCCACGACGCGCCGTTCGTCAAGGGGTTTGTAAGGCTCGGGCCCCTACTGAAGAGTGATGTCTCACAGACTATCCAGACGGCGGTATATCGCTGGAACTGGAGCCGCGTTGACGCTCGGAACGCTCGCCGGGTGCGCCGGCGGCGACGGCGGTGACGGCTCGAGCGACGACGGCGGCTCGGACGGAGACGGCGGCAGCGAACCCGGCCAGCCCGCCGACGACGTGCCGGACGAGATCGACGAGTACCTCGCCGACGCCAGCGGGTACGACGGCACGATCGCGGATTACACGGGCGAGGACGAGGTCACCGTCGCCGTCGGCGCGGGCGACGTCGGATTCGCGTTCGATCCGGCCGCGATCCGTATCGACGCCGGAACGACCGTCGTCTGGGAGTGGACCGGCGAGGGCGGCGCGCACAACGTCGAGTCCGCGGAGGGCTCCGCGTCGGAGTTCTCCAGCGGCGACCCCGTCGACAGCGACTCGGAGACGTTCGAGCAGACGTTCGACGCGGCCGGGATCGAGCTGTACCTCTGTTCGCCCCACGAGGCGAACGGGATGCTCGGCGGTATCGAAGTCCTCGAGTAACACCGCTGTCAGCCGGTTTCACCGGTGTTCGCGCGAGTACAAGTAGCCGCGAGGCGTAGCACGTGGCATGACGGCCGACCTCGACACGCCCGGTATCCACCACGTGACCGCCATCGCGAGCGACCCGACCGCGAACCACGCCTTCTACACCGAGACGCTCGGACTCCGCCTCGTGAAACGCAGCGTGAACCAGGACGACGTCGGCGTCTACCATTTGTTTTACGCCGACGACGCCGGCACCCCGGGGACCAGCGTGACGTTCTTTCCGTACGTCGGGGCGCGACCCGGCCGCGTCGGCGCCGGACAGGCCTCGACCGTGTCGTTCGCCATCCCCGTGGATTCGGTCGACTACTGGACCGATCGGCTGACCGATCGGGGCGTCGACGTCGAGCGGATCGAACGGTTCGGCGACGAGGTCGTCGCCTTCGCTGACCCGGACGGCCTCCCGCTCGAACTCGTCGCGCGCGAGGACGCGTCCGCCGGCGAGCCGCCCGCCGGTCCGGTGCCCGAAACGCACGCCGTCCGGGGGTTCTTCGCGGTCGAACTCGCGCTTCCAGACGCCGACGCGACGGTCGACCTGCTGGCGGCGATGGGGTACGAGGAGACGGACCGCGACGAGGCGGCGCACCGCCGTCGCTTCGAAACGGACGGAGACGTCGGCTACGTCGTGGACGTGGTGTCCGATCCCGAGACGCCGCAGGGAACCCCCGGTGCCGGAACGGTACACCACGTCGCGTACCGCGTTACCGACGCCGAACAGGAGGCCTGGCGCGAGCTCCTCCAGGCGCGCGGGCTTCGCCCGAGTCAGGTGATCGACCGCAAGTGGTTCCGGTCGGTGTACGCCCGGACCCCCGGTGGCGTCCTCTTCGAGTTCGCCACGGCGGAGCCCGGGTACGACGTCGACGAGCCGCGGTCCTCGCTGGGCGAGACACTGGTGCTACCGAAGTGGCTGGAAGGCCGACGGGCGGAGATCGAAGCCGGGCTTCCCTCCCTCGACACGGTGACGCCGACCGCGGAGTAGCCGAGCGGGGCACCGATCGGAACCGATCTCTCGTCTCGTCACCGCAGAGCGGCCCACCGCACGTCGACGACTTGGTCTCGCTCGCCGCTTATCGTCGGACGGTCGAGGTGGTCATTCGCGTCGACGCCGCGTTCCGCGAGGTGAGCGAGCGCCGCCTCCAGCGACCGATCGGATCGCTCGGCGGTCGCCTCTCGGACGTACGGGATGTCTCGGGGGGTATCGACGGTGTTGGAGATCTCGATCGCGTCGGTGAGGTCGCTCCCGAAGGCGTACGGCGGTTGGTGGAACTCCCAGCCGTCGACGGTGACGAGAAGCCACGTATCGCCGTGGACGGTGTGATACTCGCCGGTGACGCGCGACGGATCGGCCGCGACGATCCGGCTCAGAACCGCCGTTTTCGTCCGGTACAAGGCGTCTTTTCGCGCCGAGTTGACGTTGCTCTCGGTGACGTCGCCGCGCTCGTAGGCGGCCGTCGCCTCGTCGGCGAGCCGTTTGGCGGCCTTGTTGACGACGTACAGCGATTCGAGCAGATCGTCCGTCGGTTCAAGCGGGTCCACGGTTGGGTCCGGTCAGAGATGCGACCGTCGCGAAGTCGGTCGCTGACGCTGATAGGCGTTTCGGGGTGCGAGCGTCGATCTCGAGGCGGCTCCGCGACGACGTCTCACTGACCGGCGACGTCACACCGACGTCGTCGCGAGGCGCGATCCGGTTTCCCGGATGGTTAGTTCTTTAAGCACGCACGCGAACGTTCACTCAGCAATGTCGTCCGACTCCGTGAAACTATACTCGGCGATCTACATCGGGCTCCTGCTGGCGGCGGCGCTGAACTTCGTTCTCTTCGAGGTCGAACTGTTCGGCTTCACGTACCGCCAGGCGTTCGCCGGGACGATGGTCATCTCCGTGGTCAAGACCGGACTCATCGTCGCGTACTTCCAGCACCTCCGGTGGGAGAACCGCTCGCTAACCTACGTGATGGCGCTCGCGCTCGCGTTGACCATGCTGCTGATGGCCGCGGCGACCTACTCCATCTCGTAATCGACCCGTCTCCGTTCCGGTTCCTATCGAGACGGTTGACTTCCGTCCTGTGATCTCTCCTCTCGCTCCGTGGGCTCGCGTTTCGCCCCGCTCGCGCTGCGCGTAGCGCCATCCGCGACCGCTTCCGACGCTGTGTTGCGGTGAAACAACCGAATATTTGACACGTTCGGTCGTGTTTTTTATAATCGCGGGCGAACATCCGACCATGAAACTCCGCGCTGCAACTGTCGACGACATCGACGCGATCCGGTCGGTCGCGCGCGAGTCGCTGATCGCCTCATACGGACACGCCGTCGACGAGACGCTGCTCGACGGGGCGGCCGACGAGTGGTACGACCCCGACGACCTCGAGGCGGACATTGAGGACGAGGACACGGTGTGTCCCGTCGCCGTCGTCGACGGGACCGTGATCGGATTCGCCGAGAGCTACGTCGTCGGGCGACGCGAGCGGATCGGCGAGATCGACTGGCTCCACGTCCACCCGGACCACCGCGGGTCGGGGATCGGCTCCGCGCTCTTGGCGCACGTCGAAGCGGAGCTTCGCGCGGCCGACGTCGATCGGATCGAGGCGCGCGTCTTGGTCGCCAACGAGGCCGGTACCGCCTTCTACGAGGCCGAGGGATACGAGTTGGTCGGAGAGCGCCCCGTCGAGATCGGCGAGGAGACGTTCGACGAACTGGCGTACCGGAAGCAGATCAGTCGCCTCACCGGCATCTCCGAGGGGATCGTCGAGACCGACGCCGGTGACACGGTCTACGTCGCCTTCGACGAGGCCGAGCGGGGATCTGAGGCGCCGTTTTACGTCGCGTACAGCGACCAGGACCGCGAGCAGCGCTACGGCTACTTCTGCGGGAACTGTGAGGGGACAGAGATCGCTATCGATACGATGGATCGAATGGTGTGTGGCGACTGCGGGAATCGGCGACGACCGTCGCGCTGGGACGCCGCCTACTGACCCTCGCACGCACTCTCGTGCCCGCCTACAGTGTTTCTTTCACGCCTAGGACGCGTTCTTCCGCCTCGCGCCCCGGATCCCACTCGCTCCCGTCACGGTCCGAGTTGCGATGGTCCGCCACCGTTCGCTCCATCGCCTCGTCGACGGGCGTCGACTCCCATCCGAGGTCGGCGAGCGCGCAGGTGTCGAGGAGGTGCGGATACTCCCGGTAGAGGACGAACTCGTCGGGCGTCAGATCGCCGGCCGCGAGCGCGTCGGCACTCGCGGGGACGACCTCGCAGTCGGTGTCGGCCGCGTCGGCGATGGTCTCCACGGTCTCCGCCAGCGTGAGCGCCCGTCGATCGCCGACGTTGTAGGCTGCGCCGGGCTCGCCGCGCTCGGCAGCTATCCGGAGCGCGCTCGCGACGTCTTCGACGTACGCGCGCTGCCAGACGTTCTGTCCGTCTCCGGGGACGACGACGCGGTCGTACGAGAGCACACGGTCGATCCAGTAATCGAGCCGCTCCGTGTAATCGTGCGGACCGTACACGATACACGGGCGAACCGCCACCGCGTTGACGCCCGCCTCGGCCGCCGCGAACACCGCGCGGTCGCCCTCGGCCTTCCGGTTCCCGTAGGTGTCTTGGCTGTCGTCGGTCGCCTGCTCGGGCGTACACCCACACAGGGGCGTCTCGTCTTCGCGTTTCGGAATCTCCTCGGCGCCGTAGCTCGACCCCGACGAGATGTACACGTAACCGTCGACGTCCGCGAACACGTCCGTCGCCGCTTCGACGTCCGCCGGGTGATACGCCACGCAGTCGATCACGACGTCCGGATCGACCGATCGCTTCGCGGCGCGGAGGGTCTGCCGGTCCGTCCTGTCGCCCGCGACGTGAGTGACGCGGTCGTTAGCAGCGAAGGGGTTCTCGTGGTTCCCCCGATTTACCATCGCGACCTCGTAGTCGTTTGCGAGCAACTCAGAGACGGTGTGTCGGCCGATGAACCGCGTGCCGCCGATGACGAGCGCCGTGTCGGTCATACCTGATCTGGGCACAGCGCGAGCAAAAGCGTGATCGAATCGCAACGACGGACCGCCGCCGAGCGACAGCCGGTCACTCGTCGCTTCGAGGACCGTCGCCGCGCCAGCGCTTGTACAGGAGGTACGCGACGAGGAACCCACCGCCCCAGTACGCGACGGCGAGAAGCGCGATCCGGAGACCGGTGAGGAGTTCCGTCGTCGGGACAGGGAGCATACCCGTGCTCGGCGTTTCGGAGACATAAGCGCTGCGAGCGAGGGGCAGTTACTCGGTGCCGGAGTCCGTAGCCCGCGACATGAGCAATCGCAGCCGACGCCGACCGTGGCTCGCCGCGTTGTTGGCGCTCGTGGTGTCCGGACTCGGCCACGCGTATCTCAGACGGTGGGCGCGCGCGTTCGGGTGGTACGTGGTGATCACCGCAACCGTCGTCTTCATCGTCCCGGACGCGGCGGTCGACCAGCTCTTCGCCGGCGAGCGACCGCCGCTCTCCGACATCGCCCCGGTGCTGTTCATCGTCGCGGCGAGTGTCGTCGACGCCTACGCCATCGCCGTCCGGACCAATCGCGAGTACGACCGACAGGCGGCGGGAGCGGGGCGAACGTCGCCGCCGCCGAACGGCGGCCCGGATCGGGCCGCCACGAGCGGTATCGAGGAGAGCACACCCACGTGTCCCGACTGCGGCCGCGACGTCGACCCCGGACTCGACTTCTGTCAGTGGTGTGCAGCGCCGCTCGACGACGAGCGGTCGAACGACTGATCGGATAGCGACGGCGAACGCCGTGAAACCGGTGTACGTCGATTCAGAAACGGTTCGGGCCGCCGTCCTCCCTCAGAAGAGGTAGAACAGCGGGAAGATGAACACCCAGACGATGTCGACGAAGTGCCAGTAGAGGCCGAAGTACTCGATCGGCCGCTCGTCGTCCAGGTAGTGTCCCTGGTACGCCCGGTAGAACAGGAACATGGCGATCAGGAGCCCGCCGACCACGTGGACCCCGTGGAGGCCGGTGGTCACGTAGTAGACCGACGCCTGAATCGGCTCGCCGTGTGCGTTCTGCGACAGCGTGACTCCCCTGTCGAACACCTCGTGGTGCCACTCCCACATCTTGATCCCGAGGAACGTGAATCCGAGGAGGATCGTCGTCCCCAGCGACGCGAGCAGACCCTGTCGGCTGTTCCGGTGGGCCGCCACGAGCGCGAGGATCACGGTGAACGAGGACGTGAGCAGCACGAAGGTGTTGATGAGGCCGGGTAGCGACTCCGTCAGCGGCTCCCACGTCATCCACCCGGCGTTGTACCGGATGAACACCGCCGCCGAGATGAACGCCCCGAAGACGATCACGTCGGACGCGAGGAAGAACCACATCCCCAGTTTCACCTTCTCGACGCCCTCGAAGGGCCACCGCTCGCCGAACTCGCTGGGCGGCGCGTAGAAGTCTTCGAGCCCCCACTTCACGCCGGTCCAGATGAGCGCGAGCAGTCCGAGCACGGTGAGAACCAGGTACACCGGGTTGGCGACCGTGACGCTCGTCGTCGCGAGGGTCTCGCCGATCGTAAACTCGATCGCGTCGTTGAATCCGGACAGTCCGAGCAGCATGATCCCGGTCGCCAGCGAGAGCGCGAACGGCCAGATGCTCGCGTGGCTCGGGTGTTTGTCCCAGTACGGGTACGAGCGGATGTGGTCGGCGTGACTGTCACCGCCGTCGGTGGCGGCGTTCCCGTTCTCGTCGGCCTTGACCGCCGGGCCACCGTCCGGGACGTAGTCTTTCACGAACTCGAGCTTCCCGGAGGCGTACGACGGGCGGTTCGGCCAGTTCTCCAGCGGCGGCGGCGACGAGACCGCCCACTCCGCAGTCCGCGAGTAGTCCCACGGGTTGTCCCCGGCTTCGGGACCGGAGACGTACGACTTCGCGAAGTTGTAGAACATGATGAAGAACGAGAACCCGAGGACGAACGCCCCCACTGTCCCCACCTGGTGCATGCTCTGGAACGCGGGGTTGTACTCGAAGACGCGGCGCGGGGTCTCCCACGCGAGGAACATCGAGAAGTACACCGCGTTGAACCCGAGGAAGAACAGCACGAAGTGCACCTTCCCCAGGAATTCGTCGTACATCTTTCCGGTCATCTTCGGGAACCAGTAGTACGCGCCGCCGAACAGCGCGGTTGCGCCCCCGAACATCACGTAATGGAAGTGCGCCACCACCCAGTAGGTGCCGCGGAACTCGTAGTCGAGGACGATGGCACCGAGGAATACGCCGGTGATACCGCCGACGATGAACAGCAGTAGCGCACCGAACGCGAAGAGGAACGGCGTCGTGAACTGGATGCGTCCCTTGATCAGCGTGTAGATCAGCGAGAACACCAGCAGGTCGAACGGCAGCGAGATCCCGATGGTGGTGGCCATCATCAGCGTCTTGATCTCCAGGTTGATCGTCGTCAGGAACATGTGGTGCATCCACACGAGGAACGACTGAACGGAGATCAGACAGATGGAGATGATGACCCACTTCCGGCCGACGAGCCGGCGGCCGGAGAACGTCTGGAACAGCTCCAACATCACACCGAGCGCCGGGAAGAACACGATGTACACCTCGGGGTGACCGAAGAACCAGAACAGGTGGCCCCACAGCAGCGAGCCGCCTTCGGTCGCCGAGAAGTACACGCTCCCGAGCACACGGTCAGCGGCGAGGATGAGCCCGACCGCGAGCAGCGCCGCGAACGCGAACAGCATCATCCACACGGTCGCGAGCATGGACCACGTGAACATCGGCATGTCCATGATACCCATGCCCTCCGCACGCGAGTGGTGGATCGACGTGAGGAAGTTCACCGTCGACGCCGTGACGCCGACGACGAACATGAACAGCGCGAGCACCGCGCCGGTCGACCCGATACTCGGCGTGTACATCGGGACGTTGAGCGGCGCGTACATCGTCCACCCGGCGCTCAGGGTGCCGCCTTGGAAGAAGCTGATCCCCAGCAGGACGCCGGAGAACAGGTACATCCAGTACGAGAGCGCGTTCAAGCGGGGGAACGCGAGGTCGTCTGCACCGATCTGCAGCGGGACGAAGTAGTTCGCGAAGCCGAATCCGAACGGCGAGAGGAACCAGAACACCATAATGAGCCCGTGAGCGGTGACGGCCTCGTTGTACGCTAGCCCGGAGAGCACCTGACTCGCCGGGTCCCACAGCTGCACGCGGATAAGCAGTGCGAGTACACCGCCGAAAAGCAGGAAGAACAGCGCGGTGATCGTGTACAGGATCCCGATGTCCTTGTGGTTCGTCGTGACGAGCCACCGCTTCACCGAGGTCGTCGGCGGGAGCTCACTCATGCGGAGACACCTCCGGGAGCAGGTGCATCAATGCGAGAGGAGTTGGACTCCCCTTCGGTGTCCTCGTACCACTCTTCCCACTCGTCTTCAGGGATAACCGTGATTTGACCCTTCATCGCCGAGTGACCGGAGCCGCAGAGTTCGAAACACTCCACGAGGAACGTCGCTTCACCGCCCTGTGCTTCGACCTCTTCGGAACTCACGGAGAACCAGTTGGAGTTAGTGTCTCCGGGGATGGCGTCCGACTTTATCCGTAACTCTGATGAGCCGAAGTTATGCCACACGTCCCGTGAGGTTACTTGAATATCGATGCGCTGGTCGGCCGGGACGATCATCTCGCCCGTCTCGGTGTGGCCGTTCGGGTACTCGTACTCCCAGCCGAACTGGTATCCCTCGACGAGGATCTCGATGTCGCCCTCTTCGTCGGTTTCCGGTCCTTCTTCGACGTAGAGGAGGAGCCCGTACGCGTACACGACGAGACTGATGACGACGATCGCGCTCAACCCGAACGAGAGGAAGAGCTTCTTTGCTTTCGGACCGCCCTGTCCCGTGGGGAGCTCGCCGACGACCGGTGCGTCGAAACTGTCTTTCGGCTCGCTACCGTCATCGCGGTACTTGTACACGTTCCATAGCGTGTACGACACGACGATGGTTCCGACGAGCGTTCCCAGCGCGAGAAAGACGAAGAAAATCTCGTCGAAGACCTCCGCCTGCGCGCGCCAGTCGCTCCCCTGTTGCAGGATAAGTGAATCTATCATGTTCGTCACTCTGCTCTTGTATGCTCCTTAGCGAAGGCGCACTTAGCTCTTGTGCAGCGAGTCGAGAAGCGACCCACACACCGGTTGACGACCGACGCCGCCGGCGCCCGCTGAGCCTCGACGACGACGCTCCCAGACGCCCCTACTCCACGGGAACGGTGGGGCGAACGCAGGCGTATACGAAGGCTATTTGTATACGCGAACGGACGCCCTAACAACGAACCCATCATGGTCTCACTCACGCTTTTGAGCACGGCACTCATGGGGCTGCTCGTCGTGGCCACCTTCGTCGCCGTCGCACAGATCGGCGCGCAACGCACCGCACCCGGGCAGGAGTCGGCCGACACGTACACGGTCGTCACCGACAGCCTGCGCGAAATCTCCCAGCAGCCGGTCGTCTGGGCCGTCGCGTTCATCGGAATCACGCTCGGCGTCGTCGGCACGGCCGTGCTCGCTGTCGGCAGCTTCGGGCTTTCGGAGGGCCTTTCGGGGACGTTGCTCACGCTTTCGTACGCCGCAGTCGCGCTGCTCATCGCCGGGTTCGTCTTCCTCGGCGCGTACTTCGCCGCTCGCGGACGCGGGCTCGGGAACGCTCACGGCGTCATGGCCGGGTCGTTCGCGACCGGGCTGTTGTTCTTGCTGCTCATCGCGGTGCAGTTGCTCGTCGGCGTCATCGGGTAGTCGCGTACTCGGCGGCCGATCGCTTTTTCGAACCAGCTGGTCGCCGTTCGGACCGCTTGAGAGTTACATCGAGAGCAACATCCACTCGCTCGCTCGTGCTGCGAGACGGCGCTCTGCGTGCCGGGAAACAGGCTACGCGACGGCGACGCCGTTCCGGGCTAAGTAGTTACTCGCGGCCTTGATCTCGACCGGACTACCGATGATCCGGTAGTACCCGTCCGTCTCGACGACGGTGATGGTGAATCGATCGTCGAGACAGTCCCTGAGTCCGTCAAGGGCGTGACGCGGGAGGACGATCTGCGTGCTGTCACGGAGGCTCGACGGGTCGGGCATTCAACATTCGAATCGATCACGCGTCTCGAATATAACCGTGTCGAAGTGTCAACAGAACGGGTGGGCGTGACGACGGCGTGAGAGCCGAAGTCGGTCGGAAAGAACACCTTTAACGAGCCGAGCGGCCGATTGTACGCCAATGGGACTGGAGGAAGAGATAGACGACCTCCGCGAGGAGATCGCTAACACGCCCTACAACAAGGCCACCGAGGCCCACATCGGGCGGCTGAAGGCGAAGCTCGCCGAGAAGAAAGAGAAACTGGAGAACCAGTCCTCCGCGGGCGGCGGACACGGATACGCCGTCGAGAAGCACGGCGACGCCACCGTCGCGCTCGTCGGGTTCCCGAGCGTCGGAAAATCGACGCTTATCAACGCCCTCACCAACGCCGACAGCGAGGTCGGGTCGTACGAGTTCACGACGCTCGACGTCAACCCGGGGATGCTGATGTACCGTGGCGCGAACATCCAGATCCTCGACGTTCCGGGGCTGATCGAGGGCGCCGCCGGCGGGCGCGGGGGCGGGAAGGAGGTGCTTTCGGTCGTCCGAACGGCCGACCTCGTCGTGTATGTCCTGTCGGTGTTCGAGATCGAGCAGTACGACCGGCTGAGCGAGGAGCTGTACAACACGAACATCCGGCTGGACACCGAGCCGCCGAACATCAACATCCGGAAGACGCACAAAGACGGCATCGGGGTGACGATGAGCGACGACGTGAGCCTCGCCGAGGACACCGTCAAGCAGGTGCTCCGCGAGTACGGCTACGTCAACGCGAAGGTGACGATCCCCCACGACCTCACGATCGACGAGCTGGTCGACGCCGTGATGGACAACCGCGAGTACCTCCCGTCGATGGTCACCGTCAACAAGGCGGACCTCATCGACAAGGACTACCTCCCGACTGTGCAGGCAGAACTGCGCGAACGCGGCCTCGATCCGGACGACGTCATCTTCATCTCCGCCGAGAAGGAGCTCGGGTTAGACGGGCTCAAAGAGCGTCTTTGGGAGGAGCTCGGACTCATCCGCATCTATATGGACAAGCCCGGTCGCGGCGTCGACTACGAGGAGCCGCTGGTCCTCTTCGAGGGCGACACCGTCGGCGACGCCTGCAAAAAGATCGGCGGCGAGTTCGAGGAGCGGTTCAAGTTCGCCCGCGTCTCCGGCCCGAGCGCGAAACACGACGACCAGCAGGTCGGCAAGGGGCACGAACTCGCCGACGAGGACGTGCTCCGGATCGTCGCACGGAAATAGGCTTATAAATCGCTGCTGGCGTGCTGAACACGTCTACTCCTCACCCCGGCCGCAACCGCACCGCACCTCGCGCCTCCCCAGCCTCGTCGGTGGTCCTCCGCGTTGCTCCGGACCACCGACTCCCTCGCACGCGCGACTCGCGCCCGGCGGGCGCTCGCAGGCGCGCGCCGACCGCAGATTTTGTCTGTGAGTTTTTTTGTCGGTGAGATTTTGTCTGTGAGCTCCTTTTGATCGACGACTCCCTCGTTCTCGTGTCAGTGATACCACCCGCGCCGTCGGGACCGACCGAAAGGCGCTTTTCGCGCGGCCGTGACCCACGACCATGATCACGGTCGCGCTGGCGGGGAAGCCGAACGCCGGGAAGTCCACCTTTTATACTGCCGCGACGATGGCCGACGTCGACGTGGCGAACTACCCGTTCACGACCATCGACGCCAACCGAGGCGTGACGCACGTCCGGACCGAGTGTCCGTGCCTCGATCGCGAGGAGCGCTGCGGCAACGAGAACTGCCGCGACGGGAAGCGCTACGTCCCGGTCGAACTCCTCGACGTGGCCGGGTTGGTTCCGGGCGCTCACGAGGGGAAGGGGCTCGGGAATCAGTTCCTCGACGAGCTGACGAACGCCGACGTCGTGCTCAACGTCGTCGACGCCTCGGGCGCGACGAACGCCGAGGGTGAGCCCGTCGCGGTCGGCGCGCACGACCCCCTCGACGACGTGGACTTCATCGAGGAGGAGATGGACCTGTGGCTCGCGGGGATCGTCGACCGCAACTGGGAGAGCGTCGAGCGCAAGTCGCGGTCGCCCGACTTCGATCTCGACGAGTCGATCACGGACCTGTTGACCGGGTTCGGCGCGACCGAACACGACGTGGCGACCGTCCTCCGCGAACTGGAGTACCCCGACGACCCGAAGGCGTGGACCGCCGACGACCGCGAGGCGCTCGCGCGGGCGATCCGCCGACGCACCAAGCCGATCGTCGTCGTCGCGAACAAGGTCGACGCCGCCCCCGATGGCGCCGTCGACCGACTCCGCGAGGGGACCGACAAACCCGTGATCCCGGCGACGGCCGACGGGGAACTGGCCCTGCGCCGCGCGGCGGAGGCGGGCGTCCTCGACTACGATCCCGGCGACGACGACTTCGAGATCGTCGGCGAGGTCTCGGACGGCCAACGCGCCGGGCTCGACGCGATCCGCGGCGTGATGGACGAGTACGGCGGCACGGGCGTCCAGACCGCGCTGAACGCGGCCGTCTACGACCTGCTCGATCGGATCACGGTGTTCCCGGTCCAGGACGCCTCGAAGTGGACCGACGGGACCGGGAACGTCCTGCCGGACGCGTTCCTCCTTCCCTCCGGGTCGACGCCGCCCGATCTGGCGTACGCGGTCCACACCGACATCGGCGAGGGGTACCTCCACGCGGTCGACGCGCGCTCGTCGCGACGGATCGGCGAGAGCCACGAGCTGAGCGAGGGCGACGTGATCAAGATCGTCTCGACCGCGGGGCCGTGAGCGTCGAGTTCGACCCGGACGACGACCCCGCAACGAGCACCTGCCCGCACCCGCGCGTGGGACCGACAGGCACATGCGGATCGCCCGAGACCGGCCGGTAGATGCTGGGGCTCGAACACGACTTTCGGATCGTCGACACCCGCGCGACCCTCGACCCCGACGAGTCCTCCGTCGCCACCCACGGCCGGGACATCTCCCCCGAGCGACTGGAACGCGAGATGCTCCAGGCGGGCGTCGTCCGCGCCGTCGCGAGTCCCGGCCCGCGCGCGCCCGGACAGAGCTACCTCCGGGCGAACAACGCGGTCGCGCGCCTCTCCATCGACCGGCCGTTCGTCGCGTTCGCCCGGCTCAACGGCCCCCGCGATCCGGGCACCGGCCCGCTCTCCGTCGTTCGAAACCTCCGTGCCGAGCGCGAGGACCACCACGCGCGCCCCGACGACGTCGAGCAGTACTCCTACGACGACCGCTTCCACGGCTTCACGCTCGTTCCGCACGCCGACGGGCTTCCGAACGAGGACGTGCTCGTCAGACTGGAGGACGCCGATCTGCCGCTCATCGTCCACGCCGGCAGGGAGTTCCCGCCCGAGGCGGTCGAGCGCGAACTGCTCGACTACGACCTCCCCATCGTGCTCGCCAGCTTCGGCGGGTACCCCCTCGACGCCGAACTGATGCGGCGAACGCTCGACCTGCTCGGCGAGTACGACCGGCTGTACGTCGACACGAGCGCGGTTCGCTACCGGGAGATTCTCGAACGCGGCGTCTTGGAACACCCCGATCGCGTCCTCTTCGGCTCCGGCGCGCCGGACGTCCACCCGAACGTCGGCGTGATGGAGGTGCTTACCCTCGACGTCTCCGAGGACCTGATGCGCCGGGTGTTCGCGAAGAACCCCGCGCGGCTGATCCCCGCACTCGCCGAGGGCGCGGACGTCTGAACCGACGCGCACTTGGCTCGCCGTCGCCGACCGGACGACCATGAGCGACGCCGAGATCGACGGCGACGACAGCGACGACAGCGACGGCGACGCCGCCACCCGTCCCGGAGCCGACGACGCCCTCGTCGAGGTCGTCCGCGCGACCGGTCACGAGCACGTCACCGCCGAGCACGCGAGCACCGTCGAGTTCACGACCGACGACTGGCTCACGCCCGCGGGCGACTGTATCGTCGGCGTCGAAGCCGACCGGACGCCCCGCGACTTCTCCCCGGAATTTCGGGAAGCGTGTCGAGACGCGAACGCGACGATCACGGCGACGATCGCCGTCGGAGAGCCGGGCGCGGCCGACGTCTCCCTCGACGATCCCGCCCACGTCGACGCGATCGTCGGCCGCGGCGATCCCGGCCTCGCGCTCGTCGACGACCGTTCCATGGTCGGACGGACCAGCGACTACACCGACGACGAGCGGACGATCTTCGTCGAGGGCGACGGCGCGGCCGCCGACCTCGACCGCGACCTCGTCGCCGCGCTCGCCGAGGGAGCGCCGACGGCGCTGCGGCTGGAAGTTGACCCCGCCGAGTGAAGCGGTGTCACTTATAAACTAACGGGAACGGAGCGCGCGGCGGCGGCCCAACGCGAAGATACTCTGCGTCAGTTCTGATCGGATTCCTCGCGGACGAACGTCACCGGGCAGGGGGCGTTCAGCAGGACTTCCTGGACTGTCGACCCGAAGATGGCCTTTCCGGCCGGCGAGCGCCGCCGGCCGCCGATGACGATGAGATCTGCGCCGACGTCCCCGGCCAGATCGACGATTGCCTCGCCGACGTCGTCCCCGTCGGCCAGACGGCCGTATTCGGTGTACTCGACGCCGGCTTCCTCCATCGCGTCGCTTAGTTCGCGAATCGTGAGGTACCGCCGGGCGATGACGTCCGGCGTGACCTCGCTGTCAGGGTCGAAATCGAGGCTCTCGGTGGCCTGTGCATACTCGCCTTCTGTGAAGACGTGGCCCAGTGCGACGATCGCACCTGCGGAACCAGCGATGTCGGCCGCTGTCTCCGCGAGTCGGTCGAGCCTGTCCTCGTCGCTCCTGCCGACTGCTAGGAGTATGGTTTCGAGTGCCATACCACTAGTTCACAACCAGTGATGGTAACTATTGTGTGATTTCTTAAACTTGACACTTATTCTGAGAGTGATGGGTGCAAGATACGTGCGTCGTATTCAACACGTAGGTATTGTCGAGACACCCGAATCTCAACAGGACCCGTGATCGCTCAGCAACTGGTTATAAGCCATCCCCTGAAGCTTCGAAAGCGGCCGCCGCGCCAGCGAGTTATTAAATAGGCAGCTCCGCGTCCGCCCCGACGACCCGATCGACCTCCTCGGGCGCGCGCCAGTCGGTCGTCCGTTCCAACAGCTGGACGACCATCCGACCGGTCGCGCCCCAGACGGTGTAGCCGTCGACGTGGAAATAGTGGATTCGGTGGCGGCCGTACGTCGGGTGATCGCGGCGCTCGGACTCGTAGTTCGCGGGGTCGGTCAACCCGCTCACCGGGAGGATCGCGACCTCCGCGACCTCCGACTCGTCGGGCACGTACTCGCGGTCGGGCGCGACCCCGACGAACGGTCGGATCCGATACTCGCTCGTCGTCCGCGTGTCGTCGAGCCGGCCGAGGACGTCGACCTCGTTCGGTCGCATGCCGACCTCCTCGTCGGCCTCGCGGAGCGCCGTGTCGGTCAGGGTCCGATCGATCGGCTCGCGGCCCCCACCGGGAAAGCTCATCTGTCCGGGATGCTCGCCGAGGTGAGCGGCCCGCTTCGTGAACAGCAGGTGGGGCTCGCCGCCGCGGGCGATGACGGGCGCTAGCACCGCCGCCTCGCGCCGCGCTCGCGTCACCTCCTTGGGCGTGTACCGACGCAGCCCCGACAGGTCCATGCCCGGTGGTAGGCGTCCGGACGGGGTTAACGTTTCTCCGAATTACGGCGACCTGAAACGACCGCCCTCGCCGATCGGCCAAGATGCGAGACGGCGTCGGTGACCGCGACCGGTCGACTCGCGCGGCTTCGGACGTTTTAAGCCCGCGACCCACGCTCTCACAGACAATGACCGACGACGACCAAGAGCTCGGCATCACCGAGTCGAAGTCGCACAACACCGGCGAGTGGTACGCCGAGGTCGTACAGAAGGCGGGGCTGGCCGACTACGGCCCCGAGGGCATGAGCGGGTTCATCGTCACCCGGCCGCGCGCGTACGCCGTCTGGGAGCGCCTTCAGGGGTTCCTCGACGCGAAGTTCAAGAACACGGGCGTCCAGAACGCCTACTTCCCCCTCTTCATCCCCGAATCGTACCTCGAACGCGAGAAGGACATCGTCGAGGGGTTCGACCCCGAAGTCGCGTGGGTGACCGAGGCCGGCACGAAGGAGCTCGAAGAGCGGCTCGCCGTCCGCCCCACTTCCGAGTCGATCATCACGCCGTACATCAGCCAGTGGGTCCGGAGCCACCGCGACCTCCCGCTGCGCGTGAACCAGTGGTGCTCCGTCGTGCGCTGGGAGGCGACGGAGACGAAGCCGTTCTTCCGCACGAAGGAGTTCCTCTGGCAGGAGGGCCACACGGCCCACGCCACCCACGAGGGCGCGTGGAACGAGACGCTCACCCGCCTCGACCAGTACGAATCCGTCTACGAGGATCTGCTGGCGATCCCCGTGCTGAAGGGACAGAAACCCGATCACGACAAGTTCCCCGGCGCGGACACCACGACGACCGTCGAGGCGCTGATGCCCGACGGGAAGTCGGTGCAGGCCGGGACCTCTCACCACCTCGGGCAGTCGTTCGCGGAAGCGTTCGACATCACGTACTCGGACGAAGACGAGGAGGACCGCGTCGCCCACACGACCTCGTGGGGGCTCTCCTGGCGCGCGCTCGGCGCGCTGATCATGACCCACTCCGACGAGCAGGGGCTCGTGCTCCCGCCCGGCGTCGCCCCCGAGCAGGTCGTCATCGTCCCGATCTGGCAGGAGGACACCAAAGAGGACGTGCTGGCCTACGCCGAGGGGGTCGCCGACGACCTCGACGAGGCCGGCGTCCGCGTCGAACTCGACGACCGCGACGAGCGCAATCCCGGCTTCAAGTTCAACGAACACGAGCTCAACGGCGTCCCGCTCCGGATCGAGATCGGCCCCCACGAGGTCGAGGACGACGAGCTCACCCTCGTCCACCGCCCCGACGGCGAGAGCGTCGTCGAGGACCGCGAGGGCGTCGACGACACGGTCCGCGACCACTTCGATGAGATCTACGCGAAGCTGTACGCGGCCGCCGAGGAGACTCGCGACGGCGCGGTGCGGGAGGCCGACGACCGCGCCGGTATCCTCGGTACCCTCGGCCAGCACGGCGGCTACGTGAAGACCCCGTGGTGCGGTGACGAGGCGTGCGAGGAGCCGATCAAAGAGCCGATGGCCGCCGAGATCGTGATGGTCCCCTTCGAGGACGACGACCCCCTCGTCGACGGCGACCACGACGAGACCTGCGCGATCTGCGGGGAGGACGCCGAGCGAACGGCGTACTTCGCCAAGTCGTACTGACCGCTGAACGACTGACTGCGGTCGCCGTCCGGAACGCGGCGCCGTCTCCCGTTTTAATCCGCGTTGATCCGGCTTAACGGAGATCCGGGTATATACGGATCCGTCGCGTATCGTCGTCGTGATGAACAAGGGGATCGCGCTGCTCGTCACCGTCGTCGTGCTCGTGGGGGTGGCCGGAATCGCTGCGGCCGGCCCCGTCGGGACGGCCGTCGCCCAAGACGACACCGGGGCGGCGGCCGACGCTGACGAGCGCAACGAGACGCGGGAGGGGAACGAGACGACGGACATCAGTCCGGGCGAGCGGTTATCCGGCGTGGTCGGGGTCCAGAACGCCGAGATCGCGGGCGAGGTCGACTCGCGGGCGTTCGAGGTCGGACTCAACCGAACGATGACCGACGAGGAGCGGGCCGCGTTCGTCGCCGAACGGCTCAATCGAAGCGAACAGCGCCTCGCCGAGATCGAACGGCGCCAACGGGAGCTTCGCGAGCGGCGCGACGCCGGCGAGCTGAGCCAGGGAGCCTTCGCCGCCCGGATGGCGGAGACGAGCGCCCGAGCCGAGAGCGTCGAACGCGAGTCGAATCGGAGCGCCGAGGTCGTCCGCGAGCTCCCCGAGCAGGCCAGGGCCGAACGCGGTCTCGACGACGACCGCCTCAATGCGGTGCGAGAGCGGGCGAGCGAGGCGAGCGGCCCCGAGGTCGCCGCCATTGCCCGCGGCGTCACCGGCGACGACGTCGGGGGACCGCTCGCGTCCGACCGCCGGGGACCACCGAACGCCACCCCGGGTAACGGACGCGATCGCGGGAGCGCCGGCGGCCCGTCGACGAACGCGAGCAGCGACGAGAACCGGACCGGGACCGCCGCGGTCGATCCCGACAACGCGACGATCGGAGCCGGGAACGCGGTCGGCGACGGACCCAACGGTTCGGAGCCGGCAAATCGGTCCGATCCGGACGACCGGGGCGCGGCTGACGCTCGGAACGGAACCGATCGCGGTGCGAGCGGCTCCGCCGGGGGTGCCGACAACGGCGGTTCCGACAAGTCGACGGCCGCCACCGAGTCCGCGCCTGGCAACGGTACGACGGCCGCCGGCAACTCGACGGGCGCCGACAATTCGACGGGCGCCGATACCGCCTCCGAAACCGGTGGCCCGTCAGCGAGCGATAACCGCGGAGCCACCGACAGCAACCGCGGCGGTGCCGACCGAGCGACTGACGCGCTCCGTCGTCTTACCTCCGAGGAAGCGACGACCGGTTGGTCGGCGGTGACGGACGCAGTCGGTGACACGTCGGCACGGATCCGACAAGCGCTGTCCGGATCCGCCGACTGGTGACCAGTGACGATGGACACGCGGGACGCGTCGTCGGCCATCGCCGTGCTCGACGGTCCGCGCAATCGAACGCAAACCGACACCGCGAACCGATCGAGCCGGTCGATCCCCTGCTGAGATGGGAAGGGATTTATCCGGCCGTCATGAGTCTCCGTCCGTGCAGCGAACGGTCTTCGTTTTCGTCGTCACCGTAGCCCTCATCGCCGCCGGCGTCGGAGCGGCCGCGACAGGCGCGAGCGCCTCCGGTCCCGCCGGCGTCCCGGACGGCGGCTTCGAACAGATGGACGTCGACCCCGACGACGTCCTGATAGAGGTGTCCGTCGAGCCGGACGGAGACGCCGTCTGGGAGATGCAGTACCGCGTCCGTCTCGCGACCGAGGACGAAGAGCAGGCGTTCACGGAGCTTCGGACGGACGTCGAAAACGATCCGGAGGCGTACACGGACCGGTTCCGCCAGCGAATGGTCTCCACGGCCGACGTCGCCGAGAACGCGACCGGACGTGAGATGGAGATTTCGAACACCACGATCACCGCCGAGCGGCGCGAGCTACCGCAGTCGTACGGCGTTCTCACCTACCGGTTCCGATGGGCGGGATTCGCGGCCGTCGACGACGATCGGCTCGTCGTCGGCGACGCCATCGACGGGCTGTTCCTCGACGAGGCGTCGTCGCTCATTCTGTCGTGGCCCGACGGGTACGAACTCGCCGACGTCTCGCCGTCGCCGACGGAGACGCGCGAACGGGCCGTCGTCTGGGACGGCCCGGTGGAGTTCACGGACGGGCAGCCGCGGGTGACGGTCGGGCCCGAAGGGGTCGGCGTCGGGTCGGTCCTGCTCGGCGCCGTCGGGCTCCTCGTCGTCGCCGGCGCCGCGATCGTCTACCGACGTCGCCGGCGGGCGGGGACGGCGTCCGGCGCAACGGGCGAGGAGACGGCCGGCGCGACGGAAGCGGGCGCGACCGGCGCGACAGCGGCGGGTACGGCCACCGGGGCAGCGGACGATTCGAGCGCCGCAGGGGGGGACGCCGACGCCGAGTCGAAATCCGATACCGCGGGAGACCCCGACGCCGCAGACGGGTCGGATTCTTCGGCGGCGCCGACCGACGGCGCGGGCGAGAGCGACGCGGCCGACGAATCCCCTACCGCGCCGGTCGACGACGAGCTGTTGAGCAACGAAGAGCAGGTGCTCCGGCTCATCGAGGCGAACGGCGGACGGATGAAACAGAAGCGAGTCGCCGACGAACTCGACTGGACGGCCGCCAAGACGAGTCAGGTCGTCACGGGACTCCGCGATGACGACGAGCTCGACGGGTTCAGGCTGGGCCGCGAAAACGTGCTCTCGCTCCCCGGATACGACGCGAAGGCGGACGAGACGACGGATGACGACGAATGACGACGAATAACGACGAATAACGACGAATAACGACGAATAACGACGAATAACGACGAATAACGACGAATAACGGTACCGCGGCCTGAGGGGCGCCCGGACAACGGGCCGACCGCCCGGTCAGAGGTCCCGCGATCGACCGACGTGTCGGAGCGCTCCCCCGCACTCACAGGTCCCGGCGGCCGTGACTAACGCACCGCATTTGAAACATTCGTACAGTTCTATCCCATCGTAATCGCAGTCTGGTCGCATATTGAGGCATATGGTGCCAAACGACATAGGTGGCCCCCTAATATTGATAACAGAATATAATTCCAGTCCACGACGTGACTTGACGGACGATCAGCGGCGGTCCGAGCCGCCGACCAGCGCGTGACGGCCGCTCAACCGGTCAGAACGTCGCATGTCACGAGTCCCCAAACAGTACGGCGTCGACTTCGTACACGAGCACGGGCGCGAAGATCACGGCGAGCGACCACACGGCGAACTCGAGCCAGAACTCACCGTATCGGTTCGTCGCGATCTGCGTCGTCGTCCGGCCGTGGATCCACATCTCGGCGAACAGGACCCAGAACAACAGCAGCGACGTCAGCGCGGTGCAAAAGACCCCGAACGCGATGAGCCTCGTGAGTTGTGCCATTAGTAGCGGACAAAAATCGTATCCCGGTTAGTTAGCCAGTCCGTACGAGCTGACAGCCGTGACGGACCGCCGAGCCGTTCCGTAACCTCCCCCCGCCCACCCCCTCGGGGGGCGCGGACGGGACGGCGGTTACAGCGGCGATCGCTACCGCAGCCGGCGCAGGACGAACGCACCGAGGAGGACGACGACGGAGCCGATTGCACCCGTCGGGGTGAGAAGCGCCGTCATCGGGCTCCCGGAGGTCTCCACGAGCGGCGCGGCCGAAGCCGATCCGTCGGACCCATCCCGGTCGTCTCCGCTCGTCTGCTCGTCGTTATCACCGGCGTCTTGGGTCTCGCTGCTGTCGGCCGACGCGTCGTTCGGCGACTCCGTCGCCGCTTCGTCGTCTGCCGATCCCGACGCCGCTTCGTCGTCTGCCGATCCCGACGCCGCTTCGTCGTCCGCCGGTTCCGACGCCGTTTCGTCGCTCGTCGACGTCGACGAGGTCGGGGCGTCCGACGAGGATCCGGAGACCTCGTCCACCGCGATCGTCGGCCGGTCGACGTGGCCGACGGAGTACGCCGCGCCGTCTTCATCGCCGAGCGCTCTCACGTCCACGTCGACGGAAGTCTGCCCGGCCCGTTCCGCGCGGAGCACCACCGTGGCGACGGTGACGCTCCCGGCGTCGTCGGTATCGGCGAGCGCGGCACTCAGTTCGACGCCGTCGGCGCGCTCGGTGACGCGTTCGAGACCGGGGTCGCCGTGGATCGTCACGTTCTCGACCGAGGCGGTGTCCGGGTTCGAGAGCGTGACCGTGGCGTTGAGCGCGCCGACGCCGCCGTCGGCGTCCTCGACGACGACCTCGACGGTCGTCGTGTCCCCCGGCGCGAGGGCGTCGCGCTCCGTCGCCACCCCGATGTCCGTGGTGCCGGCGGCGGCCGCGACCCCGATGGTCGAAGCGAACAGGGTTGCGAACGCGAGCGTGCACACCGCAGCGCGGGCGCCGGACCGAGTACCGAGAACGGTCATCTCGCTCAGGCGACCTCCTCGTAGAAGAGCGCCTGTATGTCCAGGATGTCGAACTCGCCGTCGCCGTTGAAGTCGAACGCGTCCGGCGAGTCCTGGACGACCGCGCTGTTGCGCTCGGCGAACAGCAGCTGGACGTCGAGCTCGTCGACCTCGCCGTCGCCGTTGACGTCCTCGTAGACGCCGTCGCCGTCGAGGTCCTGCGCGGGCTGGTCGGCGCCGCCGACCACGAGTTCGGAGACGGTGAGCGTCGCGCCGTTCGCGGCGGTGACGTTGTACGCGTCGCCGGACTCGGTACCGAGGCTCGACACGTCGAGGTCGACAGCCGTCTCGCCGTCCGCCGAACCCGCGACCGTGACGGTCGCGACGGTGACGGAACCGTTCTGCTCGGTGTCGAGGAGCGCGACGTCTGCCGTCGCGGAGCTCCCGTCGGCGGAGATCTGGACGTCCGAGAGCGCGCCGTCGTCGACCGAGACGTCCTCGATGGTGGCGGTCTCGCCGTCCTCGACGGAGAGGGCGAGGCTGTAGGCACCGACGCCGCCGTCGGCGTCCTCGACCACCACGTCGAACGTCGACGTACCGTTCACGGCAACGAGGTCCTCGCTGGGCGACAGCGAGACGGCGGTCGACAGGTCGGGATCGGGGTCGGGATCCGCGGGTTCGCCGACGGAGACCGTCTGCGTGGCCGTGTCGGTCGCGCCGTCGTCGTCGGTGACAGTCAGCGTCACGTCGTAGTCGCCGGCCGAGTCGTACGCGTGGGTGACCGACTCGCCGGAGGCAGTCTCGCCGTCACCGAAGTCCCACTCGTAGCTCGCGATCGAGCCGTCCGCGTCGGTCGACGCCGAGGCGTCGAAGGAGACCGACTCACCGGCGTCGGGCGAGGACGGACTCGCGGTGAAGGACGCCGATGGGCCCTCATTCTGGTCCGGCTCCTCGACGGTGACGGACGTCGAGTCGGAGTCCGCCGTCGATGCGGAGTCGGTCGGACTCAGCGCCGATCCGTCCGCGGAGATCGAGTACTCTCCCGGCGAGGCGTCCTCGGGGACGCTGACGGTGTACTCGACCGTGTAGCTCACGGTGACGCCGTCGTCATCGCCCGCGAGCCACTGCCACGTGTCTTCATCGTTGTACGCCGCCGGTCCCTCGGCTGTTTGTTCCGTGATCTCCCAGCCGTCTGGAAGCCCGACGGTCAGCTGTGGCGCGTTCAGTTCCGCCACGTCGAACTCCGTCGTCAGCGTCACCGTCTCGCCCGGTGCGACCGTCGTGCTGTCGGGTGTCTGTTCGACCGAGACGCTCGGATCCGCCGCCACCGTCCCCACCGGTCCGAAGACCGAGAGGACGAGCGAGAGCGCGATGAGCGCCGTGATCGTCTGTCTGAGATATCCGTGTGCTGTGTCGTTCATCGTTTGTGTGGGTGCTGTCTCTTATACACATCTCTGATGGCGC
>NZ_AOJI01000016.1 GCF_000336995.1 Halorubrum aidingense JCM 13560 | reverse complement strand
ATGGCTCTGACCTCCGGATTCTCGGCGGCTCCCTGCTCGAAGGCCACCGTGACCGTCCCGTCACCGCCCTCGGTGACGGTGAAGTTCTTCATCGTCCCCGTTTGGTGGCCGACGTCGGCCACTGGGTCGTACTGCGTCAGGACCTGCTGGCCCTCGACGGAGACGTTGAACTGGCGGTCACCGGGTTCGCTCGCTCCGTCGAACGAGTTTCCGAGGTAGAGTCGCACTTCGATCTCCTCGCCGGAATCGACGGGGAACTCCCACGTGGAGTTGCCGTAGCGCTCGTAGTCCCACACCCCGTCAGGGGTGCTCGACGGGACGTTCTCGGTCGTCGAGGCGATCGTGCCCCCGCCGTAGTTGCCAGCGGACGACTCCCCGACCGACGCGAGGTACTGCGAACTCGTGTTCGCGACGCCGGTCCAGTCGGGACCGTCGTCTGTCGCGGAGAGCCTCTCGCTCTCGCCCGCGTTCACGCGGTGGAGCGTCTGGAGTTCAGCGGAGGCCGGTTCATCGACGAGAAGTTGGAACGATTCGGTCGTCGTGGCCGTACCGTCGTCGGCCGTCACGTCGACCGTGTACGTCCCCGCGTCGCCGGACTCGGGAGCGATCGCTACCGCGTCCCCGTCGAGAGTCACGAAGTCGGGACCGCTCACCGACAGCGTCAGCGAGTCGCCGTCCGGGTCCTCGGCGTTGACCGGAACGGTCGTCGAGTTGCCCTCGGTGACTGTCTGGTTCGCGATCGCGTCGATGGTCGGTGCGGTGTTCGAGTCACCGCTATCGCCGCCGTCGACCGGTTCGACCTCGATGGCCGACACCTTCGCGTTGTCCTCGACGGTGCTGAAGGCGACGTTCAGTTCGCCGTCGGTGACCTCGGTGGTGAACGTCTCTTGGGTCGCCGCGTGCGCGCCGCCGGCTTCGGCGTAGATGTCGTAGCTGTCGAGGACCTGCTGTCCCTCGATCGAGGCGTTGAACAGACGGTCGCCGTCGCCGCCGTCGTTCGCCACGCCCTGGTAGAGTTCGGCGAAGTGGAGCGTGACCTCGTACTCGCCGTCTTCGAGGGGCACGTCGTAGCCGAAGTCGCCGTACCGCTCGGTGTAGTACAGTTCGTCGTCGTCGGTGTTCGAGATCTCGGGGTCCGAGGGCGTCCCGGCCTCCCCAGTGGTGAACGTCGTGCCGCCGTCGAAGTTGGCGTCGGCCTGGAACTCCGTACCGTCGCTGGCGGTGTGGGTGTCGCCGCCGGCGTTCACGGCGAAGCTGGTCGCGCCGCCGTCACCGCCGTCGCCGGCGCTCTCGTCGTACTGCAGGACGACCACGTTCGAGTCGAGACCGGTGTCGGAACCGGGCTCGCCGTGGGTCGCCACGAAGTGGTTGTAGCCGCCGACGTCGGTCGTGTTGAGCAGCGTGACGGGCACCTCGGCCTCGCCGTTCGAGTCGAGCGCGACCGTCTGGTAGTCGACGTTCTCGATCTTGTTGGCCTCGTAGGCCTCGATGTCGTAGCCGGGCGTCCCGTCGTACTCGGGGACGTTGCTCAGTTCGAGTTCGCCCTCGAAGTGCAGCAGCGTGACCGTCTCGCCGGGTTCGCCTGTGACGGTCACGGTCTGGTCGGCCTCGCTCACGGTGGCCGCGCTGTGGTGGTCGCGGAGCGCGCCGTCGTCGAGGTCGACATCCTGCACGTCGACGCTCGGTGCCGGTGCGACCGACTCGTCGAGCGTCGCCTGCGCACCGCCGGCGCTGCCGTCGCCGAACAGCTGCGTCTCCTGGACGCTTCCGTCGGCGTACTCGGCGCTCACCGTCGAGCGGGCGAGTTCGAGACCGGAGACCGGTCCGGCCTCCTGCGAGCTGATGGTCGCGTTCTTGATGCTCGTCGGGTCGTTGTCCGCCGAGAACGACACCGACTCGCCGGGTTCGAAGTCGGTGAACTCGATTGTCAGCACGTCGTAGCCGTCGGAGCCGTTCGCGCCGTTGTGCGGCTGGCTGAACACGTCGCCGTCGGCGGTGCTGACGACGCCGACGCCGTCACCGGACTCCGAGTCGATCACGAGGCCCTTGGCCGCCTGGTCGCCGGCGGTCCCGTCGGGGTCCCACACCATGTCGGGCATCGCGCCCGAAGACAGATCGACGGTGACCGACGAGATCTGCTGGTCGCCGGTGTTCTCGACCGTGAACGAGCCGCTGCCGTAGGTCGACGCCTCGGTGCCGCTGTCCGGCGTGACGCTCACCGACGCCGCGCCGGGTTGCGCCGTCGTCTCGCTGACGGTGACGGTCTCGGTCGCGCTGTCGGTGGCGCCGTCGTCGTCGGTGACGGTGAGCGTGACGTCGTAGTCGCCCGCGGCGTCGAAGGTGTTCGTCACCTGCTCGCCGGTGGCGTCGACCGCACCGTCGCCGTCGAAGTCCCACTCGTAGCTCGCGATAGAGCCGTCCGCGTCGCCGGACCCGGACGCGTCGAAGCTCACCTGCTGGCCCGCCTCGGGAGAGTCGGGACTGGCGGTGAACGACGCCGTCGGCTGTTCGTTGCCGTCGCCGACGATGGCGTCCGTCGACCAGTAGTTGATGAGTTGCTGGATCTGGCTGTCGCTGATGGTCTCGCCGCCGGTGTCGGGCACTTCGCTGCCGGTCGCCCAGTAGTTGATCGCCTGCTGGATCTCCGAATCCTCGATCAGCGAGTCGTTCTCGCCGCCCATCGCGACCGCTTGCGCGACCGTCAGGTCACCGTCTGACGAGTCGTCGGACGGCTGTACCGTGACGTTCACCGCGTCGGTGTCGCTGGTCTGTCCGTCGGAGACGCTCACCTCGAAGGTGAGCGTCGTTGCCGAGTCGACCTCGGGCGCGGTGAACGTCGTCGTCTCACCGTCGCTCTGGCTCAGGCCGGCGTCCGGACCCGCCGTCTGGGTCCACGTGTAGCCGAGCTGGTCGCCGTCCGGGTCGCTGGATCCGGACGCGTCGAGCGTGACCGAGTCGCCTTCTTCGACCGTCTGATCGGCGCCCGCATCAGCCGTCGGCGGCTGGTTTTCGGGCGCGTCCACGTAATCGACCGAGATGTCCGTCCACGTCGCCGAGAACGGACTGTCCGCACCGTTGGACGTCGAGATAACGCCGACCGCGGGCGCGACGCCGTCCGAGGTGTCGAGCCAGCTCGCCGGCATCGCGACGGTTCCGACCTCGGTGGTCGCACCGTCGACCTCGTACTCGGCGGTCACGGCGACCTCGTCGACGCCGTTGTTCGGCGCCGGGTCGGTCGTCGGGTCGACCGTCATCCGAAGCGTCGTGGTTCCGCCCGCGACCGCACTCTCGTCGGTCATCTGGCCGTCGAACGAGTCGTCGACCTCCTTCGCGAACTCGACGCCGCCGTCGCCGCCGTTGGCCGCGGCGACCAGTTTGACGTAGTTGGACTGCGTACCGTCCCCGATCTGGAGCCCGGCGGACTGGAAGTCCTCCGGGTTCTCCGGGAAGGAGGCGACCGTCGTCTCGACGGTGAACGGCTCGTCCGGCGTGTTGACGCCGAACTGGAAGCCGTACTGCTGGTCGTTCGGAGTCTGGTAGGCGTCGCCCTGCGGCACCTCCTCAACCGTGAGGACCTCCGCCGCGCCGCCAACCGTCATCTTCGTCGGATCGTAGAGGTCCTGGTAGTCGTCCTGCCCGTTCGTCATCACGCCCGTCCAGCCCTGGCCGTTCTCGCCGAACAGGCTCAGCTCGGAGAGGTCGTGCTGGACCGGGACGGTCGTGTCGACGCCGTTGTTCGGGTCGACCGCGAACGGGTCCTCGGTGTCGTTGAGGCCGTCGTTGTCGTCGTCGGGGTCGTTGAGGTTAGAGGTGCCGTCGCCGTCGAAGTCGGCGGGCGTCGAACTCGACGAGCACGGGTTGGTTCCCGCGTCGATCTCGTCGGCGTTGTCGTAGCCGTCACCGTCCTCGTCGAGGCTCGGGTCGTCGGCGCCGGTACACTGCTCGCCGTCCCCGCCGTCACCGTCGTCGTCACCGAAGTCGTTCGGCTCGAAGACGGTGACGTCGTTGCCGCCGTGGTTGGCGGTCCAGACGGTTCCGGCGAACGCCTCGTCGTCGTCCTGCGCGGTGATGCCGAGCGGACCGCCGGTGTTGAAGATCGTCTCGACGTTCGTGGCCGTCTCGCCGTCATCGCTCAGTTCGACGCGCTCGATGTCGCCGCCGAGTTCGACCTGGAGGATGTCGCCCTCCATCGCGCCGCCGAAGTTCGAGGCGGTGTACTCCTCGGTGCCGCCCGTCGGGCCGAAGAGGACGGGATCTCCATCCCCGTCGACCATCGAGTTAGCGCTTCCCGCGGGCGCCCCCGGGTCGGGCGAGCCGCTCGTCGGCGGAATGTAGTCGGCCTCGACCGGGTTCACCATGCTCGACGGAACCGGTGAGTTCGATTCGGTGATGTCGAACTCCACGTTCCCGTCCGCGTCGTAGATGTCCGCCTGCGTGGGGTTCGCGCGAATCGGCGCCGCGTGCCCGCCGTACTCGCCCTCGTCAGCAGCGATGAGCTGGTCGCTCGTCGAGAAGCTCCCCTCCTCGTTCGGGTGGTTCGTCACCGACGCCGCGTCGGCGGTGGTATCCCCGTTCGCGTCGGCCGGCTGACCGCCCCAGCCGCCGTTCGGACCGTGATCGCTGACGTAGAGCTGACCGCTCTCCGCGAGGACCAGATCGTAGGGGTTCCGGTAGCCGGGCGAGTAAATCTGCACCGGGCCGCCCTCGATCAGCTTCGCCTGGTTGATTCCGTCGTTCCCGCCGAAGGGCAGGTCGCCGCCCTGGACCGTCGGGATCGAGTAGACGTAATCGAGGTCCGGATACGCACTGTTCTCGCTCTCGAGACTCTTCGGCTGGTGGTTGTTCTCGATCTGTGCCAGGTCGATCTCGAGGACCGCCGCCGACAGCGCGTACTCGGGCGTGTGCCCGAAGTTGTCGCCCGGGGCGCCCTTGTTGGTGTGGCCGCCCTGCGCGACGTACAGCGTGTCGCCGTCGGGGGTCAGATCGAGGCCGTTCGTCGCGTGGTTCTCCTCGGAGCGCGGCAGCCCGAGGACCAACACGTCGTGGCCGACCTCGCTCGCTTCAAGCGTTCCGTCGCTTCCCGCGTCGATCGTCAGCCGCGAGATCGCCCCCGAGTTGGTGTCGGTGGAGTCGTCGTCCTGTCCGACGCTGATCTCGGGGTCGCTGGAAGCGACGTAAACCACGGGCTGGTCGGCGGTGCCGCCGACGGTCAGCCCGGTGATCTGGCGATTGGCATCGGACTCGATGTTGCCGAAGTCGTCGTGGTTCGGGATGTCTGTGATCGCGTCGATCTCGACCTCGTTGACGACCTCGTAGCTGTCCTCACCGGTGCGCTCGACGTCGAGCGCGTACACCATTCCGCCCTGCGACGAGACGTAGACGCGACCGTCCGGGCCGAAGTCGATGGCCGTCGGGTTCCCGGCGCTGAAGCCCTCGAGCGTGGACTTGCTGAAGCCGGGATCGACCGAGCTCGTCCCCTCGCCGGAGAGATCGACCGAGAGCGGTGCGTTACTTCCCGAGTGATTGATTTCGAGCGTCGCTGACGCGGCCTGAGCGTCGTCCGGCGCGAACGTCACCGGGACAGCCGCGGACTCCCCGGGGGCGAGCGTCGTTTGGGACGCCTCGCCCACGGAGAAGGCGCTATCGCCGGAGACGGAGACGTCGTCGACGGTGATGTCCGCGTCTCCGTCGCCGCCGAGGTTCGTCACCGTGACCGACTCCGTCTCGGAGTCGCCGACGACCACGCTGCCGAAGTCGACACCGGACGGCGACGCGCCGAGCGTGTCGGATTGCGGCTCGGCCTCGACGATCTCGATAGCGGAGACCTTCGCGTTATCGACCTCGTTCGTGAAGTCGACGTCGAGCGTGTCGTCCGAGGGCGTCACGGTGAACGACTGCATCGTTCCGACGTCGTGGCCGACGTCGGCGTGGATGTCGTAGTCGTTCAGAACCGTCTCGCCCTCGATGGCGGCGTCGAAGACGCGCTCGTTCGACGACGTCTGGTAGATCTCGGCGAAGTACAGCCGAACCTCGTACTGCTGACCGGACGTGACGTCGAAGTCCCACTGCTGGCCGTCGTAGCGTTCCGTCTCGAACACCTCCGAGGGCGTACTCGACGGAACCGTCCCGTCGAGGGTGATCGAATCGCCCGTGCTATACGTGTCCGAACTCCCACTCACGGAGACGCCGGTCGTAGAGCCCGGCGGCGTCCAGTCGAGGGCGCCGTCGACCGCCCCGACCGTCGATCCGCCTGCGTTCACTCGATACTGTACGTCTCCGCCCGTCTGCGCCTGCGCAGTGCCGGCTCCAACCGCTATCGATCCCACGCCCATAGACGTGATCATCAACAGCGAGAACAGCAGTGCGAAGGCCCGCTTCGATCGTGTCGGTGGCATATTGGTTGTCCGTTGGCCGGCGTGTTCGGATCGCGTCCTACTACTCGGCCGACAATCGGTCAGTAATGTAATATATGAATAGTAACAATCCGTATAACCGCAATGTGAGATATTGCTGATACACCAAGAGCACACCCTTCAGCCGATATTTGCCGGGTTCAGGGGTTTCCTAACTCGTTTGAATCGATCAGCAACAGCGCGCAAATAAATGTCTGTAATCGTACAATTAATCGAGTTCGATATAAACACAAGCTCCCGAACGCGACAACAGCGGGCCCGACGCGTGCCGGTTTTGAGCGGTTTGAGACCGTTCGGAACGCGGCGTACGTCCGGTTCGTATCGGTTCACTTGACCACGCCGCGTGCGACGGGCGTTGCGTGGCACTGAGTGGGGTAACTGCCGATCGAGGCTACGCGACGACTACCGACAGTGGAACGTGAACAGAAAGCTGAAAGCCGGAGGAGGGCTTTCAACCAGAGGTTTAACATCCCACATATAAACAGGGATAGTATGGCTGCGAAGACCGCCGTCGACACCCTCCGCGAGAAGCTCCAGGCCGGCGACCGGGGCGGCAGTCCCGCCGATCGCGAGCTCTTGCTCGCGTTCAGTGACGAGTTGAAGCTCCGCCGTGAGGACTACGGCTGGCATCGACACGAGAAGCTGCTCCGACACAACACCCGTGCGAGTGAGCACGCCGGCGTCGAGCTCGTCGAGTCGATCCTCTCCGAGCGCGATGACGACGACTTCGACGCCGCCAAAGACGCTGCGAAGGAGGTCGTCCGCTGGATCCACGACACCTACGACATCGCCGAAGGGAGCCAGGAGACCAACCGAGACTACCGCGTCGCCTTCCGGATGCTCGCCAAACATACTACCCGCGGCGAGGAGATCCCCGACACGCACGACTGGATCTCCACGCAGACGACGCGTGACTACCAGCCCGAGCCCGACGAGGCCGACATGCTCGAGTGGGACGCGCACGTCCGCCCGATGATCGATGCCTGCCACAACGACCGCGACAGGGCGCTCATCGCGCTCCAGTTCGAGGGCGGCTTCCGCGGCGGCGAGCTGCACGACCTCACGCTCGACCAGATCAGCGACTCCGAGCACTCCGTCAAGGTCCGCGTCGACGGGAAGCGTGGTGAACACGACGTCCACCTCATCCGGTCGATCCCGTGGGTCTCGCGGTGGCAGTCCGAGCACCCCGGCGGCGGTGACGACTACGTGTGGAGTCGACTCAACAAGCCGGAGCGCGTCAGCTACCAACTCTTCTTGAAGATCTTCCGCAAGGCCGCTGGTCGAGCCGACGTCGACCTGCCGGTGACGCCGACCAACTTTCGGAAGTCGAACGCCTACTGGCTCTCTCAACAGGACAAGTCCCAGGCGTTCATCGAGGACCGCCAGGGTCGCGCCCGCGGGTCGCCCGTCATCTCCCGCTACGTCGCGAAGTTCTCCGGGGAGACGCAGGAAGCGAAGTTCGCGGCCATGCACGGGATCGACGTCGACCTCGACGAAGACGACGAGGTCCGCGCCCCGGTCGTCTGTCACCGGTGTGACCGAGAGACGCCCGCCGAAAACGACCTCTGTATGTGGTGCGGGACGGCGCTCGACGCCGAGACGGCGAAGCGCGTCGACGAGCTCGAAGACGAGATGGTCGAGGACGCAGTCGACGCCGCTCGCAGCGACCTGGACGTCGAGGCCGAGGATGTCATCGCTGCTCGCGACCGACTCCGTGACGATCCCATTCTCAGCCAGCTGCTGTTGGACTGACATCGTCACCGAATCCCCGCCTTTTCGAGCGCGTTCTGGAAGCGGTCGGCGCACTGTGCGTCGGAGTCGGCGAGTCGCTTGAACAGCTCGACTGCCTCTTTGTCTTCGCGAAGCTTCTCTGCCGGGTCGTCGAACGTGTCGTCTGCAGTTGTTGAGCTCATCAGTTGACTTCCTCCAGATTTTCGGAGTCGATTCGGGAGCAGTAGCTCGTCCCGTACTGTGCGTCGACGGCGGCCGCGACGGCGACGCCGTGGATGTTGGTCAGGTGCTCGCTGTCGAGCCCGTAACACGTCGTGAGCGTCTGTTTGCGGCGGAACACGACGAGGTCTGACCGGGCGTCGTACCGCGCCTCGTCGTGGCGGGGAACAGGAGCTTCCTCGGGAATCTCCACGGAGAGCCCGCGTTGCCAGGCCGTCGCGACGGCAGCACCGCCAGTCGCGCGGATGCGGAACTGGTCGGTCGCGTGCTTGGCGGTGTACCGTGTCTGCTGAGCGCTCATGGACCCACCTCGAGGACGATGAACGCGATGAGCACGACGGCGAGGCCGGCCGTCAGCCACTGCGTCAGGAACTCGGCGGTCCAGCTCACGGCGCCACCTCGCTCGGGCCACACCCGTCGACGAGGATTGCGTGGATCACGAGCAGCGTCGATCGGGGCCACCCCTCGCTCGTGCCGAGTGTCTCGTTGGTGTCGAGGATGCGTTCGAGGACGCGACTCACACCGGTTATGGTCAGCTCGTCGATCGGGTCGTCGACGTACGCGGGCTGTTCGTCGCTCAGGTACGACTCCAGATTGTCACCGGCGGCTGTCGCGACGGCCTTGAGGACGGTGCGCATCCACGACGCCCGGATGTCGACTCGTTCGGTTTCATCGGTGTGGTGACAGCGGTAGCCGTCCGTCACATCGAGCGCTGCCGAGATCTCGCGGACGAGCTCGGGCTTGCGAAGCGTTCGGCCAGTCTGTCGGCCGGTGGCCTCACCGGCGACGCGAGTGAACACCCACTTTGTCGGGCGCGTGTCGCGCCATTTCCCTAGCTCGACATCGTCGAGAAACCCGTCGGGCGTCCGACCGTCGAGGCGAGCACCGAGTGTCTTTCCGATCTCTTGAGCGCGAGCCCCGACATCCGTCCCGTTCTCGATCGAGCGCGAGGAAACGACTAGCTGGTCGGTAACGCACTCGTCGACGAACGCCTCGATGGCCTCCATGGCCGTCTCGGAGCCGCCGTACCCGTCGCCGGTGTAGCCGTCGTTCTGCCCGACGCCGTTGTTATCGAGCACTTCCTCGGCGGTGGTCCCGCCGTCTGTGGCGTAGTCGCCGAGCCCGCGGTTCTCCTCTGCACGACGCTCGGTCTCCTCGAGCGCGTCGAGCTGCTCTTGCCAGAGCTCGTAGGACTCGCTTGTGTGGTCGTGCTTGTACGCGATGACCTTGAGCACCTGTTCGACGCGGTCACCGAGATCGACTTCTGCCACCTCAGGAACGACGTGGATCGCGTCCCACGGATTATCGTGGTCAGATTCGATGATACGTGCCGGCGAAATCTCGTACGCCGCCCGGTCGTTGGTGTACGTCTCTCCGTCGTCGGAGTGGATGTACTCGTTCGGGTTCGGCTCACAGATCGTGACGGGCTCGTTGCACGCCGGACAGAGGATCCCGACCACGTCGAACTCGCTCGTCGACGCCTCGTTCGCACGGTCTTTTGCCCGCTCTGCCTTCTCACGATCAGTCGGCACCGGCATCACGCCTCACCTCGCAGCGCGCGGAGCTGATCAACGCGGTCGAGTCCGTCCTCGAAGATGGCTTCGACGTCGTCCAGGTCGGCGCCGGTCGCGACGGCCTGTTCGAGCGCGCGGTCAACGTGCTCGCGGACGTCCTCGCTCATGCTTCACCTCGCGACTGGTACTTCCGCCACGTGTCGTCGCCTTCGGGCTTGACGTCAGCCTGCTCTTGCTGGCCTCGGAGCTGTGCGAACGCCACCGCTTCGACGCGACCGACGGCGCCGACCGACTCAACTCGCCAGCCCTTCGCGCGGGAGTAGCGCTTCTGGCTCTTGACCGGCGGGTCTTCGATCCGCACCCCATCGGCGCCGACGACGAGGTCACACTCTTCGTGATCGGCGCCATCGCCGGCCATCTTCTGTGAGAGCCGGATGCGTCGCGTCCGCCAGGTGTCCCCATCAGGCGTCTCCCACACAGTCGGCTCTTCAGTGTCGATGACGGCGAACGCGTTAGCATACCCTCGGCGGTCGGCCATTGTTACACGGAGCTTCTCACCGAGCGTCGCTTCCAGGACGACTTCGCGGGAGTCGACGAGTGGTTCGGGCTCGACGTCGTCGACGGCCGCGAGGATGTCTGCGGCGCGCCCGGCGCCGACGTACGGCACATCTTCGAGGTCTTTTTGGTCGGCGATCAGCAGGTCCGCGATCGTCTCGAAACCGTTGTCGTCGAGCCGGTCGGCGATCGCCGCCGAGATCTCGCCGGTGTCGGCGAGCTCGTGGACGTGGTCGGTCGCAGTGACTTCAGACATCACTACCACCACTCCTCATCTTCGAGGTGCTTCGTGTACGTGTACACGCCCTCGATGACGTGCGGCGGGTACACTTCGAGCTGATACTGGCTCTTGTAGATCGCCTTCACGAGACCGCCCGGGAGGATCTCGACCCGGTCGGCGGAGTGCGGATCACGCTCGTCGGTGAAGTGAATCTCTCCTCCGTTCGGGAGCACGCGACCGTCACTCATCACTACCTCCGTCAGTCACGGCGACTTCGGCACGGTCCTGCTCGTCCTCGGTCAGCTCTGTCTGCTCGGTTGTCTCCTCCTCGTCATGCTCGATTTCGAGGAACGGCAGGACCTCCTCGCGAACCCACTTCGCGAACACCTCTTCGAGGAGGCCATCGCGATAGTTCGCGACGTAGCCGCTCTCGTAGATCACACCGCGCATCGCGATGTCGTCCCAGAAGTACTCGAAGCCGAGGCCGATCGTCCCGTTCGAGGCCGAAGCGAGGTCGGCGGCATCGTGGTACTCGATGCTCGTCTTCTCTTTGCCGCCGCCGTAGTCGCGCGAGTGCGAGACGTTCCAGGCGTCGGCCGTCTCCTGGTCGCGGATGTGTTCTGCGAACGCGTCGACGTCGATTCGCGTCTGCATCACGTTCACGCCGGTCTGGGCAGCCACGCGCTTGACGAACCACTCGCCAGCGGAGGCCGAGGAGATGCCGATGAATCCCGGATCGGTGGAGACGTCGACGTAGAAGTCGATGGCTCGCGGGACGAGCACCTTCGCCCGGCCCGTCGAGATCTCCGTGTCGTCGACCGCGACGTCTTCGCGTCGCTCTTCGATGAGGTCCGCGGCCGTCCCGTAGTAGATGGTGTGCCCGTCGAGGTAGTGAGCACCCTCGGCGTCGACGGCCGGGTAGTCGCCGTCGAGTTGGGACGAGACCTCCGGGTCGCGCGCCTCCTCGTGCGTGAGGAACAGAGTCGCGTCGTGCATCAGGCGCCACCTCCATCGGCCGCCAGCAGCTCGCCGTTCGCGACCGACTCCCGAGCGTCCTCGTCGCCGTCGATCGCTTTGGCGAGCGTTGGGTGGAGTGAGCTCTTCGCGACGATGACCGTCGACACGAGCTCGCGGTTTGGCAGGTCGCGGAATGCGGCCCCAAGTGCGTAGGAGTCGCCGTTCGGGAACGCGTAGTGTGCGAACGCGACTGACGGATCTGCTTCGAAGCGCTTCTCGCCATCGTGGGGGCCACGCACGCTCAGGTTGCCGACCAGCTGGCCGATCAGCGCGATCGGCTCATCGTCGTCGGCGACGAGCTCGGCTTCGATCTCGTCGAAGATGACGTCGACGCGATCGTGCATCTCCTCGCGAGTGAGGAAACTGGTCGGCATCACTTCTCACCGCCGTAGCGCTGCTGGGCCGGTTGGTCGAGCGCCGCAAACCCCGACCGCTCGGCGAGCGCGCCGTCGAGTCGGTGAAGCGCACCGAGCGCTTGGATCGCGTGCTCGCGCTCGGTCTCGTTGAGGTCGGCGAGCCGAAGTTCGTGAAGCCCGGGCGTGTCCTCGTCTGCCCCCTGCAGGGCGTTCCGGACGAGCGAGTGCGCGTCGTCGACCGACATCACTCCTCACCTCCGAGCAGTGCGGTCGTCACGTCGAGCACGTTGTACAGTGGCCGTGCCGGTTCGGCGACGCGGAACGTGTGGCCCTCGCCGTCGTCGACGCGGTCGAGGATTCCGGCGTCGACCAGCTCGGGGAGATGCGACTGGTACAGCGAGATGTACACGCGCTTGCGCTCGCTGCCCGTGTAGCCCGTTCCGTACTCGTACGTGGCGATGTACCGAACGGCCTCGACGAGGTCGAACTCCTCGCCCGCGTCCTCGATCGCGAAGCGAAGCGTCAGCCGTCGGCGCTCGTTCGCGAGCAGCGACAGCGCCGTGTCGATGTCGAGGTCGATGGTGCTGCGCGGGAGCGACTCGTCGGTCGACGTCGAGGAGACGATCGAGCCGAGGCGGTCGAAGACCGACATCACCGCGCCTCCGTGAGATCGGCGAGGTACTTTGCCGAGATCCACGCGCCAGCGCTGGCGCTGGAGGTAATTACGAGGTCGCCTCCGAATTGGTACTGTCGCTGTTCGTCGTCGGTGCTGCTGCCGTCATTGGAGGCATTACTAAGGCCCCCGTGGTCTGATCCGTTCATGGGTCTCTGTCAAATCCCCTCGTGAGAGGGGCGCCTTGGGACCCGGCCCGTCGGTGTTGTCGCACCGGCGGGGTTTTCCCGCGAAGGCCAGGTCAACTAGGCGTTAGTCTGCCTGTTACAAATAGCTTGCTGTGCTACTCACAGAATTAGTGATGTGTTTATGGACTATTTTATAGGGATACATCTCATAGAGATGAACACCGATATTCCTATGAGTTCCACAGTCGAAGCGAGCGTCGTGCCACGAGGACGTGCCGATTGGATGCGGCCTGTCGATGAGGCCATCCTTGAGCACCTGCGCTCCGAGGGCAACCTCACACCTGACGCATTCGAGAAGCTCGACGTTGCTGTCGCGAACTACGCGAGCAATCGCCTCACGAAGCTTCGGAGCTACGGGCTCGTTGAGCCTGCAGTCCCTGGTGTGCGAGGCCTCTACCGGATCACGTCCAATGGCGAAGCGTTCCTCGACGAGGAGCTCGACGCCGCCGAGCTCGACCCGGTCGAGTAGGCTCACTGGACACGCACCTCTTCGACGTCGATTTCGCGGCCTGTTTGCTGATCGATGAGCACGTCGTAGCGTCGCGTCCCGGGCACGCGCCAGTGCGGACAGCTCCGACACGCGATCGCGCCGTCGCGCAACACCCAGTCGGTGTGCCCGCGCGGACAGGCGTACCGCCACTTCTCGCCCGGCACGGACGGATCGATCTCGACGGGCATCTAGACCACCCGCAACCCGGGCGCCGCCTTCTTGATCACCGGGCCCAACCAGCGCGGCACCGAGCGCGCGGGCGCGTCATCGAGCTGCCCGTACTCGTCGAACGTGAGCGTCCACACTTCGGTGTCGAACTCGACGTCGACGACCGTCCGGTCATCCGTGGTGCAGATCGTGACGTCGACGTCCGTCGGGAGTGCGACCGGCTCAAAGCCGAGTCCCGTGATGTCGACCGTTCGCCGGGTTGCCGTCTCGTGAGTGTGCATCGCGACTCGACGTGCGCGGGCAATTACCTAAAAAGGGGGTCGCACTTCCGGGGTGGGGCTACGAGTCCCGTTCGAGGACGAGGTAATCAGTCATGAGATATTCGATGTAGTAGGTGCGGTAGTCAGATCGGATCTGTTCAAATGTGATGAACGCACCCGCAAGAATAAAGAGCGCTCCAAAGGCGATGAGGGCCGGACGAAGCTCGTAGTTCCCGAGGTAGCTAACGTACGGTGCCCACGACGATTCAGTGAAGCCTGTGACCAGCGCGATCGCGTACGTCAGGTAGATGAATGAGAGGATCCCAGACGCGATCATCATTCCGCGACAGAAGTCAAGTACTGCCTGAAACGTGCGGGAACGCCCGCGAGCATCCATGTGTATGTAGCTCCGGACGTGGTCATACAGCGTATCGATCTCGGTTGAGTCTTTTATCGGATCGAGCTGTGTCCGATCCGTACTGAGAAAATCAAGGTCAAACTTCTGTCGAGCGGTTGTGTAGAAGCGATCGACGACATCTTCGCTCATCGCACTTGTGTTGGCAATTTCTTGGCGAAACACCTCGCGGTGGCTAGTCGCGCTCTCGTGAGACTCAACCTGGATGCCGAGAGCGTGGATACCGCGGCCGAAGACAAACCCAAGCAAAAGAACAACGACCAACGCCGCGGTCGAAAGGGATCCAGTATCTGCGGGCAGCAGCGGAACCAACCCGACAGTAAACGTTGATCCAGGGATAAGAACACTCACGAGATCGTAGAGATCAAACTGTCTCGTGCCTTCTTCGATCATCGTCTATCCTCACCTGTCACGCCAACATATATCTTTACGTAACATTTAACCAGTCCGGTGCTGACGTAGCAAACATCAGCCACTAGTGTAATGTAGCAACAGGCCGTATTACCACCTAGAATCCACCAATTCCAATGTCCACAAGTAATGAGCAGCACGGCACGCTACCGGATGTAAGCCTCGGTGATGCGGCGTCGTTCATCCATTATTTACTGGTTCGACTATTCCAGCTTTCCACGGTTGGCCTGTTGCTCGTGCTGTTCTCAGAGACAGCCCGAAATTACGGGGATGGACTCCTGGTGACTGCCCTCGGGGTTGCGCTACTGCTAGCAATCGTAGATTCTTTGCGATAGAGAGCGCCTCGCTACGTTGTTGCGGCCGTTACGGTTTCTGTGATCGATCGATTGCTTTTGAGCGACGGAGTGACTGCTGAGTACACCCACCGGTGGTCAACCTGGTACCGCTCAATGAGATCGTACTCCAGGAGCTTGTCGAGCTTGTTCCGGCGATCGCGACGACCGATCGGCATCCACTGGCGGTTCGCGTACACGTGCTCTTCGACCTCCTCATACCGCGCGTGGAGCTGCCGGCCAGTCAGCTCACCAGCCTCTCGAATCAACTCGTAGAGCACCAGGTGGTGAAACGGGAGCGACGAGAGGTTCGCCTCACGGATGCGCGAGCGAGCGCGCTCATAGGCGTCGTCGACGTCGCCATCCCGAATGCGACTGTGATCGCGCTCGTCTGCGAGCTCGGCGGCCGCCCGAAGCGTCTGGATGCCATCGCGAGCAACGCCGGCGACGTCGTCCGCGATCGTCTCCAACTGCCGGCGTGAGACGACGTCATCGCCGAGCCCGACGCGTGCCCGGTCAGCGAGGATGTCCGCGAGCTCGTCGACGCCGTATCGCGACAGCGACACCCGTCCGCCGTGGAGGCGCTGCCGGACGCTCGACTCAGCCCGTGCGAGCCAGTCGTCAGGGTTGTGGACGATAATGATGACCTCGACGCCCGGGACGCTCGCGAGCTTCCCGACGGTGCCCGTCCCGGCGAGATCGTCTCCCTCGTCGAGGAGCAACACGTGCCTGCCGTCGATAGCGTTGCGAAGCCGGCGCGGGAGCTCGGCGTTGGGCGCGTTGTCAGCAACCGTGTCGCCGGCGCCGCGGATCGCCTTCCGGAAGACATCGCCCGTCGTCAGCCCGAGCGTCTGGATCCACGTCCACCCGAGACCGTGTTCGCGAGCGTACTGTGTGAGAACCATCCGCCCGAGAACCGTCTTCCCGACGCCGCTCGGCCCCGTGATGAGGACGCCCTGGCGTTTCTCACGCGCCCGGTGGAGAAGTCGGATCACCTGCTGGATCTGCGACTCTCGATGACGGAGATCCGGCGGGAACGCCTCGTCATCGAAGACCTGCTGACGGACATTCATGTTGCTGACAGCTAACGCAGAATGAGTATAAAAAGCCGAGCCGAACTTCCGGGGTGAAGCTAAAAGTGAGCCGTGAGGTCAGTTCGGAGGGGTTACCGCACGAATCGCTCTTCGAAGTAGCGCGACTTGACCCCGCGCTGCGAGCACTGCCGGTCGTGCGGGAGGTCGTCGATCGTCGTCTGTGTTTCGTCCGGCCCATCGATCCGGACCTGTGCGCCACACGCCGAACACCGGAGGAACTTCGGCTCCGTGATCGCCAGCCCGTCGACGCTCGGCGGACTCCCTGAGGGAACTATCGAAAAGTGCGTCTCCGCGTCAGCGAACGACCGCATCGTCAGAGCTCCTCCAGGACGTCGACCAGCGACACCGCGGTCACGGACTCGCCATTGACGCGGAGCTCGCGCAGTTGCTCGGTGCCGACGTAGCGCATTTCGCCATCGACCGCTTCGCGCTCGACGAGGAGCGCTTGCCAGGGCGCGTTCGGGGTGCGCTGGAAGTCGTGCTCGCGACGGACGCCGTCGGCGCCGACGTACTCGATCGTCGGGAGCTCCTCAGACATCGCGCACCTCGCGATCGCCTTCGAAGGACCACCGCGGATCGTTCGTCAGCGTCTCGACCGTGCTCACCATCTCGGCGCCGAACGCCGGCGTCCGCGGGTGAGAGTTTCCGGTCGTCACCGTAAGCTCGACGTAGTCGTCCTGGACGCGATCGACGATGGCAGAGAAGCGCGGGTGCGGCGCCCACAGCGGGACGTCGTGCGGCGCGGGCACGTCGTCGGGGGCGGCGCGCGCTTCGTCACACCGCCACGTCTGGCCGGCCTCCACGACCTGCGAGCGTTCGAGGAGGCTACTCATCGTCGGCCTCCATCAGGTCGAGGATCGCTTCCACGTCCCGAGAGTCGTAGAAGCTGATCCCGGTTCTGTGGTCTCGCCCGACCCGGATCATCAGCGCGTCGCGGACGTGTTGACACGGCTCCTCGGAGAGACCCATCCCCAGCCCCTCAGCCACGAGCTTCACTTCGTTCGCGAGCAGGGTCTTATGCCCGCATCCCTGACCATATCGCTCTGGGTCCGTCCCAACTCGCCGCGCGATCTCCGCCTTCATGTCGTGGAGCTCTCGAACGGCGTTCATCGACCGGCCTCCTCGTCACCGAACTCGGCCTCGAGGAGATCGCGCGCCTCAGTGGCGACGTCACTCTCCTCAACCGCGGTGATCGTCACGATCGCGGCCACCTCGCCGTCCTCGTCGTAGAGGCTGAGGTCGTAGTCGGTGCGACTACCGAACATCGAGCACCTCCGTCCAACCGTCGGCCGTCACGATACGCGGATCTGCAGAGAGGTGCTGCCCGAGGCCGTCGTCGATCGCCGAGCAGTCGACCCACCCCGGAATCGGTCGCTCGCCACGCGCCATCGCGACGCGGAGTTGGTGCTTACAGCCCTCGTCAGGTGCGCGGTGAAGTGCGTCGGGACAGGTGCACGTCTCCGCGATCGCGTCGACCGTGTAGGTGCCCGTGGGTGTGACGACGAGAAACTCCTCGTCGCGAAGGTCGCTGAACGTCCGCGCGTCGAGCACGCTCATCGATTCCGTGAGCGCCTTCGCAGCACGCTCGTCGAACCGCTGAGACGGCGCCGTGTCGCCGGTATCGGCCTTAGACATCCCCGACACCTCCCTCTGCCCACGCCTGTTCAACGCCGACGACAGCGAGCCGACCTGCAGGGAATGCGTAGTCCTTCAGGTCGGCAAGGTCGTCGAGACCGTCGAGCGACAGGTCGTTGATGTAGTAGCACTCGTACGCAGCGTCGTCGACGTCGACCGGCAGCCACGGGTGTGGTCCGTAGGTGGCGAGGTCGAAGTTCTCCTGCTCGTAGTACTCGCCGAGCGTGTCGGCGACCTTCGCGCGAACAAAGAGTAGCTGACGCGTCACCAGGTCGATCGCGAGGCTGCCCGGGACGGGTTCGGTGCGGACGTCTTCGAGCGCGTTCGCGACGCGCTGCTCGTACGAGATCTCGGCGTCGTCGAAGTCGGCGTCGATCGCGCCCTGCTCAGACATCGGCCGTCACCTCCTGGTCGGCGTCGCCGTCATCACCGTAGAGCACTGCCTCGACGTCGATCCCAGCGTCGCACGCGGCGTCGCCGTGCTCGTTGAGCCACGCCTTCGCCTCGACGAACGCCGCGTCGATGTCCGCTCTGTCGGCATGGTCGTCGAACCACCCGTCGCGGGCGTCCGTGATGAGGGCGGCACACTCGGCGGCCACTCGTGCGTTGACGACGTCGTCGATCTCGTCGTTGAGGTCTTCGGCCGCGCCGAACGCTGCCCGTCGAACCCGGTGCACGAACTGCTGGTCCTCTTCGAGTTGGTAGGCGCGCTCGGTGACGTCGACGAGCTGACGGAGCTGGCTGTCCTCACCGATCGCCTCGTACACGCGATTGTGGAGCAGCGTCGCGTCGAACTGGTCGGCCGCGTTCGACTCGATGCGGTTCATCCGCTTCGACGTCCGCGGGATCGTGTTGCGCATCAGGCGCTCACCTCCTCACTCGAAACGCGCCGGACGGTCACCTGATCACCGCGCGTGAGGGAGTCGCCCTCGCAGGCGACGATCGCGTCGGTCTCTTCGAGGACGATCCCGTCGGCCCACCGCAGCAGCTTGTGCGCGAGCACGCGGCCGACGGCGCCGGACCAGTCGCCCTGAACGCGGACGATGGGCGTCTCGATCTGTTTGGTGATGCGCTCGTCGGTGACGGTTCGGGTACCGACGTCGACGACGTCGACGGGCCGCTGCCGGTCGCCGAAGACGACGCGGTCGCCCACGCGGAGCTCGCGCAGATCGGTGATCGTGTCAGGGCTATCAGTACCGTTTTGGGGGGTCGGATCTGTCGTTGACATGCTGTCGTTAGTGGACAGCACCGGTCGTCGGCGGTGTGACGCCGGCGGCCATCTTCTGACCGCAGACCAGTGCTCCCTACTAGTTAGTATATTTGCTAACCACTTATAGGTTAGCATTTGCGCTAACTATTAGTATATGCGCTAAGTAGTACCTTGTAGAGGTTAGCAAATACTACAATGGACACGCACAGAACACGCGGTATGGCGAAGACTCGCGCGCTTCTCACCGAAACGGAGCGCGAGCAGATCGCAGGCGAGCATGGTGACTCTCGGAAGTACCAAGCAACCTCCAGAGTCCGAGGGCGGATTCAGGAAGAGCTCGAAAGCGACGTGGAGGTCCTCAAAGAACACCACCCAGACCTGCTTGAGGAGCTCCGTGAGGTCGTCTGCGAGGAGACTGATGAACACGACTGAACAGCGCGCACCCGAGCTGCACTGGCCAGGGGGATACCCGCGTACCGCCCCGTCAGAGCGCGAGCCCTACCCGGGCAACCTTTCGGTCACGCGCAAGGAGGCGTTCGTCTCGATCGTCGACGAGCTCGAACGCTGGGGCGCCACGGACGTCCGGATATCCACGGCGTCGACGCACTACAAAGACCGGCCGAACATCCCGCACCAACACGATCGCCCGGACGACATCGGTGTCGCCGTTCGGTTCCGCCGGACGGACCGGCCGGCTGATGAGGGTTACGCGATCGCGTGCGATCGCTGGGAGACGCAACTCGAAAACGCGAGGTCAATCGCGTTATACGCCCGGCGGAAACGCCTCGCCGAGCGCTGTGGGGTGACGACCGCGGACTCGGAGTTCGAGACCGCCCGCTTGCCGCCCGGTGACGAGTCTGGGAGTCCGGACGTGATCGCCGTCGCGCCCGAACCGGATCGTGCTCCGCATGAGGTGCTCGGCGTCGCGAAGGACGCACCCGATCTCGTGATCAAGGGTGCGTTCCGAGAGTTGGTCAAAGAGGGCCACGCCGATCAGGGTGGTAACGAGAAGTACGACGTCGCGGAGTTGAAGCAGGCGCGGGACGCGCTGCTCGACGCGTAACGTTCTCGGCTTTTTCTAGACGGAGTTGTCCACGATCGTCGCGAGCGGCGGCTCTCGGAGCAGTCACTCAGAGCGTATCGTCGATGTCGTCGACTGGTTGCGGTGGTAAGAGGCCGGCGACACCCAACCGTGACCGCATCGGTGCCGAGTCGGTCTACGGAATCTCAATCGTGTGCCTCTGCACGACGTCGCCGGCGTCAGTACATCTGATCCGCGGTATGAATAGCTGTGGGAATCGCGCAACGCGAGCGAGCGACAGTGCTGTCGCTCAGTACGTGGGTGCGATAAAGAAAACCGCAGTGGGTCGGCCC
>NZ_AOJI01000015.1 GCF_000336995.1 Halorubrum aidingense JCM 13560 | reverse complement strand
TCATCGTCCGTGGAGTCGTCATCCGTGGAGTCGTCGTCCGTGGAGTCGTCGTCCGTGGAGTCGTCGTCCGTGGTGTCCTCGACGATGACGCCGTCAACGGCGTCCTGGTCGTCGAAGGCAGCCTGACGGAACGTAGCTTCGAAGGTGTCGTTCGCAGCCTGGTCGCTCAGGTCGAAGGACGCCTCGAACGTACCGTCGTCGTTGAGGGTCACTTCGTCGTCAGTGAGCGTGAAGCGCGGCGACGTGTCGTCGGTCGAGCGCAGGCGGACAGAGAATTCCGTGCTCGGGGCAACGTTCGCCGTACCCGTCACAGTTGCGTCCTCCGTGGCCGTCGCTTCGATCTCGTCGTCGTTGTTCACGTCGAAGTCGGCCTCGGCCTCTTCAACGTCGAAGGAGCCGTTTGCCGATTCGTACGCGTCTTCGTGCTCGTCATCTTCGAATTCATCGCCCGAGCCCTGCAGCAGGCGCTCGTCCTGAACGGTGAACTCAACTTCGTACTCGTCACCATCCTCGAACTTCTCGAGCTGGCTCTCGGGCAGCTCGTCGACATCGAGGAGGACGTAGTAGTTGCTCGTTTCGTCGTCGTAGACGACCGTGAACGCGTCCTCGAATTCGGTGTCACTCAGAGCGCTGACATCGACCGTCTTCGGGTCGGCGTTCCGGCCGGGGTTCTGCTCTTCAAGGACGAGGCTCGTCGCGTTGTCGCCGTCAGCACCGGAGTCGACGTTAGCGATTGCCTCGTAGAGCTGTTCGGTCGCAGTCTCGCCATCAGTGGACGAGAGGACGCCCTCCAGACCGCCAGCGGTGATCTGGTGGACGAGAATGTCGCTGCGACTGTTGTCTTCAGCGTCGATCGCGATCGTGTCGGTCTCGGTGACCGCACCATCTTCGACCGCTGTGTTCACTGCTTCGACAGCGTCTTCGTCGTCATCGTCGAGCGCATCGGCGAGGTCGTCCTGTGCGTCACCAGTGGTGCGCCACAGGTTCATCTCGGCCGGCGTGCGCTCTTCGATGAGGAGCGACGAGACGTCGTCCTCGTTGTCGAAGGCGTCTTCAGGGTTGTCCTGTGCCGCGGAGATGATCTCGTAGTCACCAGTGTCGAGCATCTGCTCAAGCGACTGAGCATCGCTATCCTGGTCCTCGAGAACGGCCTCGTCATCTTCGTCCTCCGCTTCGACGATGGTGACTGAGGTATCATCGTCGCCAGCGGTGTATGTGTTGAACAGGATCGTCACTTCACCGTCGGCGTCATCTGCATCGTCGACGCCGTCAGTGATGGAGATGTTTGCCTGGTAGTTGTCGTCCTCGGCGTCACCAATCACGACGTAGCCGTTCTGGGTGTCTTCGAGTTCGACAGTAATCTCAGCGATGTCGCCCTGCGAGACATCGTAGGAACTCTCTGCGAATTCAACGCCGCCTTCACCTGCTGCGACCACTTCGATCGAAGCGGTGTCCTCGGCGTCAGTGTCAACCGACTCGAAGGTGAATTCGTATTCGCCCGTGTCGATGTCAGTGAAGTTCGTTTCGAGTTCGTCGCTATCCTGAACGTCAACGAGAGTGATCTCGTCGTCGTCGTCTTCAGGATTCTCGACCGTGAAGTCGCCGGTCGTGTTGAAGATCGCTTCGAGCTCCTCGTCGTCGAGGTCGCCGTCGGCGCTCACGTTAAGCGAGTACTCGCCGCGGTTGGAGTCGATTTCGAGGTTCGTGGTTTCGTCGTCCTCAACAGTGTCGTCTTCGAACTCCGTGGTGAGCGTCTGGACACGAACTTCGAAGGTGTCCGACAGGCTCGGCTGGGTTTCGAGAGAGCCACCGCGCACGAAGTAGTCGTTAGCTTCGAGACCTTCCGTGTCGATGGTGACGCTGTCGTCCTCGTCAGCAACGAGGGTGTCAACGAACTGGCTGTTGGTGACCTCTCCGCCCTCGGAGGCAGTCACACGGCGCAGGTCGTACTCCTCACCAGCGTCGATCGTATCATTCGTGAAGGTCACTTCCTGGCCCTGGAACGGGTTGTCAGGCGAGTAGCCTTCGTCTACAACATTCAGCGTGATGAGACCAGACGTGTACTCACCGTTGCTGTCGGAGACGATGTCTCCGTTGGAATCAGTGACTGCCACTTGGTGTTCGTAACTGCCTGCATCCAGACCGCTGATAGCCGTGGACGCGTCGCCACCATCGAAGGTGTACGTCTGGCTATCTCCGGGCGTGATGTTATCTCCGGTAATATCAATCGTCTCAACGACTCCAGTTCCATCAACGATGAAGGAGAGGTTATCTCCACCAACATTGCTGGAATTGAAGTTCTCCGAAGCGTCGGAGTCAACAGAGACGGTTACTTGAGGATCTGGCGATGCGCCTGTAATGATCGTCGCTCCGTCAGTAGGAGCGTCGTAAGAGATCGTCACTTCGTCGGAGCCGGCTGCAGCAGCAGGTGCTGCCGCAAAGCCGACTGCAACCATGGAGACGACCATGATAGCCGCAAAGAAGACCGCGTTGGCCTTCGTGCGATAGTTTGTTTCGTTTGTCATTGTTAGTTTCTGGTCTGCGTCGCGCTGGCAGCTTTCTCCGTCGCCTCTCGCCCGACCGTCATCGACCTACACTGCGTCGAGGGCGCAACCGGACTCGGCTGTGGATAGTTACGTACCACGCGTTGCATCGGATCGGATAGGGGTACTGCATCCATAACACGCATCGGTTCTGGTAAATACTTTGTGTCTATCACCGAGCGTGTGAAAACCTACCAAACGGCGGCATACGCTCGTCAGGCGCCCGTTCTCGAATCGTACGATTCACCAGACTTCTCCTGGAACTTCATACTACCCGACACGTTCTCTCGCGACCGAGCCGCAACGCTTACAGCGCTTGCCGGAGTGTATTCATATGGGCCCGCTGAGGGGCGACGCACTTGTTCTCTGGGTAGGGGACTCGCGTTGCCCTTCTGGTTTTCACACTCGTGAGCTACCGCGCTCGCTATCGGATCTCCGCTTCTCACTCCCAGCGTGATCACGCGACGTCGTTGAACGCTGCGTCGATCGCCGCGTTCCACGATCCGAATCGGTTCACGTACGTGCGCGCCGCGTACGCGCCCTCTTCAGACATCTGTTGGAACGTCGGCGGCCGGCCGTCGCTGCCGGCGAGCCGTTTGAGTTCGGCGAGCAGCTCGTCGTCCGTGATTCGCTCTTCGGTTCGCGGCGGTGTCGGCTCGAACCCCGCCGCCTCAAGCCCGTCGTTCCACGTCCCGAATCGGCGCTTGTACGTCGACGCCCAGTACTCGCCGTGCTCGTTCATCGTTGTGACCGTGGGCCGCTCACCGAGCTCATCACTGAGTCGGTGGAGCTCGTCGAGGAGGTCGGCCGCCGGGATCTCGGGTTCTGGTGGGCGTGAGTCGAATCCCGCGCGCTCGACGGCGTCGTTCCACGAGCCGAATCGACGCGTCACCGTGGTGTGTGCGATCTCGCCGTGGTCTTTGAACTGCTGGAGGGTCGGTCCGTCCTCGGCGTCGACGACGTCGGCAACACGCCGAATCTCTGCGAGGAGATCCCCGTCGCTGTACGGCATACTCGTGGAACGTGTGGCCGCCAGTATGAGTGTTCGGGAGGAAGCCGGCGTGGCCGTCGCTGGGGTGACTCGAAACGGAAGCTGTTACTGCGAGAGGAGGATGTCGACAATCTCAACCTTAACGAGTGGCCCTCCAGATTCCGAGATTACTGAGTTTATCCCGACAAATAGGCACTTCCTGCTCAGACCTCTGACCTACTCGTCCGACTGAGCACTCAGGACAAGCACGGCAACGAGGCATACTGCGAGGACAATTACAATCCCTTCAGGTGACGTGAGGAACGAGCCCACCGACTCCGTGACTGTTGGATCAGCGGCGATCTCAGCAGCCGTCTCGCCACCTCCATCGGAGGTCGATCCACTCGACGTGGTCGAACTGCTCCCGCCATCGTCACCCCCGACTGGGGACACACTAGCAGCCTTCTCCCGCGCCTCTTCCGAGGCTATCACAGCCCCACCACCTACGACACCTACGGAACCTACGGCAGCGGCAGCCTTTCCTTTCCCATTCATACATTCGTCTCATCGACATGACTGGATAAACCCTCGGGAAAATGGCAGGTGACATGGGAGGGTTAATCCGATCCGTCCGTAGAAGGAGTCACGCCTCGACGACGTCGCCGATCAGCGCGACCGCCCGATCGCTCGGATCGAACCGGTTGTCGCTCGCGAACAGCGCCACGATCTCGTGGACGCCTTCCTCGCTCGACCAGCCCTCCCCGTCGTAGTGTCGCACAGGGTACCGAAGAGCGGACAGCTCGTAGTGCGCCCACAGCCGTGTCTTCTGACCGCCGTCGGCAGGCGTGAGACGGACGTGATACTGCCACTCGCCGAGAAAGCCCTCGGGTCGGTAGGCGTAGCTACCGACCTCCCACACCCGCGAGCCGTCGACGGCCTCAAACTGGATCGACGCGAGCGTGTTTGGCCACACTCTCGGCATCGACCGGAGCTCCTCGCGAACGACGGCGGGCGGCGCGTCAAGGACGCCGACGAACTCGCTCGCCTGCAATGGCATCCCGGTCTTCTCCGGGAGTTGGTCGGCTGCGGCCTCGAGGTCGACGCCGACGTGCTCGTCGACGACGTCGAGCTCGTCATCGTACTCGCCATCGGCGAGTCGGTCCACGATCGGGAGCACGGCCCGCCGGAAGCGCCATAGGTCGGGCCACCGGCCGACGTACTGCTGGGCGGCGAGCAGCGCCAGGAGCGCGAAGAGTGGGACGACGATCGGCCCCCAGACGTCGGCTGTGGCGATCGGATCGGTAGCGATGCGTCTCAGCGTGTTGGAAACGTGGAGTAACATTGGTAGTAATTGACGAACTGGGACAGAACCAAAACCTATTCACTGATTGACTCGTGATTAGTCAACAGGGACTGTTGGTTCCTGCTGGAAACGGGCTCTCTCCCCCCACTACCGGGCCCGTTTCTCTCCCTTCGATCTGCCCTCTGTCGACGTCGACCGTGCCTGCCCTTTGTCAGACGGGGGCAGATTCACGCGACCCGGGCCGCCATCCCCGGCGTCGCGTTCTCAACGAACGTAGCTACTGGTGAGTCGTAGCGTTGGGAATGGGTGAGCGCGTGTGGTGCCTCACGCCCGTCGCGCCCGCCGGACGATCATCAGTGTAGTCTCTACAGCCGCCGCGCCACACTCTCCACACGCTGGCGGACGTCGTCGATAACCTCTCTGGCCGACAGACGATCCCCGAGCCGCACATCAACCTCGCGCTCGGCACCTTCGATCTCTCGAACCACCTGCGGCCCTGCAGGCACGTCCTCAATGTCGAGCGCGCCGACGAGGCCGAACCCACGCTCTCGATCAAGCGTCACCCGTGCGCCGCGCTGCGGCTCCGAGAGCCGCGTCGTGATCGCGATGGCTGCCTGCGAAGCGAGCTGGCGCGTCGACGCCGACTCGACCGTCTCGCGGATCGTGTCTCCCGAGCCATCAGCACTGGGGAGCTCGTACTCGGCGGCGATCCGCGTCTCGAAGTCCATGATCACCGTGGCTCCGCCGTCGAGCGCGCCGCCGTCGACAACACCGATCACGCCCTCGTTGAAGAGGATCTCGTAGTCGTCGCCGATGGTGTACACCTCGCCCGTGTCGGGGTCAGCCACCCGCTCAGTCCCGGGCTGGATGTAGTCGTCACCGATATCGGCCAGGCCGTCCGGCGGGAGCTCAACCTCTTGATCGCGAACGCGTCGCGACCGGCCGTAGACGATCGTCTTCTCGACGACAGTCTCGGAGTCGGTCTCAGTTTGGTAGTCGAGCACCGGCGCCGACGTCGTCGCCTGCCGTTGGCCGGGCTGGGTCCACTCGACGGAGATCGTCTCGGCGGTGTCGTCCCACGCTAACTCGAAGATGAAACCGTGCGTATCGGCCAGCTGCTGGAGGACCTCCATCACTGTCCCGTCGTACGCCGACCCCTGTGCGAAGGGCGTCGTATCGAGATCGGCGAACAGGTCCACACCCGAGATCTCCTGGCGACCGTCACCGACCGCGGGCGACGTGGTCGCATCCTCGTCGAACCGCGAGAGCGTGACCCGTCCCTGCAGCTGTGTCGTGCCGCTCGCGAACGCGCCCTCCACCTCCTCTGTGTTCGATGCCGAAACCCACGTCTCGCCGCCATCGTTGCTGATCTCGACGGCGAACTGCCCGGCAGTGTTGTTCGCGTCGACGGTGAACCGCCCGCCGATCACCTGCTCGATGGTGGACTGGATCTCGGTCGTGATCTGGACGCTGTCGGGGTAGATCGGCGGGCCTTGGATGACGCCGTCGACGATCGCCGAGGCACCACTGCCGAGTGACCAATCGACTGGGTACGCGTCGTCGCCGGCGCCGAACCCGTCGACGATCCACTCGCCGTCAGAGCTCGCCGACTCATCAATCACTTCGACGCGGAGTGTGTGCGTGCCGGCGTCGAGGTCGTCCGTGACGGTACTCGTTATCTCTAGGTCGAACCACTCTGGCGCCCCCTCGCTCGTCGATCCTTCCAGGTCGACAGGGTACGTCCCGATCTCGGTACCGTCAAGATAGAACCTGACGCCGGGGTTTTCATCGGCGACAGGCTGCTCTTTGCGGATTCGTAGTGCAACGTTGCCGGCGTCCACGGCGTGCCGGACGTCGAAGTCCCACTCCAGGGCGTCGCCACTCTGTTCGAGGCGGTGTGCTCGCCCCCGCCAGTATGTATCCGGTTCGTCGATGCGTGCGAGTTGCGGCGTCTCGACCGCTTCATCGCTCGACTGCAGCCATGCGATGGGCGCCGTGGCGATCCGCGACGGGTTGAGTAGCAGTTCCACCGGGACATCGTTTCCCGTGATCGCGTCAATCTCGGCGAATGCACTCTGGTACGTCGTCGTCGTGTCCGCAGTCAGCACCGACACGTCTCCGCGAACGTCGGCCGCCGGGTCGTCGACGGTCTTGGCGTACGGCGTCTCCGTGTCGAGCAGCTCGCGAACCACGTCGTCGACGTCCTCGATCTGGCCGACGTCGAACTCGACGTCTTTGTCGAGTTCGATCCCACCGCGGCCGTGGAGGACGACCCGTCCAGGTTCGCGGACCGGCCGCTCGAACCGCTCGATCGGTAGGCGCTCGCCGTCCTTCCAGACGCGCATCTCCGCGCGTTCGAGCGTGTCGTCGTCCCAGCGCCCGGATTCGGGCACCGGGATCTCGACGCGCGGAAAGTCGTTGAGGATCGCCTTCGGGGTGGCGCCCTCAAGCACGGTCGGCGTGAGCGGGGCGTCTTGGTCCGGGTGCTCGATCTCGACGCGCCACCCCGATGCCGGGATGCGCCGGCGTGGGATCCCGAGGTCGTCGGTCGTCGCTGTGTCCGTGTTCGACACCCCTTCAGCGTACGGCGTATAGGCGCGAATACGGTAGCGTAGCTCGGTGTCCGACGGTGCCGTGTCGTCGACGAACGACTCGGTGTTCGGGCCGACGTCCTCGACGATGCGCTCGGGCCACCACCCGTCGTTGACGCGCCGCTCGCGGATGACTTCCTGCCCGGACTCGTTGTCGGCGTTATCGATCCACTCCAGTTCGACCTCCGTCTCGGAGATCGCCGTCGCCGTGAGCTCGGTGACGCCCGGGAACTTCGTCGTGATCGCGACGGGCTCGGTCCACGCACCGGTGACGTGCTCGGTCTCCGTGCGGGCACGAACCTCGTACTCTTCCCCATCGAGTCTGCCGACGAACTCCATCGAGAGTGTGTCGTAGGCGCCGACGAACTCGCCGAACCCCTCTGCCGAGGCGTCCCACGCGGATTGGCCCGTCTCGCGGATCTGGATGCGGACGTCGCCGTAGTTGGTGGGGGCGCTCTCGCGGTCGACGGCGACCTCGTCCTCGACGCCGTTCCCGAGGACGGGCTGGTCCTCGTCAGGGAGCGTGGTAGTGATTTGGATAGGCATTTACTGGTCCTCCGACTCTGCGTGGTCAGTCTCAGCGACGACGCGGATGCCATACAACTGGCCGTTGAGCAGGCCGTCGACCGTCGCCTGCTCCGTATCGCGTGCAACGGTTGTGTGGGTCACCCAGTCACCGCTATCGTCTTCGCGATACTCGACGCGCGTGTCGCCGTTGTTGTGTGTTGCGTCCCACGAGACGCCGAGATGCGTGTCTCCAGCCGCATCAGGGGCGAGGACAGTTGGCGCAGGGAGATCGGTTATCGCGGAATCGATTGACTCAGCGCTCGCATCGCCCGTATCACGCGTGAGTCGGTAAGTGTACTCCTCGCCGTCGAGCAGACCCGTGTCCGTGTACGTTGTCGCTGAGAGATCCGTGACGGTCGCGATCGTGGTCCACGTCGCGCCGTCGTCCTCGGAGCGCTCGATGGTGAGGTCGCCATCGGTGGAGTCGTCGGGGAGGGTGTACTCGACGGAGATCTCGCGTGCGGTGGTCGTGTCGAGGGTGTCGATCGTCGGCGACGGGAGCGGCGTCGTCGCGTCGACTTCTCCGGTTGGCTGCGACGGCGTGCCGGAGTAGATCGCCCTGACACGGTAGTAGTACTGCTCGCCATCTTCGAGGTCGGTGTCTGTATACAGCGACGCACTCGGCGTGGCGACAGCCGTGTAGTCGGCTGGGTCTGACCCTGACGACTCCGCGCGGAGCACCTCGTACCCGGTCGCGTCTCGGACACCGTCCCACGCGAGCGAGATTTCTGATTGGGCAGTGCCGGTGGTGACGAGATTCGTCGGATCTGTGTCGACGGCCTCGGTGTACGACCAATCAGACGAACCTCCAGAGTTATTCGCCCGGACACGGAAGCGGTGGTTGTTGTCGGACGGCGTCGCAGCGTAGGTGTATGACGTGTTGGAAGTGTTCGTGATCTGTGTGAACGATCCTCCGTCGATACTGAGTTGAACGTCATAGTCTTCCGAAGCTCCGCCGCTAGTATCTTCGCTCCACGTGACGCCGATGCTTTCGTCGCCGTCGACGGACTGTTCGGTGTTGTTGGGAGCTAGCGGCTGTTCTGTATACTCGATCTCGACGTTGTGTGAGTTACCAGTCCCGCGCTCGTTGGCGGTGACTGAGTCCAGTCCGCCGACGTAGTTGGATCCGCCGCCGCCACCTGCGCCAGCATATCCCTGAAAGCTAGCGCCGTCACCGTCCCCACCACCACCACCGTACCAACCTGCACCACCGCCGGCGCCATCACGATCGCGTTCCTCGCCGTCGCCGCCATCTCCGAACGACCCGTCTTGCGCACGGCCGCCACTACCACCAGATGTTTGGTCTCCTCCAAGACCTCCTGATACGGCGCCGCCGCCGCCAGAGCCACTCTCACCTGTGTCGCCCCCACCTGCTCCGCCAGCCCCTGCGTTTGAGTCGCCTTCTCCACCACCACCACCGCCTGCAGCAACGGCTACACGATCGGAGAGTGATTCGCCTCCTTGGCGAATATCAATAGAGTCCCCTCCGCCCCCAGCAGAGAATCCGTTACCGCCGAGTGAGCGACGTATGTAGAGTGTCTCGCCCGGGGTTAGAGTCAGCGTCCCAACCACACGACCGCCATCGCCTCCTAACGCGTCTGCATCCTCACCGGCTTCACCCTCAAGTGTTACCGTCGCTTCAAAGATACCATCCGGAACCGTGAAATCTTGCCCCGCAGTGAGCGTCTCACTCGGCATCTACAACCTCACCTCCTCTCTCGCCACAAGCCCCTGCTCGGCGCCGCTATCCACCTGGTTCGTCGCTGCGATTGGCTCTAACATTGTTTTGAGATCTGCAGGAATCGCTTCGTCCACGCTCTCGGGGATCCACACCTCCAACTCGGAGCGCCCGCGTTCGAGCTCGACGTCGAGCGCGTAGACGTCACCCTCTTGGTCGCCGGCGACGGCCTCGAACTCGACCTGTGCGCGGACGGATGCCTGCCCGATGTGCGTCAGATCGACGTCGGTGGGCTGCCAGTCGGTGTCGAGATCGGCGGAGTACTCCGGGAGCGCGACTGTGGTCCAGGCGTCGGCGTCGGCGTCGTACTCCTCGACGTCGAGGCTCGCCGTCTCGTCTGCGTTCGTCGGTTCGTCGATCGTCACTCGCAACAGCCCGTTTTCGCACACCACGCTTCCGGAGAAGTCGTGTGCCGTCGCGAACACGCGCCCCCAGGAGACGACACCGTCCTCGTCGAGCCGGTCCGCCTGCCCGTACGTGTCCCACACGCCGGGGTCGACGTCGCCCTGCAGATCATAGTCCAGATCGAACAGGTACACCGGCTCGTCGATCGCCTCGGCGGTCGCGTCGAACAGATCGACGGCGCCGTGTTCGGCGTCGACGGTCGCGACGGGAGTGGGACGCTCGCGCTCTGTGGGCGAGCTCGTCGCGTCGACGATCCGAACGCGCCGGGCGTCGGCTGGGAGTCCGACGATCGCGTCGGTGTCGTTTCCAAACGGATGGCCCGGATCGGGCTGACTTGGTGCGGTCTTCACAGCGAGGACGTGCCGCTTGCGCGTCCCGGCTCGTTCGAGGGTAAGCGTCACCGATTCGGTGGCGTCACTCGCTGCGAGGTCTGCTCCAGGAGGCTCGGCGAGTCGCGGGTCACGGCGTGTCGAGCTCGCAACGTAGTAGCCGTCGACGCCGGCGTGGGTACTCCCACCGAGCGGAAGCACGCCGATCGCAGGGTTGTTCCCGAGCGTTTCGAGCGCGTCCGCGTGCCACGTGGCGCGCCGGTCGCCGTTGAACGTCACGTCGACGTCGAACGACTGCGCGCTCACTCCGGTGGACTCGACATAGGTACCCTCGTCGAGGACGGCCGCGGTCGCTGTCTCGTGACCACCCGAGCGCGGGGCGATCTCGACGGTTCGGTCTGGCAAGTCAATGGTGTATATGTTCACGTGCTCAGTCACCTCCCCTGCCCGGCTTCAGCGAGCCGGGCATCCACGATCTCCTCGATGAACTGTTCGAATCCGCGCTGGTCGGTGTCGAGTCGTGTGTCGAGTCGCAGTCCGTCGAGCACCTCTCGAAGCGCGGTCTTGAACTCCTGCGTGCTCATCCCGGCGCTGCCAGCGCTGGGACTCGCAGATGTACTCGCGCCGGCGACGAGGTCGGCCGACGGTGTCGACGACGTCGACCCATCACTTCCGGAGAAGCGCTGCATGAGCGTCTTGAACTCCGCTTCGGAGACACCGAGTGACTCCGCGGTCGCACCACCCTGCTGTCGGGAGACCGCGTCGAACAGCGCCCCGTTGATGGCCGTCGGCGCATCCTCGATGTCGTCAGGGTCGCTGACGTAGCCGTCGACGCCATCTTCGAGCGCCTCGCGGATCGCGGGCGTCATCTCGCCTTTGATCTCTTCGCCGGCGTCGACGCCCATCCCGGCGCCGGGCGTCATGGCTGCGACATCGGGCTCGCCCGCTCCCTCGAACGACGCCGCGTACGCCTCGCCGGCAGCGGCACCCTCGGCTTCGACAGCGCCCTCGTCGATCTCGACGTCGTCATCGCCGAAGTTGATCCCTGGCAGCGAATCGATACGGTCGATGAGCCAGCCGATCTTGTCGCCGATCCAGTCGAAGACCGTGCCGACGACGTCCTGCACGCCGAAGAGGTTCTCACGCCACGCGAGGTAGAGTTGCCCGATCGGGCCGAGCAGCACGAGCATCCACGCCGGCGCCGTCGTGAACCAGCCCTTGATCCGTTGGAACGCTGCCTCGGTCGTATCCTGTATCCCGAGAACGTTGTTGTCCCACGCGTACCACAGGCCAGCGGTAGCACCGACGAGCGCGCCGATCGCGGCGATGATCGCCCAAATGGGAACCGTGATCGGGCCGAGAGCGACCTGCGTCGCGATCCCTGCGGTGGAGACGGCGCCGAGCGACGGGACGAGCGTGCTCAGACTCACGCCGGCGAGGGTGGCGTACGCACTGGAGAGCGCAGACGCCGACGTGACGAGCGTGCCGAGCCCCCAGATGAGCGGTGGGAGCGCCACACCGAGTGCTCCGGCTGCGAGGATGACCTTCTGCTGTCGGTCGGAGAGGTTGCCGAATCGATCAGCGAGCGTGCCGACGTGGCCGGCGAGCGTCGACACCATCGGCATGACGTCGGCGCCGATCGTGATCGCGGCGTCGTTCAGTTGCGAGCGCGTCTGTTGGAGCTCTGCGTTCAGCGTCTCGCGTTGTGTCTCCGCGAGGCTCTGTGTCGCCCCGGCGGAGTCATCGATCGCTGTACGGTATGCTTCGAGGTTCTCGGCGCCGGCGTTCAACAGTGCGTTCCCGGCTGCCGCCTGCTCGCCGAACAGCGCGGCAGACTCCGCAGCGCTCAGCTGCTCCGACTCAAGTTGCGCGAAGATCTCCGTCAGCGGGAGCAGGTTGCCCTGGGCGTCGGTCGTCTGGATGTTGAGCTCGTCGAGGACCTGCCCCGCTTCGCCCGAACGTTTCGCGAACCGCCGCATGATGCTGCTCAGTGCGGTCCCGGCCTCGGCGCCCTGGATACCGACGTCGCCGAGCCGCCCGGTGAGTGCGGCGAGCTCGTCGAGTTCGACGCCCATCGACGCTGCCGCCGGCGCCGCGTTCTGGAAGGCGGCGCTCATCCCCTCCATTGTCTGGTTGTGGTTGGTGACCGTCTCGGTCATCACGTCGGTCACCCGCGACATGTTCTCGGCCTCAATGTTGTACGCCGACATCACGTTCGTCGCGACGTCGGTCGCGTCGGCCATGTTCATCTGTCCGGCTTCCGCGAACGCGGCGACCTGCGGCATCGCCTCCATCGCTTCGGTGGCAGAGAGGCCGGCGCTCGCGAGGAAGTAGAACGAGTCGGCAGCCTCCTGGTGAGAGCGCGTCGTCGTTGTCGCCACTTCGCGGGCGGTCGCTTCGAGTTTCTCGCGCATCGCCTCGTCGACGTCGCCCATGACGGCGATCGACTGCTGCATCGATTGGTCGAATTGGGCTGCCTGCCGGACGGCGAGCCCACCCATCGCTGCGAGGGGTGCGGAGATCCCCATCGTCATCGAGCGGCCGGCCGACTGCATCCGCTCGCCGGTCGCTACCGCGCGGTCAGACAGTGATCCGAGTTGCTGATCGGCGTCGCTGACGGCCTTTTCCACGCCTGAGGCGTCCGCAGTGATGATCCCGCGGAGAGTGTCAGCGACGGCCATCGAGACACCTCCGGGGGCGACGTCTCCGCGTCAGTCTGTCGGGCGGGCGAACACCGCGCTGGGCAGCGCGAGCAGTGTCAGGGCGCCGATGCCCCACACGACGTACGCGAGGAGCGGGATCCCGCTCAAGAAGAGCAGGAAGAACCCGATCCACAGCGAGCACGGTGCGCCGAGAACGCCGAGGCCGAGGAGTGGCTTCCACGGTGCGAAGCCGCATTCGGGGCAGCTCCGGACGTCTGTCGGGATCGGTTCGCCGCAGTCGCCGCAGGGCTGCGTTTCCATGGGTGGTGGTGTGCATGAGTGTAATAAGGTGCTCGGGCAAGGCTCAGCCGTTCAGCATCTGCTGGCCTCGCTCATCGAGTGTTTGACCGGGGTTCTCACGGCGATCCTGCAGCCGGGCGAGCCAGAACTCCTGCTCCCAGCTAGCCATTGCGTAGAACTCCCGCGGGTCGATTCCCCAGAGAACGTTCAGTTCGTCGAGTCGGCGCCCCCAAGCATGTTCTGCAACACGGCGCGCCTGTCTTCCAGCTTTTCCCGATCGCCTTCGGTGAAAAAATCCTCGAACAACTCACGGACGGTGTCCTCTCCCTGGAAGATGGTCGTCCAGATCTGCGGGTCGCGGAACGAGTCGTCGACGGCAAAACACGAGAGCGCCTTCCGGATCGTCTCGGTGCCCTCCATGGCGTCGCCGTGTAGCTGCTCGAGTTCCTCGCCGGTGACGCCTCGGTCGCCGGCGCTGCCGATGACCTGGAGCGCCTCTCGTTGTGCCGCCTCGAACGTCGCGATGTGTTCGCTGCCGCGTTCGAGTCGGTCGGCGAGCTCGGGGCGGTTCTCCGCAATCGCCGAGAGGTCCGCATTGGTCGCGTCGACGGGTCGGTAGAACTCGATCTCGGTGCCGTGGCGCTCGATAGCGACCGTGTCGAGCACCCGGTTCTCGAACAGTTCGGCGGCGGCGCCGTACACCTCGACGGCCTCCTGCTGGCGTTCACGCTGTGCCTGTTTGCGCTCGTCGACGAACTCGCGCGCCTCGTCAGCATTCTCGAAGCGGTCGAGATGATCCGTCGAGCCACGCGTTGCTGCTCCAGACATCGTCACTGGGTCGAGAACTCGTGTTTGATCTCGCCCATCACTCGGAGCGTGATCGTTGCGTTCGCGGGGTCACCGCTCGCGAACGACTCTTCGGTCTCCTCGATGCGGACGCGTGCCAGCTCACGCTGGATAACCTCCTCGCCGTCGGCATCCTCGCGGTTCTTGAACACGTAGAGCCGAACGGCGTCGTGGATCTCGTTGAAGATGCGCTCCTTGGAGGTGTCGTCGACGACGCCCAACTCTTCGAGGTCGATCTCGGCGTCGTGATCAAGCGGGATCTCAACGCCGTAATCGACATGCTCGGTACCGGACTCCCGGTGTCGCGAGGCGTTCGGCTCGGACTCCCACTGGTTGGTGTTCGGCGAGATGGAGATCTCGCCGGCCGTTCGCGTGAGGAACGTCTCAGTCTCTTCGGTCGCTCCGGGATCCTGGACCAGCGAGACGTCGGTCCATGCTCCGGAGAGCGTTTCTGTCGGGTCGTAGTCTGCGGGTGCTGCGCTCATGATGAGTGTGTAGTGTCGTATCGAATCGGGTGGTTAGCGCGCTATGCTCGCGGACCGTCGTCACCGACGACCGTCCGGGTGACGCTCCATCGCGCTGGGAGCGACCACTGACCGCCATCGTCAGCTTCGATCATCTCGGAGCCGCCAGCGCTGCCGTTCGGTTTGAGGTACGGGACGCCGAACGCGATGTTCGCGCGGGCGCCGACGATGCTCAACACGTCGTCCATGTACGACTCCGAGAGTCCGAGCGCCGGGTCTTGATCGACGGCTTGCCGCCAACCGAGGCGGACGACGACGGTGGCTTGAACGAGGAACGTTGCGCTCGTCGACGAGGACGTCGACTCCCCACCACCGCCGCGCATCAACCCGATGGCGACGCCGACCGGGAAGTCGGTGTCCTGGATGGTCTGCTGGCTGTACACCTGCTCGGTCGGGTCGTCAGGGCCGTCGACGCCCGCTAGGTCCGCGGTGTCGAGCGCGTCGAGAAGCGGCTGGTGGCTTCGGAGGTCCGCAAGGATCGCGTTCCGAAGCTGGCCGCTTCCGAGGTTCCGCGTCATGTGACCTCCTTGATGGCGTTGTTCCACGCCTTCGTGCCCTCCGCTTCGAGGGCGCTGCGGTGCTCCTCGATGGCGGGCGCGACGTGCGGCTTCCCGGTGTCAAGGAACTCCTGGAAAGAGGCATACCGAATCCGGGACTCGACGATTCCCTCGATGACGAGACCGAGCGCGGACTCCATCGCCTCACGAACCTCTGTCTCGTAGGATTCGCGGAGTTGGCCGGTGTCGACGTTGACGAGGCGCTGGACCGTCTGCAGGACGTCGCCCATCAGCCGGTCGATCGCGGCTTCGAGCTCGCTGCCGAGCGCGTCGATGAACTCGCCCAGCGTCTCCTGCATCACGGGCGGGTCAGAGCCACGTTCCCACTGGAAGTCGGTGTCCATCAGCTGTCCTCCGAGTCGATCCTTTCGACCTCGATGACGACGTGGCTCGGGCGCTCCGGCCCGTCGTAGTGGACGTCGACGTCAGTCACGGAGAACGCCCCGGCGATCCCGGCGATCGTGAGCCGCCAGTCATCGCCTTCGTCGACGGCGACGTCGTACTCGTAGTCGGCGGGCTCGCCGTCATCTGAGGTGTCGACCATCTCGCCGGCAGAACGCGCTGGTAGGTAGACACGCGGTGTGGAGTAGACGCGACCGCCCTGGTCCTCACGGACGTACCCCTGCCCGGCCGGCTCGAACCGCCCGGGGACGCCGTCGACGACCGCGACCCACTCCTCGACCGGGATCGTTCCGCCGGCGCCGTCGTCGACGGTCTCGCCAGTCTCCTGGTAGTGCTCGACCGTGACGAGATGAGTGAGTGTGCCGCGCATGAGTCAGTCCTCCTCGGCTTTGCCACCGCAGACGTGTTCAACGCGCACATCGGGAGAGTCGTCCGCTGACGGCCGGATGAAGCCGTACCCGCCGTCTCCCCCCAGATCGCGACCACGAGGATCAGTATCCGGCGTGTCCGCGACACGGCCACGGGTAGACTGAGAGCTCCGGCGAGTGTACCCCAGCACGAACCCACTCACGAACCCCGTAAGCAGGAGTGCGACGAGAACTGCGTTACTCATCGTCACCCTCCTCGGTGAGCGCGTAGGCGTCGACGATCGCCTCGCCGTCGCTGTTTCCGTTGACGTCGTCGACGTCACCAGCAGCAGCGAGTTGCTGGAGCGTCGTGTACGGCATCGTCCCGAGCTCATCACGCGGGAGGCGTCCGTCCTCGTCGAGGCGCTCCAGGTGTCGGTCGAGCCGGTCGACGGCGCCGGTCGGCGGGTCGATCCAGAGCTTACCGGCGCCACGGAGTTCGCCGCCACCGTAGCGACACGTCCGCGTCACGCGGTAGATGCTGGGCCGGTCCGCCATGCTCAGTGTCCTCCAGACGTGTCCGGGACAGTGATCGACGCCGTCGGCTTCGCCGCATCGGCGAGCGTCCCGGACTGGTCCATCGAGATGGCCTTCTGACCGAGCGTCGTCGACCGCATCGCTTCGCCGAACTCGCCGGCGTAGGACTTCCGCTCGCGGTCGGTCTGCTCCGACGTCGTCTGTCGGAGGTCATCGATCCCGGACGCGAGGATGTTGTGCCCGGCGAGGTACCGCTCGATCAGCGCGAGGCGGTCGTCAGACTGGTCCGTGTCAGCGAGGTCTTCGGTGACGACGAGGTGCGCCGGGTCAAGCCCGACCGTCTCGATCTGCCCGTCCGCCAGTTGAGCGGTCGGGAAGTCCGTCCGCTCCAGTTCGGCGCGAACGTCGTCGACGCTGCTCCGGTAGTCGGGCATGGCCTAGCCCTCCAGCTCCGCGATCCGCTCGTCGAGGGCGTCGGTGGCCGTCTCCCGGTTCTTGCCCTCCTCTTCGGCGTCCTTGATCGCGCCCAGGAGGTCGGCGTCGTCGACGTCGGCGATCCGATCGCGGAGTTCGTGGACGGTCAGCTCCGACGGATCGGGATCGACCACGATCTCGTCGTCGCTGTCGTCGGTGGCGTCCGTGCCACTGTCGTCCGCAGACTCGTCGAGCTCCTCAACGCGAGTGAGCGAGTTCGGGTGCTTTTCAAGCACCTTCGGGTCGACGTCGATCTCGTCGCCGCGGGTGTAGTGCTCGCGCTCGTGACGGTAGTCGCCACGGTCAACGCGAACGCGGATAGTGTCGTCACTCATCGTTGTCCTCCGGGAGAACCACCTTCAGATCTGCAACGGCCTGTGTCTCACCAGACACTGTTTCCTCATGCAGGCGGGCATCTCGAAGCACCTCGTAGCCGCCAGATTTGAGAAGCGAGACCGCACGTTCGAGTTCGCCGAAGTCATGACTTGCAGTCATGGTGTTCAGGCGTCGATCCCCGTCATCCGGGCGATTCCCGAGATCCCGTCCGGCTGCTGGCGCACGAACGGCGTCCGGCTGGAGAGCAGCCGAGCGTTGAGCGCGGCGCCGCCGTCGGACTCCCACGTAGTGTTCGTCACGCCCTGCGCGTTGACGATCTGGAAGTACCGCGGGTCGTTCAGCATCAGGATCAGGCTGTCCGAGTCCAAGCGCGGCGCCGGCACGACGTTCAGGTAGTCGTACTTCCGGTCGATCCGCTCGGCGACCGGCTCGTCGGTCGCGCTGGTCTCGTAGTCCTCACGGGAGTACTCGCCCCACATCGCGCGCGGAACGAGCACCCAACCACCCACCTCGGAGACGAGCGGGACGTCGTCCTTGTCGACGACGTCGGTCTGGTTCTCGACCGTGTCGTGGAGCTCGTCGAAGTCCTCCAGGATGTTGTTCGGATCGGCGACCCAGCCGCCGGATCCGGACGCCTGGAGGATCTGATCGATGTCGCTGTCGAGCCCGGCCACCGAGACGAGCCCACGCTGCGTCTCGATGTCGCCGCCCCAGCCGTCCCAGAGCATGTTCGCCTCCGAGCGGTTGAGCGCTCGTCGGGCTTCAGTTCCGACGGAGTCGTCGAAGTCCTCACCGAACGCCTGCGCGTTCTGGTACTCCCGGGCGTCGATCTGGTACTCGACCTGGTGCAGCGGGAGCGGGACGCCGTCCAGTCCGAGGCCGGTCATCTGCTGTTCGGACTGCGTCCGCATGTTCATCCCCGTCTCGGCTTCGAGCCGGGTGTTGCTCATCGGGTTGAAGTAGGCGTACCGCGACAGGCTCGAAGAAACGCCGAAGCCGGCGGCGATGAGCTGGTCGACGATCGTGGACTCGACGAACTGGCTGTCGAGCACCATGTCGGTGATCTGCTCCCACGAGTCGACGACGAGCGTCGAGTCCGCGGTCAGTTCCTGCAGCTGGCTCTTCTTGTCAGTCGACGTAACGCCGGTCGCCTCGTCGAGCTGCTGCCACATGTCCGGATCGAACGCAGACTCCGCGCGCAGCTGCGCGAGCGCCTGCTCTCGGACGTCCGGCCGCGGGTTGTAGAGCGCGGCCTGTGCGGTCAGCGGGATGTTCGACTCGAACTCCTTGGGCCCCGAAACGGAGGGGCTCGAAACGTTCTGCGTGCTCATGTTCAGTAGAACTCCACGACCAGAAGGTCGTCCTCAGTCGCCCGCTCGATCAGCTCGATGCCACGCCCGACCGGCGCGGCCGGGGTGGCCCCGGCGCCGTCGATGTCGTCAGTGATCAGTCCATCTGCGTCGAAGCCGACCGGCGTGTCGGTCGGGTCTGCGGTCGCGTTCGGCGACACGCGGAGCCGCGCCCGGTCGTAGCGGTGGAAGCCGACCGTCTCGACGTTGTCACCGGCGTTGTAGCCGTCATCGATCGGGCTGTCGCCGGTGTCCGTGACGGTCATCCCGCCGCGGGGCGGGTTCCGCTGCTCACGGACGATCCGCTTGGTGTCCTCATCGGCGGTGGCCTGTCGGATGTGCCAGTTGCCGTCGGCGTCCTTGTAGGCGACCGCGCCCGTGCCGGGGTCGAGCGCCGAGTCGGCCTCGCCCTCGAGGTAGCTGTTCTCGTTGTGCACCTGTGCGAGAATGCTTTGGTGTGCTGCGATCATCGGTTAGTCCTCCTTGACGCCGGTGCCGTACTCGTCGACGGCCGACTCAGCGTTCGTGGTCAGCGACGCAGCGGCGCCGGCGTGACCCGGCATCCTCGCTGCGGTCTCTCCGCGGACGCGCTTGTGCTCCTTGTCGATCAGCGGGTCAGCCGACGCCATGAGGTCCTCGCGGTCCTCCTCGTCGTAGTCGTCGCTCTTCGCGACGATCTCGTCGACCTTCTCCTCCTTCTCGGCCTGGGCGCTCGCCTGGTCGACCAGGTCGCCGGCGTCGTCTTCAGTGACGAAGCCCTGGTCACGAAGCGCGTCGCCGAGCTCGTCGACGGTCATGTTGGCGAGCGTAGTAGTGTCGTCCCCACCGGCGTCGCCGCCGTCAGGGCCGTCCGATCCGTCGTTCGTGTCGTCGTTGTCTCCCATGTCTGTGTCAGTGTCCGCGCCGCTGCCGGGTTCCGCCGGTTCGTCGTCACTCGATGCGCCTGCCGTCGCCTCGCTCGTATCGTCCATCACGCCGTCCGGGGCGACGGCGACGAACGCGGAGTCGAGGTAGTGCCCGCCATCGCTCCGGGGGATCGGCTCGGAGACCTCACCGTCCGCATGATACCGCAAGAGTGCGAACAGCGTCTCGTCCTCCTCGACCGGCTCGTCGAGGCTGATCCGAGACTCAGTCGGGTACTCCCCGGGCTCGTAGGGCTCGCTCATCCCAAGCTCGGGACCGAGACCGTCGCCGACGTCGGCGTACTCCTCACCCGGCGCATGGATGCTGATCAGCCACGGCGCGTCCTCGAAGCTCGCGTCAGCGATGCCGACCGACTCACCGTCAGTCGTCTGGTCGGGGAGAAAGACGCCACCGCGGCGGTCCTGCGAGTCGAGTATCCCGAGTCGCTCGGCTAGCCGCGTGACGAGCGACCGGGTGTCGGCATCCTCGTCGGCGTCGGCTGCGGCGGTGAGCTCCGAACCAATGTCTGCGGTCGCCGTCCAGTTCGCGAGCGCCTGGTTCGGCCCCCACTGCGCCGTGTTGCTGGGCGAGTCACCCTTCGAGACGACCGAGAGGTCGCCGAACATGATGTCGACGGCCTTCAGGTCTGCCTCCGGACCGTCATACGGCTCGGTGTTGAAGAACGGATGCACGGACACCTCGTAGCTCCCCGCTTGCACGCCGGAGGCGATCGTCTCGTCGTGAGTGATCGCCTCGTAGCCGACGCCCTCGTGGTCGTCGACCCAGCCGGCCTTGTCGACCTTCCCGAACGTCTCGTCGACGTCCGGCGGGTACTTCGGCCGCCCCTGCTCGTCCTCAGGGTGGTCCTTCGTGAGCGGTTCGCCAGCCTGCAACTCGGCGGCGGCCTTGAGCTCGTCCGCGGTGAACAGAACGCGCTCGCCGAGTTGGTTGTGGAGGATGTCGCCGGCGGCGACGGCGATCCCGCCGAAGCGCCACGGCGGGCCGTCCTCGTCGCTGTCTGCAGCTGCAGTGAGTCGGCACGACCGCGCCGACACCCGCAGGTCTTGGTTGTGGTTGTTCATGTCATGTTGAAGAGGTCAGTCGCCCAGGTCCTCGCCCCTCACGCGCTTGCGTGGATTCACACGGGGGTCATCGGCCTGGCAGCGCTGCTAGAACATCTGCCGGACGTCGGTCACCACCCACTGACACCGACACAGGTTGTGAGTGTCATCGGGGATGGTGAGGTTCTGGGCCTCCTCTAAGGAGTAGGTGCCTGCGAGACTCCGGCAGAGTTCACACACTCTGTCGTCGCCGGCCGTTTCGAACTCGGCTTCGACGTCAAGTTCGATCTCGGTGTCGACTCGGTCGTATGCGGTGAGCTTCGTCGTGTTGTACTGGTTGACGACACGGCCGCTCGCCGTCGACGTCACGTGCGACTTGTACACCTGCGCCCGCTCGGAGATGTCGCGCATCAGTTGCGACCTCGAGATCTCGCCGCCGACGCCGGCGGTCACGAGCGAGCGCGTGTCGGTCGCGTAGTCGTCCATCCACGACTCGACGCGCTGTCGGGTGTCTTCCTGCTGCAGGTCAATCTGTTCCTGGACGGCGTCCTGCTGGATGACGTCGTCGACGGGATCCGGGTCGACGTCGAACGACCGAAGCTCGCCGTTGGCCGTGCGGAGCGCCTGTCGGCTCGCTCGCTCGAACCAATCGCGGACCTGCCGCACCTCGATCGGGTCGAGGACCTCCACCCGGATCGCCTGCTGGATCCAGTCGTCGAAGCGCCGTGCCGTCTCCGCCGCGGAGAGGTCGGCCCATCGCCCGCCGACGCCGTCGCCGAGCCCGAGCGCATCCTCCTCGACGAGCAGCTGGCGGACGTCCGCGTTGAGGTGCCCGATCCGACCGCGGAGGAACCGGGCGAGCGAGCGCTGGATCGACGTCGTCGACGTCGGGTCGACACGGCCCGGCTCGTCGAGGGCGTACTCCGCGGCCGTCAGCTGGTGGGTGTGGTTGTGGGCGTGGGTGCTACTCATCGTCCACCTCGCCCCCATCGGCGACGGCCTCCTCGCCGGCGCCGTACTCCGCGGTCATCTCCTCGACGTCGCGAACGCCGTCGGCAGCGGCGGATGCCTCTTCGAGCGCCTCAACGTCGTCGGGCACCTCATCGAACTCGCTCGGAAGGATGCCGTCCTCGATGTAGTCGGCCTGCTGCTGGCGAGTGAGCATCGCCTCGGGCATCCCGCCGGTCCACTCGTTGAGCGCCTGCGCTCGGGTGTGCTGGATGTCGGCCTGGTCCTTCTCGCTCAGCTCGTGGAGCGGCGTCCACTCCACCGAGTACGCACCAGGCCCATTCGACGGCGCCGAGACGATGCCGTACTCGACGAGACGGTCGATCAGCGCGCGAACGATCGTCGGCGTGACGAACTCCTGCCGGCGCTCCCCAATCTTCCCGTACCACTCCTTGAGGTCCTGCGTCGTGGAGCGCTCCCCTGTCTCGTTGCCCTTCAGCACCGACTGCGGGATCCCCGTCTGTGCGGAGATCGCCTCGACGTTCGGGTCGATCACCGGCTGCGGGTTGATGTCCTCGCCGCCGAGACTCTGGACGTCGTCGGCGCCGTGCGTTCGGAGGACGTTCTCGAGGCCGGACTGCCACCGGGCGAGATGCTCTTGGAGCTTGTCGCCGGCGTCTTCATCCAGCTTGTAGTCCTTCGAGATGTTGATGTTGATGCCCCATGCGCTGGCGCGGTACGCGAGCGTGCCGGCGCTCCCCAGCGTCTTCTCGATGTCGACGAGGTTGTTGTACACGGGTTGCTGGCGCGGGATGCCGCGGAGTTCGTCGTCGAGCAGCTGGTCGGAGTGGATGTGGATGACGCGCGAGTGGTGCACCCACATCGTGTCCGGGCCGCCTTGTTCGATCCCGAACTCCTCGTCGTTCTCGTCGCCCAGGTCGATCTGGTACTCGATCGGCTGTCCCCACCGACCGCTCCCGGGGCCTCCGAGGCGGACGTTGTCGATCGATTCACGCGAGTACGGCCGGAGCCCCTGCAGTTGCTGCGGGTTGCCCACCTCGCTGCCGAAGCCTTGGCTTTTCTCACCGTCGCCGACCGCGTTCTGGTCGACGTCGTCGAACTCCAAGACGAGGATGCCGAACGTCCCGATGCCGGCGAGCATGTCCGCCCGCGTGGCGTAGCTCCACAAGTCGTGCTCGCGGACGTGCGTCTCGACGTCTTCCTCGAAGTCGGTCTGGCTGTCCTCGTTCTCGACGTCGTCGACGATTCGCGGCGGGTCGCGCCACGTCGTCATCGGCGGGAGGAACGTGACGGCGAAGGCGTACGGGTTCCGCAGCGCCATCGCGTAGTAGTGCGTCGCCGTCGGGTTCGGGTCCCAGTCGAAGATGTCGTAGTAGTCGTTGATCCCCTCGGCGTCGATGCTCGCGCCGAGCTGGTCCTGGAGGACCTGCCGCATCGCCATGTCGACTTGCGCCGCGGCGAGCAGCTCGTCCTCTCTGGCCTGCGCCTCTGCCTGGGCGTCGCCCGTCGCCTCGGTGGTCCGGTCGACGTCGCCGGCGCCAGCGTCGATACTCTCGTCAGTGTCGTCTGTGTCAGTCATGGTGATCACCAGGTCCCCGAACCGCCGGCGCCGTCATCCTCCTCGACGTACCGATCGCCCATGATGGCGTACCGGAGTGCGTCGAGGGCGTGGTCTGTCGCCCGGCTCGTCCCGACATCGTCCTCCTTGTAGCTCTGGAACTCCTTGATCAGTTCCGTGCAGTCCTCGAGGACGATGAGCCCGGGGCGACCGTCGACGTCGGTGTCGAGGACGCTCCGCATCTCGTCGATGCCCTCGTCGAGGTCCTTCGTCGCGGCGTAGGCCTCGTACCCGGCGTTCCGGAACTTCTGGATGTGCTCGGGCTCGTGGTCGGAGTAGAGTTCACCCGCGGGCTTCTCCTCGCGGAGCATCCAGCCCGAGCCGTCACTCGGATCGATAAGGTGTTCGACGGGCTGCTGGCTCTCGTAGTACAGATCGAGAACGACGTACTGGTCCGCCGGCGTCTTGCCGATCTCGAGGAGGACGCGCGGGTCTTTGAACCCGTAGTCGTACCCGTAGAGTCGCCAGTTGCTCCGGATCTCGACATCGTCGCGCTTTCGGACGTGCGTCGGCCGAGAGAACGCCGAGTAGACGAGCCCCTCGGCGGCCGCGAAGCCGCCGGCGAGGCCCTGATCCTCCTTCTCCGTTCCCTCGAACTGCCGGACCAGCTTCTCTTTCTCGGGGAGGAACGGGTTGTTCCGCGAGTCGGCGACGACGTTTATGAGGCGCGTCGGGAGGTCGTCATCGTCTGGCGTCACCTGGCGCTCGACGAAGTCGTAGTACTGGTTGTACCCGTTCCCCGTCGACGTCCAGAGCGTGACGTTCGGTCCGTCACGGGTGCGCTGCCGGGAGAGCAGCATCCGGTTGAGGTCGAAGATGTCGGTGTGCTCGTAGTGAGCGACCTCGTCGCACCAGATGGCGTTGAACTCCCCGCCGGCGTACCGGTTCCAGACGTCGGCGCTCCCGAGGCGGACCACGGAGCCGTTGAACCATGTGATTCGGCGCTCGTTCCGATTGTACTCGTCGACGAACGGCGAGTTCTCGGGATCGCCACCCTCGTCGGGGACGGTGTCCTCGCCCGGAAGCTCTTCGAAGAAGACCTTGTACGTCGTCGGGCCGCCCTTCTTGGAGTCGGGTGCGATGATCAGGTTGTCTGAGCCGGCGACCTCCGTCGCCTTCTCCATGATCCACCGCGAGCCGAGGATCGTCTTTCCCGAGCCGTAGCCACCCCGGAAGTTGACGACGTCGTACGCACCCGACTCCAGCGCCGTGATCGCGTCGAGTTGGGCGTCCCAGAACCCCCAGTCGAGATCGAGAGTGCCGCCCGTGGTGTCGACCGCGACGCCCTCAGTCGTTATCGACATCGGTGTCCTCCTCAGTGACGCGGTGGTGAGTGATCGAGACGTCGAACCCACCGCTGTGTTCGAGGTCGCCCTCTAGTTCGATTTTCTCGGAGAACACGCCCAGGGCGTCGCCTTTCGCCTGGAGGTGTTGGGACTGTTCCTGGCGGGCTCTCGCCTGTCCCGGTAGGTCGTCGACGTCGCGATCGAGGCCGACCATCTCGGTCGTGTACGTCGGTGAGCCGTCGATCGACCGGACCGGGTAGCGCTCTCCGGGGCGTAGCTGTGTCTGCTGGTTGTCGTCGAACCGAATCACGATGTCGCGCTCCTCGGCCCACTCGGGACGGTCGGGATCGCCGGGCTCGACGATCTCCCACGCCGGCCACGACATCGGGCTCTCCCGATCCGCGGGGACGGTGTCTGTTTTCGGCACGGTACGCCGGATGGGCTCGTCTTCGGTCGCTGCGTTCTCGGCGCTGCGAGCTCGGCGGTACATCCGCTCTTCTCGCTCGGCGATCTGCAGGCGGACGTCGGCGTGTTCCGCCTCGATCTGCTCGATGACCGCGTCCTTCGGCTCCTCGTTGAGGTAGCCCCGGATCGTCGACCGTGCGTACGACCCGATCCCTTCTTCCTCGAAGCGGTCCCGTATCTGGTCGACGTCGAGGTTGTCGAGATAGTGCCACTTCAGGGCGAGTGTGACACGTCGGTCGCGAGTGGACATGAGTGAGGAAGCGTTCTGCAGCGTTCGGGGCGGTCTTATATTTTAAGTAGGGACGGGCGGAGACGACGTCGACGGCGAGAGCGGCGTCGATCGAGTGTCACGGTGTCGAACAGGTCGCAGTCAGTCGTCGCCGTCGTTGGCCTCGGCTTGGATCTCGGAGTACGCCTGAACGAGTGCGAGGTAGTCACCGAGTTCGAGGCCGTTGTACGCGCCGACCACACCGAGCGCGAAGACCGTGATGATCGTCGGGTCACCGCCGAGGTAGAGCGCGTAGATCCACCCGGCGAACAGCCCGACGTTGACGACGATCGCCCGGATGATCTTCAGCGTCTTCAGCATCGGTAGCTTCTCATCGTCCTCTTTGAGGGTGCTCTTGTACTCGTCGACGACGTCGTCCCGGCAGTACCATGCCCGAGCGGGTTGCACAGCGCTCATGAGACATCAGCGAGGGGCTGGCAGTCGCAGGGTCTCGCCGAGGTGTAGCTGGCGCCACACTCCGGGCACTGGTCGGTCGTCGAACGATAAGACGGGATGGGCATTTGGAGTGGAAACGGTGGGGTTAGCGTGCGATACGACTCGAAAACGCTACGCCGGGGATCGAACCCGGGACGGGGGAGCCGCGTGACGGGCTTTGGTTTCGCCCGCCCCATAGCGGCCTCCGTCACCTGTCCACAGGCGCAGCAAGGCGACCGGACTTGAGGGTTTGCAACCACTCACGCGACGATGTCGTCGTCGAGAAGGTACACAGAGAGTCACTATCTCCCGGCTGCCGGTCGCTCATGAGTTTCAACATCCCCGTGGGGTTGACCTGGCCTTCATCAGAAGGCGCGCCCCACGGGACACGGATCGACCCGGATTCGAACCGGGGCAGGCGGCGTCTTCAGTGCCGTGCGCTCCCAGACTGCGCTATCGATCCAACTGCTCGGCTTGCGACTCTGCAACCCGGTAGCGCTCGCCGTCGACGTCGACGACCAGGAGCCCGTCCGGGCCGTTGACGTCGGCGGCAGGGTGGTAGTTCACAGCGTCGCCGACGAGCTCGCGACCGGCGAAGTCGAACGCGACCCGGTCGTACTGTGAGAGGCTCACGACTGCGCCCTCCGGACGGCGATCTTCGTGGCGCGCTCGTAGATCTCGCGGTCCAGCGCCTCCAGTTCGGGCTTCGACTTGAGCACGCGGGTGGCTCGGCGGAGCGCTCGGGCATCGACCGGGATGTTGCGCTCGTCGAGGCGGGCGACGATCTGTGTGGCACGGCGCGTCGCTTGAATCTTCGAGTCCGTCTCGGGGTCGGCGTGACCGCGCCCCCCGCAGTCTTCGCAAAACGTTCGCGGGAGGTACACGCCGCCGCCGTTGACGTTGTCGTACCCCTGGATGCCTGCGTCTGCTCGGTCGAGCTCGGTGACGGTGTTTCCCCACTGGTCGCGTGTCATCGTGTGTTCGGTGCGTATCCGGGCGAAACACTCGCTGCACACCTCGGGATTCGTCCAGAGGTAGCGCTCGAACACGCGGGCGGGCACGACATCGCGACGAGTCGTGAACTCATCGAGTGACTGTTGCGTAGTAGACATGCGGGCAAGAGGAGAAGCGCGGTGCTGTCGGACTGACCCTGTCATCACCTTCTCAGGCTCGGGACCATGTGGCGGTGCCGTCGTCGACCATCTGTTGCTTGGCCGTAGGCTTAAGTCGACCCCCGAGCGCCATTTTGTCGCTCACTCGTTGACCTGCCATTCCGACTGTGGCGGATCCGTGTGCCGCGGCGAGCACGAGACCATTCCCTCCTCGTGCAGCTGGCGGAGTGCGCGGCGTATCGACCGCTGTGGACGGACCGTCTCGTAGGCGATCTGTCGCAGCGTCCTGGGGTTCCCCTCGTTGCGGAGGTGGAGGTACACGACTGTGGCCGTCGGTGGGAGCTCGGCGAGGTGTTCTCTCGTCGAGCGCGGCAGGTCGGCGACGTCGACGGTCTGGGTCACGACTCGATCACCCACGAGATCCCGACGACGCCTGCAGGGTCGATGACCTCGTTGTCGTAGCTGACGCAGTTCGGATCCATCACGAGCCCCCAGCGTGACGGATTCCCGACGGTGTGGACCTGCGTCTTCCCGGGGAGCACTTGCTCGATCCGACTCGGGGCGAGATACAGGTGCTCGCGAGGGACAAGTGGATCCTCGAATGCGACGTGGACGTCGTCTCCGAGCCGCTCAGAGATCGTCTCGGCTGACTGCCGGTCGAGGATGACGACGACGTCGCCCCGGGTGATGTCCACGTCGGCGCCGGTCGTTGCGTCGACGGCGCGAAGCGCCTCCAGGAGCGTGTCGGCCTCGCACGAGCCAGTGACGTGGTCGCGGTGAGTTCCCGCCTGATAGTAGACCTCGTAGAGGTCTTCGAAGATGCTCATCGCAGTTCCTCCATGTCTTCGACGAGCTCAGCCCACGGGACGACGTACGCGAATTCGTAGCAGCGGAGTCGGCGGACGGCGTACTCGTCGTCGATCATCGTCGACCGGCCTCCGTGATCGCTCCGCAGCGCCCACATTCCCAGCGCGTAATGATGCCTTGGTGGGAACCGCTGTCCACAGCGTGCTGACCGTCTTTCTCCCAGTCAGTGTGTTTCTCGCCGCAGCTGTGGCACCTCGCCGCTCCGTCGCTACTCATCGGCTTGCCTCCAGGACGGCGCCGCGCTGTCGACTCCACGAGATCTCCTCGCCATCCTCGTCGACGAGCGTCGCGACCGACTCGGTCTGCAGCTCAGTGGCACGCTCGCGACGCTCCTCTGCAGAGAGCCCGGCCTGGGCCAACCCCTCACCTCGCTTCCGGAGGGTTTCCTCGCGCGCTTCGAGGGCGTCGACGACGCGATCGCGTGGCTCGCGATCCGCTTGCGCAGCGAGGTAGCGCTCGACGCCGAGCCAGAACCGACACAGCGCGACCGTCTCCAACCCGCGGATGCGTGCGAGCATCAACTCGCCCGTGGTCCCGTCGCCATCGTCGACGGTGAGTTCCTCGACGAGGAATCGCGCCGGATTCTCTCCGTGGTCGGCGGTGTTCTCTGGCGACGGGTTCGGCGTCGCGATCGCCTGCTCGTTGTGTTGGCTCGTGGCAGGCATGGTTACGCCCTCCCGAGCCACTTGAGCGTGCCATCCATCGGCTCGTACATCGACCCGATCTCCTCTTTGATCTTCAGGAGCGTCTTCTCCGCGCGCTTCCGGTCGACACCTTCGGCTTCTGCCTCGTCGAGGACGTCTTCGACAGCGGCGCCGTTGGACTCCCCGGCGGCACACTGCTCTTCGACGATGTCCTCAATCAGGGTGATGCGGTCACGCTGCGTCTTCGACGTACCTGACTCGCGAACGTCGGCGTCGAACTCGCCGTCCTCGTTCATCCCGAAGTCCCGCATCGACCGCATCGTCAGCGAGAGCGCCGTCTTGAAGTGCCGCTCCTCGATCGTCTCGGAGAACTCCAACTTCGCAGCCGCTTCTGCGAGACGGAGTTGCGCCTCCAGGTCGCGCCACGTCGCCGGCACCGGCGCATCCTCATCCATGTGCTTCGTCTTGAAGTCGGAGAACTCGTCGGCGATCCGCTGTTCGAGCTCTTCGCTCGCGATGACGGGTGACGGCTGGTCACCGGCGAGTGCCAACCACTTCCGGAGGATCTCGCTCCGAACCGGCGGATCGTACTTGTCGGTCTCGCCGGCGTCGATCGTCTCGGGGGCGACGTCGAGCCGCTTCTTGTGCTCCCGGCGACCGACGATGTCTCGAGCGACCTGTTTGACGGTGTCGACGTCGTCCGTCTCGGTGACAGTGAACCCGAGGTCGAACCGTGAGATGAGCGTGGAGCCGAGTTCGACCTGCTCGTAGACCGGCTCGTACGGATCGAACCGGCCGTACTTCGGGTTCGCCGCGGCGATGACGCCGACGCGCGTCTGGAGCGTCGCGTTGATCCCGGCCTTTGAGACGTTGATCTTCCCGTTGGCCATCGGCTCCAGCATCGCCGACCGGACGTCCGGCGGCATGTCGTCGAGCTCGTCGATCCGGACGATCCCGCCGTTCGCCTTCACGAACGCGCCCGCTTTGAGCGTCCACTCGCCGTCGGAGAAGTCATCGCGAACAGCCGAGGCAGTGATGCCGGCCTCGCGAGCACCCTTCCCGGAGACGCCGACGGACCGCGGGGCGTTCGACTCGGCCTGGTTGATCAGCGCAGACTTCCCCGTCGACGGGTCGCCCACGAGGAGCATGCTGATGGAGCCGCGCTCGACGCTGCCATCCTCCCCTTCGACCCAGTCGCCGCCGACCACGGACAAGACGATCGCCCGCTTCATGTGGTCGTACTGATCTCCGAACACGCCCGGCGCGATCGACTCGGCGGCGACGTCGAGGGGATCTCCGAGCTCACCGTCGACGATCCCGTTGATCTCCTCGCGTTCGCCCGGGGAGACCTCGACCGACGTCTGGTCCGACTCCTGGACCTCGATGGCGTGGCCGTCCAGGTACGGCTCGAACGTCGACTTCTTCTCGTTGCCCTTGGTGCGCTGTTCGAGGAAGAGGCGGCCAGTGATCGTGACGCGGTCGCCTGTCGTCACCTCGCCGGCGAGGTCGTCCTCGACGTAGATATCGATCGACTGCCCCTCGCCACCAGCGACCTCCGGCGGCTCTGAGAGCCGGATCTTCTGGGCATCGATGAACTCTGAGTCTCCGAAGTTGATGCGGAACGGTCCCTGTCGCTCACAGCCCTGGCACTCGTGCGGCTCTTGGAAGCCACGGTCTGTCTCAGGGATGTACGTCATCGTCCCGCAGCGCTGGCACTCGAAGGCAGCGTCAGTGATCTTCGGGTAGACGTCGCTCCCCGCGACGATCTCGCCCTCGACGCCGATGTACGGCTGGTCGTTGTGGACCTTGGTGGGGCTGAAGTGACCGGGGTAGTGTGTGTACTCGTCGGGTAGGTTCGCCACGCGCACGTGAGCCCGATCGAGAGACACGTCCGCCGGGAGGTCGAAGTTCCGCAGCGCCTCCTCCAGGTACTCACGCATCTCGTCCGGTTTCGCGAGGACATCCTCGGCGAGGTCGCGGTCGAACTCGTACAGCTCGTCGTAGTCGATGACGAGTGACCGCTGTTCGTTCGGGTAGTGCTGTGCGAGCGTGCCGATCGCGTCGCGGTACCGCTCCCGCATGAAGCGGACCAGCGTCTCGGTTAGCGTCTCGTTCTCCTTTCGTCGGTCGTGGGTGGTTGACATCGAAGTCGTGTTTTCCGCCGGAAAAAACGCCACCGAGGCGTTCTCCGAGACCGCCGACGTCGGCCAAACGTCGGCCAAAACGACGGCCTTCCGGCTAACGGAGGTTTGCGTACACTACTGCTGTTGCTGTGATCTACGGGGAGTACAACGGAGGTGGGATTCCGCGATCGAACTGCGCCATGTTCAGCGCACCTCCTCGGTCACATCGATTTTTCCGGCGGAAAACACGCGGCTTCGTTTTGCCTCCTGTGCGTCGATCGCGAGGTGGTAGTTGTCTCCCGCCGGGTTACGGGCGACGAAGCCGTCGATGGCGCTCCCGGTCTTCTCGTCCGAGAGCCCGGCCGCCTTCCGGATGAGACGGTAGCACGTCGAGTCACCGATGTCGCCGTTGAAGATCTCCCACTTGATGTCGTCGTAGTCGAGCTTCGCACGACCGTGGCCCTCGCTGGCCTTCCGGAAGCCATGCTCACGGACCATCCCGACCTTCTCATCGGCAGAGAGTTCACTTGCGTCCCGATCCTCGTCGAACTCGGAGACGCGGAGCTCGAGCGCGGTTACGTCGTCTTGGAGCTGCTCGACGGTAGTGTTCGTCTCGTCGAGTTCGTCCCGCAGTTCGTCTTCAACCTCTTGGAGGCGTGCGAGCGACCGCTGTGCGATCGCGAGGGCGTCACGGGCGGAGACGTCGTCCTCAGACATCGTCTCCACCTCCGTCTTCCGCAGCAGCCTCTTGCTCTGAAAGCCGTCGGTCGACTTCGTTGAGTTCGGATCGTAACGCAGCTGTCTCGTCCTCAAGCTCAGCGAGATCTCTCTCTACGGCAACCACTTTCGCGAGAGCGCGCTGGGCAACGGCAAGCGCCTCGCCTGCAGTAACCTCGTCCTCAGACATCGCCGATCACCTCGCCGTCGTCGGCGTGATCGTCGCAGACGACACGCTCGCGAGCGTCATCGAGGCGGACGACAACTTCGGCGTCGTCACCACAGCCGAGAGCGCTACAGTACGGCCCTGAAGAGACCGCCATCAGGCCGTCACCCCCGTTCGAGAGGCCGACGGCTGATAAACCGTATGTCGGTTGGTAGAACTCAGATCGTAACCGCGAGAAGTATCACAATCCCGGTTTACCAGTGGGATTGTAAACGAATTGGTTGAAGCCGGAGGAGGGATTTGAACCCTCGACCTATTCCTTACGAAGGAATCGCTCTGCCAGCTGAGCTACTCCGGCGCTCATCATACCATTCCCGAAGAGAAAAATAAGGGTTCCGAAACGCCGACGGCGGAGGCATCTCTCGGCAAGACCCAGCGTAAACGGACCGCCGCTCTACCCGATCGACAGAACCCCGGTTCGAAAACATCGATTCGTTTCAGAGATTACCCCATAATCAGACGATTAAAGAAGAATATACCGAATGCTCACAGGTATATAAGGAAAAAGTATAAATACGTGTTCGGCACTCAAGTAGTGTGTGACAACACCTGTCGTGTGCCGCGATGGCGGGGATCGACTCCCCCGACGGTGTGTGCCCGGTCGGAGCCCGTGCCGGGCGTCAGCGGTCTCGTCGGTTCCGTCTCCCACTGCGGTCCGGCGCGACGGTCACCCCCCTCAGCGATCGCCCACGGCCGACGTCTGATCCACGTCTTCGGCGTGCCAAGCGCGAAGTCGCCTCTGGTCTCGACGCACCTGCGGCCGTGGACTCTTGTCATGTGACGGGCCGTAGCCGTCAGACCCGAACCGTCTCGGGTCGGGCGGCAGTCACGCTGTTCGGCTACCGCGACTGTGAGCGGTGACGCCGCCAGCGAACCACGGCGTCGCCGATCACTGAAATAGCCGTCTGCCGGCGCCTCTCATGCTCGCGAGCCCGCTTGCGGCGGCGTCGACTACGCCGATGATCCGGATCTCGGCGGGCGCGACGCCGAGTCGGCGGGATAGGACGCCGGGGCGTGCGCCGGCACCGATCACGGCGACGGTTCGCCCGCGTACCCGGAACTCCGTCGTGAGGTCGGTCGCGGTCAGGAAGGCGGCCGGACCTCGCACGTCGTCGACGGGCACCCGCCGGAGGGTGCGAATCGCGTCGCGGACGCTGTCGGCCTCGACGAACAGTCGCTCTCCCGTCGAGTGAACGTCGAGACTGACGCCGTCGACCGCCAGCGTCAGATCGTCGGTCTCGACCGAGAGTGGTGGTTTCCCCTCAGTCCTGTTCACGGGTAGTGACCCGCACGGTCCCGTCGAGCCGCCAACTGGCGTGTTCGACGTCGTCACCGGTCCCGCTCGGAACGTCGACGGACATGTCCTCGAACTCGTAGATGATCTCCGCGTTCCGCCCGGTCAGTCGGTCGTACAGACCGATAGCGAGGTCTGGCCACGTCGTCGTCTCGTCGATGCGCTCGTCGGCGCTTTCTGCGTCACTCATGACAGAGATGACGGTCCGGAACATCATAAAAGTGTTACCTGACAGAAATGATTCGACGACGAGGTGGTCCGACTCGACGCCACCGGTTCGGACGCGAGCGCGTTGCTCCGCCCGCTCTCGCGGCTCCTCTCGCTCTCTCCGCACCTCCCGCTCTCTCCGCACCTCCCGCTACGGACCGCTGGCGCCGGGCACAGAGAACGAGTCGAGAGCGTATCCCTCGGTCACCGTCGGGTTAGTCGCACGTCGAGACAGACGTTGTACTCGTGGGGGGCGTAGGATTTGACGACGCGTTCGGTCTCGACGGCGACGTCGTACTCGGTGCCGGCGGCGGCCTCGATGGCGCGCCGTCCGGGGCCGAACGGGTCGTCCTCGTGCTGGATGTCGTAAAAGTGGACGACGCAGTCGTCGCCCGCGAGCGCCACCGCGGTGTCGAGGAACTCGTCGGCCGAGTGCGGGAGGTTCATCACGAGTCGGTCGGCGATGTCGGCGTACGCCTCGGCCGTCTCTCGGACGTCGCCGGCGATCGCGGTCACGCGGTCGGCGACCCCGTTGCGCTCGGCGTTCGCACGCAGGTACTCGATGGCCGTCTCGTTCAGGTCGCAGGCGACGACCTCGGCGCCGCGCGCCGCCATCGGGATCGCGTAGGGGCCGACGCCGGCGAACATGTCGATAACGGCCTCCCCGGGGGCGACCTGCTCGATCACGCGGTGCCGCTCGGTGGCGAGCCGCGGCGAGAAGTACACCTCCGCCACGTCGAGGGCGAACTCGTGGCCGTACTCGCGGTGGACCGTCTCGGTGCCGTCGCCCGCCAGCACGTCCCACCGGCGGACGCGCAGTTCGCCCTCGATCGGCGAGGCGCGGTTGAGCACGGTGGCACAGGGGACGTCAGAGGCCATGACGGCGTCGGCGATCTCGCGGGCGCGCTCGTCGTCGTCCTCGTCGACGATCACGATGTCGCCGAGCCGCTCTAACGAGGGCTCGTAGCCGAGGATCGCCGCGGGGGTCTTCGGGCGGTCGCGCTCGGCAGCCTCGCGCTCGACGATCGCCTCCGCGAGTTCGGCCGGAACCGCCGTCGGATCGGTCACGGGGATGTAGATCGTGTCGCCCTCGACGGCGATCTGGTGGTCGCCGTCGAGGAGGTCCGCGTCGGCGAGTCGCTCGCGGACGGCCTCGCCGCGCTCGCGCTGGACGGCGACACAGGGGACGCTCATGACCGACCGGACGAGAGGCGAGTCATAAACGCTGACGTTTCGACGCGGACGTCTGGCCGCGATCGCGAGATCCCGAGGCCCAGTCCCCACTCCACGAGCGCGACTCCACGAGCGCGGGTCCCGGGAACCCGCCCGGCCGCTACTCGCCGGTCGACGCCGCTGTGAGAGCGGTGCGAACCGCTTCGAGCGAGGCGGCCCCGCCCGCGTCCGAACCGATTTCGACGACGCGGTCTGCGGCCCGCACGATGGCGTCGGTGGCGTCGCTCTCGCCGGCCCCACCGTGTCGGATATCCTCACCGACGACGACCGCCGCGTCCGCCGCTCGCGCGAGGTCGACGGCGGCCGCCTGAACCGACGCGTCGACGGGCTCGAACGGCGGCGCGGTGACGACGGTTCCGCCCGCGTCGCTCACGACGCCGGCGAGCGCGTCGCCCGCGGGGACGACGCCGGCCGAGACCGCGTGGCCGGCGGCGGCGAGTCGAGCGGCGACGCGCGCGGCGTCCCGCCCGGAGCCGACGACGTGAAGCCGTTGAGGGTCGGTGTCGGAACGGCGAAACGCGGTGACCGACGACGATCCGGTGGCCGGATTTCGCCCCACGAACGCCTCGGCGTCGAAGGCGGCCCGCACGGCGTCCGCGGTCAGCACCTCCTCGGGCGGGCCGGCGGCGTGGACCCCGCCGTTCGCGAGGACGACGATCTCGTCGCAGTACCGGGCCGCCATGTCGAGGTCGTGGATCGCGGCGAGCGCGGCGCGCCCGTCGTCGACCAGTTCGCGGACGAGCTCGACGGTCCGCACCGCGTGATTCACGTCGAGGCTCGCGGTCGGCTCGTCGAGCAGCAGCGCGGGCGTCTCCTGTGCCAGCGCCCGCGCGAGCAGGACGCGCTGGCGCTCGCCGCCCGACACCGCGGTGATGGGCCGGTCGGCGAACCGCGCGACACCCGCGGCGTCCATCGCCTCTCGGACGGCTCGCTCGTCCTCCGGACCGTGGCCGTCGAACCGCCCGAGGTGCGGCGTCCGACCCATCTCGACGACGTGCCGGACCGGGAAGTCGAACGCGAGGCTCGTCTCCTGCGGGACGCTCGCGACCCGCCGGCCGACCTCGCGCGCGGACAGGTCGTCGGCGGGGTCGCCGTTCAGCCGGACCGTCCCCGCGTCCGGCTCGATCGTTCCCTTGATAGCCCGGAGCACGGTCGTCTTGCCGGCGCCGTTCGGCCCGACGAGGCCGACGAGCGACCCGCGATCGACGTCGAGGTCGACGCCGGAGACGACCGGTACGTCGCCGAAAGAGACCGAGAGGTCGCGGACCGCGATTCGGGGATCGCCGGCGGGTTCGACGGCGGACCCGTCGCCGTCTTCGGCGTGTACGCGGTCGCTCGACTCGGCGCGGTCGCTCGACTCGACGGGGCCGACCGGCGGGTCCGCGCTCACAGCTCGTGCACCTCGCGGTTCATCAGCAGATAAATGAAGAAGGGCGCGCCGACGGCGGCGGTGACGACGCCGACGGGCAGCTCCGCGCTCCCGGACCGCGCGACCGTGTCGGCCGCGACGAGGAACGAGCCGCCGGCGAGCGCGGCCGTCGGCAGCAGCACCCGGTGGTCGGGACCGACCACGAGCCGGAGCATGTGCGGGACGATGAGCCCGACGAAGCCGATGACGCCGGCGAACGCGACCCCCGCGGCCGTGATCAGCGCGGACGCCCCGAGCAGGATCCGCTTGGTGCGCTCGACGGCGATGCCGAGCCCCTGCGCCTCCTCCTCGCCGAGCAGCATGACGTTCAGGTCGCGGGCGTACGCGAGCAACAGGACGAAGAGGGGCGGGACGACGGCGGCCGTCACCGCCACGTCGCTCCACGCGGCGCCCGAGAGGTGGCCCATCAGCCACGCGACGATCCGGCGGAGCGACTCGCCGGCCTGCAACTGGAGGTACGAGATGACCGCCCCGAGGAACGTCTGCACGGCGACGCCGGCGAGCAACAGGGTCGCCACCGGCGTCCGGCCGTGCCGCGTCGCGATCGCGTACACGCCGAAGGCGGCGACGAGCGCGCCGACGAACGCGAACAGGCTGACCCCCGCCCCGTACGAGAGCCCCACGTCGACCGCGCCGACGAGCGGGAGCGCCACGGTCGTCGACAGCGCGGCGGGGAAGACGATGAACGCGACCGCGCCGGCGGCCGCGCCCGAGGAGACGCCGATGATCGACGGGTCCGCCATCGGGTTGCGGAAAAAGCCCTGCATCACGGTGCCGGCGGCCGCGAGCGCGAAGCCGACGAGCGCGGCCAGCAGGATCCGCGGGAGTCGGACCCCGACCACGATCCGCTGGTGGACGTCGTCGACGGGGAACGCGAACGGCGACCGGTACGCGAAGCTCACGCCGGACGCCGAGACCGGCACGCCGCCGGAGGAGACGCTCTCGACGCCGACGGGGACGACGAGGGCGTTCAACACCGCCTTCACGACCGCTACGGGCGGGATGCGGACGGGACCGATCGCGGCGCTCACGACGACGACGAGTACCAGCGCAGCGGCTAACGCCGCCGACCACGCGGCCGATCGAACCCACGCACTCATTCACTTCCCAACAAAACTTGTAGTAGGTAAATACTTATTGGATGGGCGTCGTCGTCGATCCGATGCGACAGCACTTCGTCATCGCGATGGCCGTGCTCGTGGCGACCGCCCTCGCGGGCGGCGCCGCCGGCGCGGCCGCGGGCACACAGCCCGGAATCGAACACGCGACCGCACAGCAGCCCAGTATCGGTCAAATCGACGGGCCGGGGCTCCACCAGACCGACGACGCGGCGGCCTGCGAGTTCCCGATCGAGGTGACCGACGCGACAGGCACGACGATCACCCTCGACGAGCCGCCCGAGCGGATCACGACGACGAACCCCTCCGCCGCCCAGACGCTCTGGGAGCTCGGCGCGCAGGACCGGGTGGTCGGTCTCACGGAGTACGCGCTGTACCTCGACGGCGCCGACGAGAAGACGGACGTCTCCGCCGAGGGGCTCGGGGTCAGCGTCGAGCGCGTCGTGAACACCGACCCCGACCTCGTGCTCGCGCCGAACGCCTCGGCCGATCAGGTCGAGGATCTCCGCGAGCAGGGGCTCACCGTGTATCACTTCTCCGAGGCGACCTCCGTCGACGACATCGCGGAGAAGACGGAGATCACGGGGCAGATCGTCGGCGAGTGCGAGGCGGCCGCCGACACGAACGCGGAGATGGCCGACGCGGTCGCGGCCGCCGAGGAGCGCACGGCCGACGTCGACCGCCCCGCCGCGCTGTACCCGCTCGGCGACGGCTTCGTCGCCGCCGGCGACACGTTCATCGACGAGATCATGACCGTCGGCGGGGTCGACAACGTCGCCGCCGCCGAGCACGAGGGGTACCCGCAGCTCTCGAACGAGGTCATCCTCGAAGCCGATCCCGAGGTGCTCATCGTCACCGACCCCGAGGCGCCGATCCTCGACGAGGAGCCGTACGCGAGCACGACGGCCGGCACCGAGGGGAACTACGTCGTCTTGAACGTGAACTACCTCAATCAGCCCGCGCCGCGCAGCGTGATCGAGTCCGTCGAGACGCTCTCGATCGCGGTCGAGGAGCTACAGACGTCGGAGGGCGCCGGCGACGAAGCGACCGACGGCGAGGACGCCGACGGCGGTGAGGAGACCGGTGACGACGAAGAACCCGCCGACGGCGAGGATGCCGGTGACGGCGACGAAACGACCGAAGACGGCGCGGACACCGGCGCGGAGGCGCCCGGATTCGGCGTCGTCGCGGCCGCGCTCGCCCTGCTCGCGACCGGGCTGCTCGCGCGTCGCGACTGAGTCGAAACCGCGCCGCTGCGGACCGCTTTTAAATACCTTGACCCATCAGGTGGCTGCGGAGCACGTCCGGCGTCTTGAGCCCGGCGTCGCTGTTCACTAAGACGACGGTCTCGTCGCCGTCGAAGAAGCCGTCCTCAGCGAGCGCCCACGCGCCGGCGGGCGCGGCGCCGCCGGTGACGCCCATCTCCATGACCTCGTTCTGTGCGACGGCGACCGCGCTCGCGAGGATGTCGTCGTCCTCGACGGCCACCGCGGTCCCGCCGCTCTCCGTGACCGCCTCGATCGCGGCCGCGCCGCCCGCCGGGTCGGCGATTTCGAGTTCGCCGCAGATCGTGTCGGGCGTCGACCACGGCTCCGGCTCGTCGAGCCCGCGCTCGACGGCGGCGGCGATCGGCGCGCACCCCGCGGCCTGCGCCGCGACGATCTTCGGGACCGCGTCGATCGCACCGACGCGCACCAGCTCGGAGAATCCCTTATAAATGCCGGCGACGACCTCGCCGGACCCGGTCGGGACGACGACGGCGTCGGGGGCCGCCCCGAGGTCGGCGACCAGTTCGAACGCGAGCGTCTTCACGCCGTCGTGGCGGTACGGCGTCGCGAACTCGCCGAGGTCGGTGTAGTCGGTCTCCAACTGCTCGTCGACCGCCGCCGCGGCGTCCGGGAACCGCCCGCCGACCACGCGCATGTCCCCGCCGTGGACGTTCGTCATCGCCTTGTTCGAGAACGCGCACCGGGAGGGGACGAACGCGTACGAGCGGAGGTCCGCCCGGCCCGCGTACGCCGCCATCGACTGCCCGGCGTTGCCGGGGCTCGCGCAGGCGAGCGGCTCGACGTCCTGTCCGTCGGCCGCCCGGGCCGCGACCGCCGTCAGCGCGACGGAGAGCCCGCGATCGAGGACGGTCCCGGTCGGGTTCCGACCCTCGTCTTTGACGTACACCGCGTCGACGTCGAGCTCATCGGCGAGCCGGTCGGTCGGGACGAGCGGCGTGGCGCCCTCGCCCGCCGAGACGGCGGTCGCCGCCGGGAACGGGAGCAGCGCGTCGAAACGCCAGTGGCCGAACCCGACCCCGGCGGGGCCGTCCCCCGGCGCCCGCAGCAACGCCTCCGGGTCGACCGCGTCGTAGTCGTACGCCGGATCGAGCCCGCGCGCCTGCTCGTCGGCCGGCACCGCCGTCGGATCGGCCGTCTCGTGTACCCGTCCGGACGCGCGACTCTCCAGCCCGCGGAACGCCGTCGTCGTCTCCGTCGTCTCCATGGCCGACCTTGCGGCGGCGGCGACTAATCGCTTCCCTCTCCGGAACATCGGTTCCCTTCCCGGAACGGATCGACGCCCGCGTTCCGGCGCGCCCGTTCGCGCCTTATAAAGGCGCGAACGGCCCGCGAGGGAGTCGGTCGCCCGGAGCGGCGCGGAGGGCGACCGACGAGGCTGGGGAGGCGCGA
>NZ_AOJI01000014.1 GCF_000336995.1 Halorubrum aidingense JCM 13560 | reverse complement strand
CCATCAGAGATGTGTATAAGAGACAGCTTATAACCGACCGCTGACCGGTCCGCGAATCCCCGCCGCCGCTTATAAACCTCCGACTCGAACGATCGCGTATGGACGGAGACGCCACCGTCGTCGGCGGCGGGCTCGCTGGGCTCGTCGCGGCGACCCGGATCGCGGAGGCGGGCGCGGACGTGACGCTGTACGAACGCCGCCCCGAGGTCGGCGGGCGCGTGCGGACCGAGACCGTCGACGGGTTCACCCTCGACCGCGGCTTCCAGGTGCTGTTCACGAGCTACCCGGCCGTCGTCCGAGAGCTGGACGCCGACGACCTCGACGTCCGGGAGTTCGCGCCGGGCGCGACGATCTGCCGACCGGGCTCGCGCTCGGTGCTCTCGGACCCGTTCCGCGACCCGCGGCGCGCCCCCGCGTCGCTCCGCAACCCCGAGGTCTCGTTTTCGGACAAGGTCCGCACGCTCGCGCTCCGGTACGATCTCTCGAAGCGCCCCGAGAACGACTTCTTCGTCGGTCCCGACGCCCCGATCCGCGAGTTCCTCCGCGACTGGGGGTTCGACGACGACTACGTGGAGCATTTCGTCGAGCCGTTCTACGGCGGGATCACCCTCGACCGCTCGCTGTCGACCTCGAAGCACGTCTTCGAGTACACGTTCCGAGCGATGAGTCGCGGTGCGATCGGGGTCCCCGCGGACGGGATGCGGGCGATTCCCGAAGCGCTCGCGGCCCGCGCCCGCGCGGCCGGCGTGACGATCGAGACCGGCGAGGACGTGGAGTCGGTCCGGATCGCCGGACAGGGGCGGATCCCGTTCCGGAGGGGGCGGGCGGACGCCGAGGGCGCCACCGTCGAACTCGCAGACGGCTCGACGCGCGAGACGGACGCGGTCGTCGTCGCGGCCACGCCGCCCGAAGCGCGCCGACTCACGGGCGTCGAGTCGGTCCCGACCGAGGGCGTCCCGAGCGTGACGGGGTGGTACACGCTCCCCGAAGGCGAGTCCTTCGAGACGGGCAAGCGGATCCTACTCAACGCCGCGGACGACTCGCCGAACGCGGTGGTCCCGATGTCGGAGGTCGCCCCCGAGTACGCGCCCGACGGCCGGGCGCTGCTCGCGGCGACGTTCCTCGGCGACCGACCCCTCGATCGGCCCGCTGACGCCCTTCGAGACGACGTGCGCGGCGCCCTCGACGCGTGGTACCCCGACCGCGACTTCGCGGGGCTGGAGACCGTCGACGTCAGCCGAGTCCGGTTCGCGCAGTTCGCGCAGCCGCCGGGCGTCCATGCCGGCCTCCCCGACCCCGACGACCCGGAGGGGCCGGTCGTGCTCGCCGGCGACTACACCGAGTGGTCGTCGATACAGGGCGCGCTCGAAAGCGGGCGGACCGCGGCGCAGGCTGCCGGTCAGTATTTATAAGAGCAGAGCGAGCGGCCGTCGAAGAGAAGCGCGGCCGTCCTACTCCCCGCGCAGGAACGCGTCCTCGCCGTGCTCGTCGACCGCCGCGAGCAACTCGTCGCGCTGGCGACGGAGTTCGGGCGGGAGCTCCGCGTACGCGTACTCGAACATGTCCGCCGGGTCGGCCGACAGCGACTCGGCGGCGTCGATGGCGTCGGCGACGACGTCGTCGGCGTGGTCGCGGGCCGCCGCCACGCCCTCGTCGTCGATCCGACCGGTCTCTCTGAGGAACGTCTCCATCCGGTCGATCGGGTCGAGCGCGCGCCACGGGTCCACGTCGTCTGGGTCGCGGTAGGCGGTCGGGTCGTCGGCGGTCGTGTGCGCGCCGAACCGGTACTCGACGAACTCGATCAGGACGGGGCGAGGGGCGGGCTCGCCGTCGCCCGAGCTCTCCTCGTCGCTGTCTCCGTCACCGCAGTCTCCGTCGCCGCCTCCATCTCCCCGGGCGCGCGCCGCCGCCTCCGCCGTGACCGCGTAGCTCGCCAGCGGGTCCATCCCGTCGACGCGGACGCCCTCGAAGCCGTAGGCGGCCGCCTTCTCGGCGAACGTCGCGCTCGCGGTCTGGTCTGCCTCGGGGATCGAGATGGCCCAGCCGTTGGCGTGACAACAGAAAAGCGTCGGGGTGTCGAAGACGCCGGCGAAGTTCATCGCCTCGTGGAAGTCCCCCTCGCTCGTCGCGCCGCCGCCGAAGTGCGCGGCGACGACGCGGTCCTCGTCGCGGTAGTCGAACGCCCAGGCGGCGCCGACGGCGTGCGGGAGGTGCGCCGCGATACCGATGTTGAGCGGGAACACGTTGCCGGCGGCGATCGCCTCGGTCCCGGACTCGTGGCCCATCCAGTAGGGGAGGTACTCGGCGAGCAGGTCGCGGACGACGACCGCGCCGTGCTCTCGGTACTGGTAGCTGATCAGGTCCCGGTCCGCGAGCGCGTGCGTCGACCCCACTGCCGAGCCCTCCTGGCCCGCACAGGGCGCGTACGTCCCGATGCGCCCCTGTCGCTGGAGGCTGACCGCGCGCTCGTCGAACCGGCGCGTCGTCACCAGATCGCGGTAGATCGCGCGGAACTGCTCGTCGGACAGCTCCGGCACGGTCGCGTCCGGGAGCGGGCGACCCGCCGCGTCGAGCACGCGGTACACGTCCTCGTCGGCCAGCGGATCGGTCGCGGAGTCGGGAGAACCGGAGGCGTCGGGAGAGTCGAGGGAATCGGCGGCGTCGGCGCCGTTCTCGTCCATGTGCGATCGCTGTGCGCCGCGGTCACAAGGAGTTAGCGGTCGCAGCGCCGTCCGAGCCGGCGCCGAAAGAGCCCCGGGTCGGGCACCCGCTCAGGGCGTGATGACGGCGCGCCCGTCGATCTCGCCGTGTTCGAGCTTCTCGGCGACCGTGTTCACGTCGTCGAGGCCGTACCGACTCGTGTGGAGGTCGACGTCGCCCTGCTCGACGAGCGCGACCAGCTCCTGCAGTTCGGCGTACCGCCCGACGATGTTGCCGACGAAGGAGAACTCGCCGTTCACGAGCGCCTGCGCCGGCTCGTGGACGTGGCCGCCGTAGCCGATGATGTGGTGGTCGCCGCCGGCCGCCGTGATGTCCGGCGCGTAGCCCGTGGTCACGTCCTCGCCGACGAAGTCGAGCACTTGGGCGGCGCCGTTCCCGTCCGTGATCCCCTCGATCTCGGCGGGAACGTCGACCTCGCTCGGATTGATCACGTGGTCCGCGCCGTACCCGTCCGCCAGATCGAGGGCGGACTGCTTGAGGTCGACGGCGGTGATGCGGGCCGCGCTCATCGCGTTCAGGCACTGGAGTCCGATGTGGCCGAGGCCGCCGACGCCGATGACGACCGCGTGATCGCCGGGATTCAACTCGGCGACGGCCTTCTTCGCGGCGTGGTACGCCGTGATGCCGGCGTCGGCGTGCGGGGCGATGTCGATCGGTTGGACGTCGCTCGGCAACGGGATCACCGAGCGCTCGCTCGTGTGGAGGTACTCGGCGAAGCCGCCGTCGGTGGTGAGCCCGTTGAACGCGTCGTTCTCGCAGTACATCGTCTCGCCGAGCCGACACGGACGACAGGTGCCGCAGGTCTGGACCGGGTGACAGATGACCGGGTCCCCCTCGGAAACGAGCGTCACGTCCTCGCCGGTCTCGACGACGGTTCCCGCGTTCTCGTGACCGAGCGTCATGGGGAGGTCTTGGGGGACGTACTCCGCCCACATCCCCTCGATGATGTGATTGTCCGTCTGACACCAGCCCGCGCCCTCTACCTCGACGATCACGTCGCTCGCGCCGGTCGCGTGCGGTCGGTCGACCTCGTCGATCGATAGCCCCTCCGTCATGTCGTCGGTGTACTCGTGAAGCCTAGCTGCTTGCATGTGTTTCACACACTCGTTCCTCTACCCATAAAAATCTATTAACGGTCTGCCACAACATCCACCGAAACTCGGCGTGGCGGGTCAAGCGCTCCATTCACACTTCGTCGACGGCGACGTCGCTCACCGCCCGAAGCCGGTCGGAGGCGGCGGGCGTTCGGTCCCGCCGATCCGGTCTCCTGAGGCGGCCCCTTCGTCGGCGTGGTTGCGAGCCGTCGCGTACGCCTCACGGACGCGCCGGAACGACTCCTCGTCGCCGCCCTGATCGGGGTGCGTCTCCTTGACGCGCTCGCGGTAGGCCCGCTTCACCGCGTCGGCGTCGGCGTCGCGGGCGACGTCGAGTTCGGCGAACGCGGCGTCGACGGGATCGGGGCCGGAGCCGGCGGCCGGTCCGCCGCGGCGCGGTCCCCAGTCGGGCTCGTTCACGTCGAAGGGGAGCCGGCGCCCGAGCCCGCGTCCGGGCATCTCGTGTTCACAGAGGACGGTGTAGATCCCTTCGCCCTCCAGTCGGAAGTAATCGTGTGCGTCGAAGGTGATGGCGACGCCGCGCTCGGGGAGGTAAAAGGGAACGGTCACGTCGTCGAACGCGTGGTCCTCGCGGACGCGCTCGCCCGTCGCCGCCAGGTACGCGCGGATCTCCCGGCGCCTGCGCTCGTCGCCGGTCGGCCCCCAGTCGGCGTCCGTCCACCCGTCGGCGGACTCGGCGGCGCTCGGTCCGAGGAGCCGGTCTCCGAGGTAAAAGGCGGCGGCGACGAGCACCGACGCGACCGCTCCGAGGACGACCCCGTAGATGACCCACGGCGGGACGAGCGCGATGAAATCGGCGACCACAGGCGCAGTAACGGCTCCGGAAGTATCAACCTCTCGGCGGGGGAGACGGCGTCGGAGTGTGGCGAGGATCGGGGGCGGTGAGGGCGTCGCGGTCGTCGGGGCGCGGGGGACAGCGAGGGCGTCGGGGTGCGGGGGACAGGGGGAGCGTCGAGAGTGGTGGGCGTGCCGAGGACGATCAGATCATGTCTTTCGCTTCGAGCCCGTCGAGGATGTCCTCGACGAGCGACTCGGCGTCGTCGTAGGGGAACTCCTGTTCGCTGCCCAGCTTCGCGGCGAGCTCCATCGCCGTGAGGCTCACGTCGCCGGCCTCGAACTTCGTCGCCGGCCCGTCCGGGAGCGCGGGGACCAGATCCATCTGGTTTTTGACGGGGTAGTCGGCGCCGCCGAACGCGTCCATGAACTGTTCGCGGAGTTCCGCTCTAACGTCACTCATACACCCACGTCCCGCGAGGGGCCGCAAAAGCGTTGCGGAACAACGATAAACTATGTGAGGATTTTCGACGGGCGACGGGCGTGCCGGAACCTGCGGACCTTTGTCGGTGGGGCCGTCAGTGTGATCCATGTCGTTCGACTCCGATTTCGACTTCGACCTGCTGTGCGAACTGACCGAGGCGCGGGGCGTCCCCGGCTACGAGGACGACGTGCGCGACATCGTCCGCCGCGAGTTCGAGGCGCGCGCCGACCGGGTGCGCACCGACGCGATGGGCAACGTCGTGGGGACGGTCGAGGGCGACACTGACTACGCCGTCGCCGTCGCCGCCCACATGGACGAGATCGGGTTCATGGTCCGGCACGTCACCGACGAGGGGTTCGTGCAGGTCGACCCGCTCGGCGGGTTCGACGCGCGCGTGCTGCGCGCCCAGCGCGTCACCGTCCACGGCGAGGAGGATCTCACCGGCGTCATCGGCTCCGTCCCGCCGCACACGCTCACGGACGAACAGAAGGAGAAGGCCGACGAGGTGAAAGACGTGTACATCGACGTCGGGCGCGACGGCGAGGCGGTCGACGACCTCGTCGGCGTCGGCGACCTGGTCACGCTCGACCAGACGACGACCCGCATGGGCGACCGGATCACGGGGAAGGCGCTCGACGACCGAGTCTGTCTGTTCGCGATGCTCGAAGCGGCCGACCGCATCGAGGACCCCGACGTGACGATCCACTTCGCGGCGACCGTCCAAGAGGAGGTCGGCCTTCGCGGGGCGCAGGCGCTCGGCGTCGATATCGACCCCGACCTCGCCGTCGCCCTCGACGTCACCGTCGCCAACGACGTGCCTCAGATCGGCGAGGCGGCCGACGCCGTCACCGAGCTGGGCAAGGGCACCGCGATCAAACTCAAAGACTCCTCCGTGATCACCAGCCCGAAGGTCCACCGCCGGCTGACCGACGTGGCCGAGACCGAGGGGATCGACCACCAGCACGAGGTGCTGCCCGCGGGCGGCACCGACACCGCCGGGTTCCAGAACACCGCCGGCGCGAAGCCCGTCGGCGCCATCTCCATCCCGACGCGCTACCTTCACACCGTCACCGAGACCGCCGCCGCCGACGACGTGGCCGCGACGATCGACCTGCTGACGGCGTTCTTGGAGTCGGAGACGGGCGAGCACGACTACACCCTCTAAACCACACGCGATCGACGCACGAACAACGCGCGATCGACGACGCTTATAAACCGAGTTGCGGTGGCGTCGCCGGCGCTCCGCGCCGGCTGCAAGCGAGAGCTTTGCTCTCGCCCTGCGCTCCGATGAGCGCCGCAACGCGGCGCGAGTCCGAGCGCGAGGGAGTCGGACCGGCGCGCCGCGCCGGTCCGACGAGGCTGGGGAGGCGTGAGGTGCGGAGCGGTGCGGGGCTGGGAGGGGGATACGTTCACCGTGTCAATCCGTTATAGATGGCTGGCTCTGTTGAAGCCTTTAAGAACTGACAGGATCGGTGTGCGAGATACAGAGGATGAGTGCAGCAGAGCAGTTCGATTATTAATCAGATTTGGTGAAGGCGTCCACTGGAGCAGGCTGGGTACTGAGATGTGTGTCTTTGAATCCGGATTCGAATTTCAGACCATATCCCACGAGACGGTCAGCTCCGATATGGCCAGCCCAAATCAGAGCGATAAGGAGAGCCATTCGGATGTCTGCCCAGAAGCCGAGGCTACCGAGGGCGAGCGGCAATGTGTACGTATGGACGATATTATAGCTCAGACTGCCGATTCGAGTACCAGCGAGATACCCAATCATTGATAAGTCAGGGGCTAACGCAAGAATGAGCAGCAACCAAACTGAGCCATCGAGCGTGAAATAACCAGCCAGCGCGATCCCCAAGACAGCCAATCCCTCGACACGCAGGAAATTCCGGGGTTCCATACTACATCCACTCAGACTTAGCTCTTGAATCCAGCGTCGATTGCTGCATATGCGCTCTGTATTCAGCACGGCTCCAAGAACATATCACCGGTTGAGAATTTCGACAGAGCCAGATGGCTAGATGAGGCGTTGTGGGCGCTCTCCGCTGACAACGACGGATAAACAGCCGGTTGGCCGATATATAAACAGCCGACAGTTTCCGTTTATAAACCCACTCAGAGCAGCCGAGTCACGACCCACGCACGTCCCAGCCGTCCAAACCGCCCCGACTGCACCGACCGCCCCGCCCTAATCGTGCCGGAAGCAGCGCGACCCGGTGAACGCCATCGCCATGTCGTGTTCGTCGGCGGCGGCGATCACGTCCTCGTCGTTGACGGAGCCGCCGGGCTGGATCACGGCCTCGATCCCGGCCTCGGCGGCCTCCTCGATCGCGTCGGGGAACGGGAAGAAGGCGTCCGAGGCCATCACGGCGCCCTCGGCGGACTTGCCCTCGGCGTCCTTCTCGGCTTTCATCGCCGCGAGCGCCACGGCGTCGACGCGGGAGACCTGCCCCATCCCGACGCCGACCGTCTCGGTGCCGGTCGCGAAGAGGATGCCGTTCGATTTGACGTGTTTGAGCGTCTTCCACGCGAACACCATCGTCTCCAGCTGCTCGTCGGTCGGCTCGCGCTCGGTGACGACCTCCAGGTCCGCGGCCGTCGGCGACTGCATGTCCCGCTCCTGTACGAGCCGCCCGCCGACGATGGGCTTCTCCGTGAACCGCTCGGAGAAGCGGTCGTCGCCCTCGCCGAGCGGGCCGACGTCGAGCACGCGGAGGTTCTTCTTCTCGCGGAGCACGTCGAGCGCGCTGTCGGTGTAGCCGGGCGCGACCACGACCTCCTTGAACGAGTCGACGACCGCGTCGGCGGTGTCGGCGTCGCACTCGCGGTTCAACGCGACGATGCCGCCGAAGGCGGACTTCGCGTCGGTCCGGAGCGCCCGGTCGTACGCGTCCGCGAGGGTGTCGGCGGTCGCACAGCCGGCCGGGTTCGTGTGCTTGATCACGGCGGCGGCGGGCTCGTCGAACTCCTTGACGAGGTTCAGCGCGGCGTCCGCGTCGTTGTAGTTGTTGTACCCCATCCCCTTCGCGCCGGGGTTGTGCTGGTCGGCGGCGACGACGCTCGCCTCCTCGCAGCCGTCGTCGACGTAGAGAGCGGCGTCCTGATGCGGGTTCTCGCCGTAGCGGAGCGTGTCGGCGCGCTCCTCGGAGACGAACCGCCGCTCCGGGAAGTCGCCGCCGACGTCGCCCTCGACCGTCACGCTAGTGGCGTCTCCGGTCCCGTCCCCGTCGTCCTCTCGTTCGACGGTCACCCGGTCCTCCGCGAACCAGCGCACCGCCCGCGGGTACGCCGTGAACTCGGCGTCGTGGAGGACGCGGTCCTTCAGCGAGTCGGCGTCGTCGTCCGCGTAGACGGGCACCGGCTCCTGCGTCACGATCGGGCCGGCGTCGACCGCCTCGGTGACGACGTGGACGGTGCAGCCGGTCGTGCGAACGCCCGAGTCGAGCACCTGCTCGTGGGCGTCCATCCCCGGGAACGACGGGAGCAGCGACGGGTGGACGTTCAGCGTCGTCGGGGCCGACGCGAGGAACTCGTCGGTCAGCACGCGCATGTACCCGTCCAGACAGACGATGTCGAAGTCGTACCCCGAGAGCCGGTCGAGGATCCGGCGCTCGTGGGCCGCGCGCGACTCGTCCTCGTCGCGGGCGACGACCTCGGTCGGGATCCGACGCTCCGTCGCGGCCTCCAACACGGGCGCGTTCTCCCGGTTCGTCAGGACGACCGACAGCTCCGCGCCGCCCGGCGCGACGTCGGCGATGTGTCTGAGGTTCCGTCCCCGGTTGCTCGCGAGTCCGGCGATCTTCATACTCGCACGTCCGACCGATCGGGTATATTGATTGCGGTCCGCCCCGAAGATAGATCCACGTTCGCGGATAGAATACTCGACGTAGCTCCGACACACCCCCATACCTATCCACACCCGTGCAATCCACCATCGACACGCTTTTGCCGGTTCCGGCGGCAGTCGCGAGCATGACAGACGACGCCGCAGCGACAGACTCCGCGACGACCGACGCCGCGACGACCGACGCCGCGATATCCGGGTTGTCCCGCTCTGACCCCCTCGCGGCCGTGTCGCCGCTGGACGGCCGATACGCCTCCCGAACCGCGCCGCTCTCGCCGTACGCGAGCGAGGCTGCGCTCATGCGCGCCCGGACCCGCGTCGAGGTCGAGTACCTGATCGAACTCGCCGCACTCGACGCGACCCCGATCGCGCTCGACGACGACGCGGCGGCGGCGCTGCGGTCGGTGTACGAGGCGTTCGACGCCGACGACGCTCGGCTGATCAAGGCGCTCGAAGTCGAGGGCGCCGAGGGGTACACGGCGACCAACCACGACGTGAAGGCGGTCGAGTACTTCCTGCGGGTCCGGTTCGAGGAGCTGGCGAGCGAGGACACGATCGAGGACGCCGAGTCGCTCTATCCCTGGATCCACTTCGGGCTCACGAGCGAGGACGTGAACAACCTCGCACACCGGCTCCTAGTGAAACCCGCCGTGAGCGAGGTGCTCGTCCCCGCGATCCGCGAGGTCCGCGACGCGCTCGTCGAGCTCGCCCACGAGCACCGCGACGCGCCGATGCTCGCGCGGACCCACGGCCAGCCGGCGACGCCGACGACGTTCGGCAAGGAGATGGCGGTGTACGCCGCGCGACTCGGCCGCGCGCTCGGGCGGGTCGTCGTCGCGAACGGCGACCTCTCCGGGAAGCTGGCGGGCGCCTCCGGCACCTACGCCGCCCACGAGGCCGCCTACCCCGACGTCGACTGGCGGGGGTTCTCCGCGTCGTTCGTGCGCGGGCTCGACCTGGAGCACACCCCGCTCGCGACGCAGGTGAACCCGTGTGACGACCTCGCGGCGCTGTTCGACGCGCTCCGGGGCGTCAACAACGTGCTCCTCGACCTCGATCTGGACGCGTGGCTGTACGTCTCCGACCGCTACCTCGGTCAGGAGACGGTCGCGGGCGAGACCGGCTCCTCGACGATGCCGCACAAGGTGAACCCGATCGACTTCGAGAACAGCGAGGGGAACCTCTCGAAGGCGAACAGCGATCTGACGTTCCTCGGCGATTACGTCACCGCCTCGCGGCTCCAGCGCGACCTCTCGGACTCGACGGTGAAACGCAACGTCGGCGCCGCGTTCGCGCACTGTCTGATCGGCTACTCGAAGGCCGAGGCCGGGCTCGCGAAGGTGGTCCCGAACGAGGCCGTCATGCGCGAGGAACTGGACGCGACCCCCGAAGTGATCGGCGAGGCCGTCCAGACGATCCTCCGGCGCGAGGGCGACACCGACGCGTACGAGCGCGTGAAGGACCTCACCCGGGGGCGCTCGGTCACCCTCGACGACTTCCGCGCGCTGTTCGACGACCTCGACGTCGACGAGGGCGTCCGCGAGGAGCTGAAGGCGCTGACGCCGGCCGGCTACACCGGCGTCGCAGACGAACTCGTCGACGAGATCGACGAGTAACCCGGCCGCCACAAGACGTTTATCGATCGCGGGTGCAGTGGCGTCCGATGCCCTCCAACGACGACGAGACCGAATACTCCGTCTTCGGCAACGACGCGGCCAACGAGTTGAACCGATCGACGGCCGGTTCCCGAGTCGACCCCGAGGAAGTGAATTCCGAGCAATCGGGACTCGGCGGCGACGAGGACGGCTGTCCCAAGTGCGGCGGGACGGCGACCGAGACCGACGAGATCGCGACGAGCGGCACCGGACTCACGAAGCTGTTCGACGTGCAGAACCGCAAGTTCGTCGTCGTCTCCTGTGCGGACTGCGGCTACTCCGAGCTTTATAAGGGCCAGTCGGCGGGGAACGCGATCGACTTTTTCGTCGGGTGAGCGCGACCGGAGAAGCACGGTTCGCGGTCGAAAGCCGATCGCGGAGGACGGCTGGAAACCGGTCGCGACCGCCCCGCACGAGCGATCGATTTATGTCTCGTGACCGGAACGTTTCGGTCGCGTATGGTCTCCCTCCGACCGCCCTCCGACCTCCCGGTCGTCGGCGTCCTCGTCGACGGTCGAACGTATCGCCACCTGGTGTACCTCCTGCTCGCGATCCCGCTCGGGTTCGTCTACTCGATGCTGTTCTCGTTCGGGTTCGTGTTCGGGTTCCTGTTCTCGGTCGTGCTCGTCGGCCTCGTGGTCCTGTTGGCGCTGCTTCTCGGCTCGCGGCTCGCCGCGGGCGTCGAGCGCTGGCTCGCCAACCGGCTCTTGGGCACCGACCTCGCCCCGTACGACGACGTGCCCGACGACGCGGGCGGCGGCCTCGCGAGCGTCCGTAAGTACCTCGACGCGGCGTCGACGTGGCGCGGGCTCGGCTTCCTCTCGCTGAAGTTCGCGGTCTCGGTCGTCGCGTTCGTCCCGCTGTTCGCGCTCGCGAACGGGCTCCCGCTGGTTCTCGCCCCGGTCCGGTATCCCTACGTGGCCGACTTCGGCGAGTCCAACGGCGAGCCGGTGACGTGGGCGATCGAGACCCTCCCGGAGGCGCTCGTCGCCGTCCCCGTCGGGGTGGTCGGCGTGCTCGTCGCGCTCCATCTCGCGAACCTCGTCGCGTACGTCGCCCGACAGATGGCGACCGCGCTGCTCGGCGAGTCGGTGGACGAGTCGGCGGCCCAGTCGGCGGAAGAGCCGACGGACGATTCGCCCGAGGCCGAACAGGACGCGTCGCCCGCCGTCGACGCCGGCGCGTTCGTTGCGGCGGAGGCCGTGGATCCGGAGTCGAGAGACGGTCCGGATCTCGTCGACGAGCCGTGAGCGATTCCTCCCGTTCTCGCGTTACCTCCCGCATCTCCCTCCGTTCTCGCGTCACCTCCCGCTCCGGCATCCCCCTCCGCTCTCGCGTCACCCCCGGAGCGCTTAATCTCGTGGGCGCGTCAGGGTCGGTATGGCTCCGACGCTGGTCAACGCCGCTGTCGGCGCCCTGCTCGCGGCCGCGCTTCTGGGGGCCGCGTTCGACCGGCGATCGGTCGCGATCGTCGTCGCCGCCGCCGCACTTCCCGACCTCGACGCGGTCGCGAGTCTCGCGGTACCGGGTGCGACGAACGCCCTCCTCCACAACCTCTGGGTGCCCCTTCTCGCCGGTGCGGCGCTGTACTGGGACACGTCGGTGCGCGACGCCTCGTGGCTCCGCGAGCGCGCCGGCTGGTACGGGGTGCGGGTCGCGTGGGTCGCGCTCGCGGCGTTCGTCGTCGCGGGCATCGGTCCGGAGCTGTTCGGCCGGGAGGGGGCGAACCTGCTGTATCCGGTCCACGACGCGTACTACCACGTCCACGGGCGGCTCGTCTTCTCGACGCAGGACGGGATCGTCCAGACGTTCGTGACGCGCGACGCGGCGGGACCGGGAATCCTACCGCTGCAGAGCCCGGGAACGACCGCCTCGTACGCGATCCCGACGTGGGTGAACCCTGACGGGCGGCCCGGTCTCTCGCTCGACGCCGAACGGAGACTGTATCTCGTGCGAACGGGCTGGCAAGCGGTCGTCGTCGCCGCCGCGACCGCGATGCTCGCGGTGCGATTCGGACGGCGCCGATCCGTCGGCACGGCCGGTGCCCGACCCGACGACGAGCCCGGACCCGACGACGAGCCCGGACCCGACGACGAACCCGGACCCGACGGCGAGACGACGGAGGTGAGCCGATAGGTGGTTTCGACGATCGTCCACGCCGGGTTCGCGCTGCTGCTCGCGGCCGGACTGCTCGGTGACCACTACGACCGGCGGGCGCTCGCGGTCGTCCTCGCGATCGTCGTGCTCCCCGAGGTCGACAGCTTCCTCGGCCCGTTCATGCCCGGGGCCCACCGGACGGTCGGACACAACCTCGTGTTGCCCGCGGCCGCCGCGGCGCTGCTCTACTACGACACGCGGCTACGAGAGCGCTCGGCGCTCCGCGAGCGGCTCAGCGACCGCGTCTCGGATCAGGGCGCCGCCCGGTGGATCGCGGTCGCGTGGGTCGGGCTGTTCGTCCACACCGTCGCGCACGTCTCGCTCGATTGGGTCCACCTCGAGGGCGTGAACGCGTTCTGGCCGCTCCGGGACCGCTTTTACGCCCTCAGCGGCGAGATCTTCGTGTCGACCGCGGACGGGTTCGTCCAGACGTTCGTCGACGTCCAGATCGACCCCGAAACGGGTGGGAGACGGGTCGACGCCGGCGAAGGCGGTACCTCGCGGACCGTCCACGTGAGCAACCCGGTCGAGCCGCGGGACCCCGGGACGGTCACCGACGAGCCGATCGACCGGCGGTTCCCGGTCGCGAACGCCGGGTGGCGGCTCTACCTGATCGGCCTCGGGCTCTTCGCGCTCGTCGCCCGGCGACTCCAGGGGGCGGACCCGGACCCGGCTCCGGACGCGAGAAACTGACACCGCGGCGCCCCGATCCCGCGCGGAGTCCGGCGTTTCGAGAACCATGCAGGACGTTTATTTACATGGATGTTTCTTACGGAAACGATGCACGACATGGTCGTTACTGTAGGACGACGCCGAGGCGGCACACGCTCGCGATCGAACCGGTCACCCGACGGACTGCCGAGCGGGAACGCGAGCGCATTCGAGTCAGCGAAACCGCGTCCGGAGCGGTGCGCCCTCGGCGCGGAGGGGGGCCGGTGACGCTGTCTGCGGGCGCGCCGCTCGCGGTGGTCCCGCTGGTCGTCGTCGCCGCACTGCTGGTGGGGCTGCTCTGGCCGGCGTCGCGGGCGATGCCGGTCGCGTGGCTGGCGGCTGCCGTCGTCGCGTTCCTCGCGTGGGATATGCCGGCGACGTGGATCCTCGCGGCGTCCGCCGACGGGGCGATGGCCGCGGTCGAGATCCTCTGGATCGTCTTCGGGGCGTTGGTGCTGCTGTACACGCTCATGAACTCCGGCGCGGTCGACCGGATCAACGCCGGGTTCGCGTCGATCAGCGACGACCGCCGGGTGCAGGTCGTGCTGCTGGGCTTCTTTCTCGCGACGTTCATCGAGGGCGTCGCCGGGTTCGGGACGCCGGCGGCCGTGGTCGCCCCGCTGCTCTTGGCGCTCGGGTTCCCGGCCCTGGCCGCCGTCGTCGCGGCGCTGATCGGCCACGCGGTCGCGACCGTGTTCGGCGCGGTCGGGACCCCGGTCATCGTCGGGTTCCAGCAGCCGCTGGCGGCCGTCTCCGAGTCTATCACCGCCGGCGGATTCGAGTCGGTCGGCGCCTACTCGATCGCCGCGGGCGCGTGGAGCGCCGCGTTCAACGGCCTCCTGGGGACGCTGATGCCGCTTTTCGCGGTCGGGATGGTCGTCTACTTCTTCGGCGAGCCTGAGGCCGACGATCGCTCGCTCTCGGCGCTGTGGGCGATCGCCCCGCTGTGTCTGTTCGCGGGGGTCGCGTTCGCGGTGCCGTACGTCGCCGCGGCGTGGCTGATCGGCCCCGAACTGCCGTCGCTCATCGCCGCGATGGTCGGCGGTGCGGTCGTCGTCGCGACGCTGAAAGCGGGCTACCTCCTCCCCGAGGAGGAGTGGGAGTTCCCGCCCCGCGATGACTGGCCGGACCACTGGGTCGGGAGCATCGAACCCGGTAGCGAGGCGGCCGACACCGGAACCGCCGTCGACGCGACCGCGGCTGACTCGTCGATGTCGTTGCTGCGGGCGTGGTCGCCGTACCTCGTCCTCGTCGTGCTGCTGGTCGGAACGCGGGTCATCACCCCGATCGCGACGTTCCTCCAGGAGGGACCGGGCATGGAGATCGCGTGGAACGGAATCGCCGGCACGACGATCAGCGGCGCGATCGGGTGGGCGTACGTCCCCGGGACGTGGCTCCTCGTCAGCGCGCTGCTCGCGGTGCCGATCTTCGGGATGGGACGCGACAAGGTGACGGACGCGTGGCGCGAGGCCGCCGGGAAGATCGTCTCGCCGGCGATCGCGTTGGTGTTCGTGATCGCGATGGTCGAGGTCATGCTCCAGACCGCGGCCCACCCCGGCGCGGCCGCCGACGGAAGCATGATCGTCGTGCTCGCGAGCGCGACGGCGTCGCTGCTCGGCGGGGCCTACCCCTTCTTCGCGCCCGTCGTCGGGACGCTCGGCGCGTTCATCGCCGGATCGATCACCGTGAGCAACATCACGTTCGCGGCGTTCCAGTTCGAGATCGCTCAAGAGATCGGCGTCTCGACGCAGTTGCTCGTCGGCGCTCAGACGATCGGCGCGTCGATCGGGAACACGATCGCCATCCACAACGTGATCGCCGCGCTGGCGACGGTCGGCCTCGTCGGAAAGACCGGCCGCGTCGTCAGACTGAACCTGATCCCGGTGACGTACTACCTGATCGTCGGTGGCCTGGCGACGTCGGCGTTCGTGTACGTGCTGTTCCCGACGACGTTCTGACCGGGAACCGTCCGGGACGTCACCGTGGGAGCGTCGAGGGCCGGGCCTTCACAGGTCGCCCGACTGCGGCGACCGGCCTCCGAACCCCGGGGTAATCGATCCTCTGGGGGACGGAATTCAAAACACGAGTGAGCTGATCGCTCGCGAGCGTGTTTCTACTACGCTTTTAAGAACGACCGACGCGACTGATGAATCGGAATGGACTGGCGGAGGTCCTGTGAGTGAGGCATACGGGACTACGCGAGGGAACGAACGGGACTACGCGAGGAAACGAACGGGACTACGCGAAGAAACGAACGGAGTGAGTGGACTCGCGGGGATTTGAACCCCGGGCCTTCCCCGTGCCAGGGGGATGATCTACCACTGATCTACGAGCCCTCGTAGGCATCCGATCGTTCCCGGTTGGATATCTTAAGGCCTTCGACTCGCTGACGGCGAGGGGACCACTCACACGCACGGGTCCGAACGGCGATCGCCGCTCAGATCCGCTCGGAGTCGACGGCCACGTCGAGGTCGACCTCGCGGTTCGATCCCTCCAAATCGCGGACGGCGCGCTGGACGACCCGCTCGGCCTCGCCCCTGATGAGCGGGACCGCCTTTTTAACTACCCAGTCGAACGAGACGAGCCGCGGCAGGTCGAGCGCGTCCGAACTGGCCGATCCCGGGTCGAACTCGACTTCGAGCGCGACCTCGCAGGGTCGGCGGTCGGTGTCGGCAGGGGCTGCGTCGGTAGAAGCGGCGTCGTCGCCCGACGGATCGGTCCCGGGCGTCACCCGCCAACAGCCGCCGGCGTCGATATCCTTCGTGATCTCCCAGTCGATCCGCTCGGGCGGCTCGACGTCGGTCACGAGCGAGTGCGCCGTGTAAGTTATCTTCCACCACGCGAAGGTGAGCGCGTACCGAGTACCGGGGCCGCCGTCGCCCGACATCGTTCGCACCTCGCGGAGGTACTTCGAGTAGCGCGCGTAGCCGGGGAAATCGAGGAGGAATTCGTACACCTCCTCCGGGTCGGCGTACACCTCCGTGCTCACGACGAGTTCGTCCACGCACGAGGGTTCGGGCGGCGTGTAATAAACCGTCCGGCGGAGTCAGTCGTCGCCGGAGACCTGCCCGGTCGCGTCGGCCGCGGATCCGGGGACGGCCTCGGCGGCCGCCGGCGGCTCGTCGCGCACGTCGGCGCCTTTGCCCGCGGCGATGACGTCCGCGTAGGCGTCGGGGAAGACGCGCACGAAGTCGTCGATCGCCGCCTGCCAGTCGTCGAGCAGTTCGGCCGCGCGGTCGCTGTCCGTGTACGCGCGGTGATTCTCGACGAGGCGCCGGAGCATCCGTTCGTCGGCGTCCTCGATCGTGGAGGAGATGGACACCATCCCGCGGTTCACCCGCTCCGCGAGTCGGTCGTCGGGGTCGTACACGTAGGCTATCCCGCCGGACATCCCGGCCGCGAAGTTGCGGCCCGTGTCGCCGAGCACCGCGACGACGCCGCCGGTCATGTACTCACAGCCGTGGTCACCGACGCCCTCGACGACGGCTTTCACGCCGGAGTTGCGGACGCCGAACCGCTCGCCGGCGACCCCGTTGACGTACAGCTCACCGCTCGTCGCGCCGTACAGACAGACGTTGCCGGCGACGACGTTCTCGGCGGGGTCGTAGCCCGCCTCCGCCGGCGTGTTGATGACGAGACGGCCGCCGGAGAGCCCCTTGCCGACGTAGTCGTTGGCGGCGCCGTCGAGTTCGAGCGTGATCCCGGGCGCGAGGAACGCGCCGAAGCTCTGGCCGGCGTAGCCGTCGAACCGACAGGTGACGGTGTCGTCGGGGAGCCCGTCGCCCCCGTGCGCGGAGACGACGCGGTTCGAGAGCGTGGCGCCGATGGCGCGGTCGACGTTATCGACGTCACGGGTGAGCGCGACGGGAGCGCCGTCCTCGATGGCCGGGCTCGCCTCCTCGATGAGGTCCCAATCGAGCAGTTCGTCGATTCCGGGATGCGTCTGCGCGCGGGCCTTCGTGCGAGCGTCGCCCGCGGGCTCGGCGACGACCGCCGACAGGTCGAGGTGTTTCGCCTTCTCGTGGTCCGTCTCGCGCTGGGTCAAGAGCTCGGGCCGACCGATGAACTCCTCGAGGTCGGTGTAACCGAGCTCGGCCATGAGCTCGCGGAGCTCCTGGGCGATGAACGTCATGTAGTTGATGACGTGGTCCGGCTGGCCGGGGAACCGGTTGCGGAGGTCCTCGCGCTGGGTCGCGACGCCGACCGGACAGGTGTTCTCGTGGCACTGCCGGGCCATCACGCAGCCGGAGGTGACGAGCGACGCCGTTCCGAACACGTACTCCTCGGCGCCGAGCGCGGCGGCGACCGCGACGTCGCGGCCGGTCTTCAGGCCGCCGTCCGCGGTGACGCGGATGCGGTCCCGGAGGCCGGTCGCGCGGAGCATCTGATTCGTCTCGGCGAGGCCGAGCTCCCACGGAAGCCCCGCGTTCTTGATCGACGTCTTCGGCGACGCCCCGGTCCCGCCGTCGTGTCCGGAGACGTGGACGACGTCGGCGTTCGCCTTCGCGACGCCGGCGGCGATGGTGCCGATTCCGGCCTCGGAGACGAGCTTCACGTTGACGTCGGCGTCGGGGCTCGCGGCCTTCAAGTCGAAGATCAGCTGTTTGAGGTCCTCGATCGAGTAGATGTCGTGTTGCGGGGGCGGCGAGATGAGCCCGACGCCGGGGGTGGAACACCGGACGTGCGCGATCATTTCGTTGACCTTCTCGCCGGGAAGGTGGCCGCCCTCGCCGGGCTTCGATCCCTGCGCCATCTTGATCTGTAGCTCCTCCGCCTTCGCGAGGTACTCGGACGTGACGCCGAAGCGGCCGGAAGCGACCTGCTTGACGTTACACTCCTTCTCGGTGTCGAACCGCTCGGGCGGCTCGCCGCCCTCGCCGGTGTTCGACTTCGCGCCGAGCCGGTTCATCGCGATGGCGTTGTTCTCGTGGGCCTCGGGCGAGAGGCTACCGAGGCTCATCGCGGCCGTCGAGAAGCGCTTCACGATCGACTCGATCGATTCGACCTCCTCGACCGGGACGGGGTCGCGGTCGGACTCGAACTCGAGGAGCCCGCGCAGCGACTGCAGGGTCTCGGACTGGTCGTTCACTAACTCGGCGAACTCCTGGTACTGCTCGTAGTCTCCGCCGCGGACCGCCTGCTGGAGCGTCCCGACGGTCTGCGGGTTCCAGCCGTGTTTCACCCCCGACGAGCGGTGTTCGTACTCGCCGATCGTCTCCAGTTCGGGATCGGCGCCGAACGCCATCGCGTGGCGCGTCCGGAGGTCGTCTTCGATCTGCTCGGCGCCGATCCCCTCGGTTCGGATCTCGGTGCCTTCGAAGTACTCGGCGACGAACGCCGAGTCGAGCCCGACCGCCTCGAAGATCTGCGCGCCCTGGTACGATTCCATCGTCGAGATGCCCATCTTCGCCATCGTCTTGAGGAGGCCGTCCTCCAGCGCGTGGCGGTAGGCCGCGAGCGCCTCGCTCTCGTCGGCCCCGTCTGGACCGGCGACGACGTCGGCGATCGAGGCGTACGCGAGGTACGGATCGACCGCGTCGGCGCCGTATCCGACGAGCGTCGCGAGGTGGTGTACCTCATGCGGCTCGCCCGACTCGACGACGAGTCCCGCGCGGTTGCGAAGCCCGTTGCGGACGAGGTGGTGGTGGACCGCGCCCGTCGCGAGCAGGCTCGGCACCGCGAGCCGGTCAGAACCGATCGCGCGGTCGGACAACACGACGACGTCGGCGCCCGCCCGGATCGCCGCCGCGGCGTCCTCGCGGATCCGGCTTACGGCGTCGACGAGCGACCCGTCTCGGTGATACGTCGTGTCGACGGTCCGCGTCGAAAAGGAGGGGCCGGGCTCGCCGGATTCCGCGTTCTCGATCGGCTCGCCGTCGAACGCCTTCAGCGCGACCGTCTCGGCGTCGGTGAGTACCGGCGAGTCCGAGACGAGCTGCTCGGCGTGCTCGGGCGTCTCGTCGAGTAGGTTCCGCTGGTTGCCGATCCGGGTCTCGAGCGACGTGACGAGCTCCTCGCGGATGTAGTCGATCGGCGGGTTCGACACCTGCGCGAACAGCTGCTTGAAGTAGGTGAAGAGCGGTCGGTCGACGTCGGCGAGCACCGACAGTGGGGTGTCGTCGCCCATCGATCCGACCGGGTCTTTCCCGTCTTTCGCCATCGGTTCGACGAGGTGGTTCAGCGAGTCCGTGGTGTAGCCGAACGCGGCCTGGTGGGCGCGGACGGTCGGCGCCTCGGAGTCGTCGTCTTCGGAATCAGTTTCGATCGAATCGACCCCGGCGGCGACGTCGTCCTCTTCGACGACGTCGTCGAGATCCACCTGACCGTCGGCCACCCACTCGCCGTACGTGTCGTCGGTGAGTTCGTCGAACACCTCGTCGTCCGGGACGATGCGCCCCTGCTCGGGGTCCGCGACGAAGATCTCGCCCGGCTGAAGCCGACCCCGGCGCGTCACGTTCGAGGGGTCGGTCGGCAGGGCGCCGACCTCGCTGCCGACGACGAGGCGGTTGTCGTCGGTCACCTCGTAGCGACACGGTCGGAGCCCGTTGCGGTCAAGGACGCCGGCGACGCGGTCGCCGTCGAACCCGATGACGAGCGCGGGACCGTCCCACGGCTCCACGAGTGAGGCGTGGTAGTCGTAGAAGTCCGCGCGGGCCTGGTCCATGAGGTCGTCGTTGCGGAACGCCTCGGGGATCAGCATGCGGAGGATATGCGAGAGGTCTCGGCCCGTCTGCAAGAGCAGCTCGACGGCGTTGTCGACGCTCGCGGTGTCCGACTGGTTCGGGTCGTCGATCACCGGCTTGATCGTGTCGAGCTCCGCGCCGAACGCCGGGTGCTCCAGATCGTTCTTGCGTGCCCGCATCCAGTTGACGTTGCCGCGGATCGTGTTGAACTCGCCGTTGTGGACGATGTTACGGTACGGGTGCGCGAGGTGCCACGCGCCGAGCGTGTTCGTCGAGAACCGCGCGTGGACCAAGGCGACGTGGCTCGCGAACCGTTCGTCGGTGAGGTCCGGGTAGTACTCGCCGAGCTGCGAGCCCTTCAACAGCCCCTTGTACACGACGCGCTGGCGGTCGAGCGAACAGACGTAAAACCGGCCCGCGCCGTCGACGTCGGCGGTCGTGTTCTCGATCTCGCGGCGGGCGGCGTACAGCGCGCGGTCGAAGCCGAGTATCTCGGGGTCGACGTCGTCCGGTCGCGTCTCGGCGCTGGTGAACCGCTCGGCGAGTCCGGCGCCCTCGACGGGCGCCGCGAACAACTGCGCGACCTCGGGCTCCGAATCGAGCGCGGTCTCGCCGAGATCGGCGTTGTCGGTCGGGACGGAGCGCCAGGCGAGCACCTCCAGTCCGTACACCGAGAACACCTCGGCGATGACGTCGTGGATCTCCGCTTGGACGCTCGGTTCGGTCGGCATGAACACCGAGCCGACGGCGTACTCCTCGGGGAGGTCGGCGTCGACGACCTCGCGGAAGAACTCGTCCGGACGCGCGACCATGATCCCGGCACCGTCGCCGGTGTTCTCTTCGGCACCGGTCGTGCCTCGGTGTTCGAGGTTCTCGAGCAGTCGCACGGCGTCAGTCACCGTGTCGTGCGTCGGGTCGCCGTCGAGGTCGACGATGCCGCCGATCCCGCAGTTCGATCGCTCGTCGGTTACCGCCGCCAGCCCCTCACCGCGGCCCGCGGGGTCCGCCTCGTCCGCCCCCCGGGTGTCACTACGTGGCTTGGTCATACCCGTACCTGCAGATGATCAGTTAAAGGTATAACCCTGATACGGGTAGGATCAATCGTACACACATTAGGGAATATAAGGTAATTATTCATCAGGGGTGTGTACCCCATCCATCGGTGACCGTCCGATCACAAGCATTTCAGAATTCAAAACAGATCTATCGAAGTATCCAACACAAGCACAGATACCCGAGCGAGAGACGCCACTCGATTGAATATCTTCGACTAGACTAGAACGTGATATGTATCGGGATTCGGGTTGGGATTTTTATAACCGTTGTCACGATCGGCCACGGGCGATCGCGAGTGGACCGTCGACGCGAACCCCCCACGACCGTCCCGACGAATCACTCGCTCACTGGGTTGTACGAGCCGTTGATGTCCCACTCGTGGATGCAGTAGGCGTTGCCGGGGTCGCCGACGATCCGCCAGCCGCAGCCGTCGTCGTCCCACCCTTCTTGCCGGCCGCACAGCTCGCAGGCTCGCTCCCGCGGCGGGTTGATTGTGGCGCTCATACGCACCCGAAGGAGACGGCCTAGGAAAAGGATACCGCCGGAGCAGATCGCGCGACGACGGCTAGGGCCGACGACGCGCGAGCAGGCTCGCCATCGCGATCGCCAGCAGCGTCGCGACGGGGCCGAATCCGGGCACGTCGTAGGCGGTCGAGCGGATCGGCGCGTTCTCGTAATCGGGCGTTTCAGAGTCTCCACCGGCGTCGGTGTCGATGTCGGCGTCGGCGTCGGTGTCGGCGGATTCGTCGGCTCCGCCCGTCGAGCTCGATTCGGTGGACCACTCGGACGCGGTTCCGTTCAACACCGCGTTCGGATGGTCTCGGTACGGGGCGCGGAGGTCCGCGACGGCGCTGACGCCTGCGGGTCGACCGGCGACCGCCGCGCCGGCGTCCGCGTCGAGCGGCACGACGTCGAAACCCCTCGCTCCCGCCGCGACGTGCCGTCCATCGATACCGGCCGTACCATCGGTCACCGCGGTCTTCGGCTCCCCGTCGCCGGTGTCGTTATTCGGGTCTTCGGGCGCCTCCTCATCGCCTCCGACGGCCCCGCTCTCGCCGGCCGTCGCGCCGCCACCTCCGGTTCCACCGCTCGCGCCTCCGGCCGCACTCCCGCCGCCACCACCGCCACCACCGCCACCACCGCCAGACGGAGCGCCGTCACCGACGCCCCCCGCAGAATCGTCCTCGGTCAGATCGCGCTCGGCGTCGGGCTCGACGTACGTGAGGTCGGTGGTGACGGCGTGATCCGTTCCGGACTCGGCGGCCCGCTGTAGTCGATCGTCGTCCACGCGGAACGTGGCCGTGTACGCGTCGCCGTCTGCGGGCGGCTCGTCGGTCGCGAGCGCGTCGGCACCGGTGGCGACGAGGTACAGTCCCGTCTCGTCCATGTGCACCGTCGCGTTGTCAGGGACCGATCCGACGGTACTGTCGTCGGTCTCGGCGTCGAGTTCGGACGCCGTGGCTTCGTCGGTCGTCGTCGCGTTCGGCCGGACCCCGAACGCGAGTCCGTCGAAGCGGCCGAGGTCGGTGCCCGTGTCGAGCGCGGCGTCTCGCGCGGTCGGCAACCCCGAGAGCCCGGATGCGTTGACCGCGTAGACGACCGTCTGCTCGTCGGTCACGGTCGTCGACGGCGAGAGGGTCCCACCGTCGATGGCGGTGCGAACCTCGGCCGCGGTTCCGAGGGCATCGGGGTCGAGCGCGGTGGTCGTGTACGCGCTCACGTCGTCCGTCGAGCGCCCCTCGAAGGTGACCGTCGCGTTGTCCGCAGTCGTGACGGTCCCGTGTGTGGATCGAACGGCAAGGTCGTACGTCTCCGGCGGCAAGGTCCCGCCCGGCGTCGACGTCTCGACCGACGCGACCGTCGCGTTCGGCCCGGTCGTCACGAGGTCAGCGCCGAGTGACGAGTTCCCGGCCGCATACGTGTTGAACCCGATCGGGACTGTGCCGTCGCTCGTCGTTTCGAGTGTGATCGTTGCCGCCGTTGATTGGTTTTCTGGATTTGAGAGAACAAGAGTGGATTGACGAATGTTCTGAGATAGTCGGAAATCAGACACACCACCAATTGCTGACGAAGATTCTGATCTTATTCTTATGTTTTTATCATCAGCACCATAGATCTCAAATCCGGGAGATAATGGAGAAGTTCCATTTGATAGAAAGTAGGATCCACCGGTCATTTTTGTAGTATTAAAATAAGTCAGATTACCACCGTCAGTAGGATGACCCACAGCAGAGACGATCGATTGATTGTTCTTGGCTTTGTGCAACTCTATAAAATCACGTTCTGTATCATCTGTTTCAAAAACAATTTCTTCTCCAGAGTAGACACGCTTATCAAACTCAGCAGGGTCAAAAGTAGTTGCATTTTTGTTAGGTGTGTTTAGAGTAGAACTTTCTTCGTTTATTATAACATATCCTTGATCAGATACGCCATTTCTGATAAACTTCTTTTCTAAATCTACATTAGGGAGTAGAGATGTAGAATTCAGACTAACGGTCTCACCATTATTTTCTCCCTCAGCTAGCCGTGTCGTAGCTACAAATCGATTACTCTGCCAAATGGATGTCTGTTGATCGATGTTTTCTCCAAGGTTTATAGTAATATTGTCATTTTCTCCTGTTAGAACTTTTGAATGGCCGATTGAATTATTAAAAACGATCTGGCCAGAGGTTGTGACCGGATGTAAAGAGATTACGAATGGTGTACTATCATCTTGTCTATCTTGGAGTTTTGCACTACTGACGGTGATATCCTCAGAGACGCTAGAGTTGTACTCTAAATTCTCAAAATTAATTGAACTCTGTAATATATGTGCCTCATCATTCGCAATTGTAGAATTATATACAGACTCTGGGACCGAATCACCACTATCTAATCTATTTTCTTGGATTCTCTCTGTAGGAACAACGTAGACGTCAATTTCACCACCAAGAATTTCAGTTTTCATAGCGATTTCCCGAGGAGGATTTGACACATATGACTCAACACCGACAATAATTGGATCTTCATCTCCTCTAGTGATTACAATAGTCGAGTTTACATTTGATGTGAAATTATTAATTCCAACAGCAGGTCTGGATGGCAGATCCGATGAGAGTTGGCTAGAACCTGTTGCCTGGTGTGGTACCTCGATCGTAGCTCCAATTATCTTGAGCGGATCTGATTCAAGAATATTGTCGTGCTTTTTTATTTGACTATACTTGTATTCAGAATCTGTATTTACAGCACCAATGCGATACTGTGCTGTAGAAGGTGCCTTTGCACCATTTGTATCAATACCTTGGAACTCAATTCTGTTTACCAAGATATCTTCTGAGGTATTGTTTTGATGTATGTTTACTTGAAAAACGGGCCCATTCGTGCTATTATCTGTAGATATTTGAGTAACAGCACCGTTTGTCATCGAAGTAGATGTAATTTCTGCAGAAGATGCTGAAATGTTATTTTGTTCTAAGTCAGAAAGGTCAACATACACTGTTATATTATCATCTACGTCATTATTACCGCTGGCTTGAATCCTAATACCAGATATATTGTAATTTCTCTCACCCGGCTGGATATTCTCTGATTCACCTGTCTGATTCAAAAAGTATGGTCCATCAGTATCAGTCTCTGCTGAAACAAGATCAAACCCAATACCAGTTGCAAAGAGAATGAGAAAACCAAACAAAAGAACCATCGCCGGTCGAGCGGAGCCTAATCCTATCCGAATCATTGTGAGCGGCCGCAATTGCGAGAGCCATAGCTACGACGGCCACGGATACCGAGGTGAGACCGCAAACCGTTCCACGTGACCGAGTTCTCGCGTTACGGGATACTCCAACTCGGGGTGATCGGTTATAAATGGGTTACGAAAGTAAAAGCTTCTCGACACGGAAACGAACCCGCTGACTCGACGGCCGATTCGGGAGTTAACGAGGCGTATTATATGTTATCTGACAGAGATCAAAATACCGACCTCAAAAGGCGACTCCGGCGTTAGTGCTCGACCTGTTCCATCAGGGAGAGCACGTCGTCGCGGGCGTCGACCGAGACGGGGTGGACGCCGACGAGGGCGATTACGTCGTCGCCGTGCTGAATCGTTGCGAGGTACAGGTACACGGGCACATCTTCGACCGTTTCGCCGTCTCCGGACTCTCCGCCGATCTCGGCGTCGATCGTCGTCTCGAGCACCGACACCTCGGTCTCTTCACCGAGGATGGTCCGCGTCTCCGATCCGCGGGACTCGATGTCGTCCGCGTCGATCTCGGTGCCGTCGCCACCGACGCCTTGGTTTTCGACCTGCTCTAAGAGCCGGCGGATCAGCTCCACGTCGTCCGCCCGAACGAGCGGGTTGACCGACTGGCCGCCCGCGGACGCGTCCGGCGTACTCGCGACGAAGAGCGCGGAGCCGTTCTCGCGGTTCTCGTACCCCGCCACCCACGTCGTCGCCGATACCTGGGCGTTCACGCCCGCGACGTCGAACTCCTGTTCGAGGGTGAACGCCTCGGGCTCCTCGCCCTCGTACCCGGCCTCCGACGCGGCGTCGGCCGGAATCCGCGCCGGTTCCGCGTCGAACTCGTAGCTCCCGTCCTCGGCGCCGGCGCACCCGGCGACGGCGACGGACGTTCCTGCGGCGACCGCCGCGAGCAGTTCACGTCTGTGCATGGTTGAGGTAGACCGACTGGGAGGGTTAAACGTGTCGGGCCAACTGATCTCCCCTGATAATCAGGTGTCTGCCCCGTCGTGCGCGCTGCGCGCTGCGCGTGGTCCTCGGAAATACGACGCCGCTTCGTGGGAAATACGACGCCGCTTCGTGGGTGCACGGAACGACCGGCCGAAGGCACAAAGTTCACGTCACGTCGGCCGCGACGTGAGCCAAATGGAACGCCGAGGACAAACCGGGCTGGTGGAAGCGCTCCTCCTTGACGTCGTCCGTCTCCACGAGACGTGGATGGAGGTCGTCTTCCCCAGACAGCTCGATCCGAGCGCGGTGTTAGGCAAGTGGAAACCCGAAACGGGGGTCCAGACGGTCGGCTACTACCTCTGGGCGGTGCTCGGTGCGCCGCTCGTCGCGATCGCGTACCCGCTCCTGCTCGTCGGGTTCGCTACGCGGTTCTACGCAGCGAAACTCGACTCCGCGGTCGCTCGCTTCGGCGTCCTCGGCGCCGTGCTGGTCGCCACCGTCGTCTGGGGGTCGCTCACGGTCGTCGCGCACTTCCAACTCCCGACGGACGTCATGCTCGGTATCGGCCTCGCCAGCGTGGTCGCCATCGCCTCCGCGGGGCTCGCAGCCGGGTTCTCGAAGGTCGGCGGGCGGTTCGTCAGCGTCCTGTTCGCGTACCCGTTCGCGATGACCGCCATCTTTCTGCCGCCGGTGGTCGCCGCCGTTCTCACGCCGGAAATCGGCGAGATCATCCTCCCGCCGAGCTACGACCTCGCTCGCTGGATCCTCGATACGTTCCTTGCGGTCGGCGGGGTCAACGAGACCCTTCGCGGCGCGTTCGACCTGGAGACGTTCGGCGAGCAGTGGGGGCTCACCGGACTCGGCTACCTCCTGATGTGGGTGGGGATCTCCGTGCCGCTCGGGTGGTTCCTCGGGATCCTCGTCTCGCTGGCGGACCTCATCCGCCCGAAACCCGACGCCTGACCTCGTCGACCGCTGACGCGGCGACGGAGCGTCTTCCCGACGACGGACCGCCTTCCCGACGACGAACTGTCCTCTCGACGAACCGGTACGCGCTCAGAAAGGGGGTCTCACTCCGATGTATTGTCCCCGTAGCGCTCGCGTGCCGTCTCGAAGGCGGATTCGGACTGCTCTTTGCTCCGTCGCGATTCCCGTTCAGCGATCGCCTCGGGGTCGGGACTCGCGTCGTCGTCGATCCGGGCGACCGAGTTGTGGACCTTCGCGTGACACCAGCGACACAGTGCGACGGTGATCTCGTGCGGGCCGGCGTCGGTGGCGTCGTCGGCGTCGCCGATGCGGTCGGCGTCGCCGAGGCGGCCGGCGTCGTCGGCGTCACCGGTGTCACGACTACCGTACGAGAGGTGGTGTTCCTCCACCAGCGGCCGCTCGGACTCGTGTGCCAGCCGGACCTCGTCGAGTCCGCACCGGCGACACGCCCGGCGGTCGGTCGTCGATCGGTACTGCGGGCAGGCGCGCCACGCGCCGTCGGCGCCGACGTGACACGCGTACCCGTCGGCTCGCCGGTCCGCTGTGAACGCGGGGTCGTCGCCCGAGCGCGTCAGCGCGAACCGACACCGACCGTCGTCGGTGAGGTGGTCGCAGACGCCGGCGACCGCGTACGGGTCGTCGACGCCGACGGGGGACCCGTCCGGCGTGCGTTTCATGCGAGTAGCTACGGGAGCACGCACTTCAATCCGTCTGCGGTGGAGAATTGCGACGAGACCGGCGGCCTGCCGGCGGACGATCCCGAAGAGCCGTCGGCGAGTCGGCGGCGAGTCGGCGGCGAGTCGGCGGCGAGTCGTTAGATGAGGCTCGCTCCGTCGAGGTCGGTGCGCCCGTACTCGACGTCGAGGAGCCGCAGGATGGTGGGCGCGACGTCGAGGAGGTCGGCGTCTTCGACGTTCGCGTCGGGATGGTCGACGAACAGCGCGGCGTCCTCGAACGTGTGCATCCCTGTTCGCGGACCGTTCGGGTCGAAAATCTCGTCGTGGGGGCGGAACCCCGACTTGAGGTCGAACCCCTCGTTCGGGATGACGACGAGGTCGGGTGCGATCTCGTCGTGATCGCCGCGGAACACCGTCTCGCGCTCGACCACGCGCTTCGCGACCGGCTTCCCGTCCGGCCCCTCCCACGCTTCGAGCGCCTCGTGTAGCTCGGCGCGGACGGTCTCGTACTCGGACTCGGGAACGACGCCGTCGGGCTCGCGGCCCTCCACGTTCAGGTAGAACCGTCCCGGAACGAGCGAGTACGCCCGCGTGTCGTCGTCGATGTCGGCCAGGGCACCGTGGTCGTCGTCCTCGTACGAGAGCCACCCCTCCGATTCGAGCCACTCGTTGCAGTAGACGTCGTAGCGGAGTCGAGCGAACCCGTGAGTGGAGCCGACGACGAGCGTGACGTCGTCGGGGAGCGCGTCGCGGATGGCACCGATGTGCGCGTCGAGCGCGGCGTGGAACGAGAGCATGTCCTCGCGGTACGTCCCCTGTTCTTCGTAGTCGCCCCACAGGAAGTGGTTGATGCGGTCGGGCGCGGTGAAGACGCCGACGAAGAGGTCCCAGTCGTCGCGCGCGACGTACCGCGAGAACGCGGCCGCCCGGGCGTCGAGCGTTTCTCGGGCGTGTTCGATGAACTCCGTCTTGTCCGCCTTGTGGCCGAGTTTGGCGTTGACCGACAGCGTGTAGTCGCTCTCGGTGAGGTACTGGCGGAGCTCCTCGGGATGTGCGGCCTTGTCGACGTCGGGCGAGAGGTAACCGGACACCATGCGCTGGATGGTCCGCTGCGGCGGGAACGTGACGGGAACGTTCATCACGGTCGCGTCGAGCTTCGCCTCGGTGGCGCGCTCCCACACCCGCGTCGCCTGGACGTCGCGCCCCATCGGAACGTACGTGTCGTACGAACCGATCTCGCGGTCCTGAAAGCCGTACACGCCGGTCTCGCCCGGATTAACGCCACTCGTCAGCACCGGCCAGCACGCGCTCGACTCGGGCGGAACGATGCTGTCTATCCGTCCGCCGTCGCCGGCGTCAGCGATCGCCGACAGCGTCGGAAACGTGTCCGGGTTGTCGGCGACGAGACTGTGGGGAAGACCGTCGATCCCGATGAACGCCACCCGCGGAGTGTCGTTCCCTCGCAGCCGGTCGAAGAGGCCCATACGGGTACATCCAGCGTGGAGGGCAAAAGAGTTGACATCGGTCCGACCTCGACTGCACCGACGGAACCGGTGGCACCGACGACGACGGCGGTACGACGACGACGGCAGTACGGCGACGACGGCGGCACGACAACGACGACGACGACAGTACGACGACGATGCACCGGTCGCACTGGCTCCCCCTCGGGACGCTTTTGAGGCCGGGCGGACAGTGGACGGCATGGAAACCCGACGGACCCTTCTCGTCGACGCCTTCACGGACGAACCGCTGGCCGGCAACGTCGCCGGCGTCGTCCCGGACGCGACCGGGCTGAGCGACGGTCAGATGCGACGGATCGCCGCGGAGTTGGGCGCCTCGGAGACCGCGTTCGTGTTCGACGCCGAATCGGCCGGAGACGGCGCCGACGAGCGGATCCGGTATTTCACTCCGACGACCGAGGTCGACCTCTGTGGACACGCGACGATCGCGACCTACGCCGCCCTGCACGAGGAGGACGCGATCGACGCCGGCGATCGGACCCTTCGAACGAACGTCGGCGAGTTGTCGATCACCGTCGACGACGACGGCGACGGGACCGTCTGGATGCGACAGCGCCCGCCGACGGTCGATACGGTGGACGCGGCGGCTGCAGTGGACGCGGTGAGCGACGGACCCGAGGACCGCCCGCCCCTCGACGCCGATCGCCTCGGCGACGCGCTCGGGATCGATCCGGCCGCCCTCCGCGACATCGGCGCAGACCTCCCCGTCGCCGTCGCCTCCACGGGGCTCCCGTGGCTCGTCGTTCCCGTGAACTTCCTCGAACGGCTTGGGGAAGCGGAGCCGGACATGGCCGCGGTCGAGGCCATCTCCGAGGCGTACGGGGTCGCGGGTATCTACGCGTTCACCTTCGACACCCTCGACGCCGAGTCGACGCTCCACGGCCGGGCGTTCGCCCCTGCGGTCGGCGTCGCCGAGGACCCCGTGACGGGGACCGCGAGCGGCGCGGTCGGCGGGTATCTCCGCGCAGTCGGCGCATTCGACGGTGATCTCCCCGAGACGATGCGGTTCGAGCAGGGACATTACGTGGACAGACCGGGACACGTCAGAGTCCGGGTCGGCGGCGAGACCGGGGCCGATGACGACTCCGTGGCCATCGGCGGCCGTGCGGTCGTTTCGCTCGACGGCGATCTGCGTGTTCCCGACGGCGGAAGCGGTGACGGCGGAGACAGCAGTGAGGGCGGCGAGGACGGGATCATCGAGGCCTGAGTGATCGGCGGACCGCTCGGTCACCTCCGGGGACTGCCGCCGGCCGAACCCTTAGGTTCGATCGGACCGTACCGCGCGTATGGAGTTCAACCTCCCAGTCGCGGCCGGACTGCTCGTGTTGCTCGTCGGTATCGGCGCCGGCGGTCTGATCGGCGGCGGAATGATGACCTTACAGACGACGCTGATGATGGTCGTGCCGTCGATGCTCGTCTTCGGCGCCATCGCGTTCGTCCTCGGGATGAAACACGGTGAATTCCGGGCGACTCGGGTCTGAATCGCGCGACGCGGAGCCAATTCCGATCGGAACCACGACGCTTTTTAAAACGCCGCCGTCAATCGAGAGCCGTGCTACTCGGGTCGCCGCTGACCGAACTCCTGCTGCTCGCCGGAGGCGCGGCCCTCCTCTACGTGGGTGCCGAGCTCCTCGTACAGGGCGCCAGCGACCTCGCGCTCGCGGTCGGTTTGAAGGCGTCGACGGTCGGCGTCACCGTCGTCGCCTTCGCGACGACCGCCCCGGAGCTGTTCGTCTCGGTCGTGGGCGCGGTCACGGTGTCGACGGACATCGGACTCGGCGCCATCGTCGGCTCGAACATCGCGAACATCGGGCTGGTGCTCGGCGTCGCCGCGCTGATCCGGCCGCTCGACATCTCCGATACCGTGCTCAAACAACACGTCCCGTTCATGATTCTCGCGGCGCTGCTGCTCGTCGGGCTCGGCTGGAACGGCGTGATCGGGCTCGTCGAGGGGCTCGTGCTGCTCGGGACGCTCGTGGCGTTCACGATCGCGATCATGCGCCGGGTCCGCCGGACCCAGTCCGGGATCACCGACGCCCAGCGCGAGACGATGCCGGAAGCGAGACCTCGCGACGCGGGCGCGGTCGTCGGCGGCATCGCCGCGCTCGTGCTCGGCTCGCGCTGGCTCGTCAACGGCGGCGAGTCGCTGCTCGCGGCTGCCGGCTTCTCGGACATCTTCATCGGGCTCACGGTGCTGGCGCTCGGCACGTCGCTGCCGGAACTGGCCGCCAGCGTCGTCGCCGCCGTCCGCGGCGAGACCGACTTCAGTATCGGGAACGTCGTGGGCTCGAACATCTACAACATCCTCGGCGTCATCGGCATCGTCGCGGTCATCACCCCTATCAGAGTGAGTCCAGGCGTTCGCGGCTTCGAGTTTCCCGCGCTCGTCGCGTTCACGTTCGTGCTCGTCGCGATGATGTACCGCGGCGACCGCCTCTCGCGGCTCGACGGCGGCGTTCTCGTCGTCGGGTACGGGCTCTTCATCGTCCTTCTCCTCCCGTAGTCGACGCCCGGTTCGCCTCCCCCTTCCGGTCCACCTCCCTCTCCCGGTCCGCCTCCCTCTCCCGGTCCGCCGCCCGAAAACCGACGGGTATTCGGCCGCCCGCACCGACCGGGAACGCGTGATAGCGATCGTCGTCAGCCGGGCCGACAGCGCTTCGGTACACATCGGCGACCGGCTCCTGGAGATCGGCGACTGGACCGCCCACGAGGACGAGTCCCGCCCCGACGCCGACGGCGGCGGGACGTACTACCGGACGGACGGCTTCGAGCTTCGCGAGTTCGACGACCTCCACATCGACCTCGACGATCCGGCCGCCGCGTTCACCGGACCGGACGAGGGAACGGGGCCCTCGACCGACGCCGAGCCCGCGTTTCTCGCGTTCGTCTCCCGCCACGCCGGCGAGACCGGACGACTGTTGACCGCCCACGTCACCGGGAACTTCGGCCCGGCGACGTACGGCGGGGAGGCGCAGACGCTCGCACGGGCCGCGCCCGGCGCCGAAAAGCGGGTCGTCGACGCGCTGGCGACCCACGCGCCCGAGGGGTACGAAGTCGGCATCGAATGCACCCATCACGGGCCGACGAACACTTCCGTCCCCTCCCTGTTCGTCGAGCTCGGCTCCGACGAGCCGCAGTGGACGGACGCCGACGCCGCCCGAGCGGTCGCCCGAGCGGTGCTCGATCTGGAGGGAACGGGCGCGGACTGGCACGGTGCCGACGGCACCGCGCACGCGCCGGACGTCCCGAAAGCGACGGACGCGACCGACGCGACGGACGCGACGGACGTCCCGAACGCCCCGGACGCGAACCCCCGCCACGTCGTCGGCTTCGGCGGCGGACACTACGCCCCGCGGTTCACCCGGATCGTCCGCGAGACCGAGTGGGCGGTCGGCCACGTCGGAGCCGACTGGGCGCTCGCAGAGATGGGTTCGCCCGACGCGAATGCCGAGGTCATCGAACAGGCGTTCGCGCGGAGCCGAGCCGACTTCGCCGTGATCGAGGGAGACGAACCCACCCTCGCGGCGACCGTCGAGGAGCTCGGCCACCGGGTCGTGAGCGAGACGTGGATTCGAGCGGTCGGCGATCGGCCGCTCGCGCTGGTCGAGCGGCTGGAGCAGGACCTGGCGACCGTCGAGGAGGGGCTTCGGTTCGGGGTCGTGTCACCGACCGGATCGGGCGAGGACGCGATCCGGGTCCGAGAGCTGCCGGCGGCCCTGTTGTCGCGGGCGCAGGGCGTCGATCCGGAGGCGGCCCGCGCGGCCGTCGAGGCGAACGCGGTCGCGTTCGACACCGAACAGGCCGGTACCCGTGCGGCGGATCGGGCGGCGTTCGCGACCGACGCGGCCGCGCCGACGTACGCCGACCTCGTAGACGACCTCGCGGACGTGCTTGAGCGCGGGTACGACGCGGTGGAGGTGCGCGACAGGGCCGTCGTCGCCAAAGAGACCGCCTTCGACCCGACGCTGGCGGCCGAGCGAGGGATCCCCGAGGGGCCGGCGTTCGGGCGGCTCGCAGGCGGTGACTCCGTCGAGGTCGACGGGGAGACGGTCGCGCCGGCAGACGTGTCTCGGACGCAGACAGATCGGTTCCCGATCAGCGACGATCCGTGATCGGGTCCGATCCCGGCGCGTGCAACCCGAATTGGCTGTCTGACCAGCGTCAGACGATCGGGCAAGAATAAATACGTCCGGGTCGCAACCACACCACATAATGGACTCTATCGTAGAGGACGCCATCGACGAAGCCGAGGGAGCCCCGGCGGACGACGCCGGGTCGGCCGGCGACGACGCGGCCGGCGGCCAAGCCGGGGCCCCTCCACAGACCGGGACGATGACCGACGACGAGCTGCAGGACGTCCTCCAAGACCTCCAGACGAACATCACGGTGGTCGGCTGCGGCGGCGCCGGCGGCAACACCGTCAACCGGATGACCGTCGAGGGCATCCACGGCGCGAAGCTGGTCGCCGCCAACACGGACGTCCAGCACCTCGTCAACATCGAGGCCGACACGAAGATCCTCATGGGCCAGCAGAAGACCCAGGGGCGGGGCGCCGGCTCGCTCCCGCAGGTCGGCGAGGAGGCCGCCATCGAGTCCCAAGAGGAGATTCAGGACGCCATCGACGGCTCCGACATGGTGTTCGTCACCGCCGGGCTGGGCGGAGGGACGGGAACCGGCTCGGCGCCCGTCGTCGCCAAGGCGGCTCGCGAGTCCGGTGCGCTCACCATCGCCATCGTCACGACGCCGTTCACGGCCGAGGGAGAGGTGCGTCGGACGAACGCCGAGGCCGGCCTCGAACGACTCCGCGACGTGAGCGACACGGTCATCGTCGTCCCCAACGACCGTCTCCTCGACGCCGTCGGGAAGCTCCCCGTCCGGCAGGCGTTCAAGGTGTCCGACGAGGTCCTCATGCGCTCGGTGAAGGGTATCACCGAACTCATCACGATGCCCGGGCTGGTCAACCTCGACTTCGCCGACGTTCGCACGGTCATGGAGAAAGGTGGCGTCGCGATGATCGGGCTCGGCGAGTCCGACTCCGACTCGAAAGCGCAGGACTCGGTGAAGTCCGCGCTGCGGTCGCCGCTCCTCGACGTGGACATCTCCGGAGCGAACTCCGCGCTGGTCAACGTCACGGGCGGCACCGACATGTCCATCGAGGAGGCCGAGGGCGTCGTCGAGGAGATCTACGACCGGATCGACCCCGACGCGCGGATCATCTGGGGCACCTCCGTCGACGAGGACCTCGAAGGCGAGATGCGGACGATGATCGTGGTGACGGGCGTCGAGTCGCCGCAGATATACGGCCGCAACGGCGAGACGCCGGAGGGCGCCGCCGACGAAGTCGAGGACATCGACTACGTGGAGTGACCGGCGACGACTTCCGATCGACCCCGACGCGGCGCATCAAAAGGTAAAAACCGTCTCGTCTCGAACTCGGTCGTAACATGGACGTTCCGTACGATCTCAACAGCTACATTCGCGTGCTGAAGCTGGCGAGCACGCCGAGCACCGACGAGTTCCTCCAGGTCTCGAAAATCGCCGGCGCCGGCATTATTCTCGTCGGCTTCATCGGCTTCCTGATCTTCGCGATCATGAGTCTCTTGCCGGGGGTCGGCGCGTAATGCCGATCTTCTCGGTGAAGACGACCGCGCGTCAGGAGCGCACCGTCGCCGATATGCTCGCCGAAAAGGAGATGCCCGAGATTCTGGCGGTCATCGCGCCGGACCAGCTGACGAGCTACGTGATGGTCGAGGCCACCGACGGCACCGTGTTCGCTCGGATCATGGACGAGATCCCGCACGCCCGCGGCGTCATTCAAGGCGCTGACGGCCCCGCCGAGAGTCCCTTCTCCGAGGTCGAGCACTTCCTCTCGCCCACCCCGGACGTCGAGGGGATCGGCGAGGGCGACATCGTCGAGCTCATCGCCGGTCCGTTCAAAGGCGAGAAGGCTCGCGTCCAGCGGATCGACGAGGGGAAAGACCAGGTCACCGTCGAACTGTACGAGGCGACCGTTCCCATCCCGGTCACCGTTCGCGGCGACCAGATTCGCGTGCTCGACAGCGAAGAGCGGTAAGCCGTCGGATTCTGCCGGTTTTCGGTCGTCCCGCTCAGCCGGCTAGCGGCCGATCTCCCCGACGGATCGTTGGGAACGACAAGGGCTTTATCCGGCGATGCCCGACGATTTGAATATGTTCGGTTCCGGCGTGCCGGCGATCCTCAGTGCGCTCCCCGACACGTTCACGTTCGCTTGGGTTATTGCGATCCTCTTTGCAGTCGCGTGGGTGCTCGACGGCCGCGGGCTGGCGGCCGGGCGCTCGCTCGCGGCGGGGACGTGGGGGCTGTTCGGGCTGTTCTGGCTGACGATGGTACCGTACTTCGCGTTCGAACACCAGAGCTACGTCGAGTCGATCCTCGCGCTCGTCGGCGTCCCGGCGTGTCTGTACGCCGGTTACCTCCTGTACGACGGCCGAAGATCGCTGTTCACGCTCACCCGGGCGATCGCGATCATGCTGTTCATCTACCTCCCGTTCGAGACGATTCCAGCGTTGACGCTGGCCGGCGTTGCGATCCCGGAGCCGCGGCAAGTCCTCATCGAGGTCGTCGCGACCCACACCGGAATGCTGATCGACCTCCTCGGGTACGCCCCCGAGCGAGTGACGAGCAACGAGGGGTACAACGCGGCCTACGAGTGGATCACGTCCGACGGCCACACGGTCCGGATCCACATCGTGCTGGCGTGTACGGGGCTCGGAAGCATGGCGATCTTCGGCGGACTCGTCAGCGCGGTGCAGGCGCCGCTCGTTCGGAAGGTCCGCGGGCTCGCGGTGGCGATTCCGCTCATCTACGTTCTCAACATCTTCCGGACCGCGTTCATCTCGGTGGTCGCCGGCAACCAGTACATGCACTGGCAGCCGGACCTCGTGTTGGCGATGTTCGGCGCGACCGACCCGTACCGCGTCTCGTTTCTGATCTCCGACCGGATCATGAGCCAACTGCTCGCGGTGGTCGCGCTGATCGGGATCACGTTCCTCGTCGTGCGGGAGCTTCCCGAACTCGTCGTCATCCTCGAAGACGTGCTCTACCTACTCACCGGCGAGGAACACGACCTGACCGAGTCGCTGGACCTCCCGAGAGAGCCGACGAACCGCTGACCGGTCCGCGCGCGAACCGGTCTCGGAATGACAACATATAGGCATTCTTGCGGCGCATGGTCGAGGTATGCACGCGGCGAGCCAGTCGGAGCGGTCGCGGTCTCCGAGCCCCTGCTGGGGTGAGAGACGATGGTGATCGGGCCCGATCCGCTCGCTTTCGTCGAGACGACCGTCGCGAAGCTCGTGTTGGCGACCGCGCTCGGAATGTTCCTCGGGCTCGAACGCGAGTGGTCTCACAAGTCGGCCGGGATCCGGACGTTCGCGCTGATCGGGCTGTCGGCCGCCGTCTTCTCGCTGCTCGAGAACGACGGGCTGCTGATCGTCGGCGGCGTCCTCATCGTCACCAGCGCGGTGCTGCTCGCGGTACGGAGCTTCGTCGAGGAGGACGTCGACAGCCTCTCGCTGACGACCTCGGTGTCGATGTTCGTGACCTACGGAATCGGAGTGCTCGTCGCCGAGTCGTTCTTCATCGAGGCGGTGACCGTGGCCATGCTCTCCTCGCTGTTGCTCGTGTTGAAGCGGGAGCTCCACCAGTTCGCGTGGGGGCTCTCCCGGGAGGAGGTCCGAAGCGCGACCGAGTTCACCATCCTCGCATTCGTCATCTTTCCGCTGTTGCCCGCGGAGACCATCGACCCGTGGGACGCGATCCAACCGCGGCTCATCTGGTCGCTCGTCGTCGCCGTCAGCGGCATCGGCTTCGTCAACTACGTGCTCGTGAAGCGGTATCAGGGGCGCGGGTACGCAGTCACGGGATTTTTCGGCGGGCTCGTGAACTCGACGGCAGTCGTCGCCGAGATGGCCAAGCGGGCGAAGGGCCAAGCCGACCTGCGGAATATTGCCGTCGGCTCGATCCTGTTGGCGAACGCGGCGATGGCGTTCCGCAACGCCGCGGTCGTGGCCGTCTTCGTGCCGGAGGCCGCCCTGACCGTCGGCGCGCCGCTCGGTGCGATCACCGTCGTGGGCGTCCTCATCGCGGTGTGGCGCAGCGACTGGCGCACGACGATGGAGGCGGATCTCACCTCCCCGTTCAGCCTCCGGAACGCGCTGACCTTCGGCGCGCTGTTCCTCCTCGTCCTGCTCGTCTCCGCCGGGGCGGAGCGGACCTTCGGCGCCGGCGGGTTCGTCGCCACCGCCTTCCTCGCGGGACTCGTCTCCTCGGGAACGGCGACGACGACCGCGGTGTCGCTTCTGGGCACCGGACAGATATCGGTGGAGACCGCGGTCGCCGGCGTCGTCGCCGGAACGGCCGCGAGCATCCTCGTCAAGACGGTGTTCGCCGCGAGCATCGCTCGGGAGCTGGTCCGGCCGGTGTTGGTCTGGAACCTCGTGTTGATCGCCGTCGGTATCGCGGTCGGCGTTCCGCTGCTTCTCTTTTGAGCGACGTCGGGGCGCCGAACGGCGGCGATTCGTCCTCCCGCTTGCCCCTCGAGAGCCTTACGAGAGCCCTACAAGAGCCCTACGAGAGGTGCGCCGCCACGTCCGTCGACGACACCATGCCGACGTAGTCGTCGTCGACGACGGGCAGGTGTTTGACGCCGTACATCGTCATCATCGCCGCCACCTCTTCCATCATGAGGTCCGGCGTCACCGTCTCTACGTCCTCGGTCATCACGTCGCGGACGACCGTCTCGGTGGTGTCTCTCCCCGCCGCGACCGCACCGACGACGTCGCTCTGCGTGATGATACACCCGCCGCCGGTGGTGACGACGAGCGCGCTGATGCCGGCGTCGTCCATCCGCTGTGCGGCCTCGCGGAGCGGGGCGTCCGCTCCGATCGTCTCTAGCGGCGTCGACATTACATCGCTGACGCGCGTCCGGTCGTTCAGATCCATATCATGTTGTGTGCTACCAGTTCTGATTACTCTTCCGGAACGCGCAACCCCGCCGACAGACCGACGGTCCGTTGATCGACCGGGAGGCAGGGCCGCCCGCGCCGTCCGTCGTCAGGCCGGTCGTATTTACTCGTCCGCGGCCGTAGATCATGTATGACAGGGGTACTCAGTGCACTGGAAGACTTCGGAACGCGGTCGCTCGTGATCCACGCCATCATGTCGGTGACGCTCCCGTTGGGGTTCGCCATCGGCCTCACCGTGGATTCTCGTCTCGGGCTGGTCTCGTTCGTCGCGCTATTGAACTTCACCGCGGGGATGTGGGTCTGTCAATCGATCCACTCTCTCGGCGCGGAGGCCAGCGAGGATGGATACGACGGCGTCATCAACGAGATCAGGGCGTATGTCAAGTGAGAGCGGCCTCGACACCGCACGGTTCGGACGCCTCCTCCTGTTGATAGGGTTCGTCACGGCGACCTCACTCCTCACCTCCGCGCAGGTGCTCCCCAACGACCTGTTCTCCGTGGCGGTCGTCGCCATCGGGAGCGTCGCACTTGTCACCGCGATCATCGGGTTCCTGATCGCGGCGGGCGCGACGTACGACGAGCAGATGTCGGCGTCGGGGCGGTAGGTCGAACAGCGAGTCTTGGCGCCGGACCCGACGGACCGACCGAGAAGCGCCCGAGCGGCGTGTCGGCTTCCTCGCCCGCGGGGGGCCGCCCGTCGGCAGGGACCTAGCGACGCTCCGAGACGTACGCCGTGAGGTCGGTCGTCGACACCATACCGACGACGGTGCCGTCGTCCGTCGTCACCGGCAGGTGCGTGTAACCGTGTGCGGTCGGCTCTGCGAGCTCCTCGACGGTGTCATCGGGACCGACGGTGACGACGTCACGCGTCATGAACGCCGCGACCGACGTCTCGTCTTCGGGGTCGTTGTGGCGGACGAGCGAGACGAAGTCGGTCGCGGTGATCAGTCCCGACAGCCGCCCGTCCGCGTCGACGACGAGGATCGAGTTCGTTCCCGTGTCGAGCATCCGCTGGGCCGCCTCTGCGGCCGACGCGTCCGGCCCGATAGTGAGGAGATCGGTCGACATGAGTCGTTCGACGGAGAGTTCGTCCATGCGCCGTGACGACGCGAGACGGGAATATCAAACGTGCGGTCGGACCGCTCACTCCCCGACGAGTTCGGTCGGCGCGCCGGCCAGTCCGACGAGCGCGTCGGCCTCGACGTGGTGGAGGTCACCGGGGATCACGAGCAGATGGAGCGGGTCGCCGAAATCGCGTTCGGCGAGGGCGCTCAGGCGGTCGGCCGCGACGACGGCGTCCGGCGATCCGGCGCGGGCGATGACGACGGCGAGTTCGTCGCGCCATCCCTCCGCGAGCAGCGCGGCGGCGACGTCGGCGGTCATGTACTCCTCGTGGTCTGGGTCCGGACCGGTCGGCCCGGTGCCGACCTTGATGTCGAGGTAGACGACGGTGTGGAGCCCGCGCTCGCGGTTCGCCTCGACGGTGTCGATCACGCTCTGGGGCACGTCGTCGCCGCCGTGGGCGTACGGGAACGGGAGCGTCGTCGCTTTTCCGAACCGGTAGTTCTGGAGTCCGGTGAGACTCGACGCCGCCGACTGGGCAGTCACGCCGTGGATCACGCGGGTGTCGATCCCGCGCTCCTCGGCGCGGAGTCGGAGGTCCGTGTGGGTCGTGGATATCATCGTGTCGCCGGCGGTGCAGAACACCGCGTCGCCCTCGGCGGCCGCATCGAGGATCGCACCCGGGTCCTGTTCGACGCCCTCGCGAGGACGAACCTCGATCTCCACGTCGTGATACGCCTCCAAGTCGTCGACGGTCGCACCGACCAGCCGGCTGGTGTAGAACTCCGCGAAGACGCGATCGGCCGCCCGCAGCGCCTCCCGCCCCTCGACGCTGATCGACCGCTCGTCGTAGAGTCCGAGTCCGATGAAGGTGAGCATACGGTGTGTCTGTCGCGCGCCGGTTAAAATGGCGCGAAAGGCTTTGTTCCTGCTCGCAGGGCCGAGAGAACCGTTTCGGGCCAATTCTTCACGATCGTATCTTGCGATTCCATAGCAAGCCCTAAGAGGTAACCCACACAACGTCAAATCACGAGGCCCTCACGGGCTCACATACCACTATGACTGACGACGAACTCATCTGGCGGATATCGGGGGGATCCGGTGACGGGATCGCTTCGACCAGCCAGAACTTCGCGAAGGCCTTGATGCGATCGGGGCTCAACGTCTTCACGCATCGCCACTACCCGTCGCGGATCCGCGGGGGTCACACCTACACCGAGGTTCGCGCGTCTGCGGACCCGGTACGGTCCCGCGGTGACGGCTATAACTTCCTGCTCGCGCTCGGCGACTCGTTCGCCCGCAACCCGCAGGAGGAGGCCGTATACGGGAACGAAGAGATCAAACCGCTCTCGGAGAACCTCGACGAGCTCCGCGAGGGCGGCGTCATCGTGTACGACGAAGGGCTCCTCGACACCTCTGAGATTCCGAACTTCGACGAGCGCGTCGAGGAGAACAACTGGCACGTCTACCCCCTCGACCTCCGCGGGCTCGCCCGCGACATGGGTCGCGAAGTCATGCGCAACACGGCCGGCGTCGGCGCGACCTGCGCGCTGACCGGCATGGAACTCGATCACGTCGAGGACCTCATGCGCGACGCGATGCCGGAGAAGATCCTCGATCCGAACCTCGAGATCCTGGAGACGGCGTACAACCAGGTCAGCGAGGAGTACGACATCGACGCGCCGGACGTGTCGGTCCCGACCGGCGAGCACGAGGAGACGCAGCTGCTCATGTCCGGGTCGGACGCGATCTCGTACGGCGCCATCGACGAGGGCTGCCGGTTCATCGCCGGGTACCCCATGACGCCGTGGACCGAAGTGTTCACCATCATGACCCAGAACCTGCCGGAGCTCGGCGGGATCTCTGAGCAGGTCGAAGACGAAATCGCGGCCGCGGCCCTCGCCGTGGGCGCGTCCCACGCCGGCGTCAAAGCCATGTCCGGGTCCTCCGGGGGCGGCTTCGCGCTGATGTCCGAGCCGCTCGGCCTCGCCGAGATGACGGAGACGCCGCTCGTGCTCGTTGAGGCCATGCGGGCCGGCCCGTCCACCGGGATGCCGACGAAGCCGGAGCAGTCCGATCTCGAACACGTCCTGTACACCTCACAGGGAGACTCCCAGCGCGTCGTTCTCGCGCCCGGGACCGTCGAGGAGGCGTACGAGCAGTCGCGGCTCGCCTTCCGGCTGGCCTACGAGTACCAGATTCCGACGATCCTGCTGTACGACCAGAAGCTCGGCGGCGAGCTGATGAACGTCCCCAAGAGCCACTTCGACCGCGATCCGAACCCGACGCTCGGAAAGACCCTGAGCGAGGACGCGCTGGCGGACGAACCCCACTCGGCCGACGGGAAGTTCCACCGGTTCCAACACGACGTCGACGACGGCGTCTCGCCGCGCTCGATCCCCGGTCAGAAGGGCGGTCGCTTCCTCGCGACCGGTAACGAGCACGACCCCACCGGCCACATCGCGGAGTCGCCCGACAACCGCGTCGCGCAGATCGACCGCCGCGGGCAGAAGCTCGACGCGATCCGCGCCGACCTCGACACCGTCGACACCGGCTCGTACGCCGGCCCCGAGGACGCCCAGTACGGCATCCTCACCTTCGGTAGCCAGCAGGGTACCGTCGAGGAGGCCGTCGGCCGCCTCAACGACGCCGGCATCTCCGTGAAGTCGTACGGCGTCTCCGACATGCTCCCGTTCCCGACCGAGCAGGTCGAGGCGTTCGTCGAGAGCGTCGACGAGGTGCTCGTCGTCGAGATGACCGCGTCCGGACAGTTCCGCGGGCTCGTCCAGAAGAACCTCGGCCGCTACGGCGAGAAGCTGTCGAGCCTGTTGAAGTACAACGGGAACCCGTTCGAGCCGGCGGAGATCGTCGACGGGTTCGAGGCCGCGATCATCGAGGGCGACGGCGACGCGTCCGGCCATCAGACTACCTTCGTCCCAGCCGCAGGTGACTAACCCATGAGCACGTTTTCAGCGATCGGAGAGGAGCGAGAGATCGACCGCGACGAGTACACCCCCGGCGTCGAGCCGCAGCCGACCTGGTGTCCGGGCTGCGGTGACTTCAGCGTCCTGAAGGCGCTCAAGCAGGCCCTTCCGGAAGTCGGTCGGTCGCCGGAAGAGACGCTGCTGTGTACCGGGATCGGCTGTTCCGGTAAGCTGAACAGCTACCTCGACACGTACGGGTTCCACACGATCCACGGGCGCTCGCTGCCCGTGGCCCGCGCCGCGAAGCTGGCGAATCCCGAACTCGAAGTGATCGCCGCCGGCGGTGACGGCGACGGCTACGGGATCGGCGGGAACCACTTCATCCACACGGCCCGGGAGAACCACGACATGACGTACATCGTCTTCAACAACGAGATCTTCGGGCTCACGAAGGGACAGACCTCCCCGACCAGCCCGAAGGGTCACAAGTCGAAGACGCAGCCGCACGGGAGCGCGAAGGAGCCGCTCAAGCCGCTCTCGCTGTCGCTCAACGCCGGCGCCTCGTACGTCGCCCGCACCGCTGCGGTCAACCCGAACCAGGCGAAAGAGATCATCATCGAGGCGATCGAACACGACGGCTTCGCGCACGTCGACTTCCTCACCCAGTGTCCGACCTGGAACAAGGACGCGCGTCAGTACGTCCCGTACATCGACGTTCAGGAGTCCGAAGAGTACGACTTCGACCCGACCGACAAGGTCGAGGCCGCGGAGATGATGCGCGAGACCGAAGAGGCGCTGTACGACGGGAAGGTCCTCACCGGCCGCTACTACGTCGACGAGGACCGCCCCTCCTACGGTCAAGAAAAGCGCGCAATCGGCGAAATGCCCGAGGAGCCGCTGGCGGAGCGGTACTGGGACGACGAGTACGAGTGGGAGCGCTCGCACGACCAGTTCCTCGACAAGCACGCCTGAGCCGGTCGTTCTCGGCCGAGCCGACGGTCGATCGGCGAAATCGACCATCGTTTTTGTTGTGCTCGACACGTTTTTCGGTTCGCAAGGTATTTTTTCCGTGGCGACAAGAGAACAGTATGAGCACGGTATCGACGGAGGAACGGATCCTGTCGGTGTTAGAGGAGGACGCACAGGCCTCCTGTGCCGAGATCGCCGACCGAGCGGAGGTCTCGAAGCCGACGGTGCGGAAGTACATCGACCGCCTCGAAGAGCGGGGCGTGATCGTCGGCTACTCCGCGGAGGTCGACCCGAAGAAGCTCTCCTCGCAGTCGATCGCGATAGTTGGAATGGACGTCGACTCGGGGAAGTACGTGGGCGCGACCCGGGCGCTGAAAGCGCTCGACGAGATCCAAGCGCTGTACACCTCCTCGGGCGACCACATGCTGATGGCCGAGGTCCGCGCCGGCGACGGCGACGAGCTGGGCGACGTCATCTCCGAGAAGCTCTTGGCGGTCGACGGCGTCACCGCGGCGCATCCCTCGTTTCTGCAGGAACGTCTGAAGTGAATTGACGGCTCACGGCGGGCCGACGACTGATCGGATGCCGATCGACAGACGCGTCAGCGAAGCGTGTCGATGTCCGCCACGACGATCGATTCGTCACCGGCGTGGCCTCGGCGAGTCCCACGCGGGGAGAAGCCGTGTACGTGGAAAAACTCCTGTGCGCCCGGGCTATCGGCGGGGACCGTCGCCCGGAGCGTGTCGACGCCGCAGCCGTCCACCGACGACGCGATGCGTGCGAGCAGGTCGGCGGCGACACCCTCGCCCGCCCGACTCGGGTGGACCCACAGCGCGAGCAGTTCCGCTTCCGTACCCTCCGCGTCGGGGTGGGCGATGGCGACGCCGACCGGTCCGTCGTCGTCCTCCATCAGGAACGACCACTCGGCTTCGGCGGCGGCCTCGCGGACGCCGGCCGCCGAAACGTCGAGTAAGGGAGCACCGATATCGTCGAAGACGGTCGCCTCACGAGCTCGCGACACCGCCGTTCGGAGCGCCTCCGCGTCGTCGGGCCGGGCCGCCCGGACATGCATGTTCGACCGTGGGTAAAGAAGTCACCTATAGGTTTCGGGTTGTGAATTGATACCACAGGAGACAGGATCACAAACAGATCGAGACGTCCGGATGCGCGACCCTCGATTCCGGGTCCCGCCGCGGCGACGGTCGACTACGCGACCGGTTCGATCCCGATCGTGACGACGACGGCTTCGACGTCCCACTCCTCGACGAGCCCGCCGTCCGCGTCCGCGGCGTCAGCCGGATCGTCGAGCCACGCGTCCGCGCGCACCTCGCCGGCGATCAGGTCGGCGTGCTCGGTGACGAAGCCCTCGACGCGGTCGTCGTCGACCGCGACGCCGACGCGGATCCGCGCTTCGACGTCGAGATCGAGCTCCTTGCGCATCTCCTGAATCCGCCGGATCACGTCGCGAGCGTATCCCTCCGATTCGATCTCGGGGGTCAGCGAGGTGTCGACGTAAACGGTTCCGCCCTCGAAGTCGACCCCGGAGACGTGTTCGGGCGGTTCGGCGACGTACTCGACCATCTCGTCGTCGAGATCGATCGCGTCGCCGTCGACGGTCAGTTCGCCCCCCTCGACGGCCTCGCGGGTCGCACCCTGCACGGCGTCCATCACCTTCTGGGCGTCCGCGCCGAAGGCGGGGCCGATAGCCGACATCTCGGGTTCCGCCGTCTCGACGAGTTCGTCGAACGCGTCGGTGACGATCACCTCGCGAGCGTTGACGCGGTCGGCGATCAGATCGGAGAGCCGGTCGACGGCGGCCGACACGGTCTCGTCGTCGCTCTCGACGACGACGCGCGGCACGGGCCAGCGGAGCTTGCGGCCGGCCTGCTGACGGGCGTTTGCGGCGGCCTCCTCGACGTTACGGAGGACGGCGATGTCGCGTTCGAGGGTCGGATCGTGGAGCTCGTCGTCGGGCTCGGGGTAGCCGAGCTGATGAACGGTCGTCGCCGAGCCGTCGAGCGTCTGGTACATCCGCTCGGTGAGATACGGTGCGATCGGCGCGAGCAGCCGGATCACCTCGTCGAGGACGGTCGCGAGCGTCGCGTAGGCGCCGCGCTTCGAGGGAGAGTCGGCCTCTTCCCACATCCGATCGCGGACGGCCTTCACGTAGAACCGGGAGACGTCCTGCGTGACGAATTCGATGACGGCGTTGACGGCGTCGCTGACGCGGTAGTCGTCCCACGCCTCGGTCACTTCGGTCTCGACCGACTGGAGTCGAGAGAGCACCCACTCGTCGACGAGTTCAAGTTCGCCGTCGTCGAGGTCGGCGTCGGCCGGGTCGTAGCCGTCGAGGTCCATGTATTCGAGCGGGAAGCGGAAGACGTTCCAGAGGATGTTGAGCTTCCCCTGAATCTCTCCGAGGCCGTCCCACTCGAACGCGAGGTCGACGCCCTGCTGGTCGTGGCTGAGCAGGTAGGTGCGGAGCGGGTCGCGGCCGGCGCGGTCGATCGCCTCCTCGGGCGTGACGATGTTGCCGACGGATTTCGACATCTTGCGGCCGTTCTCGTCGTTCGCGAACCCGTGCATGAGCACCTCCTCGTAGGGGATCTCGCCGACTGCGGCGGTCCCCATACCGAGCTGGGACCAGAACCAGCCGCGGGTCTGGTCGTGCGCCTCGATGATCAGGTCAGCGGGCCACAGCTCGTCGTGTGCGGCTTCGTTCGTCGGGTACCCGAGGGTGCCCCAGCTGGCGACGGAAGAGTCGAGCCAGACGTCGAAGACGTCTTCCACGCGGCGGTACGTGGTACCGTCCTCGACGATCGTCAGGTCGTCGACCGAGGGACGGTGGAGATCGATAGACTCGGGGTCGACGTCCTCTTCGACGCGCTCGGCGAGCTCCTCGCGGGTACCGATAACGATCATGTCCTCGTCGAGGGCTCCGGAATCGGCGTCTTCCGGCACCCAGATCGGGATCGGAATGCCCCAGTAGCGCTGCCGGGAGACGTTCCAGTCCGGCGCGTCCGCGATGAAGTCGCGGAATCGGTTATCGCGCGCCCACTGCGGGTGCCACTCGGACGTCTCCATGTTCTCGAGGAGATCGTCTTTGACGTCCGTGATCGAGATGAACCACTGGTCGGTGACGAGCTGGATGATTCCCGTGTCACAGCGCCAGCAGTGGCCGTAGCTGTGGTTCACCGTACCGTGTGCGAGCATGTGTCCGTCGGCGACCAGGTCGTCGATGATCTCGTCGTTGGCGTCGCGGACGAACTGGCCGGCGTACGCGCCGGCCGCGTCGGTGAACTCTCCGTTCGGTGCGACGGGACAGTAGATGTCGAGTCCGAGCTCGGTGCCCCGGTGGAAGTCCTCTTCCCCGTGGCCCGGCGCGGAGTGGACGAGCCCGGTGCGGTCGGCCTCGACGTAGTCGGCGGCGTACACCCGGCCGGCGCCCTCGAAGTCGGGGTACTCCGCGACGTGGTCGGCGAGCGGATGGTCGTATTCCCAGCCGACGAGGTCGGCGCCGGTGAGCTCCGCTTCGATCTCGTAGTCGTCGTAGCGGCCCTCTTGGAGGACGTCCTCGACGCAGTCGGCGGCGACGTAGAGCACCTCCGCTTCGCCGTCCTTCTCGGCGCGGACGGCGTTGTAGGTGAGCTCCTCGTCCACCGCGACGAAGGTGTTGGCCGGCACGGTCCACGGCGTCGTCGTCCAGATGACGAGGCTTCCCTCGCGGTCCGCGAGCGGGAACTTCACGTAGATGGAAGGGTCCTCGACGTGCTCGTACTCGACCTCGTTGTTGGCGAGGCCGGTCTCACACCGGGGGCACTGCGAGATGGAGCGTTTGCCCTGCTCGACGAGCCCGTTGTCGGCGACGTTCGAGAACGCCCACCACGCGGCCTCCATGTACTCGGGATCGATCGTCTCGTAGGGGTCGTCCCAGTCCATCCACACGCCGATGGATTTGAAGTCCTCGTCCATCGCCGCGCGGTTGGTGACCGCGAACTCCTTGCACTTCTCGATGAACGGCTCCATGCCGTACTCTTCGATGTCGCGTTTGTTCTCGAAGCCGAGTTCCTCCTCGACTTTCACCTCGATCGGGAGTCCGTGCATGTCGTAGCCCGGGCGGTCGGTGACGCGGTGGCCGGTCATCCGCTTGTGGCGGATGACGGCGTCTTTCAGCGTCTTGTTCCACGCCGTGCCGAGGTGCATCTGCCCGGAGGTGTACGGCGGCCCGTCCACGAAGAAGAACGGCGGGTCGTCGGCGTGCGCCTCCGTCGCCGCCTCGTAGGCGTTCGTCTCGTCCCAGTACTCGTCGACCCCGGACTCGACGTCCGCGGGCGTGTACTGGTCGTCGATATCGTCCATATCCGTTGGTCTTCGCGCGCGTATTTGAATACGGCGGACTCGGCGTTGCCGCCGTCTCAGCGGCGACCTACTCGCTGCCGCCATGCCGCTCGTCGCTGCCGCCACGCTTTATAAATCGCGGCCGCGACGTGCGAGTATGGACTACCGACGGCTCGGCAACACGGGACTCAGCGTCTCCGAGCTCTGCTTCGGGACGTGGCGCTTCGGGCGGGAGACGAACGGCGTCGTCGAGACGGGTCGCGAGGAGGCGCACGAACTCCTCGACGCGGCGGCCGACCACGGGATCAACTTCATCGACACCGCCAACGTGTACGGGACGCCGAACGGGACGAGCGAGGAGTACATCGGCGAGTGGCTCGACGAGCGCGAGCGCGAGGACTACGTGATCGCCTCGAAGGTGTACTTCCCGTTCGACGGGCGCGGCGAGCCCGGTCCGAACGACTCTGGGCTCGGACGCAAGCACATTCGGGCGCAGGTCGAGGGGACACTCGATCGGCTCGACACCGACTACCTCGACATCTATTACATCCACCGCTGGGACGAGGAGACGCCCATCGGGGAGACGATGCGCGTCCTCGACGAGCTGGTCTCGGAGGGGACGGTACACTATCTCGGCGCGTCCACGATGGCCGCGTGGCAGCTGACGAAGGCGCTGTGGACCGCCGACGCCGACGACTACGCGCGCTTCGACGTGGTACAGCCGCTCCACCACGCCGGCTACTACGAGGACGTCAAGGAGTACCTCGACGTCTGTGTCGACCAGGACATCGCCGTCTGTCCGTACTCCCCGCTCGCGGGCGGCTTCCTCACCGGGAAGTACGAGCGCGCCGACCCGGACGACCCCGAGGCGGTGATCGCGCCCGACGGGTCGCGCGCCAGCTTCGACGACCGCTTCGAACGCTTCTACCTCTCCGAGCGCGGGTGGAAGGTGCTCGACGCGGTCCGTGCGGTCGCCGACGAACTCGACGCCACGCCGGCGCAGGTGGCGCTCCGCTGGCTGACCGACTGGGACGAGTTCACCTGCGTCCCCATCGTCGGCGCGCGCACGACCGACCAGCTCGCCGAGAACGTCGCTGCGACCGAGATCGACCTGTCCGACGACCAGTGGGACCGGATCATGGACGCGCGGTACGGCCCGGACGGGACCCTCTGGGGGCACTAGAACGCGAAAAACGCTGTCCGAGCCGCGCTACGCCTCGAAGTCGGGTAGGTCGTCGGGCGCCTCGAACTCGGCTTCCCAGTCGATGTACTCCGCTTTCAGCGTCTCGCAGACGATCTGGCCCAGCTCCGTGAGCCCGGCGTTGATCGCGGAGACGGTCCCCCACGAGTCGAGGTCGGGGTGCAGGTCTCGCTCCTTCCAGTCCTCCGGTAATCCGGGGGCGTGGTAGCCGACCCGGTCGGCGAAGTCGTCCCAGAAGAAGTCGAACCGGGAGACGAGATCGAGATCGAGGGCGATCTGCCAGTCTTCCTCGTCCATGTCGCTCGCGGCGGCCCACTCGTCGAACGCCTCCGCCCACGCGCCCTCGCGGAGGAACGCTTCCAGTTCGTCGCGGCGGTACTCCCCGCCGGCGACCTCGGCGTCCTCGTACTCGTTCGGATCGACGGCGGCGAGTTCTGGCGGCTCCGGCGGCTCGACGTCGAGGCTCATACCCCCACTCCGCGCCCATGGCCCAAAACGGTACGGGGCGGGGCGCCGGATCGGCCACCGGTCCAGCCGCCGGTCCGTCCGCCGTCCCTCGATAGCGATCCGGACCTTTTACCGCGGTGCCGGCCCGACAGGTGCGCATGAACCTCCGCGAGGTCTCGCGCCGGGCGGGAATCGTCGGCGCCGTCGCCACCGTGATCGTGCTCGCCGCGCCGTACGCGATTGTTTCGGGGGCGGACTACGCCACGCAGCTGGCCGCCTACTACGCCGCCGGCGCGTTCGGCGCCGGCGCGGTCGCGCTGTTCGCGCTGGTGAGCGCGGTCGTGATCGGGTCGGTCGAGCGCGGGAACCTCGATCCGGGCACGCTCGCCGGCGTCGCGGTGATGCTCGGCGTCGCGACGACCGCGAGCGCGGCGGCGTGGGCGGTCGCGATCGAGCCGACGACGATGTTCGCCGAGTTCCGCTGGCTGGAACAGCACGCGCAGGCGGTCGTGGCGGTCTCCCTCTCGATCCCCGCGTCGGCCGCGGTGTACGCCCGCGAGCTGTTGGCGTAGGCGGTGTCGGGTCCGTGCGGTCCGGGGCGTCGCTCCCGCGAACGAAAGGCCCTTAAGGTGCACCCGTGTAGTCGGAAGTGGACTAGGTCGGGCGGTTAGGCCCCGCTCGTCACCCGTGAGGTAGTCTTTAGCGGGGACCGAACAGCGGGCGCGTCCGGTCAGACCGGCGCGGGCCCCGAGAGCCAACGTGGAAGCCTCGTCCGCCGGGGACAGCGGTCCGTGGCGCCCGCTCGCAGGAGCGGTCCGTCGCGGTTCGTCGGCGACAACGGGTCAGGCGCGGAAGCGAGCAGCCCACCGCCGAACGCCCGTCGCTCGTCGGGTCGCGGGGTGGAGAAGGCAACCGGGATACCCCGTGCCGGAACGCCGGGCAATCCCGCCTGTCCGCCATTCATACGCGTTTTTAAACCGTGAGCGGCGGCGATGCGGCTCGGTCGCAGGACGGGTGGCTCAACGAGTAGTTCCAAACCCCCCGACAGTGAGGCTGCTCCTTCGAGTCTCGCTCCGACGGCACCGCCCCCGCACCTCGCGCCTCCCCAGCCTCGGCGGACGGCTCGGCGCGGGCAGAGCCGCGCCGAACCGTCGCCTCCCTCGCGCCGTCGGTTCGCGGCCCGTGGGGCCGCTCACCGGGACGCGCCGGATCGATCGGGTTGGGTCGGTCGATTCGGTAGGGTTGATTGATTTGGTCGGGTCGATTGGTTCTCGGGTGTCGATTTATAAACCGTTACTCCGCCTCGCCGCTGTCCGTCCACGCCGAGAACCCGCCTTCGATCAGCGTCTCCGACTGCCGGTCGATGTACTCGCGCTGAGTCTCGACCACGGCGGTCCCGAAGTCGTCGCCGGCGTCGAGCCGCTCGCGGACCCGGTCGCGCTTCCAACTCGCGGGCGTGGTGCGGTTGGCGACGCGCCAGCGGAGCGGCGCGAGCCACGACGCCGCCTCCTCCTCGGGGCAACCGGCGGTCCGAAGTCCGGCCTCGGCGTGGTCGAGGAGGTCGTCGTAGAGGGCGTCGGTGTCTGTCGTCCGCTCTCCGTCGAGCCCCACCCACTCGATGTCGGCGTCGAGGCCGTCGGCGACGGCGGCGTAGAAGTTGTCGCGGGCGGTCTCCCAGTCGAGCCCGATGACGGGGTGCTCGCGCTGCGGGAGCGCCTGCATCAGCCCGGCGAACGCCGCCTGAAAGGCGATGGAGTCGCGGACGGTCGGCTGCGCCGGGATGGGCCGGAACTCGATCCGGGCGTTCGCGCTCGACCGGCTCGCGCCCTCGAAGACGGGCCGGACCCACCGCCAGTAGCTGCCGTGTTTCGTCCGGAACGTCGCGAAGGCGTCGTCGAACCGGTCGGTGCCGTCGGGCTCCGGCATCGGGATCAGCGTCTCGTCGGCGACGATCCGGTCGACCGCGGTCTCGACGTCGTGGAACTCCCGAGGGAACCGGACTTTGTCCTTGTCGGTCCGGGCGTTGAGCACGGACTCGAAGACGTGAACCCGGTTCTCGGCCGCGCCCTCGGCGAGAACGCGCTCGCCGTCCCAGTCGTCGTCGTACAGTTCGGGCGGGAAGAAGGGGGCGTTGACGCCGAGCGCCAGCAGCGGCCCCGCGATCCGGAGGGCGTACCGGAAGTGTCGCGGGAGCGTCTCCGCCTGCGCGACCTGGTAGTGCGGCTGAATCGAGGTGATGAGGCTCTCCGGCATCACCGTGTCCGCCGACAGCGACACCCCGGGCGCCTCGACGGCGGTGCCCCGGCTCTCGTCGCTGCCCGTGTTCGCCATCGCGTGGTACCGCACCGCGTCGCTCATGTTGGTTGCCACGGTCACCCCGTCGATGTCGACGCTGTCGGTGAGGTACTCGCGGGCCGACTCGCCGGCCGGTGGGATCGTCCACAGCGCGTCGGAGACGAGCCGCATCCCCTCGACGCCCGCGGTGTTCTCGGCGGCCTCCAAGCGCGCCCGGACCTCCGCGAGCTGCGCCCGGAGCCCGTGGTCCGAGAGCGGCTGCGGGCTCGTCGACATCTCGGCGTTGTGTAAGCCGAGCTCCTTCTCGAAGCCCATCAGCTCCAAGAGCCGCCGCGGGACGCGCATCAGGGCGTAGTCGCCCGCCCGCGACTCCTCGCTCCACCGGCCGTCGGCGACCGCGTAGAACTCGTACTCGAAGCCGACGATCGACTGGTGGTTGTCGAAGGCGCCGTCGCGCAGCGCCTGTTTGACGATCTCCGCCTCTGCTTCGGCCCGGGCGGCGAACTCGTCGGGGTCGACGGCGAGCGCCTCGCGAACGCCGTCCGCGAGGGCGGAATCGGTGCTCATGCGACGGTCGACGGTTCGGCCCCGTAAAAAGGCCATCGGCCGATCGGCGCCGTGAGAACCTCGGACACGGCCGTCCGTACCGGGGCGTTTTTGACGGGCGCTGGCCCATCCGAGGCATGGAGTTTGCCGCGTTCGCCGAGCGAGCGGAGCGACTGGCGGCCGAGTCGGCCGACATCGAGACGACCCTCGCCGTCGCCGACCTGCTCGAAGCGGCGGGAAGACCCGAGGGCGACGGCGAGGCCGGATCGACGGACTCGGACGGCCGCGACACGACGAGTCCGGACGGCGACGATCTGGAGACGGTCACTCGGTTCCTGCTCGGGCGCGTGTTTCCGGCGCACGACACCCGTACGCTCGATATCGGGCCCGCGCTGTGTCGCGAGGCGATCGCCCGCGCCGCCGGGCCGAACGTGTCCGCGAACGACGTCGAGACGCGGCTCGCCGAGGCGGGCGAGATCGGCGCCGTCGCCGCCGGATACGACTTCGGTGGACAGCGAGGACTGGCGGCATTCGGCGCCGGGAGCACCGGGGGCGATGGTGGGACCGGAAGCACCGGGAGCGACGGGCTCGCCCTCGTCGAGGTCGATGCGACCCTCCGCGATCTGGCGGCCGCCGAAGGCGACGGCAGCGAGTCCCGTAAGCTCGACACCCTCTTCGGGCTGTTCAATCGCTGTAGCTCCGCGGAGGCGAAGATCCTCGCGCGGCTCGTGCTCGGTGAGATGCGGATTGGCGTCGGCGAGGGCACCGTCCGAGACGCCGTCGCGGAGGCGTTCCTCGCCGACGCGGTCGCCGACGCCGAAGACTGCGGTGACGACACAATTGGCGACGAGGCGGACGAAGAGGACGAGGGTGACAACGAGGAAGACGCGCACGACGACGAGCCGATACTCCGCGCCGACGACGAGGCGGTCGCGGCCGTCGAGCGCGCGCTACAGGTGACGAACGATTACGGCCGCGTCGCGGTCCGCGCCCGCGACGAGGGGCTGGAGGGACTGCGTGCCGAGGGGCTCGCGGTCGGCCGTCCCGTGCAGGCGATGCTCGCGCAGGCGGGAACGGCGACGGACGCCGTCGAATCGTTCGGGGAGGTCGCCGTCGAGACGAAGTTCGACGGGGCCCGGGTACAGGTCCACTACGTGCCGGAGACCGATGGCGACGGGGATACCGGACTCGGTCCGCGGCTCTACTCGCGCAACATGGACGACGTGACCGACGCGCTTCCGGAGATCGTCGAGTACGTCGAGGCGCGCGCGTCGTCCCCCGTCATCCTCGACGGAGAGGTCGTCGCGGTCGACGACGCGGGCGATCCGCTCCCGTTCCAGGAGGTGCTGCGTCGCTTCCGGCGCAAACACGACGTCGATCGGATGCGCGACGAGGTGACGCTCCGGCTGCACGCGTTCGACTGCCTCCACGCCGACGGCGATGACCTGCTCGACGAGCCGCTTCGAGTCCGCCACGACCGCCTCGTCGACGTCCTCCCCGACGCGGCCGCCAGCCTCGAGGTCGCGGACAGTCCGGACGCGATCGAATCGGCCGAGGCCGAGGCGCTCGACGCGGGCCACGAGGGCGTCATGCTGAAAAACCCCGAGTCGACCTACACGCCCGGAAATCGCGGACGGGACTGGCTGAAACGGAAGCCCGACGTGGAGACGCTCGACGCCGTCGTCGTCGGCGCGGAGTGGGGAGAGGGACGCCGCGCGGAGCTGTTCGGAACCTTCCTGCTCGGCGTGCGAAATGAAGCGGCCGGCGACGCGTTCCGCACCATCGGGAAGGTCGCGACCGGGCTCACCGACGAGGCGCTCGAAGCGCTCACCGACCGGCTGGAGCCGCACGTCGTGAGCGAGACGGGCACGGAGATAACGATTCGGCCGGAGGTCGTGATCGAGGTCGGCTACGAGGAGATTCAGTCGTCGCCCACGTACTCGTCCGGCTACGCCCTCCGGTTCCCGCGGTTCGTCGGCGTGCGCGAGGACAAGGCGATCGCCGACGCCGACTCGCTGGGGCGCGTCTCGCGGCTCGCGGGCGACGGCGACGGCGACGGCGACGGCGACGGTGAGTGAAACGGGGCCGAAGGCGGGGACGGGGCGCCGGCGATAGTCATCCTCAAGGGCCGAGCGGTCGGACCGAGGGGTATGACCGTTCGATACGACGACATCTCCGTGGAGTGGCTCGGCTACGCGACGGCGCGGCTGGAAGCCGAGGACGGCCCGATCGCGTACACCGATCCCGGCCGGTACGGCGTCCTCGACGACTACTGGGCGCGCGACGGCGACCTCGTCGTCGTCACCCACGACCACCACTACGACCCCGAGGGGATCCGGTCGGTCGCCGCCGAGGACGCGACGCTGGTGATCTACGAGGCGGTCGACCCGGCCGGGATCGACCGCGACGTGGAGTCGATCGAGTCGCTCGCGGCGGACTACGACGTGGTCCGCGTCGATGACGAGGCGCGCGTCGACGTCGAGACGCCCGCCGGCGAAGTGACTGTGTGGTCGGTCGCGGCGTACAACGAGCCCGAGGGACCGAACGCGGACGCCGACGGCTCGGTGACGCACCCGCCGGGGCTCGGCTGCGGGTTCCTCCTCGGGATCGGCGACCGCACCGCGTTCTGGCCCGGCGACTCCGACGCGCTCGACGGGTTCGCAGAGCTGGAGGTCTCCGTCTTCCTCGCGAACATCGGCGGGGGCGGAATCGTCTCGGACCGCCACGCGGCCGCGGGGCTGGCGGAGGCGATGGACCCGGACCTGGTCGTCCCGATCCACTACGACACTTTCGAGGGGATCGCGGCCGACGGCGAGGCGTTCGCCGGGGACGTGGCCTCCCGATCGATTCCGGTCGCGCTCGACGCGCGCTCGGCGAATCAGTAGTTCCGGTCCGAGAGCGCCGCGACGCGACGGCGGCACGCCGGCGCTCTCGACTCGTCGGTCGGGGAACGGCTTTTACCCCCGCCCACGTAGATGGAAGCATGTACGTCCGCGACGCCAAGAACCGTGACGAGGCGTGGTTACTGGACGCGATCGAGCAGTTGGGGCTTGACGACGTCGCGTTCCGGTCGCGAGACTACGTGATCGCGGTCGATCAGGAGTCCGGCGATCGGGCGGGCTTCGGCCGGCTTCGACTCCATCGGGACGACGACACGGAGCGGATCGAACTCACCGGGATCGGCGTGCTTCCGGAGTGGCGCGGGCGGGGCGTCGGCGCCCACGTCGTCGAGCGACTCGTCGACACCGCGGCCGCAGACGGGTTCGAAACGGTGTACGTGCTCACCGACCAGCCGGAGTACCTGCGGCAGTTCGGGTTCGCCGAAGTCGACACCGACGAGCTCCCAGGGGCGCTCTCGGACCGGCTCGCCGAGAAGCGCGAGTTCCTCGGCGGCGGCGTGGTCGGCCTCGAACTCGCCGTCGACGACTTCGAGATGCCGGAACGCTTCCGCGAGGCATTTAAAAATGCAGAGCCGGCGGACGCCGGTGAGCCGGACGCGACGGAGTCGCCGGAGGACTTCGGGATCGACCCCGAGTCGGCGACGTACAAGTACGACACTGGACGCTAGGGACCGTCGGCTGACCCGTCCGATCCGGGGGAGGGGGATCCGGAAGAGACATCGAAGTCCGCTCCGTACGCCTGATAAATGGGGTCGCGAATCCACAGCGTCGACGCGATGCGGATCGTGGCGGTCGCGCTGGTGGTCATCATCCACACCAACCCGTTCGAGGGAGTCGGGGCGACCGGAAACGCGGTCAACTTCGTCCTCGAGACGGTCGCCCGCGTCGCCGTCCCGTTCTTCTTTCTGGCGTCGGGCTACTTCTTCGGGCTGAAGACGCGCGACGCCGACCCGATCGCGTACTTCCGGGCGCGAGCGCGGTCGTTGACCGGGCTGTACGTCTTCGGGATCGTCGTCGCGCTGCCGCCGTTCCTCGCCGGGACCGCGGTCGAGGCGTCCGTCGCGGGCGAGTCGCCGGCCCGGAGCGTCGGCTGGCGGATCGTCGAGAGCCTCTCGCCGGTAGACCTCCTCTACTACGGCACCTCCGTCTCGGAGATCCTCTGGTACGTTCCGGCCCTCTTCGTCGCGCTCGCGCTCGTCGCCGGGTTCGCCGCGGCGGGTCGACCCGAACTGGCGCTCCCGGTCGCCGTCGGGTTCCACGTCCTCGCCCTGCTCGGCCCCGAATACGCGGGGATCGTCGATCTCCCGTTCGACGTCCGCGACGGGCTCTTCTTCGGGTTCTTCTACGTGAGCGCCGGTCACGCCATCGCCGCCCGCGGGTGGCGCGGCGGCTCCGGTCGCTCGGGGGCGCTGCTCGCCGCGACGGTCGCGTTCGGGCTCTTTCACGTCGCCGAGCGGTACGCGATGGGGTACGTGCTCGGCGACGCGTCGATCGCGACCGGGGTGTACGCGCCGTCGTTCACCGTCGGCACCGCGGGCTTCGCGGTCTCGCTGTTCTTGTTCCTCCTGTCGCGACCCGGGCTCGGCGCGTCGACGCCGCTGCCCGCGTGGGGCAGCTACGCGGTCGGCGTGTACGTCGTCCACCCGCCGGTGTTGGCGGTCCTCGGACAGCTCGCCGACCGGATCCCCGTGGGCGGGAGTCCCCTCGCGGAGACGGTCGGATGGCACCTCGCGTTCACGCCCGCGACGTTCCTCGGCGCCCTCGGGGTGTATCTGGCGGTCCACCGGCTCGGCGTCATCGAGGTCGGCGGATCGCACTTCCCGCGGCTCCCGCGACGGTCGCGGCTCTCGGGCCGCTCCCGAAGCGAGTAGGCGGCGCCGGCCGAGACCCGACCGCTTATCGCCCCGCCGGGCGACGGTCCGTGCATGGACCAGCTGATCGAGGCCGCGCGCGACGTGCTCGACGACGCGCACGTTCCGTACTCCGAGTACCGCGTCGGCGCCGCGCTCCGGACCGCCGACGGCACCGTTTACACGGGCTGTAACATCGAGAACGCCAACTACTCCAACAGCCTCCACGCCGAGGAGGTCGCCGTCGCCGAGGCGGTGAAGAACGGCCACCGCGAGTTCGACCGCCTCGTCGTGACCTCCGGCGTCCGCGACGGCGTCACCCCCTGCGGGATGTGTCGGCAGACGCTCTCGGAGTTCGCGGCAGACGACCTCCCCGTCGTCTGCGACGAGGGCGACGGCGAGACGAGCGAGTACACCCTCGGAGAGCTGCTTCCGAACACCATCTCGGAGGGAACTCTCGACGACGCGAACAACGTCTAACGAGACCGGTCATCGGCGAGGCTTCGAGGTCGCTCCAAGACGGAACTACTTTTAAAACGCTCGTCGAAGGGCGAGGACATGACTTCCACGAGCGACGACAGCGAGGACCCGAACGACGAGATCGGCTATCACATCGAGGTCGGCGCGGACGACGTCGCCGACGCGGTACTGCTCCCCGGCAATCCCGAACGCGTGGACAAGATCACGGCGCTGTGGGACGAGCACGACGAGGTCGCGTACCACCGCGAGTACCGCACGGCGACCGGTACCTACGACGACGCGCCCATCTCCGTGACGTCGACCGGGATCGGCTCTCCGTCGGCCGCCATCGCCGTCGAGGAACTGGCTCGCGTCGGCGTCGACACGTTCATTCGCGTTGGCTCTTGCGGCGCCATCCAGCCGGAGATGGCGGTCGGCGATCTCGTCATCACGACCGGGGCGGTCCGCCAAGAGGGAACGAGCGACGAGTACGTCCGCGAGGACTACCCGGCGGCCGCCGACGGCGAGGTGGTCTCCGCGCTCGTCGCCGCCGCCGAGCGACTCGGGTACGACTACCACACCGGCGTGACGATGAGCGCCGATTCGTTCTACGCCGGGCAGGGACGGCCCGGGTTCGAGGGGTTCGAGGCGGCCGGCTCGGACGCGTTGGTCGAAGAACTGCAGGACGCGAACGTGAAGAACATCGAGATGGAGGCGTCGTCGATCCTCACGATCGCGAGCGTGTACGGCCTCCGCGCCGGCGCGGTCTGTTCGGTCTACGCGAACCGGGTCACCGGCGAATTCCGGACGGAGGGCGAGTCCCGGGCGGCGGAGACGGCTAGTCTCGCCGTGAAGCTCCTCGCACGGATGGACGAAGTGAAACGCGAGGCAGGAGCGGACCGCTGGCACGCCGGGCTGTCGCTGTAGGCGACCGTCTCCGCTCCGAGCCGTTACTGGGCCCCGACAACTCACACCGACCTTCCGAAGCCGTTTGCGCCGACGCTCCGAAGCCGTTTGCGCCGGCGTTCCAAAGCGATTTTACCCGCGCGCCGCGGAGCGACAGACATGACTACACAGGTCGTCGTCGTCGGTTCGGGGTATGCCGGTGCCGGGGCGGTAAAGGCGTTCGAAGACGAGGTCGGTGAGGGGGAAGCGGAACTGACGTGGATCTCGGAACACGACTACCACCTCGTTCTCCACGAGGTCCACCGGGCGATTCGCAACCCGGCCGTCGCCGAGAAGATCACGATCCCGGTCGACGAGATCAAATCGCCGGCGTCCGACTTCGTGCAGGGTCGAGTCGTCGACGTCGACACCGACGCCCAGACGGTCGAGACCGACGACGGGACCAGCGTCGATTACGACTACCTGCTCCTCGCGATCGGGTCCACGACCGCCTTCTTCGGCATCGAGGGGCTCGAAGAGAACGCTCACCAGCTGAAGGGGCTGGACGACGCGAAGGCGATCCACGAGGACGTCCGCTCGGCCGCGGCCGAGGCGACCCGCTCTGACCCCGTCGAAGTCATCGTCGGCGGCGCCGGGCTCTCCGGTATCCAGACCGCCGGTGAGATCGCGGAGTACCGCGACAAGCACCGCGCACCCATCGAGATTTCGCTCGTCGAGGGCCTCGACGAGGTCTTCCCCGGCAACGACCCGCAGATCCAAGGCGCGCTCCGCCAGCGACTCGAAGACGCCGACATCGAGATCCTCACCGGCGACTTCATCTCCAAGGCCGACGAGGACGCGGTCTACCTCGGCGGCGGCGAAGACGAGGAGCCCGAATCGCTCGGCTACGACGTCCTCATCTGGACCGGCGGCATCACGGGACAGCCCGAGCTCGACGCGGTCGAAGTCGACAAGGACGAGCGGTCGAACCGGGTTCACGCCGGCTCTGACTTCACCACGAGCGACGATCGCGTCTTCGCTATCGGCGACACCGCGCTCATCGAGCAGGGCGACGACGACATCGCCCCGCCGACGGCGCAGGCCGCCTGGCAGGCCGCCGAGGTCGCCGGCGAAAACCTCGCGCGGGCCGCCCGCGGCGCGCCCCTCCAGTCCTGGGAGCACAAAGACAAGGGGACCGTGATCTCGGTCGGCGAGGACGCGGTCGCTCACGACGTGGTCGGAATGCCGATTCAGACGTTCGGCGGCACGCCCGCGAAGCTGCTGAAAAAGTCGATCGCGGCGCGTTGGATCGCGAAGGTCTCCTCGGCCGGGCGCGGCGTGAGCGCGTTCGGCGACATGTAACCAGACGGATAGAAAACCAGAGGCGGCAAGCGAAAACGAACGGCGAGGACAGCGGGCGACAGAGACGGCGATTTTTGCGGCAGAGACACCGAGACGGGAGTTGCCGAGCGGCGTCGCTCGGGAGTTCGTGATCTCGAAACCGAACTCGGCCGGGCAACGGCGTGTCGATCACCGGGGGCGACGCGTCGGCCGCTCCCGGCTAGTCTGTCGGTCCGTCAGTTCGTCAGCGGGTGGTCGCCGCGGGAACGATCAGTGTTCGGCGGGCTCGTCGGGCGCGCGCATGTCGTCGATACGGAGGATCAGGATGTTCGCGGTGTCGTCTTTGCCGTCGACGGTGCCGTCGATCACGAGCTTCGAGAGCGGCGTCGGGCCGACGGTAACGGAGTCGCCCTCGTGGAAGTTCCGGACGGACCCCTGTACGTGAATCTCCGCGCGACAGAGTTCGGGGTGGTGAACGCTGGAGAGGTCGATCCCGTCGACGTTGACACCCGGGACTTCCTCGCCCTCGTGGAAGATGGGAACGTCGGCCGGCTCGTCCATGCGCTGGATGTCAAGCGCCTCGTACGCGTTCGAAGTCGGCTTGTAGCCACCCTTCGGACCGGGGACGCCCTCGACCAGCTGGAGGGCCTTCAGACTCTGCATCTGGTTGCGGATCGTGCCGGGATTGCGGTCGACCTCCTCGGCGATCGCTTCGCCTTTGACGGCGTCTTCTTGTTCCCCGTACAGGTTGATGAGGGCCGTGAGGATGCTTTTCTGACTCGATGTGAGCTCGATGGATGACATAGACCCGAATAGATTGCCGCCCCGCTTAAATGCGATGGAAGCCAGTTATAAACGATCGTGATGGTGCCCTTATTTTCCGCGAAGATCGCGAAACCGGACGTAGGCGATCGGGCTCGAGAGCGCGACGATGACGCCGAGGACGACGAGCGCGAGGCCGAGGTCGGCGGCGAAAATCGAGAGGCCGGCGCCGAGGAGACCGATCACCGCGCCGGTGAACGCGACGACGATCAGCGCGCCGATCGGCTCGATATCCGCGGGAGAGGGACCGCGATCAGCGGCGGAGTTGGAGTCGCGATTACCCATGACACCCAGTTAGGCCGGTGCGCGCAAATCGCCACCGATCTCGTCGAGACGTCCACCTGGTCGTTTCGGAGTGCCCGCGAGAGCGGTTCGACGTCGACGAGTCCCCACCATTCAAGCGGCGGCGCAACCCTCTTGCGACCATGACCACCGTCAGGATCATCGGAGCACCGACCGACTACGGCGCGAACCGACGCGGCGTCGACATGGGACCGTCAGCGATCCGGTACGGCGGACTCGCCGACCAGCTCGCGGGCGCCGGCGTCGAGACCGTCGACGCGGGCGACCTCGCCGTCCCCCGGGCCGAAGAGCGCGACCCGGACACCGAGGCGCCGAGCCGCGGGAACGCGAAGTTCCTGCGAGAGACCGCAGACGTCAGTCGACGACTCGCCGACGCGGTGAGCGACACGCTCGCGGACGGGGAGGTTCCCCTCGCGCTCGGTGGCGATCACTCGATCGCCATCGGGTCGCTCGTCGGGTCCGCCCGCGACGCGGACATCGGCGCGGTGTGGTTCGACGCCCACGCCGACCTCAACACCCCTTCGACGACGCCCTCGGGCAACGTTCACGGGATGCCGCTGGCGGCCGCGCTCGGCTTCGACGAGTTCGCCGACACCGACTGGGCGAACGCCCCCGGTCTCTCGCCGGAGAACGTGGCGCTCGTCGGGCTCCGCTCGGTCGACGAGGCCGAGGTCGACGTGATACGCGACCACGGGTTCACCGCCTACACGATGTCCGATATCGACGAGCGCGGGATCACGGACGTCACCGAGGAAGCGATGGCGGCCGCCGCCGACGGGACCGACGGCGTCCACGTCAGTCTCGATCTGGACTGGCTCGACCCCAAGGAGGCGCCGGGCGTCGGTACCCCTGTCCGCGGGGGGGTCACGTACCGCGAGGCCCACAGCGCGATGGAGACCGTCGACGAGGCGGACTGCCTCCGATCGATGGAACTCGTCGAGGTGAATCCGACGCTCGATCAGCACAACGAGACCGCGGAGCTCGCGACGGAGCTCGCAGCGAGCGCGTTCGGGAAGCGGGTGTTGTAACGCGAACCAGACCTCGGCGCCTACGGCTTCCGATCGAGCGCTTCGACGACCTGTTGGAGGTCGGCCTCGCGTTCGATCTCGCGTTTGATCTCCTCGCGACGGCGGACGGCGGCGGAGTCGGCGTCGTACGCGCGGACGAACTCGGCGCGGGTGTGTTCGTCGAACGCGTGGCGGATCGCGAAGTAACCGTCGGGGACGATCGTGCCGCACACCTTACACTCGTGGCGTTGGTGGCCGTTCGTCTGGTGGACGATGGCCGACTCCACGTCGTCGAAGGCGGCGTCGCAACCGTCGATTCCGCACGTCCAGCGGGGCATGTGCTGTGGTCGCTCCCGAGGGGGATTAACCGTTTCCCCCGGCGGTCGTCGAACGCACCTCCCCGCCGTCGAACGATACGCCTTTGCGCGGGCGCGTGCACGTTCCGTTCGTGACCCGACCGAGAACGCGCGTCGACGCCCACGTGAAGGTGCTCGACGACGACGTCGTGGCCCTCGCGAAGGAACGGGGGATCGACGCGCTCGTGTACGCCCCGCATTTCACCCGAATCACGACGGTACGGGAGCGCGCGGCTCGCTATTCGGACGACGACCTGACGGTCGTCCCCGCCCGCGAGGTGTTCACCGGCGACTGGGGGAACCGCCGGCACCTGCTCGTGCTCGGCGTGACGGACCCGATCCCCGATTATATCACGTTCGAAGGCGCGATGGCCGAGTTCGAGCGGCAGGACGCCGTCGTGCTCGTCCCGCACCCCAGCTTCGCGACCATCTCTCTGACTCGTCCCGAAATCGCGGCCCACGCCGACCGGCTCGACGCCGTCGAGACGTACAACACCAAGCTGCTTCCCCATCAGAACGCCCGCGCACGGCAGATCTCCGAGTCGACGGGGACGCCGGGCTTCGGATCGTCGTACGCGCACCTCCCGGGGACGGTCGGCGAGGCGTGGACGGAGTTCGACGGCGCGCTCGACGACGAGGCGGCCGTCGTCGACGCGTTTCGAGAGCGCCGCCCGCGAACGGTGGTCCACCGAGGCGGAGCGGGCCACCAGCTCCGCGGGCTCGTGGAGTTCGTACACCTGGCCTACGAGAACACCTGGGAGAAGGCGGACCGGCTCTTCCTCTCCGGCGACGAGCCGACCCTCCCGAGCAACGTCGCCTACGAGGGCAAGTTCGACGACGTGAGCGTTTACTCCGGCGGGATCGCGGATTATCGACCGAAGTAGCGGCGCGACGACGGCGCAGAATCGGAACCGGATCAGAACCCGAGCCCGGCGGCCGCCTCACCGGCGGCACGGGTGGCGGCCGAAACGTCGAGATCGAGGGTGATAACGTAGGTGTGGATCGCCCAGAAGGCGGCGAGTTCGACCGCGGTGATGATCACGGTGACGAGGTCCGCGTACTTGCTGCTCGTCGTGACACCGGTCGGCATTCCGTACTCGGTGTCCGACAGCGGGTGGAACAGCGCGATACCTCGCCGGCTCCCGACCACGTCGAGGACGTAGTGGGTCAACACGCCGATCCAGACGTACTGGAGGTTCCCGAAGACGATGGGGTACGCGAGGAAGACGCCGAGCACCGGAAGGCTGTGGAGCGTCTTGCGGTGGCGGCCGAAGGCGGTGTCGACGTCGGGGAACAGCGCCCCCAACACGATCGGAACGGTGATCTGCGCGGTCGTGCGCGCCGTCGCCGCGTCGAGGCCGGGCTCGATGATGACCCCGAGCCCGAGCGCGAGCAGGAGAGCGTTGAGGACGTGGCCGCGTTTGTTCATACCCCGCGGTCGGTATCGCCGTAAGTGAACCCACCGGATCGGAGCGACGCGAGACGGGAGTGCCGGCGGTGCGGGGTCGGAGTCCTGGCGGCACCACCGGCCGCGGTCGAAAGAGCCACGGACCCTGCCGCCGAGCGGCCGGTATGGAGTACGAGGAGCCGAAGTTCTTCCACGTCATGGAGTACGCGGCGGCGGCCGACGGGGACGTCATCGATATGGTGAGCGGGAACCCCGACTGGGAGCCGCCGAGCGCGCTGCGCGAGGCGCTCCGGGAGTACGCGGACCTCCCCCCGGACGCGTTCCAGTACCCGCCGAGTGCGGGTCTCCGAGAGCTTCGCGAGGCGATCGCCGAGCGCCGGGGCGTCGACGTCGACCGCGTGGTCGTCACGAACGGGACCGGGGAGGCGAACTACCTCGCGATGGCGCGCGCGTTCGAGCGCGACGCGGGCGACGAGGCCCTGTTGATGGACCCCGTCTATCCGTACTACCCCGGGAAGGTGCAGCTGCTCGGCGGGGAGCCGACGCTCGTACCGACGACGCGCGACGGCGGACTCGACGTGTCGGCGGTCCGCGAGGCGGCGAGCGAAGAGACGGCGCTGATCGCGCTCAACACCCCGAACAACCCCACGGGAGCGATCTACGACCGCGACGCGATTCGGGAGGTCGTCGCGATCGCGGACGCGGTCGACGCGCTGGTGCTCGTCGACGAGGTGTACGATCACTTCGACCTGACGGGATCGTTCGAATCGGCGCTGACGCTCGATTCTGACCGGGTGATCGTGACGAGCGGGTTCTCGAAGTCGATGGCGATCACGGGCTTTCGAGTCGGATACGCCCTGCTCCCCGACGAGCACGTCTTCAAGGCGAAGGCGCGGCACATGCTCGTGAACGTGGCGGGCCCGCGGCCCTCCCAGTACGCGGTCCACCACGCGCTCGCGGAGACGTCGCCCGACTACTACGCCGAGGCCCGCGAGCTGCTCGCCGAGCGGGTCGACGCGTTCACCGACGCGCTGGACGCGGCGGGCGCGGAGTACAGCCGTCCCGAGGGCGCGTTCTACGTGCTCGCGCGCTTCGAGGGCTTCCCGGGCACGATGGCGAACGTGAAGCGGCTGATCGACGAGGCCGGCGTCGCGGGGATGCCCGGCGACGCGTTCGGGACCGCCCGCGGCGACTGGATCCGGTTCGCCCTGGTGACGCCTCGGGCCGTCGAGGCCGCGGAGCGACTCGCCGACTACTTCGGCGACGAGACGCCGGCGTCGCGATGACTCGCAGCGATGGCGACGCGCCGTGGGACTGCGATCAGCGGGAGTGAATCGCGAGGGATGAACCAATCGCGGTCGGCGCCACCGGCGCGTTTCGTCGGCTACAACCGAGAGCGCTGCTCTCGCGCCGTGCTGTCACCGCCGATCCGCGGATAATCGTTTATAAGCGGCGGCCGGATCGTTGGGGAGCGCGTCTACCCGAAGTTCTCGACTTTCGCCGCGTCGGCGTCGCCGCCGGCGGCCTCGATCGCGGCTTCCGCGTCGGCGACGAGGTCGGCGAACCCGTACACGAAGACGGTTTCGCCCTCCGCGTCCGTCAGCGCGTCCGCGACCGCGCCGTCCAGTTCGGCGTCCGCGTCGAGGAGACGGATCGTCGCGCCGCGTTCTTCCAGCCGGTCCAAGCGGTCCGCGTGCGACACGTCGTCATCGCGGTAGACGATCGCCGCCTCGGCGCCCTCGTCGAGCGCGCGTTCCGCGATGGCGACCGCCGGGCCGACGCCCGGCCCCCCGGCGATGACCACCGCGCGCGGCTCGCCGTCGTAGTGCTGGTCGCCGAAGGGACCGGAAAGCGTCATCTCCGTGCCCGCCTCCGCGTCGGAGAGGAACGCCGAGAAGTCGCCGCCCTCCTCGGGATCGATGCCGACCGTGACCTCGAAGGTGTCGTCGACCGTCGGCGAGGAGAGGGTGTAAAACCGAGCGACCGACTCCCCGTCGATCTCCGTGCCGAGCTTCACGAACTGGCCGGGTTCGGCGGCGAACCCCTCGGGAGAGCGGAACCGGAGCGCGTACGTGTTGCGGCCGACCGCCTCGACCGCGCTGACCGTCGCTGTCGTGTCCATACTCGCGATCCGACCGGCGGACACAAACGTGTTCCCGTCGACGTCCGCGCTGCCCGCACCGCAAGCCCCAGGCGAAAACGGCCGCCGTCGCCGACGTGGACGACCGCCCCGATCGCTGCGGCCGCTGCGGCCGCAGATCCGATCGACCCGGTTCGACGGGCGTCGAAACCGCGCCGACACCGAGATTCGATCGTGAAGAATTTGGAAAACGATCGTCCAATTGACGCCCGCAATATCAGCGAATCTCTCGCTACAATTGACAATATTCGCGAAACGCTCCACGAACGTTCAGAAACGTGTCGGTGGCTCCTTCCAGAAGTCTTTTGATGAGTCCGGCGAAAGCTGCGACATAGCATGGCTGCGGACTTCAACTGGGCCGTCGGCGGGGAGGCCGGCGACGGCATCGACTCGACCGGGAAGATCTTTGCGCAAGCGCTCTCTCGGGCGGGTCGACACGTGTTCACGTCGAAGGATTTCGCCTCGCGGATCCGAGGCGGCTACACCGCGTACAAGGTGCGGACCTCCGTCGACAAGGTACAGAGCGTCGTTGACCGGCTCGACGTACTCATCGCACTGACGCCCCGGACGATCGAGGAGAACCTCGACGAGCTCCACGAGGGGTCGGTGATCATCTACGACGGCGAGCGGACCACGATGCAGGACGTCGAAATCCCCGACGAGATGATCGGGATCGACGTCCCGCTCAAGCGACTCGCGGAGGAGGCCGGCGGGGCGATCATGCGGAACGTCGTCGCGCTCGGCGCGGCCTGCGAGGTCGCCGAATTCCCCATCGAGAACCTCGACTCCGCGCTCGAAAAGCGGTTCAAGGACAAGGGTCAGAAGCTCGTCGACAACAATAAGGAGGCGGCCCGCGCCGGGCAGTCGTTCGTCGCCGAGGAGTACGACCACGAGTTCGACTACGACTTAGAGACCACCGACGAGGACTACGTCCTCCTCAACGGCGACGAGGCCATCGGGATGGGCGCCATCGCGGCCGGCTGCCGGTTCTACGCCGGCTACCCGATTACGCCCGCGACCGACGTGATGACGTATCTCACCGGCCGTATCGAGCGGTACGGCGGCCACGTCGTGCAGGCGGAAGACGAGCTGTCCGCGATCAACATGGCGCTCGGCGCCGCCCGCGGGGGCGCGCGGTCGATGACCGCTACCTCCGGCCCCGGAATCGACCTGATGACGGAGACGTTCGGGCTCATCGCGACGAGCGAGACGCCGCTCGTCATCTGTAACGTGATGCGCTCCGGGCCGTCGACCGGGATGCCGACGAAACAGGAGCAGGGCGACTTGAACCAGATGCTGTACGGCGGCCACGGCGAGGTCCCCCGGTTCGTGCTCGCACCGACGACGATCGCGGAGTGCTTCTGGAAGACGGTCGAGGCGTTCAACCTCGCCGAGAAGTACCAGCTTCCCGTCTACCTCACCGCCGACCTCTCGATGGCGGTCACCGAGCAGACGTTCACCCCCGACACCTTCGACATGGACGAAGTCGAGGTGGACCGCGGCTTCGTCGTCGACGAGGCCGACATCGACGGTCACATGAGCGAGTCGGGCGGCTTCCAGCCCCACGAGATCACCGACGACGGGATCTCGCCGCGGGCGTTCCCCGGCACCGCCGACGGCGCGCACATGTCCACCGGGCTCGAACACGACGAGCAGGGACGCCGGACCGAAGACACCGACATGCGCGTCGCGCAGGTCGACAAGCGCAACCGGAAAGTCGAGACGGCGCGCGAGCGTGAGGACTGGGGCCCGCGCGAGTTCGGCGACGAAGACGCGGACGCGCTCGTGATCACGTGGGGGTCGAACGAGGGCGCGCTCGCCGAGGCGATCGACCTCCTCGAAGAAGACGACCTCGCAGTGCGGGTGCTCTCCGTGCCGTACATCTTCCCGCGGCCGGACCTCACCGAGGACGTCGAAGCGGCCGACGACGTGATCGTCGTCGAGTGCAACGAGCGGGGACAGTTCGCGAATCTGGTCGAGCACGACGTCTTGGCGCGCGTCGACCGGATTAACAAGTACAACGGCGTGCGGTTCAAGGCCGACGAACTCGCAGACGAAATCAAGGAGACCCTCGAGGCGGGGGTGGAGGCGTAACCAATGAGCTCAGACATTCGATTCACCGACTTCAAGTCCGACAAGCAGCCGACGTGGTGTCCGGGCTGTGGCGACTTCGGCACCATGAACGGGATGATGAAGGCGCTCGCGGAGACGGGGAACGATCCCGACAACACCTTCGTCGTCGCCGGCATCGGCTGTTCCGGAAAGATCGGCACGTACATGCACAGCTACGCCCTCCACGGCGTTCACGGACGAGCGCTTCCCGTCGGAACGGGCGTCAAAATGGCTCGGCCCGACATCGAAGTGATGGTCGCCGGCGGCGACGGCGACGGCTACTCCATCGGTGCCGGCCACTTCGTCCACGCCGTCCGACGCAACGTCGACATGACGTACGTCGTGATGGACAACCGGATTTACGGGCTGACCAAGGGCCAGGCATCCCCGACCTCCCGTGAGGACTTCGAGACGTCGACGAGCCCCGAGGGCCCCAAACAGCCGCCGGTCAACCCCCACGCGTTGGCGCTGGCGTCGGGCGCGACGTTCATCGCGCAGTCGTTCTCTTCGGACGCGCTCCGCCACCAAGAGATCATCCAGAAGGCCGTCGAACACGACGGATTCGGCTTCGTCAACGTCTACTCGCCTTGCGTCACGTTCAACGACGTCGACACCTACGACTACTTCCGCGACACGCTGGTCGATCTGAAAGAGGAGGACCACGACCCGACCTCCCGCGAGGACGCGAAAGACGTGATCCTCGACTCCGAAAAGGAGTATCAGGGAATCATCTATCAGGACGAAGACTCCGTGCCGTACCACGAGCAGCACGGCGTCGACGAGGACATGTCCGTCATCCCGGACGGCGCGCCCGAGGGCGCGACCGACCTCGTCCGCGAGTTCTACTGACTGACGCGACCGTCCCCCGGCGGGTCGGCCGTTCGTCCTTGCTGTTATTTGTGCTCCCGTGACCGCCGGCGCCCGTGCTCGCTGCGATCGTATGGAGAAGCCGTGGTTCCACTCCGCCGGCGACTGAGCCTCCGCGTCGTCGGAGAGGCCGACTGTGCCGGGTCGACGCCAACTCTCCCGGGCGCGACCCCGTCGGCTTCGATGTCCGAGGGCGGTCGCTTCGAGCGTCTCGGCGCTCTCCGTGAATTGCGTTGAGCGTCTCGGATATTCCGACCTCAGACGATCGCCAAAATACGGTGACCGAAGCCGCGCAGCGGTCGTTCGCGGGGAGTTTCAGCAAGCCTAATTACGTGGGTCCGTATTGACGAGTATATGGTTGATCGCTACGACGTCGTGATCGCGGGTGCTGGGCCGGCGGGCGCCCAGTGCGCCCGCGATCTGGCGACGCGCGACTACGACGTCGTCGTTCTCGAGACGGAGCCCGAGGCCGACTTCCCCCGTCAGAGCAACAAGTCGACGGCCGGCACGTTCCCGTCGATGATGTCCTCCTTCGGAATCCCCGATGACGTGGTGATGTCGTACACCGACGACGTGGTGTTGGAGTCGCCGAACAGCTACTACGAGAGCTATCAGCCGGGAGCGGTGCTGGAGTTCGCGGATTTCAAACGCTTCCTCGTCGAGGACGGCCGCGAGAACGGCGCCGACTACTGGTTCGACGCGCGAGTCTCTCGACCCATCCTCGACGACGACGGCGTCATCGAGGGCGTCCGGTACAACGGCGACGAAGCGGTGTACGCCGACGTCGTCGTCGACGCGACGGGTCCCGCCGCGCCGATCGCGAGCGCGCTCGGCGTCGTCGATTTAGAGCGGAAAAACCAGGCCATCGGCATCGAGTACGAGATGGAGGGCGTCGAGATGAACCACCCGGAGTACGCCGACTTGCGGCGGGCGATGATGCTTCGGCTCGACCACGACATCGCTCCGGGCGGCTATTCGTGGATCTTCGCGACCGGCGAGGACACCGCGAAAGTGGGTATCTGTTACATCCAGAACGACCGTCACCGGGAGTTCGCTGACGAGGGGCAGACGGTCGACGGCTACCTCGAAGACTGGATCGAACGGGACCCGCGGTTCGCGGACGCCGAACGGATCGACGGGAAGGTCCACCGCGGCTCCGCGCACATCCAGATGCCGGGTGAAATGCACACCGACCGGTTCCTCGCAATCGGTGACACCGTTCCCACAATCGACCCGCTGTGGGGCGAGGGGATCCATAAAGGAATGAAGTCCGCCCGCGCCGCCGCCGCAACCATCGATCGGTGTCTCACGGACTCCGAGCGTCGCGTCGACGCCGACAGCCTCGCGGTGTACAAACGGCTGTGGCACCGCGACGTCGCCCCGCGGATGCGTGCCCGGCTGACGCTCACGCGGCTGTTGTACCTCGCGCCGAACGAACGATACGACCGGTTCATGCGGGATCTCCGCCGCACGGACGACAACGCCCTCGAAAAGGCGAATCAGGGCGATAAGACCGCGATGGCGAAGCTGCTTCACCTCGACGATATTCCGCTCCTCGCCAAGTTCGCCCGCGAACAGTTCGGATCGTAGCGGGACTCCTCGCGAGCCGAGCGCCCCGCTCCCGACGACTATTTTCGACCTACCGCCGACCGGGTGCCCGAGGACGCGCTCCAGAACCGTTTTGACCGAACGTCTCTCATAAACGATTATGCTCGATTACGTGGGGCTGGAGTCGGACCTTGGCGAAGAAGAGCGACTGATCCGCGACACCGCTCGTCGGTTCGTCGACGAGCGCGTCCGTCCCGATATCGGCGATCACTTCGAAGCGGGGACTTTCCCGACCGACCTCATCCCGGAGATGGGCGAAATGGGTTTTTACGCGCCGAATCTCGACGGATACGGACTCCCAAACGTCTCGGAGACCGCCTACGGTATCCTGATGCAGGAGTTGGAGGCGTGCGACTCCGGGCTCCGCTCGATGGCGAGCGTACAGGGCGCGCTCGTGATGTATCCCATTCACGCGTACGGAAGCGACGAGCAGAAAGAGCGGTGGCTCCCCGCGCTCGGCGAGGGCGAGGCCGTGGGCTGTTTCGGGCTAACGGAGCCGGAGCACGGCTCGAATCCGTCGGCAATGGAGACGCGCGCGGAGCGCGACGGCGACGGATACGTCCTCAACGGATCGAAAACGTGGATCACGAACTCGCCGATCGCCGACGTGGCCGTCGTCTGGGCGCGCGACACGTCTGCCGACGGGAGCCCCGTTCGCGGCTTCCTCGTCGAGACCGACCGAGACGGCGTGACGACGGCAGAAATTCACGACAAGCTCTCGCTGCGAGCGTCGATCACCGGCGAGATCAGCCTCCAGAACGCGCGCGTCCCCGAGGAGAACGTCCTCCCCGGCGTGAGCGGCATGAAGGGGCCGCTGTCGTGTCTCACGCAGGCCCGGTTCGGGATCGCGTGGGGCGCCGTGGGGGCGGCGCGCGACGCGTTCGAGCAGGCCCGCGAGTACGCGCTCGATCGCGATCAGTTCGGCGGTCCGATCGCACGCTTCCAGCTCCAACAGGAGAAACTCGCGGAGATGGCGACACAGATCACGACCGCCCAACTGCTCGCGTACCGCCTCGCGGAGCTGAAAGAGCGCGGCGAGATGCGCCCCCAGCACGTCTCGATGGCGAAGCGCAACAACGTCCGGACCGCCCGCGATCAGTCGCGGATCGCCCGCGAGATGCTCGGCGGGAACGGGATCACGACCGACTACTCGCCGATGCGCCACATGGCGAACATGGAGACCGTGTACACCTACGAGGGCACCCACGACATTCACACGCTCGTCCTCGGAGAAGATCTGACCGGTATCGCGGCGTTCGAGTGATCCGTTGCGCGGACGCGTGAGACGCCGGCGTCGTCCGTCGGACCCACCGGCGGCCGAGAAGTAGCGTCGCCGAGATTCCGCGGCGCGACCCGGCCGGAGCGTGGCCGGATGTGGCGGGGACGAAACCCGTTGCGGCCGAACGGCGAGAGATCAGCGGGTTATCGCTCGTCGATCGGGACGAACGAGGCGTCTTTCGGGCCCGTGTACCGCGCTCGCGGGCGGATGAGGCGGTTGTCCTCCTGGTACTCGACGACGTGAGCGATCCAGCCGCCGACGCGGCTCATCGCGAAAATGGGCGTGTACATGTCCATCGGGATCCCCATCGAATCGTACACCGACCCGGAGTAGAAGTCGACGTTCGGAGCGATGCCGTTCTCCACGAGCCCTTGTTCGGTGAGGTAGCCCTCGATCGCGGTCGTGTAGTCGAGCCACTTCGTGTCGCCGGACGACTCGGACAGATCGCGGAGCTTCTCTTCGAGGATCTTCGCGCGCGGGTCTTTGACCTTGTAGACGCGGTGTCCGAACCCGGGAATCCGACGACCCGCGTCGCGAGCGGCCTTCACCCACTCGACCGGGTCCTTATTGGACTCGTCGACCTCGTAGAGCACTTCCATCACGTCTTGGTTCGCGCCGCCGTGGAGTGGGCCGGAGAGCGCGCCGATCCCACCGATGACGCTCGAGTAGATGTCGGCCATCGTCGACCCGATCACCAGCGCCGTGAACGTCGAGGCGTTGAGTCCGTGGTCAGCGTGGATCGTCAGCGCCATATCGAACGTCTCCTCGCTGACCGCGTCGGGCTCGGTACCGGTGAGCATGTAGAGGAAGTTTCCGGCGTGCGAGAGGTCCGGGTCCGGATCGACCGGCTCCTCGCCCTGGCGTGCGCGTTCGAACGCCGCGAGGACCGTCGGGATCTTCGCCGTGAGCCGGCGCCCCTTCCGTCGCGTCGCGTCGAAGTCCTCCGGATCGGCGTCGACTTCGGGCTCGTACGCCGAGAGCATCGAGACCGCGGTACGGAGCGCGGCCATCGGGCACTCACCGGCGTCGGCGAGCGTCTGAATCGTGTCGAGCACGTCGTCGTCGACGTCCCGCTCGGCGGCGAGGTCCGCGGCGAACGCGTCCAGCTCTTCGCGCGTCGGTAACGCTCCGTGCCAGAGGAGGTACAGCACCTCCTCGTAGCTCGCGCCGCGCGCAAGCTCCTCGATATCGTACCCACGGTACACGAGCTTTCCGACCTCCCCGTCGACGTGGCTCAGCTCCGACTCCGCGACGAGGACGCCTTCGAGCCCGCGCTTTAACTCGACTGACATACACGAAGGTTCCGACCACCGCCAAAAAAGCGTTATCTTTCAGGAGGGATAGGCACCGACGATCGTCGAACCGTGAACAGTCGAACGACGGCGCGAGTGTCGGCTGGCCCGGGAGTACTTCAGAGAACTGTGCCGAGAGTGGCGATCAGCGGGCCGGAACGACCGTCACCGTCCGCTTCCGATCGATCGCGTCCTCGAGTTCCTCTGCGATCGCGGAGCCGCGAGACACCTGTACCTCGCCGCCACGACCGACGGTGGCGGTAAAGAGGTACTCGCCGTCCGCGCGGACCTCGACGGTCTCGCCGACGCCGCCGTCGACGTCGATGACGACGTGCCGGGAGGTGATCTCCGGCTGGACGACCGTCCCCCGCTCCTCGCCCGCCTGGCCACCGACCTGCTCGTTCGAGCCACGACCGCTCCCGGAGCGATCGGAACCGTCGCGACCGCCGGGTTTCTCGCCGTGCGTGCGGACGTCGATCTCGATCCCGAGCCGATTTTCGATGTCGCTGATGCGACCGCCACCCTTTCCGATGACGGTCCCGATGTCACCCTCGGAGACGTACACGATCGCCTGGTCGTTCCCCTTGAGTTCGACGTCGACGTGGCCGTGTGCGACCGAGCGGATCTCGCGTTCGATCTCCTGTTTGGCGATCCGACCCACGCCGGTCTCCGCCTCGCCTTGGCCGTCCTCGTCGTTCAGCGGCACCGTGACGACCTGCCGGTTGAACGTGTATATCTCGTACTCCGGCCGTCCCGTCTCGAAGTTCGACACCTGGATGACCGGGCGCGCGAGGTCCTCGGCGGTGAGCCCCGCGGGGACCTTCACTTCCGTCGTCACGTCGTAGACGGTGTGGACTTCGCCGGCCTCGATGTACACGACCGTGTCGACGATCTGCGGGATCATCCCGAGTTCGACGCGCCCGACGAGTCGCTGGAGGGCGTCGATGGCTCGCGACGCGTGAACGACGCCGACCATCCCGACGCCGGCCATCCGCATGTCGGAGAACACCTCGAAGTCGTTCGTTTTGCGGACCTCGTCGTAGATGGTGTAGTCGGGCCGGACCAAGAGCAGGGAGTCGGCGGTGTTCGCCATCTCGCCGCCGAGCGCACCGTACTGGGTGATCTCCGGGCCGACCTGCAGGTCCCGCGGCTTCTCCATCGTCTTGACCGCGTAATCGTTGTCGTTCAGGAACTCCGCGACGGCCTGCGCGAACGTCGACTTGCCGGCCCCGGGCGACCCGGAGATGAGCACGCCGCGCTTCTGTTCGAGGAACCGCTCGCGGAGTTCGTCCGCGAACTCGTAGTCGTCGAGCGTCGTCTTCGCGATGGGTCGAACCGCCGTGATCTCGATCCCGTCCGCGAACGGCGGACGAGCGACCGCGATCCGGTAGTTGCGGAACTGGACGATGTCCATCCCGTCGTCGGAGAGCTCGATGAACCCCTCGTTCGACTGTCGCGCGAGGTCGACGATGGCGGTCGCCCACTCTCGCATCTGTTCTTCGCCGGTCGGTTCCTCGTCGATGACGACGTACCGCATCTCGCCGAGACTACCGCGTTTCGCCTTCGGCTTCGTCCCCGTCTTGAGGTGGACCGACATCGTCTCGTCGGTGAAAAAGTCCTGAATCGGCAACTCGTCGACGACGCCGCGGGCGACGGGTTCGACGTACTCGACGTCGATCCCCTTCGCGCGAGCAACTTCCGCCTGTACGATGTCGCTGGAGAGCAGCGTCGCCCCGTGATCGGCGGCGATGTCGCGGATCAGCGCGTCGACGTCGCCCTCGTGAGCGTGCGATCGCGCGTCGCCGCTGGCCCGCTCGCCGACGTACTCCAGCCCGATCGTCCCGTCGTCCGCGAAGTCGGCGAGCCGTTTGAGCTCGCTCAACCCGTCCCAGCCCGATTCCAGTCCGTCGTTGGCCTGCGACTCCAACTCGCCGACGACGGCCTCGGGGACGAGCACCGTCACCCCCTCGTACGAGCCGTCTGCGACGCGTTCGGACACGCGGCCATCGATGACCGCACTGGTGTCCGGTACTACGTTCATACCGTGATTCCGAGCGGGAACCGTATAAGCGTGTTCGACCGGATCGCCGGCGGCTCCACCCCGTCGGTCACCGCTTGGATCCGTCCGCGGGTCCGACCGATCCCTCGTCGGAATCGGCACCGGAGCGACCACCGTCGGTGCCGACGCCGGAGGCGCGGTCGGCGGCGTCCGAATCGCTCTCGTGGACCTCAGAATCACCCTCCTCCTCGTCGTTGACGCTCGAGCCCTCCTCGTCGCCGCCTCCGACGACCCCCGTCACCGTGTCGACGACGTCCAACTGGCGGCGCTCGTAGGCCGTGACCACGCGGTGGGCCGCAACGTAGCTGACCGCGGCGGCGAGGACCGCGAGGATGACGTTTCCGAGGACGAGTCGGACGACGATCGGAGGGCCGGCGGACAGCGACACCGACGACGGCGTCACTCCCGGAACCGGTCCGAGAATGGTGGTGCCGAGTGCGAAGCTGGTGCCGTACACGCCCCATTTCACGACCGGATTGAAGACGATCACGGACGCGAACAGGGCGATGCGGTTGATCCGACTGAACAGCCACGCGAGCACGACGAACGCGATCAGCCCCGTCCCGAGCGTCGGCAGCATCGTGATGAACACGCCGAGCGAGAAGCTCCCCGCGGTCTCACGAGAGCTGTACTCCTCGGTGAACGACCGGTGGAGCTCGGCTTTCGCACGGGCGAGCAGTTCTCTCGCCCGGCGCAGAATCATTACTTCGTGGTACACCGCCCGTCGAAAAGTAGCTGTCGGCGTCGACGACATCCTCCGGATTCGCCCGCGGCCGGTCAAGCAGCTGCGATCGAAGACCGAGACGGACCGACCGAACCGGCCGTCGAGCCGTTCGAACCGACTAGTCGTCCGCGGTCGCGGCCGTCCGCTCTCGCTTCAGGCGGCGGGCGTATTCGGTGAAGTTGTCGAACAGCGCTTTCGCCTCGCAGGCGGCGTCGTACGCCTCGGGAGAGATCTCGTCGAGGACGGCGTCAACGCGAGCGTCGTCGAGCCGCTCTCGTTTTCCGTCCGTCACGTCGCGGGCCGTGTCGAGGTCGTACTCGGGATGGAACTGCACACCCCAGCAGTGTCCGTCTCGAAAGGCGTGAACGCCGTGCTCGTTCTCCGCGAGCAGCGTCGCCGTCGGCGGGAGTTCGACGACCGTGTCGCCGTGAGTAGTAAAGGCAGTGAACGACTCGCCGATGCCGTCGAACAGCACGTCGTCGCCGCGGTGTCGGATCGTGTTGTATCCGATCTCGAAGCCGTCCATACCGGCGACGCGCCCGCCGAGCGCCTCCGCGAGAACCTGGTGACCGTAACAGACGCCGAGGATCGGAACGTCGGCTGCGGCCGCCTCTGAGACGTAGTCGACGAGCGGCGGGATCCACGCCTCGTCCCAGTAGACGGACGAGCGCGAGCCGGTGACGACGACGCCGTCGAAGTCGGTGTGGTCCGGGAGATGACCGTCGGTGACGTCGAATTCGACGAGGTCTGCGTCGAGCTCCCGACGGAAGTTCCGGCGGGTGTTCGCGCCGTCGTGGGCGGCGTTCAACAGGGCGAACCGGAGTTGCGTCATCACCGGACACACGCGGGACCGACGCAAAACGGTTGCGACGGCGGGAAGCGCTACCGGCGTCGCGGAGCGACCGAGAGGGGCCGTCTGGTCGGGCAAGCGGAAACCGCCAGAGGCCGATCGGTCTCGGCGGTCAGTCGGAGAGCGGATCGGTCGCGTGTTCGGCCAACCAGCCGACCAGCGCGTCGTTGACCGCGGCCGACGCCTCCACGCCGACGAGGTGGCGCGCGCCCGCGATCGGGTGGAGTTCGCCCCGCGGCAACCCCTCGGCGAGCGATTCCACGGCGGGCTTCGGACACACCGTGTCTTCGGTCCCGTGAACGACGAGCGTCGGGGTCGTAAGCTCGTACAGGCGATCGGAGATATCGAAGCGCTCGACCGCCGCGCGGTGCGCCTCGAACGTCTCGCGGTCGGCGTCCTCGCCGAGCCGCCACTCGGCGATCTGCGGAAGCACGTCGGGGTGAGCCGTCCGGAACGCCTCCGAGAGCAGCCCGGTGAGCGATCCCTCGATCGACGCCGGTGACGACGGGTCGGCCCACACGCCGGCGGGGTTGTAGCTCTCGCCCGACGCCGGCGTCCCGATCACCGTCAGGCTCGCCGGCCGCGACGAAGCGAGCGCGTACGCGAGCGCGACCATCCCGCCGAGTCCGTAGCCGACGAGATGAGCGTTTCGGATCCCCTCGGCGGTACAGACGGCGTCGATGTCGCTCGCGAGCGCCTCGACGGTGTACGGCCCCGGCGGCGCATCGGAGCGGCCGACGCCACGTGTCTCCGGCGTAATGGCCGTGTGCGGCCCCGCGAGCGCGGCGTGCTGCCAGCCGAACTGCCACGCGCCCAGCCCGACGTCACCGCAGAACACCACGGCCTCGTCGGGGGCGCCCGCGTCGGGCGCGTCGACTTCGTACCGGATCGAAACGTCTCCGTTGGTCACGTCGGGCATGGTGTATGGGTGTCGCGGCGGGTTACGCCTCCTGCAGGCTCCGCAGCACGTCCGGCGCCGCCGCGAGCGCATCGTCGAGCCGATCGACGTCCGGGCCGCCGCCCTGTGCGAAGTCGGGCGGACCGCCGCCGCCGCCGCCGACGCGCGCGGCGAGTTCGGAGACGACCTCCCCGGCGTTGACGTCGATGCCGTCCGGAACACCGACGACGAAACTCGCGGAGCCGTCCGCACCGCTGCCGATCACGGCGATCTTCCCGTCGTCGACGTGGGCGTTCGCGGTCGCGCGCAGCTCGTCGGCGTCGCCGTCGAGCCGCTGGATCACGGCCGTCGTCCCGGCGATATCGGCTTCCTCGGCGTCGGCGCCGCCGGAAGCCCGCGCCGTCGCGAGCTCTTCTTTGAGCGATTCGATCTCTTTGCCCCGCGCCTTCCACTCCTCGAAGAACCGCTCCGCGGTCTCCGGCACGTCGAGCGGGTCGACGTCGAGCACGTCGGCGGCGTCGTACAGCGCGTCTTCCGTCCGCTGAGTCGCCTCGATCGCCGCACCGCCCGCGGCGAAGACGATACGCTCGACGCCGTCCTGGACCGGCTCCGTCTTCAGCACTTTTACCGCGCCGATCGAGCCGGTCCGATCCACGTGCGTGCCGGCGCACGCCTGCACGTCGGCGTCGCCGACGTGGATCAGCCGGATGTTCGTTCCCGGAGGGACACCGCCCTGGTACAGATCGAAGCCGTGCTCGGCCTCCGCCTCGTTGCGGTCGGGCCACTCTTGCCGCACCGGCACGTCCGCGCGGACGAGTTCGTTGGCGACGCGCTCGATCGCTTTCACCTGATCGCGGGAGATACGGTCGTAGTGGCGGACGTCGAGCCGCGAGGAGTCGATTCCCTTCTGTGCGCCGGCCTGTCGGATGTGATCGCCGAGCACCTCACGGGCGGCGTGGCCGATCAGGTGGGTCGCGGTGTGGTGTGCGCGCAGCCGATCGCGGCGGTCGCCGTCGACCTGACCGCGAACGAACTCGCCTTTGCCGGGATCCGCGTCGGTCCGGTGGAGGACGACGCCGTCGCTCTCTTGGACATCGACGACGTCGACGGCCGTCTCGCCGGCGGTGAGCTGTCCCCTGTCGGCCGGCTGCCCGCCGCCTTCGGGGTAGAACATCGTCTGGTCCAACACCACGTCGTACCCGTCCTCGCGCTCGAACACGTCGAGGACGATCGCTTCGAACTCCGTCCGGCCCTGGTCGTCGTAGAACAGCTTCTCCGTGTCGGGGAGGTCACCGAGCCGTTCGTCGGGGTCTGCGGCGTGGTCGGCCGCGTCGGCCTCCTCGTGACGGTCGGCGACGAGCGCGTAGAAGTCGTCCGGCACGTCGACGGTGGCGCCGCGGTCGGCGGCGATATCGGCGACCATGTCCGGCTGGATGCCGTGAGAGTCGTAGAGCTCTAAGAGCGTCTCGGTCGGGATCGGCTCGCCCGTTCCGGCGTACTCGTCGGCGAGCGACTCGACCTTCCGAGAGCCGCGTTCGAGCGTCTTGCGGTATTTCCGCTCCTCGGTGCGAACGATCTCGCGGATCGTGTCCCGGTTCTTGTAGCCGAGACGCTCGGCCTGCATGTCGACGAGTTCGTCGAGCGGGGCGTCGACGCCGGCCTCGTCGACGAGCCGCTTCATCCGTCGGAGCACCATCCGCGCGAGGTACCCCGTTCCGACGTTCGAGGGAACGATCCCGTCGCCGAACATGTACGCGAGCGTCCGGGAGTGGTCGGCGATCGCGTAGATCGCTTCGAGCGGTTCGACCAGCTCCCGCAGCCGTTCGACGTCGACGTCGAGCCGGTCGGCGATCTCGCCGCGCGCGTCTTCCACGTCGTCGACGTCGTCGATGTCGAGCCGACCGGAGAGCTTCGCGGCGCGGTGAACGAGCGCCTGCTCCTCCTCGGTGTGTTCGATCCCCGCGTTCTCTTTGAGGAAGTCGATCGCGTCGGGGTAGACGGCCTCGTAGACGGTTGCGGTCCCCTGGCTCATCCACGTCCACCGTTCGAGTCCGTAGCCGGTGTCGACGATGTACGTGTCCATGAACGAGTACGTGTTGCCGTCCTTCATCTCGTACTCGCCGTCCGGGTCCTGCTCCATACACATGAAGACGAGCGTCGCCAGCTCCGCGCCCTTGTAGATGACCTCGATCGCGGGACCGGCGTTCCCGCCGCCGACCCACGGGTCCTCGATATAGGTGATCTCCTCGAGGTCAGCGCCGAGGCTCTCGAACAGCTCGTCACAGTACTGCACCGTCTCGTCTTTCCAGTACACCTCGCCCTCGTAAGCGTACTCCTCGTCGGCGTCCTCGCGCGTGTTGAACGCGTGATGTGCCATCATCTCGAAGGCCATCGTGTGCCGTCCCGTCTTGCCGACGTTGTCGATGTCCTGCATCCGGATGCACGGCTGAGAGATAGTGAGGGGGTTCGCCGGCGGCGGGGTCTGCCCGGAGGTGACGAGCGGCTGGAAGTCGTAGATCGACGCCTGCGTCAGAAGCACGTCGTCGCGCCAGCGGTTCGCCGCGACCGGATACGGATCGATGCGCTCGTGGCCGTGGTCCTCGAAAAAGGAGAGGAACGCCTCGCGCATCTCCGACAGCGAGTACGGCTCCGGAAAGCCCGGGTCGTCGATAAAGCTGTAGTCCTCACACGGCGGCTCGCCGCAGCGTTCGCGGTCGGCGTCTCGGGTCCAGAAGTGGGCGCCACAGGAGGTGCATTCCTTCCGTTCGAACCCCTCTTCCTCGAAGTAATCGAGACGGTACTCCGCTTCGAGATCGCTCATTACACGAACGTGGCCCGTGTTCGTCCAAAAGGGTTCCGGGGTGGACCCCACTCGAGCGAGGATCTCGCAGTCCTCGTCCTCCCGATCACCGAGCGTATCGCCGACGCGCACGGCTGGCAGACGCGAGCGCTAGCCGGAGAATCGGGCGGCGCCCGCTTCGAGTTCCGGACGGCGTGACGGAACCGCCGCGACGGTCCGAAACGACCTTACGCCGCGCGCTCGCCTCTCCGATATGGTCGAGAACGTCGTCTATCCCGCGTACTTCGACGCGAACCGCTCGCGATCGGGCGGGCGTCGCGTCCCGATGGATCTGGCGATCGAAGAGCCGACCGTCGACGAGATCGCGAAGGCGGTCCAGCAGGTCGGCTACGACGCGGTGATCGAACGCGACAAGACGTACTCACGGGAGTTCGAACCGCGCGGTGCAGTCGTCGTACGGGGCACCGAGGACACGGCGAAAAACGATCTCGTACAGGCGATCGCCGCCTACCTCGGGGTCCTCCGAGAGTGACGATGCGACGCGTCGGCACCGTCGTCCGGACCGCGGGCGGGCTCGCGATAGCCCGCGCCGAGGCGGGCGAGGAACCGCCGCGGATCGGTTCCGCCGTCGTCAACGAATCGCTCGCCACGGTCGGTCGCGTCGTCGACGTGTTCGGACCGGTCGATCGACCGTACGTCGCGGTGACCCCGAGCGACGACATCGGGCTCCCAGTGCTGGTCGGCGGCAAGCTGTACGCGCGCTGAACGTCGACTACCGGTACGGGGACGCCTCGCTCGTATCGTGGTTCACGATCTCGAAATCCTTCAACGTCTTCGTCGAGCGGACCAGCCGCTCGGAGACGACGAACTTCTCCGCTCGGTCTAACCGCTCCCATTCGATCTCCGGCGGCGGTGACTCCTCGAACGCGCGAAACTGACGAAACACCGCCTCGTTAACGAACCGCTCGAACGACTCGCAGTTCGGACACGTCACGGAGAGGTGCGAGGTGTCGAACTCGCGAGTCATCGTGTGTTCGAGACAGTTCAGACACCGGTACGTCAGACTTCGGCTCATGGATCGATCACGGTCCGAACGCGCTAATACCTGGGGGTACCGGTGTGAAAAATACGGAAACAGCACGCTCAAAAACCGGATCGGGGGTCGCTAGAACAGCGCCGACGCCGCCGCCTCGGCGGTCTCGATGACCGGACCGAAGCCGGGCAGGAGCAGCACTGTCGCGACCGCCGCGAAGACGACCGCGGCGTACAGCGCCGTCGGTCGGACGTCGACCGCGTCGAGCGAACTCGACGATTCGGGGTCGTCGATGAACAGGGCCTTCACAACGCGGCTGTAGTAGTACAGCGAGATCACGCTGTTGACGGCGCCGAGAGCCGCCAGCCAGACGAACCCGTTGTCGATGGCGCCCATGAACAGGAAGTACTTCGAGAAGAACCCGGCGAACGGCGGCAGGCCGGCGAGCGAGAACATGAACACGGCCATCGCGGTCGACGCGACGGGCGCGCGACGGGCGAGACCGGCGTAGTCCTGGAAGGTCCGTCCGACGCCCCACCGCTCCGCCATCGCGACGAAGAGGAACGCACCGGTGTTCATGAACCCGTAGACGAGCAGGTGTGCCATCGCCGCACCCATCACCGCGCCGTTCCCGCTCCCGTCAGCCGAGAGCGCGGCGACGCCGATGAGCGCGTAGCCGGCGTGTCCGATCGAGGAGTACGCCAGCATGCGCTTGACCTCCTCTTGAACGGCCGCCGCGAAGTTTCCGAGCGTCATCGTTACCGCCGCGAGGACGCCGAACGCGAGCACCCAGTTGATGTCCGCGGCGAGCGACGCTCCGACCGGGAACGCCTCGGTGAACAGGCGGAACGCGACCACGAAGCCGGCCGCCTTCGACGCCGAGGAGAGGAACGCGCTCACCGGCGCGGGCGCACCCTCGTACGCCTCCGGCGCCCAGAAGTGGAACGGGACGGAGGCGGTCTTGAACGCGACGCCCCCGACGATCATCACGATGCCGAGACCGGCGATACCGACGAGACCGTCGAGTGACCCCATCGCATCGCCGACGTCGCTCAGGATGAGCGAGCCGGTCGCCGCGTAGACGAGCGAGATGCCGAACAGGAAGATCGCCGAGGAGAGCGCGCCCACGAGGAAGTACTTCATCCCCGCCTCGACGCTTCCGCGGTTCTTCTTGAAGAAGGCAACGAGCACGTACGACGGCAGCGACACCATCTCGAGGGCGACGAAGACGACTGCCAGAGAGTTCGAGACTGCCAGAAGCGCCATCCCCGTTGCCGCGAAGACGACCAACGAGTAGAACGCTGCCGGGTCGGCGTGGTCGTGGAAGTAGTCGTGGGCCGCGACGACCACGAGCGACGTGACGGACGCGAAGATGGCGGTGAAGAACAGCGCCATCGTGTCCACCTTGATCGCGTCGGCGAACAGGAGCACGGCACCGCCGGCGTCGGCGCTTCCGACACCGGTCACCGTGAGCCAAACCGTCGCCGCGAGCGCGACGAGCGAACCGAGCGCGGCGGCGACCGCACTCGACGTGTTCGACCGGGCGTCCGGTCGGACGGTGTCCACCAACAGCAACGCGAGACCGGTGAACGCGAGCAACAGGACGGGCAACAGCGCCGTCACCGGCGGAAGCACGTTACCCATCGATGCTCACCCCCTCGACGACGGGTACTGCAGCATCACGGATCATCTCGAAGAAGATGTCGGGCGCGACGCCAAGCACGATGATCGCCACCAGAAGCACCGCCAGCGGGGCGACATCGTGGAACGGCGCGGGGCCGACGTCGTAGTCCGTTTCGAGCTTGAACGGCCCGAACAGCGTGCTCTGCATCGCCGACAACAGATAGCCGGCGACGATAACGATACCGAACATCGCGAGCGCGGTGAACACCGGCGCGTAGGGGAGCGCCGGGGCGGACAGCGATCCCACGAAGATGAAGAATTCACCGGCGAACCCGGCCATCAACGGGAGCCCCATGTAGCCGAAGGCGCCGGCGACGAGGATCCCGACGGTGATCGGCATCCGGTCGGCCATTCCGGCCATATCGCCGACCATCCGCGTGTGGGTCGCGTTGTAGATCACGCCGACCGCCATGAACATCAGCCCCGAAATGAGGCCGTGTGCGACCATCTGGAACGTCGCGCCGCCCACGCCGTACTCGGTGAACACGATGAGCCCGAGGATGACGTATCCCATCGACGAGACGGAGGAGTACGCGACGATGCGTTTGAGATCTTTCTGAGCCAGTGCCAGCATCGCGCCGTAGATGACGCTGATGACGGCGATAGCAGCGATCGGGACTGCGAGCGCAGACGCCTGTTCCGGTAGCAGCGTGAAGTTGAACCGGAGCAGCGCGTACGTCCCCATCTTCAGGAGGACGCCCGCCAGAAGCACCGACACCGGTGTCGGCGCCTCCACGTGAGCGTCCGGAAGCCACGTGTGGAACGGAACGATCGGGACCTTGACCGCGAATCCGAGGAACATCGCGAGGAACGCGCCCATCGCGAGCGTTCCCGGGGCGATCCCGAACCACGACCCGAGTTCACCGGCCGCCAGCGCGGCCGAAATCTCCGGGAGCGCGAACGAGCTCACGGAATCGCCGAGTGCGAACACGAGCGACATGAATCCGATGAACATCAGGAGCGACGCCGCGTTCGTGTACACGAAGAACTTGATCGCGGCGTACTTCCGGCGCGGACCGCCCCAGATCCCGATGAGGAAGTACATCGGCACGAGGACTGCCTCCCAGAAGATGAACCACAGGAAGAAGTCGAGCGCGGTGAACACGCCGATCAGATTCGCCTCCATGAACAGCATGAGCCCGTAGAACTGGCTCTGCCGGGCGTCGATCGGCGTCCACGCGCTGACTATCGCCAGCGGGACGAGGAAGGTCGTGAGCACGAGAAGCGGGAGGCTGATCCCGTCAAGTCCCACGAACCACGAGACGGACCGACCGCCGACCTCCAACCACTCGATCTGCGTCTCGTAGGCGATGGTACCGCCCGTCAGGGCGTTTCCAGAGCCATTGAAGCCGGACCAGAGGTACAAGCCCCCGGCGAACGGGACGACGCTCAGTGCGAACGCGAGCCGGCCCGCCCACTCGTTCGGGGCGAGCAGCACGACGAGCGCGCTCGCGAAGGTGAACGCGATGAGCGCTTCAAGCATCACAGGAACCACCCCCCGGTGACGCCGAGCACCAGAATCAGCGCGACCAGCCCCAGCGTGAGGATCGCGGTGTACTGCGAGACGATCCCGGTTTGGATCCGCCGGATCCGGTTTCCGCCGAAGAGACTCACCGAGGAGACGCCGTTGACGACGCCGTCGATGATGCCTTGATCGAAGGTGTCGGCACCGCCTGCGACATCCTCAGTTCGATACGCGAGCCATACCTGCAGTTCGTCGAGGTAGTAGTTGTTGTACAGCACGTCTTTGATCCCGCCGAGCTTCGCCGTATGCTCCGTCGGCGACGGAACGTTGTAGAGCCGCCAGGCCACCAAGACCCCAGTCAGTGCGAGGCCAAGGGAGACGGCCGCGCCGACGAGCACCGTTCCGACCTCGCCGCCGACGAGGTACTCGCTGCTGTACGGGCCCAGATCCGCATAGTGGTGCGAAGAGAGGCCGTCGATGCCGCCCCATTCGTTGTCGAGCCAGCGGTGGAGCACGTCGATGCCCTCCAAGCCGAGCACCTTCTGGACCGGAACCATGTTGATGAATCCGGTGACGACAGCGAGCGTCCCGAGCACCGCCAGCGGCCCCTTCACGTTCCAGCGAACGGGTTCGGGGTCACGCGCGGTAGCGGAGCGCGGCTCGCCGTGGAAGGTCAAAAAGACCATCCGGAAGGTGTAGAACGCCGTCACGGGCACTGCGAGTAGTCCCATCAGGTAGCCGCCGAACAGCAGCGGTTCTCCGGGGGCGTGAACGAGTGCCTCGTAGAGAATCTCGTCTTTCGACCAGAACCCGGCGAACGGGAAGATGCCAGCGAGCGCGAGCGAGCCGGCGAGGAACGTGTAGTACGTCACCGGCATCTTCGATTTGAGTCCCCCCATATCCCACATGTCTTCGTTGTGGTGCATCGCGATGATGACCGCACCGGCGCCGAGGAACAGCAGGGCCTTGAAGAAGGCGTGGGTCGTCAAGTGGAAGACCGCGGCCACGTATCCCCCCGCGCCGAGCGCGAGCATCATGTAGCCGTACTGCGAGATGGTGGAGTACGCGAGCACCTGCTTCAGTTCGTCTTTCACGAGCCCCATCGTCGCCGCGAACAGCGCGGTGAAGCCGCCGATAAACGCGATGACCGCGAGCGTCGTCGGGGTCAGAGCGTAGAACCCGTACATCCGGGCAACGAGGTAGACACCGGCCGCGACCATCGTCGCAGCGTGGATGAGCGCGGATACGGGCGTGGGGCCTTCCATCGCGTCGGGGAGCCACGTGTGCAGCGGGAACTGTGCCGACTTCCCGACGACGCCGCCGAGCACGAGCAGGCCGACGATCGTGAGCCACGTCTGAAGTTCGAGACCGCCCGGGATCCACGCGACCGAGCCGGATCCGTTGAGCGCGGCGTCAGCAAGTGCGGGGAACGATCCTTCCCCGGCGAACGTCGCCGTACCGAACGTCGCGAACACGGCGACGACGCCGACGAGGAAGAAGTAGTCACCGAACCGGGTGACGAGGAACGCCTTTTTCGCCGCCGACGGCGGACCGGGCTCCCTGAAGTGGAAGCCGATGAGCAGGTACGAGCAGAGCCCGACCAGCTCGAAGAACATGAACGCCATCAGTAGGTTGTCGGCGACGACGAAGCCGAGCATCGAGGCCGTAAAGAGGCCGAGCCCGGCGTAGTACCGCGGCAGTCCCGTTTCTCCCTCGTCGTTCATGTAGCCGAGCGAGAACACGTGAACGAGCAGCGCGACGAGCGTCACGATGACGAGCATGAGCGCCGACAGCGGGTCGATCAGGACGCCGAACGTGAGTTCGATGTCAGTCGGCCCGATCCCGGCTCCGCCCTCGCTCGCCCAGTAGTACAGCGTCTCGTTGTACGCTCGCCCGCCCGCAACGGTCGCGAGCACCCACAGCGAGAGCAGGAACGATCCCGCCGTCGCGGCGATGCCACCGAAGGCACCGCCCTTCGGGAGGTACCGCCCGGCCCCGAGCGCGACCAGGAACGAGAAGAACGGTAAGAGCACGATCGCCGGAACGTATGCGAATGCGTCCACCATCTTACCACCTCATCTCCGTTGGAACAGTGACGTCGGTGACGCCGAAGTTGCGGTATAACACGAGTATGATGCCGATGCCGATAGCGACCTCCGCTGCGGCGAGCGCGATAACGAACAGCGCGAACACCTGACCGGTGAGGTCGCCGTAGTACAGCGCGAACGCGACGAAGTTGATGTTCGCGGCGTTCATCATGAGCTCGATGCTCATCAGGAAGTACAGTGCGTCACGACGCGTGAGCACGCCGAACAGACCGATACAGAAGAGTCCGACGGCGAGAAGCAGGTACCACTCGACGGGCACCATTAGCGCTCACCCCCGTCGCGGCCGCCGTCGGTAAACGCTTGACCGACAGCAGAGACGATCGATCCGCCCTCCTCGCGTTTCGCGAGGTAGACGGCGCCGTCGACGGCGACGTCGAGCGCGACCGCGGCGATCAGGAAGGCCGCGAGGAACCCCTCGGAGGGGATCGTCGCGACGCCGTACTCGCCGAGGTTGAACAGGGCGTATCCGATGTTGTGGACCACGGACGCGTCCTCCGAGAAGCCGGCGACTTCTGTGCCGAACTCCGCGGAACGGACCGTCACGACCATCACAGCGAACAGGAGCCCGACCGCTGCGGCGGGCACGAGTTGCCCACGGCTCCCAACCTCAGTATCACTCATACTCTACTCACCTCCGTTTCCGTATCCGATCGCGTGAGCATCACGGCGAACGTGACCAAAATCAGAACCCCGCCCACGTAGACGAGGATCTGCATGGCGGCGATAAACTCCGCCTGTAACATCACGTAGTGCACCGCGACGCTCGTCAGGGCACCGCCCAGAAGCAACGCGGCGTGGAACACGTCGCGCGCCAGGACGACCCCGAGGCCGAACGCCAGCGTGACCGCGGCGAACAGCCCGAACGCGATGGTAGTATAAACCATTGTGTTTGTCTCCTATGAGAATCCCTTTGAAGATTTCGAGACGCGCCCGTTACTGGTAGTCGACCTCGCCGTCTCCCTCTCCGATCCATGCGCCGCGATCGGGGTTGCGGGACTCCAGCGGGTCGATTCCCTTGTACCACGGGACGTTCTTGAGCTGTTCTTTGTTGAACACGAAGTCGTCTTTCGTGTCCGCGGTGAACTCGAAGTTCTGCGTCAGCAGGATCGCGTCGACGGGGCAGACCTCCTCACAGAGCCGACAGTAGATGCACTGTCCGATGTGGAGATTGTACTGCTCGCCGTTCCGCTGGTCGTCCTGCACGATCTGGATTGTATCGTTCGGACAGACGTTCTCACACTGACGACACCAGATGCACCGCTCCTGGCTGAACTTGTGGACGCCGCGGAAGCGCGGGCTCACCTCGGGCGCGTCCTCCGGGTATTCCACCGTGAACGTCTTCCCGTCCAAGGCGTGTTTCATCGTCGTCGCCATCGATTTCATGAGTCCGATCATATTACGCGATCACCCCCACGATTACGGCCGTGAGCACCAGGTTCGCGAACGACAGCACCAGCATTCCCTTCCAACCGATCTCGATCAGCTGGTCGATACGGACGCGCGGCAGCGCAGAGCGGGCCCACTGCGTGAACAGGAAGAAGCCCCAGATCTTCACCACGAACCAAATGAAGCCGATGCTCTCCGGACCGGGACCGGATGCGCCACCGAGGAACGTCACCGCGAGGATCGCACCACCGAGGAAGATGTGTACGAACTCGCCGAGGTAGAAGAGGACGAAGTACGCTGAGGAGTACTCCGTCTGGTACCCGGCGACGATTTCCGTCGGCGCCTCGGGGATATCGAACGGGTTCCGCCCGATTTCCGCCATGTTCGCGGTGAGGAACAGCACGAACGCGAACGGGTTCACGAACGCGTACCACGCCGGGATATCGAACCCGGCGATCGTCACGAGCGTCTCCGTCTGCGCGCCGACGATACCGCTCATCTGGAGCGTGCCCGCGAAGATCACCACGGACATCGCCGTGACGATAAGCGGGATCTCGTACGCGAGGTTCTGCGCGACCGCGCGGAGCCCGCCGAGCAGCGAGTACTTGTTATTCGACGCGTAGCCGGCCATCACCAGCGACACGGAGGCGATGGAGGCGAACGCGAACACCAGCGCGAACCCGACCTCGGGGTCGGCGAGCTGGAAGTTGATCGGGCCGAGACGACCCATCGGAATCACCGAGAATCCGAGCAGCGCCGACGCCGGCAGGATGATCGGCGCGATGTCCCACGTGGGACGGTCGACGCCCTCAGGAACGATGAGCTCCTTCGCGAGCAGTTGGACGGCGGCCGCCGGGATAATCAGGAGCCCGAACGGGCCGACGCGGTTGACCGCGAGGCGGTCGGTGAACGCCGCTGTGATCTTCCGTTTGGCCCACGGGCCGGCGACGCCGGTGAACGCGAGGACGATGTTGCCGACGACCGCCGCCGCGATCAGGGCACCAACGACCTCACCGAGCACGCCCGGAAGTCCGAGCACCTCGGCGAGGAACTCGGGAAACAGCTGAACGGATGACGCACCCATCAGCGATCCACCTCCCCGAGCACGATGTCGAGGCTGCCGAGTGCCGCGATGACGTCCGGGATGTACTCACCGTTGGACATCTCCGGGAGCGTCTGCAGGTTCGAGAAGCACGGCGACCGGATCTTGAACCGGGCGGGCTTATCCGTCCCGTCGGCGCGGATGTAGATCCCGAGTTCGCCTTTGGCGCCCTCGACGGCCCGGTAGATTTCGGTGTCGTCGTCCGGGCGGAGCGTGCGGGGCACGTTCGCCTGGATGTTGCGCTCGTCTTCGGGCCAGTCTTCGAGCAGGTCCACGCACTGTTCGATAATCTTCGCGGACTCCTCGACCTCGCGCATGCGGACGAGCAGCCGCGAGAAGTTGTCGCAGCCCTCCTCGGTGACGACGTCCCAGTCGAGTTCGTCGTAGTACCCGTACGGGTCGTCGCGGCGGAGGTCGTAGTCGATCCCCGACGCGCGAGCGACCGGTCCGGTCGCCCCGTAGTTCTTCGCGACCTCTGGCGGGAGAATTCCCGTGTCGATCGTCCGCATCTGGAAGATCTCGTTGGACGTAACGAGGTTGTGGTACTCCTCGACGGACTCCGGCAACTGGTCGAGGAAGTCCCGAGTGTTCGAGAAGAACTCCTCGCGCGGCTCCGGCAGGTCCCAGACGACCCCGCCGAGCCGGAAGTAGTTGAACATCAGCCGCTGGCCCGTCAGATCCTCCAGGAGGTTCTGGACGCGCTCGCGGTCGTTGATGGCGTACATGAACGTCGCGGTGAAGTCGCCGTTGATGTCGAGCGCGAACGTGGCGAGCGCGAGCATGTGTGCGGCGATCCGGCACATCTCCGCGCCCATCGTTCGAATGACCTGCGCGTACTCCGGCACCTCGATGTCCGCGAGGTCCTCGGCCGCGCGGGCGTACGCCCACTCGTTGAGCAGTCCCGCCGAAATGTAGTCCCAGCGGTCCGGGTACGGCATGATCTGGTGGCGGTACGTCCCGGACTGCGCCATCTGCTCTTCGCTGCGATGGAGGTAGCCGATGTCGGGCTCGACGTCGACGACCTGCTCGCCGTCGAGGACCGTCTTCAGGTGAAGCACCCCGTGGGTCGCCGGGTGATGCGGGCCGATATTGAGGAACATCGTGTCGGATTCGTCGTCCTTGTGATGCTCCTGGAGCGGATTCGCGTGCTCCGGCAGCGTGGCGATCTGCGGACGGTCCTGGTCGTAGTCCATCGACAGGGGGTGGCCCTGCCAGGTCTCTGGGAGCAGGATCCGACGCAGGTCGGGGTGGTCGTCGTACTCGATGCCGATCAGGTCGTACGCCTCTCGCTCGTGCCAGTCGGCGGTGCGGAACACCGGTTCGGCCGATTCCGAGACCGGGTGATCCTTGTCGGCGGGCACGACGATGCTAACCTCCTGTGTCGGGTCGTCGTACTTTTTCAGGTGGTAGATCGACTCGTAGCGGTTCTCGTACTCCTGGGCGGAGACCACGGAGAGGTGGTCGTACCCCGCCTGCTCTTTCAGGAGCGAGAGCGTTTCCTGGACGGTGTCCGGGCGGATAACGAACCCGGGCGCGTTCAGATGGTCGTCGCGGTCGACGACGAGGTCGCCGAGGAGCGCTTCCAGTTCGTCCGGCGTGCGCTCTACGGCCGCGTCGTCGGCGGTGTCTGGTCGTTCGAGGCTCATGGCGAATCAGCGAAGTTGTACCGCATGACGAGTTCGTCGTCGTCGATCTGGTCGGCGAGCTTGTCGACGAGCTCGTCGCGTTCGAGGTCCGAGAACTCCTCTAGCTCGTAGGGCTTGACGGTGACGGGTGCGGCCTCGCCGTTGGCGATGCGCTCCTGCAGCTTCACGACGCCGTACACGAGCGCCTCGGGGCGAGGCGGACAGCCGGGGACGTGGATGTCGATCGGGATGACCTCCTCGGCGCCCTTGATCACGTTGTACCCCTCCTGGAACGGGCCGCCGGAGATGGTACACGAGCCCATACCGACCACGAACTTCGGCTCGGGCATCTGGTCGTAAACGCGCTTCATCCGCGGGGCGAACTTCGAGACGATCGTCCCGGGGACGATCATCACGTCGGCCTGGCGCGGCGAGGCGCGGGGAACCCCGCTGCCGAAGCGGTCGAGGTCGTGTTTCACCGCGTAGGTGTGCATCATCTCGATACTGCAGCAGGCGATGCCGAACTGCAGCATGAACATCGAGGATCCGCGACACCAGTTGAGGAACTTGTCGAACTTGGTGAGGATGAACGGCGAGGAGCCGAACGCCTCACGCAGCCGGGAGTTGAACCGATCTCCCTGACCCGACATGCGGCTGTCTCGGGTCTCGGTTACGACTCGCGATTCGTCGGTGATAAATGGTTGATCGCTGCTCATTAGTTGGGGTCACGCTCCGTCTTTCTACTGGTCGCGCGGGGACTCCGGGCCCAACTGATTGCGCCCGACCGCCACGCCCAGACGAGCCCGATCGCGAGGACGCCGACGAAGGCCAACATCGGCCACAGTAGGTCGATCATCGGGACGCCAGCCTCGATGGCCGGGCGGTAGATGACGGCCCAGGGGAACAGCAGCACGGTCTCGATGTCGAACACGACGAACAACAACGCGACCATGTAGTACTGGATGTTGAACCGGATCCGCGTCGTGCCCGTCGGGGTCTCGCCGGACTCGTAGGTGGTACTTTTGCCGGTCTCAGGCACGCTCGGACGAAGTAACGCCGACACCGTCATCATCCCTAACGGGATGAACAGGCCGACGACCGCCAAGGCGCCGATAGCTATCCAATCGCTCATATAGGTCTGTAACGTGCGAGGGTTTGGACCGCCCCCTCATAAGCGTTGAGTCTTCATCGCATCGGGGCCACGCGCCCGAAACCGTCCGGGAGCGCTCCCGTGGCTCATCCGGCGATCCGTCCGCTTTCGGTTCGGTCTCCGATACGTCTCAGTCGTCCCGATCACGGAACCCGTCGATCCCGAGATCGTGGAGGTCAGCTGAGACGTCCGCGACGCCGCCTTTCAGGTTTTCGTGGTACTCGACCAGTCGCGTCTCGATCGCGTCGTGCTCGCGCGCGAGCACCTGCGCGGCCGACAGCCCCGCGTTGAACGACTTGCCGGCGTCGACGGCGACTATCGGGGCGCCGGTGGGCATCCCGATGACGGAGTCCACGGACTTCTCTTGGACCGGCACGCCGATCACGGGGATCGGGTAGGCGATCGACGCGGTCATGTTCGGCAGATCGGCCGACTTCCCGCCGGCGCCGGCGACGATAACGTCGAGTCCGCGGGCGGCCGCCGTCTCCCCGTAGGCGTACATGAGCTCCGGGGTCCGGTGTGCGGAGACGACGTAGCTCTCGTAGGTGAACCGCTCGTCCGGCGCCTCGTGGAAATCGGTCTGCTCGGCGAATCCGAGTTCGTCGAGCGCGTCGTACGCACCCTCCATGACGGGGAGGTCCGAGTCCGAACCCATGATGATCCCGACGTCGGGGGTCGTCTCCGGGTCGGCGTCGGCCGCCGCGTCCGCTTCGAGCCGGTCGATGAGGTCCTGCACCGTAGTCATGGAGGTGCGTTCGGTGGAGGGTTACAAGGAACCCCCGGATGCGGCGATACCCGATGAGACAGCCGGTGTGATCGCCTCCTGATCGACTGCGGGAGTGGGTGTAGCAGAACGGTTGAGTGATTGTTTATAAGCGAAGCAGTGGTGTTGCTGTCGGC
>NZ_AOJI01000013.1 GCF_000336995.1 Halorubrum aidingense JCM 13560 | reverse complement strand
CCGACTCCCTCGCGCTCGGATTCGCGCCCGTTGGGCGCTCACCGGAGCGCGCCACCGCACGACCTAGTTATAAACGGTCGTCGCAGCCGCTCTCGGTTATTTATAAACAACGTCGCCGTCGGGGGCTGCAATACTCACTCCCGCCATCGTTCAACCCGAGGACAACGCTCCGCAATTACGAATCGCGGAACGTCAGTCCATCTCGAAGCGTTCGCGCCTGTGAGAGCAGGGCGTCGCGGTCGACGTTGTCGCCGTCGCCTCCCGCGCCGTCGCCAGCCGTCACGGTCAGGTGCCCCATCTTCCGGAGCGGGCGCACGTTGTCTTTGCCGTACCAGTGGAGGTCGGCGTCGGGTGCGGCCAGCACCTGGTCGACACCGCGGAGCGTCGCGGGCTGTGTCTCGTCGACGTCCCCGAGCACGTTCGCCGTGACCGCGGGTGCGACGAGGTCGGTGGGGCCGAGGGGCCACCCAAGGACGGCTCGGACGTGGTTCTCGAACTGGGAGGTCCGCGCGCCTTCGATCGTCCAGTGGCCGGAGTTGTGCGGGCGCGGCGCGATCTCGTTGACGAGCACCTCGCCGTCGCGCGTCTCGAACAGTTCGATCCCGTAGACGCCGCGGCCGTCGAGAGTGTCGAGCACGTCGCGGGCGACCGCCTCTGCCTCCGCGACGACCGAGTCCCCCGTCCGGGCCGGCGCGACGCTCTCCCGGAGGATCTCTTCGCGGTGGAGCGTCTCGGTGACGGGGTACGTTCGCGTCTCGCCGTCGGCGCCGCGCACGCCCATCACGGCGATCTCCCGCTCGAAGTCGACGAACCGCTCGGCCATGGCGTCACCGCCGACCGCGTCGAGCGCGTCCGCGGCGTCTTCGGGCCCCTCCACCGGCGCGTTCCCCCGCCCGTCGTAGCCACCCTCGCGGGCCTTCAACATTACGCCGCCGAACTCCTCGGCGACGCGTTCGAGCCCGTCGGCGGTCGCGACCGGAACGAAGTCGGGAACGGCGATCCCCGCGTCCGCCAGCGCCTCGTTCTGCACGAGTTTGTCTTGGATCGTCCGGAGGGTGTCGGGATCCGGGTGGACGGGCAGATCGTACTCGGCGCTCACGTCGGCCAGCAGGTCGGGATCTGCCAGCTCGATCTCGAAGGTGAGCGCGTCGACGCGGCTCGCGAGCTCGCGGACGCCCTCGGGGTCGTCGAAGTCGGCGACGATCTGGTCGCTGACGACGGGCGTCGCGGGGCAGTCCGGCGTCGGGTCCAACACGACGAGTTCGACGCCGAGCGGCGCCGCGGCCTCACCGAGCATCCGACCCAGCTGTCCGCCGCCGACGACGCCGAGCGTCGGTCCCGGAAGGGTGATCGACATACACGGCCGCGTACCCTACGTTGGTGCATAAATATTCTCACATCGAACGACAATAGATCCACGATCGTGGGATAAAGCCTCGTTCGCGGCTACAGCTCGACCGCCGCGAGGTCGCTTTCGAGCCCCTCGACGAACTCGTTGTACGCGTCCACGAGGCCGCGGAACGGCTCGGCGTACTCCCGGACGTCGGCCGCCGAGGGCGCCTCGTACTGCGAGAGGAGGTAGAGTCCCCCGGATCCGCCGACTCGGAGGTACGAGACGGTTCCCTCGTCCCACTTCAGCTCCCAGCGGTCGCCGTCGACACGGGCCGTGTACGTCCCGTAGTCGTCGCCCTCGTAGCGGTGGATCTCGCCGGCCATGACGGTGCATGCCTCGCGGATCGCGTCCAGCACGCGGTCGCGCTCGGCGACGACCCCGTCGGTCGACGCCGGTTCCGGGAACTCGGCGCTCACGCCGTCGAGGACGCCCGACAGCGATTCGACGTACTCGTTCCACGCCGCGACGAAGTTCGCGTAGTCGCCGAGCGCGCCCGCGAGGTCTTCTGGGTCCGGCGGCTGTTTCGTCGAGATGACGTACACGTCCGACCCGGATTTCGGGGAGAACAGCAGGAACTCCAGTTCGCCCGCCTCGTGTTTGACGGTCCACGTCCCGCCGGACGTCGACAGCTCCGTCCGTCCGTAGTCGCCGCCCTGAAGGCGAGCGAGCTGATAGGCGATCGTTCCGGCGTGATCGCGGACCGCAGCGACGAGTTCGTCGCGCCGGTCGGCGACCGCGTCCGTGTCGCGCACGTCGAGGTCGATCCCGAGGTCGGCGTGGGTGGTCACGGACACACTGGGCGCCACACCGGGTTAATCAGTTCGGGTCGAGGCCGGTCGCGCCGCTTCGCGAACCGCATCCGTCACGCAAGTCGCATCGGTCACGCGATCGAGTCGCGTATCTCGCGGATCCGCGCCGGCTCGTCGATCCCCGATCGCACCACCACTGTGAACACCGCGTCGCCGTCCGGAACCGGCGCGTCCCCGCTCAGAATCGCGCCCGACCCGGTCTCCTCGGCGAGCCACCGGCGACCGTCGGCGATGGCCTCGCGGTTGAGCCACGCGGGCGGCCCGCCGACCACGAGCAGGGTTCGATCGGCCCGTCCCTCCGGGACCTCGACCGTCGATTTCCCGCGGGCCGCTTTCCGGATGGTGGTCTCGATGGCCGACACCGCCGCACTGGTGTCGACCTCCGCGGGCTCGTCGGAGCCGAACAGCCCGAGCCCGAACCGCGATTTCGACGCCGGCGCCTCGACCGCCTGCGTGGCGTAGCCGACCGCGGCGATCTCACCGTCGTCGCCCACCGCGCGGGCGACGTCGCTCGCGTCGAGCACCTGCTGTGGGGTCGACGCCGCGTCCTCGGCCTCGCCGGCGCCGAACAGCGCCGCGATACGTTCGACGACGACCTCGTTTATCCGATCGCGGGCGTCCGCGAGCCGCTGCCCGCTCCCGAGCCAGTCGGCGTTGTCGAACGGGAACACCGCCGCACACCGGTCGGAGAGCGCGTCGATCGTCCGCGCCGCGTTCTTCTCCGCGAGCGGGCGCTCGGGGGGTTGCTCGGTCGCGCCGGCGGCCGCACCGGTGGCGGCGGGATCGGCCCGGCTGGGCGCCGACTCAGCGGGCGTCGGAAGCAGCCCGAGCGCGTACACCGGGGCGTCGTAGAGCCGTCCGATCTCGTCGACGAGCGCGGGTGCGACCCCGGCGCCCGCGCCGCCACCGAGGCCGACGACGAGCAGGAACGCCTCCGCCAGCGACGGCTGCTGATCGTCCATCGCGCGGCCCAGCTCGCTCGCGTGTGCGTCGCCCAGCCGACGGCCGGCGTGGAGGTCGCCGTCGAGTCCGTCGCCGCCGGCCGCGTCGCCGAATCGATACCGCTGCGACTCGTCGAGCGAGCCGAGCGCCTCGAGGGCGGCCGCGTCCGTGTCGAACGCGTTGACACCCTGGAGGAACCGGTCGCCGTCGTGGTCGACTGCGAGCCGGTCGGCGATTCGGCCCCCGGCGCCACCGAGGCCAATGACGTGTACACGCATACGTCACCCCGGTCGTCTACGAGAGATTTAGCTCTTCTGTCGGCGCCGAGCCAGCACTCTCCCGCGGGCGCGCTCAGAACTCGTCGAGTTGCCGCTGCCCGCGCGGGACCGCCGGACCGGTGTCCTCAGAGTTGCCCCCGAGAAGCCGGATCAGCGCCGTGTCGGCGAACGTGAGCGCCAACACGAGCACGATCGGCGCGAGGAACAGCCCGTGGAAGCCGAACACGACCGGGCCGAAGATGTACGCGAGCATGAGCAGTCCGACGTGTGTGGTCTTCCCGCTGAAGTACGGCCGGAGCACGATGTCGGGAATCGTGTCGACGACGATCGCGGCGACGACGAGGAAGCCGGCGACGTACGCGAGCAGTGCGAGCTCATCGCTGAGGATCGGTGGTATCGCGGTCGCGGCCGCCAGGGGGAGGTACACGATCTTCATCCCGATCACGGGGATGAGGCTGGCGATCCCCGTGAGCGCGCCCGCGAGCGCCGGGTACGGAACCTCGACGGCGGCCGGCGCGACCACGTTGTACCCGGTGTAGGTCACGACGGCGATTATCGATATCGCGATGACGTTGAGCAGGTTCCCGTACAACACCGCTTCGAGCTCCGCGTCAACCGCTTCGAGGTACTCGCGGACGACCGCGTCGTCGTCGAACATGAGCAGCCAGTCGTGGAAATTCGAGCCGTCGAGCAGCAGGTAGTAGGTGACGATGATCGTGATAAGCAGGTTGAGGACGAGCCCCGACAGCGTGCTCGCCAGCAGGCCAGCCTGTTCGGAGACCAACTCGATGAGCGGATCGAGCTGTCCCGACCGATACGCTTCGAGGACTCCGTCGAAGGTCGGATTCGAAAGCTCCGCGAGGTCGCCAACCCACGAGTTCTCGGCGCCGATCGTTTCGGCGACTGGATACTGTTCGATGAACCGCCGCGCCTCGATCAGCAACAGGAGCACCGTGTAGCTCAACAGCGCGATCAGCGGGACCGCGATCACCAGTAACGAGATAACGGCTCGAACCCGCGCGGGGAGCTTGAACCGTTCGAGCTCGTAGAACAGACGCCGCGTCGAGTAGTACAGAAAGACGGCGACCGTGAGCGGGGCGACGAACCGATACGCGATAAAAAGCGTGACGGCCGCGACAGCGAGACCGAAGAGGGCGATGACGAACCGCTTTTCATCCATGCCGGTTCATCTCCGCCCGTCGACATAAATTATTGGGGGTGGCCGGGCCGGAGACGCGCCGGTCGGTCAGTTGTCGCCGTGTAAGGGCGGTTCTGTCCCCTCACCGCTAGCGATCGACCCCTGCGTCGAGCGGTCCGTTCGTTCATCTGTCGACTGCTCCGGCGCCCGGTCTGCCGGCCGGTCCGCCCGCTGGCCCGACGCCGAGTCGCCCGTCCGATCGGCCGCGAGCCGCTCGTACCGCGCCACCTGCTCGTGGTGCAGCGAGTGGATCATATCGGCGAGCACGCCGAAGATAAGCAGTTGGATCCCGAGGATCGTCGCGCCGACGGCACCGATCGCGATCACCTCGTGGCTGATCCCGAAGGCGAACCACCGGTAGAGAACGTACGCGGTCATGATCCCGCCCGCGGTCGTCGAGATGGCTCCGAGACTTCCGAAGTAGAACAGCGGGTTGTTGGTCTTCGCTTTTCGGTACAGTTCGAGGAATATCACGCCGCCGTCGCGGATCGGATGCAGGTTCGTCGCCGAGCCGCCGGGGCGCTCGCGGTACGTGATCGGGACGACCGCCACGGACAGTTGGTTTTTGACGCACTCGACCGCCATCTCGGTCTCGATGCCGAACCCGTCGGCGGTGAGGTGGAGTCGGAGGAACGAGTCGCGAGTGAACGCGCGGTACCCCGAGAGGATGTCGCGAAAGTTTTTGCCGTGGATCGTTCGGAACGAGAGGTTGATGACCCGGTTGCCGATCCGGTTCAGTCGCGTCATCGCGCCCGGCCGCATGTCCGCGAACCGGTTGCCGATGACGTGGTCGGCGTCGCCCGCGAGGAGCGGGTCGAGCATGGCGTCGACATCCGTCACGTCGTACGTCGCGTCGGCGTCGGCCATCACGACGTACGGCGCCTCGATGTGGTCGCGGACCGCCTCGCGAACGGCCTGTCCCTTCCCGCGCCCGGACTGTTCGACGACTCGCGCGCCCGCCTCGCGGGCGGCACTCTGCGTGCCGTCCGTCGATCCCCCGTCGATCACGAGCACTTCGTTGATCCCGGCATCGCGGAACGCCTCGACGACGCGCGCGACCGTCTCGACCTCGTCCATCGTGGGCAGCAGGACGCAGACGTCGTCGTAGTCGCTCATTACGCGGTCGATAACGCGGGAGTCGCTAAACTCTGTCCCTCCGGTTCGGCGAGGAGGCGGAACAGATCACGACGTCTGTCACGCAGTGGCCTCGCGGTCGGTTCTGCGGCCACCCATACGCTCATGTATCCGACGATCGATCGTGATACCATGTCACACTCTATCGATGCGTACGCCGACGAACTGCTCAGCGCAGCGCGGACGGCGACGGGCGACGAGCTCCGCAGTCTCACGTACTTCACCGCGGACGACGTCGACCAGTTGTACCTTCGCAGCGATCTGAGCCGGACGGCCGATCTCGTCGGGTTCGCGGAAAGCGAACGCAACGGCTTCCACGCCCAATCGCTGTACGCCGACACCCAACTGGGCGACTACCGATTTACCGTACGCGTGTTCGAGAACGGCTACCTCACTCGGGTGATCGACGGCGAACACGGCGTGTGGGTGACTACCGATTCGATGGACATCGACCGGTTCGAAGAGCTCGCGAGCGCGCTCGCGACGATCCTCCGCTCGTTCGATCCGGTCTGATCGGTCAGTCGAAGTGACTCTGGAGCTCCGGAACGAGCTCGTCGGGGTCGACCGGCTTCGTCACGTAACCGTCGGCGCCCGCCTTCACGGCCTCCATCATCTTCTCTTGCTGGTCGACGCTGGTGCACATCACGATCACTGCTTCCGGCCAGCGGTCTTTGATCGCGGCCGTCGCCTCGATTCCGGTCATCTCCGGCATGACGACGTCCATCGACACCGCGTCCGGCTCGTACGCCTCGAACAGTTCGACCGCCTCCTCGCCGTGCTCGGCCTCGCCGACGACCTCGAACGGCCCCTCGAGAGCGTCGCGGACGACGGTCCGCTGAAACGCGGAGTCGTCGACGACGAGTACCCGCTCAGTCATGCAGCGAAGTTATCCGTTGAATGGCATAAGCGCGCGGATCGCGCGAGGACGTGGCACGATCACGACACGATCACGGCGAGGAGACGGTGCGATCACGACAGACGCGGATCGGACGGCGCCGCAACGGAAGGCCCGGTCGACACCGCCGAACCGAGACATAATACCTTGTATATCGCGCAAAACGTATAATGACCATAGGAACAAGGTTAAGGTCGATCCCGCGGTACCGATACGCATGGAAACGCGGAAAGTCCAGCGGTTGGGTCCGTCGACGCTGGCGATGACCCTTCCCGCGGAGTGGGCGAAAGAGCACGGCGTCAATAAAGGCGACGAGGTCTCGCTGCGGATGGGCGGGAAGGGAACGCTGACGGTGCTTCCGGAGTCGGTGAGCACGGAGGAGTCGGAGGCGGTTATCAACGCGGACGGGCTCGACGCCAGGTCGTTGGAGCGGGCCATCGTCGCGCAGTACGTGCTCGGTCGGCGCGTGATCCACGTCCGGAGCGAGGGGACGCTCGACAGCGAGCACATCAACGCCGTGTACAAAGCGGAGACGCAGTTGATGGGGCTCGGAGTCATCGAGGAGACGCCGGAAGACATCGCGATCCGGTGTTCCGTCGATCCGGAGGACTTCACCCTCGACAACCTGCTCGAACGGCTGGAGAACACGGGCTCGACGATGCGCGGCGAGGCCGTGAAGGCGCTCGCGCACGGCAACCCCGATCTCGCTCAGCGAGCGCTCAACCGCGAGCGGCAGGCGAACAAGATCTTCGTGCTTCTGCTGCGGCTGATCTTCACCGCGTACCAGAATCCGAACCTCGCGCGCGCGGTGGGGTTAGAGGAGGGATTCCCGCTCATCGGCTACCGCTCCGTCGCGAAGAACCTCGAACTCACCGCCGACAACGCGGAGGACATCGCCGACATCGTGATGGAGGCGGACGGGCACACGCTCGACGTCGACAGCGCGACGATGCGACAGATCCGCGAGTTCACCGATCAGGTGGACGAATTGACCGTGCTCGCGGTTCGTGCGGTCGTCGAGCGCGACTACGATCTCACCGTCGAGTGCCGGGATCTGTTCTCCCGCCTGGAGGACCGCGAACAAGAGATCCTCAACGAACTCCCGGACGATCTCGACAACGAAACGCTGTTGATGACCCGCGAGGTCCTCGTCAGCCTCCAGCACACCGCGGAGTACGCGATGCGAAACGCCGAGATCGCCGCGAACCTCGCGCTCAACGAGGCGTCGGACCACGTCGAGATTATCTGAATCCGCTCGGCTGCACCGCCGGTTTCACTGCGCGACCGTTCTCGGGTCGCCCCCTTCGCATGAACTAAGTAGCCCCCGGTAAAGCGTCGCGTATGAGCGAAGGATCCATCGAGTCTGACAAGGAAGTCGGCGTGGCGCTCGCGTTGGGGGCCGTCGCGCTTGTGGGCGCCGCGGTGCTGTTCGGCTACCCGTCGCAGATCGGCCGCGCGTGGGGATTCGCGGCCGCGTTCGTCTTCGCGCTTTGCGCGGTGGTCGCCGCCCAAGTGTTCGACTGACGGGACTCGACGAGAAACGGTTAAGAACGTCTGACACCTACCCTCACGGTATGAGCGAGTACACCGAGGAAGAGCAGCGCATCCTCGCGTACCTCACGGACAGCGTCACCCGCGGTGAGCGCTACGTCCGCTCGAAAACGATCGCCGATGCGATCGGTCTCACCGCAAAGCAGGTGGGCTCGCGACTCCCCCGTCTCGCCGAGAAGTCGGACGACGTCGACATCGAAAAGTGGGGACGCGCTCGGTCGACGACGTGGCGCGTGACGCCGCAGGGCTGAACCGAGGTCGGGGACACAGCGAACACGCGCCCGACGGTCAGCCCCGCTTGCGGCCGCGTCGGCGAGCGGGCCGGTCGCTCCGCTCGAACCGTGAGGCGATTCGACTCGCGTATTTTACTCCCCGTCGGCCCGTCCAACTCGCGTATTTTTAATCCCCGTCGGCCCAACGGTATCGTATGACCGTCCGAGTCTCCCGGACGTTCGAGTTCGACGCTCCCGCCGACGAGGTGTGGGCGTTCATTTCGGACGCCGAGAAGCGCGCAGGGGCGATAAGCGTGGTCGACACCTTCGAAGTCCACGGAGAGGGGAGCGCGACGTGGCACGTCGCGTTGCCGATTCCGATGATCCGGTCGACGATCGCCGTCGAGACCGAAGAGGTCGAGCGCGACCCGCCGCGCCGAGTGAAGTTCATCGGGAAATCGCGCGCGTTCCGTGTCACCGGCGAGCACACGATCACGGAGACCGACGACGGGTGTCGACTGGCCAACGAGTTCGTCGTCGACGGCCGACTCCCGGGCGTCGAGTCCTTTTTCCAACGCAACTTCGAGGCGGAGCTCGACAACTTGGAGGACGCGCTCCGGGCGTCGCTGGGGCCGACGGCATGAGAATCGCCTGCGTCCAACTCGGCGTCGAGGGCGGTGCCGTCGAGGCGAACGTCGACGCCGCAGTGGCGCGGGTCCGCGAGGCGGCCGCCGCCGGGGCGGATCTGGTGGTGCTCCCGGAGCTGTTCGACGTCGGGTACTTCGCGTTCGACGCGTACGCCCGCGCCGCCGAGAGCGTCGACGGCGAGCGGCTGGGCCGGTTCGCATCGGTCGCGGCGGACGCCGACGTCAACGTGCTCGCGGGGACCGTCGTCGAGGACCTGTCGGCGTCCGCGGCCGACGGCGTCGACGTGCCGGCGACCTCGGGGCTCGCGAACACGGCGGTCCTCTTCGACCGCGACGGCGACCGCCGACTCGTCTACCGGAAACGCCACCTGTTCGGGTACGGCTCGGAGGAGACCGACCGGATGGTGCCCGGCGAGGCGGTTCCGGTCGCCGACGTTGAGGGCGTGCGAGTGGGCGTGACGACCTGTTACGACCTGCGGTTCCCGGAGCAGTTCCGCGAGATGGTCGACGCGGGCGTCGAATGCGTGCTGGTGCCGAGCGCGTGGCCGTACCCGCGCGTGGAGCACTGGCGGACCCTCGGCCGGGCGCGAGCGATCGAGAACCTGACGTACGTCGCGGCGACCAACGGGAGCGGCGATTTCGACGGCGACGCGCTCTGTGGACGGACGACCGTGTACGATCCGTGGGGGACGACGCTCGCGTCCACCGGCGAGGAGCCGGACACGGTGGTCGCCGAGATCGATCCCGATCGCGTCGCGTCGGTGCGAGAGGAGTTCCCCGCGTTGCGCGATCGCCGGTGAGCGGCGCCCGTCTCGTACGAGGAGTTCGTTTGTCCGCTCGGCGATGATCCGGGACCGCCCCATTTATACCTGAGAAGCGACTACGTCTGAACGCCGAGGTCCGACGCTTTTCTCGTTGGAGTTCGGCGACTAATCCACGCGCCCGTCCCGACCACTCGGGCGGCGACGCCGCAGACAGCCTGGGGGTCCGCTGTTCGGCCGCCGCCCGCCCGCCTCCCGTCACCTCGCTTCGCCTTTCGCCGCGTCCCGTTCCTCCTTCCCGCGTCACGTATCTCGTCTCACCCGCACGTCGCAGTCCGTTCGATCGTCAGCGGTCGTCACGGACACCCCTGTGCAGTATCGCGTTCGATAATTCGGCCGGCACATATTTATCCCGATCCGGACTGGTGAGAAACGCCGCGGACGAAGTCGGCCGACCCCATCCCGTTTCGGGCGGGCCGGCCGGACACTCGCTTCCACCGTCCGTCGTCCGTCGGCTCTCGGACTCGGGTCCACCCGCTCCCACACCGTACCCGGGTCTGTTTCTCACGTCCCGAGAGCCGTCGGCTACTCCGGAGCGTGGTCGGCGGGCGCACCGGGCGCCGGCAAAGCGCAAGGACGAAACCCCCGGATCGCGAATCGACGGTCGAATGTTCCCCCGCGAGTACCGCGGCGTCGCCTTCGTCGTCGGGCTGTTCCTCGTCGTTCAACTCGGCTCGTTGGCGCTGGTTCCCGAGTTCACCGAGAGCGGGTACCAAGCCGTCGAGAACCCTGACAACCCGACGAACAGCATCCTGTACATCCTCGCGATCCTCGTGATGACGGGGCTGATGCTCGCGGCGTTCCGCTACGACCTCGATCAGGGGATCCGGCTCCTGATCGTCGGCGTCTCCGCGTGGCTCTCTTGGTACGTCTTTTCGGCGGTGGTGTCGCCGGCGGCGGCCGCGATACCCGCGATTGCCGTCGGCGTGGGGCTGCTCGTTTATCCCGAGTGGTACGTGATCGACACCGCGGGAGTACTGATGGGCGCCGGCGCGGCTGGGCTGTTCGGCATCTCGTTCGGACTGTTGCCAGCGCTGATCCTGTTGGCGTTTCTCGCCGTCTACGACGCCATCTCGGTGTACGGCACCGAGCACATGCTGTCGCTCGCGGAGGGCGTGATGGACCTGAATATCCCCGTCGTGCTCGTCATCCCGCTGTCGCTGTCGTACTCGCTTTTGGACGCCGAGGAGGCGGGCGACGGCGACGACGAGGCCGACGACGGCGAGACCGGTAGCGACGAGGTCGACGACGGCGGGCCCAGCAGCGATGACGAGCCCGGCAGCGACGACGCCGACGGTGACGACATCGCCGACCCGACCGATATCGAGGACCGTGACGCGTTCTTCATCGGCCTCGGCGACGCCGTTATCCCGGCGGTGTTGGTCGCGAGCGCGGCGACGTTCTCGCCGGCGGCGAGCCTCGCCGTCCCCCTCATCGGGATCAACCTCCCGGCGCTACTCGCGATGGTCGGGAGCCTCGCGGGGCTGGTCGTGTTGATGAGCTGGGTGATCAAGGGCCGCCCGCACGCCGGACTCCCGCTGTTGAACGGCGGCGCGATCGGCGGCTACCTGATCGGCTCCGTCGCGGCCGGCGTCCCGCTGATCGAGGCGATCGGGCTGGCGGCGTATTTATAAGCGACTGTCTCTCTTGCGGCCGATCGTTGCGCCCCGAGAATCCGGATTCGTCGGACGCTACTCGCCGTCCTCGGCGGCCGTGTCGCCGACGCCGTTGCGCACTTTAACGGCCGGTCCGGAGTCGAACGCCTCGGCCTCGGCGCCGGAAAGCTCCGCGCGACCGACCGCAAAGAGGGTGTCCTCGTCGTCGACGACCAGCACCTCGTCACCGGGACGGATGCCGTCGTCGGCCGCCGTGACGAACTTCGCGAACGCGTTGCGGCCCTCGCGGACGAACGGCTCGCTCTCCTCGCCGACGACCATCCGGTGGCGAGGCGCGGCGAACGCCCGCTGGATCGCTCGCCCGCCGGCGACGCCGAGGGTGAATCGCCCGTCGGTGCCGTACGAGACGAGCCGGTCGCCCTCGGAGCTACCCGGCGTGTCGTTGACGTCGCCGCGGATCACCTGCCGCGGTCGGCCGCCGCTCGACTGGCGGACGGTCAGTTCGTCGCTCTCGGGAAACAGCGCGTCGCCCGCCCCGGCGCCGAACTGGTAGTCGGCGCCGGTCCGCAAGTCCGCGAGCACGTCGTCGTCAGTCATACCCGCGGTAGCCGCAGCACCCGGAAAGCCGTTGCGACACGGGCCGAGAGCCACGGGTCGGCAGCTCTCGCCTTCGGGGACCTCCGCTCGCCCTCGCCGACGGGACTGATATCGCCGTCGACGAGTCCCGCGTTACAGCTCGATCCGGTCGACGAGCCGCCCGTTGCCGTCGTCGTCGCGGTGCGTGTTGATCGCGATCGTCCGGATCCGGTCTTCCAAAAGCGACCCCTCGATCTTCGCTTTGAGCAGCGAGTCGACCTGGTAGACGCCGGCGGCGTTGTTCATCTGGATCACGACCTGGACCGGCGTCCCCTCGCCCTCGCGCAGCGAGACGCGCTCGATGGACTGCGAGGAGACGGTGTTGATCCCGCGACCGCCCTCCTCGTAGGGGACCCGCGATCGCCCGCGCTCCATGTCGAGCCCGTCGGCGATCCGGACGACGCCGGCCTCTAAGGTGAGCGGCTGCTCTTCGGTGTGGTGACAGAGGATAGCGTGGAGCACCTCCGCTTTGACGCGCACCTGCTCGGGGACCCCGTAGAAGGAGGGGAGAAGCCGGTCGAGCAGGTCCGCGGCGAGCGGGATCGAGTAGTACGGGTGGTCGTGGCGGTGGACGACGTGGCCGATGTCGTGGAGCGTCGCCGCGAGCGCGATGATCACCGGCTCGTCGGCCTCGTCGAGGCCCTGCTGGCGGGCGCCGTTGAACTCGACGCTGCCGGCTTTCAGCAGGTCGTACAGCCGGAGCGCGCGGTCCCGAACGATCTCGACGTGCTTCGCGCCGTGATCGTTGTACCCCTTTCGGTCGACCGGGTTGACGTTTTGCGCCTCCAAGTACGCCGTGACCTCCGGGTCCGAGAGCAGCCGGTCGAGCACTTCGTTGAGCCGCTCGTCGGGGAAGGCGTGCGTCGCGTCGGGGTCGTACTCGTGTCGGCCGGCGTCGGTGTCGGCGTCGATGTCGACGATGGGAGCACCGGGGTCGGTGTCCGTTTCAACGTCGGAGTCGGCGTCAGCGTCGGTGTCCGTTTCAACGTCGGAGTCGGCGTCAGCGTCGGTGCCGGCGTCAACGTCGGAGTCGGCGTCAACGTCGGAGTCGGCGTCAACGTCGGAGTCGGCGTCAGCGTCGGTGCCGGCGTCAACGTCACTGTCGGCGTCAGAGCGAGCGGGATCGGTCATGAGATCGGAACGGAGGTGACGGCGGCCTAAAAGGGTGTGTGCTCGGGGAACCGACGTCGCGGCGGCGGGGAACGACCGGCCGGGCCCGTTCGGTGGCAGTTTCGACCCGAGGCACAATCTATAAGCGACAGAAGGGCGCAGTACCGGTGTGAACCGACCCGCGTCCGCACGCGGCTCGCCGACGCCACCAGCGACGCGGCTCTTCTCGAAAAAACGCGCGTGATCCGTCCACCGGCGGGAGTGGCGACCCCGTCCCGGACGACCCCCGACCCGCGCGCATCGGTCCGCTGACCGACCCGGATTCACCGCAGTACCCATGACAGACACGACCACCACGACACCCTACGGCACACAGGACGCTATCGACCGCAACCGAACCGACGAGCCCTTCGAGGGCGTGTATCCCGCGATGACGACGCCGTTCACCGCGGACGACGAAGTCGACCACGAGCAGCTCGCCGACAACGCCCGGTACCTCGAACGCGCCGGCGTCGACGGCGTGGTCCCCGTCGGCTCGACCGGCGAGTCCGCGACGATGAGCCACGACGAGCACGTCGACGTGATCGAGACGGTCCGCGACGCCGTCGAAGACGTTCCGGTCATCGCCGGGACCGGCTCGAACAACACCGCCGAGGCGCTCTCGCTCTCGGAGCGCGCGGCCGACGCGGGCGCCGACGGCCTGCTCCTCATCTCGCCGTACTACAACAAGCCGGAGCCACAGGGGTTCTTGGAGCACTACCGAACCATCGCCGACGCGGTCGACCTGCCGCAGATCGTCTACAACGTCCCGAGCCGGACCGGCCAGTCGATCCCCGTCGACGTCACCGTCGAACTCGCGGACCATCCGAACATCCAGGGGTACAAGGCCGCCTCCGGCGATCTCAACCTCATCAGCGAGGTGATCGAGCGCACCAGCGAGGCGGAGTTCTCGGTGCTCTCCGGCGATGACGGGCTCACGCTCCCCGTGCTGTCGATCGGCGGCACCGGGACGATAAGCGTCGTCGCCAACGTCGAGCCGGAGCGCTCCTGCGCGATGGTCGGCGCCGCGCTCTCGGGCGACTACGACCGTGCGCGGACGCTCCACCACGAGCTCTCGCCGCTCGTCCGCGAGCTGTTCGCCGAGACGAACCCGATCCCGGTGAAGGAGGCGATGCACATCCGCGGACGCGGCGGACCCGCGGTCCGCTCGCCGCTCTCCCGGCTCTTCGAGGGACGCCGCGAGTCCCTCCGCGCTCTGTTGGCCGAGTACGAGAACGATGGACCCGGAGCTATCGAGTCGGAAGCCGTCGATCCGGAGGCCGTCGAGCCCGCGACGACGGGGGACGGCGAATGAGCGACGAACCGGTATCGATCGCCGTCACCGGCGCCGGCGGCCGGATGGGTCGCGAGGTGATCTCGGCGGCCGCCGATCGCGACGCCGTCGCGGTCGCGGTCGCGGTCAATCGCACCGAGGTCGACCCCGTGGCGGGCGTCGAAGTCGACCCGGCGGATCGGCTCGGTGAGCTACTCGCGGCGGACTCGCCCGACGTGCTCGTCGATTTCACGGGTCCCGAGTCGGCGGTCGCGTACGCCGAGGCCTGCGCCGCCGCCGGCGTGCCGATGGTCACCGGAACGACCGGCTTCGACGCCGACCAACTGACCCGTCTCCGAGCCGCGAGCGAATCGGTTCCGGTGCTCAAGGCGTCGAATTTCGCACGCGGCGTCGCCGCGCTCCGACGGGCGGTCCGCGAGGCCGTCGCCGCGCTCCCCGGCTACGACGTCGAGCTGACCGAGACGCACCACAACGCGAAGCGAGACGCCCCGTCGGGCACCGCGAAGTCCATCTTGGACGACGTGGAGTCGGTCCGCGAGGACCTCGACGAGCGCGTTCACGGCCGCGAGGGCGACGCGCCCCGCGACCCCGGCGAGATCGGCGTCCACGCCCGACGAGCGGGCGACGTGACCGGTGAACACGAGGTGCTCGTCGCGGGCAACCGCGAGACGCTCGAACTCACGCACCGCGCGGGCGACCGCGGGGTGTTCGCGGAGGGCGCGCTCGACGCCGCCGACTGGCTCGCGGGCCGGGACCCCGGCTGGTACGCGTTCGGCGACGTGCTCGACGCGGGCGGAGACTGACCGAGATGACCTGCGCACATACCGACATCGACGGGTAAATACCGACACTCATCCACAACCCATTCAATGACGCTCGAAGCCGACGTATCCGACCTGTGGGACCGCTATCAGAACGGGCTGACCGCCGACGAGGCCACCGACGACGACGCCGCCGTCGTCGACGCGTTCCTCGCCGCGCTGGAGGCCGGCGAGGTCCGCGCCGCCGAGAAGACCGGCGACGACGTGACCACGTGGGAGGCCAACGAGTGGGTGAAGCGAGGGATCCTGCTGAACTTCGGTCTGCGCGAGACCGAGCCCCGCGAGTACGGCGGGGTTACCTACCACGACGTGCTCCCGTTGCGCGACACCGCCGACCTCGGCGAGCGCGGCACGCGGAACACCCCCGACGGCACCGCGATCCGCCGCGGCGCGTACCTCGGCAGCGACTGTATCATGATGAGCCCCTCGTTCGTCAACATGGGCGCGTACGTCGGCGACGGCACGCTCGTCGACTCGTGTGACACGGTCGGCTCCTGTGCCCAACTCGGCGAGAACGTGAAGCTCGGCGCGAACACGCTGATCGGGGGCGTCCTCGAACCCGTCGAGGACGCGCCGGTCGTGATCGAGGACGGCGTCTCGCTCGGCGCGGGCTGCCGGGTCACCTCAGGATTTCGCGTCGGCGAGAACAGCATCGTCGGCGAGAACACCCTGTTGACGCCGCGAATCCCCGTCTACGACCTCGTCGAAGAGGAAGTCATCTACGGCCACCTGCCCGCGGAGCGCCGGGCGTTCACCCGGATGGTGGAGTCGTCCGTCGGCGACCACGACCTGTTCGAGGGCGGCGCGTACAAGCCCGCGGTCGTCGCGACCCACGTCGAGGAGGAGACGCTGGAGGCGACCCGACGCGAGGACGCGCTCCGCGAATGAGCGACCACGACGCGGATTCGGAGTCCCCGGCAAACCCGTCGGTCCGCCGCGTGAGCGACTGGGACGCCGGTTCGCTCCACGAGCTCGCCACCGACCACGAGACGCCCCTGTACGTCCAGGACCTCGATCGTGTCCGTGAGAACTGCGAGCGCCTGCGCGACGCGTTCCCGAACGCCGACGTCCGGTACGCGGTGAAAGCGCACACCGGTCGCGCCGTGCTGGAGGCGGTCCGCGACGCCGGCCTCGACGCCGAGTGCGCCTCCGCCGGCGAGGTCGACCGGGCGCTCGCCGCCGGCTTCGGCGGCGACCGACTCCACTACACCGCGGTCAACCCGCCCGCCCGCGACCTCGACTACGTCGTCGGCGTCGCCGAGGCGGAACCCGAGGTGACGATCACGGTCGGCGCGGTCGACACCCTCGATCGGCTGGCCGAGCGCGGCTACGACGGCCGAGTCTGCGTCCGGGTGAACCCCGGGGTCGGCGCGGGCCACCACGAGAAGGTTCGGACCGGCGGGGCGGCGAAGTTCGGAATTCCGTACGACCGCGCCGCGGCGGCGACCCGCGACGCCGCCGAGCGGTTCGAAGTCGTCGGTATCCACGCGCACGCGGGATCCGGAATCGACTCCGAGCAGTTGGACAGCCACCGCGAACTGGTCGCCCGGCTCGGCGATCTGGCGCGGACGCTGGCCGAGCCTGCAGGGAACGAGACCTCCGCGATCGACATCGAGTACGTCGACATCGGCGGCGGGTTCGGCGTCCCCTACGAGGAGGACGAGCCGCCGCTCGACTTGCCCGCGGTCGCCGACGCGACCCGCGAAGCCGTCGCGCCCCTCCCGGACGGGGTCGACCTCGCGATCGAGCCCGGCCGGTACGTCGTCGCCGACGCGGGCGTCCTCCTGACGCGGGTGAACACGGTGAAGCCGACGCCAGGCGAGCGCGTCGTCGGCGTCGACGCCGGGATGACCGATCTGTTGCGCCCCGCGATGTACGACGCCTACCACCCGATTCGGAATCTCGGCGGGGCGGCGGGCACGGCGAATCCTGACGCCCGGGAGGCAACCCCTGTCACGGTCGCTGGACCTATCTGTGAGACCGGCGATACCTTCTGTAACGACCGAGCGCTCGCCGACCCGGCGCGCGGAGATCTCCTCGCGATCGGGGTCACGGGCGCGTACGGATACGAAATGGCGACCCAATACAACTCACGACCGCGACCCGCCGAGGTCGCGATCGACGACGGCGCGGCAGAGCTCGTCCGACGGCGCGAACGCCTGGCGGACCTCACGACGGTCGAGCGCGAGGCCGACAGATGAGCATGCACGCCGTCCCGTTCGAGAAGTACCACGGCACGGGCAACGACTTCCTCGTCGTCGACGCGGACAAACAGAGCGTGCGCGACCGCGCGGCGTTCGCCCGCGCCCACTGCGACCGCGAGACCGGCGTCGACGGGGCGGCGTTCGACGGACACGGCGACGGGCACGACGACGGCCCGAACCGCCGCGGCGCCGACGGCGTCCTCTTTCTCAGCGTCGAAACGCGGTTCGACCCGACTCGCGTCGTGATGACGCTCGTCCAGCCCGACGGTTCGACGGCGACGATGTGCGGGAACGGCGCCCGCGTCGTCGCCCGCTGGGCGCACGACCGGACCGGCGATCACGAGTTCATGATCGACACGCAGGCGGGGACTCGCCACGCCTCCGTGAACGCCGACGCGACCGCAGCGACCATCGAGATGGGAGCGCCGACGTTCGACCCCCGACGGGTCCCGGTCGCCCGCGACGACCCCCTGATCGACGAACCGGTCGAAGGGCTCCGGGTCACCGCGCTCAACACCGGCGTCCCGCACGCGGTGTCGTTCGTGGACGGCGGCCGAGACGACGTCGACGATCCGGACCGGATCGACGAGATAGACCTCGACGCCGTGGCGCCCCCGGTTCGTCACGCCGACGTCTTCCCCGACGGCGCGAACGTGAACCTCGCCAGCGTCGTCGACGACGGGAGCGGGAGCGACCCCGCCGTGATCGACCAGCGTACCTTCGAGCGCGGCGTCGAAGGGGAGACGCGGTCCTGCGGCACCGGTGCGGTCGCGGTCGTCGCCGCGGCCCGTCGACTGGGGCTCATCGAGGGCGAGTCCGCCGTCAGCCGGCCGCCGGGCGGCGAACTGGAGATCACGGTACCGGACGCGGGTCACGCGACTCTCACCGGCCCGGTCGCCCACGAGTTCACCGGCACCCTGCCGGCCGACCCGCGATGAGCGGAAACGGACGCGAACGGACCGGCTCCGCCTCGGACGAGTCGTTCGACCCGGTCTCTTTTCTCGAAGCCGCGGTACAGATCCCCTCTCACGAGTCCGTCGAGGAGATGCGCGCGTTCGTCGTCGAGACGCTCGATCGGTTCGGGGTCGAAAGCGAGGTCGTCGACGGCGGCTGCGTGGTCGCCGAGAAGGTCTCGCCCGAACCGAACGCCGGACCGCACCTCGTGGCGAACACGCACCTCGATACGGTGACGCCGCACGTCCCGTTCGATCGGGGACCGGCCCGTGAGGACGAGACGGCGCTCGGCGCCGGCGAGACCGAGGCAGTCATCCGGGGCCGCGGCTCCTGTGACGCGAAGGGGCCGCTCGCCGCGCTCCTGGCGGGGTTCCTGGCGGCGTCGCCCGAGCGCGGGCGACTGACCCTCGCGCTCACCCCGGACGAGGAAGCGCTGTCGCTCGGGGCGGCGGCGCTGACCGGACTCTCGCCCGGGACGGTGGACCGGCTCGACGGCGACCTGTACCTGGTCGGCGAGCCGACCGGTCTCGACGCTTGCACGGCGGCGAAAGGGCGGTTTCAGGGAGCCGTCGAGCTGTCGGGAGTGGCCGCACACGCCGCGGAGTTCGCCGGGGCGAACGCGGTCGCGGCCGCCGAGGGCGCGCTGGCCGCGATCCGGCGGTTCGACGACGGCGCGGCCGACCACCCGCAGCTCGGCCCCCCGAAGCTCACGCCGACGGTCATCGAGGGCGGCGCGGCGACGAATCAGGTGCCTGCGGACTGTTCGATCACCGTCGACCGACGGAGCGTGCCGCCGGAGACCGCGGCGGGGTTCCGATCGTCGCTCGCGGACGCCGTCCGGGAGGCGGTTCCCGACGAGGTCGGCGTCGAGGTGGCGCTCACCGATCGGGAGTCGCCGTTCTTCGAGGCGTTCTCCACGGACCCGAATCACGAACTCGTGGAGACGGTCGCGAGCGCGGCCCGGGAAGCCGGCGACTCGGTCGGGCTTCCGGCGGACCGCGGGGGCGCGTCGCGACCCTTCGGCGCGGCGACGGAGGCGTCGTACTTCGCACCGGCGCCGACGGTCGTGTTCGGTCCCGGCGACCTCGCCGACGACGCGGGCGCGGTGGCACACGCCGAGCGGGAATACGTTCGCGTCCGAGAGGTGGAGGCGGCGGCGGACGCGGTAATTCGGTCGATCGCGGGACTGCTCGGAGACGCGGGAACCGGGAGCCGAGTGCGGACCGAAGCCTAGAGCAGGAACGTCTCTTCCCGTTCCGCGAGATCGACGAACTCGTCTGCGGCCTCGATCAGTTCGTCGGCGGCGGAGTTCGAAAAGCCCATGGCCTCGACGCGGACGCCCTCGTGACGGAGGTGCGAGCAGAGGCGCGCGAAGTCGCCGTCGCCGGTACAGAGCACGACGGTGTCGACGTGGCTCGCGAGCGAGACGGCGTCGAGGCTCATCCCGAGGTCCCAGTCGGCCTTCTTCGACCCGTCCGCGAACGTCTTGATGTCCTTGATCTTCGTCTCGAATCCGATGTCGCGGAGCGCCTCGAAGAAGCTCTCCTCCTCCGGGGAGTCCGCGCGGATGACGTAGGCGATGGCGCGGACGAGTGCCCGGTCGTTGACGGCCTCCTCCAACAGCCCCGAGTAGTCGATGTTCTGCGAGTAGACGCTTTGCGCGGAGTGATACAGATTCTGTGAGTCCGCCAGCACCGCGACGCGCTGGTCGGGATGGATCTCGGTCATACCGGTCGTTCGCGGCCATCCCATAGGGGCTTTGGGATTCGACGGCGGTCACCGTCGCCGACGCACCCGCGATTTATCATTCGGACGCGCCCCTGCTCCTCACTCGAACACGTCCGTGACCGAGACGGTGCGGGGTTCGGGAGCGGGTTCTCGACCGCCGGCAACGACGGCCAGATCGCCACGCGGGCCGTCGTCCGGCTCGTCCGGATCCGTTAACACGACCGTCCCGCCGACCGAGAGCGGTGCGACGATTCCGGCGGCCACCGCGCCGACTCGCGAGAAGTCCGCGCGTAACACGACCCGCGTCCCCGCGTCGATGTCGTACGCGTCGACGACCGCCGCCGCCGCGGCGAGCACCTCGCCGTGAGACGCCCACCCCTCCGCCTCACGAAGGAGCGGGTCATCCGGCGCGGTCTCGCTCGGCGGCATTCCCGGGTTCTCGCTCCACAGCTCCTGTTCCCAGTGGGTCGTCTCGGGACGCTCCGGCGGCCCGCCGAAGACGGCGAGGTTGGTGCCGGGCGCGGGTTCCGTCGAACCCTCGGCACCGACCTCGACGAGCACCACCCGATCGCCGGCCGTGATTCCGGCGGCGGGATCGAACCGGACCGCCGCGCCCAACCCCGCCGCGCCCAACAGGGCGAGCGTCGTGTGGAGTCGGGGCACCGGGTCGACGGCAACGGTCGACCCTTGGCGGGCGCCGAGGTAGCGGAGGACATTCGCCGCCTTGTACGCGTTGGTGATCAGGTCGTGAGACGTGCGCTCGCGGCCGTCGGCAGTCACGAGCGCGACGCTCCGACTCCGCCGATCCCGCGCGAGGAGGTCCCCGACGACGTTCATACCCGACGCTCAGAGCGGCCGAGACTTAAAAACGAAGGACCGGCTCCACGGCGGTGGGTCCACAATCGTCCGTCCGCGGCGTTCGGTTTGTGTCGGCCCTGTCAGGGCGCGCCGGCGATGACCATCTTCGAGCCGTCCGCGGAGAAGGTCAGCTCGCGGTCGGAGTCGGCGTCGACCCGCACCGCGTCGCCCGGCCCCAGTTCGAGCGCGTCGCCGTCGACGGTCAGCGTCGCCTCGCCGTCGAGCAGGACGTACACCTCTTCGTGGCCGTCCGCGGCGTGATCGTGTGCCATCCCCTCCCAGCCGTCGTCGGCCTCGACGACCGTCACGCCGAGCCGCTCGGCGCCGAGCGCGTCGCGGAGGAAGTACATACCCGGTGCACGCGGTTCTACGTCGTCGTAGTTGGTCGCGTCGTAGCCCATACCCGACAAGTCGGGCTACCCGGCCGAAAAGCTACGGGTGAGAGAAGACGGGTTCGATGAAAACCGTCCGGTCGCTAGAAGGAACTCTTCAGCCGCTCGAAGAAACCGCCGCCGACGTCGATGTCCTCGCCGCCCGCCTCGGCGAACGCCTCCAGCGCTTCGCGCTGCTCCTCGTTGAGCGAGTCGGGGATCACGACGCCGACCTGCACGAACAAGTCGCCGCGCCCGCGCCGCCGAAGTCGGGGCATTCCCTTCCCCTGTACGCGGAACGTCTCGCCGCTCTGCGTGCCGGCCGGCACGTCCATCTCGACGCTCCCGTCGACCGTCTCGACCTCGATCGTGTCGCCGAAGACGGCCTGCGGGAACGAGATCGCCTCTTTGACGCGGAGGTCGTCGCCGTCGCGCTCGAACCGATCGCCGATGTCGACGTCGACCTCGATCAGCAGGTCGCCGTTGGGACCGCCGTTCTCGCCGGGCGCGCCTTCGCCCTCCATCCGGAGGCTCTGTCCCGAGCGGATTCCGGCCGGAATCTCCACGGAGAGGGTCGCTTGCTCGCGCACGACGCCGTCGCCGCCGCAGTCCGCACAGTCCTCGCTGTACAGTTCGCCGTCGCCCTCACAGCGCGGACACGTCGAGGTCTGCTGGACCCGGCCAAGCGGCGTCTGTTGCACCTGCTGGACCTGTCCGCGGCCGTTACACTGCGGACACGTCTCCACGTCCGCGTCGGGCGGATGGCCCGCGCCGTCGCAGGTGTCACAGGCCGTCGGGCGTCTGAGCGTCACCTCCTTCGTTGCCCCCTCGAACGCCTCCGCAAGGTCGATCGTGAGTCCGGTCCGGAGGTCACGGCCCTGCCGCGGGCGGTTGTCGGGACCGCCGCCGCGACCGCCCCCGCCGCCGAAGAACTGGTTGAAGATGTCCTCGAACCCACCGGCGCCGCCGGCACCCCCCGCACCGCCGAACGGACCGCCGGCACCGCCCGGTCCGCCGCCCGTCGCGCCGCGCTTGTCGGCCTCGGTGAACCGGTCGTGGCCGAGTTGGTCGTACTGGCGGCGCTTTTCGTCGTCCGTGAGCACCTCCTTGGCCTTCTGTATCTTCTTGAATCGCTCCTCGGCGTCCTCGTCGTCGCTGACGTCGGGGTGGTGTTCGGCCGCCTGCTTGCGGTACGCCTGTTTGATCTCGTCTTCGCTGGCGTCCCGCGACACGCCCAAGACGTCGTAGAAGTCCTCGCTCATGCGTTACGTTCGGTGAATGGGTTGTGAATAGTGATCCGGGGTCCGGTAGATCGGCGTTACGCGTCGTCTTCGTCGTCGACGTCCTCGAAGTCGGCGTCGACGTACTCCTCGTCGTCGCCGTCGGGGTCGGCACCGCCGGGGCCCGCCGCGCCGCCCATACCGCCCATGCCGCCGGGGCCGCCGGCGGCGCCACCGGCACCGCCCGGACCGGCCTGCGCCGCCTGCTCTTGGTACATCTGCTTGCCGATCTCCTGAAGCGCCTCGGAGAGCGCCTCGGTGACGGACTCCAGCTCCTCGGTCTCGGCGTCCTCGTCTTCGAGCGTCTCCTCGACGTCCTCGATGGCCGCCTCGATGTCGTCGATGAGGTCCTCGTCGAGTTCCTCCTCGTTCTCCTCAAGGAGCGTCTCGGCGCGCTGGATCGACGTCTCGGCCTCGTTGCGGGCCTCGATCCGCTCGCGGCGGGCCTCGTCCTCTTCTTTGTGCTTTTCGGCTTCCTCCTGCATCTCCTCGATCTCCTCGTCGGAGAGCCCGACGCCGCCCTCGATGGTGATCGACTCGGCGTTACCCGAGCCCTGGTCTTCGGCCTCGACGTTGACGATGCCGTTCTCGTCGATGTTGAAGGAGACCTCGATCTGCGGGGTCCCGGCCGGCGCCGGCGGAATCCCCGACAGCTGGAAGGCGCCGAGCAGTTCGTTCTCCTCGGCGATCTCGCGTTCGCCCTGGAAGACGCGCACGTTGACGGAGGTCTGGTTGTCGGCCGCCGTCGTGAACACCTTCGACTCCTCGGTGGGGATCGTCGTGTTCTTGTCGATGAGCCGCTCGAACAGACCGCCTTTCACCTCGATCCCGAGCGAGAGCGGGGTCACGTCGAGCAGCACGATGTCGTCGACGTCGCCGGAGAGCACGCCGCCTTGGACCGCCGCGCCGAGCGCGACGGCCTCGTCGGGGTTCACGTTCTTTTTCGGCTGCTGACCGACGACTTCCTCGACCTTCTCTTGGACCTGCGGCATCCGGGTCGAGCCGCCGACGAGGATGACCTCGTCGATGTCGCTCGTCGCGTAATCGGCGTCGGAGAGTGCCTGCTTCGTCGGGCCGACGGTGCGCTCGATGAGGTCGGCAGTGAGGTTCTCGAACGTCGCGCGGGTGACGGACTGTTCGAGGTGGACCGGACCGCTGTCGGTCGCGGTGATGAAGGGGAGGTTAACCGTGGTCTCCTTCTTGTTCGACAGCTCGATCTTCGCCTCCTCGGCGGCGTCTTTGAGACGCTGGAGCGCCTGCCGGTCCTCGCGGAGGTCGATACCGTGGTCGTTTTTGAACTCGTCGGCGAGGTGGTCGATGAGCGCCTGGTCCCAGTCGTCGCCACCGAGGTCGTTGTCCCCGTTCGTGGCGACGACCTCGTAGACGCCGCCGCCGAGGTCGAGGACCGACACGTCGAACGTGCCGCCACCGAGGTCGTACACGAGGACCGTCTGGTCCGACTCGTCGTCGAGCCCGTACGCCATGGAGGCCGCGGTCGGCTCGTTGACGATGCGCTCGACCTCGAAGCCGGCGATCTCGCCGGCGTCCTTCGTCGCCTGCCGCTGCTTGTCGTTGAAGTAGGCGGGGACCGTGATGACCGCCTTCTCGACGTCGTCACCGAGGTACTCCTCGGCGTCGCGTTTGATCTTCTGGAGGATCATCGCCGAGACCTGCTCGGGCGTGTACTCTTCGTCGCCGACGGTGACGGTGTAGCCGTCCTCGCCCATGTGCCGCTTGATCGACTGAATCGTGCGGTCCGGGTTTTGGACGGCCTGGTTTTTCGCCGGCTTTCCGACGAGCCGCTCGTCGTCATCGGCGAACGCGACGACGGAGGGCGTCGTCCGATCGCCCTCCGCGTTCGCGATGATCTCAGGCTCGTCGCCCTCCATTACCGCGAACGCGGAGTTGGTGGTACCGAGGTCGATACCGAGAATCTTGTTGCTCGCCATCTTGCGCAAAGTTAGCGGCTTGTGTCGGTTAAAGGTTACTAGACGGAGCGAATCCCCGATGTCACCGATCCCGCCGCAGTCATGCGGTTTCGCCGATCGTGTGACTCGGTCTCATCGGTGTCTTTATACAGATCCGCAAGCGCAGCGACGCGTCAGCTGTGCGGGCGACAGCGGCGTCCGGATCAGGACCCGACTGAGCGCCCTGTTTAGAACCCGACTCAGAGTCCGGTGACGAGGTCTTCGAGGGCGGCTCGCGGGTCGTCGGCCTTCGCGACGCCGGACGCCAGGAGAATGCCGGACGCGCCGAGGTCGCCCGCGGCGGCCACGTCGTCGCCCGTCGAGACGCCGGCGCCACAGAACACGTCGACGTCGGGGTCGACGGCGTCAGCGGCCGCGACCGCGTCCTCGACGATTCCCGGGTCGGCCGTGGAGACGGAGACGTCGCCGCCGATGAGCTCCGGCGGCTCGACGGCGACCGCGTCGGGACCGAGCGCGGCGGCGGCACCGACCTGCGCCGGGTTGTTCGCACAGACGATCGTCTCCAGGTCGGCGCGCTCGGCGGCGCGGACGGAGCCGTCGATGTCGGCGAGCTTCAGGCGGTTCTCCGAGTGGTTGATGAGGGTCCCTTCGGCGCCGTTGTCGGCGACGGCCTCGGCGAGCGTCGATCCGGTGTGGGAGCCGTGGGCGTTCGGCGAGACGTGCTGGGCCCACGTCTCGACGCCGGTGTCGGCGACGCGGGCGATGTCGGCCGCCTGCGGAGAGACCGCGATCCGGGCGCCGGACGCCTCGGCGACGTCGCGAGCGGCGGTCGCGACTTCGATCGGGTCACACGGGTACGCCTTGAGGTTCACCAGGATGAACATACCCTCACTGGGGGGCTGCGGGCGCAAATAGCTTCATATTTCCGCGACGATCTGGCCCTCGCGTTTCGGTTGGTTCGACCCTGACGTTCGACGGTTTCCGCTGATCGATCGCCCCCTTCCGAGACGTGGAGAGCATAAACGACCTTATACCCCGCTACTGTGGGTCCGACAAGGGATGTCCCTCATCGAGCTCATCGCCAGCGTGGAGGCTCACGAGCCCACGCTGACCGTCTTCAACGCCGACCCCGCGGTCACGGAGTCCCTTCGGGCGCACTTCGCCGACCGCAACATCCGGATCGTGGACGCGGAGGCCGCCGCGGGACCGGAGAACTACGCCGTCCTCGAACGCGACGGCGCGTTCGTCACCGCCGTCACCGTCGAGGAACTGCTCCCGCAGAGCGGACCGGAAGACGCGAGCGAGGTGGAATCGGACAGCGACGACCGAGGCGGCGACGCCTCGCGGCGGCGGGTCGGCGAACCGATCTTGGACCACCTCGACGAGACGCTGTTCACCTCGTACTCGCGCGCGGACATGGTCGCCGCGTCCCGCGAGATCGAGGACCGCGCGTGGCGCGTCGGCGACGGCGCGCTTCACGCCGGGTTCCAGACGCTCGACGTGCTCACCGGTGAGGCTGACACCTACGATCTGCTGGGTGGAAAAGAGCGACTCGACGTCCACGCGTACGCCGCCGACGAGGGGAACGCGCCCGACGTGGAGCACTACACGGTCCACGTGGGACGAACGGCCGAGATCCGCGAGACGTGGTTCGTCGCGTACGACGGCGGCGGCGTCGACGAGGCGAAGTGCGCGCTGCTCGCCGAGGAGCGCGCGCCCGGTGAGTTCTTCGGCTTCTGGAGCTACGACCCCGAGACGGTCGATCAGATCATCGAGTACCTGACCGATCGGTACGGGGAGACGGGAGGGGGTCGGGCCGAAGACAACACCGGAAAAAGCCGGTAGGTTCGGGGCGGTTCAGTCTTTCCGCTTGACCACGTCGCCGAGCGTCATCGTCCCGGAGTCACCGCTGTCCCAGTCGGCGTCCTCGACCGACTCGCCCTCGATGAGCGAGATGTCGAGCGCGCTTTCGAGTTTCCGCTGAACGTCGTCCGTCGGGAGGGTGTCGCCGCGCTCGAGTTTGCGGATGAGACTCGCCTTCTCGTTGAGCTGGTCGGCCAGCTCTTCCTGGCTGAGCCCGCGGGACTCGCGGGCGTTTCGGATCCGGTCGTCGTAATCGGTGGCGATCTCGTCCATGTCGTCGAACATGTCCCGCCGCCGGCGGGTCGAGCCGCCCGAAGAGCCGCCGGCGCCGGACGACGAGGAGGAGGAAGACGACTTCCCGGTGCTCGAACTCGTGGAGTACTTGCTGCCGCCGGAGCCGGTCGACTCGTCGCGGACCTCGGTGCCGAAGTCCGTACACGAGCTACACAGCTCCAGTTCGGCGCCTTCGACCTTCGTCGTCGTCAGCGAGGCCTGTTCGGCGCCACACATCTCACACTGGGGCATACGCGACGCTAACGCTCCCGGTGGTATAAAGTGTGCGCCGGCGGGCGGCACCGGCCACCACCGACGCAATCGTGCCGCGGTCGGTACCCACTTGTCGTCGCGGACGGCACAAGGCGTATGGACGTTCACGTCACGCAGTCGACCGTGCGGGGGACGACCCGCGCGCCGCCCTCGAAGAGCTACACCCACCGCGCGCTGCTCGCCGCCGGATACAGCGACGGCGCGACCGTCGAGTCCCCGCTCGTCTCGGCCGACACGACCGCGACCGCCCGCGCCGTGACCGCCTTCGGCGGAGCGGTCGATCCCGCGTCGGCGACCGACATCGGGGACGCCGAGGCCCTCGTCGTCGACGGCTTCGGGGGCCGACCGGAGGTCCCGGACGACGTGATCGACTGTGCGAACTCCGGGACGACGATGCGACTCGTCACCGCCGCGTCGGCGCTCGCGGACGGGACCACGGTGCTCACCGGCGACGGGTCGCTCCGGTCGCGGCCGCAAGGCCCCCTGCTGGAGGCGCTCGTCGACCTCGGCGTGCGCGCGGAGTCCACCCGGCGGAACGGGCAGGCCCCGCTCGTCATCTCGGGGCCGCTCGCGGGCGGCGAGGTGGCGATCCCGGGCGACGTCTCCTCGCAGTACGTCACCGCGCTGCTGATGGCCGGCGCGGTCACCGACGACGGGATCGAGATCGACCTGACGACGCCGCTCAAGTCGGCGCCGTACGTCGACATCACGCTCGAACTCCTCGCCGAGTTCGGGATCGAAGCGGAGCCGATCGGCACGGAGTCCGACGGCGCCGCCGGCGCGGAGGGCTTCTCGGTCCCCGGCGGGCAGTCGTACGCCCCCGCGGGCGGGAGCTACACCGTCCCCGGCGACTTCTCCTCCATCTCGTACCTGGTCGCGGCGGGCGCCGTCGCGGCCGAGTCGGGCGAGGTCGTGCGGATCGAAGGCGCCAAGCCGAGCGCGCAGGGCGACTCCGCGATCGTCGATATCGCGGAGCGCATGGGCGCCGAGATCGACTGGGACCGCGAGGCGGGCGTCATCACCGTCGCGCGCTCCGACCTGTCGGGCATCGAGGTCGACGTGGGCGACACGCCCGACCTCCTGCCGACCGTCGCCGCGCTCGGCGCGGTCGCCGACGGCGAGACGCGGATCGTGAACTGCGAGCACGTCCGGTACAAGGAGACCGATCGCGTCTCGGCGATGGCCGAGGAGCTGGAGACGCTGGGCGCGGAGACGGTCGAGGAGCCCGACGTGCTCACGATCCGCGGCTCCGAGAGCGACCTCGTCGGCGCGACCGTCGACGGGCGGGCCGACCACCGGATCGTGATGTCGCTCGCCGTGGCCGCGCTCGTCGCCGACGGCACCACGACGATCCGCGGCGGCGAGCACGTCGACGTCTCGTTCCCCGACTTCTTCGACGCGATGGCCGACCTCGGGATGGCCGTCGAGCGCGGGAGCGCAGACGAGTAGACTGGCTTATAAATACCACCGGACTGCCGTACTATTGACTTATAAATGAGATACGGTGGCGCGCTCCGGTGAGCGCCCGAAAGGGCGCGAATCCGAGCGCGAGGGACGCGGCGACCGAAGGGAGCCGCGAGGCTGGGGAGGCGTGAGGTGCGGTCGCTGTGCGGGGCGGAGAGGGCTCAAGGAGACAGTCGAGCGCGGCAGCGAGGCGCGAAGCGCCTCTGGAAGCCGGCGGCAAAGCCGCCGGCGACTGGGCCTTTGGCGGTGTTCACCGTCATGGCGATTTATAAGCGACTGACGAGAGCTGCGGCGGGTAGCACTGCCGTATAGACCGACGAGTACACAAACGGCCCCGCCCATTCCCGCGTATGGACGACATCGACGTCGAACCCGTGGATCGCGTCGACGAGCCGGCGACGCCGGACGATACGGCCTCCGAGCCCGGCGACCCCGATGGAGCCGAAAACACGCTCGACGTCGACGACGCCACCGACCTCCCCGCGGGCGTCGACGCCCCCGAATACGTGCTCTACGGCGGGAAAGGCGGCGTCGGGAAGACGACGATGGCGGCCGCGACCGGGCTCTCCTCGGCGGCGGGCGGCGTCCGCACCCTCGTCGTCTCCACGGACCCGGCGCACTCGCTATCGGACACCTACGAGACGGATATCCCCGCGGAGCCGACGCGCATCCGCGAGGAGATCCCGCTGTACGCCGCCGAGATCGACCCCGACGACGCGATGGACGAGGGGATGTTCGGCACCGACGGCGACCCCCTCGGCGGGATGGGCGAGATGGGCGACGCGATGGGCGGCATGATGGGCGGCGCGGGTGAGGCGGGCGCCTCCGGCGACGACGAGGGGCTCGGATCGCTGCTCGGCGGGACGATGCCGGGCGCGGACGAGGCCGCCGCGATGCGCCAGCTGTTGGAGTATCTCGACGACCCGCGGTTCGACCGGGTCATCGTCGACACCGCCCCGACGGGGCACACCCTCCGGCTGCTTCAGCTCCCCGAGATCATGGACTCGATGATCGGGCGCGTGATGAAGCTCCGCCAGCGCTTCTCCGGGATGATGGACGGGCTCAAGGGGATGTTCGGCGGCGACGACGCCGAGCCCTCCGCCGACCTCGACGAGCTGCAGGCGCGGATCGAGCGCCTTCGGGGCGTGCTTCAAGACCCCGAGAAAACCGATTTCCGCGTCGTCACCATCCCCGAGGAGATGAGCGTCGTCGAGTCCGAGCGGCTCGTCGCCCGGCTCGACGAGTTCGGGATTCCCGTCAACACGCTCGTCGTCAACCGAGTGATGGAGGGCGTCGGCGGCGTCGCCGACGTCGACCCGGAGTGGATCGTCGAACCCAACCCGGAGACCTGCGAGTTCTGCGCTCGACGCTGGGAGGTCCAACAGCAGGCGCTCCGACGCGCGACCGACCTGTTCCGCGGACGCGACGTGAAGCGCGTTCCGCTGCTCGCCAACGAGGTCCGCGGAGAGGCCGCGCTGCGCGTCGTTGCGGCGTGTCTGCGCTGAGCGGGCGGAACGTCGGTGAGACGTATCGGCCGACCGGTGTCCTCCCCGCGCTACTCCGCAGACACCGAGAACAGCGCCTCGCGGACGCGCTCGGCGACGCCGGAGAGGTGTGCCTGTCCGAACGTCGCGACGACTAACGCGCCGAGCGTGTTGTACGTCATATCGAGGACCGTATCGTCGAGCCCGTGTTGCGCGAGCGGCATCGTGATCCCCGTCTCGTCGGCCAGCAGATCGAGCCCGAACTCGAACAGCTCCCACACCACGCCGAACGCGAGGACGACCACGAGGATAAAGACGAACGCGAAGCGGGTGGGGATCCGAATCGCCTCGTTGTGGAGATCGACGGCCCGCAGCGTCGTGTACCCCGCGCCGGCGATGAGCGACGCCGACAGCGAGTGCGTGAGGTGGTCCCACCACCAGACGCGGGCGTAGAAGCCGGCCGATCCGATCGTGTGGAAAAAGACGGCCACCGTGATCCACACGCCGAGCCACGGGTCCAGCGGGATGTCGTAGTTCCGTTCGAGCAGCGCCGGCAGAAGCGTGACGAACAGCCCGAGCCCGCCGTTGGTGATCGCCTTCGGCGCGCCGGCGACGACGCCGTACGCGACGATACCGACGAGCACGAACTGCATCCCTCTGGTGAGTCGTCGCTGGTTCGTGACGGACGGCCGCGGAAGCGAGACGCTGGTGCGGATCATCGGCTGACCACCCGCCAGATGGCGCGACGGAGCCGCAGCCCGCGCCGCCGGAAGTAGGCGTCGAAGAGCACGCCTGCGGCGAGTCCGGCAAGTGTCACGTAGAGCCATTCGGTCATCAGCGCCTCGTTCGTCGTGAGGTACGACGTCCCGAGCGATCGGTCCATGTTCCACCGGAGGATCGTCCACACCCCCGCGGTCGCCATGGTCGTCATCACGACGAAGACGACCGCGAACCAGTGGGTCACGCGCAGCGAGGTGAACATGTGTAGTTCGACGGTGATGATGAGCGCCAGCGCGGCGATCGAGAGGTACCTCGCGAAGACCCCCACCTCGCCGCCGAGCAGCGCGCCGACGAGCACGGGTAACAGCGCGAGCCCGAGCACCTCCCACGGGAGCATCACCAGCGGGTTGCGGGCCGCGGCCGTCGGCGCGAGCACGACGGCGCCCATCGCGGCGACGAGCACGAGCGACTGGAGGTCGAGATCCAACAGGCTCTTCGTGAACACGCCGACTAACACCGCGATCATCGACCACGCGACGAACGCGTTTGTCCGACCGTCGCGAAACAGCTGTGCGAGCCGGTCCTCGACGGCAGCCCCGCCCGGGACGGCGGCCGCGAACACCTCCGGAATATCTGCCTCGAGTTCGTCCGCCCTAGGTTTGTCCGCCCGAGGTTTGTCCCCCCCAGGTTCGTCCGCCTCGACGGCGTCCGGCTCGGGTCGATCGGCGTCCATACGCTCCCTCAGGCGGGCAGCCACTAATAGGGGTTGCTCCGGTGCGGCGAATACCGGGTCACCGATCGACCGTCGGGCCGGCGCAGAGCGCACACCGAACGGACGCGTTTTTACCCCTCACGCGCCTCTGTCGGATATGAACTGTCGGCGGTGCGGAACCCCGCTTCGCAAGCCAGGGGACTACTGTCTCACCTGTAACACCGCCAACGCCGACGCCGTCGTCGTCGAGTTCTCGGCGGACCGCGCGCGCCTCGCGATGCTCGACGAGGACGACGTCGTCGGCGAGACCACGATCACGACCCGCCCCGAACAGGACGAACAGCTGACCGCGATCCAGCTCCGGAATTTCGCCGGTCGAGTCGCCGACGAGATCCGCCGCAAGCGCCCCGAAACCGTCTACGCCGCCGGCGATCGCGACCCGCTCCGGGAGACGCGAGCCCAGATCCACCACGAGTTCTATCGGGTTCCGGACGCCGACGACGGCGACAGCAACGACGGCGACCGCAGCCCAGTCGTCGCGTGGGTCCTCGACCGCCGCGGCGACCGCGCGCTGGAGGTCGTCGAGACGCCCCCCCGAGAGAAGATCGGCGGCTCCCACTCGACGATCATCGGCGACCGAAAGGGGCGGAAGGCGATCAGCACGGTCGCACACCACCCCCACGTCAAGAAGATCGTTCCCGGCCCGATCGACGCCGGGGGCACCGGCTCGCGGACCGGACTCCGCGCGAAGGCGACCCGCGCGGGGACCAACGGCAACGTCCGGCTCCTCCTCCGTGACGGCTCCAGCGTGCAGGAGAACCGGATCGTCACGACGGCGATGGACCGGGAGACCGGAGAGCGCATCCGCGAGGACCTCAACGAGGCGTTGCGGGACGCGGAACTGCAAGACGAGTAGCGGCGTCGGCGCGCGGACAGCGGACCCCTCCCCCGTCCTCCCGCGCGAGAACGGGAGACCACGTCGTCGGTTCCCGGTAGATATTTCCGGCGGCGACGCCGATCGTTTATAAATGCTGAGCGACGTCATGGAGGACTATCTAAAGGCAATCTACGTCCTCCAGTCCGAGCGGGGCCCTCCGGTTTCGACGTCCGCGATCGCGGAATACCTCGATAAGACCTCACCGTCCGTCACGGACATGCTGAGGAAACTGGAGGACCGCGGACTCGTCGAACGCGAGCCGTACCAGGGCGCGGAACTCACCGCGGAGGGCGAGGCGGTAGCGTTGGAGGTCGTCCGTCACCACCGGCTCTTGGAGGCGTTCCTCGCCGACCAGCTCGACTACGACTGGAGCGATGTCCACGAGGAGGCCGACGCCTTAGAACACCACATCTCCGAGGAGTTCGAGCGGCGCGTCGCGGAGGCCCTCGGCGATCCCGCGGTCGATCCGCACGGCGACCCGATCCCGGGTGCCGACCTCGAACCGGTCGACGAGGGGACCGGCCCGCGGCTCACCGACCACGGGGAAGGGGAACGGGTGATCGTCACCCGCGTCTCCGACCGCGACGAGGCGGAGCTCGACTACCTCGCAGACGCCGGGATCACCCCGGGAACCGAGCTCGAGATCGTCGACGTCGCGCCGTTCGGCATGGTAACCGTGGTGACGGCGACGGGCGAGCAGAGCCTCCCCGCGGCGGTCGCCCGCTCGATCCGCGTCGAGAGCGCTGACGAGTGACGGCCGCCTGTCCCCGATCAGGCCCATCTCGCAGTCGGCATTCGTCCCCCAGTTGATACTCACTCCGCAGTCGGCCCCGAAACCGTCCATCGATGTCGGTTCCTCGACGGTGACGATCATGTCTCGGTCGCGAGATTTTTCACGAAAACGGGCCTCTCAAGCGGTGTGAGTCTCCTCGTAACCCTCGGCGCCGGCGTCGTCTTCGGGCTGGCGCTCGCGGCGCCTCCCGGTCCCATGAACGCAGTGATCGCCGAGGAATCGGTGCTTCGCGGCCGCGTTGCCGGATTCCGCGCCGGCCTCGGCGCGGCGACCGCGGACGCGATCTTCTTCGTGTTGGCCTCTCTCGGCGTCGTCGCGGTCGTCGAATCGCTCCCCCTGCTTCGCGGAGTCATGATCGCCGTCGGCGGCGTCCTCATGCTGTATTTCGCCGTCGGCGCCGTGCGCGGCGCCCGGGCGTCCTTCCGCCCGACAGCCGGCGACGAGCCCTCGATAGAGGAGGGAAAGGGGTTCCGCAAGGCGCTGGTGCTCGCGCTGACGAACCCGTATCAGGTGTTGTTCTGGCTCACGGTCGGCGTCGGACTCCTCCGCCCCGGCGAGCTCGACGTGCTCGCGTACCTCCCGCTCGTTGGTGACGATCTCGTCGGGACGCTCGTCGTCACCACCGGGTCCCCCGCGCTGATCGGCGGATTCTTCCTCGGCGTCCTGACGTGGATCGTCGGCTTCCCGACCGGGCTCGTCGCCGCGGAGCGCCGTATCGAGACGTTCGCACCGCTCGTTGCTGTCGGCTCCGGAATCGTGCTCGCGGGCTTCGGCGTCTTCTTTTTATACGACGCGGCGGCGACGCTCGCGACGCTGTGAGCCGCCGAGGGGAGCGGCGACGCCCCGGACAGGGGCGCCGCGGTCATGGACAACGGCTTTGACCCGTCGGCGCGACCGCCCGATATGTTCGAGAAGTCCACGTGGATCAAGCTCCCGCGAAACGTGCTCGTCGGCCACGACGTGCTCGACGACCTCGGCGCGGCGGTCGGCGAGCTGTACCTCACGGGGCGGCCGCTCATCGTGACGAGCCCCACGCCGAACGACATCGCCGGCGATCGGGTCCGCGCGCAGTTCGACGACCCCGCGACGGCCGTGGTCAAGGAGGCCTCCTTCGACGCCGTCGAGCGGCTCATCGAAACCGCCGAGGAAGTCGATCCCGGCTACCTGATCGCTCTCGGCGGCGGCAAGCCGATCGACATCGCGAAAATGGCCGCCGACCACCTCAGCGTCGGCTTCGTCTCCGTCCCGACGGTGGCGTCCCACGACGGGATCGTCTCGGGGCGCTCTTCGATTCCCGAGGGCGACACGCGCCACTCGGTCGCCGCCGACCCGCCCCTGGCGGTCGTCGCGGACACGACGCTGCTCGCGAACGCGCCGTGGCGACTCACCACCGCCGGCTGTGCCGACATCATCTCGAACTACACCGCCGTGAAAGACTGGCGGCTCGCCCGCCGGCTCCGAAACGTCGAGTACAGCGAGTACGCGGGCGCGCTCTCGGAGATGACCGCGGAGCTACTCGTCGAGAACGCGGACATGATCCGCCCCGGCTTAGAGGAGTCGTCGTGGGTCGTCGTCAAGGCGCTCGTCTCCTCCGGGGTCGCGATGTCGATCGCGGGCTCCTCGCGGCCCGCCTCTGGCGCGGAACACCTCATCTCTCACCAGCTCGACCGAATCGCGCCCGGAAAGGCGCTTCACGGCCACCAGGTCGGCGTCGCCTCGATCATGACCGAGTACCTCCACAGCGGCGAGAACGGGCGGTGGAGTGCGATCCGCGAGGCGCTCGCGGAGCTCGACGCCCCGACGACCGCGGCCGAACTGGGTATCGACGACGAGGAGCTGATCGCCGCGCTGACGACCGCCCACGAGATCCGCGACCGCTACACGATCCTTCAGGGCGGGATCAACGAGGAGGCCGCAATCGAGGTCGCGAGTGCGACGGGCGTCATCGAGCGGTGAGCTGACCCGCCGGTGAGCGGACTCCGGCAGCCGGCGACAGATTCCGCCCTCGAAACTCCCATAACCGTCCCGCGACAACCTTGCGTATGTCCACCGTCAGCGTTCGCGACCGGGCCAAAGAGCGGGCCGGCGCGATCACCGCACTCCTCACGATCGTCGGCTACGGCGCCGTCGGCGGGGTGTTCCTCGTCCCCGAGTTCCAGGCGTTGTTCCCGACCCTGACTCGCGGCACCGTCGACCTGCTCGCACACGGTATCGCCGTCGTCAACACGATCACCATCGTCACGCTCTCGCTCGGGTGGTACTGGATCCGCAACGACGAGGTCAAAAAGCACGCGGCGGCGATGACCACCTCGTTCGTCCTCATCCTGCTGTTTCTCTCGATGTACCTGCCGAAGGTCGCCGGCGGCGGAACGCGGGAGTTCGTCTTGGACTCGTCGTACGCGTGGGTGCCGCTGTGGGAGTGGGTGTATCCGGCATACCTGATCATGCTCGCGATCCACATCGTGCTCTCCGTCGTCTCCGTCCCCGTCGTCCTCTACGCCATCGTCCTCGGACTTACGCACACCGAGGCGGAGCTTCGGAACCAGACGCCCCACCGTCGGGTCGGGCGGATCGCCGCCGGCGCGTGGCTCCTCTCGCTCGTGCTCGGCGTCGTCACGTACCTCCTGCTCAACCACCTGTACGACTCGACGTTCGCGGCCGCGGAGGCCGCCGCGGTCCTCGTCCCGGCGATTCCCGGACTGTAGCGCGCCGAACGTCGGTTTCAAACCCCGGTTTCAAAACCCGGTTCCGGCCCCGTCCGCCGCCACCGAAACGCTTGACTCGCCGCCGGCGCACCCAACAGCATGACCGACTGGATCGGCGACACCTTCACGAGCGACGTCGGCTGGAACCACCTCGAATCCCTCGTCGACGTCGGCGACCGCATGGCCGGCTCCGCCGGCGAGCGCGCGGGCCTCGAACGCACCCGGGACGCGTTCGCGAACGTCGGCGCGCGCGACGCGAGAATAGAGGAGTTCGAGATTCAGGGCTGGGAGCGCGGCGACAGCGCGATCCGACTGGGCGACGACTCGATCGCGAGCGACGCCCACAGCTGTATCGCGCTCCCCCGGAGTCCGGCCGGCGAAGCGACGGGCGAGTTCGTCGACCTCGACTACGGTCTCCCGGAGGACTTCGAAGACGACCTCGACGGCGCGGTCGTGATGGTCTCTTCGACGACGCCCGACTCCGTCGATCGGTTCATTCACCGCCGCGAGAAGTACTATCACGCGGTGGAGGCCGGCGCGGCCGCGTTCGTCTTCGCGAACCACGTCGAGGGAACGCTCCCGCCGACCGGGAGTGTCGGCACCGCGGACGCGCCGATCGGAGATATCCCGGCGGTCGGCGTCTCAAAGGAGACGGGCGCGCGGCTCGCGCGTCGACACGAGGGTGACGAACTGACCGTCGACGTCGACTGTTCGACCCCGGAAGCGACGAGCGGAAACGCCGTCGCCGACCTCGGTCCCGACACCGACGAGTACCTCGTGCTCTCCTCGCACGTGGACGCCCACGACATCGCGGAGGGCGCGATGGACAACGGCGCCGGGACGGCGACGATCGTCGAAGTCGCCCGCGCGCTCGCCGCCCGGGAGGACGACCTCGACAGGCGGGTCCGTCTCGTCGGCTTCGGCGCGGAAGAGGTCGGACTCGTCGGCTCGTCACAGTATGCCGCCGCCGCCGATCCGGACCGTGTCAGGGCGGTCGTCAACGTCGACAGCAACGTGTTCGGCCGCACGCTGAAGCTCGACCATCACGGCTTCGACGCGCTGGAAGCGGCGGGCGAGCGCGTGAGCGAGCGGTTCGATCACCCGATCTCGCTCGGCGGCGAGCTGGTCCCGCACAGCGACCACTGGCCGTTCGTCCAGCGCGGAATCCCGGGATACATGGTCTCCGGCGAGACGGCAGACCGCGGTCGCGGCTGGGGGCACACGAGCGCCGACACCCTGGACAAATTGGAGTCGCGGAACCTCCGCGAGCAGGCGATCTTACTGACCGCGCTCGTCGTCGATCTCGCCGACGCGGACGTGTCGACGGCCCGGAAAACGGACGACGAGATCGCGGCCGCCCTCAAAGCCGAAGGCAAGGCGACGGGGATGAAGATCACCGGCGACTGGCCGTTCTGATCGGCGGGACGAAATCGGGATCGAATCGGGAACGGTCGCCCGGCGTCGAACCGGGAGATTTTCACGGACGCCGATCGGACCTCTCGGGTATGGGAGAGTCGGAACGCCGCGTCGCGGTCGCTGGGGACGACGAGCGGGCGGAGACGCTCCGCGAAGCGGTTCGGGCGACCGGCGCCGACGTCGTCGGATCGACGCCCGTCGACGCGACGCTCGCGGTCGGCGACGCGGCGGTCCGAACGGCGCTGTCGGACGCGCCGCCCGAACCGGTGATACCCGTCGGCGGGCACCGACTCGCGTTCGGACTCGACGAGGTCACAGACCGGATCGATCGGGTGCTTGCGGCCCTCCGATCGGATCCCGGCCCGACCGACCGTCCGGTCGACGGCGTCGCCCGCGTCACGCATCCCGTCCTCGCAGTCGACGCCGGGACGGGACCGGTGCGGCGGGCCGTCGCCGACGTCGCGCTCGTCACCGCGGAGCCGGCCCGAATATCGGAGTTCGCGGTCGGGTTCAGGCGAGGCCGCGAGGAGTCGTTCCGCGCGGACGGCGTCGTCGTCGCGACGCCCTTCGGGAGCGACGGCTACGCGAACGCCGCCGGCGGCCCGGTGGTCGAACCGGACGGCGGACTCGCCGTCGTCCCGGTCGCCCCGTTCAGCACGCGAACCGACGCGCGGATCGCCGTCGATCGCGTGCGCCTGTCGGTGGAGCGCGAGACCGAGCCCGTGTCGCTCGTGGTGGACGGCGCCGTTCGGGAGACGGTCGACCCGCGTCGGCCGGTCGAGATCGAGACGGTCGACCGGGTCGAAGCGATCGTCCCGGGAGCGACGGGGGTCCGACGGGCGCAGCGATCGGAAACACTCTAATAACTCCTGACCGGATGTGTCGGTATGGACCCACTGCAGTTCCTCGTCCCCCTCGGTTGGCTGGCCGCGGTCGGACCGGTGTTGCCGTACGCGATACTCGTGATGACCGTCGCGAACCTCGTGACGCGGCACGTGGCGCACAAACAGCACGTCGAACAGGGCGCCGACGGCGACAGCGTCGACGCGTACGACCCGCACGCGTTCACGAACATCGGGCTGCTGCTGTTGAGCTTCCTGTTCCTTCTCCACGCGCCCGTCAGCGGGACGATCCTCTCGATCCTCGTGATCACGATGCTGATCGCGGACCTGTTCGAGCTCGAAGCGCGCAACGTCGAGGCCCGCAACGACATGACGATCGAGTCGCCGAAAAGCTCGATCGTGGCCTCGCTCGTCGTGTTGGTGTTCGCGGCCTACTACGCCCTGTTCTTCCTCGTCTCGGGCGTCTGGAACCAGTACGTCATCGCCTGACGTCGGGCGACGACTCGCTCCGCTCACACCCCGTTTCGATCCGCGGTGAGAGCCGATGCGTGAGCGGAGACACGCTGGAAGGCGCGCTGACCGCGAACCACAACCGACGCTGCCGTCGACGGAGTGACGGATCTGTCGCGTGTCCCTTCTGAACCGATCGCGTTCCTCCAGCGAGTCGTGTCTGGATCGCACGTCACGACGGCCGCGGGAGTGTGTGTCTCCGACCGTCGCCGGCGACGTGGTAGTTAAACAGGCGCGAGCGGTGGCGACGGCTCGTGAGAAAGTGATACTGCGGTTCGGTGGCGCGCCTCCGAGCGGCCGCTCAGCCGCGAGTAGGGAGGGACCGGAGGTCCCTCTGACGCCGGCGGCGAAGCCACCGGCGAGAGCGCACGAAGGACGCCGCGAGCGGTGCGAGGTGCGAACGGAGTGAGCACCTCGATGGCGAGCGGCGAAGCCGCGAGCAGGGAACCGCGGCGAGGCGCCTCGCGCCGCTGGCAGCCGGACCAGTCCGGCAGCGGGACGAGAGCAGCGCTCTCGCTTGCAACCGACGCAAAGCGTCGATGACGAGGATGGAGGGGCGTGAGGTGCAGTGCGGGTAGAGCGTCGGTACCGTTCACCCGCGATCAACGACGCAGAAACAGCCGACAGTAGGCTCTTCGAGAGAACGTCGACAACCGACAACCGAAACGCGATCGGCCGCAGATAACGCGATCGCGTCCGCTGCGGCCGAGGAGTGTAGTTCGCGGTTCCGACGCTTAGTTCGCGGCCTCGCCGTCGTCGTCGAGTGACCGGCGGATCTCGCGGCTCACCGGTACCAACACCCAAAACGTGAGCGCGCCGAGGACCATCACCCAGAAGGACACGTCACCGACGACCAGCCCCACTTCGGCGTAGACGGTGTCGACGCCTTCGGCCGGGTTGACCAGCTGAGAAACCTGGTAGTACGACGGCGTCCGGTACCAGCCGCCGAAGGTGATCCATCCGAGACCGCCGAGCGCGAACAGGGCGAACCCCTTCATGAACTCGTCTGCCATTATCCTACGTTTCGCTGGCGTCGTCTTGAGACTTTCCCATCCCGCGGCCGCGAAACCGGGTCCCCAGAACGTATACGGCCGTTCCCGCGATGATGAATCCGATACCGGTGATCGCGAGCGTCGCGACCAACACGTCGTCGGACGGATACAGCCCCGCGCTGTTGAGCAGGTAGACGATCGTCGTCCGGACGAAGCTGATCTGAAGCGTTGCGGCGTCGATGAGCGTGAACCCCACGAAGTACGCGACGACGGCGGCCAACGTGGAAAAGACGGTGACCGCTTTGTAGAGTCGGAACGGAACGACGACCTCGCGCCCGTCCGGGCCGTCGCGCGGCCCCGTCGGCTCGTTGCGCCGGTCACGCTGGTCGTCTTTCGCGACCGGATCGCCGGTCTCGTCGAACGCCTGTGAGTCGTCGTGGTCTGTGGAAGATGACATCAGTAACGGAACCGCTGGGGTCGGGAGCGCGTTCGCGAACGCCCGCGAACGATGGCTGTCCGTCGTTTCGAACGCTGTGCTCTGACGTTACTTCGGCGGGCGCAGCATGTAGTACCGCCGGTTCAGGTCGTACATGTACCCTTCGCGCATCGTCTTTAACACCGCGTAGGTGAGCACCCCTGCGACCACCGGAAGCAGGAACGTGAGGCTCACGATGAGCTCCAGCTGGAACGGGAAGAAGTTCTGGATCGCGAGCGCCGCGAGCGTGAACGAGAGAGTAACGCCCGCCGCGCCGACGGCGGCCCAGAACGGCTGCTCGACCGGGCGCCGCGCGCTCCCCTTGTTGAGGAACGGAACGAGCGTGATCACGCCGAAGATGATCCCGTGAGCGACGATTCCGAGCAGCTCGTTGGACATCACGATGTTCCCGCCGAGCACCGCCAGATCCGGGTTGAGCGGGTCGAGCTTCAGCAGACCGAACGACCAGTAGAGGTACCAGTCGGGCAGGATGATGGCCGGCGTCGAGCCGGGATTCGCCGGGTCGCCGAAGTGCGGTGGCAGGATCGCCGACACGAGGATGATCATTCCGACGAAGAAGCTCGTGATGGCGAGGTTCCGGAGCGTCTCGTGAGGCCACGTCGGGAAGCCCAACACGTCACGCTCGACGTACGTGGACTCCGTCCGCAGGTCTTCGTCCTCACGGCGTGAGCGCTCGAAGTACTGGTAAGTGAGCTGTGCGAGCCCCTGTGTGTGCTCTTTGCGCTCGGACCACGTCGGCGTCTCGTCGTCCGGCGGCACCGTCGCCGGCGGACCGCCGTCGGTGCGCGCTTGCTCGTCTGTTCCGCCGTCCGTCATGGGGGTGGTGTCGTCGGTCATTGAATTAGTGCGGCTCCGCGATTCCCTGCACCCACACGATGCCGACGTGGAGGGCGATGAGCCCGGTGACCACGAACGGCAGCACGAAGACGTGCAGGATGTACATTCTCACGAGCGTCGCCTGTCCGAGCGTGAACCCGCCGAACAGGAGCTGTGCCGCCCATTCGCCGACGAGCGGCGTCGCAAGCGCCATCTCGACACCGATCTGCGCGGCCCAGAAGGACAGCTGCTTCCACGGGAGCACGTAGCCGGAGAACCCGAACAGCAGCGTCAGGCCGATGAGGACGATACCGAGCACCCAGTTGACCTCACGCGGTTCCTTGTAGGAGCCGGTGAAGTACACGCGGAGCATGTGGAGGAACACCGCCGCCACCATGAACTGGGCGGACCAGCGGTGGATAGAGCGGAGCATGAACCCGAACTGGACGTCGGTCATGATCGCCACAAGCGAGTCGTACGCGGCCGTCGGATCGCCCTGCGCCGCGGCGCCGGCCGTCGACGGCGCGTAATAGAACCCCAACAGTGCGCCGGTGACTGCTGCAACCAGGTACGCGATGATCGAAAGCGACCCGAGGGAGTACAGCGGGTACCAGTACCAGAACTTGTTGTCGAGGTCGTACTGTTCGGTGTGGCTCTTCGGCATCTGGAGGTTCGCGCGGTAGTACATCGTCTCTAACAGCTCGAGGTAGTCGACGATGCGCAGTCGCTTGTCCAGCCAGATGAGCGTGGTGAGGAAGACGGTCTCGATGGCCGTCAGATCCTGCGTTTTGAGCCACGCGTTGTGGTCCATCTCGTCTTGTTTCTTGAGGCTCATTGTCGGATCACTTCTTGTAGTACGGGTAGACCGCCCGTTTGAGGGTCTCCATCGCGTTTCCGGTGTCGACGCCGACGCCGTCCTTGTCCTCCTCACGCACGTAGAGGTCCTCCCACTTCCGGCGGCGCTTCTTCACTATCATTACGTCCGGGAGGAACTCCTTGCGGTACAACAGGAGGATGAAGGCGAGATCGATGAAGACCAGCGCCAACAGCGCTCCCATGTACGTGTTCCCGAACTCGGTCGACGCCCACGCAGACATCAATCCGTACACGAACAGGGCGACGAACACGACCTCGATGACGGTGAGAAGCACGATCGCGATCGCGGCCGCAGTGCTCTCGCGAGCGGGCTCGTACCGGTGGATGTCCCCGTAGGAGGAGCCGCCAGCACTCATTGATTACCTCCGTGACCCGTGTGTGCGGACTCACCGTACTTGAGCATGTAGAACGTGAACACGAAGGTGACCGCGATGCCGAGCATCGCGGCGATTCCCACCCAGTGAGCGTGGATCGGGATCCCGACGTGAGCGATGTTTTCCGGCCAGCCGTTGGACCCGCCGCCGGTCTCGACGGTCGGAACGTCTTCGCCGACGGCGATGCCGGCGTGCATCCCGACCGCGTCGTGGGGCACGCAGTGGTAGTGAGTGATCCCCGCGTCCTCCTCGGCCACCTCGTACTCGTAGGTGTACCCCTCCTCGTCGACCGGGTCGCCGCTGTCGAGTTCGGCTTCCCCTTCGACGGTGACGACGTTGTGTGCGCCGCCGCTGCCGGTCCACTCGAAGGTGATTGTCGTTCCCGTGTCGACCCACAGCTGGGTGGGGTTGAACGCGAGGCCGCTGTCGCCCGCACCGACCTCGACGGTGACCTCGCTTTCTCCGCGCGCGTCCATGTACTCCCCGAGGTTCCCGCCGGTGACCCCACTCGGCCAGTCCGGTTGTTCCTCCTGTGCGGCGGCCGTTCCGGTCGCCCCGGCCGAGGCCGCGACCGCGGCGGTCGCACCACCGGCCGTCCGCACGAATTCCCGCCTTTTCATACAGGTTCACTCAGGACGGGGTGCGCTTAAACCCACCGACTGAATCCGTCGACGCCGGGAGGGTTACACGGGCTGTATCCCCCGATATCGGCCGTTTACTCTTCCCGCTCGCCATCGGCCACAGCGTCGCCTTCGACCGGGACAAAATCCGGGCGTTCCTTCGCCTCGCGTAACGCCCGCAATCGGTTTCGGTACTCCTCGGAACGGAAGCGATCCGAGAGTCGCGCGTTCGCGACGACGACGAAGAGGAACAGTCCCACGAGCAGGAACAGGATCCCCATGGTCGGCGCGACGATCGTGTCGAGGTCCGTCAACAACGTGGCGCCGATGAGCGCCGCACCGGCGACCACCTGTACGACCGCGATCACCTGGATCATCAGGTTCCCGAACTCGCCGGAGCCTTCGGGGATCGTGTCCGGGTGGGGGAGCGACCAGTCGTCGGGCGGCTCCGGGACGTCGTACGACTCCATCGCGGCGAGCGCGACGATCGGCTCAATGTCCCTGAGGACGGTTCCCTGGCCGGCCACTTCCCCCGTCGGTCGAACGATCGCGTACCCCTCGTCGGAGTAGACGAGGATCCGCTCTTCGCCGTCCTCGCGAACCCGTTCGAGCACGCCGAACACGTCTCGGGTGGCGATCCGGGATTTGAGCTCCGCCTCCGCGCGATCGAGCAGTCGGTCACCGGTGATCCACGAGTCCGGATCGAACGCGGCGTCCCACTCTTCGGGACTCATCCGCGCCATGTCGGCCGGGCCGAAGTCGTCGAAGTCGTACTCGGCGTCCACGCGTGCTCGGAGTTCGTCGAGGTCGTCGTGACCCCCGTCCCGAGCGTCGGCGGGGCTCTCGTCGGTAGCGTGCTCGTCCGGCATCCGATCCGGCTTCGCCTCCGGTTCCGATCCCGTCGAGGTGTCCTCCATTGACGGCCTGTACGTGCTCCGGACGCTAACTGTTTTCGTCCGCGACCGGGCCGCACCGAACGGGTTCGGGTCGGAGCAAGCGTCGGATCGGGGAGTTTTACGCGCCGGAGATCCTAGCGGCGATCAATGGTTGATCCGTCGGTTATCGCGACGCTGACCGGGCTGTCGGTGACGGCGAGCCTCCCGTTCCTCCTGTACGGGGCGTGGATAATGATCGACGCGGAGACCGTAACATGGAACGTGCTCACACACCACTTACGATACATCGTCGTCGGGCTGACGCTGACGACGGTTCCGGTGGTGGGATGGATGGTTCCCCGCGTCCTCAGGCGACTGACCGGACTCGCCGTGGTCCACGCGTTCTTCGGGCTCCAAGCGTACGCGCTGCTGGCGTTCGCGCTCACGGGGATCGTTCGGATCTTCCAGGCGAAGCGCAACGCGGACGCCTACGCGGACCCCGACGTCGACATCGACGAGATCCACGAGAACATGGGCCACTGGCGGAGCCGGCTCCGCGTCGGCGTGGCCGGGTTCATGATCCTCTGGCTCTGTGCGTGGGTGACCGGGCTCTACCGGTTTTACTCGCTTCACATCGTTCCGGCCCTGTGAGCCGGCAGGCGGAGCGAGTTCTCTCCCGCGCCGGCAGTAGGCGGACCGACAGCTTCAATCCCGGTTTGTCCCTACGGGCGGTATCGTGGCAGTCACTTTCGATCTGTTCGGGACGCTCGTCGACGTCGAGTACCCGTCCGATCCCGCGGAGACGGTCGCGCGCGAACTGGAATCCCGCGGCGTCGCGGTGCCGGACGACTGGCACGTCGCGTACGGCGAGCGACACGTGGATGCGCCCGACGGCGCGGAGGTTCCCCTCCCGGCTCACGTCGCGCACGCCCTCGGTTCTCGCGGCGTCGAAGTCACCGGCAACGTCGCCCGGCACGCGGTCGTCGCCGCGTTCGATCCGGACGTGACCCGACGCGACGGCGCCCGGACCGCCGTTCGAGACGTCGCGGAGAGCGGTCCCGTCGGGCTCCTGTCCAACTGCGCGGTGCCGGAACTGGTCTCGAAAACGCTGATCCGGGCCGGACTCCGCGGCGAGTTCGACGCGGTCACGACGAGCATCGGGTGCGGCTGGCGAAAGCCGCACCCGAAGGCGTTCGAGACCGCCGCAGACGCGCTCGACGTCGAGCCGGCAAGACTGGTGCACGTCGGCGACGATCCGGCGACCGACGGCGGAGTCGTCGACGTCGGCGGACGGTTCGTGGACGTGACCGAGACACCGTTGACGAGGGTCGCGGCCGAACTCGAAGCCGAACTCTGATCAGTCGTAGAGCCGATCGCGCCACGTCGCCCCGATCTCTCCCACCGCGAGCAATTTTTCGAGATGCGCGACGACGGTCGCCCGCGCGAGGTCTTCGACGCCGGCGAGGTCCTTCTCGTAGGCGGCGTCGACGACGGCATCAACGTCGGCCGCACCGTTCTCGACGGCGTCGAGGACCGCTCGCTCGCGGTCCAACCGGTGGTCGATCAGTCGCTGGCAGGTCGCATCGGGGTCGAGTATCGGCGGCCCGTGCCCGGGAAGCAATCGGCCGTATCCGGCGTCTCGTACCTGTGTGAGGCTATCGAGGTACGCGCGGAGGTCGGCGCCCGGACCGCCCACGACGACGCTCCCCTCCGCGACGGCGAGGTCGCCGCAGAGCAGCGCGTCGCCGACCGCGAACGCGACGTGGTCCGGCGCGTGACCGGGAGTCGCGACCGCGCGGACGGCGGTGTTGCCGGCCGTGCCGCCGACTGCGTCGCCACCGCGAAAGGTGTCATCCGGCTCGATCCCGGTCGCGTCCGCGAATCGGTCCGCGTGGGCCGCGTGCGCGAAGACCCTCGCGTCCGTCAGGTCGGCGTACGCCGCGACGCCGCCGACGTGGTCCGGGTGCGCGTGGGTGACCGCGATCGCGTCGACGGGAGACGGCGCGCCGCTACCGACATCCGTCTCGGCGCCTGCGACCCCGACCGCCGCGTCCAGCGTCTCCGTTCGAGCCGCGGGATCGACGAGCAGCCCGTCGGCGAGGTACGCGTTCGTCGTCCCTCCGGGCGCCCGGGTGTCGACCGGGACCTCGATACGGGTGACGGGCGGCGACATCGCTCAGTCGCCGCGGCCGATCGAGGAGGCGTCCCGACGGTCGAGCCCGGACCGCGCGCCCGTCCCGGGACCGGATCCGGGTCGCTCGCGACCGGGGATCGGAACGTCGACGTCGTCGACGACGGCGAACCGCGAGAGGTCCGCGACGCCGGCGTCGACCTCGTCGAGGGAGGCGTAGGGGCGCCCGACGACGACGTCGCCCGCCGTGTTCCGATTGATCCCGGGGATCGCGGTCAGCTCGTCCATCGACGCGGCGTTGACGTCGATCGGGTACGGAACTCCCGTCACGGAGCGGTAGCCGTGGTCGGTGATCGCCACGTCGATGGCGGTCCCGAGTTCGCGCTCGCCGGGGACCGCGACGAGGAGGGCGTAGGTGCCGAGCTGGCGCCCGAACGTCTTCCCGTCCTGGTGGTACTCCAGGTGAACGTCGGGGAGGACCGTCCCCGGCGGGACGACGCGGTCGAGCATCGGGTTGTCGATGGTCTCGCGGACCTCCCGTTTGTACGTCTGGAACTGGGCCTTGTGCTCGCGGGCGATGTCGGCGCCCGTCTCGGCCATCTCGGTGCCCGCGAACGCCATCACCTGCCGGACGTTGATCCGGCGAAGCATGAGCCCCTCGTCGTAAACGGACTGGAGGAACGCTTTGTTGTGCTCGTAGGTCTCGGGGCGCTCGCCCGCGAGCCCGTGCACGAGGTTGATCCCGGGCAACAGTTTCGGGAGCCGCGGGCTCGCGTCGGGACCGGTCGACGGACCGACGACGCGGTCGTCATCGCCCGGCGTCGTCGCCGGGGTGTCGCCCGGGCGCCACCCGCCCTCCTCGTTGACGACGCGGACGGCCTCCAGACACTCCTCGGCCGTGACGAGCAGGTTGTTCTGCTCCTGGACGACCGGGTCAGCCGACTCGAGCCCGAACGCGGCGGTGTCGCCGGGCGTGTTGTGCTCGGCGATGACCCGGATCGCCTCGCGGGAGGCCTCGGGGTAGTCCGTGATCGTCACCGGGTTCATGTTGTCGAGGTGGAGCGTCCGCAGGTCGGGTGCGACCTCGCGGATCCCGCCGTACAGTTCGCGGAGCGCGTCGGGGTTGGGAGCCTCGCCGTCGCCGCCGAACGCGAGGATGTCCGCCTGTCGGCCGAGTCGGAAGTGTTTGACCCCCCGGTCAGAGAGCGCGTCGACCTCGTCGACGACCGAGCGCGCCGCGCGGAACGCCGGGCTCCCGTAGAGCGGCTCCGTGCAGAACGAGCAGCGGTACGCGCAGCCGCGGGAGGTCTCCATCTCGCAGATGAGGTAGTCGGGGTGGTTGGGGTGTTGCTCGACGACGAACGCGCCTTTCTCCGCCCACCGGTCGATCTCGGCGTTGTCGCGCATCCGGTTCCCGAACCCCTCTAACCCCTCACAGACGAGGTCGTAGGCGGCCGCCTCCACGTCGCCCATGGCGACGAAGTCGTAGTCGAGGTCGTCGCGTTCGGTCTCCTGTGCGCCCGCGTTCTCCTCGCCGACGCCGAACCGCACCGGACCGCCGAGCAGGGTGACGCCGTCCGCGGTCCACCCCAGTTCGCGCACCTCGTCGGGCTCGGCGGGGGTGCCGCCGACGTACTTCCCGGGGACGGTCATCCCGCCGACGTAGACGAACAGGTCGGCGTTCGCGACGTCGGCGTGCTTGCCCCGGTCCTCTCGGAGTTCGTCGATGGTGTGGTAGGTGATCGACTCCTCGGGGACGCCGGCGTCGACGAGCGCGCCGGCCGTGTACCGCGGGTACGTCGAGATGTACGGCGGCACGCCGAAGTGCGCCGGCTCGTCGACGTAGCCGTCGACGATGGTGACGGTGAGATCGCTCGGATGCGGCGGCGACGAGCCGCCGTCGAGCGCGACCGGATCGGTCATGTTAGCGGGGCCTAGTCCGCCGACACGGGAAAAGGGTGCGGATGCGGGGTGGGGGGTGTGCGGATGCGGGGTGGGGGGTGTGCGGACGCGGGACGGAGAGTGCGGGTAAGGTGCGTGCGGAATCACGGACGGCTCGGAACCGCCTCAGTCTGCCGTCACCGTCGTTTGGCGGCGGGTCGCGCGGAGGGACCGAAGCGTAGTGAAGACGATCGCTCCCGCCACGACGACTGCGGCCCCGATAACGAGGAACAGCCCGATCGTCTCCAGAAGAACGCTTCCGAGATACGTCCCGATTTCGCCGATACCGACCGCGACGGACCCGGCGAGCAGCATCCCACCGAAGTAGATTTTGATGTCGTCGGAGTCCACGATTGCGGTCGCCGCGGAGCCGATGCGGGCCCCGAGCGCGCTCCCGAACAGGAGCGGGGCGACGATACTCAGGTCCACACCGCCGCTCTGTCCGTACAGGTAGCTCCCAATACCACCTGAGAACACGATTTCGAAGAGGTCGGTCCCGACAGCGACAGGAGTGGGAACGCCGATTGCGTAAATCATCGCGGGCATCCGAATGAACCCGCCACCGACACCGAGGAACCCGGAGAGAAGCCCGGTCGAGAACGCCACGGCCGTGATCACCCACGCAGAGACGCGGACGTCACCGCGGAGCGTGACCATCGGCGGGATTCGGACGGTCTCTTGGATTCGCTTTGCGACCTCGGGGATCTCGTACTCACTCAAGTCCGTGTCGACGGCACCGTGGTCGATGCCGCCGTCGTCGTCGCCATTGAGCGCCTCTCGAGTTATCATGAGTCCAATGCCGCCGAGTAAGAACACGTAGACCACGCTGATGATACCATCTGCGAGCCCGAGGTCCTCGAGATAGAAGACGCTCGCACGGCCGGCCTCGATGCCGACCGTCGTCCCCGCGATCATGATAACTCCGAGTTTGTAGTCAACCTGTCCGAGGTCGTGGTGTTTCAGCGTCGCGATGACGGCCGTTCCGAAGACGAATGCCATCCCGGACCCGACCGCGACGGAGGCTGGATAATCCAACATCAGCAGCGCGGGCGTCACGAGGAACGATCCCCCCATGCCGAAGAAGCCGAAGAGCAGTCCGACGACGAGTCCGAACCCGACGAAAAGCGCCAGCATCTCGGGTGACCCGCCGACGATTCCCGTCAGCGTATCAAGCATTGGATCCACCTCCGACGAGGAATTCCATGAGGTGAGGCCCGACGAGCCGTTCGAGAACGCCGTATCCAACGTAAAGGATGACCGCTTCCAGTAGGATCGTACCGATTAGGAGAGCCGTCTCCGGATCCCACGTGGGAATCTCTAGTCCTGGCATGTGTCTGTCCTCCGGTCGCTGTATCCAGTATTTCGTAGTTCGTACATTGCTGCTCAATAATGCATATCCCGTTCGAGGTTATAACGGTTGTGTTTAATACATACAAGACTATATTCGCGTAACCACTGCCCGACCATAGATAACTTATGGATAGGTTTATTCCCAGAACCCATCCGATCGACGTCGTTGAAATGCACCTCAGACGACACATTCTCACTCGGTTGCGGTCAATACAGGAACAGCGATGGCTGGTTGCGGGAGTGAGTATCGCAGACCCTGACGGCGACGCGGTATATAAATATCTAAGAGCGACGGAGACGATCGGATATAAATAGGTAGTGCGGTGGCGACGAGGCTGGGGAGGCGTGAGGCGCGGTGCTGTGCGGTGCGGTTGAGCCGTTAACACCGTTCTTCCCGCGATCAACAACTTATAAACTGCCGACGGCAACATCGCTGCGACACTTATAAGAGACCGCACCACCGGGCGAGTCACCCACTCCCGCACTCGATCAAGAGGGTCTCGCGTTCCCCCGATCACCGATCGAGATCCGGTATCGCTAGCAGCTTTCACTATCGCCGACGGATCGGGAACGATCCGCAATTGTGCTTCCAGAATATTTCACATTATTTCCAACAGTATCCACTAAACCCGAGAACGTCTGGACGATTCGGTAACGTGGTTGGACACGCTGGCGAGGGTGCCACGGTGACCGTTGGCGAGTTCGACGGCGCGTTCTGAGAGCCCACCGACCGTCGGAGGGACGATATGTGCGCACCGCCGCCACGCCGTTTAAGCCCTCGCCGACACAACGGTATCACATATGCCATCGACGATGGAGGTCAAGTGCGAAGCCGACGACTGCGAGCTCGACATGTTCGAGAACCACTACACCTACGACGTTCCCGACGACCACGCCGTCGGGGACCTCTCGTGTCCGTACTGCGGCGGGAGCGACCTCGTCGAGATCGAGGTGTAGCCCGTGAGCGGACTGATCGAGACGGGCCGGTCGGTGTTCCGAGAGGCGCTAGAGCGGGTCGGGCGCGGATGGAGCAAGATGCAGGAGCGCCGGCCGCTCTCGTACGACCTCCTCGAGAGCGACGACGCCTACCTCGTCGTGTTCGACGCTCCCGGCGTCCGCGGCGAGGACCTTAACGTGACGTTCCTCGATCACACCGTCGAGGTCAAACTCGACCGCTTCCGCGAGTTCCACGACGGGTACGAACTGCTGTTTCCCGGGCGCGGCGTCTCCCTCTCCGGCAGCGCCGACCTCCCGCGAGACGCGAACGTGACCCCGCAGGGTGCGAACGCGACGCTGACGCGGAGCGGCACCCTACAGGTGGAGATTCCGAAGAAGCAGGACGCCCAAGACGTCGCGGTCGTCGAGGAAGACGACCCCGACGAGGAGTGAGACGCCGGCGCGCCGCACCGGCGGTCACGAATCTCGTCCGGCGCGCCGCTCCACGGTCATACCCTCCACGATCTCGAACTCCTCGTCCCCGTCGAACCGATCGGGGTCGAACGCGTCGATCCACGGCGACGACGCGGACGACGCGGACGACGCGCGTGAACCGTCGAGCGACGCCAACACGCCTTCTGCGAGGTGTTCGCCGATCGCCGGGGCGCGCATGAACCCGTGCCCCTGCCACCCGGCGGCGACGAATAGTTGCGGTGCCGAGTCGCCCGCCGATCCGGACGATTCGGCCGCGAGATCGCCGACCGGCCCGACGAGCGGGTCGCCGTCGGGGGTCGCCGTGCAGAGCCCGGCCCACGCCCGATCGAGGTCCGGACCGGGAGCGCTCACAGCGTCGAGCCGGTCGCGGAGCGTCTCCGAGACGGATTCGACGAACCAGTCGTCACCCGCCCGGTCGTACGCCTCCGGGTCGGCCGCGACCGGCTCGGTGCCGTCGCCGGCGAGGAGTCCGGTCGGGTGCGGCCGGACGTAGACGCCCGCCGTCGCGTCGTACACCATCGGCCCGTCGTAGGCGTTCCGGGCCGTCAGCGCCTGTACCCGATACGGGACGACGGGGAGGTCGACTCCGACGGCGTCGAAGAACGGGGCCGTGTGGGCGCCGACCGCAACGATGATCGCGTCGAACGTGCGAGCGGTCACCTCGCCGGTCGCGTCCCCGCACTCGGCGAGCCGTACTTCTCGACCGTCGCGCGCGAGTGCGACCTCGGTCTCGGTCTCGACGTCGACGCCCTCGCGTCGCGCCCGTCGGCCCATCGCGGCGACGTAGCTCGCGGGGTCACACCACCCGGCGCCGTCGGCCACGGCCGCGACCGCGAGGTCGTCGATCGCGACCGGGAAACGCTCGCCGAGGGTCGCAGGATCGACGAGCGAGACCGACCGGCCGTGGGCGCGCATCCGATCGACCATCGCCGGGATTGCGTCAGCGTCCGCGTCGCCCTCACGCACCGCGATGACGTACGGACAGGCCGTGAACGAAAACCCCGGTAGCGATCCGTCGAACGCGCGGAACCGCTCCATCGCGCGCGCCGCGAGCGCGGCGTCGACGTCCTCGGCGTACGCGTCGTAGAGGACGCCGGCGGCCCGACCGGAGCTTTCGGCGCCCAGCGTGCCGCGGTCGTAGAGCGTCACGTCGGCGCCGCGAGCCGCGAGGTCGACAGCGGCGGTGACGCCGACCGCCCCGCCACCGACGACCGCGACCGACTCGGATCGAGTCATGCGGTCACCTCTCGCTTCGGGGAAATAAAGACGACGCCCGCGGAGACCCGCGTGAATCGCTCACGTCGCGACCGTTCGGGGATCGAGCTGTACGACGAACTCGGAGTCGTTCGAGATGACGCCGGCGACCGGGGTGTCGTCCATCGCGGGCGTGCGATCGACGTCGTCCTCGGAAGCGGTGATCACCTGCCGGACGTCCTCGACGAGCCACCCGACGGTGCCCTCGGTGTCGGTCAGTTCCTCGTCGTCGAGAACGACGATGTGCGTGCGGTCGCGCTCGTCGTCGACGTCTAAGACGACGCCCGGATCGACGACCGTCGTGGTCCGGCCGCGGAGGTCCGTGACGCCGGTGACGTGGTCGGGCGCGTTCGGAATCGACCGGATATCGGTCGTCGTGACGATCTCGTCGACGTACGCGATGTCGAGACAGTACCGCTCGCCCCCCAACCGGAACTCGAGGAGCTCTCCCAACGGTTCGGCCATCGGCTCACTCCTCCTCGATGAGTCCCTGGAACCCCTGGTTGACCTCGGAGACCATCGACGACTGCTCTTCGACCGCGGCGCTGATGTTGTCCGTCTCGTCGCTTATCTCCTCGGCGTTGGACGCCGTCTGGTCGATCATCGAGGCGATCTCCTCGGTGCTCGCGGCCTGTTCGTCGGTCGCGTGCGCGACCTCTTCGATACCGATGTTGAGTTCGCCGACGGAATCGCCGATCTCCTCGAACATCGTCAGCGTCGACTGGACCTCCTCGATTCCCGCTTCGACCGCCTGCTCGTTGTCTTCGAGCCCCTCGACGGCCCGTTTGGTGTTGTGTTGGATCCCGTCGACGAGCTCTTCGATGTCGTTCGCGCGCCGCTGGGACTTCTCGGCCAGCGACTTGATCTCCTCGGCGACGACCGCGAACCCCGCCCCCGCGTCGCCGGCGCGGGCGGCCTCGATCGACGCGTTGAGCGCGAGGAGGTTCGTCTGATCGGCGATGTCGTTTATCACCGCGACCATGGCGTCGATCTCTTCGACGCTGTCGTCGATCCGGTGGACCCGTTCGCTCACCTCGGTGGACGAGTCGTCGATCCGCGTCATCGCCGTCCGCGTGTCGCGCGCGGCCGAGCGTCCCTCGGAGGCGAGCTCGTTCACCTGATCGCCCTCGCTCGCGACTTCTTCGGCCGACGACGCGATCTGCTCGACGGCCGCGCTCATGTCCGAGACCTCGTTTCTGACCTCGCTCATCCCCTCGGCCTGTTCGCGGGAGAGGGCGGCGATCTCCTCGGTTCTGACCGCGATATCCTCTGACGCGTTCTGCAGTTCCGAAAGCGCATACGCCGCGTTCTCGACGTCGTCGTCCTCGTGCTCCTGTGCCAGCTCTACGGGTCGGTCGTCGGCCTCCGTGGTAGCCATTACGACAGCAGTGGGGTGGTCCGTATATAGATATATTCGCCGGTCGAAAACGTGCGATAATCGGTGCTGGACGCTCGAACCCAGCTATCAGAACGGATAGCAAGAGGCGCCACCGACGCCGTCGTCGAAACGTCACCGATCGCGGTCTCTCGTCCCGAACACGGCCGAGAGGAGCGCGTCGGTTCCGCGACGGAGACGCTGTGAGACCGCCGAGTCCGAGACGGCGAGCTCTTCGCTCAGTTCGCCGAGCGAGGTCTCTCGAGGGACGCGGAAGTACCCGGCGTCGCCCGCAGTTCGGAGCGCGGTCTCCTGTTGAGGGGTGAGCACGGATTCGACGCGTTCGGGCCCGGAGATCTGCTCGTAAACGCGCCCGACGCGGACGGTGTCGGGTTCTCGTTCACAGCGCTCTGCGAGTTCGCGGAGGGAGTCCCGGTCGGGGGCTCGAACGCGAAACAGCCACGTCTCGGACGTGCCGACCGCCTCGACGATCTCGACGTCCGACTTCGCGAGGGTCCCGATCCCTCGTGCGGAGCGAAGCGGAAGCGTGATCGAAACCAGCCGCGAGTTCCCGACGTGATCGACGACTTGAGCCGACGTCACGGACTCGCTGTCGCGAAGTGTTTCGACGGCCGACGCGGAATATCCATCGCCGAAGAGCGCGTACAGAACGATCGAGCTGTCAGAACGGAGCACGAGTGGGACCCGATACGCAGAGTCGGTACCCGTGTCGGCGAGCGAGCCGAGCGCCGGATCAGTCGGAGAGAGTTCGACGTTGGCGAAAACAGTCATTGTCGGGTCATGTGATTACCACCGCGGTGAGACGGTAGACAGGGTCACGAACAGATAACACGTGTTCGCGGATAAATTTAATTACTGAGAAACGTCGATGTCGGCGCCCGATCGACGAGTCAGAGAATGCGGTCCGCGTGGGAGACTCGCCTCCGCGACCCGTACGAGCCCCTACGACAGGAACTCGCCGATGCCGCGGGCGGGATACCCGACCACGTGATCGACGCCGGCTTCGCGGAGGTCGTCGACGCGGTCCCGGACGGCTCCCGGAGAGCCGACGAGCGCGAAGTCGCGCGCGGCGGCGGAGAGCACCTCGCGGGTCCGTCCCGTGGCGGTCGCGTCGGTCGGTGGCGAGCCGTCCGGGGCGTCTGGGGCGTCGGGCAGGGCGCGGGCGACGGGACGGCGTCGAGCGACGTAGGCGCCGACCGCGTCGAGTACCGCGTCCTCGTCGTCGGTGAGGACGGTCGGCGCGTACACCGCGATATCACCGTCGAAACCGGCCGCGCGGAGCGCCCGCACGTCCCGGTCGGTCGAGCGCGAGAGCAGTTCGAACTGGGTCCCGCCGGCGGCCAGCGCGACGCGCTCGACGCCCTCCGTACCGACCCACGCGTCCGGTGACTCGCGCCGCGCGGCGCCGAAGCGGGGAGCGACCGCGCGCGACGACTCCTCCTCGGAGAGGTACGCGCCGTGACCCGCGACGAGCACCCGTCGAGCGCCGTCGGGAACCCGCGCGAGCAGCGAGTCGTCGCCGAGCGGATCGAAGCCGTCGGCGCGGACCGGCGTTGTGACGTACAGGTCCATCTCGGCGGCGAGTCGGTCGAGCGTCGCCGCGTCCGGGAGGTGCTCGCGGCCCTCGTAGTCGATCGTCACGCGGTCGACCGGGAGGTCGACGGCGCGGGCGACGTCGCACTCGGCCGGCTTCAGCGCGACCGCGTCTATCCCGGCGCGCGAGACCGCCTCTCGGCCGGTCAGCATCGGCTGGACACCCCGGTTCGGTGGCGGCGTTCGACGCGCTGGATTGTACTATTCACCGAAAAGACCTCATCACGATCGCGGAACGCGATCCATCGCCTGTGCGGCCATGATTACCCGCTGGTAGCCGCGTGGCCCTGATAAACCCGTCGCGGCGCGGCAATATTCTCGGTGCCCCGACTGACCCGGGGATCGCCGTTCGTGCCGCGACCGGAGATCGGCGGTAACACCCACGTCCCCGCCCACGTTATGGGAAGCGCGCCCGTCAAATGCGGTATGAATCAACTCGTCGACGGCGAGTGGCGGACGGACGCGTACGAGGCGACGGGCGAGGACGGGTCGTTCCAGCGCGGCGAGACGACGTTCCGGAGCTGGGTCGCCGGTAGCGACGTACCGGATCACGTCGACGCCGACCCGGACGACCGGTTCCAGCCCGAGGCGGGTCGATACCACCTGTACGTCTCGTACGCCTGCCCGTGGGCGCACCGAACGCTGCTCGCGCGGTCACTGCTCGGACTGGAAGACGCGATCGGAGTCTCGGTCGTTGACCCGTATCGCGGCGAGGGCGGCTGGCAGTTCACCCCCGAGAAGGCGGGCTGTACTCCTGACCGCCTCCACGGCAGCGACTACCTCCGGGAGCGATACGTCGCGGCCGACCCCGACGCCACCTGTCGAGTGACCGTCCCCGTGCTGTGGGACACGGAGGAGGAGACGATCGTCAACAACGAGTCCCGAGAGATCCTCCGTATCCTCTCGACCGCGTTCGACGACCTCGGGAACGACGTCTCGCTGTTGCCCGCCGACGGCGACGAGGCCACCGTCGCGGACGTCGACGAGGTCATCACCGAGATCTACGAGCCCGTCAACAACGGCGTCTACCGCGCCGGGTTCGCGACCTCACAAGCGGCCTACGACGAGGCGATCGACGACCTGTTCGGCGCCCTCGACCACTGGGACGAGCGCCTCGCCGACCGCCGCTACCTCGTCGGCGATTCGCTCACCGAGGCCGACATCTGCATGTTCACGACGCTGGTCCGATTCGACCACGTGTACCACACGCACTTCATGTGTAACAAGCAGTTCATTCATCAGTACGAGCACCTCTGGCCGTACCTCCGCGACCTCTACCAGACCGCGGGCGTCGCCGAGACGGTGAACATGAGCCACATCAAGGAGCACTACTACACGACGCACCCGGACGTGACCCCTTCCGGAATCATCGCACGCGGGCCGGACCTCGACTTCGAGGCGGCCCACGACCGCGACCGGCTCGGCGGCGTGGCACCGACGCCGGACGCGGCTGACTGAGCGACAGTCGAGCGTCGACGACGAACCGCGATCTGCCGTGGGTATTCATCAACAGATGCGATCGAAGCGCCGGTCCGAAAAGGTCGCAGAACGAGAAAACCGCAGAACGAATTAAAACCGGTCGAGAGCCGCCTTACCCCTCCATCCCGCCGAAGGAGAGTCCGTCCTCGACGGAGCGCTGCGCCGCGAAGTAGACTATCGCGACCGGGAGCGCGAACAGGTTCGCGAACGCCGCGAACCGGGTCCACGGCGTGGAGAACCGCCCCTCAGTCGCGAGGTTGTACAGCTCCACCGAGAGCGGATAGTTCTCCGGCGAGAGCAGCGTCTGCGCGATGATGAACTCGTTCCATCCGGCGAGCCAGACGAAGATCAACACGACGGCGAGCCCCGGCTTCGTCAGCGGGATGATGATCTCTCGGATCGTCTCCAGGAAGCTCGCGCCGTCGACCATCGCCGCCTCCTCGTAGGAGACGGGGATGTTGTCCATGTACGTCTTCAGCAGCCAGGTGTTGAACGGGATCGTGCCGGCGGCGTAGAACAGCCCGAGAACGAACAGGTTGTTCGTCAGCCCGTACGTGCTGAACAGCGAGTACAGCGCCACGAGCGTCGCGATCGAGAGCCCGGCGCCGATCTGCGTGAACAGCACGTAGCCGTAGAGAATCCGCTTGCGGCCGATGAAGCTCCGTCGCGAGAACGCGTACGCGGCCGGGACGATCATCCCGAAGCCCGCGACGATCGTCACGCTCACCAGATAGAGGCTGTTGAACAGCGCGCCGGGGCCGGTCTCGGTACCGGCCCAGCGGAAGCTGAGAGGCACCAGCCCGCCACCCCCGCCGATCACGAGCTGGGGGTACCCCCAGTCGCCCTCGACGAAGAAGAAGTCGGACTCGAAGAGCACCCAGCGGTACGCTTCGAGGTTGTACGCCGAGGGCTCCGGGAAGATGCCGCTCGTGTTGAACAGCCGGGTCCCCTCCGCGAGCGACGCCGTGAAGATCCAGAACAGCGGGAACAACAGGACCAGCACCATCGACAGGCCGAGCGCCGTCATCAGGACGCTCTTGGCCACGTCCCACGGCGTCCGCTTGCCGGTCCGTACGTCGTAGATCGCCCGCTGGATCGTCACGACGAACCGCTGTGGCGCGGTCGCGAACGCGATCAGCTTCGCGCGGATCAGCGCCAAGACGGAGCCGAGCGCGCTCATGAATCACCCACCCCCTCGGCGAGGCCGCCGTACCGCACGGCGACGTACATGAACAGTCCGATGAAGGCGATCGCGACGATCAGAATCGCCGCCGAGAGGCCGAACTCGTTGAAGCTGATCGCCTCGCGGTAGCCGTACACGATGATCAGCTCGTTCTGTCGCGCCGGGCCGCCCTCGTTGAACACCCACGGGATGAGGAACTGCTGGAACGCCGTCGCGCCGGTGAGGATCGACGCGAACAGCACCGGACCCTTGATCGCCGGGAGCGTCACCGTTCGGAACCGCTGGAGGAAGCCCGCGCCGTCGACCATCGCCGCCTCGTGGAGCTCGCGCGGCACGTCTTGGAGCGCGCTCACGATGATGATCACCATGAACGGATACGCCAGCCACACCTCGGTGGTGACGTACGCGAAGAACGCCTCCCAGCGGCCGCTGAGGAAGCCGATAGGGACGTCGAAGAGCAGGATCTCCGGGGCCGACAGCGACGACATAAACCCGTTGTACCGCCCGAGTATCGTGTTGAACACGCCGTACCGGGCGTCGCTGAACATCCCCCGCCAGACGGTGATCGTGAAGATGCCGGGGAACCCGAGCGGGACGATCACCGCCGCGCGCATGTACCGTTTCCCGAGAACGCGCGCGTGGTTCAACAGCAGCGCGATGCCGACGGCGACGAACACCTTGATGACGAGCGAGACCGCGACGAACAACCACGTCGTCGACATCGACGTCCAGAACTGCGCGTCGCCGAACAGTTCGACGTAGTTCTCGAAGCCGATCAGCTCTGCACCGCCCCCGATCACGGATCCCGCGAACGTCGCGTTCGTGAGAGAGATATAAAACAGGTAGAAGATGGGGTACAGCATGAAACTGGAGAACAGAACCACGCCCGGAATGACGAGGAGCAGTCCCCAGTCGCGGTTGGAGAACGGGATCACTGACCGGAGCCGCGACAGCCCGCTTGCACCGATTCCGGTTTGCGAAGAAGCCATGATAGGTGGAAACCCGACTAGAGGTTCTCCCGGATGGTTTCGGCAGCGGCGTCGAGAGCGGCGTCGCCCTCTTCGTCCCCGTTGAACACGTTCGTCAACGCGTTCGTCAGCGGGTCCCAGACGCTGTCCATGTCGGGGTGGCTCGGGATCGGAACGCCGTGGTCGACCTGTTGGGCGAACGCCTGCACGTCCGAGGAGAGGTCGCTGTCGTCGACGACCGAGCTGAGGACGGGAATGTATCCCTGCTCTTCGGCGTTGTTCAGGATGACGTCCTCGTTGGTGGTGTACCACTCCGCGAGACCGGTGACAGCGTCGACGGTGGACTGGTCGGCGTCGGCCAACATCGAACTGAAGTAGAACGTCTGGATGCCGGAGTACGACCGCGGGTTGTTCCCGTCGACCGTCGGAAGCGTCGTGACGCCGAGGTTGTCGATCTCGTTCTGGAGGTTTCCGATCTCCCACGGGCCGTTGATCGCGAAGGGGGCGGCCCCATCGGCGAACGCAACGATCTGCGATTCGTAGCCGGGGTCGGCCGGAACGTACTCGAACAGCGTTTCGAGCGCGCTCAAGCCCTGTTTACACTCGTCGCTGTCGAGGGTGACTTCGAGGTTCGCCTCGTCGAAGATGTCGCCGCCGTACGCCTGGATGAACCCGCTGACGAAGTACGGATCGGTCACGGGGTACGAGAGGCCGTATTCCCCGTTTTCGGGGTCGTGGTGCTCGTCCATGATCGAGACCATCTCGTCGAGCGTCTCGGGCGGTTCATCGACCATGTCCTCGTTGTAGAACAGGGCGACGGTCTCGGAGGCGAACGGGAGCCCGTGGAGCTCCCCGTCGAACTGCACCGCCTGCTGGGCGGTTTCGGTGTACGAATCGAGCGAGGTGTCGACATCGTCGCTCGCGTCGTAGAGGAACGGCGGCTCCTCGCGAACCGCGAACCGGCCGACCCAGTCGTGTGCCCAGATCCACGAGTCCGGCCCCTCGCCGGACGGAATTGCGGTGTCAAGCTGCTGGTCGAGTTCACCGCCGGGCTCTTCTTTGTTGATCGTGTGGCCCGTCTCCGACTCGAAGTCGTCGACGTACGAGGACATCGCCTCGTCCTCGGCGTCGGCTAGGTCGGTCCACAGCGTCGCCGTTCCCGGGTTGTCGACTCCGGACGAACCGTCGTCGGATCCGGATCCGTCGTCGCCAGAGCCGTCTCCCTCGGATCCGTCGCCGCCGTTGTCGCCGCCGTCGGTGCTGATACAGCCCGCGAGCGCCCCGAGTGCGGTCGTTCCCCCCATCGTCTTGAGTAGCGTTCGGCGTTTCTCGTCCATAGTCGGTAACAATTGATGAATTACGTGTTCATACATTTAGTATTTGGGATGTACATCGGCGTTCATTATATATAGAAAATTATACGACCACAGGATATCCTTGAAAACATATTTCGTCACAGTTTGGAAAAATAAGGAAGAATTATTATCCTCGACGAACGAGTTGCGTCAACGAATGGCGGACGTCACACTCGACACCCTCAGAAAGGAGTTCGACAGGGGAACCATCGTCGCCGTCGACGACATCGATCTGGAGCTCGAAGACGGCGAGTTCGTGACCGTCGTCGGACCGTCGGGCTGTGGAAAGACCACGACGCTACGGATGGTCGCTGGCCTCGAAGAGCCGACTTCGGGAGCCGTCCGCTTCGACGGCGAGGACGTCACCGACATCCACGCGAAGGATCGGCCCGTGGCGATGGTGTTCCAGAACTACGCGCTGTACCCGCACAAAACGGTCATGGAGAACATGGCCTTCGGGCTCAAAATGAGCACGGATATGACTAAAGAACAGCGTCGCGAGCGCGTGACGGAGATGGCCGAGATGATGGGGATCGCGGACCTGCTCGACGACAAGCCGGACGAGCTCTCCGGCGGGCAGAAACAGCGCGTCGCGTTGGGCCGCGCCATCGCCCGCGAGCCCGAGGTGTTCCTGTTCGACGAGCCGCTCTCGAACCTCGACGCGAAGCTCCGGACGGAGATGCGCGCCGAGATCCAGAAGCTCCAGAAGGAGTTCGGCGTCACGGCCATGTACGTCACCCACGACCAGGAGGAGGCGATGACGATGGGCGACCGCCTCGCGATCTTGAACGACGGGAAGCTCCAACAGGTCGGTCAGCCGACCGAGGTGTACGAGAACCCGGTCAACAAGTTCGTCGCCGGCTTCATCGGCTCCCCGTCGATGAACTTCATCGACGTCGACGTCGAGACCGACGGGACGACGGCGACGATCCGCGACGACGAGTCGGGGCTCGCCTTCGAACTCAGCGGCGAGTACGTCACGGGCCGCGACCTGGAGAGCGGGCCGTACACGCTCGGTATTCGTCCCGAAAACATCGTCGTCAAGGAGGCACCGACCGGCGACGAGACGCTGGTGTCGACCGTCGAGGTCGTCGAACCGATCGGTTCGGACAACTACATCCACTTAGCCATCAACGACGACTTCCTCGCGCGGTCGAGGCCCGACATCAAACCCGAGACCGGCGACGAAGTCGGCGTCACCTTCGAGGAGGAGCACATTCACCTGTTCGACGCCGAGACCGGCGAGGACGTGTTCTTGAGCGACGAGGAGATCGCGGCCGCGGTCGCCTGAGACGGTTATTTATAAGTGATAGACCGTCGGTGCACACCCCGAATCCCCAGTCGCCGGCGGCGAAGCCGCCGGTGGCCAGAGACGCGAAGCGCCTCGGTGCCACGAGATCGGCGCACGCTCGCCGCGAGATCGGCGCACGCCCGCAGTGATCTTCGAGTCCCACCCTCCGCACCGCAGCCTCACGCCTCCCCAGCCTCGCAGCGGTCGGTTATAACCGACCGCTGCGTCCCTCGCGCTCTCGCCGCCGCCGCTTCGCGGCGGCGATCGAGGAGCGCGCCACCGCAGGTTGATTTATACCTGATCGCCTCCCGACACGCCATCGGTCTCGCGTCGTCCTCGGCGACAACGGGTTCAAGTGCGCGCTCGCCCGACGAGGGATACGAATGGAGCCGCCAGACATCGAGCGATTGGACGAGCGGACCGTCCAGCGTATCGCGGCCGGCGAGGTCGTCGAGCGCCCGGCGAGCGTCGTCAAAGAGCTGATCGAAAACAGCCTCGACGCGGGCGCGAGCCGCGTCGCGGTGTCGGTCGAGGCCGGCGGCACCGAGGGGATCCGCGTCCGCGACGACGGCGTCGGTATCCCCGCCGACCAGTTGGAGGCGGCCGTCGCTGAACACGCGACCTCGAAGATTTCCGCCATCGAGGACCTCGACCGCGGCGTCGTCACGTTGGGCTTCCGCGGCGAGGCGCTGTACACCGTCGGCGCGGTCTCGCGGCTCACCGTCCGCTCGCGCCCGCCGGGCGCCGACGCGGGCGCGGAGATCACCGTCGAGGGCGGCGACGTCGGCGACGTGCGCCCCGCGGGCTGTCCGGAGGGAACGACCGTCGAGGTCGACGACCTGTTTTTCAACACGCCCGCGCGCAAGAAGTTCCTCAAGCGGACGACCACCGAGTTCGACCACGTGAACACCGTGGTCACCGGCTACGCGCTCGCGAACCCCGACGTCGCCGTCTCGCTGGAACACGACGGCCGCGAGACGTTCGCGACCGAGGGGAACGGCGACCTCCGATCGGCCGTCCTCGCCGTCTACGGCCGCGAAGTCGCCGAGTCGATGGTGGACGTGGCGTGGACGCCGGACGCTCCGGACGCTTCGGGCACCCCGGACGGCGACACCCATGCCGACCCGCCCGTCCGGAGCGTCACCGGCCTCGTCTCTCATCCCGAGACGACTCGGTCGACTCGCGAATACCTCGCGACCTACGTCAACGACCGGTACGTCACCGCGAGCGCGCTGCGCGAGGCGACTCTCGACGCCTACGGCGGCCAGCTCGCGCCCGATCGCTACCCCTTCGCGGTGCTGTTCGTCGAGGTCCCGGCGGGCGACGTCGACGTGAACGTCCACCCTCGGAAGCTGGAAGTCCGCTTCGACGAGGAGCCCGCGGTGCGCGCGGCCGTCGAGGACGCGGTCGAGTCGGCGCTGCTCGACCACGGCCTGATCCGCTCGACGGCCCCTCGCGGACAGTCGGCGCCCGAGGAGACGGCGGTCCGTCCGGAGCACCCGGAGACGGAGGCCGTCGGCGGCGCGGGCACCGACCACGAGCGCGCCGCCCTCGACGGGCGAGACGAGGGCGACGCCGACGGCCCGGACGACCCGGACGACGGACACCGGCCTGAAACGACGACCGGCGCCGCGGCGTTGAACCCGACCGACGAGGACGCGTGGTCGGTGGGCGACGTCGGCGGGATCGGTGGGGCCGGTGGCGGTCGTGACGACTCCGGGACCGACGGCCGACCCTCCCCCCGGAGTTGGCAGTCGGACCCGGAGCCCGCAGACGGCGCGACCGATGCCGGCGACGGTGACAGCCACGTCGGGGCCAGCCGCGACACCGGAACCGTCGCCGACCGCACAAATGAGAGCCGTGTCGGCAAGTCGATCCCGGGAGGCGACCCGACTCCGGTCGACGCCGACGCGAGCAATACCGATGCAACCGACATCGACGCGAGCGATACCGGACCGGACGACAGGCGGGACCCGCCTCCGGCGCAGACCGGTTCGCGGTCACCGCGCTCGACGGCTCAGCGGACCCTCGGGGACGACGCGTCGACGACGGCGGCGGAGCGAAGCTACGACTCGCTCCCGCCGCTGCGGGTGCTCGGACAGCTCCACGAGACGTACGTCATCGCGGAGGCGCCGGACGGGCTCGTGCTGATCGATCAGCACGCCGCGGACGAGCGGGTGAACTACGAGCGCCTGCAGGCCGCCTTCGACGACGGGGCGGACGCGCAGGCGCTCGCGGAGCCCGTTCGGGTGGAACTGACGGCGCGGGAGGCCGCGGTGTTCGACGAGTTCGTCGACGACCTCGCCGCGATCGGCTTCCAGGTCGAGCGCGCCGGCGACCGCGCAGTCGTCGTCGAGGCGGTCCCCGCCGTCTTCGACGCCGCGCTCGACCCGGCCCTCGTTCGGGACGTGCTCTCGGCGCTCGTCGGCGACGCCACCGCGGGCGACGAGCCGGTGACCGATATCGTCGACGAGCTGCTCGCCGACCTCGCGTGTTACCCGTCCGTGACCGGCAACACCTCGCTGACGGAGGGGCGGGTCGTCGACCTGCTCGACCGGCTCGACGCCTGTGAGAACCCCTACGCCTGCCCGCACGGCCGACCGGTCGTCATCCGGCTCGATCGCGACGAGATCGGCTCTCGCTTCGAGCGCGATTACCCCGGTCACGCAGGCCGACGCGCGGAGTGAGAGACGACCTTCGCCGGGACCTTTCCCCGCTGCAGAGAGGTACGTTTTAGGCGGGCGCCGTGGACCGACGCGTATGGAACGCGTAGCGATCATCGGCGCGTCGATGACCCGATTCGGGCAGCGCGACGCCTGGGTACGAGAGCTGTTGGCGGAGGCGGGCGCGGCCGCGCTCGACGACGCCGGGATCGACGGTGACGACCTCGATCACCTGTACGTCTCGAACATGGCCAGCGGCGAGTTCGAGGGCCAAACCGGGGTCCCGAACGCGCTCGCTCACGACTTGGCGGCCACTCCAGCGTACACCGCCCGGATCGATCAGACCTCCTCGTCGGGGGGCGCGGGCGTGTACGCCGCCTGGCAGTCGATCGCCTCCGGCGCGAGCGACCTCACCATGTTGGTCGGCGGCGAGAAGATGACCCACCGGACGACCGCGGAGGCGACCGACGTGATCGCGTCGCTCACGCACCCGGTCGAGTACAAACACGGCGTCACGCTCCCTTCCTTCGCGGGGCTCACCGCGCGGCTCTACCTCGACGAGTACGACGCGCCCCGCGAGAGCCTCGGGAAGGTGGCGGTGAAGAACCACAGAAACGGCGTCGACAACCCCCACGCGCAGTTTCAGAAGGAAGTCGACCTCGACACGGTGCTCGACTCGCCGATCGTCGCCGATCCGCTGCGACTGTACGATTTCTGTCCGATCACCGACGGCTCCGCGGCGCTCGTCTTCTGCCCCGAATCCGTCGCCGAGGAGTACGTCCCCCGAGATCAATACGCCGTCGTGTCGGGGATCGGTGGCGCGACCGACACGCACGTCGTCCACGAGCGCGCGGACCCGACGACGATGGGCGGCGTCGCCGACTCCTCCGATATCGCCTACGAGATGGCCGGGATCGGCCCCGACGACGTCGACGTCGCGGAGCTTCACGACATGTTCACGATCCTCGAGTTCCTCCAGAGCGAGGACCTCGGCTTCTTCGAGAAGGGCGAGGGGTGGAAAGCCGTCGAGGAGGGCGTCACCGACCGCGACGGCGAACTCCCGATCAACACCTCCGGCGGGCTCAAATCGAAGGGCCACCCGCTCGGCGCCAGCGGCGTCGCACAGATGTACGAGATATACAAGCAGGTCACCGGCGACGCCGGCCCGCGACAGGTCGAGGCCGACACGGGCCTCGCCTGCAACGTCGGCGGGTTCGGGAACTGCGTGACCACGGCCATTCTGGAGGGAAGCCAATGAGCGAACACGAGACGACCGATACCGGAGCCGACGATCAGGAGAACAGCGCCGAACCGACCTTCGAGGCCGCCGAGTACGCGGACGGCACCGTCACGTACCCGCCCCACACCGTGAGCCCGAACGGCGCCGATCGCGTCGGGACGGTCGACCTCCGCGAGTACGAGGGGCGGGTCGTCACGTGGACGACCTCGACCGCGACCCCGCCGGGAGTTCGCGAGCCGAACACGCTCGCCATCGTCGAGTTCGAGATGGGCGACGACTACGACGGGCCGGTCGTTCGCGCGCTCGGCCAGATCGCCGAGCGCGAGGACGGCGCCGGCGAGACCGTCGACGTCGACATCGGCGACCGCGTCGAGCCCGTCTACGCCGACGAGCTTCGCGAGCCTGGCGCCGGGATCCGTGAACCCGAGAGTCAGAGCTGGGACGGGTTCCGCTTCCGTCCGATCCAGTAGAACGGACGCCGCCTCCGCGCCGGCGCCGGCGTCTCACGCCCGGTACCGCGCTGAGTCCGACGCGCCGTACTCGCCGAGCCGGTCCTCGTACGCTTCCGAGAGCGTGTACACGTCGGGTTTGTACCGTATCCGTTCGGTCACGCCGTGAGCGTCCCCGAGCCGGCGCCGGACGCGGTCGACGTCGCCGCGCTCGAAGTAGTTCGGCGTGAACACCAGCAGCGCGTGGTCCGACTCGCCGAACGCCTCGCAACCGGCCCGAGTCGTGACCTTCGCGTCCCAGAACCGCCCCGCAGCGACGTCGGCGACGATGTCCTCCCAGAGCCCGTCCGTCTCCTCGGGCGGACGCTCGACGAGCCATTTTCCGCTCAAGTACGTCTCTTCGAGCGCGAGCCGGTCGATATCGGCCATCCTCTCGTTCTCGGCCGGCGGGAGGTCCGCGCTCGTCGTCGCCGCGGGGCGAGCCACGCCGTGTCTCGGAAAGTACCCGTCGCGGGCGTTCCGCGGGAACCCCGTCACGTCTTTCGCGCGGAGCCAGTGCCACCCCTCGTCGGTGATCTCGGTGGGCGGTCGGTCGACGAGCATAACCGTCAGTTCGAGGTGCACGCGAAAAACGTTCTCGCCGACGAGAGCCGCGCTCCGTCCCGGCCAGTCAGACCCGCCGGAAATCGCCGAGCCGCGTCCCGTCCAGCAGGTACGCGTCGCCGGCCGGCAGCGCTTCGGGGAGGAACGGCGCGAGAAACGACTGCCCGTCGACGTTGACCCACGTCCCGCCGGACCGCTCGTTGAACGCCGGGAAGACGACGAGCTCGGGCGGGTCGGTGGATGCAGGTCCGCCGTCGCTTCCGCCCTCGACAAACGCCTCGGGATCGATCTCACCGCGTAGCCACGCGCGCTCGACGCGCGACCCGCCGACCGCGTCCTCCAGTCGGACCTGTGGGTGCTCGTGACCCATGCACACCGCGTCTGCATCGAGCAGATCGGGAGCGGGCCACGTGTGGCCGTGGAGGACGCCGACACCGCCGTCGCTCCCGAGCACCCCGCCCTCTGCGCCGATCACGTCGACGTCGGCGGCGAAGGCGTCGGCGACGCCCGCGTCGTGGTTCCCCTCGACGAGCGTCATCGGAACGCGGTCGGTGATCGCGCGGATGAGGACCTCCAGTTCCTCCCGCTCGTCGCCCTCCGGGGCGCCGATTCGGTGAGCGAGGTCGCCGAGGACGACGAGCCGGTCGGCGTCGGTCTCCGCGAGGAGTTCGCAGAGTCGCTCCCGGCGCTCGTCCGCGCGGCTGTCGAGTTCGATCCCGCGCTCGTAGCGCAGTCCGACCTCGATGCCGGCGTGGACGTCGGCGACGAGCAGCGCGCGCTCGCTACCGAGGTCGGCGACCGCCGCCGGCTCGCCGACCACCGGCTCGACGGTAGCCAGATCGCCCGGCGGCATCAGATCGGCTTGAGCAGACCGTCGCCGGGCTCATAGCACTTCCCGCTCATCAGCGCGTCCTGAATGGCGTCCTCGACCGCCTCGGCGGCGACGCCGTGCTCGTCGACGACGCGGTCGACCACCGCCTCCCGGTCGGCGCCGTCGCCGTCGTCGAGCGCGGCCATGGCGTCGACGGCTGCGACTTCGAGGTCGACGTCGGCTGACGCGTCGTCATCGCCCTCCTCCTCGTCGGGTGCGGGGTCGTCGTCTTGCGCGTCCGTACCGGCCATCGCCGTCTCCGTGGCGTCCGCAGTCGTCTCCTCCGGCTCGGGCACGTCGATGTCTGCCTCGCCGGGGTCGTCGACCTCGCTGCCGGTCGAGAAGTCGGTCCCGAACTCGGACTCAATCTCTTCGCGTTCCTCGTCGTCGAGCTGGTACATCTCGTCCGACGCGGCGTCGACCGCGGGCTCGTCCACGTCGCCCCCGGCGTCGAAGTCACCGAGACCGTCGGCGTCGGCAGATTCGGACTCGGTGCTTTCGGCCCGGTCGACAGATTCGGCTGTGCTCGTCGATGTCGACTCCGCGGAGCCGGCGCTGGGGGCCGGCTCTTCTTCGACAGAGTCTGCGGCGGGGTCGGGTTCGGGATCGGTCTGGACGGCGTCGGTCCCGTCGTCGCTGTCGGTCTCGGTAGTGCCGGTGGCCTCGGCGGCCTCGGCGGTCTCGGCAGCCCCAGCGACCTCGGCGGTCTCCGTGGCCTCGGCAGTCTCCGTGGCCTCGGTGGTCTCGGCGGTCTCACTCTCGACGGCCTCGTCCGCGACAGCATCGGCCCCGTCTGCGGCCGGCTCGTCCGCGACGGCCTCGTCGACGGTCGGCTCCGTCGCGTCCGCGATCGGCGACGACGCTTCGATCGTCACGTCGGTCTCGGGGAGCGTGCCGATCACGGCCTCGCCGCCGGCATCGGGGGCGAACTCTGGAGCGCGAACCTCGTCGCGGTCGCCGGCGATGAGCGCCAGCGCGTCGACGGCGAGCTGACGGAGCGCCTCGACGTAGGCGGTCGAGGTGCCGTAGTGGGCGATCGCCTTCGGGATCCCCGCCGAGAGCGCCGCCGGTGCACCGCCGGCTTCCAGCGCCGCGCGGAGGTCGTCACCACGGAGCTCCGAGTCGAGCGCCAGCTCGAAGACCGCGAGCCGATCGAGCGTCGCCTCCGCGGCGGAGACGACCCAGCGGTCGCGGGTGTCGGCGTCAACGTCGTTGAGGCTCTCCGGGCGAACCGAGGTGAACACCCGGTCCGAGTCCTCCGGCTCGAACGTGCGCGCCTTGCCGGTCAAGGCGACGAACGACGGCGGTTCGGCGCGTTCGAGGAACGCCTGTGCCTCCGGCTGGTACTGGCCGGCGTAGGTGACGAACGCGCCGGAGGGGTCGACGACCCGCCCGCGGCGCGTCTCGTCGTTCACGCGCTCGACTTCGGTGAGCACGCCGGCGACGAACAGCCGGTTCACGCGCGCACCGGTCGGCGTGACGACGTAGTTCGGGGCGCGCTCCTCGTCGCTCTCGGAGTACGACAGGGAGGCGTCGTCGAACTCCGCGGCGAACACCCGGTGGGCGACCTCGCGGGCGCCCGGTCCGTCGTCGCTCATTCGCCCACCTCCGCGAGCTGTCTCTTATACACATCTCTGATGNGGGCGCCCGGTCCGTCGTCGCTCATTCGCCCACCTCCGCGAGCGCGGCACGAGCGGCATCGGCCGGATCGTCGTCGGCGAGCGCGAACTCGCTCGCGTCGAGGTTGGCGCCGTAGTCGTCCACGGAGAGGTTCCCGCGGACCCGGTAGGCGTGTCCCACCACCGAGTCGGCGATCGCGTCGGCCACGACCGCCTTGTCCATGGCGTCTTTCGCCGCGTCGAGCGCGTCGTCCAGCCCGCCGCCGTACACCTCCGCGGTCAGCTCGTCGTCGAGGATGACGGTCACGGTGTCGGTGCCGTCGTCGAGAATCGCTTTCACCCGGAGGTCGTCTTCACCGTCGACGTCGCCGTGGCTCCGACACTGACCGTTCTGGACGATCCGACCGCATTCCGGGCATCGCTCGATGAGCCCAGAGCCGTCCCGAATCTCCAAGACGTTGCCCACGACCTCGACGTCGAACATCCCGCCGGAGGCGACCGCCTCGGCGATCGACAGGCGGGGCGCGTCCTCCGCAACCTCGATTGGGTCAGGCAGCGGGGTCACCGTCGAGAACTCGGTGAGGTTGAGCGACGGGACGCCGCGGAACTCGCGGACGTACACGTCTTCGATCCGCAGGTCGGCTCCCGGCTCCAGCTCGGCGCGCGGCTGCCAGTCGGTGAACGGGAGCTTAGCGGTCGAGTCGCCGACGACGCCCTCCAGGATCTCGGTCTCTCCGTCGCGGCCGGAGATCGTCTTCTCGTCGACCTCCAGCACGCGAACTTCGACGTTTCGGCCGCGGTCGCCCGCGGCGATATCGACGAGACTTCGATCGCCGCCGACCGCCTGGTCGACTTCGACCGGCTCGTCGGCGATGGCGACGGTCGTCGAATCGTTGAGGTTGAGCTCCGGGTCGCCCTCCCACTCGCGGACGCCGGCGTTGCCGATCGTCAGCGAGTCGCCCGGCTCGAACCCGAAGTCCTGCCACGCGGTGTACGAGATGGTCCCGGTGTCGTCGGCGACTTCGCCCTCGCGGATCGTGAGGTCGTCGCCCTGGTACCGGATCGTTCGCGTCCCCTGCGTGAGCACTCGGACAGTGACCGTCACGCTGTTGTTGTCCGTAGTGATCTCGCCGACGCCGACCGAATCCGGAGTGGGCGCCGAGCCGCCGCCTCCGCCGCCGTGTTTCCGGCGGACGCTCTGTTTGGCCTCGTCGATCGGGACGCTGTACTCCAGTAGGTTCTCCAAGTCCGCTTTGACCTCCTCTTTGTCGACGCCGAGATCGGAGGCGAGATCCTCGGCATGGCTGTTGACGTCCATCGGAACGGAGTTCGACGCGACCGCACAAAAGGATTCACCACCGACCGGCGGCGACGCCCCGGTGAAAACGGGGCGGGGACAGGGTGTCGCGGCGCACGGCCAGTACAGCTAAACCGCCCCCGTCCGCACGGTGGTGTATGGACGAGATCGATATCGACACGCGCGTCACCGAAGCGCGGACCGTCATCGACGTGACCGGCACTCGCGACGTGGCCGTCGTCGTTCGGTCGGAGAGCGGCGAGCGGATCTACCTCCCGCCCGAGCGATTCGACGAGCCGGTGTCGGCGTCGCCGTACACCTCGCCGTATCAGGGCGCGGGCGTCGGCGGCGAGGAAAGCCCGTACGGCGGCGGGTCCGGAAGCACGCGCGGAGTGGTCGAAACCGCCGACGGATTCCGGATCACGCACCCCGAGCCGACGACCGAGTTCGACGTGTACCGGGGCGACGAGGAGTAACGGGCGACGAGGAGTAGTCTGGCCGCGAGATCGGATTGTCGGCGCTTCAGGCGACGTCTTCGTACACCGCGAGCGTGTCCTCCGCCACGTCCAGCCACTCCCGCCGCTCGTACTCCGGCAGCTCGTCGCGGTCGAGCGCCGTCGCGAGTCCGTCGACGATCGACTCGGAGTCCGTGTCCACCTCGACGAGACAGCCGTCGGGAAGCACCTCGGCGACGCCGGACCGGGTCGCGACGACCTGCGTCCCGGCTTCCAGCGCCTCCGTGATCGTGATGCCGAACGGCTCCGCGTACGAGGGCGAGACGAACGCGTCGGACGCGGCGTAGTAGTCGCCGAGTTCAGCCTCGGGGACGTAGCCGACGAACTCGACGCGGTCCTCGATGCCGATCAGCTCGGCGAACCGCTTCAGCTGCTCGGTCTGGTGGCCCGACCCGCCAACGACGAGCGTGACGTCCCGGCCGCGCAGCTTCTTCATCGCGTACAGCAGATGCGAGATGCCCTTCTGGTCGGTGTGGCGGCCGACGAAAAACAGCATCTCGCCGTCGATGCCGAGGTCCGCGCGGACGTCTTTCCCGGAGAACTTCGGGGTCGAAAAGCCGTTGTACACGACCCGCGAGTCGGCGTCGTACAGCTCCCGGATGTCCTCGCGGACGATCTCGCTGACCGCGATGTTCGTGTCGGCGGCGTTCGCGAGCCGGCGCTCGGTCTCGACCTCGCGTTTCGGCGGGTTGATGTTGCGGTCGCTCGCCAGCGAGTGGAACGACGACACCCACGTGGCGTCGGACTCGCGGGCGGCCTGTCGGCCGGGGCCGTAGCCGAACCAGTCGTGCGTGTGTATCACGTCGTGGTCGGGGGCGAGCTCCGCGAACCGGTCGCTGAGGCGACCGACGCGGGCGGCGACGTCGCCCTCACCGGTCTCGACCGGTTCGAGGCCCGGCTCGTCGTCCGGGGCGAACTCCGCGGGCAACACCAGGGTGGCGTCCACCCCGAGGTCGTCGCGGAGCCCGGTGAACAGTTCCCCGACGTGGACGTCGAGACCGCCGGTGATGTTCGGCGGATATCCCCATCCCAGCATGAGTACGCTCGGCGGCATGCCTCTCCGTTTCGGGAGTCGGCACTTAGGTATACCCCTCACGCGGTCACGGGCGAGAGACGGAACGCGAAGAGCGGTAACAGAACCGAGAGGACGAAAGAAAAACGATGGGGGAGGTCCCCGAGCCGGATTGGTCCGGGTGGCCCGATTGGCCCCGTTCAGGCGGCCTTGACCGCGTCGCGCAGCGCCGCGGTCCGGTCCGTGATCGAGCCGGCGGCGTCCGCGAGCACGTCGAGCGGGTCGCCGGACTCGGCTTTCACCGTCAACACCGGCTCCGTCTGCCCACCGGACTGCTCGGGGTTCATGTCGTAGGTCGCGGCCGCGACGTCGTCGGCCTCCAGCAGGGCGCCTTTCAGCACGTTCATGAACGTGTGGTCCTCGCCGGCGATCTCGATGTGGAGTTCCGTATCGGTCTTCTCGATGACCCGCAGTTCCATGCGTTCCGATTCGCCCGAGGCGCGTTTCAAGGTTTCGTCTCCCGGATATTCGGGGTTGCGGACGACCCGCACGGCGTGATTCTCGTCGATAGCCTCGGCGTTCAGCTATAAGTCGTCGACGGCGCGAGGGATTCGCTCAAAAAAACCTCAGTCGATTGTTTATAAATGCGTGGTTGAAGATCCGTGAGAAAATCCGCCAAACCCCCAGCCCGCTCTGCAACCGCACCGCACCTCACACCTCCCCAGCCTCGTCAGTCGCCCTCCGCTTCGCTCCGGGCGACTGACTCCCTCGCGCTCCGCTCGTGCCTTTATAAGGCACTCGCGGGNTCCCCAGCCTCGTCAGTCGCCCTCCGCTTCGCTCCGGGCGACTGACTCCCTCGCGCTCCGCTCGTGCCTTTATAAGGCACTCGCGGGAGCGCGCCAGTACAAGTCGGGCTACTGCATCCGGTCTCGGGTACGGCCTACCGCGTAGCGGCGGTGCCGCCGCTACGTGGCTGATAAACGGAGAAATCGCGTGGGGGCGCTCGGAGGCGGTTACTCGTCGGTGTCGACCGCGACTTCGTCGGCGTCGACGTCGACGGCGGCCTCCTCCTCGGCGGCCACTTCGGACGGGCGCGCTTCGAGGGTCAGCTTCTGGACCTCGACGCGGCGGAGCGGGTAGATCAGCTTCGCCTCGCCGTAGATCGCGGACGAGAGGTTCCCGTCGACGATCGCGTCGACGAACGCCTCGAAGGTGCGCTCCTCGGCGGCCGCGTGGACCTTGTCGATCATGACGCGGCGGATGGCCTTCTCCTGGGAGCGGTCGGCCTTCTTCGTCGTCAGCGCGACGGGCTGGACGCGGATGCGGTAGTCGTCCGTCGTCAGCACCGTGATCGACGCCTCGACCTTCGAGGCGCCGCGGCGGACGAGCGAGCGCAGGTAGTCGCGCGTGAGCTCGTACGTGATGAACTCGGTGTAGGCCGTGTCGCTGCCGACGTCGGTGATCTTGAACGTCAGCTTCGTGTTGTTCGCGCCGGAGTCGCCGGTGAGCTCACCGAGCGTCGTCGTGATCGTGCGGCCGACGACCTCGGAGGGCTCCTCGGCGAGGGTCTCGCCGAGCTCCTGTCGGTCGAACTGTTCGGGCGCCAGCACGGTGTACCAGCGCTTCTGTTCTCTGCTCTTGGATACGGATCGTTCGCTCATGTGTTGGTGTTGGTATCGGTGTTGGTGTCGGAGGACCGTCCTCCGTCGTCGGCGGGCGCGCGATGCGTTCGCGCGCGCTCGACGAGTCTGTCCGCGACGCGCAGGTTCACGACGTAATCGTCCACGGTCGACCGGAGTCCGCCGGTCGTCGAGCGCTCGACGACGCACTCGATCGCGTCGCCGTCGACGCGGGTCGCCATCGACTCGGTGTCGTCGGGCGCGAGCGCGGCGGCGACGAGGGCGGCGTCGACGTGGGTCGTCCGGACGGTCGCCGTCCGGGTCGCCCCGTCGTCGGTCCGCGGTCCGTCCCCGCTCATAGCGCCTCCCGGAGCGCGGCGAGCGCGTCCGTGATGTCGCCGTCGTCGGCTCGCGGTTCGGTCGTGTCGCGTCCGTTGCTCCCGTCCGGATCGCCGGTTCCGACCGCGAGTCCGCCGCGAGCGGCGGTCCCCCAGCCGTCCCCGTCGAACTCGGCCGCGACCGACCGGCAGGCGTCGCCGATCCCGGTCGGCTCGACCGCGGCGGCCGCGAGTCGGCCGGCCGGTTCGTCGACCGCGACCGCGACGTCCTCCGGTGACCGAAAGTCCCGGACGAGCCGGGCGATCGTCGGGAGAACGGCGGCGCTCGACGCGCCGTCGTCTCCCGCGTCCGCGGCGTCGACGCGAGCGACGACGCAGCCGTCGTATCGGCCGATCGTCGCGCCGTCGAGCGCGCGGTGCGCCGTCAGCCCGTGGGTCCGCCACGCGTCGAGCGCCGCCGTTCGGAGGTCGCCCCCCGGGTCGGTCGCGAGCGCGAGCGCGACCCCAGTTCCGGGGGCCTCGCGGGCGAGCGCGTCGAGCACGTCGGCGTAGCCGCCGACCGTCTCGAAGGGCGCCGCGTCCCCGACCGTGGCGTACGGGCGGAGCGCGCGTTCGACCGCCGTCGCCGCGCGCGGGGTCGCCTCGTCCGCGTCCGCGACGTCGACGGCGACCAGCGACGCGAGCCGCCGGTGGGCGTCGTCGTCGAGGGACGCCGGGAGCCCGAGGTCCGCGAGCGCGGCCTGTGCGGCCGTCGAGTCACCGGAGTACGGCGCCCGGATCAGCGTCGAAGCCGCGAGTCCGTCCGCGAGGTCCGCGGTCGGCAGCGCGACGCCGGGGCGACGGCTGACCAGCCCCGACGAGTCGGCCGCGTCGAGGGCGTCGCCGGACCCGTCCGTTCCGGGGACGGAGCCGGCCGCGACGACGCCCGCGAGTGCGACGACCGGGTCCGGTTCGACGCCGAGCGATCGCGCGACCGCGAACGCGTCGACGCTCGCCGGCCGGCCGGCGCCGGGGATCGCGTGCGGGCCGCGGTCGGCACCGATCGTCACCGCGACGCCGTCGGAGACGTCGTCGGGGATCGGATCGCGGGCGACGCGGACCTGAAACGGCGTGCCGACCGCGCGCAGCGCCCGGGCGAGCAGCCCCGCGGCTGCGAGCGCGTCGCCGTCGTCGGTCGCGACGAGCCGGGCGAACGGCGCGTCGGCGAGGACGCCGGCGAGGGCGTCTGGGGCGGGCGTGGCGGATGTCGCTTCGGTCATGTGGATGCGTGCGTGGTGTCTGCTGCGTGTCGCGTCGTGTTCGGTTGTCGTTCGTTCCGTGCGTGTCGGCCCCGTTCTCGCCGGTACGCGTCGCTACTCGTCGTCGAGCAGCTCGGCGGCGAGCTCGTAGGTGTACGTGAACTCCTCGTCGATCTCGTCGCCGCGGTAGTAGTTCGCGAGGCGACGGATCTTCGATTCGGTGTTCTGGAGCGAGCGCTTGTTCTGGTAGTCCTGGCCGTTCTCGGCCATGTGCTCGCGGAGGCGGACCGCGCGTTCCATCAGCTTGCGGAGGTCCTCGGGGTACGCCGACGCGGCGTCGTGCTCTTCGAGGATCTCGGTGACCTTCTTGCCGGTCGCCAGCTTCACGTCGGGCACCGGGACGCCCTTGACGCCCTCGTCACGGAGTTTGAGTCCGATGACGCTGGGGTCGTGGCCCTGCTCCGCCAGTTCGACGACGCGGGACTCGATGTCCTCGGCGTCGACGTCGCTCCACTCCGGGTTCTCGTCCGTCGCCGGCTTGTCCGAACCGGACGAACCGCGACGGCGCGTGTGCATTCGTGCCATTGTTGAAATTGGAACGGCACAACCACAAACGTGACCGCGACTCCGCGCGGCGCGGCTGACGGGTGGCTCGCCGGTGCGAGCGGTCCCGAGAGGTCGGTCCGCGCGAGCGGACAGACCGGGCCGCGACGCCGGAGGCGTCGGTGCACTGCTACATTCCCAAGCCGCGGGCGAAAAGGCCCCCGGCGCGTCGGATCTGCAGCTGTGCTGTTCCCGTTCGTCACGTCGCCGTCGGGGTTCTTAAGGGTGTTCTTGTGGCGCTCGCGCGGGATCGCGGACGGAAACCGCCGGACGGGCGGGGCGCGGAGAGACACGAGGATTTACGTGGGCGGTCGAGTACCGAAGCCGTAGGAGAGAGCTATGACTGATCCATCTGACGGCGATCCGACCCGCCAGACGGGCGAGGAGTCACCGGGAGACGAACCACCGGACGCGAAGCGACCGGGAGCGGACCCGACGGGCGGGGGATCGCCCGGCGACGACGGGCCGGCGACTCCCGTCGAGGGCCCGGCGCTCCCGGACGGCGGGAGTCAGACCGCGGCCGACGACTTCGACGACGGCTCCGGGGACGACTCCGACCCGAAGATCAACTTCTACGGCGGGAAGTGGGCGAGCACGATCCCGATCGCCTTCTTCATCTTCTGGGCGATCATCCAGAGCGGCGTCCTCGGCATCGGCGACACCAACGGGCTCGTCGTCGGGGCGCTGATCGGGACCATCCTCGGCATGTTCTTCGTACGCGGGGACTGGAAGGCGTACGCCGACACGATCTTCGAGGGGATGACCCAGCGGGTCGCCGCGACCGCGATCGTGGCGTGGCTGTGGGCCGGGATGTTCGCCGAAACGCTGCAGGTCGGCGGATTCGTCGAGGGACTCATCTACGCCGCCGACGCGTTGAACGTCGGCGCGGCGACGTTCCCCGCGGCCGCGTTCGTGCTCTGCGGACTGCTTGCGACCGGTATCGGAACGGGGTACGGCGCCACCGTCGCGTTCGTGACCCTCTTTTTCCCGGCCGGGGTCCTCATCGGCGCGAACCCCGTGCTGCTGTTCGCGGCGATCCTCTCGGGCGCCGTGTTCGGCGACAACCTCGCGCCCGTGAGCGACACGACGATCGTGAGCGCGGTGACGCAGGACGCCGACATCGGCGGCGTCGTCGCCTCGCGGTTCAAGTACGCGATCATGGCCGCGGTGCCCGCGTTCGCCGCCTACCTGATCATGGGGTCGGTCCTCTCGGGCGCGAGCCTCGAAGGATCGGCCGCGCTTCGCGAGTCGGCGACCGCGATCGGACTCGTTCACCTGATCTCGATGGGCGTCGTCATCGCGACGGCCGTGGCGGGACGGCACATCGTCGAGGCGATCTCGTGGGGACTCATCGTCGCCGTCGTCTTCAACCTCGGCTTCGGCCTCTCGTCGGTCGCGGACGTCCTCGTGTTCACGACCACCGAGGCCACCCCCGCGGCCGCGCTCCCGTTCGTTCAGGTCGGTGAGACCGCGGGCGTGGGCGGAAGCCTCTACTCCGGCGCGATCGGCTTCTTCCCGCTCATCGTGTTGACCCTCCTGATCGTGTCGATGGCGCAGATCATGATCCGGGGCGGCGGCTTCGAGGCGATCCAGGACTTCCTGCTGGAGTCCGTCGCGACGAACGTCCGTCGCGCCGAACTGACGATGGTCCTCGGCACGGCGACGATCAACGGGATGATCACGATCAACACCGCCGCCGAGATCGCGATCGCGCCGTACATCGCGCGGATCGGCGAGAAGTTCAACATCAACGGCTACCGGCGGGCGAACATCTTGGACGCGAACACGTCGGCGCTCGGCTACATCTTCCCGTGGGCCGGCGGCGTCCTCGTCGGGTACCAGGTGATGGTCGGTCCCGACGGTCTCGGCGCCGAGTACGGCCCGGAGATGGTCGTCAACCCGATCGACGTGGTGCCGTACGTCTTCCACGGCTGGTTCCTCGTGATCGTCTTCCTGATAGCCGCGATCACCGGGTTCGGGCGGGAGTACATCCCCGACCGGACCTCCGAGGAGGTGTCGCGCGCATGAGCCGCTTCGAGAAGTTCCTCGCCGGCTGGTCGTTCCGGAGTTCGACGCCCGATTACGCGGTCGGCGACGTGATCGAGGTGATGGTCACCGGCGACGAGGGCGACACGGCCGTCGCCCGGATCGGCGATTCGACGCTCCGGATCGAGGGCGCGCCCGACGACGCCGTGAACACCCGCGTGCTGGTCGCGGTCGACGCGTGGGACGAGGCGAGCCACGCCGGTACCGGGACGTACCGAGAGACGGTCGGCAAGAGCGCGTTCTGACGGCCTCGCCGCCACACGCGGCCGCGTCTCGCCACCGGACCGGGGCGCTTTTTTAGTCGACTCCCGAAGCGACGAGCGTGCTATCGGTCGAGCTGCATACCCACTCCGAGCTGTCCCACGACGGGCGCGACCCGGTCGAGCTCCTCTTAGAGCAGGCGGCCGCCGTCGGGCTCGACGCGCTCGCCGTCACGGACCACGACGAGATCGACGCCAGCCTCGAGGCGGCCGAACTGGCCCCCGATTACGGGCTCGTCGGCATCGTCGGTATGGAGGTGACGAGCGCGGTCGGTCACATCCTCGCGTTCGGAATCGACGAGCGCGTCGAGAGCGGGCTCCCCTTCGACGAGACGCTCGACCGGATCCGCGATCAGGGCGGCATCGCGGTCGTGCCCCACCCCTTCCAGAAGTCGCGACACGGCGTCGCCGCCCACATCACCGACGAGCAGTTGGCGAGCGCGGACGCGATCGAAGTGTACAACTCGCGGCTGTTCACCGGCCGGTCGAACCGACAGGCCGAGAAGTTCGCGATCCGCAACGGGCTCCCGATGACCGCCGGGAGCGACGCCCACATCTCGGAGATGGTCGGACAGGCGGTGACCGAGGTCGGGGCGGACGACCGCTCGGCCGAGGCGATCCTCGATGCGATCGCCGACGGCCGAACCAGTGTCGTCGGGAAACGAACCCCGTGGCGCGTCTCGCTCCGCCAGTTCGGCGGCGGCGCGAAGCGGCGCGCGCTCCGCGCCATCAGGTCGCTGCGCTAGCCGTGACGACCGATCCACCGGCAACCGAGACGAGCGACTTCGAACCGACGCTCCGCGGCGCGGCCGCCGCCCGCGTCCGCGACGCCCTCCGCAACGGCGACCCCTTCCCCGGCGGACGCGGCTTCGCCGGCCGTCTCACTGACCCGCCGGACCGGGACGGGCCGGTCCTCGTCAGAGACGTGCTCGGCCGCGAGCCGCTGTTCGTCGAGCGAACGGCGTTCTTCCCGATCGGCGACGACGGCACGGAACCCGGTCGCGATCCGACCGAATCGGGAATGTGGAGCACCGACCGGCGCCTTCTCGCCGACCCCGTGTCGGTCCCCGCCGGGAGCGTCGTCTCCGAACGGGGCGTCGAGCGCGTCTGGACGCTCCCGTCCGGCGACCCGCTCGATCCGGAGGCTGGACAGGCCGCGGTCGACGACGCGCTCGCGAACGTGCTCGCGGAGGTCGGCGGGGGCGGCGAAGGCGACGAAGCCGACGAAGCCGACGCCGGTCGGCGTGACGGTCTCGCCGTCGCGTTCTCCGGCGGGGTCGACTCCGGTGTCGTCGCCGCCGCCGCGCCGGACGCCCCGCGGTACGTCGCCGGCTTCGAGGGGTGCCACGACGTGGCGGCCGCCCGGACGGCCGCCGCCGAGATGGATCGAAACGGACCGGGAGGCGGCCTGCGCGTCGTCGAGATCACCCACGACGACCTCGTCCGCGCGGCCCGGGAGGTCGCCCGCGCGACCGGGCGGCGGAATCCGATGGACGTCGCGATCGCGGTCCCGCTGTATCTCACGGCGGAGGCCGCGGCGGCCGACGGCGCGGAGCGGCTCGCGGTCGGACAGGGCGCCGACGAGCTGTTCGGCGGCTACAGCAAGGTGGTCGACCCGGCGACCGACCACCGCGTCGACGCCGACACGGTCCGAGGCGCGCGAACCGAGACGGTCCGGACGCTCCCGGGACAGCTCGAACGCGACGTGCTGGCGATCCGGGCCGCCGGGATCGAGCCGGTCGCACCGCTGCTCGACGACCGGATCGTTTCGGCCGCGCTCGCACTTCCGGGAGAGCTACTCGCCGCCGACGGCGAGCGGAAGATCGCGCTCCGCCGGGCCGCGGTCGGACGGGTGCCGGAATCGGTGCGGACGGCAGATAAGAAGGCGGTCCAGTACGGAACGTACGTCTCTCGAGAACTCGATCGGCTGGCGCGACAGGCGGGGTTCAAGCGGCGGATGGACGACCACGTCGGCCAATACCTCGACGCGTTGCTGGACGAGTCGACGGGAGGCGACGGCGACGCGATCGACGAGTGACGCCGGGAGACACTCTCCCCGAACCGGAGGTTCCGAGGCGATGAGTCCGGTCGAAAAACGGCCCGTGAGGGCCGACGCTGACCAAGCCGCCGTATGGAGTACCAGTCCTACGGCCGACGCCCGGTCGTCCGGGCGTCTAGTGACGAATAACGGGGACCGATATAAAATACGGGGAGTAGTGACAAATATGACTGCGGCGTCCACCGTTTCGCTGACAAACAGCCATCAAGCGGCCGATTTGCGTTACAACGGGGCGATCGGAGTCGGAACAGGCCGACGAAACTCCGGATGTGTCCGACGACGGTGGCCGGTGCGACGCGTCGCGCCGGCGGCACCGAGCGACGCCCCCGGCCGAGATCACCTGACGAGGTAGGGATCGTGGCCGGCGACGAAGCGGCCGAGGTCGCTCTCGCGCCGGAAGTCGGTCGATCGGAGCTCGCGAAGCGACTCGACGAGCCGGTCGGCGTCGCCCTCGACCCAGTCCGCCGGGTCCTTGATCGGGACGACGAGCCAGCCGGAACCGAGCAGCTCCTCCGCGTGGAGCGCGTCCATGTCGATCTCCGTCTTCCACGCTCGGGCGGTGTACTGCTGAAGGACGTGGGCGGTCGCGCGCGCACCGACCGGGAGGAGCACGTGAGCCGCGATCGCGCGGAGCTCCGCGTCGAAGAACCGCTCCATGTCGTCGTACGAGCGCTCGCTCGGGGTGCCGTCGGTCGCGCACATGTGGAGGTACGAGAAGTACGTCCGGTTCGTGCGTATCGGGTCGATCGGCGGGTCGTCGCTCCGCCCGCCGTCAGGCGTCGCCAGGGCGGCCTCCGTCTCGGCGACGGGGACGGTCCCGTCGACGCCGGCGTCTTCGTGGAGGCCCGCGAGGAGCCCCGCCTCGGTCAGCGCCGAGAGGAACGCGGGCGACCACGGCTCACCGGTGAACGGCACGCCGGCCTTGAGGCCGCCGTGGACGCCGGGGTGGTCGCCGACGACGTGGAAGTCGGCGTTGGCGTCGCCGTATCCGGGAACGAACGACGGGCAGTCGGGGCGCATGCCGAACGGGTTGCGCGTTCGGTCCGTTACGTTCTGCACGAGTGGGCGTACGCGACGGAAAATAAAAGCCCGTTCGGTCGGCGCCGATCGGAGCGCGAACGCTGGGAGGGGCGACGCCGGTGGGGGCGATGCCGGTGGGGGTGATGCCGGTGACGAACCGACCCGACGAGAGGCGCACGATCCGGAAGCCATTCGCATAACTTATGGAAACGAGTCGGGTGCGACCCGCTTGCGATATCCCTCGCACCGGCGATCGGCGATCGTAGATCAGGAACGTTAATAAACGACTCAAAATCGCTAGACTGCGTCGACGTCCACGTCACGGTGGGGTCACAAGATATTTATATACCTCTCTGCTCCGGTCAGCCGAAGACCAATGTTCGACCGCATCCGTACGGCGGCCCTGTTCGGGCTGCACCAAGCGACCGTCGCGATCGGGATCTCGCTGTTCCCGGCGGCCGTCTTCGCCCGCAAGCAACTCGGTATCAACGTCCCCATCGGCCGGCTCGTCGAGACGACCGGCGCGGTGTACGAGAACGCCGACGAGTAGTCACATTCCTCGGTTCGACCGGTTCCGATTCGACACCCGCGAGCGGCGCGTCGGCCGGCCACGGGCGAGAGCGGGGTTGCGCGTCGGGGCGGTCGCAGACGAGAACGAGGACGGGTCGATCGGGCCGACGCCGTCGGCGACGAATAGGCCCGTCGGAACCGGCGGGCGGTCCCCGAAGGGTTGCCTTTATCAGCGCGCCGGGCCAACGGAGGCGTAATGCGAACACCGACTGGCGACCTCTCCGACGGGCCGGCCGACGAACTGGGCCGCGATCAGCCCGTCTTCGGACCGGAGCTCGGCGAGTTCGAACACAGCGAGCGCCGCGCGGCGCAGGCCGACGGCGAGGGCGAAATGAAAACCGGGACGACGACCGTCGGTATCCGGACCGAAGACGGCGTCGTGATGGCGACCGACATGCGCGCCTCCCTGGGCGGGATGGTCTCCTCGAAGGACGTGCAGAAGGTCGAGGAGATCCACCCCCGCGGCGCCCTCACCATCGCCGGCTCCGTCTCTGCGGCACAGAACCTCATCTCGACGCTCAAAGCCGAGACGAGCCTCTACGAGACCCGTCGCGGCAAGGACATGTCGATGGAGGCGCTCTCCACGCTCACCGGGAACCTCCTCCGGACGGGCGCGTTCTTCATCGTCCAGCCGATCCTCGGCGGCGTCGACGACGACGGCGCCCACATCTACTCCATCGACGCCCTCGGCGGCACGACCGAGGAGGAGTACACCGTCACCGGCTCCGGCTCCCAGTACGCCCTCGGTGTGCTCGAACAGGAGTACCACGACGACGTCACCATCGAGGAGGCCGAGACCATCGCCGCGAAGGCGATCCAGTCCGCCGTCGAGCGCGACCTCGCGTCCGGCAACGGGATCAACGTCGCCGTCGTCACGGACGACGGCGTCGACATCACCCGCTACAAGGACTTCAGCGACCTCTTATAAACTGGACCGTCCGCCGCGGCACCGGCTTTCGGTTCGGTTTCGGTTCGGTTCGGTTCGGTTCGGTTTCGGTTCGGTTTCGGTTCGGTTTCGGTTCGGTTTCGGCTTCTGCGCGTTTCGTGCGTTTCGCTCGCCTGATCTCTCGCATCACAAGCGACGGCACCGCGTCGTCGCGGGTCGTGCTCCGCGTCGCCGCGATCCACTGCTCCGCGTCGTCGAGAGCCGCTGCTCCGCGTCGCTTCGAATCGCCTCTCAGGCCCGGGTCTCGTCGGCGTTCTCCGGCGGCGACCGGATCCCGTCGCCCCAGTAGAAGCGCGGCCCGAGCACGAGGTAGCCGACGGCGAGGAACAGCAGCGCGAACGCGAACCCCTCGCCGATCCACGACGGGAGCGCGGACGTGACCAGATGCGCAATCGGCGTGAGGATCACCGCGGCCTGTACGACGCCCATCACCAGCGCGTCCTGCGCGTGGAGGTCGGGGTACGTGATCGTCGACCCCATGAGCACCGCGAATAGGGCGGTGGCCGCGACGAGGAGCGCGGGCTCGGTGTAGCCCGCGATGACCGCGGCCGCGAGGACCGTCGCGGCGAGCGTCGTCGGGACCCCGACCGTCTCCCGAGCGTCGCTGTCGTAGGCGGTGTACATCCCGAGGCGAGCGACGGCCATCGAGACGAAGAACGCCGCGGCGCCGACGCCGACCGCGACGAAGAGCGGGTCGCTCTCGAACGAGCGGGCCTCCAACACGAGGAGCGCGATGAGCCCCGCGGGCGCCACTCCGAACGAGGCCACGTCGGCCAGCGAGTCGAGGTACGGACCGGCGTCGGTGGAGCCGCGGTGGCGGGCGACCACGCCGTCGAGCCCGTCGGCGACGGCGGCGAGGAGGATCAGTCGAGCCGCGAGCTCGACGTCGACGGTGGCGGCGACGACCGCGAGGAACCCGACCGCCGCGTTCGCCACCGTCACCGCGTCGGCGAGGCCGAGTCGCCCGACGAACCGCAGATACATATCGGATCGGTCGACAAGCCGGCTTTTAGGGTTTGTTATCTCCGGATATCGGATATTCCCGGGTTGCGGTGCGTTCTCGCCTGTGTCCCGCGGGCCCGGTTCGAGCGGACCGGTCTTGCGGCGGCCAACGAACCGCGGCCGCAGAACGGCGACCCGGCCGAGACCGACGAAACGCGGCCGCGACGAGCGGCAGACCGGGAGCCTCAACTCTTAATCTGTCGCGTGGCATACGATCTCTCATGTCGACCGCCCGAGCACTCGTAGTGCATCCGGAGGACGGGATCGAACGCATCGCGTCGGCGCTGGACGAGGCCGGGTTCGACGTGACGACGGTCCACAACGCGACGTCCGCACTCGCGAAGGTCATCGCCGGCGAGTACGACTGCCTCGTGTGCGAGCACTCGCTTCCGGGCGATAGCGGCGCCGAGCTCGTCGCGGCGATCCGCGAGTCAGCCGTGCAGATTCCCGTGGTGATGTTCACGGCGTCCGAGGTCGAACGCGTTCCCGCGGCCGCCGACGGCGGGAGCGTCGACCGTCTCCTCCACAAGGACGGGGCCGCCTCGCTCGACCGACTCGTCGCCGACGTCTCCGCCGTCTGTTCGAGCGGCGAACCGCCCGAGCCGCGACAGGACATCGCCGGTCGCGAAGCCACCGCCGACGACGTCGCGCGCGCCGTCAGCGACGCCCCGATCGGAATCAGCCTCAGCGACCCCGACCTCCCCGACTACCCGCTCGTGCACGTCAACGACGCGTGGGAGGACCACACCGGGTACCCCGTCGAGGCGGCGCTCGGACGGAATCCGCGGTTCTTGCAGGGACCGGGGACCGACCCGATGACCGTCGAGCGGCTCTCGAAGGCGATCCAACGCGAAGACCAGATCACCGTCGAGATCCGAAACTACCGCCGAGACGGGACTCCCTTTTGGAACGAGCTAACGGTGGCGCCGGTGTACGACGACGACGGCGAGCTGGCCCACTACGTCGGGTTCCAAAACGATATCACGGAGCGGAAAACCGCCGAGCGGCTCGCCGAAGAGCGGGCCGAGAAACTCGAGACCGAGCGTCGGGTCCTCGATCGGATTCTCGGCCGGGTCAACGGCCTCCTCAGTGACGTCAGCCGGATTCTCGTCGAAGGGCGTAACGCGGAGACGATCGCCGAACGCGTGTGCGAAGAGATCGCCGCCGAACCGGGCTACAAAGGGGGGTGGATCGGCGAGGCCTCGTCTGCGACCGGGCGCCTCGAGATCACCGCCGCCAGCGGCGTGGGGATCGAGCCCGGCACGTCGCTCCCGCTCGATGCGGCGCCCCGAGACGTACAGCGAGCCGTCGAAACCGGGGAGGTACAGGGATGCTCGACCGGGCACGCGTCGGGCGGCGCGCTCGCGCCGGAGACCGTCGGCGGCCGACAGCTTCTCGTCGTCCCGATCGTCTACGGCGACCGTCAGTACGGATTGCTGGGCATCTACAGCAGCGAGGGGACCGCCCTCGACCAGCGCGAGCAGAAGGTGTGTGAATCCGTCGGGACGATGATCGCCAACGGCCTCCACGCGGTCGAGACCACCCGTATCTTGACCACCGACCGCGTCGTGGAGCTGTGCGTGGCGGTCGGTGACCAGTCGTTCACGCTCTCGCGGATCGCCGCCGCGATCGGCGCGACCGTCGAGCACCTCGGAACGACGCGCCTCGACGGCGACGCGTGTGAACTGTACCTCCGGGCCGCGAACGCGGACGCCGGCCTGAGCGCGATCGAGTCGCTCCCGTTCGTCGAGGCGGTCAGGCGCGTGTCCGAGACCGACGACGACCTCACCTTCACGGTGACGGCGACCGGCTCTCCCCCGCTGGCGCGGATCGCCGAACACGGCGGCGTCGTCGTCGCGGCGGCCGCGGAACCGACGGGCGCGACCCTGACGATCGAGGCGGCCCCCGAGCGTGACGTGCGGGCGATCCTCGACGTGCTGCGAGCCGATTACGAAGGCGTCGAGCTCCGCTCTCGAGCCGAGCGAGAGAGCCGGGATCGGAGCCTCAGCGAGTTCGCGTCGGCGGTGGACGACAAGCTCACCGACAGACAGCGATCGGCGCTGAAGACCGCCGAGCTGAACGGCTACTTCGAGTGGCCGCGTCCGGTCGACGGCTCGGAGATCGCCGAGCGGATGGGAATCACGAGACAGACGTTTCACCAACACCTCCGGGCGGCAGAGCGGAAGCTCGTCGAGGCGTACGTCGACCCGCGGTCGCAGCGCTGAGCGAGCGCCGCCCGCCGACCACGAGCGAACCGAGACGCGCGGTCCGCACCCCGTACCAATGTTCGACGCACGAGACACCGTTCAGATCGACGCAGACGCCGACGCCGTCTTCGAGTTCCTAGACGACCCACACAACCACGCCGCCGTGACGCCCGGGCTCACCGACGTCCGAGACGTCGAGCGGCTACCGAACGGCGGCAAACGGCTGTCCTACACCTACCGGATGGCCGGAGCGGGGATCGACGGTGAGCTGGTACAGACGGTACACGAGCCGAACGAACGGATGCGCTTCGAGCTTCGCGGACGGCTCTCGGGAACGATCGAGCTCTCCGTTACCCCTGCGAACGGCGGCGCGGAGCTGACGTACGCCGCCGAGTACGACCTCTCGGAGAGCGCGCTGACGGCGATCGGCGCGCCGGTGATCCGTCGGTTCAACGAGCGACAGCTCCGTCGGACCCTCGACAACGTCGCGGCGCAGTTCGCGTCGAACGGGGGGTGACGAACGGAGGGTGACCCGCGACCGCTCGCGGCGCCGCCGGCGGACGCTCCCGTGGTAACGCCGAGTCTCCCTCACGGCGGGAGAAGTATTAAGCAGCCGATGCCCCAATTCCGACTATGGACCCGCTTCCCCTCCAGTTCGGTTTCGGTCTCGTCGGCGTCGGACTGCTCTTTCTGCTGTTGGTCGTTATCACCCTCTGGCAGTCGTTCGAGATCGTCGACGCGTACGAGAAAGAGGCGTTGACGGTGTTCGGCGAGTACCGGAAACTGCTCGAACCCGGTATCAATCTCATCCCGCCGTTCGTCTCCCGCACGTACCCGTTCGACATGCGGACTCAGACCCTCGACGTTCCCCGTCAAGAGGCGATCACGCGGGACAACTCGCCGGTGACCGCCGACGCCGTCGTCTACATCAAGGTGATGGACGCGAAGAAGGCCTTCCTCGAAGTCGACGACTACAAGAANGGACAACTCGCCGGTGACCGCCGACGCCGTCGTCTACATCAAGGTGATGGACGCGAAGAAGGCCTTCCTCGAAGTCGACGACTACAAGAAGGCCGTCTCGAACCTCGCGCAGACGACCCTCCGAGCCGTCCTCGGCGACATGGAACTCGACGACACGCTGAACAAGCGGCAGGAGATCAACGCGAAGATCCGCCGGGAACTCGACGAGCCGACCGACGAGTGGGGGATCCGCGTCGAATCGGTCGAAGTCCGCGAGGTCAACCCCTCGAAAGACGTCCAGCAGGCGATGGAGCAACAGACCTCCGCAGAGCGCCGCCGCCGCGCGATGATCCTCGAAGCGCAGGGGGAACGCCGCTCCGCGGTCGAGCAGGCCGAGGGTGACAAACAGTCGAACATNGAGCGCCGCCGCCGCGCGATGATCCTCGAAGCGCAGGGGGAACGCCGCTCCGCGGTCGAGCAGGCCGAGGGTGACAAACAGTCGAACATCATCCGCGCGCAGGGTGAAAAGCAGAGCCAGATCCTCGAAGCGCAGGGTGACGCGATTTCCACCGTCCTCCGCGCGCGCTCCGCCGAGTCGATGGGCGAACGCGCCATCATCGAACGCGGCATGGAAACGCTCGAAGAGATCGGCAAAGGCGAGTCCACCACGTTCGTCCTCCCGCAGGAGCTCACCAGCCTCGTCGGCCGCTACGGCAAGGCGCTCTCCGGCTCCNTCGTCCTCCCGCAGGAGCTCACCAGCCTCGTCGGCCGCTACGGCAAGGCGCTCTCCGGCTCCGACGTCCAGCAGATGGACGGGTTAGAGGGACAGGACTTCGACGACGACACCCGGAAGATGCTCGGGCTCGACGACATCGACGAGATCCTCGGTCAGATCGACGAGGCCGCCGAGATGGACGTCGAAGAGCTCGAAAAGGAGGCCGAGGCGGTCAAGGCGGGCGGCGCCGGCGCGGACATCAAGTCCGCGAACGAGGTCATCGAAGAGATGGACGAGGAGACGGTCGACGGCGAGACGGAGCGGGAGACCTGAGCGGTAGGATCGCGCTCACGGTCGAAAAGCGTCGGTACCGCCCCGAACGAAGTGTTTTTGCCGAGGCACGAACTACTACGCGTCGTGACTGACGGATTCGACGGACAGAAACGCGAGACGCTCCGACGGTTCGCCGCCATCGGGGCCGCCGCCCCGTTCGTCGGATCCGCGAGCGCCGACGCCGGCGACGACGCCAACGAGACCCGCGAGGCGATCCGCGGGTACGTCCCGACGACCCCCGGTGCGCACTTCTCGAAGCTCCGCGACGACCTCCGGCTCGGCACGGGCGAGGCGCAGTACCACCTCCGCAAGTTGGAGGAAGACGGCGAGATAGAGTCCGCGAAGGACGCCGACTACCGGCGGTACTTCCCCGCCGATCGGTTCGACGCCCTCGACAAGCGCGCGCTCGGGTACCTCCGCCGCGACACGCCTCGCGGTATGGTCCTCGCACTGCTCCGCGATCCCGACGCGACCGGGGCGGACCTCGCGGCCGAGCTCGGCGTCTCGCGGCCGACGATAAGCGCCGCCGCCGCCGACCTCGACGACGCGGGGTTGCTGGACCGGACGGACGGCTACGCGCTGACGGAGCCGGAACGGTTGCTCACGCTCGTCGTTCGGTACGCGGACTCGTTCGACGCGGCCGCCGTCGAATTCGCCGACGACGCGGCGTCGCTCGTGCGCTACGACCCGTAGCGGACGATCGGATCGGAGCCGACGACGATGCTCACGCCGTGACCATCCAGGTCGTTCCCGAGGAGTAACCCCACTTTTCCACGTCGATGTCGGTGGCGGCCTCGGCGACCGCGGCCATGTTCGCGCCGACTTCCTTCGCGGAGAGGTCGAGGTCGTCGGCGATCAGCCGGGATTTGAAATACGTTCGCTCGCCGGCGTTCTCACGGAGGTATCGCAGGATCCGAGACTGTTTGGCGGAGAGACCGGCGGCGTCGCCTCGGTCGAGGGCGACCGCGTCCGGTTGTGCCGTGCTCATGACAGGACACAGGAGACGGCGCAGCATAAGGGGGTTGGTAAAGCGGGTTAACACCCCGCAGTCTTGCGATTAGCCGCCCCGACGGCGACGAGGGGGACCGCCACGGAGGCGGTTTCGGTACGATACGCGAACGGGCTAGCCGAGGCGACGTCCATCGCCAGGCCGATCAGTACAGTTCGGAGACGAAGGGCCCGAACGCCCCGGCGACCGCCGCCGCGAGCGCGTCCGCGCGGTCGACGCGACCGTTCGTGAGGGCCCCGGCGGCTCCGCCGCGTCGCGCGATTCCGGTCGTGTCGAGCACGTCGTCCATCACGGGGCCGAGCTCTTCGCCGTCGTCGATCCGGGCGGCAACGTCGTCCGGGAGTTCGAGGCTCGGCCCGGCGCCGCGACCGGTCCGGGCGCCGTCGGAGACCGCCGCCCACATCACGAGGAAGCAGCCTTCGCTCCCGTCGAATCGGGCGACGCCGCCCTCGATCCCGACCGCGAGGTCGTAGGCTCCGGCGTCGGATTCGAGGACGGCCGCGGCCCGGTTTTCGGCGCCCGCGATCGTCTCGGCGTGGCCGATCGGCTGTTCGCTTACGCCCGAGGGCACGGGGACCGATTCGATGTCGATCGCCGCGGGAGCGCCCGGGAAGTCGGCGGCGGAACGGTCTCCGGAGGCAGACCGGTCCTCGGAGTCGTCTCGCGCCGCCGACCCGACCGCCTGTTCGACCGCCCGTCGCTTCACCGGGTTCCCGCTGCCGACGCCGATTCGCATACCGACGGTTGGTCGACGGGCTACGAATAGGCGTCGGGATGGAACAGCTGCGCCAATCGCTCGACACCGTCGATGAGCGCGGGGCTGGGCTGGTTGAGGAGCGAGTCGTCGATCACGTGAACCGGCGCGTCGACGGTCCAGTCGCGGTCCTCGACGGTCGCCGGATCGATACGGTCGCCGTGCCCGCAGACGTGGACGACGACGTGATCCGGGTCTTCGGTCTCGACCGCGTCGACGGCGACCTCGCGAGAGCGCTCGCCGGGAGCGACGAACGGGTAGCGACCGCCGGCGGCGCGGACGGCGTCGGGGACCCAGTTGCCGGCGGCCATCGGCGGGTCGGACCACTCCTCGCAGTAGACGGTCGGGCGGGGGCGGTCCGCGACCGCGTCGGCGACGCGATCGAGCCGACGGCGGGCCTCGTCGGCGAGACGGCGGCCGGCCTCGGGGCGCCCCACGTCCTCGCCGCGGGCGGCGAACGTCGCGATCGCCTCGTCGAGAGTGGCGGGCTCGCGGTGCCGAACGTCGAATCCGCGCTCGCGACAGTCGTCCGCGAGGTCGCTCTGGAGGCCGTCGCTCGTGAGGACGACGTCGGGGTCGAGGTCGGCGACGCGGTCCAGCGAGGGGGTGAGCCAGCCGCCGACGGCGACCGGTGGCTGCGAGTCCGCCCCGTGTGCCGAGCCGGCGTCCGGGGACGGATCGCAGTGGTGGGTGATACCGACGAGCGTGTCGTCGCCGCCGAGAGCGGCGATCGTCGCGGTGGCGCTCGGCGCGAGCGAGACGACGCGAGGCGTGGACATCGAAACGGAGTCGGAGCGCGACGAGCCCAAACGTTTCGGTCCGTTCGACCGACGAACCGACCCGTTGGGGCGCTCGGCCGAAGTCGTCGAAAACACGTGATAGATCGTGTCGTTTGTCGGGTTTCGAGCGGCACGTTCCGGTCGTTTTAAGTCACGCTCCGCCATCTATCGGACAAGATCGCTCTCGGGCGGCCTTCAGTTACCGGGAGACAGATAGCCATGAGTGAACGACTACATACACGCGGGAGTCGCTCCCGAACGGAGACGGAAGACGAATCGGAACGCACCGACGAGACGCTGAGCTGTCCGGAGTGTGGCGGCAACGTCATCAACGACGAGGAGCACGGCGAGAGCGTCTGCGCCGACTGCGGACTCGTCGTCGAGGCGGACTCGGTCGACCGCGGGCCGGAGTGGCGCGCGTTCGACTCCCGCGAGAAAGACGAGAAGTCCCGCGTCGGCGCCCCGACGACCAACACGATGCACGACAAGGGGCTCTCGACGAACATCGACTGGCGCGACAAGGACGCGTACGGGCGCTCGCTCGGCGCCCGCCAGCGCCAGAAGATGCAGCGGCTCCGCAAGTGGAACGAGCGGTTCCGCACCCGCGACTCGAAAGAGCGCAACCTCAAGCAGGCGCTCGGCGAGATCGACCGGATGGCGTCGGCACAGGGGCTCCCGGACAACGTCCGCGAGACCGCCTCCGTGATCTACCGCCGCGCGCTCGACGAGGACCTCCTCCCCGGCCGCTCCATCGAGGGCGTCTCCACCTCCTGTGTGTACGCCGCCGCCCGAATGGCCGGCGTCCCGCGGAGCCTCGACGAGATCGCCGACGTCTCCCGCGTCGAGAAGGCCGAGATCGCCCGCACGTACCGCTACGTCGTCCGCGAGCTCAAGCTCGAAGTGAAGCCGGCCGATCCCGAGCAGTACGTCCCCCGGTTCGCCTCCGACCTCGAACTCTCCGAGGAGTCGGAGATGCGCGCGAAGAGCCTCCTGCGCAACGCCAAGGAGAAGGGCGTCCACTCGGGCAAGTCGCCGGTCGGCCTCGCGGCCGCCGCCGTCTACGCCGCCGCCCTGCTCACGAACGAGAAGACGACGCAGGCCGCCGTCTCGGAGGTCGCCGACATCAGCGAAGTCACGATCCGCAACCGGTACCACGAGCTGCTCGAAGCCGAAGACGGCCTCGTCGCGTAATCCCGGGTTCGTCCCAGTTACGTTCCGATTCCGTTCCGGGTTCGTCCCGGCTTCGTCTCCGTTTTTCTGCTGGTTCGTTCTGTAATCGCTCGACGCACACAGCTAAGTCCCCGGCCGCGGAACGCCCGCGTATGTTCGAGGAGTTCGTCCTGACCGCGAGCACGGCCGACCTCGGCGAGGAGCCCCGAGCTCGCGCGGACGCCGACGCCGTCGAGTTCCGGATGGACCTCGCGGTCGACCCGCTCGCACAGCTCGACGACTACGGCGGCGACCTCCCGCTGCTCGTCACGAACCGGGCGTCGTGGGAGGGCGGCGAGGCGGCGGACCTCGGTCGGTTCGACGCGCTCTCGACCGCGCTCGGCCACGAGGCGGTCGCCGCCGTCGACATCGAGCTTGCCGCGCTGCGCGGGAACGCACCCGAGGGCGAGCGGTCGCACGCGACCGCCCTCCGCGACACGGCCCGCGAGGCGGGCGTCGACGTGGTCGTCTCCGTCCACGACTTCGAATCGACGCCGGAGTCCGGCGCGCTCGTGGACCTGCTCGGCGACGCGGCGAGCGAGGGCGACGTGGGAAAGCTGGCGACCACGGCGACCGCCCCCGCCGACGCGCTGGCGATGATCCGGGCGACCCACGAGGCGACCGCGGCCGGCCACCGCGTCGCGACGATGTGCATGGGCGAGCCGGGGCGGCACACCCGCGCCGTGACGCCCGTGTACGGCTCGAAAATCGGATACGCGCCGGTCGACCCCGCAAACGCGACCGCGCCCGGCCAGTACCCGCTCGCGACGCTCCGGCGACTCGTCGACGGGCTGCGCGACGGCGACGCGGACGCGTGATCATTTATAACCGATTGACTCGAGGGTACGTCGACTGCTTATAAATGAATACGGTGCGGTGGCGCGTGCCTGCGAGGCCGCCCTGGGGCCGAGCAGCACGCGCGAGGGAGTCAGTCGCTGGAGCGAAGCGGAGGCGACTGACGAGGCTGGGGAGGCGTGAGGCGCTGTGCGGTTGCGGTCGGGTGGGACTCAAAGGGGCCGCCTCACGGCTGGGGATTCGGTGTGGTTCGCGGTGACGATGTCGGACGCGTATCGCCGAGCGGCTGGAGCTTTGGAGGCGTTCGCCACTGTGCCATCACACACCGTTCATAAGCCATGATGGAGGCCGCCGACCGCTTCACCATAAACCAGCTAAAGAGCCAAACCGCTTTAGGAACGCCGCCGTAAGGGGGCGTAATGGCGACGTGTGACGTGTGTGGGGAGTACGAGAACCTCCCGTACCAGTGCAACCGGTGCGGCAAGACGTTCTGTGCCACTCACCGCCTGCCCGAGAACCACGACTGTCCGGGCCTCACCGAGTGGAACGACCCCGGCGGCGTCTTCGACAGCAGTTTCGACGGCGGCGCGAACGCCGGCGCCTCCGCGACCGACGCCGGCGTCGCGGGGCGCGTCAAACAGCGGGTGCAACGGGAGACGAGCACCGGCGGTCTCGTGAGCTACTTCCGCGGGAACGCGACGTACGTGCTGCTCGCGGCGATGTGGGTCACGTTCCTCGCGCAGTGGGCGGTCACACTCCTCTTCGGCGACGCCGTCCACAGTCAGATCTTCGTCCTCCGGTCGGACGCGCTCGGCCGCGTCTGGACCTGGGTCACCTCGGTGCTGTCGCACTCTCGAGTCAGTCTGTTCCACATCATCGGCAACAGCATCGTCATCCTGTTTTTCGGCCCGCTCGTCGAGCGCGCCGTCGGCTCGAAGCGGTTCGTCGGGTTCTTCTTCGCGTCGGGGATCCTCGCCGGCCTCGGGCACGTCCTGTTCGCGATCGCGACCGGCGCCCCCACGACCGGGGTGCTAGGCGCCAGCGGCGCCGGCTTCGCGATCTTAGGCGTCCTCACCGTGTGGCGGCCGAACATGCAGGTCCTCCTCTTTTTCGTCATCCCGATGAAGATCAAGTACCTGACGTGGGGGATCGCGCTCGTCTCCGCGGTCCTCGTGATCCAGACCGGCACGGGCGGCGTCGGCGGCATCGCGCACCTCGCGCACCTGATCGGCTTCGCGATCGGGCTCGCGTTCGGCAAGCGCAACGAGAATCTCGCGCGGTCCGCCCGCGGCCCGGGCGGAATCCAAATGGGCGGCGCTCGGGGACCGGGCGGCCCGCGCGGACCGGGCGGTCCCGGCGGGCGGTTCTGAATGGCGCCCGCGGGCAACCCGTCTCGTGACGACCCCGTCACCGTCGACCGTCCCGAATTTCTCCCGGACCCCGCGCTCTCGCGAACGGAGATGGAGTCGCTCCAGCGCGAGTTGGCGGCGGCGGCGACGTTCACCGACGACCACGACCTCGACCCCGCGACGGTCGCGATCGACGAGCCCGCGGACCTGACCGACGGACTGCCGCCGGCGCGCCCGGAGTTCGGCGACCCCGACGCCCCGATCGTCGTCGGCGTCGATCAGGCGTTCCTGACGCCCAGTGACGGCGAGGACCGAGCCGTCTCGGCCGCGGTCGCGATCCGAGACGGCGCCGTGATCGAGTACGCGAGCGCGACCACGCCGCTCTCGATTCCCTACGTCCCGGGCCTGCTCGCGTTCCGGGAGGGAGAGCCGATGCTGGCGGCGCTCGACGCGCTGGACGTCGAGCCCGACCTGCTCGTCTGTGACGGCTCCGGCCGGATCCACTTCCGGGAGGCCGGCGTCGCGACGCACGTCGGCGTCCTCCGGGACGTGCCGAGCGTCGGCGTCGCGAAAAGCCTGCTGTGCGGCGCCCCCGACGACTCCACCAACGAGCGGCCGGCCGGGTGGCGGACGCCGGTCCGCGCGGACGCCTCGGTGGAGACAGCGGACGTCGACACCGACACCGCCGCCCCGGTCATCGGCCACGCCTACCAGTCGCGACAGTACCCGAACAGCCGCCGCGTGAATCCCCTGTACGTGAGTCCCGGCCACCGCGTCGCGGCGGAGACTGCGGCCGACCTCGTCGAGGCGCTGTGTGCCGGCTACAAGCTTCCCGAGCCGACCCGGCTCGCGGACGCGTACGCCGACGCCGTGAAACGCGACGCCTGAGACGCCGCACCTGAAACGCGACGCCGGAGCTACAACAGATGAGATGCCGGACACCGCGAAGTTCGCCACCGCGTCGTCGGGTGCTCGGACCGGCGATTTATATACGGTGGACTGCGAACTCGAAGGCATGGGAGACGAAGACACGGACGGACCGATGTCTGCAGAGGAGTTCCGCTCGCTGCGCGACGGCCTGGTGCGTCAGAGCTCCGGCGGCGGGACGACCGTTTATAAGAATGCAGCGGGCGTCGGCTGTCCGAACCCCGACTGCGACCGCGGCGTGTTCCAGACGCTGTTCGTCAGCGACCACGGGTGGCAGCAGATCGGCGCGACACGCGACGGCATCGATCTGTGTCTGTGTAACACCGAGACGAAGCGGCTCGTGTTCATCCACGACGAGTGACCGACGGCGATGACGACAGTGCGACGGGCGGCGAGTTCGACCCGGTCGCGGCGCTCCACGAGCACCTCGCGGCCACCGAAGAGCGTCCCGTAGAGCGCGAGGCCGGCTGGCGGCTCGGCGAGGCGCAGGCCCTGGCCGCGGAGATCGCCGGCGGCGAGGTCGACGACGCCACCGTCGTCCGGCGGGCGGCCGAAATCCGCACGTTGCTCGACGAGATCGATCGGACCGGCGACCGCGAGGCGGACGATCGCGTCGCCGCCGCGCGCGAGCTCGCGAACCGGATCGCGAACCGGGCGAACGGCGGGTGAGTACCGGCGCCCGGTTGCGATGCGTGCGGCAAAACCGAGTGACCGAGCGACGCATCCCGAAATCGGAGCGAACGCCGGTGGTCGACGCGACGTGCCCACCGACACCGCCTCAGTCGTCGCCCGCCGGTCTCAGTCGTCGCCCGCCGGTCTCAGTCGTCGGCCTCGGCGGCACACCGGTTCGGTCCGAGCTCCAACTCGATCGCCGACACCTCGTCCGGCGGCGACTCGACGCCGCGGTTGGCGGCGATAACGTCCGCGTAGTTCGGGGGCTTCTCGGGGAGCGTCTCGGTGATGCGCTCGACGAAGGCCTCGCGGTCGAGCCCGAGCACGCCGATCTCGCGACGTGCCGCCCCAACCCTCGTCGTCACGGGTTCACCGGGGACCACGTCGCCCGTGGTGCCGTCGTTGGCGACCGCGAAGTGCCCGGGACAGACGATCACGTCGTCCGGTTCCGCGAGCAGCGTGCCGTGTAGCGAGTCGTACAGCTTCTTGGCACCGGTTTCCGCGCCCGCCGATTCGTCGTCGGGGGCGTCGGCCGCGTCGGACCCCTCGACCGTGTTGGACCCGCTCTCCTGTCCCGCGGCGAACTGCAGTTCTGTCCGGCCGACGCTGTCGGTAAACAGCGTGTCGCCCGTGAGCACCGCCGACCGCCCGACGAGGTAGCTCGCCCCGTCGTCGGTGTGGCCCGGCGTCGCGAGCGCCTTCACGTCGACCCCGCCGACGTCGAGGACCTCGTTGCGTGCGAGCGACTCGAACGCATAGGCCACGTCGCGGTCGGCGGCCGCGGCCGGCAGGTAGTACGGGACGCCGAGGTCGTCGGCGAGCGACCGTCCACCGGAGAGGTGGTCCGCGTGAACGTGGGTGTCGAGGACCGCCCCGATCGACGCGTCGTGCGCGGTGGCCGCTTCCTGCCACTCGGTTCCGTGTCGGGAAACGTCGATAGCGAGGGCGACGCGGTCGGAGCCCTCGGACTCAGCGAGGGCGACGCGGTCGGAGCCGTCTCCCGATTCGTTCGCGGTCCCGCCGATCACGAGGTAGCCGAGACACCCCTTCGCGCGCCGCTGTACCTGCACGATATCGAGCGGATCGTCGCCCGCGTCGGGGAGCGGGACGGCGGTCCGATCGTAGACACCGGACCAGCCGCGCATTCCGTTTTCGACGACCCCGACATCGTCGTACCCCGCCGCCTCCAACTGCTCGGCGAAGTCGAGCGAGGACTTCCCCTTCGCGCAGGCTGTGACGATCGCGTCGTCCGGGTCGAGCCCGGTCTCCGCCTCGAAGTCGTCGACGTCGAACTCGTGGGACGGTTTGTAGAAGTAGTGGATCGAGTCCGCGATCCGCCACCCCTCGTAGCTCTCTCTCTCGCGGGTGTCGACGACGGTGAACGACCGCTCGCCTCGCCGCCGCTCGTCCAACATGTCGCGGAACGTGTCGGGTGAGACAACTGTGGCCATGGTTGACACACGGTGTCGTCAAACAAAACGCTGTCCCGGGACCGTGCGGCACCGCGGGGCGCCGTTCGGCGCCGGGATGAACAGATTTTAGCCGAGCGATAGGGCAGATCGGTGCATGGTCGAGGCGTTCGCGGTCGCCAGCGGGAAGGGCGGCACGGGGAAGACGACGAGCACGCTCGCGCTCGGGATGGCGCTAGCCGACGAGCACGACGTCACCGTCGTCGACGCCGACACGGGGATGGCGAACCTGCTGTTCCACGCCGGACTCGACGACGCGACGGTCACCCTCCACGACCTGCTCGTCGAGGGGACCGCGACCGACGTCTCGGAGGCGACCTACGATCGGTTCGGGCTCTCGGTCGTCCCCTGTGGGACCTCGCTCGCCGGGTTCGAGGCGGCCGAACCGGGCCGCCTCCGCGACGTGGTCGCCGAACTCGCGCGCGATACGGACGTGCTGTTGTTGGACTCGCCGGCGGCGCTCGGCTCGAAGTCGGCCGTGCTCCCGGTCGTGCTCGCCGACCGCGTCGTGATCGTCGTCGAGCCGACGATCCCGGCGCTCTCGGACGGGCTGAAGGTACAGGAGTACGCCCGCTCGTACGGCACGAACACGGCGGGCGTGTTGCTCAACAAGGTCCGGAGCGACGCCGCCGACGTGGCCGAGCAGGCCGAGCGGCACTTCGGCGGGCCCACCCTCGCGAGCGTCCCGGACAGCGAGGTGGTTCGCGCGGCGCGCCGGGCGGGCGAACCCCTGCTCGCACACGCGCCGGAGAGCGCGCCGGCGGCCTGCTACCGACGGGCCGCGGCTCGACTCGACGTCCGCGACGGCGACGGCGACGCGGTCGCCGACCGCTTCCGAAGCGCGGTCGTGCCCGACACGCCATGAACGGGACGAGCGAGCCCCCCGAGCTTCGGATCCCTCGCGGGAATCTCCTCCGATCGCGGGTCGTCTCCGACGTCGGGACGACGCTGTCGCGGGCGCTCGACCGAGAACTGACCGGGTACGCGACGCTGGTTCCACAGGAGACGCTGTTGCTGTCCGGCGAGGCGAAGGGAGTTCTCACGTTCGCCGACGGCGTCCCCGTGCTCGCGTACAACACGGTGACCGACAGCGGTGGCCCCGACGCCCTCGCGGAGTTGGCAGTTCCAGGCCCGTACCGAGCGGAGCTGTACGCGGTCGACGCCGAGGCGCTCGAAACCGCCCACGAGGAGACCGCCCTCCGCGTCGCGCCCGGCGCGGCGGCCACCGAACTCGCCGACGACCAGGCGCTCGCCGACCGGACCCGGGCCGCGGCCCCCGACGACCGGGTCGACGACGAAACCGAATCAGATACCGACGCCGTCGCCGCGTTCCTCGAAGACGACGAACGGATCGCGGCGATCCGCGAGCAGGCGCGGGACGAGGCGCGGAGCCGGGCGGAAGAGTGGGGCTTTGAGGACGCGCTGGCCGACGCGGCCGAGTCGGACGGGCGGGACGGCTGAGAGGGAGAGCCGACTGAGACGGACGAGCCGACGGTCCACAGAGCGGTGCCGTTTTGGTCCGCGGTCGCCATTACTCGGTATCACCGTCCTCCGACTCCTCCGACTGACGACTCCCGCCGACTTCGCCGACTGGTACGCCGCGGGGCGCGCGTACACGCGCCACGTCGCCGACGGGATGGGCTTCGAGGGGACCGACGCGGTCGACGGACAGCGGGTCGTAGACCGCCTCCGAGACGATTATGCGCGGCTCTCGCCCGCCGAGGCGCGCTCGGTGAGCGCCACCCTCCTCGCCGACGGCGTCTTCTCCGAGCCGTACTGCGAGTGGCTCCCGACGTGGTACGAACTCGGGCTGATCGCGCCCGTGCGGTACGGCGAGTGGCGGCTCAGACGCGTTGCGGCGGCCGTCGCGAGCGCCGCTGGCGTGACGGTGACGGCGCCGCGGTTCTCCCGACCGCGGGACGTGACCATCGACGGCGGGCCGGCACTGGCGAGCGTGTCCGGGTTCTGCGACCGCTTCCTGCTCGCCGACGCGCTGTTGCACGTGGAGTGGTTCGTCCACGTCGCGGCCGCAGACGGGATCGCGGTGCCGGACGCGCTCGTCGAACGGACTCGCGAGGAGTCGCTGTCGTACTACGGCGGCGACCGCGACCGGCTCTCCCCCGAGGTCCGACAGTTCCAGCGCTTGCTGTTCGCCGACGACGAGTGGGTCCGGCGGGTGAACGATCAGTACGGTCTCGACAGCGCGCTGTTCCGTCTCTGGGAAACGCTGCTCCGGCGGGAACGAAATCGGCTCGGTGGCTCTACCGAGAGCTGATACAGACCCTGTAACATGGCACCGACCCTGTGAATCGCGCAGCGAGTAAGTATAGGCTACTGGCACCCCAGCGTTCGAGTACGGACCGAGAGACCGGTTCGTTCCTCTCCCCCTCGCTTTCGGCCCTCATTTCGGCGACGCGTTGCATTCCGATCAGCGAAGCGGACCGTCTGCGGACGCACCGCTCGATAACTCGCCTCTGAGTAATCTTTTATTCACCACCGGTTCGGCCGGAAGCTTCATACGTCGGCTCGCGGATCCTCCGGATACAGAATGGCAGTACTCTGGCTGGAGGATGTCGATGCCGACGATGTCGGGACCGTCGGCGGGAAGGCCGCTTCGCTCGGTGAGCTCATCGGCGCGGGGCTTCCGGTACCGCCCGGCTTCACCGTGACCGCAGGCACGTATCGCGCGTTCATCGAGGAGGCGGAGATCGACGACGAGCTGTTCGCGGCCGTCGACGTCGATCCCGAGGACTCCGCCGCGCTCCGCGAGGCCGAAGCGACGGCCGAAGCGCTCATCCTCGACACTCCGTTCCCCGAGGAGGTCCGCGAGGAGATCCTCGAACGCTACCGATCGATGGGGAGCGACGGCGAGGAGGCGTTCGTCGCCGTCCGCTCCTCGGCGACCGCGGAGGACCTCCCCGACTCCTCGTTCGCGGGCCAACAGGAGACGTTCCTCAACGTCCGCGAGGCGGACCTCCTCCGGCGCGTCAAGGAGTGTTGGGCCTCGCTGTTCACCCAGCGAGCGATCTACTACCGACAGCAGCGCGGTTTCCCCCACGCCGACGTCGACATCGCGGTCGTCGTCCAACGGATGGTCGACGCCGAGAAGTCCGGCGTGATGTTCACCAGCCACCCCTCCACCGGCGAGCCGCAGATCACGATCGAGGCCGCGTGGGGTCTCGGCGAGGCCGTCGTCTCCGGCACGGTCTCCCCCGATAACTACGTGTACGACCGAGAGCGCGGGGCGGTCGACGACGTGACCGTCGCGGACAAGAAAGTGGAGATGGTCAAAGACGCGGAGACGGGCGAGACCGTCCAACTCGACGTCGACGAGGAGCGACGGACGGCGCGCGTGCTCTCCGACGCCGAGATCGAGGAGCTGGTCGGCCTCGGCGAACGCGTCGAAGCGCACTACGGGACGCCACAAGACGTCGAGTGGGCGATCTACGACGGCGACATCTACATGCTCCAGTCGCGGCCGATCACGACGATCCAAGAGACCGGAGACGTCGACGACGCGACCGGAAGCAGCGAGTCGACCGGTGGGGCCACCGTCGGCGAGGCGGGCGTCGCGAACGGGGGGGCCGGCGGCGACGACACCGAGGCGGACGTGCTGGTCGACGGCCTCGGCGCCAGCCCCGGCGTCGTCTCCGGGACGGTCCGGATCGTCCACAAGCTCGACCACCTCGATCAGGTCCAGGAGGGCGACATCATGGTGACGGAGATGACGATGCCGGACATGGTTCCGGCGATGAAACGCGCCGCGGGGATCGTCACGGACGAGGGCGGAATGACGAGCCACGCGGCGATCATCTCGCGCGAACTCGGCGTTCCGGCGGTCGTCGGTACCGGGAACGGGACGCGGGTGCTCCCCGAGGGACAGGGCGTGACGCTCGACGGCGACAAGGGGACTGTCCGCGCGGGCGCCGACGAGGACGCCGAGCCCGGCGAGGAGTTCGAGCCCGTCGAGGCCGCGAGACCGGAGACGCCGGTGAAGCCGATGACGGCGACGGAGGTCAAAGTGAACGTCTCGATCCCGGAGGCCGCCGAGCGCGCGGCGGCGACCGGCGCCGACGGCGTCGGCCTGCTCCGGATCGAGCACATGGTGCTCACGCTCGGGAAGACGCCGGAGAAGTACATCGCCGACCACGGCGCACGCGCGTACCAAGACGAGCTCATCGAGGGCGTTCGACGGGTCGCCGACGAGTTCTACCCCCGACCGGTTCGGGTCCGAACGATCGACGCGCCGACCGACGAGTTCCGCGAGCTCGACGGCGGCGAGGGCGAGCCGAAGGAGCACAACCCGATGCTCGGCTGGCGGGGGATCCGCCGCAGCCTCGACAAGCCCGAGCCGTTCCGCCAGGAGCTCGCCGCGTTCGCCCGGCTCTACGAGATGGGCTACGACAACCTCGAAGTGATGTTCCCGCTCGTCAACGACGCGGCCGACGTGGAGGGGATCAAGGTCCACATGCGCGAAGCCGGGATCGACCCCGAGACGCACCGCTGGGGCGTGATGGTGGAGACGCCGGCGAGCGCGCTGCAGATCGAGGAACTCGCGGCCGCCGGCATCGACTTCGCCTCGTTCGGCACGAACGACCTCACGCAGTACACGCTGGCTGTCGATCGCAACAACGAACACGTCGCCGACCGGTTCGACGAGCTTCACCCGGCGGTGTTGCGGCTCATCGGCGATACGATCGAGACCTGCCGCGAACTCGGCGTCGACACCAGCATCTGCGGACAGGCCGGCTCGAAGCCCGAGATGGTCGATTTCCTCGTCGAGGCGGGCGTCTCGTCCATCTCGGCGAACATCGACGCCGTTCGAGACGTCCAACACGAGGTGAAACGGACCGAACAGCGGCTCCTCCTCGACTCGGTTCGCTGAATCGGCGAGGGCGCGAACATCGGCTGTCAATCGGCCGATATCGCACCGCGAACACCACGGAGCGGAACGGGTAAGAGCCTCCGCGGCAACGCTTCTTCGAATGCAGCAGCCCGAGCCGCAGTCGTTCGACCGGGTGCTCTCCTCGATGTGCACCGAGCCGCATCCGGCCGCCCGAGACGCCGCGGAACGCTTCCTCGCCGCGAATCCGGGCGATCCCGCGACCTACGAGACGATCGCGTCGCTGGAGGCGCGCGCGGTCGAACTGCTCGCGACGCTCGCGGACCACCCGTCGCCGACGGACGCCGCCGGGTACGTCACCTCCGGCGGCACGGAGGCGAACGTGCAGGCGGTCAGATCGGCGCGGAACCGACACGACGCGAGCGACGTGAACGTCGTCGCCCCCGAGAGCGCCCACTTCTCGTTTCACAAGGCCGCGGAGCTGCTCGACGTGGAGCTTCGAACCGTCCCCCTCGACGGCGAGTACCGGGCCCGCGCCGACGCCGTCGCCGCCGCGGTCGACGACGCGACCGCGCTCGTCGTCGGCGTGGCCGGCAGCACGGAGTACGGCCGCGTGGACCCGATCCCCGAGCTGACGCGGATCGCCCACGAGGCGGGCGCGCTGATGCACGTCGACGCCGCGTGGGGCGGGTTCGTCCTGCCGTTCACCGAGCGCGCGTGGTCGTTCGACGACGCCCCGATAGACACGCTGACGATCGACCCGCACAAGTTCGGACAGGCCGCCGTGCCGGCCGGCGGCCTGCTTGCGCGCGACGACGCGGCGCTGGACGCGCTCGCGGTCGACACGCCGTACCTGGAGACGCGGTCGCAGGCGACGCTGACCGGGACTCGGAGCGGCGCGGGCGTCGCGGGCGCGGTCGCGGCCATGGAGGCGCTGTGGCCGGACGGCTACCGCGACGCCGCCGCGCGAGCCGCGAGCGACGCCGAGTGGCTCCCC
>NZ_AOJI01000012.1 GCF_000336995.1 Halorubrum aidingense JCM 13560 | reverse complement strand
ACCGTCCCCAAGGCGGAGTTCGACGCGCTCAGAGAGGCCGGTTGGAAGGTGTCGCGGACCGGGGCCGGAGAGCTACGCGTCGTGTGTATGCCCCACGTCACCCGCGAGACGCTCCGGGCGTTCGTCGCGGATCTCGACCGGATCAGACGGTGATCGGACGGGGAGAACGGCGGAGCACGACCTCGGCGTCGTCAAAAATCAGAGCGCCCGACGAACGGCGGACGCGCCGCGATCGAGGGTTCCTATCGCCACTCGTCGGCCGGCACGAGGTCCGATTCCGAGACCGTAATCCAGCGCGTCGTCCGATCGTCGGGATCGCGGTCGCGCTCGAAGAACGTCACCTCCCCGTCTCCAGAGCCGTCGTCGGTCCGTTTACAGGCGATCTCGGGTGGCCCGGTACGGACACGCGTCGATGACGTGGACATACGTGCCGCTTCGCTCGGCATGGGATAATAAGTATTGGTTTCGATCGAGACAATCAGAAACAACGGCAGTTGTGGACGACTGTTCGTTCGATTCAGAAACGAGACTGCGTCCGATCGCCTACAATCGGACGGGAACGCCTCGCTCGTCGAGGTACCGCTTCGTCTCCTCGATCGAGTAGTCGCCGAAGTGGAAGATGGAGGCGGCGAGCCCCGCGTCGGCGTTCGCTTCGGTGAACACCTCGTACATGTCCTCGGGACCGCCACAGCCCGACGAGGCGATGACGGGCGTGGAGACGGCGTCGCAGACCGCCTTCATCAGCGGGATGTCGTACCCGTCTTTCGTTCCGTCCATGTCGATAGAGTTGACGAACAGTTCGCCGGCGCCGCGCTCCTCGGCCTCCATCGCCCACGCGACGGCGTCGATCCCGGTCCCTTCGCGGCCGCCTTTCTTGGTGCACTCGAACCACACCGTCTCGCCGTCGGGGTCCTCGTAGAAGTGTTCGCCCTCGTCGTCGTACCGGCGGCGCGCGTCGACGGAGATGACGATACACTGGCTGCCGAACGCCGCCGCGCCCTCCTCGATGAGCTCGGGGCGTTCGAGCGCGCCGGTCGTGATAGAGACCTTGTCCGCGCCGGCCCGGAGCGTCTCCTTGATGTCGGCTTTCGTCCGGATGCCGCCGCCGACCGTGAGCGGGATGAAACACTCGTCGGCGACCGCGTTCACCACGTCGAGCATCGTCTCCCGGCCGTCCGCGCTCGCGGTGATGTCGAGGAAGACGAACTCGTCGGCGCCCGCCTCGTTGTACTTTTTCGCCAGTTCGACCGGGTCGCCGGTGTACTCGAGATTCTCGAAGTTGACGCCCGTGTACACCGCGGCGTCGCCGCTGTCGTCGAGGTCGACGTCGATACAGGGAATGATCCGCTTCGTGAGTCCCATTCGTTACCGTGCGTTGACGGCCGCGGCGGTTAAAAGGCGCGGGGTCGGGGAGGCGCTCGCTCGTCGTCCCCGACCGTCGCACGTCGGGCCCGCGCGTCACTCCCGTTCGTCGTACTTCGCGACGGCGCGGTCCGCCCGCTTCGAGATGCCGTTCGGGTTCCTCGCGGGGCTCCGATCGCGCCGGCGAGCCACCAGCCCGTCCGATCCGCCGCCGAGGACCCCGACGAGCACGTCTCGGCCGGTCGCGGCCCACCGCGACGGCGTCGACTCGCCTTTCGCGACGTCGCCGGCGGCGCCGATCGCGTCCTTCAGCGCGTGTGAGCCGGTCCGTCCGACGACGGTGGGACGGATCCCGTAGTTCTTCAGGAGGCGATACGCGAGCGCGCGGTACTTCCATCCCCACTCGCTGGCCGTTCGGCCGCCGTCGGCGGCCGTCGGGGACGGTAGCTCCCTGGTGACCGCGAGGTCCTCGCGCCACGTGACGGAGCGGTCCAGCCGAGCGAGTCGGTGGGCGGCGTCACGCGCGCCGCCGGTTCGCAGATACTCGTCGAAGCCGTCGAGGTCCCGAAGTGCCTCGGCGCGGAACGCGACGTTTCCGCCCCGGAAGTACGTGACTTCGCGGCCGGCGATCGTCCGCCGTTCGGGTCCGTCGAGCCCCTCGGGCCCCTCGGGCCCGTCGGACCCATCGGATTCAGCTGGTTCGTCGGATCCGTCGGATCCGCTTTCCTCGCCCGCCGAACGCGGCTCGATCGACGACACCGGGCCCGTCACCACGTCGGCCGTTTCGAGCCCGGCGGCGACGGCGGTGCGCCACGAGTCGCCGATTCGCACGTCGTAATCGACCAAGGCGATCGCGTCGCCGCTCGCCACCTCGATCCCGGCGTTGCGCGCGACGTTGACCGTTCGGTCGGAGATCTCCACCAGCACGTCGACGTCGTCGCGGTCGCGTACCATCCCGGTCGTCCCGTCCGCGGAGGGGCCGTTGGCCACGACCACCTCCGCGTCGGGCGCGTGCGCCGCCAAGGCGTCGAGGCAGGCGGCTAACCGATCCCGACCGTTGAGGGTCGGGACGACGACCGTGAGGTCCATATACGCCGTTATCGGGACGAGGGATTAAAAAGGGCTCCGTGCTCGGTCGGTGTCGGCTCTAACGTCGGGGGAGGACGTCAGATGGTCAGGTAGTACACCTGCTTGCGCGCGTCCTTGAAACTGTACCGCGAGTCGACGAGCCCCTCCTCTTCGAGACGGTTGAGCGCGTAGCGGACGGTCCGGTCGGGCAGCAGCGACTCCTCGGCGAGGCCGCCCTGCGAGAGCGGCGCGTCGCCTTCCAGTACTTTCGCCACGAGTTTGGCGCTGGGGGGGAGTTCGCGTAAGCGGTCGCGGTACTCGGTCTCGGATAAGCGGTCTTGGTCGGCGGTCTCCGCGGGACTGGTACTCATGTCTCATGAGAAGCGCCCGCGTATTGGTAAAGGTTAGCTACATATTGGGGAATCTGATTGGAATAATATAATGTGTTAATATCACATCTCGGAGCACCGTCAAACCCGATCGATCGGGCACAATATTCAGATGCGTCTCGGTTGCGATCCGATCGCGGTCTGACCACGCTCCGGTCACGGTCCGACCCCCGAGTCACGGCCCGACCACATTCCGGTCGTGGCGCGGTCGGTCGAACCGTATCCAGTACGGTTTTGTCGGTCCGGCTTCCAGTACGGACAACGTGAAGGGACAGGACTGGTACCAGGCCGACGAGGTCGCGGAAGAGTACGAAGACGTACGGTTCTCCGGCGGCGGAGAGCTCATCGATCGACGCGAGAAAGCGGCCGTCCTCTCCGCGCTCGGGCCGATCGACGAGGGGCACCGCGTGTTGGAGGTCGCCTGCGGCACCGGTCGGTTCACCACGATGCTCGCCGATCAGGGCGCCGACATCGTGGGACTCGACATCTCCCGAGAGATGCTCGAACAAGGACGGAAGAAGGCCTCGACGGCCGGTCTGTCCGACACCGTCGAGTTCGTCCGCGGCGACGCCTCACGGCTCCCGTTCCCGGACAATCACTTCGACACCGTGATGGCGATGCGCTTTTTCCACCTGATGGACGACCCGGTGCCGTTCCTCAAAGAGCTGCGCCGCGTGAGCGCCGATCAGGTGTTTTTCGACACGTTCAACCGTCGCAGCCTGCGGACGCTGTACACGTGGTTGCTTCCGATGGGGTCGCGGCTCTACTCCGAGCGGCAGGTCGCCGCGATGCTCGGAGAGGCCGACCTCACGCTCGTCGACGAGGAACACGACTTCGTGTTGCCGTACGGGTTCTACCGGGAGCTTCCCGGCCCGGTCGCGAAGCCGTTCCGGCTGATCGACGAACTCATCGGGAACACGGTCCCCGGCGACTACGTCGCGTCGGTCTCCTACTGGGACTCGCGGATCCCGGACGACACCGAATCGACAGCCCGATCGAGCACCTGATCGGCCGACAGCAGCGTCCCCGGGCGGACGCCGCCCGACTCAGTGCAGTTCGTCGACGACTTCGCCGACCGCGAAGTTGGACTTGACTTCCGTGATCTCGATTTTGACGCGCTCGCCGACGTCGGTGTCGGGGACGATGATCACGTAGCCGCGCTCGACGCGAGCGATGCCGTCGCCCTGTTTGCCGAGGTCTTCGATTTCGACGTAACGCATCTCGCCCGGCTCGACCGGCGGCTGCGGACCGTCGTCGGCGCGAGACGCCGACACGTCGGTTCCGCCGCTGGCCGATGCCCCGTCGCGCTCGGCCCCGCCGGCGCCGTCGGCGCCCGCTGACCGCGAGATGAGTGCGACCCGATACGTCTCGCCCGGCTCCACCGAGCCGGTCTCGACCTCGCGGCGCGGCACGTCGACGACGTACTCGCCGTCTTCCTCGCGAACGTCGGCGCTGAACAGACAAAGGAGGTTCTCTGAGATCTCCATAGTAGAGTTCACCCGTACGTGGTAACGAGTTCGTATAGTTGTACCGCCGTTCCGGGGCCAACACCTTTGTCATCACCGACGGAACGGTGGATCATGACCGATCTGACCGTTCGACGCGGAGCCGTCTCACCACCGATCGTGACCCCGTTCGACACGGAGGGCGGCGTCGACACCGACGCGCTCGCGAGTCACGTCGAGACGCTCGTCGACGCCGGCCTCGACGGAATGGTCCCCTGCGGGACGACCGGCGAGTTCGCCAGCCTCACCGACGAGGAGCACCGCGCGGTCGTCGAGACGACCGTCGAGGCGGTCGACGGCCGAGTCCCCGTGATCGCCGGGGCGGCGGACACGACCGTGTCGGGCGTGCTCGACCGGCTCCGACTTGCCGACGCGGTCGGCGCCGACGCCGGGCTCGTCACGCTCCCGTACTACCACACGTCGACGGACCCGAGCGGTCAGCGGGCGTTCTTCGAGGCGATCGCCGACGAGACGCCGCTGCCGGTGGTCCTGTACGACATCCCCTCGACGGTCGGAGAGCCGATCGACGCGTCCGTCGTCACCGCGGTCGCCGACCGCGAGTCGATCGTCGGGCTGAAAGACACGACCGGCGACATCACCGGGCTCGACGCGACCCTGCGCGGGACGCCGGAGTCGTTCACCGTGTTCCAAGGCGTCGACGCCCAGCTCTACCCGAGCATGTCGCTCGGCGTCGACGGGGGGATACACGCTCTCTCGCAAACGATCCCCGAGGTGTTCGTCGCGCTCCGCGAGGCGATCCGCGCCGGCGGCGACGACCGCGCGCTGGCGCTGCATCGCCGAGGGATCGCCCCGCTGTTCACCCGGTGTGGCGACCACGGGTTCGCACCTGTCGCGAAGGTCGCGGCGGCCCACCGCGGATTCATTCCGGATCCGCGAGTCCGTCCACCGCTCACGCTCCCCGACGCGGCAGCTCGGGAGGCGATCGGCGACGACGTCGACGCCGCGCTCGACGCGGTGTAAGGCCCGCGGTTCGGGACGGCGATCCGGCGATCAGTCCCCGTCGATCGGCGTCCCGTCGGCGTTTTTCGCCCCCTCGGAGTCGAAGACGACCACGTCGCCGGCGGCGCGCTCGGCGGCCGCCGGGTCGTAGTTGTCGCGGACGCCGATCGCCTCCTCCAGCTCGCGGACCGCCCGTTCTTTGAGCGCCGCGGCCAGCTCTTCGGCGTCCTCGCGGGAGATGTCTCGGCCGAGCCCCTCGCACTCGTGTGCGCGGACGATCCCCTCGGCGTCGACCGCCTCGCCCATCGGTTGGGTCGTCCCGTCGAGCGCGACGCTGAACGGGTAGGTCCGACAGATCAGCGGCCGGGAGTCGTGAACCGAACAGGCGCCCCGCCCGTCCGACTCCTCGTAGAAGGTGCAGTCGCCGCAGTCGTCGGTCGCGAGCGCCCACTCGAACGTCTCGCCCTTCGGCTCGCCGTCTTCGCCCACCGAGAGCCCGAACGGCATCGGGCGGGCGACGTCGCGCCAGTCGTACGACTCGCCGCCGACCTCCTCGGCCCCGGCGGCGACGTCCCGGATCTCGCCCGGAAAGACGGTCGCGGTGTGGGGTTCGCGCTCCTGATCCGTGTCGGCGCCGTGACAGCCCCGATCGGTCGCCTCTCCCGTCCCCTCGCCGGCGGGCGCCTCTCCCGTCCCCTCGCCGGCGGGCGCGCCGCCGGGTTCGTCGGGAGCGTAACCCGTACAGCAGCCGCCACAGCGCGTGCACTCGAAGCCGATCGACGCGATCGCCTCGGCGAGATCGTCGACGTCGAGGGCGCGGGCCTGCGCAAGTTCGGCTTCGAGCGATTCCATGCCCCTACTTGCGCCGCAGTCGGGTTAACGCCGTCCTTTCGGCGGAGCCGGGCGGGGTGACCGACGGCGGGTCCCGCTGCCGCTACCGGCTCCGGCCCGAAGGAGCGAAGTGCGATCGCTCCCTATCAGTCGGCCGTGAAGGAGTACGAGCGGAAGGGCCTCCTCGAACGGGTCAACCGGGAAGCCGCGACGGTGGGCGCCGACATCCCCGAAGAGATAGAGATACAGGAGGAGTCGATCGACCTGCAGTCGTTCGTCTTCGAGATCAAGCGGCGGGAGACGGTACCGCCCGGCGAGCGCGACCGCGTCGAGCGGGCCAAGCGGAACCTCCGCCGCGAGCGGCTGGAGCGACTGGAGCTGATCGAGGAGAACGAGGTGAGCTACGCGGAGGGTGAGCGTCTCGCGGCGTCGATCATCGGGATCGATCGCGCGCTGGAGGCCCTGGAGGGGCTCGGCGCGACCGACCCCGAGACGGAGGCGAAACGGCAGGAAACGGCCGACCGCAAGCGCTGGATGCGGTTTTTAAAGAAGGCACTCGGCCGCGACGGCGGTGGCGGGGCCGGCGGCCGGACGCGGTTCTGACCGCCGGTCGGCGCGGTCAGTTCGAATCGGTCTCGGAGGTGAACACGCCGTCGAGGTCGACGCTCGGCTCGCGTCGGGGTTCGGGGTCGGGAGTCGTCCGATCGTCCGGTGTGTTCTCCCGCGCCCGCTCCATTAGCTGTTCGTGCGTGTCGCGCGTCTCTTCGTCCCGCCCCGGTCGTTCCTGCACGTAGCTGCCGTCCGACCGCATCGTCCACCGACGCCGGTTGTCGGCCAGCATCGTCGAAAGCACGTCGTCGAGCGTCGCCCGGAGATTCGGGTCCTCCACGGGCGTCACCGCCTCGACGCGCCGGTCCAGATTCCGCGTCATCCAGTCGGCCGAGCCGATGAAGTACGCCGGGTCGCCCGCGTTGTCGAACCGGAGGATCCGCGAGTGTTCGAGGAAGCGCCCGACGACGCTGTGGACGGACACGGTGTCGGTGACGCCGTCGACACCGGGACGGAGCCGGCAGATCCCGCGGACGATCAGGTCGATCTCGACGCCGGCCTCGGCCGCCTCGTACAGCCGCTCGACGATACCGGGGTCTTCCAGGGCGTTCATCTTCGCGACGATGCGCCCGTCACGCCCCGCCATCGCGTGCTCTCGTTCGCGATCGATCAACTCGTAGAGCCGTTCTCGAAGGGTTTCGGGCGCGACGAGGAGCTTCCGGTAGCTCCGATTGCGAGAGTGTCCGGTGAAGGAGTTGAACAGTCGGACGAGGTCTTGCCCGATGTCGCGGTCGGCCGTGAACAGCCCGAGGTCGACGTATCCCTTCGCGGTCCCCGAGTGGTAGTTGCCAGTCGAGACGTGCGAGTAGATGCGGACGTCGTCGCCCTCCTCGCGGACCGCGAGCGCGACCTTGCTGTGGGTCTTGAGGTCGACGGTTCCGTACGCGACGTGTATCCCCTCCTCTTCGAGCCGTTTCACCCATCGGAGGTTGTTCTCCTCGTCGAACCGGGCCTTGAGTTCGACCATCACCGCGACCTGTTTGCCGTTCTTCGCGGCGTCGATCAGGCTCTGTAGGACGTGCGAGTCGGGGGCAGTCCGGTAGATCGCCGCCTTGATCGCGAGCGTGTTCGGGTCCCGTGCGGCGGCGTCAAGGAACGTCTGGACGGTGTCGGTAAACGAGTGGTACGGGTGGTGGACGAGCGCGTCCCGTTCGCGGATCGTCTCGAATATCTCTTCGGGGCGTTTCGGGTCCAATCCCGCGAATCGCGGGTGTTTCCGGGGCGTCCACGCCGGGAACTTCAGCTCCGGCGCGTCGAGGTCGTGGAGGGTCCCGAAGTCGCTCAACGCGAGCGGCCCGCGTCGCTCGAACACTTCCCGCTCGTCGACGTCGAGATGCTCGACGAGGAGGTCGCGCACCGCCTCGGAGGTGTCCTCGTCGACCTCGAGCCGGACGAGCGTCGCGAACCGGCGCTGTCGGAGCACGTCCTCGATCCGCTCGATCAGCCCCTCCGCGACGTCCTCGTTGCGGCGGACTTCGGCGTTGCGCGTCACGCGGAACGTGGAGTGGTCGACGATGTCGACGTCCGGAAACACCAGGTCGAGATTGGCGGCGATGACGCGTTCGACCGGGACGACCCTCGTTTCGGCGTCGGAAGACGAATCCGGGGTGGTAGGCACCAACCGCGGGAGGTTCTCCGGCACCTTGATCCGAGAGAACCGCTCGGTGCCGTCGGGCTTTCGCGTGCGGATGGCGAGCGACAGCGAGAGGTTCGAGAGGAACGGGAAGGGGTGGGCCGGGTCGAACGTCAGCGGGGTGAGCGTCGGTAAGACGGTAGACTCGAACCGGTCTCGAAGGTGGTCGACTTCTGCGCGCTCCAACTCGTCGTACGAGAGGATCGCCACGCCGGCTTCACGCAGGGCCGGCTTCACGGCCTCGTGGTAGCACCGCGACTGCGTTTCGAACAGGTCGCCGGCCATCTCGAGGGCGTCGGCCCACTGCTCGCGGGGCGTCGCCCCGTCGACGGTCGACTCGGTGATTCCGGCGTCGATCTGCTGTTTGAGCCCGCCGATCCGCTTCATGAAGAACTCGTCGAGGTTGCGCGTCAGGATCGAGAGGAACCGGAGCCGTTCGAGCGGTGGTTGTCGGTCGTCGATCGCCTCGTGGAGCACGCGCCACTGGAACGCGACCTCCGAGAGCTCGCGGTTGAGGTACCACCCCTCGTGGTCGAACGGCTCGTCGACGGGTACCGAATCAGACGCGATTGCGGGGGTTCGCGGCGGGACGGCGTCTCGCCACGTTTCCGGCGAGAGAGCGACGCCGCGGGACTCCGGCTCGTCGCTCGCCTCCGTCTCGTCACAGGTCTCGGTACTGTCGCTCGCCTCCGTCTCGTCACAGGTCTCGGTACTGTCGCTCGCTTCCGTACCGTCGCTCGTCTCGGTGTCGTCACACCTCTCGGTACCGTCACCCGTATCAGCGTCCTCGTCGCGGCCGTCCGCCATGCTCGGCTCCTCCATCTCAGCCGAGCTTCGCCACGTCGACGATCTTCTCGTCGCTCCGGTTGACGCCGCCGCGAAGCGCCGGGACCGACGTGATCGTCTCCGTCCGGAGGTCGTACGCCGACAGCGTTCCGCCGTACACACAGCCGGTGTCGAGTCCGATCGCCCACTGGGAGATCACCGGCTCCTCGAGGACGGTGTGTCCGAAGAAGACCCGCGGCGGGCCGGCGTACTCCTCGTACCAGTACGGCGGGTCGTAGCTCCCGCCGGGCGCGAGCGACCGAGTGTTCTGGAGGTCGTCGATAGTGTGCTCGGACAGCGGCTCTCTGGGGTCGACGCCGCCGTGGACGACGAGGTTCTCCCCGACCGTGATCGCGACCGGGAGCGACTCGATCCACGCGAGGTCGTCGTCGCTCAGCCCGTCGAGCGATTTCTCGCCGCGAAGCAGCTTCTCCTCGTTGTTCCCTCGGACGGAGAACATGTTGGGCGACTCGCGGACGCGCTCGACGACCGCGGCGCTGTCGGGGCCTTTCCGGACGAGGTCGCCGACGAACACGACGAGGTCGTCGTCGGTCACGTCGAGTGTCGACAGCAGCCGGTCGAGCGGCTCGGGACAGCCGTGCACGTCGCCGACGATGTACGCCTCGTCGTACTCGTCGAGGTCGATCTCGCGGTGGTGCGGTTCGACGTCCGGGTGGAAGCGACCCATTACGACCGAGTATGGGCCAGTTTCGGTATTAAACACCACTAAGAACGGTATATAACACTATATATCCGAATGAAAAATCACCCGCGGGCCGCGTTCGGTGGCCGCGCTCGATGGCCGCAGGCGCGAAGACGGCCGTGTCCGGCCCGGAACTCAGTTCCCCGTGAAGTCGATCCGCGAGCCGCTCGTCTCGCCGTCGCGCCGGGCGGGACCGAGGCGAACGAACTCGTAGGCGTCGTCGGTGAGGTACACCGCGTCGCCGTCGACGGTCACGTCGACGCGCTCCAAGACGGCGCCCTCGCAGGGGCCGAAGTTGCAGTACCCGCCGTCGGCCTCGAACGTCGCGCCGTGTTTCTGACAGAACACCTCGCCGTTGCGGACGAACGCCCCGTCGTCCTTGTCGAGGCGCACGTCGGTCCAGTGCTGACAGTAGTTGCGGAACGCGCGCATCTCGCTCGCCGCGCGCGTGAGGATCGCCTCCGCTTCGGGGGTGCCGTCCTCGGCCTCGCCCACGTCGCCCTCGCCGTCGTCGACCGCGTCGGCGTCGACGGGGCGCAGCGTCACGAGCAGCGTGCTCTCCTCGGGAACCTCCTCGACGGCGGCGATCCGGCGGTCCGCGTCCATACCCGTCCGTGGCCAGCGGACGGTTTGAACGTTCCGCGTTCGACCGAAGCGGGGCCTCACCGGCGCGTCGCCGCCGAGCAGGTATAAATCACGGCCACCACCGCCCGCGTCCATTTTTAAGTATCGGCGAAGGCTGCTCAAGTGACGACGGAAGCGTGGACGAGACTCACAGAGGGCTCCGATCTAGATCCCGAGCCACTCGTCGTTGCTGACTTCGTACCCGTTGTCGCGGCAGTACGTCGCCGCGCGTCGGCGGATCTCACGGGAGCCGGGGACCACTTCGCGCTCGCGGATCTGATCGACGGTCCAGTCGGCGACGACTCGGATCCCCTGATCGTAGTCGACCGCGTCGATCGCCGCCAGCTCCAGAAACGTCCGCTCGAAGGCGTCGCGCTGTGAGCGTCCGAGCTCCTCGTTCGGGAGCTCAGCCACCGCCTCCGCGATCCGCTTCAGCGCACCCGCGGCGGTCGGTCGCTGGACTCGCTTGCGCACCGCCGCGGGCGACTCGAAGGTCTCCACGTCGGCGTCCGGAATCAGGTCCGCGACCGTGTGCGTCCCCGAGTCCGAGGCGATCTCGCGGTCGCCGACCGCCGCGACGATCCCAGCGCCGGTCTCCGGGAACGACAGCGATTCGAGCGCGGCCTCGAACGCTTCGAGCTCCGAGTCGGGGATCGGTGGTTCGGGCTCGTCGCCGCGCGCCAGCTCCGCGTCGATGTCGCGCTCGCGCTGGCGTCGAGCGTCGTCGTCAGCCTGTTTCTCTCGTCCGTCTTTATTGTCGGCCATCCATCATCTATGTCCGCTGACGGCATAATAGTGTGGACGGATCCGTCGGATCAGCGGCGATCGCCGTCGTAGTACCGCTCTTCGACCCGCCGATCGAACAGCCCCGAGAGCAGGGCGGTGAGCGGACCGGCGGTGTCCTCGTCGCCGGTGGCGCCGCCTCCCGCCTCGCTGCCTCCCGCTCCACTGCCTCCCGCCCCACTGTCTGCTCCGCCAACCGCGATCCCGTCCACTCGCGCGACCGGTCGGATCTCCCACGTCGAGTTCGTCAGGAAGACCTCGTCGGCCTCTCGCACCGCGTCGGGCGCGTACGTGCCCTCCTCGACCGGTATCCCCTCCTCCTCGGCGAGCTCGATCACCGTCTTGCGGGTGACGCCGGGCAGGATCGGCCCGTCGAGCGAGGGGGTCTTCAGCGCGGTGCCGTCGACGAAAAAGAGGTTCGAGGTGGCGCCCTCGGCGACGTTGCCGTCGGGGTCGAGCATCAGCGCCTCGTCGGCGCCCGTCACGCGCAGCTCCAACCGCGCGAGGATCCCGTTGAGGTAGTTGTGGGTCTTGGCGTCCGCCGGCAGCGCCCGCGACGACGGCTTCCGGGTCTTCGTCGTCTGAATCGTGGCCGGGCCGTCGTATACCGGTTCGGAGTCGACGCCACCGCGAGGGAGCGGCTTCGCGATGACGACCACGGTCGGGTCGACCTCGGGGTGCGGGTCGAGCGTCCCCGGCTGGATCCCGCGGGTGATCGAGCACTTCACGTAGGCGTCGTCGAGCTCGTTGGCGGCGAGCGTCTCGTCGATCCGCCGTTTGAGGTCTTCGTCCGACAGGCCGTGGTCCAACGCGAGCGTCTCGCACGTGTTCGCCAGCCGGTCGGCGTGGTCGGCCCAGCGGAAGAGATCGCCGCCGTACGCGCGCATCGTCTCGAAGGCCGCATCGCCGTAGGCGAACCCGCGGTCCTCGACCGAGACGACCGCCTCGTCCGCGGGGACGAGGTCGCCGTCGACGTGGTAGACGCGTTCGGAAGGGTCGGCGGCGTCGGCGTCGTCACGCATGGGGCTCACCGCTCGCCCTCACACGTCGCGACGAAGTTTTCGACCATCGCCTTCCCGCGCGGCGTGAGGATGCTCTCGGGGTGGAACTGCACGCCGACGTGGGGTTTCTCGCGGTGGCGGACGCCCATGACGACCTCGCGTTCGTCCTCCGTTCGGGCGGTCTCGACGAGGTCGTCCGCAAGGTCGTCGCGCTCGACGCACAGCGAGTGGTACCGCCCGACCCGGAGCCGGTCGGGGAGCCCCGCGAACACGCCCGCGCCGTCGTGAGTGATCGTCGACGGCTTCCCGTGAACGACCTCCGGGGCGTGAGTGACCCGGCTCCCGCGGTTCGCGCACATCGCCTGATGGCCGAGACAGACGCCGAAGACGGGGCGGTCGAGGTCGAAGACGGCCGTGGAGACGCCGGCCTCGGCGGGCGTCCCCGGGCCGGGCGAGACGACCACGCCGTCGGGGTCGAGCGCGCGGATCCCCGCCAGGTCGACCGCGTCGTTCCGCCGGACCGTCACTGCCCCGGCGACCTCGCCGACGTACTGGACGAGGTTGTACGCGAACGAGTCGTAGTTGTCGACGACGAGGATCCGGGCGTCCGAGTCGCCGACGCCGGGGCGCCACCCCGCTTCGGTGGAATCTCCAACGGCGTCGTCGATGGAGTCGCCGGTGGAGTCGCCGGTGGAGTCGGCGACGCGGTTTCGGTCGGCTCGATCAGTCATCGGTCGCCTCCCGGCCGTCGACGGCCATCTCGCCGGCCGCGAGCGCCTCGTCGATCGCGGTCACGAGCGCGCGCGCCTTCGCGAGCGTCTCCTCGTACTCGGCGTCCGGATCGGAGTCGTGGACGATCCCGGCACCGACGCGCAGGTGGTACTCGTCCGCGCGCCGGACCAGCGTCCGGATGACGATGTTGAGCGTCGCGCGTCCGTCGAACCCCGCCGCGAGCATCGAGCCGGTGTAGGGGCCGCGCCGCGTCGCCTCCAACTCGTCGATGATCGCCATCGTCCGCGGCTTGGGCGCGCCCGTGATCGTCCCGCCCGGGAAGCACGCGGCGACCGCGTCCGCGAGCCCGACGTCCGGGCGCGCCTCGCCCTCGACGAGGCTCACGAGGTGCATCACCTCGCTGTACCGGTCGACGCGGCGGTACTCCGTCACGTCGACCGTGCCGAACCGAGAGACCTTCCCGAGGTCGTTGCGTTCGAGGTCGACTAACATCGCGTGCTCGGCGCGCTCCTTCGCGTCGCCGGTCAGCTCCGCCTCCAAGGCCGCGTCCGCCGCCGGCGTCTCCCCGCGCGGGCGGGTCCCCGCGATCGGCTCCGTAACGAGGCGGGCACCGCGGTCGCCGCAGTCGCCGGGGTCGTCGCCGTCGCCATCGGCCGCCTCGTTGCCCCCCGCCTCGCCGTCGGAGGGGATCCGCTCGAGCAGTAGCTCCGGGCTCGCGCTCACGAGGTCGGCGCCGGACCCGCCGCGCGCGAACTCCACGAGCCCCGAGTACGGCGCGGGGTTCACCGCTCGCAGCGCGTCGTAGGCCGCGACCGGGTGGACCGCCGCCGGCGCCCGCAGCCGCTGTGAGACGTTCGCCTGAAAGGTGTCGCCCTCGCGGATCTCCGCTTTCACCCGTCGAACCGCCTCCGCGTACCCGTCTCGCCCCACATCGCTCTCGAACGTCGCCGTCGACGCGTCTGGGGCGGGCGCCGGACCGGTGTCCGGGTCCCCCGTCTCGATGCGGTCGACGAGATCGGTCGCCCGCTCGACGCCCGCCTCGAACAGCGCATCGAGCGCGTCGCGGTCGGCGTTCGGGCCGTCGAGTCCGCCCGGCACCCGCGGACAGGCGGTCACGCGGAGGGTGACCGGCGAGCCGCCGCCTTCGGCGTCCTCCGCGTCCCCCGCGTCCGGAATCGGGCACTCCCAGGCCGCGACCCGGTCGAAGACGCCGATCTGTAGCCGGGGGAGCCCGCGGTCGTCGACGGCTCCCGGCCCGTCGGGCGCGGCCGGCGGGAACGCCTCTAGCTCGCGGGCGGCGTCGTAGGAGAGCCAGCCGAACGCGCCGCAGGGGTACGGCACGTCGCAGTCGCCCCGCCGGAGGGCCTCGCCGTCGACGAGGCCCTCGAGCGCCGCGAGCGTCGGGCTCGGGCGACGGTAGTCGCCTCCGGGGGCGCTCGCGCGAGCGACGACCGCGTCGTTCGAGACGGTGAGCCGCTCGACGGGGTCGACGCCGAAGTACCCCCACCCGGGTTGCCCGCCGGTGGTCTCGTAAAAGAAGCCGCCCGGACCGTCTCGGGCCCGCTTGTAGGCCGCGAACGGGTCGTCGACGGCGACCCGGACCTCGACCGGGACGCGGGCGCCCGCCGGCGCCGCGGCGGCGACCTCGCGGAACCGGTCTCGGTCGGTGTGTGCCGATCGCTGCATGGGAGACGGTTCGGCGGCGGCGACGAAACAGTTGCGGTCGGGGGTCCGCCGTCGCCCGGTCAGCGGCACCGCCGGTCGGTCAGCGGCGGTGGCGGTCAGTCAGTCAGTAACGCCCGACGGTCCGCGCCGTTCGCGTCAGAACTCCCGTGCCCGATCGATCCACGTCGCGGCGCGGCTCTCGCCGACGCTGGTTCCCTCGGCGACCGCCGTCGCGTCGGCCGCGGCGAGTTCCTCGACGCTGTGGATGTCGATTTCGGCGAGCCGTTCGGCGTACGCCGGGCCGATGCCCTTGATCTGCTCGACCGGAGTGCCCTCGTCGCTCGGGACGGCGCCGCCGTCTTCGGAATCCAATGTCTCGGAGTCGGCTTCCGCCTCGTGAGCGTCTTCGTCGTCCCCGCTCTCGTCCTCTAACCCCTCGACAGCCGTGCCGTCGTCCCCGATCGCTGCGTCATCGTCTTCGTCGACCGCGACCGCCTCGCCGTCGCTCTCTGCGTCCTCGACAACGACGCTGTCCTCCTCGTCGTCGGTGTCGTCGATGTCGACGTCGTCGTCGGCATCGCTCTCGTCAGCGACGCCGGTCTCGTCAGCGACGTCGGCCTCGTCCGCCGGCTCCGACGCGTCCGGCTCCAGCGCTTCTGACTCCGACGCGTCCGGCTCCGCGGTCTCGACGCCACTCGCTTCCGTGCTGACCGGCGTGTCGTCGGCGTCGTCTGCCGTGCCGTGTTCGACGGTTACCGTCGTCTCTCCGCCGCCGGATCCGGAGTCATCGCCGCCAGTACCGAATCCGAGTTTCTCTTTGATCTTCTGCAGTAGGGCCATTATCCCCCGGTAAACGCGCGAGATATTTAAAAACCGTCGGCCTGTCGAGATATCGCCTCGCCCCGTTGCCACGAAGCGGCCGACGGCGACGCCGTCGTCTCGCCGGCTTATAAGTGTCGCCGGACCGATCGGTAGATATGGACGTTCTCAATCCGGTGATGTGGTCGGTCCACGTCGCCTTCGCAGTGCTCTGGACCGGCAGCGTGTTGTTCGTCGCGGTGGCCGTGCTCCCGTCGGCGCTTCGCGGCGATATCGGCGGCGACGCGCTCGCCGGAATCGTCGGCCGACTCCGGTGGATCACCCGCATCGCCGCAGTCGCCTTCGTCGCCTCCGGCGGCCACATGGCCGGGACGCTGTACACGTTCGAGTCGCTCACCGGCAGCGGCCGGGGCCACCTCGTGTTGACGATGCTCGCGCTCTGGTTCGTCATCACCGGTCTCGTCGAGGTCGCGAGCGGAAAGCTGCTCTCGGGCGTCGACGCCGGGAAGCTACGCGAACCCGCACGCGACGCGAAACCGTTCTTCTACGGCGCCGCCGGGCTCTCCGTCGTCCTCCTGCTCACGGCCGGGTTGCTCGCGAGCCCGACGCTCTTATAACTAGCTCGCGGGTCTTCGCGACGGTTCTCTCACGCCAGTTCCGCCCGCAGCGCCGCGTTCATCGCCTCGACGGGCGCGTCCTCGCCCGTCCATATCTCGAACGCCTCGACGCCCTGAAACAGCAGCATCCACGCCCCGTCGACGGTCGTCGCGCCCGCGGCGGCCGCCTCCCGTAAGAGCCGCGTTTCGATCGGCGCGTACACCGCGTCGAGCACGGCCAAGTCGCCGTGGAGGTGCGCGGCCGACACCGGCGTCGACTCCGGGTCGTCCATCCCGACGCTGGTCGCGTTCACGAGCACGTCGGCGACGGCGAGGCGCTCTCCCACGTCGCCGAGCCCGCCACCGGTCGCGTCCGGTACGTCGGCCGCGAGCGAGACGGCCCGCTCGGCGGTCCGGTTCGCGACGTGGACGGTCGCGCCGGCGTCGGCCAGCGCGAACGCCGCCGCGCGGCCCGCGCCGCCCGCGCCGACGACGACCGCGTCCGCGCCGTCGAGCGCGACGTCGTGGTGCTCGAACGCCCGCGTGACGCCGGCCGCGTCGGTGTTGTAGCCGCGGGGGCGGTCGGCGGCGGCGCCGTCGCCGCTCCCGCCGGCGCTCCCGTCGGCGACCGCCCCGAAGTCGACCGTGTTGACCGCGCCGATCCGCTCGGCGAGGGGGTCGGCGTCGACTGCGTCGACGACGTCCCGCTTGAACGGGATCGTGACGTTGAGCCCGGCGACGCCGAGCGCGGCGGCGCCCTCGATCGCCTCGACGGCGCCGTCGGCATCCGGCTCGAAGGTCACGTAGCGCGCGTCGATTCCGAGCGTCTCGTAAGCGGCCTCGTGCAGCGGCGGCGACAGCGAGTGGCCGACCGGGTTCCCGATCAGTCCGTACACGTCCATGAGCGCTCACGCGACCGCGAGCGACAAAAGCGGCGCGGTCGCGATACTTGGGCGCGGTCGCGGTCACTTCCCGTCGGCGCCGCGGTCAGTGTCGATGACGTCCTCGAGCGTCTCCGTCCCCACGTCGCTGGCGAGTTTGACGCCGACGAGCGAGACGACGATCCCCGCGACGATGAACGCGGCGAGCCGCTCGACGGGACTCACGACGACGCCCATCATTTCGAGCGGGTCGAGGATCGCCTCCTGCGCGAGGAAGTAGCCCGCGAACCCGCGGACGACGAGCGCGACGGCGGCGATGACGAACGGGAGGTTGAGGTACGGCGTTCGGATCCCCTCGTCGCGGATCAGTTCGTCGAGGAGGCGCCCGACGGCCGCGGTCACGCCCGCGATCGCGAACCACGGCACCGCCGCGTACGTGAACTCCATGACCTCGACGATCCGAGGGGCGTCGGCGCCGAGTTCGGAGGCGGCCAGCACGCCGAAGAAGCCGCCGACGAGCGTGAGCCCGCCCGCGACGACGTACGTCACGATCGAGACCTGCCCGGCGTACAGCGCCTCCCGGATCCGTTCGGGCATGCCGGCGACGAATCGGTCGATCGCGAGCCCCTTGTACAGGAGCGCGGCGCCGAGCAGTCCCGCCACGCCCGCGACCGCCGTCCCCGCCGAAAAGTAGTAGAACAACACGGGCAAGAGGAGGAGCGCGGTCCCGAAGGGGACGAGAATCGTCGAGCGGAGCTGCTCGTCGGCGAGGAACTGCTTGAGCAGGTAGTACGTCGACTCGATGTCGCGGGCCTGTCGGACGACGACGCGGTCGACCGAGTCGACCGGCATCCGCGACTCCACGATCGGGAGCACCTGCTCGTCCTCGGCGGAGTCGACCACGACGATCGCGGCGCGCGGGTCGTACCGGTCGACGAGGTCATCGAGCTGGGCGGCGATCGACCGGTCGGCACCGATCGCGGACTCGCTCTCGGCGGAGACCACCGCGACGACCGACTCCTCGCGCTCGTCACGGAGGTCGCGCGCGACGCGCAGGGATTCGAGCAGACAGTTGACGCTGGCGTCCTCCGGGTCGCTGAGCCCGGCGTCTGTGACGAGCGACCGGACCGCCTCCCAGCCGGCGACCGGCATCGGGACGTTGGTGGCCCGGCCGATCGCCCCCGAGCGATCGATACAGATGACCAGCGTCGTCACACCTCGACTCACTATCCGACCGAATAAAAAGCTCCCCGTCGCCGGGGATCGACGCGTCGCGTGCTGATCGGGCGGCCGATCCGGCGACCGGTCCGGCGCCCGGCCGGCCTAGCGCAGTTCGACGTCGACGTCTCCGCCGTCGTCCGCGAACACGCTCGCGACGCCGCTGCCGGCGGCGAACGCGACCCGCTCGGTGCCGATCCCGAGCCGCTCCGCCAGCCCGCGTTCGGGCGTGAACTCGCGGACCTCGGGCTCCGCACCGATCAGCGATTCGAGCCGGTCCTCGACGTCGTCTTCGGTGCCGAGCTCGTCGACGAGTCCGAGCTCCAAGGCGTCGGTGCCGAGGTAGACGCGGGCCTCCGTCTCGCGGACCGCCTCGGGGTCCATGTCGCGGCCCTCGCTGACGGTCTCGACGAACTGCTCGTAGTAGCCGTCGATGATCCCCTGCAGGTACTCGCGCTCGTCGTCCTCGATCTCGCGCAGCGGGACCCCCGCGTCCTTGTACTCGCCGGCCGTGAACTGCTCGTAGGAGATACCGAGCTTGTCCGCGAGGCCGGCCGCGTTCGGGCGGGAGCCGACGACGCCGATGGAGCCGACGAGGCTCGCGTCGCGCGCCCACAGCTCGTCGCAGCCGCTCGCGATCCAGTAGCCGCCGGACGCGCACAGGTCGGTCGCGTACGCGACCGTCGGGCCGTCGAACGCGGCCGCGGCGCGCCGGATGTCGTCGCTCGGGAGCACCTCGCCGCCGGGGGTGTTGAGCTCGACGACGAGCGCCTCCACGTCCTCGTCCTCGTCCGCCGCCTCGATCTGTTCGACGACGTCGTCGGCGGTCGGACCGCCCGGCCTGGAGAGCGGCGACGGTCGGCCCTTGTCGCGAGCGATCGGCCCCGACACCGACACCTTCGCGACGTTGTACGCCTCGTCGTCGCCGAACCGGCCGCGGGTGAGTCGAGCGACGAGTCGCGTGCCTGCGAACGCCGTGGCCGCGCCCACCATGGCGGCCGCGAAAAGGTTCCGTCCGTTCGAACGCGCGTCGTGTTCCATACCGTCGATTGATGGCGCGGCCGCTTATAAGCTGTCGCTGACGGCGACGTCGACGGTGCTTGATCGGCGCCGGTACCGCGATCGCCGTCACCCGATCACCGTCCCGCGATCGCCGTCACCCGATCGCCGCCGAATCGCGATCCTCGTCGAATCGCGATCGTCGTCGAGTCGCGATCGCCGTCGCTCTCGTGCGTTGGTCGGTGAAAACCGCAAAACCGAGAAAATCGCGTGTCCGGACTTACAGCAGGCCGGTCTTCTGCAGCTTCATCAGGTCCTCGGTGTCGAGCGTCTCGCCCTCCTTGAACTTCTGGTAGATCTCCTCGGCCTCCTCTTTCTCCTCCTCGCGCTTCTCGGCGCGCTCGTCCTTGCGCTCGCGCTCCTCTTCCTTGTCGAGCTCGCGCAGGCGCTTCTGGACGCGCACGAAGTCCTCGTGGTGCTGGTCGGCGGCCTCTTGGGCCTCGACGAACAGCTCGTGCATCTCGTCGGCCTCGTCGCGGATGTCGTCGGCCTCGCGGTAGGCCTCGATCATCTGGTTGTGGTGCTCCTGGGCCTTGTCGGCGAGCTCCGTCACCTTCTGGTGGTGCTGGGACGCTTCGGAGCGAACCTCTTCGGCCTCCTCGACGAGGTCGTCGAGCTCGCTCGTGTCGTCGACCTTGTCCTTCTTCTCGGCGAGCTTCTCGCGTTTGTCGTCGATCTTCTCGATGAGCTCGCGCTCGTCGTCGGCGTCGAGCACCTCCGTCTGCTGACGGAACTCGAGGTCTTCGATCTCCTCTTTGAGCTCCTCGATGGACTTGCCGGAGCCGAGTTCCATGTCCTGTTTGAGGTCCTCGACCTCGTCGAACAGCTCGTTGGCCTCGGCGTTGAGCTCGTTCCGCTTGTCCTTGTGCTCCTGGACCTGCTCGTTGAGCTCGTCGCGCTTCTCGCGGTGTTCCTGGGCCTCGTCGACCTTCTCGCGCGTCTTCGCGTTGAGGTCGTCGCGCTTCGACGCGCGCTCGCTGGCCATCTGGTTCAGCTCGTTCCGCCGGTCGCGCAGCTGACCGGCTCGTTTGATGAGCTGTCCTTTCGACCCGTTTTCAAGGTCGTCCTCAGAAAGGTCCACGTTGTCCGCTTCGTCCATCGCCTCGATCTCGTACTGCTCGATGACTTCTTCTTTCGTTACCATTTTTTATCTCTCCATCACCGCTCCGGATGTGGCGAACGCTCGCCGTCGTGTGTGGGGCCGTTCACAAGAGCTCCCGTTCATTTCAGCGTGCGATTCCACCAGCGCCGGAGGCGTTCTGGTACCAAATCCTACCACAGGCCGACATATAAATACTTCGGTGAATCGGGTGGAACCCGGTAGCACGGACCGTATACCGGCCGATCCGTGTTGAGTTGTCACACACCTATTGGGACGTATGACCGTAATGTGAAACGTTCACAACCGGAGAGCCACGTCCCCGACCGACCGCGCCGCTCGCGGATCGGCGGGGTCGACCGCGGATCGACGGCTACGGCAGTGGGTCGGCTATCGAGCTGTGAGTCAGCGGTTATCGCTGTGAATCGGCGGCGGACGCGTCTCAGGCGACCTCGTAGGAGAGCACGACCCCGTCGTCGAGCCGTTCGGTGCCGACCAGATCGAGCCGCGGGAACGCCTCCACGAACCCGTCGCCGTCGGCGAGCGTCGGCGCGTCTCGCCCGCCGATCACCATCGATCCCACGTACACGTGGAGCTCGTCGACGACGCCGGCGGCGAAACAGGAGTAGATAATCTCGCCGCCGCCCTCGACCATCAGACGGTCGACGTCGCGCTCGGCCAGTTCCTCGACTCCCGCCGCGAGGTCGACGCGCTCCGCGCCGGCGACGATCACCTCAGCGCCGGCCGCGCGCAGCTCCTCGCGACGGTCGGCGGGAGCCGCCTCGGAGACGAGCAGGTAGGTCGTCGCCGCGTCGTCGAGGATCCGAGCGTCCGTCGGCGTCCGTCCGGTCGAGTCGACGACGACGCGGGCGGGGTTGCCTTCGCGACCGTTCCGGAGCCGTTGGACCCGGCGGTCCTCCTCGTCGAGCGTGAGGTGCGGGTCGTCGGCGAGGACGGTGCCCACGCCCACCAGCACCGCGTCCGCGGCGGCCCGGACGCGGTCGACGCGGTCGAAGTCCTCCGGGCCGGAGATCCGGAGCTGTTCGCGGCGGCGGGTCGCGAGCTTCCCGTCGACGCTCTGGGCGGCGTTGACGACGACGTGCATGCGTGGAGGTCGCGCGGGCGCCGAATGGGCGTTTCGGTCACGCGTTCCGCGTTACCGTCGGCCCGCACCGCGTCGTCGACACCGTTTTTTGACCCCGAGCGAGAGGCTACCCATGTCCGATCTCACCGCGCACCACGTCGGTATCACCGTCTCCGACCTCGACCGCGCCGTCGACTTTTATACCGAGACGTTCGGCCTCGAGGTCGTCGCCGAGTTCGCCGTCGGCGGCGAGGCCTTTGCGGAAGCGGTCGACGTCGCGGGCGCGGAAGCCGAGTTCGCGCATCTCGACGCGGGCGACGCGATCGTCGAACTCGTCGCGTACGAGCCGGCGGGGGAGAAGACGCCCGACCCGGAGCTGAACCGACCGGGAGCGACTCACCTCGGGCTGTCGGTCGACGACGTGGACGATTTTTATACTACTCTCGACGAGGGCGTCGAGACGCTATCGCCGCCGCGGACGACCGCGAGCGGCACCACGGTGCTGTTCGTCAGGGACCCGGACGGCAACCTGATCGAAGTGCTGGACGCCTGAGTCGGGAACAGGATCTGAGACGGGGATGACGGCCTGAATCGCTTCACCGCGGGGCGGCCTGAACCGCTTCACCGCGGGGCGGCCGCATCGGCCGCACCGCCCCTCACTTCACCTTCGTGCCGGGCCCGGCGTCCTCGTAGGTCGTGAGGAGGTCGGCCTCCTCGCCGGCGGCCAGCACCATCCCGTTCGACTCGACGCCGAACAGTTCGGCCTTCTCCATGTTCGCGAGCACGACGACCTTCGTGCCGGGGAGGTCGTCGACGTCGTGGAGCTGTTTGAGCCCCGCGACGATGGTCCGCGTCTCCGCGCCGAGGTCGACGCGGAGCTTCAGGAGGTCGTCGGCACCCTCGATCCCTTCCGCCTCCTCGATCCGGCCGATCCGGATGTCGAGGTCCTGGAACTGGTCGAAGCTGATGCGGTCGTCGCTGAGGGGGTCGATGTCGGTGGAGTCGTCGTCGGTCATGGTGTCGTCTGCGTCGTCGTCAGTTGTGTCGTCGTCGGTTGTGTCGCCGTCGCCTTCTCCGCCCGCCTCCGCCTCGGCGACGCGGGCTTCGAGCTTCTCGTTCAGCTCCTCGACGCGGTCGTCCTCGATCTTCTCGAACAGCTCCGTCGGCTCCGCGAGGTCGCCGGCGGGCTCCTCGCGGGCCGCTTCGACGGTCACGTCGTGGACGGAGCCGTCCTCGCCGAGCTGGTTCCAGAGCCGCTCGCACTTCTCCGGGGCGATCGGCTCGAAGAGGACCGCGATCGCCTTCGCGATCGCGACGCAGTCGTGGATGACCCGCGCGGCCTCCTCGGGGTCGTCGTCGACGAGGTTCCACGGCTCGCTGCGCTGGATGTACTCGTTGCCGAACCGGGCGAGGTTCGTGACAGCGTCGCCGAGCGCGCGCACGGAGTAGTCGTTGACGGCGGCCTCGACGTCGGCGATCGCCTCGTCGATCCGCTCCGCGACCTCGTCGGTGGTGGCGTCCGCGATGGGCGCCGCGTCGTAGTTGCGGTGCGCGAAGAGGAGCGAGCGGTAGAGGAAGTTGCCGACGGTGCCGACCAGCTCGGTGTTCACGCGGTCGCGGAACTTCTCCCACGAGAAGTCCACGTCCTGTTGGAACCCGCCGTTCGTCGCGAGGTAGTAGCGCAGCGGGTCGGGGTGGAACCCCTCGTCGAGGTACTCGTCGGCCCAGACGGCGCGGTCGCGGCTGGTGGAGAAGCCCTTGCCGCCGAGGGTGACGAACCCGCTCGCCATGACGGCGCGGGGTTCGGTGTGATCGGTCGCCTCCAGCATCGCGGGCCAGAATATCGTGTGGTGCTGGATGATGTCGCGGCCGATCACGTGGACGATCTCGCCGCCCTCGGGGTGGTCGTCGCTCGCGCCCTCTTTCCACGCGGCCTCCCAATCGAAGGCGTCGGCGCCGACGCGTTCGGTGTACTGCTTCGTCGAGGAGATGTACTCGATCGGAGCGTCGACCCAGACGTATAAGACGAGGTCCTGCGGGTTCTCTCCCGGATAGTCGATCCCCCAGTCCATGTCCCGGGTGATACACCAGTCTTGGAGCCCCTGTTCGATCCACTCGCGGGGCTGGTTCCGGGCGTTCGAGGTGCCTTCGAGCCGGTCGAGGAAGCCGGAGAGGTACTCGGAGAACTCGGAGACCGCGAAGAACTTGTGAGTGCGCTCGCGGTACTCGGCGGGGTTGCCGGTGATCGTCGACTCGGGATCTTCGACCTCGCCGGGTTCGAGGTGGCGCTGGCACCCCTCGTCGCACTCGTCGCCGCGGGCGTGCGCGCCGCAGTACGGGCACGTCCCTTCGACGTACCGGTCGGGGAGGTACTGGTCGTCGACCGGGTCGTACGCGACCATGATCTCCTTCTCGTAGACGTGGCCGGCCGACTCGAGGTCACTGACGAGCTGTTGGGTGACCGCGGTGTTCGTCTCGTCGTGGGTGTGCCCGTAGTTGTCGAACTCGACGTTGAACTTCGGGAACGTCGCGGCGTACTGCTCGTGCCAGTCGAGCGCGAACGATTCGGGGGAGACGCCGGCCTGTTCGGCGTTGACCGCGACGGGCGTCCCGTGCATGTCGGAGCCGGAGACGAACGCCGTCTGCTGGCCGAGTCGTTCGAGCGCGCGGCTGTACACGTCGCCGCCGACGTAGGTGCGCAGGTGGCCGATGTGGAGGTCGCCGTTGGCGTACGGCAGTCCACAGGTCACCACCGCCGGGTCGTCCGTAGGGAAGTCCTCGTGGCTCATGCGGTGTGTATGTCGTGTGTCGGTCGATCGGGCCTAAAGCCCGCTGGTTCCGGGCCGTCCGGTTTCTCATCGGTGGCGGAAGGTTCGAGATCACCGGCGCCGACGTGGACGGACGGTAGATCCGACGTTCGGCGACACTCGGTCAACCGAGTAGCCCTCAGACGATGTCTCGAACGATCGCCGCCGCGTCGGCCGCCGTCGGCGCGAGCACGTACACGATCGGCTCGATCCCGACCGCGCCGGTCTGATAGAGGACGAGCGCGTCGGAATCGCCGTCGAGGTCCGCCTCGTCGATGGCGGCGGCGACGGCCTCCCGCGTCGGCCGTTCGGGGTCGAACTCGACGGTCGGGTGCGACGCGCCGAGCCGCTCGATCGTCTCGGGGTCGTAGCGGACGTTCACCGCGCCGCGGGCGGTCACACCGGCGGCGCGGGCGGCGAGCAGCACCGTGGCGACGTACTCGCTCACGCCGAACTCCGGCTCGCCGGGCACCATCGCCTGCCCCTTCACGTCGACGAGCCGCCCGGGCACCGCCGCCACGTCGTCGACGGTCCGGGCGCCGGCGAGACACTCGGCGACGTTCGCCCCGACGTTGGGGATGAGCGCGGCGAACCCCGAGGCGTTCGTCAGCGTCCGGAGGCCGCGACGGACCGAGCCGAGGACGCGCTCGCGCTCGCGGAGCCCGCTGTCCGGGTCGTGGACGGAGAACTCCACGTCGGCGTCGGCGAGCGCGGGCATCGCCTCCTCGTGAAGGTCGGCGAGCAGGTCCCCGTCCTCCAACTGGCGGATCAGCACCTCGATCTCGACGAGCGCCGCGATCGGACTCAGGTCGCCGTCGGCGAGCCCTTCGCCCACGCGCTCGACGAGGTCGCGGACGCGCTCGTCGGCGACGACCCGCTCGTGGCGAGCCACGTCGCCGTGGGCGTACTTCGACACCGCCGACTGGGAGATGCCGAGCGCGTCGGCGACCTCTCGCTGGGTGAAGCCGCGGTCGCGGAGGTCCTCCGCCAGCATCGAGCGAACGGTGGGGAGGAACTCGTCGACGACGACCTCCTCGATGAACTTCACGGCTCGACTCCACCGCCGTCGCCGCCGTCGCCGTCGTCACCGCCGTCGAACTCCGGATCGGAGCCGATCCGGGACGCCTGCGGCCCGTCCTGGTCCTGATACTTCGAGCCGCGTTCCGCGCCGTAGGGGCGATCCGCGGGCGACTTGAGCTCTGTGAAGGTGAGCTGGGAGACGCGCATCCCCGGCGAGAGCGCGACGGGCGCGGTGCCGAGGTTGGAGAGCTCGAGCGTGATCTGTCCGTGATACCCCGGATCGCACAGCCCGGCGGTCGCGTGCACGACGATCGCGAGCCGACCGAGCGACGACCGACCCTCGACGTGTGCGACGAGGTCGTCGGGGATCTCGACGCGCTCCGTCGTCGTCCCGAGCACGAAGTCGCCCGGGTGGAGGATGAACTCGTCTCCCTCCGAGACGGTCGTCTCCGTGACGTACTCGCCGACCTCGTCGGCCTCGGTCGGGTGGATACACGGGATGTTGGTGCGCTGGAACTCCAGGAATCGCTCGCCGAGGCGCAGGTCGACGCTCGCGGGCTGGACCTGCTGATCGACGTCTGCCAACGGCTCGATGACGAGATCCCCGTCCGCGAGGCGGTCGAGGATGTCGGCGTCCGACAGGATCATGTCGGAATCGCGTCGGCGGGTGGGCTAAAAGCTCCCGAATGTGTCGCAGGACGGGTACCGAGGGAGCCGCCACGCCGGCCGCATCGATCGTGCTAGCGTCGTACTCGCCGGTGCCGAGCAGCGCCGCACGACGCCGCGTCTCGCTGTCACTCGCGTTCGGTTTCGGTTTCGGTCTCCAGATCGGCGTCGTCCTCGGTCTCTCGGTCGGCGTCGCCCGTCGCGTCCGTCTCGTCTGTCTCGCCCGCAGCCTCCTGTGCCTGCTTGCGCGCTCTGTCCGCGGCGAGTTCCTTGTCGATGTCGTCCTCGACGTACCCCATCGATTCCACGGTGACGACGTTGCCGCCGCCGGGGTTGACGACCATCACCTCCTCGCCCTCGGCGATCGTCCCCTCGATCGAGCGCGCGGAGTAGTAGGGGTTGAACCCGCCGCCGGAGAGTTTCACCTCCCCGCCCGCGGGCGTCACCGGCTCCGTCACGGTGCCGGTCTTCCCCTTCAGCGCGTCGCTGTCGCTCGTCTGTCGCTGTCCCTTCCCGCCGTACAGGTCGAACTCGTGGTAGCCGTAGAAGGCGACCGCGCCGAAGACGAGCGTCAACAGCGCCATTATCACCGTGAGAACCGCACCGGTGACGCCCAGCGACGCCAACAGGAGCCCGCCGAGTCCGGCCCCGATCAGCGCGATTCCGATGACGATGAAGTTCGCTCCCGGGGCGAGCGCCTCCGCCATCGAGAGCAGCAACCCGGCCGTCAACAGCAGGAGGGGGAGGGTGTCGGGTGCCAACAGCCCGGACTGCAAGAGCACGTCCATGTCCGGAGGTACGGCCGCGTGGTGATAAGTTATGGTGCGGCCCGCCACCGCGGCGCGACTCCCTCAGAACCCGAACAGCAGCACGACCACGGTGAGCACGACCCCGAGCACGACGAAGGCGGCGTGTTCGGCGTCGATCGAGCCGGGTTCGATCGGCTCCGTCTCGGGCGTCCCCGTGTCCTCGACGATGCCGTCGGGGCCGACGTCGTCGACGGCGAACCGCCACTGGCGCTCGTCGTCATCGGCGGCGGCGCTCCGGGTCCGGTTGGCCCGGCTGCGCGTGTCTCCGTCGCCGTCGTCTTCGCGGCTCATGGCCGGCGCTACGCGATTCGACGGTAAATGACTGGCGGGTGGTCGTCGATCTCGGTCCGATTCGGTTCCAGGGCCGGTCAGCGGCTCTGTGGCCGGGCCGCGTGGCCGGTTTCGTGACGAGCTATCGCTGCTGTGCCGCCGCGATCACGTCGCCGTCGTAGACGATCCCTCGCTCGCCGTCGAGGGTCACCACGGTGCCGTCGCCCACGTTCTCGGGCAGCTGCGCGCCCGAGACCATCGGCACGCCGAGTTCGCGGGCGACGACAGCCGGGTAGCCGGTCATCCCCTCGCGGGCGTCGATGATCCCGGCCACCGCGTCCAGATCGCCCGAGAACTCGCCTTCGAAGCCGGGCCCGAGCGCGACGATCGACCCCTCGGGGAGGTCGCTCAGGTCTCCGTCGGCGCTGCGGTAGACCGGCGCCGCGATCCGGCCGGCGACGACCGCCTTGCCCGTCACGAGGGTCTCGGCGGCGACGTGGACCTTGAGCGTGTTCGTCGTGTTCGTCCCCTCGAACTCGGTCAGCATCCCGGAGAGCACGACGAGCGTGTCCCCGGAGGCGGCCCCGCCGGTGTCGAGCGCGGCGTCGACCGCGTTGTCGAGGATCGTCTCCATGTCGCGGGCGTACTCCGTCAGGACCGGTCTGACGCCCCACGAGAGCGCGAGCTGTCGGCGGACGCGGTCGTCGGGCGTCGTCGCGACGACGGGAACGCCCGGCCGGAACATCGCGGTCTTGCGGGCGGTGTAGCCCGACTCCGAGACCGCGACGACCGTCGAGGCGCCGATGTCGCGCGCGAGGTAGCGGGCCGAGCGCGCGAGCGCCTCGGTCCGCGACCCCTCCGCCGCGGCCGGGACGCGCTGTTCGCGCGTCTCGGCGTACTCGTCGCTCGACTCGACCTGCCGCACGATCCGGTCCATCGTCTCCACCACGTTGACGGGGTCGTCGCCGATGGCGGTCTCGCCGGACAGCATCACCGCGTCGGTCCCGTCGAGGACCGCGTTCGCCACGTCGGAGGCCTCCGCCCGGGTCGGGCGGCGGGACGTGACCATCGAGTCGAGCATCTCCGTCGCCGTGATGACGGGGACGCCCGCGTTGACGCACTTGCGGATGATCCGCTTTTGGATCACCGGCACGTCCTCGAGCGGGCACTCCACGCCGAGGTCGCCGCGGGCGACCATCACGCCGTCCGCGGCGTCGACGATCCCGTCGAGGTTGTCGACCGCGCCGGCCCGTTCGATCTTCGCGATGACCGGGATGTCGTCGCCGCCGCGCGCCTCCAGCTCGTCGGCTATCTGATAGACGTCCTCGGCGTTTCGCACGAAGGAGGCCGCGACGAAGTCCGCGTCCGCTCGGGCGGCGAGATCGAGTTCGGCCTCGTCTTCCGCCGTGATGAGGTCGACGTCGATCGCGACGCCCGGCAGGTTCACGCCTTTCCGGGAGCTGAGCTGGCCGCCGGAGACGACCGTCGCGACGACCGACTCGCCCTCGACGCGCTCGACGCGACACTCGATCCGGCCGTCGTCGAGGAGGACCGTGTCCCCGGATCCGGCCGCCGCGATCGAGTGGGTGAGTCCGACGCGCTCGGGAGTGGCGTCGTCGCCCTCGACGAACGTCACCTCGGACCCCTCGGCGATCGCGATCGGCTCGTCGATCTCGGCGGTCCGGACCTCCGGACCCTTCAGGTCGACCATCACCGCGAGCGGGTCCTTCATGGCCTCGTCGACCGCGCGGGCCCGCTCGATGACCTCCTCGCGGTGGGCCGTCGTGCCGTGGCTGGCGTTCAGCCGAACGACGGACATCCCCGCCTCCGCGAGGCCGCGGATCGTGTCCCGGTCGTCGGACGCGGGACCGATCGTACAGACGATTTTGGCGTTGCGCATATCGCCGGATTCAGCGTACGGCCGCAAAAAGACACACGGTTGAGCCGGGAGCGAGCGAACGTTCGTGAGGAATATCGGGCGAGGAAGACCGGCCCGGACGGCCCGGACGGCCTCCCCGATACCGACGCGAGATCAACTCGGGAGTCCGACAGAGAGACCGACCGAAAGCGCGAGGGCGACGACGCCGGCCCCGAGGAAGAGCCGGTTCGCTCGGGGATCCGCTGCCGGCGTCACGTCGAGCGTGAAGTGGGCGTCCGAGAGGGGGCGAAACGGGCGGATCCCCATCGGCGTGATCACGTCGCCGGCGAGGTGCGATCCGAGGGTCGCGGCCGTCACGACGCCGGCGAAAACCGGGGTCCACGTCGGGAGCGACCCGCTAGCGGCGACGACCGGGACGCTTGCGGTACCCACCAGGCCGCCGCCGGCGACGACGAACGCGATCGTGTGCGTCGGGCCGCGGTGCGGAAGCGGGAGGCGCTCGTCGACGTCCGGGAGGGTCGCGAACGCGACCGCGATGGCGACGCCGACCAGCGCCAGTCCGGGTTCGCCGCTCCGGAGGGTGAGGCTCGCTACCGGCGCGTACGCGAGGAGGCCGAGCCCGACGTGTCCGCGGCGGTACATACGCGACGCTCCGGGAACGGGAAAAATAAACGCGTCGGCGAGGTCGCCTGGGAGCCGCCCCTCGACAGCGGCGCCGGCCGTGACTTGGCGCCCCCGACTCGTAGCCTTTTTACCCACGCTGGCGGTAGACGGACTCACTATGGCTGAGGACAAGGCACGAAGCACCGGCAGCGCGGGCCGATTCGGCGCTCGCTACGGCCGGGTCTCCCGCAAGCGGGTCCAGGACATCGAAGAGGAGATGCGCAGCGCGACCGTCGACGGCGACGACGTCAAGCGCGTGGGCACCGGCATCTGGGTCAACGAAGAGACCGGCGAGACGTTCACCGGCGGGGCGTACCGCCCCGAGACGCCCGGTGGCCGCACCGTCCGCCGCTCCATCCGCGCCGCGCTCGCCGACGAGGAATAGCCGCGATGAGTTACAAGTGCTCCCGCTGTAAGCGCGACGTCACCCTCGACGAGTACGGCGGCGTGCGCTGCCCGTACTGCGGCCACCGCGTCCTCTTAAAAGAGCGCGGCGGCGGCATGAAGGAAGTCAACGTCGAGTAGGCGTCCGGGCCCGATAGCGATCGTGACGGGACCCCGCGCACACGAGACGGTGCTTTCGTTTCAGTACCCCTCCGAGCGGCGCGCACGCCTCGTCGACGACGCGCTCGCCCCCGAAATCGGCGAGATCGACGACGCGCGCTCGGCCGCGACCGTCTCCCGCGACGGCGACGCGGTCCGCGTTCGGGTCGTCGCTGACGACCTCGTCGCCCTCCGCGCCGGCGTCAACAGTTGGTCGCGGCTGATCGAGGTCGCCGAGCGCATCGTGACGGCACACGAGTGACCTGAGTCCTGCCGAGAGTCAAGCCCGGCGGAAACCGAATCCAGCCCGAGGCCGAGCCTCGTCAGAGCCGCGCGGTCGATCGATCCGTCGGCGCGCCGCGCCTTCGGTATCGGTCCCCGATATCGAGACGCGAAACGGCGAGTACGTACGCTTGAGAGGCTGTAACGCACGCATCGACCGTGAGCCGAGAAGTCGGGGGTTTTTCTGTCCGGGTCGCCTCGTTGCGTCCATGCAAGGGAACATGCCGCCCGAGGCACAGGAGAAAATCGAGGAACTGCAGGACCTGCAGGAGACCGCACAGCAGGTCGCCGAGCAGAAGGAGCAGGCGCAGACCGCGCTCAACGAGTCGAAGACGGCCCTCACCGCCTTAGAGGACGTCGACGAGGACGCCGGAATGTACCGCGAGATCGGTGAGGTTCTCGTCGAGACGGACTACGAGTCCGCCTACGACGACCTCGAGAACAAGGTCGACTCGCTGGAAGTCCGCGTCGAGCAGCTCCAGAAGCAGGAGGAGCGCGTCGAAGAGCAGTTCGACGACCTCCAGAGCGAGCTCCAGCAGATGCTGCAGGGCGGCGCGGGCGGCGCCCCGGCGGGACCGGGCGGTCCGGGCGCGGGCGGCGCGTAAGCGAGCGATGAGCGACGACGCGGGCGACGACGCGCCGACGGACGGCGACGATCCCACCGACGAGGCGGTCGTCACCATCGCCGCCGAGGCGGCGGAGGGCGTCGTCTTCGCCTACTACGACCAGTCCGCGGTGAAAGACCTCGACGTCACCGTGACGTTCGAGGACGGCGTCTTAGACGTGGACGTCTACCTGAACGCCCCCGACGATCCCGACCCCGAGACCGTCGCCAACGAGGCGGTCGCGGCCGCCGGCGAGGCGGTCGACGAGCTGTTCGCGGAGTAGGGCGGGCGTTCTTTTTTGCGCGCGTGACGAACTGAACGCCGGGAACCGAGCGCTTTCGATCGTCGGTGACCGGCGTCTCTCGCCGCGAACAGCGGATTCGCTTCGACGGAGACCGCCGACCACCGGTACGTACTTCACGATTGATTGTGTACTGTTACCATATGTCATCTAGCTACGGCGGCATGTCGGCGTTCGATCGGCTCCGCGCGCGGCTCGACGGACGGCCCCACGTGTGCGAAGAGTGCGGATACGTCAACGAGGGAGGTGGCTGGGAGGCGGTGACGTCGGGTGCTGCCGTCGAGTACCGGTGGGCGTGTCCGAGCTGCGGGACCGAGCGCGTCCGACGATATCGGCTGTGAGGAGGGCGTCGGCCGAGCGTCGGCCCGGCGTCGACCCGGCGTCGACCCGGCGTCGACCCGGCGTTGACCCACAGTCGCTGCGAATCGTTAACACGAATCGACGCGTGGATCGCGCCACGATGTACGACGAGATCCTCTACCCGACCGACGGGAGCGCCGGGAGCGACGCCGCCGTCGCACACGCGGTCTCGCTCGCCGAGCTGGCCGACGCGCGGATCCACGCGCTGTTCGTCGTCGACGAACTGATCGCGGGCGCCGACCGATGGGACGCGGTCGTCGAACGCGAGGAAGAGCGCGGTGAACGTGCGCTCGACGCCGTCGCCGAGGCCGGCGCGAAGCGCGGGATCGACGTGGAACAGCACCTCCGGCGCGGTCGCCCGCACGAGGAGATCCTCGACGCCGCGACCGCCTACGACGCGGATCTGATCGTGATGGGCACCCACGGTCGGACCGGGATCGGCCGGTTTCTCGCGGCCGGGTCGGTCGCCGAGCGGGTCGTGAGACACAGCGAGCCGCCGGTGTTGACGGCGCGGGCGCGGGAGTGAGCGGGAGCGACCGAGCGAGCGGGAGCAAACGGACGAGCGGCTTAGGCCGACTCGCAGATCGTCACGAAGTTCTCGAACACTTCCTCGCCGCGTTCGGTGTGGGCGACCTCGGGGTGCCACTGGACGCCGTACAGCCCCGCCTCGACGTTCGACATCGCCTCGATGCCGCAGACGTCGGAGGTGGCGGTGTGGGTGAACCCCGCCGGCAGCTCCTTTACCTCGTCGGCATGGGAGGCCCAGACGCGAGTCTCGGGAGCGAGCGAGCCGACGAGCGGATCCTCGTCGTCGACGATCTCCACGTCGACGTCGGCGTAGCCGCCGTAGTCGCCGCCGCCGACCGCGCCGCCGCGTTCGAGCGCGATGAGCTGCATTCCGAGACAGATGCCGAAGACGGGAACGTCCAAGTCGAGGTAGTCGGGCGCGTTGCCGACGCGGTCCATGTCGGGGCCGCCCGAGAGGACGATCCCGTCGGCGTCGAGTTCGTCGGCGGGCGTGTCCGCCGAGACGATCTCGGTGTCGACGCCGATATCGCGGAGCGCGCGGCGCTCGAGGTGGGTGAACTGGCCGTGGAGGTCGATGACGACGATTCGAGTCATGGCGCCGATTGACGGCACCCGCACAAAAACGGCTCGGAACGAAACGCAGTATCGTGGTGTTTTTAGGCTGTTTCGGTCGCGTTCGATACACAAACGCGGATCGATCAGCATAACTCGAGGTGGAGCCTCCGACCTCAAGGAGCGAGAGTAGCGAGCGAGTAGGTCGGAGAGGAAACCGACAACGGAGACGCAACTGCACGACGGTAGCTACCTGACTCCCCAGCGTATAAGTACCGTTGGGTAGTAATCTGAAACATGGAGGTACGTCGAACCGCGCCAGTCAAACTCGTCGTTCCCGATGAGCGGTACGACGACCTCCACGAATCCGCGCGACAGTTCCTTCACTGTGCGAATCGTGCCGCTAAATTCTGTTGGGACGACAACTCCTACGCCAACTGCGTTACGGCGAACTCGACCGCACGGGACGCGCTCTACGAACAACTGCGAGAGGAAACTGATCTTACTGCGAACCTCGTTCAAGAGGCTATCCGTCGTGCCGTCCAAGCGACGAAAGGATGCGTCGAACGGTGGAAACAGGGCAAGCGGGTGAGCCAGCCGGAGTTCACGTCGTGGAGCATGGTCTACGACAAGCGAAGCGCGACGTTCTACCGCGACCGTGTGTCTCTCTCGACCGTCAACGGGCGCGTCGAGTGCGACTTTGAACTTCCGGCGGATAGCCCGACTCCCTACGAACAGTACGTTCTCTCAGAGGACTACGAGTTCCGTGCGAGCACACTGCAATACGACCTGGCGACTGACGAGTTCTACTTCCACATCACGACGCGAAAGTACGATACCGACGAGTCCGAGGTTTCGGAAGATGCCGAGTACCAAACAGTTCTTGGTATCGACCTCGGCGTCAACAGCCTCGCAGTAGCTTCGACCGGCACGTTCTGGCAGGGCGACGAATACGATCACTGGTGCCGTGAATTCGAGAAGCGACGTGGTGAGATGCAACAGCGTGGGACGCAAGCCGCGCACAAGGCCCTGCTTCGCCTCGGAAAGCGCGAAGAAGCGTGGCGGAAGCAGTACATCCACACGGTTGCCAATGAGATCGTTTCGGAAGCCGTCGAACACGACTGCGACGTAATCGCGTTCGAGGAGTTAACCGACATCCGCAAGCGTCTCCCGCAGGCGAAATGGCACCACATTTGGGCGTTCCGACGCCTGTACGAGTACGTCGAGTACAAGGCACCAGAGCAGGGCGTCTCCGTGAAGCAAGTTGAGCCGAACCATACGTCCCAGCGCTGTTCTCGGACGGGTTGTGGGTTCACGCACGAAGTGAACCGCCACGGAGAGCACTTCGAGTGCCAGAAATGCGGCTATGAGGTCAACGCGGATTACAACGCGGCGAAGAATATCGGGCTACGCTATGCCCGAAAGCGGAAACACAGACTCCGTTCCTCGCCCAAGTCGGGGAGCGGAGACGCACCAGTAGACGTGCGTGTAAATGGTGGGACGTTGAACGGCAAGAGTCACCAGCCTATTGCTGGCGACTGATTGCTGGGAGCCCACATCAAAGCCCTACCCTCAACGAGCGAACCCTGTATGGGGTGAGCGAAGTAGGGTAGGGTAGTTTACAGGTCGATCGGCTCGCTCTTGAGGAACTCCCTGAGCAGCACGGTCGCGTACGATCCGCTCGGGAGCGCGAACGCGAACCGCGGATCCCCGTCCTCGAACGTCACCTCGAGGTCGGTCCGCAGCGAGACGGCCCGCCGCGTGCCCGACGAGTCGAACTCGCCCGGAAGCTCGAAATCGGCGGGTTCTATCCCCGCGGCGTCGAGGACCTCGCGTTCGATTTCTCCGGGTTCGCCGCCGCCGAGTTCGGTCTCCGTCCCGACGAGCGGCGCGGTGACGAACGCCCGACCCCGCGCGCAGTGTCGCGAGACGATCGACACCCGATCCGCATCGACCCGCTGTGTCCGGTCCATGTCCGGCGCGTACAGCTCGTCCGGCGCGTCGCCGTCAGCGAAACACACCACGTCGCCGGCGACCGGCCGGTCGAAGGGGAGTCCGCGGCGCAGCCGCTCGCTCACGATGCGGTTGAACAGGAACGACTGCGCCGCGTTGACGAACAGCCGCTGGAGGTTCGACGGAACGGCCTCCAGCGCGTGCCACCAGTCCTCGTGGTCGCTGGGGGCACCCGGGGCGACGTCGCGGTCGGCGAGCCGGTGGACCATCGAGCGCTCGAACCGGAGCTTCCCGGGGATCGCGTCGAGGCAGGCGTTCCAGTCGCCGTCGCCGGTGCCGTCGACGCTGCCCTCGACGCCGGCGGGGTTCGACTCGTCCCCGTCGGTGCCGGTCTCGTCAGCGCGACCGATCCCGAACGCCGCGTCGACCCGGTCGCGCGCGGCGCGGGTGTCGTCGGGCTCGGTCTCCGCGGGGTTGCCCGCGTACAGTCGGACCGCCTCGCGGGGGTCGTTGCGGGCGATCGCGAGCCCGACGACGTGGGTGACGGGCCGCCGGCTGCCGAAGCGCTGCTGGCCGAAGTAGTTCGGAACGCCGACGATTGCGGGGGGTATCTCATCCGGGCGCACGGGCTCCTCGTCCGACTCGGCCCCGCCCGCGAACGAGCGCAGGTCTCGGACCACGTCGGCGACGCGCGCGGGCGCCTCATTGACCGCGTCGGCGACGCGGATCTCGAAGGCGTTGCCGGCGAGGTCACCGAACGAAAGCCCGCGACCGGCACGGCCGAGCGGCTCGATCTCGGCGCCGCGGATCGCGGGGAGGTCTTCCGGGTCGACCTCGCGGAGGGTGAACAGCTGGGTGGTGACGGCGCGTTTGTCCTTCGTCCCGGCCCACGAGACGCGCTCGCGGCTGATACCGAGCGCGTCGGAGATCCGGCGCGCGAAGTCGTTCGTGTCCCAGTCGCGGAGGGTGACGCGGACGACGAGTTCGGGGTAGCTCCCCCTGTCGGCGTCCATCGGTTCGGGCTCGAACGCCTCCAGCTCCCGGACGCGGAAGTCGTCCGGCGACTCGCGCAGGCGACCGCCGATCCCGTCGGCGACGCTGACGTAGTGGTCGATACCGACCGCTCGCTCGATCGGGTGCGCCTCGCGGAGGTCGGGTGGCGAGGACATCTAGTACAGCGAGAGGTCGCCGGTCACGCGGTCGACGCTCTCGTCGCGGGCGGGGCCGATCGCGAGCGCGGTGACGGTTCCCGGCTCCAGTTGCGTGTGTCCCGCGTCGCGAACGATCGCGTAGGGGAGCCCCTCCTTGTCGGCTTTGTCGGCCAGCTCGAACAGCTGGCTCTCGGAGTTCCCTTTTAAGACGATCTTCTTTTGGCCCGCTCCCTGCCACTTCTTGCGGGCGCGGCGCCCGGCGTCCTGGTACGCCGACAGCGAGGCGTGTGCGACCTGCGCCGCGAGCTTCCCCTCGCCCATACCGATGTCCGCGCGGGCGACGATGGCCTGTTTCATGTCCTCTTCCACCGCCGCCGCGGGTTTAGCTCTGTTCTCTCGCCGGGGCGGCCGGCGTGACGGCCCGGAAGAACCGACGTGACGACCCGGAAGAACCGACGTGACGACCCGGAAGAACCGACAGCGGCGCGCCGGCCCTCAGTCGTGCGGGTGGGCACGTTTGATGGCCGTCTCGACGTCGCCGATATCGCCGAGGAACGTCACGCGATCGCCGGCCTCCAAGACGGTGTCGCCGTGCGGGACGAACGTCTCGTCCTCGCGGCCGACCACCGCGATCAGGACGCTGTTGGGGATTTCGGCGGCGAGCTGTTTGACCGTCTTGCCGGCGAACGTCTCGGCGGTGATAGTCACCTCTTGGGCGTCGTGGCCGTCGCCGAGCTGGTTCATCCAGTGACTCAGCGTGGGGCGCTCGATCTCGTTGTCGAGCGACCACGCCATCGCCGAGGAGACGTCGATGGCGCGGACGTCCAGGGTCTCGAAGGCGTCGACGTTGTCCGGGTCGTTCACGCGCGCGATGACGGTCTCGATGTCGAACTTCGAGCGGGCGAGCTGTGAGACCAGGAGGTTCGCGTCGTCGTCGGGCGTCGCCGCGATGAGCAGCTTCGCGCTCTCGGCGCCGTGTTCGGCGAGCGCGTCCGCGTTCGTCCCGTCGCCCTCGACGGCCTGTAGCTCCTCCTTCTGTAGCTCCTCGACCGCCGCGGGGTCGCGATCGATGATCACGACGTTTTCGCCTCTGTTCTCCAGCCGTTTGGCGAGCGTCCGGCCGACCCGGCCCCCGCCGACGATGATAGTTTTCATTGGTTGCACATCGAGGACGTCAGCGATCTGTCTCGCGAGGCCCGCCTGCAACACCACGGTGATGAAGATGACGAGGAACACGGTCCCGGAGAGCGTCTGGGCGGCGTCGAACTGGCCGGCGTCCTGCAGTTGGATCGCGAACAGCGTCGCCACCGACGCCGGGATGATCCCGCGCGGCCCGACGGAGCTCAAAAAGAGCCGCTCGTTCCGCGTGAACGCCGACTCGCGGGCGAACGCGAACATCACGAGCGGACGGATAACGAGCGTCACCACGACGACGACGCCGATCCCGCCGAGGCCGAGCCCGAGCACGGTACCGAAGTCGATCAGCGCGGCCAGCGAGATGAAAATAAACGCCAGCGCGATGAGCGTGAGGTCGCGTCCGAAGTTCGACACCTCCTCGCGGTGAGGGAGATCGTCGACGTTCCCGAGGACGATCCCGGCCGCGGCCGCCGCGGCGACACCGGTCTCGGGCGCAATCGATTCGGCGAGCCCGTACGCGATGAACGCCCCGCCGAGCGTGACGAGCCGGACCATCCGCTTCGCGTCCGCTCCGGGCGCGTCCAGTTTCGTCAGCGTCAGATAGACGACGAACGCGACGACCATCCCGACTCCGGCGCCGGCGACGAGTCGCGTCAGGAAGCCGCCCGGGATCCCGGCCGCGTTGTCGGCGAGCACCATCGTCTCGAACACGACGATGGCGAGGATGGCCGCGGTGACGTCGTTGAAGATGCCCTCCGCCTCCAGCGTGGACGCGACGTGTTCGCGGACGTTGACCACTTCGAGGATCGGCGTGATGACGGTCGGGCCGGTCGCGATCAGAAGCGCACCGATCAGAAGCGCGATGCCCCAGCCGTCCGCGACGAACAGCCTGACGGCGAGCGCCGTTCCGCCGAACATGATCAGCGCGCCGAGGGTGACGACGCCCGCGATGGTTCGAGGAGCGTCCGCCAGCCTCGCTCTCCGGAGGTCGAACGCCCCGTCGAAAACGATGATCGCGACCGACAGCCCCACGACCGTCGTCAGCCCGTCACCGAACGTCTCGGCGGTGACGAAACCGAATCCCTCGGGGCCCATCAGGACCCCGACGACGATGAGGAACAGAACGCTCGGGACGCGCAACCGCGACGAGATGACCTGGAGCGCGATCCCGATGCCGAGGATCGCTGTAATAATCGGCAGTGTTCCACTCACGGTGCACAACTGTACACAAACAAGCTACTAAAGGGCTACTACTGTCCAGTATGGGTCGGCTACGCGTAGCATTGTTCATCCGTTCCCGGGTCCCGATCAGAGGACAGTATAAAAAGGAGAGACGACGGTCCGCGGGTCCTGTGGCCGACACCGACAGGGATCGCGAGTCCCGTGACGTCTCCGTTAGGGAACGAGCGACGGTCCCGTCTCGCGGACGCGACCGGACAGCGGTGAAACGGCGACCGGGGTGAAACGGCGACCCGGCGAGATTCTCTGCCGTCGAACGGACGATCAGCCGTCGATCGCCGGACGGACGATCAGTCGTCCGCCGGAGCCGCGCCGCCGGTCGCCGGCCCGAGTCCGGACGCCATGCCGGCGATCGTGCCCTCGTTGCTGGCGACCCAGTTCAGCAGGATGAACGCGAAGATGTATTTCGCGACGATGTCCATCCCGCTGTAGGCCCAGGACGTGATGGCGACGTCGAGCACCGCGATCCCCTCGGCGCCGAGCGCCCAGAAGATCGGGTAGCCGAGCCAGAGGACGACGGTGAGGATCTTCAGGGTGTTGAAGATCTCCGCGGTCCCCGCGACCTCAGCGTCCTGCGACCACTCGACGAGCAGGATGTAGAGGACGACGACGAAGAACGCGCAGCTGATGACGTACCAGAACCAGCGGAGCGCGTAGGAGGACGTGGTGAGCGCGGCCGCGAGACCGGTGATACACATCCCGATGTCTGCCACGATGGCCGTGAACAGCTTGGTCACGTTCGTCCCCGCGAGCAGCCCGAGCGCGAGGAGGATCATCGGCGTCGACAGCGCCCACGTGAGGTACCGACCCCACATCGTGAGCACCTCTTGTCCGGCGAGCGCGTGCCCCGGCGGCATTTCGAGGAAACTTATCGTGAGCCCCGACACGAGACCGGTGTAACTGGAGATGGACACCAGCGGCACCATCAGCGTCGCGACGAAGATCAGTTGGGCACGCGGGTCCTCCACGTTCCGCCCCATGTAGACGAACAGAAGGATCGATATCCCCGCGAGGGCGATGTTGGCCCAGAACGAGGCGTTCAAGAGCTGATTGTCTTGAACCGCCTGATACACCTCAGCTTGGGTCATTTCGAGGATGACTCCTTGCGCCAGTAGGTCGGCCGCTGCTGTTTCTATCATACGACACCGACGTGTACGATGTGTGTCGAGTAAACAACTGAACCTGACGAGTATGGCTCGAACGACGGACGGCAGAGCCCGCTGTGAAATCGACGGCCGGGACCCGATTCGCGTGCCGTTCCGCAGGTGGCGTCCGGGTCCGTTCTCGACCGGTGGGGTCAACCGCGATATTGAAACGACCGAAGCCCTGACTACGGGTATGCACCGCAGACGGTTCCTCGAACGCGCCGGGACCGCCGCGGCCGCGGTCGGGGGAACGACCGCGCTCGCCGGCTGTTCGACCGTCCTCGGCGACGAGGAGTACGACGTCGGCATGGTCGCCGACGGATACCGCCCGGACGAGTTGACCGTCTCCGTCGGCGACACGGTGGTCTGGAAGAACACGAGCTCGCGCACCCACACCGTCACGGCCTACGAGGGCGGCATCCCCGAGGAGGCCGACTACTTCGCGTCCGGCGGCTACGGCGACGAAGACACCGCCCGAGAAGCGTGGAGCGAGGAGTTCGGCGGCGCGTTGGAGACCGGCGACCGCTTCTCGCACACCTTCACCGTCCCCGGCCAGTACGAGTACGTCTGTGTCCCCCACGAGTTCGGCGGGATGTACGCGACCGTGATCGTGGAGGAGTGAGCGGCGTGTGCCGCCGAGACGGACACCGGCCGCGGACCGACCGACGAAACCCATTAGCGCGCGCGACCCTAACCGCCGGTGACTGACACATGGACGTATCGCTGCTCTTCGGGACGGACGTGCTGTTGTTCCTCGCCATCGGGCTGCTCGGGGGCGCCCACTGCATCGGTATGTGCGGCCCTCTCGTCACCGTCTACGCCGGGCGAATGCGTAGCGGCGGCGAGCGGACCGACGGCGGGACCGACACGTCGCCGGGGAGCGCCGGTGCGACCCCCACCGGCGGCGTCGACCGCCGCGGGAGCCACCTGACGACCTACGAGGTCCGCCAACACGCACTCTTCAACCTCGGCCGCGCCGCGAGCTACACGCTCATCGGGGCCGCGCTCGGCGCGCTCGGCGGCTTCGTCCTCGTCACGACGGCGACGCTGACCGGCGCGGCGACGACCGTCCGCGGCGTCGTCGGACTGGGCGTCGGCGCGCTCGTGATCCTCGTCGGGCTCCGCTACGTCCTCGGCGGGGCGACCGGCGGGGTCCACCTGCCGGGCCTCCAGCGCGTCACCGGCTGGCTGACCGGCCACGTGGACCGGCTCGCGAACGGCCCCGGAATCGTCGGGCTCGGGGCGGTCCACGGGCTGCTCCCCTGTCCGATCCTCTATCCCGCGTACCTGTACGCGTTCGCGAGCGGCTCGGCGGTGAGCGGCGGGATCGCGCTCGCGGCGCTCGGAATCGGGACGATGCCCGCAGTGTTCCTCTACGGCACCGTCATCGAGCACATCGACGCGGTCCACCGCCGACGGGTCCACCGACTGCTCGGCGTCGCGTTCGTCGCGCTCGGCTACGTCCTGTTCGCGCACGGGCTGATGTCCGTCGGGATCCACGTCCCGCACCCGAGCCTGCCGTTCTGGAACCCGCTCGACGTCGCCGGCGCGGGCGGCCACGGGGGGATGTGATCGTGGGCGCCGCCGACGCCGGAGACCCCTCCGACGCCGCCACCGACGACGCCCCCGCCTGCACCCTCTGTGAGCTCCCGACCGCCGGCGTCGACGTCAGCGACGACGACGGCAACCGCTTCTGCTGTACCGGCTGCCGAGACGTGTACGCCGCCCTCGGCGACGTCGACGTCGACGCCGCCGACGTTCGGGCGCGGCGGAACGGGAGCGGCGGGCGCGGCGAAAGCGAGAGCGGGGCGGGCGGACGCGGGAGCGGAGGCGACGAGGCCGCGTCGGTCCCCGCCGACCACGAGGCGACGTTCCTCGAAGTGGACGGGATGCACTGTGCGACCTGCGAGGCGTTCATCGAGACGGTCGCGACCCGGACCGAGGGCGTCAGCGCCGCGAGCGCGAGCTACGTCACGGACACGGTTCGGATCGACCACGACCCGAACGACGTCTCGATAGACGACCTCTCCGAGGCCGTGAGCGGGCTGGGGTACAGCGCGTACCCCCGCGACGACGCCTTCGCGCGCCGGCAGGCGGACAACATGGCGACGGCGCGGCTCGCGGCGGGGGTCATGGTCGGGATGGCGATCATGCTCCAATACATCGTCATCATCTACCCGACGTACTTCGCCTTCCCCTTCTACGACGAGCGGACGCTGGAGTACCTCAACGGGGCGATGGCCTCCTCCTCCGGGACGTACTTTTTCATCGTCATCGCGGTGCTCACGACCATCGTCCTGCTGTTCACGGGCAAGCCGATCCTCAGGGGCGCGTACGTCAGCGCGCGGACGCGCTCGCCGAACATGGACCTGCTCGTCGCCATCGCGGCGGTCAGCGCCTACCTCTACAGCACGCTCGCGGTGATCTTCGTCGAGTCGCCGTCGATCTACTACGACGTCACCGTGGCGATCATCGTGATCGTCACCGTCGGCAACCACTACGAGGACTCGATCAAAAAGCGGGCGACGGAGCTGCTCTCGGACCTGACGGCGGTGCAAGTCGACAGCGCCCGGCGGCTGGTCGGAGACGGCGACGCCGAGAGCGTCCCCATCGACGCGCTCGAACCGGACGACCGCCTCCTCGTGCGCGCCGGCGAGCGCGTCCCGGTCGACGGCGAGGCGGTCGACGGCGACGCCGCGGTCGACGAGTCGGTGATCACCGGCGAGTCGATGCCGGTCCGCAAGACGCCGGGCGACGCGGTCGTCGGCGGCTCCGTCGTCGCCGACGGGTCGCTGACGGTGGCGGTCGGCCCGGACGCGACCTCCAGTCTCGACCGGGTCGCAGAGCTGGTCTGGGACCTCCAGAGCGGGAACCACGGGGTCCAGAAGCTCGCCGACCGGCTCGCGACGATCTTCGTCCCGGCCGTGCTCGTCATCGCCGTCCTCGCCGCCGCCGCCAACCTCGCGCTCGGCAACGGCGTGACGGAGGCGATGCTCGTCGGGCTCACCGTGCTCATCGTCTCGTGTCCGTGCGCGCTCGGGCTCGCGACCCCGCTCGCGGTCGCCGCCGGGATCCGCGACGCGCTCGAACGCTCGATCGTGATCTTCGACGACACCGTCTTCGAGCGGCTCCGCGACGCCGACACCGTCGTCTTCGACAAGACGGGCACGCTCACGACCGGCGAGATGCGGGTCGTCGAGGCCGACGTCGACGCCGACCTCCTCGGGCTCGCCGCCGCACTCGAAGCGCGGTCCGCACACCCCGTCGGGCAGGCGATCGCGGCCGCGCGAGCCGAATCGCGGGTCGAGGCGCGCACCGAGTCGGACGAGGGCGCGCCGGCGGCGGTCGCGGACGGCGGCGTCTCCGCCGCTGACGCGGACGACGCCGACCGAGAACCGCTCTCCGTCGAGCGCTTCGAGAGCCACGCGCGCGGGGTCTCCGGCGTCGTCGACGGGGTCGAGGTCGTCGTCGGCCACCCCGACCTCTTCGACGAGCGCGGCTGGGACGTGCCGGACGCGATCCGCGAGACGGTCGCCGAGGCGCGCGACGTGGGGCGCGTCCCGGTCGCCGTCGGTCGCGACGGGGCCGCCGAGGGCGTCGTGGTGGTCGGCGACGAACTGCGCGAGGGGTGGGAGGAGACGGTCACCGCGCTCGCCGACTCGGGCGTCGACGTGGTCGTCCTGACGGGCGACGACGAGCGCGCCGCGACCGTCTTCCGCGAGCACGACGCGGTCTCGTCCGTCTTCGCCGGCGTCCCGCCGGAGGGGAAAGCGGAGACGGTCGAGCGGCTGAAAGCGAGCGGACTCACCGTCATGGTCGGCGACGGGACCAACGACGCGCCCGCGCTCGCGGCCGCCGACCTCGGGGTCGCGCTCGGCGGGGGGACCGCGATGGCGGCCGACGCCGCCGACGTGGCGATCGTCGACGACGACCTCGGCTCGGTGGCGACCGTCTTCGAACTCTCGCGGGCCGCCGGCCGGCGCGTCAAGGGGAACATCGGCTGGGCGTTCCTGTACAACGCGGTCGCTATTCCGCTGGCGGTGACCGGGCTGCTCAATCCGCTGTTCGCCGCGGTCGCGATGGGCCTGTCCAGCCTCCTCGTCGTGACGAACTCCTCGCGGGCGCTACTGGACGACTGAATCGGGCGATCGGGGAGGGCGATCGCGGCGACCGATCGAGGCGGGCGACGGGGGGCGAGGTTCGCGGGGACGCCCGCCGCGACCGCAAGGGACTTTCCGCTCACGCGAGTACGTTCGGGCATGTCACGACGAGAGCGGTCCGTCGACGTACCGACCCGAAACGGGATGCCGGTGCTCGGCCTCGGGACGTGGGAGAACGACGACCCGGCGCAGTGTGCCGAGTCGGTGACGACCGCCCTGAACGCGGGCTACCGGCACGTCGACACGGCCCAGATCTACGGCAACGAGGCCGCCGTCGGCGACGGGCTCGCCGCGGCCGACGTTGACCGCGACGACGTGTTTCTCGCCTCGAAGGTGTGGATCGACCAGCTCGCGCCCGAGGACGTGATCGAGTCCACCCGCGAGAGCCTCGACAAGCTCGGCACCGACTACGTCGACCTCATGTACGTCCACTGGCCGGCCGGCGAGTACGACCCCGCCGAGACGCTGCCGGCGTTCGCCGAGCTTCGCGACGAGGGGCTCGTCGACCGGATCGGCGTCTCCAACTTCGAGCCGGCGCACCTCGACGCCGCGACCGACGCGCTCGGCGAGGCGCCGTTCGCGAACCAAGTCGAGATGCACCCGCTGCTCCGTCAGGAGGAGCTGCGCGAGTACGCCGCCGCCAACGACGTCGAACTCGTCGCTTACTCGCCGCTGGCCCGCGGGAAGGTCCTCGACGACCCGGTGGTCACCGACGTCGCCGAGAAACACGGCGTCAGCGCGGCGCAGGTGAGCCTCGCGTGGCTCCGCGAGAAGGGCGTCACCGCCATCCCGAAGGCGACCGGCGAGGACCACATCGCCGACAACCTCGCGAGCCTCGGACTCGAACTCGACGCCGAGGACATCGAGGCGATTGACGGTATCGAGCGAACCGACCGGCAGGTGGACCCCGACTTCGGCCCGGACTGGTAGTCGGACCGATCGGGGTCCGCCCCGTCGGGAACCGAGACCGGCGCGTCGTCGACCCCGTCAGTTTCCGCCGACGTCCCGCTGTTGGAGCCCGGTCCACTCGTCGATCTCGAAGCTGTACCCGCGGACGCCGCGCGTCGGATGCGCGGACGAGAAGACGTTCGGATGCCACGCGTTCTCCATCGCGCTCCGAAGCTCGTCCCACTCCCCCTCTTCGACGGCGGTGATCCGGCCGGTCAGCGAGACGCTCTGCCAGTCGTACATCGACTCGGCGCGGTAGACGAGGAACCGACCCCGTCCCGCCTCGGTCACGAGCGTCTCTTTTCGGCTCTCGGCTCCGAACAGCAGGAAGACGAAATACAGCGTCGCGTCCCCGTCGAAACCGAACGAGATCGGGACGAGATACGGGAGGTCGCCGGTCGGGAGGCCGAGCGTTCCGACGCCCTCCGCTTCGAGGAGCTCCCGCATCTGACCCTCGCTCATCGAAGCCGCCGTGGACTCGGCGATCGCATCGATGCTCATGATAGTTAGTTATCGTCTTTCGTCATAAGGCTACTGCGGCCCGCCCTCCCGCCGGGGAGGTCCCGCCGCGGCGCGCGACGACGAGGGGGATCACCGATATCGCATCGGATCGGCTCTCCGGCTCGCGTCGGATCGGCTCTCCGGCTCGCGTCGGATCCCCGCCTCAGACGTGTTCGGCGAGGAATTCGACGATCTCGCGGTACGCCTCGATTCGGTTGTCGAGCTTCGAGAAGCCGTGCCCCTCGTCGTCGAAGATCAGCTTTCGGACGGGCACGTCCTGTTCGCGCGCCTTCTCGACGATCTGTTCGGCCTCGCCCACGGGCACCCGCGGGTCGTTCTCGCCGTGGAGCACGAACAGCGGCGACTCGATCGCCTCGATGTTGTTGATCGGCGAGATCGACTCGAGGAACTCCCGGTCGTCCGCGAGCGAGCCGTACTCGGCCTCGCGTAGCTCGCGGCGCCACTCGCCGGTGTTTTCGAGGAAGGTGACGAAGTTCGCGATGCCGACGATGTCGACGCCGGCGGCCCACAGCTCCGGGTATTCGGTCAGCGCCGCGAGCACCATGAACCCGCCGTAGGAGCCGCCCATCGCGACGACGCGGTCAGAGTCCACCTCGGGGTGGTCGTGGAGCCACTCGACGCCGTTCCGGATGTCGGCGACCGAGTCCATCCGCTTCTCCACGTCGTCGAGCGCGGAGTACGCCTTTCCGTACCCCGACGACCCGCGAACGTTCGGCTCGAAGACGGCGTACCCGCTGTTCAAGAGGTACTGCGTGACGGCGGCGAAGGACGGCCGGCGCTGCGACTCGGGACCGCCGTGGATGTCGACGACCACGGGGTAGCCGTCTTCGGGCGGTTCCGTCGCCGGGACCGAGAAGAACGCGGGGATCTCCCGGCCGTCGAACGTCGGGTAGTGGACGAGTTCGGGGTCGACGAACGTGTCCGGCGGGATGCCCGCGGTCGACGCGGCGGTCCAGCGCTCGGTCTCACCGGTCGTCGCGTCGACCACGTAGGCGTTCGCGTTGTGGGCGCTCCCGGCCGCGGTGATCGCGAAGCGGTCGCCGTCCGGCCCGAAGCTCACGCCGCCGGCGACGCCCTCGGGGAGGTCGGGGTCCGGGAGCGGGTCGATCCGGTCGGGCTCGACCAGTTCGCCGACCGTGATCTCGGTGTAGCCGTCAACGTTGCGCGAGTACACCACGCGGCGGGACGCCTCGTGGATCGCCACGCCGTCGACGTTCCAGCCGTCGTCGCCGCCGGGCTTCACGGGGGAATCGTCCTCCCCCTCGTTGTCCTCTCGCCCGCCCGCCCCGGACGCGACCACGGAGAACTCGCCGGTCGAGAGGTCGAGCCGCTCCAACCGGAGCGTGTCGCTGTCGCGGTCGGTGACGAGGTAGATCGCCTCGCCGTCGGGGCCCCACTCGGGGCTGCCGTAGCGGACCTTGCCCTCGTGCGGCGTATGGTGGGTCAGTTCGCCGGAGGCCAGTTCGAGGGTGTACAGGTCGTGATCGAACGAGGAGTGCGCCTCGTGGACGATCAGCCGGTCGTCGCTCGGGGACCACCCGGCGACGGAGAGCCACCCGTCTCCCTCGTGGATCAGCTCGGCGTCGTTTCCGGTCGCGTCCCGGTCCTGCACGTACACGTCGAAGACGGCCTCGTCCCGGCGGTTCGAGGCGAACGCGAAGCGATCCCCCTCGCTGTCCCAGCCGCCCCACCGGTGTTTCGCCGCGGGGCGGGCGGTGAGGTCCGTGATCTCGCCCGACTCGTAGTTGAGCAGGTACAGCTGTGCGCGCTCGTTTCCGCCCTCGTCCATGCCGAAGACGGCCTCCGCGCGCTCCGGCGAGGAGTCGACGAAGGAGACCGACTCCTCGAAGAACGTGTGCTGTTCGGGCCACCCGAGCGGCGCGCGGAGCGACCAGACCTGTCCGGTGCCGGTCGTGTTCAACAGGAAGGAGAGCCGTCCGTCGGGACCAAGGTCTGCGCCGCCGGCGCTGCGAACGTTGAGGTAGCGCTCGATGTCGTACCGGTGCATGGGGTGTGGTTCCCGCCGCGGTGTGAAACCGTTTCGGGTGCCAGTGGGTGTCAAACGATCGCCTGAGCGTCGGGCGCGCCGGACGAGCACCCGAACGTCGGCAAGGCCGGATCGGCTCGCCGAGCCCCGCGTCCCGCGGGCCGCACCGCGCCGATGCCGAGTCTTTTTATTCGCCCCAGTCGTCCGGTCGGCGTATGCGCGTCGCGTTCGTCTCGCTTTTCGCACCCGGCCACGGCGACACCCCGGCCCGGACCCGAACGCGACGGGTGGCCGAAGGCCTCGCCGACCGCGGCCACGAGGTGACGTGGCTCTGTGCCCGCTGGTGGGGCGGCGACCACGACCGCTTCGAGGAGAACGGGATCACCTATCTGTCGGTGACCGCCGAGCCGGCACCGGGGTCGTTCGCGGCGCGGCTCCCGCTCGCGCTCCGCCGGCTCTCGCCCGACGCGGTCCACGCGGTCAACACGCCGCCCACTCCGGGTCTCGCCGCGACCGTCGCCGGGACGCTCTCGCGGGTCCCCGTCGTCGTCGACTGGTGGCGGGACCACCCCGCGGACTCACACCGCCGGTACCGGCTGCTCGCGCGGAGCGCGGACGCTGTCACGACGCCCTCGCGAACGACCAAGACGCGCGTTCGCGAGTACGGCGCCGCCGGCGACGACGTGCGAGTCGTCCCCGAGAGCATCGACTTCGACCTCGTCGAGGACGCCGCCGTCGACGACCGGTTCGACGCCGTCTACGCGCGTCGGCTGGACCGCCACGCCAACGTCGAGACGTTCCTCCTCGGGCTCGCGGAGCTCCGCGGGCGCGACTGGACGGCGGCCGTCGTCGGCGACGGCCCCGAGCGCGCCCGGCTCGAAGCGATGGCGAGCGATCTCCGGATCGACGACCGGGTGTCGTTTCTCGGCGACCTGTCGCGCCGCGAGCGGGTGTCCTTATTTAAAGGAACGCACATCGTGGCCGCGACGGCGACGTGGGAGACGTTCGCGACGGAGCTGCTGTGGGCGCTCGCCTGCGGCTGCGTGGCGCTCGTCGAGTATCAGGCGGACTCCAGCGCCCACGAGCTCGTCGAGGGGCGCGAGCGCGGGCGGCTCGTCACGAGCCCGGCCGAGCTCGCGGACGAGTTCGTCGCGGTCGACGCGTTCGAACGGCGCACGATCGACCGCGACTTCGCGACGTACGACCACGACGCGGTGCTGGACCGGCATCTCGAGGTGTATCGGGCCCTCAGCGAGGGTACGTAAGCTTAAAAATGACCACCCGCGCGGACCGGTCTCGACGCGGTCGCGAGACACCTCAATAGTATAAAAGCGCTCGGCGGTGTGTGGATCGCTCGGCAGGGTAACACGCTCTGGAGCGTGAGAAACGCTCCGTGCCGCGGCGGCCGACTACTCCTCTTGAGTGATCGTCCCGCCGTACTTCATGAAGACGAACGCGAGCCCGAGCGTGCTCATCATCGCGATGAACGTCGCGATCCCGAGCGCGCGGGCGCCCTGCGGGACGAAGACGGCGTTGCTGCCGCCACCGCCGCCGGTCGACTCGGTCTCGATGTCCTCGCCGACGGCGAGGCCGCCGTGCATCCCGACCGCGTCGTGCGGCACGCAGTGGTAGTGCGTGATACCGACGTCTTCCTCGGTCGTCTCGTACTCGTAGGTGTACCCCTCCTCGTCGACCGGGTCACCGCTTTCGAGGCTGGCCGGGCCTTCGACGTTCTGCACGTTGTGTGCGCCGCCGTTGCCGGTCCACTCGAAGGTGATCGTCGTACCCGTGTCGACCCACAGGAGGGTCGGGGCAAAGGCGAGCCCGTCGTCGTTGGCGCCGACCTCGACGGTCACCTCGCTCTCACCGCGAGCGTCCAGATACTCCCCGAGGTTCCCACCGCTGGCCCCGCTCGGCCAGACCGGCTGTTCCTCCTGTGCTGCCGCCGTCCCAGCGGTCGCCGTCGCCGCTCCGGCAGCCGCGGCCGCACCGCCGGCGGTCCGCATGAACGTGCGCCGAGAGACGTCGTCCGTACTCATACAGCCGGCTTCGTGACGGTCCGTAGTGAATATGTTGATCCGAGCGCGGCCGGCGACGGGTCGACGCGGTCGATCGACCGTCGGCCTCGTCGCGCTCGGTCAGTCGTCGGCAGCGACGGGCTCCGCCGACAGCAGGTCCGCGTCGTCGAGCAGCGCGACCGTCGCCAGCCGGATCGCGTGAGGCCAGCCGAGGGGCGTCGCGCTGTCGGGCGTCCCGTCGTTGAAGAACTGCTCGGGCAGGTAGCTCGTCGGCTCGCACAGCGACCCGCCGGGCGAGACGTGCGCGAGGAGGTCGCGGGCGCGCTCCGCCATCCGGGCCGCCCGCGGGTCGTCGTGCGCGTCGAGCAGGACCGCGAGCTCGGCGCAGGCGTTCGCCCCCCACGCCGTCGACACGGTCCACACCTTCTCGGAGCCCTGTCCGGCTTGGCGCCAGCCGTCGCCCTCGTAGCGGATCAGTCCGGCGATGGCGTCGGTCTCGCGGGCCAGCCCGTCGACGACCGCCTCGACGTGCGAGACGAGCCGATCGAGCCGGTCGGCGTCGACGGCGCCGCCGGCCCCCGAATCGCTCCGGCCGAGCGCGTCGTACGACCGGTGCGCGCTCGCGAGCGACAGCGTCGAGGAGTCGAGCCGGTCGTCGATGTCGCCGTGGGGCGTCTCGCGGAGTGCGTAACAGCCGCGCTCGGGGACCCACAGGTCGTCGAGCGCGTCGTACACGCGAGTCGCCTGATCGGCGGCGTGTCCCGCGAGGTCGTCCGGGAGCCCCTCGACGCCGACGGCGTCGCCGGGCGCATCCGCGTCCCCGTCCGCATCGAGCGCGCTCGCGTCGAGCCCGTCGCCGTGGAGCGCGAGTTCGCTGTACGCCTCGAGGAACGTCGCGGTCGTGTGCGCGAAGCGTCCGGCGCTGTCCTCCCAGGCGTTCTGACAGACGACCGGTCGACCGTCCGCCTCCAGCGTCTCGTCGAGCCCGGCGAGCGCGGCGACGAGGGTCGCGTCGAGGTCGGCGACGTCTACGCCCTCGGCGCGCGCCTGCGCGAGGTACGCGATGACGCTGCCGGTCTGGTCGGCCTGGTAGTCGACGTCGGGGCCGTCTTCGATCCGGGCGTTCGCCCAGCCCGGCGCGAGCGCGCCGTCGCGGGGCCACACGCGGTGGGGCCACGAGCCGTCCGGGCGCTGAGTGGCGACGTACATCGTCGCCGAACGGGCGTGCCAGTCGTCGAGTCCGAGCCCGAGTCGCCCGTCGGCGCCGAGCAGGAAGGTCGATATCTCGGCGTCGTCGCGGAACCACGTGTAGCCGTAGCCGCCGGAGTGCACGTAGTACGGGTCGAAGTCCGGGCCGGCGATCCGCAGGCCGGATTCGGCCGAGAGCAGCGAGAGCACCCGGAGGTCGGCCGCGACCGACTCGCGCGCAGGCGTGGCGTCGGGGACCGACGGGGTCGTCTCGGCGGCGGCCGCCCTGAGGGCCTCGACGGAGTCGAGTTCGGCGAAGCGCTCGTCGAGGCTAGCGCGCGCGGCCTCGCGGGTCGTCTCGACGCGGTCGGTCAGGAGCGACCCGACGGTCGCGACGCCGTCCTCGAACGGCGCGTCAGCGATGACTTCGCCGGAGAGTCGCTCTTCCTCGTACCGGTCGCCGTCGCGGGCGCGGGGGAGGTCGGTCGGCGCGTCGTCGAGCAGTTCCTGGAACGTCGTCGGGAGCTGCCCGCGGAGGTCGGTGAACCCGGTGTCGCTCGCGAGGAAGTCGTGTTCGTCCGCGTGGTACACCTCGACGGCGTCCTCGTACCGAAGCTGGCCGATCCGGTCGTCGCGGCCGTCCGGCGCGAACCGGGCGTACACGACGAGCGAGCAGTCGTCCGGATCGAGGTTGGCGTGGCCGTCGTCCCCGGCGTCGAGCGTCGCGCGAGTGACGTGGGCGTCGCCGAGAGTGACGTCGTGGCGAGTCACCGTCGCCGCGTCGGTCTCGTGAACCGTCTCGATCAGGGTCGTGTCGCCGACGTAGCGCTGCTCGGTGGGGACCTCGTCGAGCCACGTGACGTCGCCGCCGACGGAGAGACCGAGTCGCGAGCGAACCAATCCGGTTCGTCCGGTCAGCGGGTAGCCGAAGTCGCGGAGTTCGCCGTCGGCATCGACGTGAACGAGGCGCCCCTCACCGCCGGAGAACCGACCGGTGGTGGTCCGGCGTTCGCCGGGGAACCAGGTCTCGTGGCCGGCGGTTCGCTTGTAGTCGTCGAGCGCGTCGCGGAGTTGCATTAGGCGGATACACGACCCCTCCGCGTATGAAGTTTTGGTGTAATTGTTTTTCACCTCTTTCCTGTACGGAAACCCTCAAGCCGCCGGAACGCTCGGTACGGACATGCACGAGCCCGGGCCGCCGCGGACGACGAGCGTCGGTGAGAGCGTCGAGTTGGCCCCTCGATCTCCCGACCCCGACGGGACCTACGAGTGGACGCTGCGCGACGCGCCCGCCGATAGCGCCGCCACAAGCGGTGAGACTCCGGCTCTCGTTGCCGGCGAGGCCCCGGTCCTCGTCGCCGGCGAAACCGGACGCTCGGACGACCCGGTGGTCCACCTCCGGCCGGACGCGCCCGGGACCTACGTCCTGACGCTCGACGCCCCCGACGGCACGCACCGGCAGCGCGTCCGCGCCTTCCCGGACGAGCGACGGGCGACGACGCTCCGCGTCCCGGCCGCCGACCTTCCCCTCGAGGACGTCGACCGCGTCTCCGTCATGTGGCCGCACAACGACCGCCTGCTCGCGCGCGACCGGCCCGAACGCGACGGCGACGACTGGGTCTTCGAGACGCGCGTTCCGCCCGGCCGTCACGGGTTCAGCTTCGTCGCCAACGACGATCCGGGGAACGAGCACCGCGACGCCGTCACGGTGCCGGGTCCGGGCCGTCCGCGGCTCTCACTCGACGCGCGGGTCGCGGCGGAGGACGACGGCGACGGCCCGGCGGTCGTCCTCACCGCCGAGGTCGAGGCGCCGCCCTCTCGGGAGACGTTCGACGCCTCGACAGACGCCGAGGGCGCCTCGGGTGGCGAGAGCGGCGCCGTCGGGGACACGGAAGACGTCACCGGAGATCCCGACCCCGTCGCCGAAAACTCCGACCCCGTCGACGAAGACCCCGACCCCGTCGCCGTCGAGTTCCTCGTCGACGACCGCGACGCGGATCCCGAGACGGTCGCTCGCGTCGAGTCGCTCGCGGACGGCGACACCCTCGCCGTGCCGCTCGCGGAGATTCCGGACGACCACGGCCTCCGGGTCCACGCGGTCCCGCACGCGGAGCGGTACGGTGCCGCGGACACGGTCCGGATCGAGCGGGAAGGCGACGGCGACGCGATCGCGGTGACGGACCCCCACGCGCCGCCCGCGTGGGGCGATTCGCCGACGATCTACGAGGTGTTCGTCCGGTCGTTCGCGGGCGACACCCTCCCGACCACGTTCCGCGAGATCGAGCGCCGAATCCCCTATCTGGAGAGCCTCGACGTCGACGCCCTCTGGCTGACGCCGGTGCTGGCCTCGCCGACCGAGCACGGCTACCACGTCACCGACTACTACGACACGGCCGCGGATCTGGGCTCGCGCGAGTCGTTCGAGTCGCTCGTCGACGCCTGCCACGAGGCCGGCGTTCGGGTGATATTCGATCTGGTCATCAACCACACCTCCCGCGACCACCCCGCCTTTCAGCTGCACGCCGCGGGCGTCGACGAGTACGCCGACCACTACCGCCGGGCCGACGCCGCCTTCGACGTGACGGGTACCGACTGGGCCGCGCTCGCCGACGGCGACATGCCGGAGTACTACTTCAACTGGCGGCGGATCCCCAACCTCAACTTCGACAGCCCGACCGTGCGCGCGTGGCTCCTCGACGTGGTCGACGAGTGGGCCGCCGTCGTCGACGGGTTTCGCGCCGACGTGGCGTGGGGCGTCCCCCACGGGTTCTGGAAGGAGGTCGCGGCGCGCGTGCCGGACGACTTCCTGCTGCTCGACGAGACGCTGCCGCACGACCCCTTCTACGGGGAGGGCGAGTTCGACCTCCACTACGACACCTCACTCTACGAGGTCCTCGGCGACGTGGGGGCCGGCGACGTGCCCGCCGACGCCATCGCCGGGGCGTTCGCCCGGGCCGAGTGGCTCGGCTTCGGCGACCCGGGCGTGCAGATGCGCTACGTCGAGAACCACGACGAGGAGCGGTACCTCGCCGAGCACGGACGAGACGCCCTCAAGGCTGCCGCCGCGGCCACCTTCACGCTCCCCGGCGCGCCGATGGTCTACGCCGGCCAGGAGCGCGGCAACGAGACGTACCGCGGACCCGTACGCTGGCACGACGGCGACAACGACCTGACCGACTTCCACCGGCGGCTCGCCGCGCTCCGCGAGCGCGAGCCCTGTCTGCGCGAGGGCGCGGTGGCGTTCGACGGCGCCGCGAGCGCGGTGTCGGTCGTCGACGGCGAAGCGGACCGCGTGACCGCGTACACCCGGACGACGGAGGCCGGCGAGTCCCTCCTCGTCGTCGTCAACTTCGCGGACGAACCGGCGACGGTGCGTGTCCCGGAAGCAGTCGAGACCGATCTGTTCGACGGCCGCGCGGTCGGCGCCGAGATCGAGATCGACGCCGTCGCCGTCCTCCGACCCATATAAGTGGGCACCGGGCGCTCTGTTCGGTATGGACGATCGGACGCTGAACGACCTCCTCCGCCGCTTCGGGCTCTCCGATAAGGAGGTCGACACCTACCTCAGTCTCTTGGAACACGGCGAGGCGAAAGCGAGCACCGTCGCCGACGCCGCCGGCGTGTCGAAACGCTACGTCTACAGCGTGAGCGAGTCGCTCGCGGAGCGCGGCTTCGTCGAGGTGAACGACCACGTCGTGCCGACGACGATCCGCGCGAACCCGCCGGACGAGGTCATCAACCGGCTCCGGTCGGACGTCGACGCGATCCGACCCGGCTTAGAGGAGCGCTTCTCGCGGGTCGAGCGCCGGGCCGAGCAGTTCGAGGTGATCAAGTCGCGCGTCACCGTCATCAAGCGGATCCGCTCGCTGCTCGACGACGCGACCGAGGAAGTGACCCTGTCGATCACGGCCAAACAGCTTCCGGAGGTGCGCGACGCGCTCGTGGAGGCGGTCGACCGCGGCGTGCTCGTGCTGCTCGTCGTCTCCGACGCGGCCGCGAAACCGGACGCGGAGCCGGGTTCAGGCACGGAGGCGGACGCCGAAGACGAGACCGACGCGACCGACTCGAACGTCGTCGCGAGCGGATTGGACGGCGTCGCGAGCGTCGTCCGAACGTGGAGCGAGGCGATGCCGACGCTACTCACCGTCGACTCCGCCGCCGGCGTCGTCGCGCCCCCCGAACTGCTGCGCCGGTCCAGCACCGACCGGCAGGCGATCGTCTTCGCGCAGGAGCAGCTCGCGCCCGTCATCGTCGGGTCCTTCCTCGGCAACTACTGGCCCGCCGCGACCGAGGTCGCGACCGCCGAGCCGGCGACGCTGCCGGTCGAGTACGCGAACTTCCGGCACACCGTCTTACAGGTGACCCTGCAGCTCCGGAGCGACGTCGTCCCGCGCGTGACCGTCGGCGGGCGGTGGACCGACAGCGGCGAGGAGGTCGAGATCACCGGCCGCGTCGTCGAGGCGAAGCAGGCGATGGTCGAGCCGACGAACAACGAGTTCCCGGTCCAGCACTCGCTCGTCGTCGAGACCGACGACGGACCCGTCACCGTGGGCGGACAGGGCGCGTTCGTGGAGGACGTCGAGGCCGACTTGGTGCGGATCGAAGCCGACGAGTAGGGGACCTCACCGCCAGTTTCGCGCGCTGCTCGGCCTCACTCTTCGACGCTCGGGTGCGTCTCCTGCGGATCGGGGTGGGGGGCCGCGAACCGCTCGCGCATCGCGGCGAGCGACGTTTCCTCGCGCTCGCGGCGTTCTTCCTCGTCGATCTCTTCACAGCCCGGCGGCACCTGCCGCCCGCGATCGGTGAAATACCCCTCGGGCGCGACCCAGTCGTGGTAGAACCCGCGGTCGTCCTCCTCTAAGAGCGTCACCCCGACCTCGGCGCCGTGGCCCGCACACACCGCCGCTTGGTGTGGCTTCTCCGCCAGCCGCCCGGCCGCGTACAGCCCGTCGACGCCGGTCCGCCCGCGCTCGTCGGTGTCGACGTACGACTTCCCGCGGTCGAGGATGCCGACCCCGTCGACGGCTTCGAGATACTCGACGTCGTTTTTCGTCGCGGCGATGACGTACCGCGTCCGGATCGGGTCACTGCGGGAGCCGCGATCGTCGTCGGTCTCGACGGCGAAGCGGGCGTCGCCGTCCGGATCGGAGCCGCCGACGTCACCGGCGTCGACGGTCGCGACCTGTGTGACTCGCGCGTCGAGCCGCTCCGCGCCGGCGTTCTCGGCCTGCTCGCCGAGGAGGTCGAGCAGCTGACGGGCGTTCACGCCGAAGGGGAAGCCTGGGAAGTTCTCCAGGTGGGCGTTCCGTCGGACGAGCGAGTCACCGGAATCGACGACGAGCGTGTCGAGCCCCTGTCGGGCCGTGAAGACGGCCGCCGAGAGGCCGGCGACGCCACCGCCGACGACGACCACGTCGCGCGGGCGGTGCGCGTCGCGTTCGGAATCGCCCGGCGTCTCGGTCTCGTTCATCGGTCAGCCCTCCGTTCGAACCGTCGGTATCGCGAGTCGGAGCGGTCGGTCGCCATGCTCGTCGGCGCGCGCGAACCGTCGTAGTCGCTTCGGTCTACACCGGATTTCTCCCGACCGCTCCGACTCGCTCCCGACCGCTCCGACTCGCTCCCGACCGCTCCGACTCGCTCCCGACCGCTCCCGTGCTCCCGTGGCCGGGATGCCGCGCGGTCATCGGCGCACCCGAACCGGTCGTTTCGCCGTGATAAACGGCTCGTCGCGATCGCTTGACGCGAACGCGAGGTCGCCGTCGTCACCGCGCTCGACCCGCCACGTCGGGAGGACCGGCACGTCGTACTCCGCCGGGTCGCCGAAGGCGGCCGCGACCGCCCACTCGCGGGCGCGCATCTACAGGTCTCCGTTGATGACGTCCGCGACGCGCTGGCGGTCGAACAGCTGCTCGGACGCCGGGATCTCCGGGTACGGTCCCGACTCGTACCGCGGCCACGCGCCGAACGCGTCGGGATAGAGCTGCTTCGCCGTCATCTCCAGCTGAAAGAGGTTGAGGATCGGCCCCTGGTACCGGGCGCCCTGCGGGTGGATGCGGTCGTTCTGAACCGCCGTGATCTCCGAGCTGACGGCGTCCTCCTCGAAGGCGGTCCGCCGCCCGGCCATGTCCGTTCCCGGCTCCATGCCGCCGAGGTATAAGATCACGTCGGGGTCGGCCTCGAGTATGGTCTCGAAATCGACGACCGTACCGGACTCGACGCTCCCCTCGAACGCGTCGCGCGGCCCGAGCGGGCGGGTGTGCGACGTGAGGAAGCCGGGGTTACTCAGGGTGTACGCGTAGATGCTCTCGATGTCGGCGGCGGCGATCATAACCGCGGTCGGGCGCTCCGATTCCGGCGGGAGGCGGTCCTCGATGGTCGAGAGGAGGTCCTCGTGGACCGCGGCGAGCGCCTCGTACCGCGCCCGCTCGTCGAACGCCTCGGCGACGCGCTCGAACTGCTCCCACAGGCCGTAGTACTCGTAGCCGTGGGCCCACTCATCGGCGGGCTCCTGGTGGCGGTCGCTGAGGGAGTTACCGAACCACGGCGAGACGTTCGTGGCGATCTCGTCGACGTCCGATCGGTCCCACCCCTCGACCTGCGTCACCCACGCCGGGTCCGCGAGGTGGATATCGCTGTCGAGCTCGTACAGCTTCTCCTTATCCGGCTCCCACGAGGAGTAGAGCCCCGACCAGTCGAGCGAGACGCCCGGCAGGCGCTCGACGTACTGGTTCCAGAGCCCGTCGTAGTAGTCCGGCGCGTGCATCGCCGTGATCCCGTCGCCGCGACCGAGCGCGAACGCCATGTCCGCGTGGTGGGTGAGCCGCGTGAACACCGTCTCCGGCGGCGACTCGAAGGTCACCTCACCCATCGGCGCGATCGACGCCGTGTAGCTCGCGGCGGCGTCGTCTTCGGACTGGGACTCCTCAGAGGCGTCGGCCGATCCGCCGTCGGCCGAACCGTTCCCGGTCGTGTCGCCGTCGGACGAGTCTGATTCCGCGCCGTCGCCGCCGGTACACCCGGCGAGGAGACCGCCGAGGGCGACAGTGCCACCGTACTTCGCGAACGCTCTGCGGGTCGGTGTTCCGTGTACCGCGTCGTCTCTGGCCATACTTTTAGGCTAGCCTAAACCAATATAGGCGTTATGATCTTTAGGCCGACCTAAATCGAACCGCGCGGATCGTCGAATCCGAACTCGTCGGCGGGCGCCGGCGACGGCCGCGGTCCCCGTCGAAGGGGTCCCCCGAGTCGCTCCGCGCCCACTCTCACTCTTCGTGTCGCGCCCGAAGCGGAGTGACGCGCGGGCCGTTCTCGGTCTGTACCACGTCGGCGTCGACGCGGAACACGTCCGCGAGCAGCTCTTCGGTGACGATCTCCTCGGGCGCGCCGCGGGCGCGGATCTCCCCGTCTTTGAGCGCGACCATTCGGTCGGCGAGCCGGGCGGCCTGCTCGATGTCGTGGAGGACGACGACGACGGTCACGTCGCTCTCGTCGCGCAGCGTCTCGACGATCTCCATCACCTCCATCTGGTGGTGCATATCGAGGAACGTCGTCGGCTCGTCGAGCAGGAGCACGTCGGTGTCCTGCGCGAGTACCATCGCGATCCACGCCAACTGCTTTTGCCCGCCGCTGAGGCTGCCGACCTCGCGCTCGCGCAGGTGACCGCAGCCGGCGAGTTCGATCGCTCGCTCGACCGCGTGCGCGTCCTCCTCGGTCGTCCGCTCGAAGAACCCGCGATGCGGGTACCGGCCGTGATACACGAGATCCTCGACCGTGATGCTGTTCGGTGAGGTGCTCTCCTGTGAGAGCAGCCCGAGCTTCCGGGCGAGCGCCTTCGTGTCCATCGCGTGCACGTCGCGGCCGTCGACCAGCACCGAGCCGTCCGCCGGTTCGAGCTGCGTCGCCAACCCCTTCAGCAGGGTGCTCTTCCCCGAGCCGTTCGGGCCGACGAGGGCGGTGACCGCGCCGGGTTCGGCCGCGATCGACTCGCCGTCGATGACGGGTCGCTCCGCGTTCGGATACCCCAACACGAGATCCTCGCCGTCGAGGTCGCTCGGGTCTGTCACAGCGGACTCGTCCGGAGCTGACCCCGAGGCGTTCACGCCGTTCGAGCCGTCAGGACCGGCCGATCCGTCCCGGCTGTTCGTCGCGTCGATCCCCGTCGTGTTCACGTGGTCTGTCGACATTCAGAGTTCACCCATGTTCTGCCGCTTCCGCATCAGATACAGGAAGTACGGGCCGCCGATCAGCCCGGTGACGATACCGACCGGGATCTGCGCGTCGGCGCCCGTGATCGCGCCCATTCCCAAGCGGGCGCCCACGTCGGCCGCCACCATCAGCGCCGGGCCGACGAACAGGCAGCCGACGATCACCCGCTTGTAGTCGCTGCCGACGAGATTCCGCACCATGTGGGGGACGATCAGCCCCACGAAACTGACGATCCCCGCCACCGCGATGCTGGCGGCCGCCGCCAGCACCGCGACGCCGGAGAGCGCGAATCGCACCTTCTCGATAGACATCCCCAGCGACTTCGCCGTCTGCTCGCCGAGGAGGAGGAGGTTCAGCTGTCGGGACCCCGCCAGCGAGAGCAGCACCGCGACGACCGTCCACGGGAGCGCCATCCGGACCTGCGCCCAGTCCGTCCCGGTCAGCGAGCCGGTGGTCCACTGGATCGCGGACTGAACGACGTTGATGTCGTCGGCGAAGAAGAACAGCGCCGTCTGGAGGCTGCCGAAGACGGTTCCGACGATCACGCCCGCGAGCACGAGCCGCACCGGGCTCGTCCCGTTCTTCCACGCGATCGCGTAGACGATCAGGAACGCGACCGCGCCGCCGAGCGCCGCGATGAGCGGGAGGAACGCCGAGAGCCCTCCGAACACCACGAGCGTCAGCAGGATCATCAGCCCCGCGCCCGAGGAGACGCCGAGGATGAACGGACTCGCCAACTCGTTTCTGGTGACCGCCTGAAAGATGGCCCCCGAGATACCGAGGTTCATCCCGACGACGACGGCGACGAACACCCGCGGGAGCCGGATGTTCCAGACGATGAGCGTCCCGTGCGCCAGCTCGGGTAGCTCTCCCTGAAAGCCGGTGATCGAGCGCATCAGCCCCTCGCCGACGAGGAAGTTCAGCAGCCAACGCGGGTCGAGGAGGACCGCGGGGTCGAGGACGGCGCGCCACGCCTCCCCCACCGTCATCGAGTACGTGCCGAAGCTCACCTGCACGAGCCCGCCGGCGACGACGACCGCGACGCTGGCGAGCGCGACCGTGATCAGTGCGGGGTCGAACAGCCACCCGATCCGCCCCTCCGACGCCCGGCGTGTAGCGCCCTCACCGGCGACCGACTGTCCGCCGCTCATCGCGACCCCTCAACGTACGCGGTGACGGCGTCGTCGTCCATCGCGTCCAGCAGCGTCTCGACGCCGTGAGCGTCGACGACGGCGTCCGGGTCGAGGTGACCGGCGAGCGCGCGCCGCCCCTCGGCCGCCCGCGCCTCGGCCTCGTCGGCGGCGACGTACGCCGACAGCGCCTCGTCGATCGCCGCCTCGCGGACCCGGGCGAACCCCTCCGTGTCCGGATCGACGGGGGCGTCGGCGTGCCGCTCGTCGAACCACTCGACCCACCGCTCGCGGTCGGTCCACTCCGCGTCGCGCTCGGCCTCGCGGCGCACCCAGTCGACGTCCTCGGCCGCCGCGGGCCACCAGCCGTCCGCGATCCGGGCGTCCGTGACCACCTTGCGGGCGACGCGGGCCCCGCGCCCGGCGGCCGTGATCGCCTGCCGGTCGGCCTCGGAGGGAGAGGCGACGTAGAGCCCGTCGACCGGCGTCGTCCCGTCGGGGTCGGCGTACTCCCGATCGAAGTGCTCGCGGGTCTCGTCGCCGTGGTCGTGGGTCTCGAACATCGCCGCGTCGTCGTCGAGCCCGCGGAGGTACTCGCCGTCGTACCGGGTCGCCGCCACCACGCGTCGGGCGGCGACCGGCTCGCCCTCCTGCGGAGTGACGCGGAAACGAGTCCCCTCTGCGTCGTCATCCGGTCGCCCCGTCGACTCGACCAGTTCGGCCGACTCGACCAGTTCGACCGACTCGACGAGGTCGTCGATAACCTCGCCGCCGGCACGCTCGACGTGATCGCGCATCAGATCGTAGAACGTCTCGACGTCGATCCCGGCCGGGAATCCGAGGAAGTTCCCGAGGTGTGCACAGCGCGCGATCGACGATCGACCGCGGTCGAACACGGCGACGTCGACCGCCTCGCGGGCGAGGAAGACGGCGGCCGAGCAGCCGGCGGGACCGCCGCCGACCACAACGACGTCGTAGTCGACCGCTCCGGCGTGCTCGTCGCGGTCGCCCTCGTCGCGGTCACCCCCGGCGCGGTCGCTCCCGGCGCTCATTCCGAACCACCGGCGATCGCGCCGTCGTACCCGATCGCGTCACGGCGCGTCGCGGCGCGTCGGTCCGTCTGCGTTGCCATATGATTTAGGCCACCCTAAAGTATTAAATCGCTTTCGAATCTTAGGCGGGCCTAAACACCCACGAAGCGCCAGTACGCGACGACGCTGCTCTCAGGCGACCGGTCGCTCACGGAACACAGCGAAGAAACGCGAAACGAGAGAGAATAGCGGCGACGGGAGGTGGGACGCGGACCGGAAGCAATTCCATATCGCGGAATGCGATTTATTGCGCTGCGAAATTCCGAACGGTCTCGAACGAGCCGTCGGCGAGAGCGGCCGCGATCGCGGCGGTGTCGGCGTCTCGCGGCACCTCGTGCGGGTACTTCCGGCCGAAGTACCGGAGCAGGTTCGTCACGTCGCGTTCCAGGAACTCGCGGGCGTTCTCGTGGGCGACGGGGACGGCCTGCGGCCAGTCGAAGATCGTGACGCCGCTTTCGGCGACCGCGACGTTGTGTTCGGACATGTCCGCGTGGACCCACCCGAGGTCGTAAGCGGTGACCAGCTCGCGGAGCACGAGATCGAGGACGCCGACCGCCTGTTCGGGGTCGAGTTTCGTACGGGCGAGCTCGACGCCGTCGAACTTGTCCATCACGATGGCGTGGCGGTTGTGATCGACCGGGCGCGGCACCGACACGTCGGGGTACATCGTCTCCATCGCTTCGTACTCGCGTTCGGCCGCCTTGCGCGCGGTGTACAGCCAGGAGACGTGGTCGCGATCCGCGGTGTACTCGCGCTCGCGGTTCACCTCCCGGAAGTTCGTGTAGCCCTCACGGTGGTACTTCAACGCGAGCGGCTTGAACGACTGGACCTCGTAGACGTCTCCTTCCTTGCCGAACCCCAGGGGTGAGCCCACGCCGTCGATGGTCTCGCGCTCGGAGAACGTCCGGAGCGCGAGCGCGTCGTACCCCTCGAAGGTGAGTTGGTAGCCCTCGTACTGGATCGTCTTCCGTTCGATCAGCTCGCGGTCGAGACACCGATCGATGCGGTAATCGACCTCCTCGCGCGTCAGATCGGCGTAGTCGGGAAGCTTGTCCCGGCGGACCCACTCGGAGAACCGCATCCCCTGCTCGACGCCCGAGAGGAGGTAGAAATCCTCCGGGTCGAGCTCGGCCATCTCGCCGGCGACGTTTCGGACCATACGGCCCCTACTCCGGCGATTCCTAAAAGGGACGCGCGTTCGAGATGCTGCGCATATAAATCATATACTGCGATATTAAATGTGTATCGCGCCGCGCTCCGCCGTTCGGCGGGCCGAGCGCAATCGCTTTCGGCCCGGCGCGCCGAGTGCGGGTATGACCGCACCCGCTGGCGACTGGCGGCTCATCCGGGAGGAGGCCCGTCCGGGGCCGATGCAGATGGCGCTCGACGAGGTCGCCGCCGAGACCGCGGCCGACGGCGGACCGTCGACGGTCCGAACGTACCGCTGGGAGCCGAGCTGTCTCACGCTCGGCTATCGACAGGATCCGGCGACCGTCGACTGGGCGTGCTGCGAGCGCGAGGGAATCGACGTGACGCGTCGGCAGACGGGCGGCGGCGGAATCTATCACGACGCGTACGGCGATATCGCCTACTCGATCACGGTGCCGGCCGCCGACGTGCCCGGCGAGCTGCTCGACTGCTACCATCTCCTGTGTGAACCCGTCCTCGACGCCTTCGACCGGCTCGGGATCGACGCCGACTACGTCGAAGCGTCGGTGCCGGAGCTGTACCACCCGGCCTGTTACCTCCGGGAATTGCACCCGGCACACGACGTGGTCGCCGCCGCCCCCGATGACGGAGGCGACCGACGCAAGATCGCCGGCAACGCGCAGTACCGCAAACGCGACGCGGTGGTCCAACACGGGTCGCTGACGTTCTCGGTCGACGCGGCGCGACACCTCGACGTCTTCGCCGATCCGCCGGTGACCCCGGAGGGCTTCCGCGACCGCGTCGTCGGGATGGACGAGTTGGTCGACGTCGACCGCGCGGACGCGGTGGCGGCCGTCGAGCGAGCACTGGCCGACTGGGTGACCGCCGGGTCGGCGGCGACGCTGGACGCGGACGGAGCGTGGACGGACGCGGAGCTTCAGCGGGCCGAAGAGCTCGTCGAAACGAAGTACCGCGATCGCGGGTGGGTCCGAACGCGACCGGGGAACGGTCGGTAGAATCGAGCGCCCGGTTCCGAAGGGGCTTTTTCAGTCGCTCTCGTGGTAGCGGTATGACTCTCAAGGTCGGCGCCCACGTCTCGATCTCCAGTTCGAGGGCGTCCAACGATCCCGAGACACCGCCGTACGGAAACATCGCGAACGCGGTGTTCAGACAGAAGCAGTTCGGCGGCAACTGCGGACAGATATTCACGCACTCCCCGCAGGTGTGGCAGGACCCGGACATCGGCGACGAGGAGGCCGAACAGTTCCGCGAGGGGACGAAAGCCGAGCTAGCGGGGCCGTGGGTGATCCACACGTCCTACCTCGTCAACCTCTGTACGCCGAAAGAGGGGCTCCGCGAGAAGTCGCTCGACTCGATGCAAAAGGAGGTCGACGCGGCGGCGGCGCTGGACATCCCGTACGTCAACGTCCACCTCGGTGCGCACACGGGCGCGGGGGTCGAGGGCGGCCTCGACAACGCCGCCTCGGTGATCGACGATATCGACGTGCCGGACGGCGTCACGATCCTCATCGAGAGCGACGCCGGCGCGGGGACGAAACTCGGCGGCGAGTTCGAACACCTCGCGGGAGTCATCGATCGGACGGAGACCGACATCGACGTCTGCGTCGACACCGCCCACGCGTTCGCCGCGGGGTACGACCTCTCGACGGCCGACGCGGTCGATCAGACGATCGGCGAGTTCGACGACGTGGTCGGCTTAGAACACCTCAAGTATATCCACCTCAACGACTCGAAACACGGCTGCGGCACCAACAAGGACGAACACGCCCACATCGGCGAGGGGCACATCGGCGAGGCGGGAATGGAGCGGATCATCAATCACCCGGATCTCGTCGACGTCCCGCTCGCGCTCGAAACGCCGACCGAGAACGGCAAGAGCTTCGCGTGGAACATCGATCGCGTCCGCGACCTCCGGGCGGAGTAACGGCGCGGCGAAGTGACCGAGTGACGGAGCGCAGCGAGAGCGCACCCAGGAGTGCGCCCGGAAGCACGCCCAGACGTGCGCCCGGGAGCGTCCGACGCGGCTTTATGTATCCGGAGCGCTGATCCACGAATATGACCACCACAGAGGCGCTGCTCCTCGGTCGACGGCGCGGGCTCGCCGTCACCATGGTCGTCGGCTTCGCCGCGGTCATCGCGGTGTCGCTGGCGGTGGCGCTCGTGGCGGAGCTGGCGGACCTCCCGACCGCCGCGGCGCTGACGGATCGCGTCATTCCGGTACTGGTGTTTTACGCGCCGGGGCCCATCGCGGCCGCCGGCGCCTACGCGCGATGCGGCGGTCCGGCGTGTCTGGCCGTGGGCGTCGTTCCCGCGCTGGTGTTCGCCGGACTCGTGCTCCTCGGCACGACGATCGGCGTGCCCGGCGTCGGCGAGGGCGGCGCGCCCGTAGAGGGCGTGGCGACCTCATTCGCGCTCGTCGGCCTGAGCGGGGCGTTCGTCGGCTACTGCGCCGGCGTCACCGCCGCGCTGCTGGTCGATCTGGTCGGCCGCGGACAGGTCACGGACGACTGACTCTCGGACGACTGACTCTCGGACGACCGACCTCGGGGCGGCGACGACGCGCCCCCGCGTTCGAAGCGAGCGATGACACGACGTTTATTTTCCCCCGTCTCGAACGCGGGGGCGTGCGACGCTTCTCCGCGGAGTACCTCGAACACACCCGCCGCGGCATGTGGGACGACGGTCGAGACGCGCTGGCCGACCTCGACTTGCATGGCCGGCGGACCGTCCTCGACGTCGGCTGCGGCACCGGCGAGTTGACCCGCGTGCTCGACGCGGAGACGCCGGCCGAAACGACCGTTATCGGCGTCGACGCCGACCTCGACCTCCTCGCCGTCGCCCGCGAGGAGACTGCGCTCTCCTACGTCGCCGGCGACGCCACCCGGCTTCCCGTCCCGGACGACGCCGTCGACCTCGTCGTCTGTCAGGCCCTGTTGAGCAACCTCCCCGACCCGGCCGCCGCGATCGCGGAGTTCGCGCGGGTCTCCACCGATCTCGTGGCCGCGATCGAGCCGGACAACGCCGACGTGACGGTGACCTCCACCGTCGACGCCGAGGAGCGGCTGGAGCGCGAGGCCCGGACGGCGTACCTCTCGGGGGTCGACACCGACGTGGCGCTCGGCGACCGGGTTCGGGACGCGTTCGCGGCGGCCGGACTCACGGACGTGCAGACCGGTCGGTACGTCCACGAGAAGCGGACCGCGCCGCCGTACGCCGAACCGTCGCTGTCGGCGGCGGCGCGGAAGGCCTCCGGCGCGGGGCTCGCGGATCACCGGGCGGAGTTGGTGGCGGCGACCTCCGTGGACGCCTACGACGACCTCCGGCGGCGCTGGCGCGAGATGGGCCGCGAGGTCGTCGACGCGATCGGCGCCGGCGAGTACGAGCGCGTCGAGCGCGTCCCCTTCGACGTGACCGTGGGTCGGGTGGCGTAGGCGATAGGCGATCGGCGGAGCGCTGCTGTAGGGAAAGGTGCCCGGTAGTCAGTACTCCGCCAGCCCGGCCTCGATCCGGTCGAACCCCTCCTCGATCCGGTCGACGGAGTTCGCGAAGGAGAGCCGGAGCCGCCCGGGAGCGGTGTCGCCGAAGCCGTCGCCGGGCGCGAGCACGACGCCGTGCTCCTCGAGGAGGTACTTCGCGATGTCGAGGGCGGGCGCGTCGATTCCCGGATCGAGGAAGGCGTAGAACGCGCCTTCCGGACGAGGACAGGAGAGCCCGTCGACGGCGTCGACCCGGTCGACGACGAGGTCGCGACGCTCCCGGAACGCGCGGTACATCTCCTCGAACGGTTCCTGCGGGCCGGTGAGCGCGGCGATCGCGGCGTGTTGGGCGACGCTCGACGCGCAGGCGGTGGTCGACTCGCGGACCGTGGTCACCTCGTCGATCAGGTGTCGATCGCCCGCGAGCCAGCCGAGCCGCCAGCCGGTCATGGCGTACGCCTTCGAGCAGGAGCCGACCGTCAACACGTGGTCCGGGTGGCCGGTGTACGCGGCGATCCCCTCGGTGGGGCCGTCGTACGTGAGTCCGAGGTACACCTCGTCGGCGATCACGTAGGCGTCGCGGTCGGCCGCGGCTTCGACGACCGCCCGGCACGCGTCGGGGTCGAAGACGCGGCCGGTCGGGTTCGACGGCGTCGTGAGCACGACCGCCGCGGTGTCGTCGCTCATCGCGTCGATCACGCGATCGGCGTCGAGGGCGAACCCCGTTTCCGCCGGCATGGGCACCTCGCGGAGGGTCCCGTCCGCGAGCGTCGCCTGCGTCTCGTAGTTGGGCCACGTCGGGCCCGGAACGAGCAGCTCCTCGCCGGGCGACACCGTCGCGAGAACCGCCAGGTGAAGCGCCTCCATCCCGCCGACGGTGACGACGACCTCGTCGGGGTCGTGTTCGACGCCGTACTCGCCCGCGAGCGTGTCGCTGATCGCCCGCCGACAGGCCGGCAGCCCCGCGTTGGAGGTGTAGTGCGTCGCGCCGTCTCGGGCGGCGCTCGCGGCCGCGTCGATCACGTGACCCGGCGTGTCGAAGTCCGGTTCGCCGACCTCTAACCGAACGAGATCGCCGTCGTGACGCTGTGCCAGGTCGAACATCACGCGGATCCGCGAGCGCTCTGCGTTCCGGACGCGGTCGGTGGGCGTGGGCATACCGTCCACACGGCGATCGGTCCCAAAAGCGGTCGGGTGGCGGCCAAACGCGGGCGGCGGAGACGGGCTCCCTCCGGATGCGCGTTTAAACCATGTCACCGCGCACCGACGCGCCCTCTTGTGCGGCGCGTTGCCGCTTGAGGGCGGCGGCGGCCTCGTTGGCGACGTCCTCGTCGGCGCCGAGCATGCCGATGGCCGCGGGGAGCGTCGGCATCGCGAGCGAGGCCTCGCGGAGCCGGTCGAACGCCTCGTCGTCGCGGGTGCCGTCGATCCACAGACAGACGCCGCGCGGGTCGAGCACCTCCGCGTAGGCGTCGCGGGCGATCGCCCCCTTCAGCCGCTGGCGGACGTTGTCCTCGAAGCTGGCGTTACACACTTCGAGGTGGATCGGCTCGTCGTCGGCGACGAGTTCGGCGGCGAGACACCGTTCGGGCGCGGCGTACCCGTTGTCGCTCACGCGCACGCGGTCCGGGTGCGCCTCGGCCCACTCGGCTCGCACGGAGGTGCCGACGCCCTTGATCCCGTACTCGGCCTCGAAGTCGGCCGCGGCCTCGGCGTCGCTGCCCATGATCACGTCCTTCGTGAGGTAGACGTCGAGTCGCTCGATCGGGTCGAGGCCGAGCGCGACGTCCCCGAACGCCCACACCTCGCGGACGGGGACCGGCATCGTCTCGCGCTCGACCCGATCGACGAGGGTCGCCAGCCGGTCGACGGCCTGCTCGCGGTTCATTGACGGTCCGTACGCGGGTCGCGGGCAAACCGGTTACGCTCGGATGCGGGGGAAACTGGGCCCTCGACGACCGCCGGCTCAGACGTCGTCGATTCGGTCGCCGACCGACTCCCAGTGGCTTCCCTTCCAGAACCAGCGCCTGCAGTCGCGACAGCGCCACGCGGGGCGTGGGTCGGCGTGGGGAACTGATTCGGTCGCCGACGGCGCCGCCACGTCGTCGGGCACGTAGTCGGGGCGGTCGCCGGGATCGACATCGACCCCGGCCGCATCGACTCGCTCGACCGGCCCGTTACAGGCGCCACACCGTCGCGGCTCCGCGGCAAGTTCGACGGGGTAGCCGGCGGCAGCGACCTCGCGAAGCTGATCGAGCACGTCGCGTTCGGTCAAGAGGAGGGCGTCGGCAGCGCGGGCGGCGAGTTCCCGATCGCGGGTGAACAGGGTCCGGTCCTCGGCGGCCGCGAGCGACAGGACCTGGTCGTCGGCTTCGACCCCGCGGTCGAGCGCGTACGCCGCGTCGTAGCCGCACATCCGGAGGTACGTGGCCAGCTTGCCGCACATCGCGTCGAGGAGGACGCGAGGCGGGTCGTCGGTCGGCATCAGTCGGCGAGGAACTCGCGCAGCCCGTCGGCCGAGCGCGCGTTGAGCACGTCGGCGGTCTCCGCCCAGCCGCGGCGAGCGGTGTGGACGCCGTAGCGGATATTGTCGAGTTCGCGGGGCGCGTGCGCGTCGGTGTTGACGGCGATCGTCGCGCCCGCGTCGACCGCGGCGCGCACGGCGTCGCCGTCGGCGTCGAGGCGCGCGGGGTTCGCGTTCACCTCGATCGCCGTTCCGGCGGCCGCGGCGGCCTCGACGACGGCCTCCACGTCGGGCGTGAGCCCCGGGCGGCTGTTGATGAGCCGGCCGGTCGGGTGGCCCAGCACGTCGACGTGCGGGTGTTCGACCGCCCGGATCAGCCGCTCCGTGGCGGCGTCGGAGTCCTGTCCGAGCGCGGAGTGCGGCGAGGCGACGACGAGATCGAGGTCGGCGAGCGTCTCGTCGGCGGTGGTGATCGCGCCCTCGGCGTCGATGTTGGCCTCGATCCCGTGGAACACCTCGACCGCGGCGCCGCCTTCGGTGGCCTCGTCGCCCGGCGCGCCGGCCGCGACGGCCCCGTCGACCTCGGCAACCGCCGCCGCGACCGCCTCGGCCTGCTCGGCGATCTCGGCCTCGTCGAGTCCGGTGTTCCCGAAGACCCCCGGGCCGGCGGCGTGGTCGCTAACGACGTGGTAGTCGTAGCCGCGGTCGGCCGCCGCCGCGATCATCTCCGCGATCGTGAACCCGCCGTCCGACCAGTCGGTGTGCGTGTGGAGGTCCCCGCGGATCGCGTCGGTCGCGACGAGGTCGGGGAGCGTTCCCGCGGCGGCCGCCTCGACCTCTCCGTTGTTCTCGCGGAGCTCCGGCGGGACGGGCTCCATACCGAGCGCCTCGTAGACGCCGTCTTCGGTCGCCCCGGCGACGCGCTCGCCGACGCGCTGGCCGCCGTCGGAGTTCGCGTCCTCGGTGTCCTCGGAGCCTTCGGCGTCCGCGTCGGAGTCGGCGTCGAGGGCCGCGTCGTCGACGCCGCTCACGTCGAACAGGCCGTACTCGTTGAGCTTGAGCCCGCGGTCGATAGCTCGGTTGCGGACCGCGACGTTGTGGGCGCGCGAGCCGGTGAAGTACTGGAGGGCGGCACCGAATTCGTCGGGATCGACGACCCGGAGATCGACTCGCGTGCCGCTCGCCCGGACGCTCGCCTTGCCGGTTCCCGCCTCGATCGTCGCGTCCGCCTCGGGCCACTCCGTGAACGCCTCGACGATCGGCTCGCGGGACTCGCTGGCGACGAGGAGGTCGATGTCGCCGATCGTCTCCTTCCACCGCCGGATCGAGCCGCACACCTCGGCGGCGTCGGCCGCGTCGAGGTCGGCGAGGTACGCGAGCGCCGCGTCGGCGACGGGGCGGGCGTCGCCGAGCCGGGTGCGCTTGCGGGACTCCCGCGCGAACGGGATGTTGTCGAGGATGTTCGACTCGGTCTTGGCGCCGAAGCCGGAAACCTCCTGAATATCGCCCGCCTCGGCGGCCGCCTCTAACTCGTCGAGCGTGGTTATCCCCAGCGCCTCGTAGAGGCTCCCGACCGTCTTCGGACCGACGCCCTCGACCGCGGTGAGCCCCGCCATGTCGACCGGGAGCTCCGAGCGGAGCGCCTCCAGCTCCTGGATCGCGCCGGTTTCGACGTACTCGACGATCTTCGCGGCGATCGCGTCGCCGACGCGGTCGATCTCGGCGACCGCGTCTTCGCCCTCGCCGGCGAGGTTCTCGACCGGCGCGGCGTGCTCGCGGACGTTCTCGGCGGCGCGACGGTAGGCGGTGGGCTTGTACTCGACGCCCGTCGCTTCGAGCAGGTCGGCGAACTCTTCGAGGAGGGCGGCGACCTCGTCGTTCCGGCTCATTGGACCGGAGTTCGGCCGGGCGCTCCTTATACTGCCCGCCGACCGTCCGTCGGCCCGGGATCGCCGGCGTGCCGCCGAAGGAGGAACACGACGGCGGCCCCGACCAGCACGAGCCCGCCCGCGGCGCCGAACGCGACGGCGTAGCTCACGACGGCGAGCCACCCGCCGAAGACGCTCCCGACCCCGCCGGCGAGCGCGCCGAGCGCGGCGTACATTCCCAGCGCCTCTCCGCGGATCGCCGCCGGCGCGAGCCGAGTAACGAGCGTGCCTGCGGTCACCGCGATCACCGCCCACGTCACGCCGATCAGGGTGAACACCGCGGCCGCCACACCGAACCCGAGCGCGGCCGCGCCCCACGCCGTGCCGACGAGCGCGACCGCCGGGAGGGCGATCGCGCGCGTCGACAGGGACGCGACCTGCAGGAGCGCGACGTCGCGGTCGGCGCTCAGCCGCCCGGCGGCACCGAAGAAGACGGCGGCGCCGAGGCTGTTGACGAGGTACAGCGCGAACACGCCGTCGGAGCCGAACCCGACCTCGGTCAGGAACGCCGGTAGCGGCGCGAAAAAGGCCGAGAACCCGGCGAAGAAACAGAACACGGCCGCGAAGTACGCCGCGAGCACCGGGGTGAACCGCTCGACGAACCGTCGCGGGTGAAGCCCGCGAAAGTCGGTCCGGCCCGGCGTGAACGGGAACGTGGCCGACCGGACGCTGAACCGGTCGGCGGCCCGAATGGCGCGCCGGACCCGAGTCCCGGACGCGCGTCGGTCCGCACCGGGGGACGGGTCGGCGGGGAGCGTCCGGATCCCGAGCCCCAGTCCGAGCACCGCACACGCGGTGAGGGGGACGAACAGCCATCGGATCACCGCGTCGGCGGGGAGGAACCGCGCCCCGAGCGCGGTCCAGACGGCTCCCAACAGCAGGCCGAGGGCCCAGCCGACGCCCTGGTACTGATTCAACAGCGCGATCCGTTCGCTCCACGCGCGCTCCGGGACGTCGGCGACCGCCAGCAGCGTCAATACGGGCGTGGCGGCCGCGAACGCGAACCAGATCGCGCCGTTGGCGACGATCACCGGAGCGACGCCGTCGAAGAGCGGGAGGACCCCGACCGAGACGGCGATAAGCGCCAGCATCGCGAGCACGATGCCGCGTCGGTTCCCGGTCCGGTCGGCGATCCGCCCCGCGCCGAGGGCGGCGGGGAGCCCGACGACCGCCGCGACCGCGGCGAGCACGCCCAGCACGAACGGGCCGCCGCCGAGTTCGACGACGTACAACGGGACGACGAGAGAGGCGCCGCCGAGCGCGACCGATCCGAGTCCCCAGCCGTACAGCCAGCGTTCCGCCATGCAGCCGGATACCGTAACCAGCCCGATAGACACACCGATCGGCCGACAGCAGACAGTCAACCGGCTCCGCGAAGGCCGCGCCGACTACTCCGTCAGCCACAGCCCGCCGGCGACGAGCGCCGCCGTGCCCATCGATCCCGCGAGCAGCGCGAACGCAGGGCGGAACCCGGCGACGTCGGCGATGGAGCCCACGACCACGGGCGCCAGCGCGCCCGCGCCCATCAGCAGGGTGCGAACGACGCCGAGCCCGCCCCCGGCGAGCCAGTCCGGCAGCACCTCGATCAGGTAGACGCTCCGGACGGGCTGGAAGCCGTGGGACCCGATCCCGAAGGCGGCGACGACGACGGCGGTGCCGATCGTGCCCACTCCGACGCCGGGGAGCGCCGTCAGCGCCACGAGCGCCGTCGCCGCCAGGCCGAGAGTCGCCACCATCACCGGGAACCGTCCGATCCGATCAGAGAGCTCACCGGTCACGAGCTGGGCGAGCGTCACCGCGAACACGAGCGAGTACAGCAGGTTCGCCGTCGTCGTCGGCAGCCCCACCTCTCGGGAGAGGTACAGCGGGAGGAACGCGACGAGCCCGTTGTGCGCGAACCCGAACCCGACCGTCACCAGCACGAACGCCGAGAATCTGGGGTTCCGGAACAGCCGAAGGTAATCGATCGCGCCGGGCTGCGGGCCGTCGTCGTCCTCGGTGTCGGCGTCCGACGGGAGTCGACCGGGGATCCGTATCCCGAAGGCGAGCGCGAGCGCGACGGCGGCGATCCCGGTGAGAAGAAAGAGGGCGCGCCAGTCGGCGCCCGGCAGCCGGTCGAGCAGGACCGCGAGCGACGGCGGCGCGGAGAGGACCAGCACGACCGCCGCGGGGGCGACGATTCCGCTCAGCGCGCCGAGCGTGTCGTGGATGCCGAGCATCCGACCGGTCCGGGAGGGGTAGACGCGCGCGAGCAGCCGCACGGCGACCGTCTTGTGAAGCCCCGTGCCGGTGCCGATGACGACCATGGCGACGACGAGCGCCGCGAACGGGGAGTCGACGACGAGCGCGAGCGCGCCGAGTCCGGCGACCGACGCGCCGGCGACGATCACGCGGACCGGACCGATCCGGTCGGCGACGGCGCCGCTGGGGAACTGCATCAGCGCGTACGCGATCATGAATCCCGTGAACGCGGCGCCGACGACGGCGTTGCTCACGCCGTAGGTCGCCTGTAAGGACTCGAACAGCGGCGGGAAGAGGTACCGCACGAACTTGCCGAGAAACCAGATGAGAGAGACGAGGATCAGCACGTCGTAGTTGCCGATCCGCCTGAGAGTCATCGACCGTGGGTTGCCCGGTCACCCGTATAAAGGGCCGGAACCGCCCGGACTCTGCCGGTACGTGTCGCTCTCGGGATGAGAGTGGTACTTGCTATCATCGAGGTATAACTTCGCGGTGGCGCGCGCCTCCGAGTGGCCGCCGATGGCGGCCACGAGGAGCGCCGCGCGAGGGATGCGGCGAGCGATGTAGGCGACCGAAGGGAGCCTCAAGCGAGCCGCGAGGCTGGGGAGGCGTGAGGTGCGGGGCTGTGCGTGTCGGGCGTGTCGGTCGTGACTTCGAAAGTCGGAGTCACCGAGATCCGATCCGCTATTGATAAGCGATCGGCACGACGGCATGTGTCGTTTATAAATAACCGTCAGAATCACCGTCAGAATCACCCGCAGACGACCCTGCAGGCGACCCCGAAGACCGCCTCCAACGGACGACTTAGAACGGTCCCTTCCCGCCGCCCATCATGTCGCCGAGGCCGCCGCCGCCCTCGCCGCCCATCTTCTTCATCATGCGCTGCATGTCGCCCTCGCCCATCCCCTGGAACTGGCTGATCGTCTGCTCCATCATGGAGTGCTGCTCTAAGAGCTGTCGGACGGTCTCCTCGTCGGTGCCGGAGCCGCGGGCGATCCGCTCGGTGCGTGACTGGCCGACGACACGGGGGTTCGTCAGCTCCTCGTCGGTCATCGAGTCCATGATGCGCTCGAACTTCCGCATCCGGTCTTGGGTGACGTCCATCGCGTCGTCGGGGAGCTGGTCCATCATCCCGCCGCCGAGTCCGGGGATCATGTCCATCACCTGATCGAGGGGACCCATCCGGTTCATCGCGTCCATCTGCTTTTTCATGTCCTTCAGGGTGAACTCCCCTTTCAGCATGTCCTCGGGGTCCCAGTCTTCGTCCTCGTCTTGCGCCTCCTGCATCGCGCGCTCGACGCGCTCGGAGAGCTGCTTGAGGTCGCCCATCCCGAGGAGCCGGGAGATGAACCCGGAGGGCTCGAACCGCTCGATGTCCTGGACCGTCTCGCCGGTCCCGAGGAAGGCGATGGAGGAGTCGGTCTCGTTGACCGCGGTGAGCGCGCCCCCACCCTTCGCCGTCCCGTCGAGTTTGGTGATCATCACGCCCTCGATGCCGATCGACTGCTCGAACTGGCGGGCCTGCTCTTTGGCGCCCTGTCCGATCGCGGCGTCGAGCACGAGCAGCGAGCGGTCGGGGTCGACCGCGCGTTCGATCTCCTCGATCTCCGCGATGAGGTCGTCTTCGAGCGCGTGTCGCCCCGCCGTGTCGACGATGTGGACGTCGGCGTCGGCGGTCGCGTCGAGGCCCTTCCGGGCGATGTCGACGGGGTCGTCGTTGTCGGGGTCGCCGTAGAACTCGACCTCGGCGCGCTCGCACATCTGTTTCGCCTGGTCGTACGCGCCCGGCCGGAAGGTGTCCGTCTGGATGACGGCGGGGCGGAGCCCCTTCTTCGAGAACCACCAGGCCATCTTGGCGGCGGAGGTCGTCTTCCCCGACCCCTGCAGGCCGGCGAGCAGGATCGTCTGGTTCTCTAAGGGGAGGTCCGTGGAGTCGCCGACGAGCGCCACCATCTCCTCGTAGACGATCTTGAGGACGTGGTCTTTCGCCGTGGTGCCGCCGGGCGGCTCCTCTTCGAGCGCGCGAGTCTTGATCGAGTCCGACAGCTCCATCACGAGGGAGACGTCGACGTCGGCGGAGAGGAGCGAGCGCTGGATCTCTTTGACGATCTCCTCGACGTCGCTCTCCGAGAGCCGGCTTTTCCCCTGGAGCTTGTCGAGGCTGCTCCGGAGGGACGTACCGAGGTCGTCGAGTACCATTTACCGGACGTAGGCGGGCGACGCGGTAAAGCTTTGTTCGTCGGCGGTCGCCGCGGTCGGTGCAGTCGGGCGGCCGCCGGGCGCGGCGCCGACCGTCAGAGTCGGTCAGCGACGTAGCGCTCGATCCGGTCGACGAGCGCCGGGCGGAACGTCCAGAACCCGTCCCAGACGTTCGGCTCGTCTTCGAGCGCGAGCAGCGCGACGCGGTCGCCGTCGACGTCCGCGGGCGGCGTGAACACGACGAACCACGACCGACGGTAGGGGAACGAGGTGCCGGTGTGGACCGTCACCGGCAGCGCCGACAGCGACGCCGCGTCGCCGACGCCGTACACGTGGACGTCGACGTCGGTGTCGGCGAGCGCCGCGTACACGTCGCGGGTGCCGCGCTCGTCGTTGATCCGCGAGAGCCGCTGGAACGACGCGCGAAGCGTCCCGCGACCGTGTTCGGCGGCGATGCGTTCGATGACGCGCGAAACGACGATCAGAAGCAGCTTCTCTTTGTTCGACGCCGGGTAGCCGCGGAGTCGAAACGGGACCTCCTCCAGCCCGCGAAGCACGTCCGGGAGCGCGACCTCCCCGAGGGCGACCGCCCCCGTCTTGTACAGGTCGGAGTTGATGAGCAGGACCGATTCGAGCAGTTCGTCGAGCGTCGACCGCGCGACGACCGCGTCGTCCTCGACGAGCGCGATCATGTCGTCGGGCTCGTCGGCCGCCTCGGTCTCGGTGATCGACACCGGCTGGTCGTCGAGCAGCGAGTCGAACAGGTTCCGGACCGGGTCCGGCGACGACCGGTTCACCACGACGAGGGTGCGGTCCGGCGTGACGAGCTCGTCGAAGAACGAGCGGAGCGACTCAGTCATGGATCACCCGTCGACCGTCCGATACAAAAATCGTTACTCACGCGTCGATCCCGCTACGGCTCCCGCTCGCCGTCGACGAGGCGAGCGCCCGACGGGTGCGTCTGACAGACCGCGGGGTCGTAGCCGGCGTCCGAGAGCCCGGTTCCGAGCGCGAAGACGGTGCGACCGAGCATCGCCATGGCGGCTTCCCCGGTGGCGTCCGCGACCGCGTCGATCGCCTCGGCGACCTCGGGGACGAGGAGGTCGGCGTCGGCCGCGAACTCGCGGGCCGCGGTCATCAGCGTCGGGAGCCGCGGGTCCTCGCGGAGCCGGTCGAGGGCGCGCTCGCCGGCCGCAGAGAGCGCGGTCGTGTCGCCGCTCAGCACCGCCTCGGTCGACAGTTCGCCGAAGGTGACGTACTCCACGCGCGCCTGAGAGGGGACGCCGTCGAGCGCGCCGAAACCGGGCGCACCGGGCTCGACCCGGATCGGAATCCCGCCGCGCGCCTGTGCGACCACGTCGCCGAGGCCGGTCCCGCGGCTCACCTCCGCCTCGTGGGCGATCCGGATCAGCTCGTTCTCCGAGCGCCCGCGGTCGAACGCCTCGTTGGCGGCGAGGGCGGTGCCGAGCGCCGCCGCCCCGGAGACGCCGAAGCCGGCGCCGATCGGGATGTCGGTCTCGACGTCGACGGTTACGGTCGGGCGGGACGCCGCGCCGGCGTTCGGAGGGCTCCCGTCCGCCGCCGCGACGCCGAGCACGGCCAGCACCTCGTCGACCGCACCGATCGTTCCCGGTTCGCCGTCGATGGTCGTGACCGCACCGCTGAGACCGGCCGTCAGATCGGAGGCTGCGCGCTCGCCGGGCGCCGACACGCGAACCGTGACGCCGTCGGACAGCGTCAGCCCCGCCCCGCGCGATCCGGCGGCCGCCGGCCGCTCGTTCGGGTGTGCGCTGAAGAAGGCGGTGACGTGTCCGGGGGCGAACGCGGTCGCCCGCTGCCTGCTCATGGCCGGTCGGACGGGAGCCCGTCGATTAACCGTTGTTATCCGCGGCCGGCGGCGGGGCCCGGCCCGCCTCGAAACCGGCTGCACCCGGTTTGGCCACGTATAAATAGCACCCACCCAAAAGCCGGGCGTATGCGAACGCAGCTTCGTCCCGTCCTCGCCGCCGTGTTGGCGATGCTGTTTCCCGGGCTCGGACACCTCCTCTTGCGGCGGTGGGGCCGGGCGCTGCTGTGGCACCTCACGATCGTCGGCGGCGGCGTGGCGCTGTTTTACCTGTACGACGTGACCGTCGACACGACCCTGTCGGACCCGGGCGCGGCCGCGACGGCGCTCCCGACCGACGTGGCGCTCCCGCTCGCGATCCTGTACGGGCTGTCGGCGATCGACGCCTACCTCGTCGGGCGGGCCGACATCGCGGAGCGCGAGCGCGCCGACGCCGCCGCGGAAGCGGTTCGGCGCCGCGCCGCCAGCGGGGACACCGACGCCGGGACCGCCTCGTCCGTCCCGGTCGCGGCGCTCTCCGGCGCCGACGGGGAGTCGCTGACCGTCGAGTGTCCGACGTGCGGAAAAGACACCGACGCCGACCTCGACTTCTGTCACTGGTGTACGGAGCCGCTCCCGTGGGCGGACGACGAGGAGTGACGGCCGGAGCGCCGGGCGCGGTCGAGATAGTGTCGGGGCGTCGCCCGGGCACCGTCGAGACACCGAGAGACTCGCGTCGTCCGACCGCCGAGGTCGTTTCTCACCGCTGAGAACTGCGCGCGAACGCTCATATACGGCGGTGATAACGGGTGTCGTACGAATGCGAACGACGGACGGACCATGAGCCGGAATCCACAGCGGTACGACGTTCGGGAGCTGCGCCGGATCGCGGCGGCATCGCGAGACGGCGTCGACGGAGCGCCACGAGAGCGGTCGCGCGGTCGGCCGACTCGGGATCGGAACCGGAACCGAGCGGAGCGAGCCGCCCGCTCGGCCGCGTTCACCGAGTTGCTCCAGCGGCAGCGGGGGCGGCGGCTGTCCGCGCCCGACGACGGCACGCGACTCGGTCCCACCGAGGACCGCCCGTACCTGCGAGCGATTCCGGCGTCGCCGGAGGCCGAATACGAGGTCGGCGAGTGGCTCGGCTACCTCGTCGACGTCGGCGGTCACGTGCGGGCCCGCGACGCGCTGGCGTACTACACCGAGTTGGGCTGGGTCGGCCCCGACGCCGCCGACGCGCTGACACGCCGACTGGAGGGGTTCGACGCCCCGCGCCGCGACCGGCCGTTCACGCCCGCGGACCACCGGATCAGCCTCGTCTCCGTCGTTCGGATCGCGTCGTGTGCGATCGGCGCCGAGTGAGCGGTCCCTTTTAAATGTCGAAGAGGCGATCGGCGTCGGTCGCCTGTCGGCGGTAGATGCCGCGTCCCTTCAGCCGCGGGACCTCGTGGCGGTGGAGCGTTTCGGCGTCGCAGTCGTAGACGAGCGGGAAGACGTTGGTTCGGCGGCGGGCGACGGTGTACGAGCGCGCGGCCTCGACGAGCGCCGGATCGGGGTCCGGAACCGCGGCGGTGACGTAGCCGAGCGGGGTGACCGGCCCGCGGTGGTCGTCTACGCGCTCGACGAGCACGTCGCGGAACTTGTCGGCGGCGGCGGTGAGGTCGCCCGGCGCGAGCGCGGCGTCCTCGATGAGCGTCGCGAGCACGGCCACCTCGCCGACGGACGGGTCGTCCTCGCGGATCTCCCACACGGGGTCGAAGCCGCCGGTCGACTCGTCGACGACGTCGAAGCCGTGTTCGCGGCGGTTCCGGACGACGAGATCGCGGTACTGAGTCTGATCCATACAGTGGTCACGAACCGCATGGTAAAAAATGACACACATGGCGGCGGGGGGAGGGGGGCAGTCGCACTTCCCCTCGCGCTTCGCGACGCCGACCGATCGCGAGCCGGCGAGACGGAGGTCAGAAAAGACAGCGGTGTCGGAAAATGTCGACTGCCGTCGAAGCGTATCGAGTGTCGTCGAGCGCGAGCGAGCACTGCCGCTCGGCGCGTGGGTCTGATAAAGAAAACCGCAGTGGGTCGGCCCGCGTGGGCCGATAGTTAGGTGTCGCGCGTCGCGGTCCGCGTAGCGAGGTTACTCGTTACGGCGGGTCGCGAGGAGCGCG
>NZ_AOJI01000011.1 GCF_000336995.1 Halorubrum aidingense JCM 13560 | reverse complement strand
TCGTCCGTGGAGTCGTCATCCGTGGAGTCGTCGTCCGTGGAGTCGTCGTCCGTGGAGTCGTCATCCGTGGAGTCGTCGTCCGTGGAGTCGTCGTCCGTGGAGTCGTCATCGTCAGGCTCGTCGACCTGCTCGACGACCATTCCGTCAACTTCCGGATCCTCGTCGAGGATCGTGTTGCGGATGGTGATGGTGAACTCGTCGTCGACGTTCTGGTTGCTGAAGTCGAATTCAGCATTCCAGGAGCCGTCGGCGCCGACGTTGACATCCTCAGCCGTCTTGATGAACGACGGGCTCGTACCGGAGTCCGAGCGCACGCGGACAGTCACTTCACTGCCGGGTGCGACATTGGTCGTTCCTTCAACAACCTGACCCTCAGCGTTCGTCACGTTGTAGGGGTCCTGTGCGAAGTCGAAGGTTGCTTCTTCGACACCGAAGGCGGCGTTCACGGACTGGTAGAACTCATTCTTGAGTTCCGTTGTCGTGTAGTCCTCGCGGTCATCGTCGCTGATGTCGAGGAGGCGCTCGTCCTGAACGCGGAAGCGAGCGTCGTACTCTTCGCCTTCTTCAACGTTCGTGTCTTCGATGTTGTACGCAACGAAGATCTGGTCTGTCTCTTCGCTAACGAGAACGAATTCTGCGTTGGCGAGAGCATCTCCCTGCAGCTGCTTGCGCTCTGCATTCGCGGATGCCGAAGATTCAGTCTCGCGGATACGCAGGTCAAGCGAATCGTCGTCATCGATCCCGTCACCGTTGTCGAGGAGATCAGTAACCTGGGCAGCTTCATCGTCTTCGCCAGTGCTCTCGAGGAGGCCCGAGAGACCAGACGCTTCGAACTGGTGAATGACGACGTCGCCCTCGTCGGCGTCCTCGTCGTAGGCGATCGAGTCGGTCTGCGTGACAGCGTCGTTCTCGATCTGGCTCGTCAGCTCGTCGACCTGCTCATCCTCATCGGCGTCGAGGATGTCGTCAACGGTGCTACTCGAAGCCGTCCAGATCTGCTGGTTCGTCGTTTCGCGCGGCTCGATCACGAGCGTCCCCAGAGTATCCGGGTTCTCGAGCGTGTCAGCAGCGTCGCCGCTGGCAGCCACACTCAGGTCGTAGTCACCCGTACCGAGGATGGCGTCGCCCTCGCGAACCTCGTTCTGGCTGAAGCTGGTGATCTCCGCATCAGAGTCGTCAGCGTCTGCAATCGAGACAACGTTGTTGTCAGATGCAGATGCATCGCCATCCATGCCAGCGGTGTAGGTGTTGAAGCGGATCGTCACTTCTTCCTCACCGTCAGCATCGACAGTCACGTTGCCCTGGTAGCCAACGTCTTCCTCGTCACCGATGACGAGTGTTCCTTCGTCGACGTCGTCGTCGAATTCCATGGTGACTTCCGCAACGTCGCCCTGGTTCTCGTTGACGATCTGCTCGCCAAGGCTGACGTCACCTTCTTCGCCCTCGTTCACCGTGATGGACGCAGTGTCGGAAGCGGTCGTGTCGACGACTTCGAATTCGAACTCGTAGTCGTCTGCGTTGATCTCGCTGAAGTTAGCCGAGTAGGTGCCGTCTTCGATGTCGGCATCCGTCGTAACTTCATTGTCGTCGCTTTCGGAAGCGTCGAGGTCACCGAAGATCTGTTCCAGGTCCTCTGCGTCGAGGCTCTCGTCAGCCTCGGTGATCGTCAGCGAGTAGTCGCTCCGGAGGTCGGATTCGACGTCGAAGTCGACATTGGTGTCGCCCTCGTTGTCGACCTCATCCTCGTCGAACTCAACGGAGAGGTCCTGAGCAATGACCTCGAACGTGTTCGAGGAAGTGCCAGAAGAGCCGGCACCGGAGAGGAAGTAGTCACCCTCTGCGCGGTTTTCGGTCTCGACAATGACGTTACCCTGTGCATTCGTGGACAGCTGTGCGCGGGTACGCGTCGTCTCGTCATCGACACGCTCCTGAAGCGTGGGGTTCGCGGAGGCGTTCAGACCGGTCACGAGCAGCGTCTGGCCCTGGAAGACCAGTTCGTTACCGTGGAGGTCTCCGTCGGCGACCACTCGGTCAACGTCTTCATCGTTGACGAGGGCCGTAGCCGAATCCTGCACACCACTGGCATCTACCGGCTCACCAACAGTCTGCGCAGAAGCAGACGTGTTGGTCACGTGAGCAGTGTGGTCTCCGGGGAAACCATCAGCATCTTCAATTTCGATGGTAACTTCTCCCTCTTCGGAGACATCTGAAACACCTGCAACGATTTCATCGGAGCCATCGTTGTAGGTGACAACAACAGAACCGTCAACCGGAGTGCTGTTGTTTCCGTCTGTAATCGTTGCCGTTACCTCTCCATCGTCGCTGAGGTCCTGCTCCTCAAACTCGATGGTATCGTCGCCGTCGACTGCAGCAGCAGGCGCTGCCGCAAAGCCGACTGCAACCATGGAAACCACCATGATAGCCGCAAAGAAGACCGCGTTGGCCTTCGTGCGATAGTTTGTTTCGTTTGTCATTGTTTAGTTGTGTTCTGCATCGACCACAGCAGCTTTCCCGTCACCTTCGAGTCGCGCCCGTTCGTCGTCGCCGCCAACATCCTCATCGGGATGCGACCGGACTCGGTTCTCGGTACTTAATACTGCAGTCATTGGGTAGGGGTTGCAAGCGAAACATGAGGCGGTCGATATAAATGCTTTGTGGGGTGTCATGCGTGTGTGAGACGCTCGCACAGCCTCGTTGGGGGCTGTACCGGCCGATCCGCGTTCGGGCCGCGACGGCGACGGCCGTCTGACGGGTTTATAAATCGTCGATCAGCGGCGGTTCACAGCCGATCGCGGCGCCGATCACCCGCGCCGGGCTTGCGCGCGGACCGCCACCGAAGCGCGGGTAATGCACCCGCCGATGTGCTGTCGATGACGGATCGAACCCAAATCGACGACGTGCCCCGCACCGGATCGATGACGGGGTGACGCGGGAGATGCGGACGGTTACGCTCGGCGTAATAACGGTCGGGGGTGTCGTGCCGTCGCGCTCCAAGTTAGTCTTCGCGCCCGCGTGCCCACGCGAGGAGACCAAACTATCCGCGAGAGCGTCTTCGGCGGGAGTGCTCTCGACAGAGCACCTTCGGAGAGCGTCAACCGACGCGACGGCGACGACGCCCTCACACCCGACGAGTGAAGCGGAGCGATCCACGGCTTGCGGCGTCGGATCCGTCCGGGTAGCCCTCGATCGACGGTCGCTCCGGGCTGTGCCGTTTCCTGCGTCTTTTAAGGGCCGACGCCACGGCCGGCGTCGTGACTCGCGGGATCGTTCGTCGCGGGATCGTCCCGGGCGAATCTCGAACCGGAGAAAGACGCTGGACGTACCCGCGGCTCGCGGAATTGCTCGCCGCAGAATAGTCCCGGGCGGATTCGAACCGCCGTCAATGGCTCCAAAGGCCATTATGATTGGCCACTACACCACGGGACTGCACTCGTCGGTTGCCCGCGCGCCCTCAAGTAGGTTACTTTTCGCAGACCCGCGGCGCCGTCCGGGATCGCCCGCCGCGATCCCGAATCAGTTCGGCTCGTCGCCGTCGGAGCCATCGGCGTCGGCCGCGTCGGCGTCGCCCGCATCGAGGTCGTCCGCCGCGGTATCGGCGGCGCGCGGCTCGTCGGGCTCCGCGTCGGCCGCTCCCTCGGGCGACGGCGGGCGGTACGTGTAGACGAGGTCGGGCGTCACCGCGTGGAACGCGCCGGTCTGGGGGTCCTCGATGACGCCGGTGTCGGAGTCGATCGCGAAGTCGACGAGGTCCCGCAGGCTCCCCGCCGTCGCCGCCTCGCGCTCGTGGACCGACGCGGGCAGCCGGATCTGGGTGATCCATTCGGCGAACTCCGAGCGGTCGTCGCGGTACGCGAGATACTCGCGCTCGGCGGGGGTGAGCGCGAGGTCGTCCCCCCGACGGGCGTACCCGAGCCCGCCGGCCCCGATGAGTCCGATCACGAGCAGGAGCGGCCCGCCGATCGACCGGAGCGGCCCGTAGCTCCGCTCGACGGTGACCTGTTCGGTGCGGTCCGGCGAGTCCGACTGCACGCCGGGGTCGTTGACCGTGTACGTGTCGCCGCCGTGGTCGATGGGCAGCTCGATCGTCCGCGAGTACGAGGTCGCCTCGCCGTCGATCGTCCCGTCGATCGCCACGTCCGTCGTGACCACGATTTCCGTCTCGCCGGGCGACGCGCCCAGCTCCTCCTCGATCGACGTCGCGGTCGCGTCGACCGCGGAGCTGTTGAGCGCGAACGACGCCGCCGCCGTCTCGCCCGGCGCCACGTCGGAGACGGTCTCGTTCGCCAGCGTCTCGCGCTCGCTCCAGTAGACGGTGCCCTCCTCGCCGACGTTGCGGATCACGAGGACGGACTCCAGTCGCACGTCGACGTCGCTGGCGCTCGCGGCCTGATAGGTCGTCTCCGCGTCGACGTCGAGCACCGGCGCGATCCGCGTGAAGTACGTGTTCCGATCGTCGAGCACCGTCCCGGTCGCGAACACGGAGTTCGGCTCTGTCACCTCCGCGGCGTGGACGTACTCGCTCTCGACGGTCAGCGAGGAGACCGTCCGCGTCTCGGTCTCCGTGCCGGGGTCGACGTGCGTCGTGTACGCCACCCCGCCGCCGACCGCGGCGACGAGCAGACAGACCGCGAGGATCGCGGCGAACTGTGCGTGCAGCACCGCCCGAAGCCGGAGGCGGGTTTCGTCTGGGGATGTCGAGGAGCTCATAGTTACCTGTAGAACGCGCGGAGGAGACGGCGGTACAGCGGGGGTTTCGCGCGCGATTCCCGAGAACGGATCCGCGCCGGTTCGCCGCGGAGCAGCACCAGCCCGAGCGCGAGGATGCCGCCGCCGAGCAGCCCGTTGATCGCCGCGAGGGGCGCCCACGGGTGGATCCGGTACAGCGCGTCGATGACGCCCGGCGGCAACACCGCCAGGTACCGGTGCTCGACGACGAACAGCCGGTAGTAGCCGGTCTCGTCGGGGGCGGTAAGCGTCACCGTCGTCTCCGCTTCCCCCCGACTGCCGACGGCGACCCGCTCGGGCGCGACCTCGACGCCGGGGCTCGCCGGCGTGACGTACGCGTACACCGGGACGAGCCCGGCGTTGGGGACGACGTACGGCAGGTCCTCGCTCTGCCCGCTCTCGATGACCGTCGGGTTCTCCGACTCGAACTCGGCGCTCACGACGCCGTACTCCTGTGTGCCGCCCGGAACGACCATCGCCGCGGTCGCCGTCGCCATCAACACGAGCGCGAGGATCCCGACGATGAGGAACACCGAGGTGCCGTCGTCGCGCGAGCGGTCGCGCGCGGCCCGCTCGCGGGTGCCCGACTCGAGGTACCAGTCGACCGCGTACGCGACCGCCGAGAGCCCGAACAGGAGGTACGCCAGCCCCTGTGTCCCCTGTAGCGACCGGACCCCGAACGTGACCGCCAGCCACGTCTGTGCGGAGTCGAGCGCCGACTGGAACGCCATCGCGACCGTCCCGAGGTGGGGGATCACGACCACGCCCCCGCCGACGGTGAGCGCCTTGGCGACGACGTCCGCGTCCTGGACGATCGGCTCACCCCCGTCCTGGTCGGTGAAGGGGTTGTTGTCGCCCTGCGTGACGTACCCTCGCTCCGTCTCCTCGACGACGCGGTGGGTCGTCAGGCCGCCCCCCTCGATCTCCTGGGCGTCGAAGGTGACCACGTCGCCGGGGCCGATCCCGCCCGCGAGCGGCGCCGGAATCGCGATGAAGCCGTCGCCGGGAGCGAGCGTCGGCTGCATGCTCCCGGTCTCGACGAAGCTGAGGAGCACCGGTTGCCCGAGGTACTGTCCCACGATGAGCGAGACGACGACGAGCACGGCGCCGACCTGCAGCGCGATCGAGAGTGTTCGTTTGATGGACATGTGTTGTCGGTGTGTCGTCGTTCCCGCCCCGCGTCGTCACGCACTGCCGCGGCAGGGGTTGGGACGCCGACAGAGGCGGCGACCGCGAACGGGACCGCGACAGCGGCGGCGACGACCCCCGACGCGGCCGGTGCGGTCGGAGCGGCCGGGCCAGTCGGGACGATGTCGTTCGTGTTGTGTTACCGTCAGGTAGCGTCGATCCGTGAATGTCATCGGTGCGTTATAAATTCGCGGTTCCGAGCGGGACCCGTCGCGGGTGAAAGGCGCCGCGTTCCGACCGCGTCGTCGGCCCGAATCCCTCGTCACTCCTCGAACGCACCGCCCGCGAGCAGCGCGAACGGCCCGATAAACGCGAGACAGAACCCGAGCAGGTGGACGTACAGGTTCACGACGCTCCCCTCGCCGGTCGGATCGGCGGGGAAGCCCACGACCGGGTACCCGACGACCAGCACCGCGCCGGCGACGAACAGGTCGCCGTACCCCGGACGCGACGCGATATCCCGAACGCTCCCGAGCGTCGAGCGGCGGAGCCGCACCCCCGTGCTCGACGCGTAGAGAATCCCGAGCAGGACGCCCGCGACCGCCGTGGCGGTTCCCGCGAGACCGAAACCGTCCGTCGATCGCGGAAGCGCGAGCAGCGCGATCCACCCGACCAGCGGGAAGAACGCCGCCGGAAGCGCCCGGAGCGACGCCGACGGAACGAACCGCTCCCGAGCGTACACGCCCAACAGGAGCGGAAGCAGCCCCGCCAGCGCCATGTTGATCCCGGAGAAACCGAAGCCGATCGCGTCGCGGGGGACCGCCAGGTTCAGCGCCGAGAGCGCGATCGGAAACGCGAGCAGGAACGTCGCCAGCGCCGTCAGGAAGAACCGCCGGTGGGCGCTCAACACCGCGATCGCGTATCCGACGCCGGCGAGCAGGGCGTACCCGACCGCGTTGCCGGCGAGGTGGCTCGCATCGAGGTGGACGAAGTGGGATGCGAACGCGGTCGCGAGGGTCGGATCGGTGTACGAGAACGCGAGACCCCGCCGAACCGACTCCGGAAGCGCGAAGACGGCGAGCAGCGCCCCCGGAACGAGGAGGAGCAGCAGGACGTCGACGACGCGAACGCTCGCCGCCAGCTCCGCCCGGAACCCGCTGCTCGCGCTCGCGCTCGCTGGCTCGTTTCTCTCCGGCCCGTCGGCCGGCCCGCCACCCGACCCGTCGTCCGATCCGGCACCCGATCCGTCGGTCGACAGCGCTCTCACGGTCACACCCTCGTAGACCAGCGTATAAGGATTGGCGCCCGCGCAGCGCGCCGATGAGCACGAGCGGGATGCCGTTCGATCGACGCGTCGCACTCATCGGTGTTCACCGTGGTAGCCGCCGGAACAGCGCGACGCCAGCGGTGACCGAGACGAGGAGCGCGAGCAACCCGCCGAGCGCCGCGAGACCGATACCGCCGGGCTCCTCGGTCGGGCCGTCGTCGGCCGGGCCGTCGTCGATCGACTCATCGTCGGTCGCGGTGTCACCGGTCGCAGCGCCGTCGTCGTCCGAACTCCCCGCCTGGGCGTCCCCGTCTCCGTCGCCGCTCGTATCGGTTCCGGCGTCGCCGACGAGCAGCGTGCCGGCCGGGGTCCCGTCGACCGCGAGGTCGTAGCTGCCCGCGGCCTCGACGGCAGCGGCGAGCTCGACCGTCGCCGTCTCGTTCGGGGCGAGCGCGACCGTCTCGTTCGCGATCGGATCGCCGTCGGCGGTCAGCGTGACCGTCTCTTCGCCCGCCGCGCCGCCGCCGTTCGCGACCGTCGCCCGAACGGTCACCTCGTCGCCGGGGTCGATCGCCGCCGGCTCGACGGTCGCGGCCGTCACGTCGTAGCGGGGGACCCGCTCGGCGACCGCGAACGTGGAGAACTCCTCGGTCGTCGCGCGGAAGTGCACGCGGTCCGTCGGGAGCCCTTCGGACTCGACCGCCTCGTCGTCGACGACCGCGACCGGCTTCTCGTCCCACTCGCCCGCGTCGGTCTGCCGGTAGAACGTCACGTCCGCGGGGTCGACGTCGGTCGCGTTGAGACGGTCGCGGTCCGCGCTGAACCGGATCGTCATGCCGTCGACCGCGTCGGGCTCGAAGTCGTGCTCCAGCGCGAGGTACGCCACCGACCGCGGCGCGGTCGGCGCGTCCAGCGCGCTCCCGTTGTCGGGAGGGTCCCGACTCCCCGCCGCGTGCAGTTCGACGCGCTCGTTCTCGACGCCCTCCAGGTCGAGGCCGTCGAGCGTCACGTCCTCGTCGTCGAGCGCCATCCCGTCCGCGCCGAAGCGGACGGTGGCTCCGTGGCCGATGTCGGACGCGACGAACTCTCGCCGGTTCGCGTCCGGCGCCGTCACTGTCGTGGTCAGGCCGCCGCCGGTCAACGACCCCGACGACCCCGAGTCGTCCTCGATGTCCGCCGTCTCGGGGTCCGCAATCGTCGCGTTGATCGAGAACTCGTCGGCGCCCAGTTGCGTCCCCGCGACCTCGTCGCGGGTGTCGATCGAGAGCCCGACCGCGACCGACTCGTTGGGCGCGAGCGTGACGTTGTTCGCCTCTCCCTCGATCGACTCACCGTCCGACGTGAACGTCACCGTCTCGTCGGGGTGATCGATCCACACGCGCGCGTACTCGTCGGCCGTGTACGTGATCGTGAACACGCCGTCCGCCGACGCGAGCGCGTCGGGGTTGACGCCCTCGAAGTCCGCCGGGAGATTCGGGTTCGTCGGCGAGACGTCGACGACGATCTCGTCGTCGTCAGTTAAATAGGCGTAGTTCCCGTTCGGGCCGTCAGCCGGCTGGACCGCGAGGTCGTCGTCCGCGAAGGTGTCCGCCGGGCCGTCGAGCACCGTCGCACCCGTGGCGAACGCCAGCGACCCTGCGGCTACGAGCAGCAGGGCGAGGATCAGGGTGCGGCGGGCGGTGGGCATCTGTTTATTGTGTGGATCACTCCACCGTTTGTTGAATTCGATCAACTCGCATGGTCAACAGTGCCAAGAGAGTTTGCTATCGCGCTGACTCAACAATTGGCGCTTACCAATATCGTTATGAATCGCCAGAAAATCATCTGCGTGATATTAAACGATCGCGACATGTTTCAGGTCCAGCCGGAAGTCCATCTGGCCCTTTCAGGCCCGCCCTGAGATTCGGTCGTAGTTCGTTCAGGGTAACTCAGAACCAGTTATAGGCAAGAACAAATACATTTATATATTGATATAAGTGTGGAGAGAAAAACACGGGGAGGCGTTAGATTCAAATTAGCTAATCCGTACTCTAAGCACTCAAACAGCGTTAAATCGGGGTATTTTTCTTTGTAGTTTGGCGGCTATTTGAACGGCGAGAAAGTTTAGCTAGCTATCATAACCACGGGATTTATGTTGGCGTGCTCATATGTGTCTGACAGAAATGGCGTCGGTACAGCAGATCGAGGGGGGAGGCGGCGAGCCGACGACAGAGATTACCGAGGACGAGCTGTTCGACGTGTTATCGAACCAGCGACGGCGGTTCGCGGTACACCTGTTGAAACGCGAGACGGACGATTCGATCGCGATCGGCGAGATGGCCGAGCAGATCGCGGCGTGGGAAAACGACATCGACACGACGGAGATCACGGGCACCGAGCGCAAGCGCGTCTACACCGCGCTCCAGCAGTCGCACCTGCCGAAGATGGACGAGGCGGGCGTCGTCGAGTTCAACAAGAGCCGCGGGATCGTCGAGCCGACCCCCGCGCTGACCGACATCGACCTCTACATGGACGTGGTGAAGGGCAGGGAGATCCCGTGGAGCGACTACTACCTGGGGCTCTCCGGGGTCGCCGTCGCCCTCGCCGGCGCCGTGTGGGTCGGCGCGTGGCCGTTCGTCCTCCTACCGGAGTTCGCGTGGACGGTCGCGATCGTCGTCGCCTTCGCCTTCTCGGCGATCACGCACAAGTACTACACGACGGAAATGAAGGTTGGCAACCCCGAGGATCCCCCAGAACTGGTGTGAGAGACCCGGTTTCAGGCAGTCGTTGCGGGTCTTCTGGGAGTGTATAACCATAGGGACAGAACGCGTTGGGTAACCTGACCGAAGCGTGGATCTCCATACATGAAACGACGACACCTCATCCTCCTGATCGGCGGCGCGAGCTCCGGCACGATGAGCGTCGGCACCGGCGCGTTCAGCAGCATGGAGGCGGATCGGGGAGTGGAGGTGAACGTCGTATCGGACGACGAGGCGTTTGTGGGATACCGAGCACGTGACAGAATCGTACCGACCGACGAGAACGGCGACGGGATGATAGACCTAGTGACCGTCGAGAACAGATTCCCCGAGAACGTCAACTTAAAAATAACCGACGTCGATGCCAACGTCTCCCCGAAGAACGATGGCGACAGTTCTCCGACGGTCGAGATCGTCGAAGAAAAGCGAGACGAGTTCGGGACAGGAGACACGGATGTGATACTGGGAGAAGTTGACTGTGCGGGTGGCGGAGGGACCTCGCAAGTGGAGATAACCGTCACCGTGGAGGCGACCGGAGTGGTCGCGAAACTGTTCGGCGACACGCGCGAGTTCGACGTGTCGTGCATCGACTCCGTGTCGGAAGTGACCTTCCGCGGCGCGGGAGACGCGGACGCGAGCGCCGGAGGTCGAACGCTCGAAGCGGAGGCGTGGTTCGTCGAACCAAGTGATGGTGAAGACAAGCTCGATCTCGACGACGCTACCGAGGAAGGACCGTTTGACTGGGACACCTCGAAGAAGCTCAGGCACTCGTTCGACGGCGATCCGAGCGGAAAGCTCGTCGCAGTCAGATTCCTCGGAACGAACCAGACGTTCGTGCATCCGGAGTATGACGTCTATGACGACGATCTACCGGACAACTGGGGGACCGGTGCGGGCCAAGAAATCACCGACAGCGAGACAGCAGAGGAAGACGACTGAGCAGATCGGTCCAACTCGCGAACGGGTCTCAGGCGACGCCCCGCAAAAGGTGACAAAGCCCCGTTCGAGCAGCGTTCAATAGACGACAAAGTGACTGAAGAGGTGTGACGGCGACAAACGACTCGGGCGAGGCTCGATCACTGTCTCGACATCCATCCGCGATTGTTCACGTGCCACGGTAGGAGATCGACGGCGAGGACGCAACTCGCGCCCGACCGATCTAATCGGTTCAATCGATCGGGAGCACCGCGGCCGATCTCGCCCCACTGGCGTCGTAGATGGGTGTGTCTGAACCACCACAGACCAGTCCAGAAATCCGTTCAGTCTCCTCCTGAGAACCTTCTGCTGACTCATAACGATAGTGGGTACGCTCCATGGGTGAAGTAGAGCGACCCCGGTGACACGGGATGTCTCGTGTCCTCGGACGCGGGTCGCGTGCGGTAACAGAGGTAGACCAACCATGGAACGACGTAAATTCATCATCGGCGCGGGTGCATTGGCTACGGGAAGCGCGGCTGCAATGGGTACGGGCGCGGTTACGACATTCACTGCAGACCGAAGCGCAAACGTAGCTGAAGTCACCACAGACAGTAGCGGTATCATCTCGCTTAGTGCAGGGACAGGCGCGGATGATTCCGTAGAGATGTCCGATGGGACTCTTTCGATAGATCTCTCCGGAACGAATGGAGAGGGCATCAATTTGGATTCTGTCTACACAATTGGTGATGACCTCGACCAAGTTCGTACGGACCTCGAGGACGTACACACTGCATTTGTTGTGCAGAACAACGACAATGTCGCCCACAATATTTCAGTTGATTACACACTAGATGACCGGAGCTGGGTAGATGAAAGTGATCTAAATTGGCACAGTGATTTCGGAGGATCAAAAATAACGTTCCGCCCATTCGCGCAGGGAAATCCCTGGTCGGATACAAATACTGATTCGCAAACCGTCCCAGATTATCATGAAGGTAACCCGGGAGGAGTTGACTCCGCTTACTTCGGTCCGGGAGAGCAAGTCGCATTCCAAATCATAGTTGATACGACGGGAGAAGACGCGAGTGTCGATGATAATCTGAGCGGAACGCTCGAGATCTCTGTGACGACTCCCGGCCCGGAAAACTCAGAGTAATCTGACTTTGGGCCACGTTTTCAGAATGGTTATTTTACCCCAAGTGAATCGCTCATAGCGCTCCTCGACGCCGATCGTACGTATCGATTCACGTAATGTCTGAGAAGCCTCCCCGGCGATCGTTCCAAATAGGGATGATCGGACATTGCGTCCGTCACACCGTTCAGGTGCCCTTATGTATCCCCCGACCGGATCCGCGAGCATGGACGATCACTCCCACGAACCCGACCCGGACAAGCGCGTGACCGCCCCGATGCAGGAGTTCGGGGGCCGCGAGGTCGGCATCGGCGCGGCCGTCACCCTGATCGGACTGCTGATCGCGTACGTCATCCCGTTCCTGTTCACGTTCTGATCGACGCCGCTGCTCGCGGTTTATAAACACACCGAGAACTGCCGATAGCGGCCCGCTTACCGCGGGTACCAGGCGAGCGGGTGGTCCGCGGTGAGGTCCAGACTCACCGGTTCGTCGAGGTCGAACTCCTCGACGTGGTTGTGCAGGCAGTGGACGACGTCGCCGGACTCCAACTCTACGCGATAGACGAACGAGGGGCCGACGTACTGCCGCGAGACGATAGTTCCGTCGGCCAGTTCGGCGGTCGCGGGGGTCGCCCGCAGGTCGTCGGGGCGGACGAGCACGTCGACGGGCGCCCCGTCGTAGACCGTGTCGTACCCCTCCAGCGTGACGGCGTCGAACCGGCCGATCCCGGTCTCGACTTTCCCGTCGCGGAGGTGGCCCTCCAGGAACGACGCCCGACCGAGGAAGGAGGCGACGAACTTCGACTCGGGCCGCTCGAAGACGGCTTCCGGGCGGCCGACCTGTTCGATCTGTCCGTCGTTCATGACGGCGACGCGGTCGGAGATCGAGAGCGCCTCCTCTTGGTCGTGGGTGACGGAGACGGCGGTGACGCCCGCGTCCTTCAGGATGCGGCGGACCTCCTCGCGCATCTCCACGCGGAGGCGCACGTCGAGGTTCGAGAACGGCTCGTCGAGCAACAGAACGTCCGGCTCGGGCGCGAGCGACCGGGCGAGCGCCACGCGCTGTTTCTGTCCGCCCGAGAGCTGGTCGGGCGTCTTCTCGCCGTGTTCGGGCATGTCGACCAGTTCGAGCAGGTCGTCGACGCGCGCCGCGGTCGCCTCCTCGTCCGCGTCCTCCAAGCCGAACGCGATGTTCTCGCGGACGGTGAGGTGCGGGAACAGCGCGAAGTTCTGGAAGACGATGCCGACGTCCCGCTGCTCCGGCGGGACGAACGCGCCGTCGCCGGCGACGGTCTCGCCGCCGAGGGTGATCCGGCCGTCCGTGGGCTCCTCTAACCCGGCAATCGTCCGGAGCGTCGTCGTCTTGCCGCACCCGGACGGCCCGAGGAACGTGAGGAGTTCGCCGGGCCGCACGTCGAGCGATACGCCGTCGACGGCGGTCTCGGGACCGAACTCCTTCGTGACCGCCGACAGCGACAACACCGAATCCGGCGCGGACTCGGCGGGCGTTCCACTCGACTCCCCGCTCGACCGTCTCGTGCCGACTGATTGCGTTTGTGCCATCGGTGTATCGGGCGCCGCGTCGGGCGTCGTCCCGTGATTGCCACCATATATTTTAGGAGTACCTAAAAGCATATCGCTCGCTTTCCCGTGGTGACAATGGCGGTCGACGCTCCGCGGCCGCCGCGGTTCAGGCCAGTTCGCGCTCGATCACACCGCGGAGGTCGCGGATCGCGTCCGCGTCGAGCGCGACCGACTCGTCGTCGACCGAGAGCGACAGCGTCCCGTCGGTCGTCACCTCGCCGAGCCGGAGGACGGGGACGTCGCCGGCGAGGTCCGCGACCGCCTCGGGGTCGGTCGTCTGGACGACGAGCCGACCGGGCGTCTCCTCGAAGGCGGCGACGCGGTCGGGAAGCGTCACGTCCGCGCCGGCCGCGTCGGTCACCAGCTCCGCGAGCGCGACCGCGAGTCCACCGTCGCTCACGTCGTGGGCCGCGAGCGTCGACTCGTGGCGCGCGACCGCCGCGAGCGACGCGATCAAGTCGGCGAGCGCGGGGGAGTCGGGGGCGGAGTTGGAGTCGGAACCGGAGTCGAAGTCGGGAAGCGCCGGGAACCGATCCGACCCGCCGGCCTGCGCAAGGTACTCGGAGCCGCCGAGAGCGCCGCCGCCGGCACCGACGAGCAGGAGTTCGGAGTCGGCCGCACGGTCGCCGTCGAGGGCGGCCGGCGGGGCGTCGTACCCCTGTTTGGTCCCGAGCAGCGCGAGCGTCGGGGTCGGCGGGATCGGCCCCGCGACGCTGTCGTTGTACAGCGAGACGTTACCGCCGACGACGGGCGCGTCGAGCGCGGCGCAGGCGTCTGCGAGCCCGTCGACGATCCCCTTGAACGCGCCGTACACGTCCGGCTTCTCCGGGTTGCCGCCGTTGAGGCAGTCGACCGCCGCGAGCGGGACCGCGCCCTTCGCGGCGAGGTTGGTCGCGTTTTCGAGGGCGACGGCGCGAGCCCCTTCGTACGGGGCGGTCTCGGTCCAGTTCGGGTTCGCGCCCGACGAGAGCGCGAGACCGACGCCCTGATCGTCCGGGGCGAGGTCGGCCGCGTCGCTCGACGCGGTCTCTCGGATCGCCATGATCGCGGCGTCGTCGCCGGGTTTTCTCGCGGTGCGAGCGCCGACTTCGTGGTCGTACTGGCGGTAGACCCAGCGCTTGCTCGCGGTCGACGGCGCGGCGACGACCGACTCGACGGCCTCGTCGAGCGCGGGCGCCGGGTCCGGGAGGTCTCGCTCCGGTTGCGTCGGAGCCTCGCTCGCGAGGTCGTTCATCGGGGCGCCGTCGGCGAGGAACTCGGCGTCGACGTCGACGACGATTTCGGGCTCGGCATCGGCGGCGTCGCCCTCGGCGTCCGCCTCGGCGTCGCCGGCGAACGTACAGACGTAGTTCCCGTCGGTCACGTCGCCGATGACCGAACAGCCGAGGTCGAACCGGTCGGCGAGCGCGGCGACGCGATCGACGTTCTCCGGGGCGACCTCGTAGCACATCCGCTCTTGGCTCTCGGCGAGCAGGATCTCCATCGCGTTCATGTTCGGCTCGCGCTGGTGGACGGCGTCGAGGTCGATCCGGGCGCCGAGCCCGCCCTTCGCGACGAGTTCCGAGGAGGCGCCGCCGAGACCGGCCGCGCCGAGGTCCCGCGCCGAGAGAACGAGGTCCTCGTCGACGAGCGCCTCGTTGCACTCGATCAGCCGCTTTTCGGCGTAGGGGTCGCCGACCTGCACCGCGGGACGGTCCTCCGTCTCGGCGTCTTCGGCGAGGTCCTCCGAGGCGAACGACGCGCCGCCGAGGCCGTCGCGTCCGGTGCCGTTGCCGACCAGAACCAGCTTGTTGCCGGGCTCTTGGGCGGTGGCGGTGACGAGTCGCTCCTCGTTCGTGAGACCGACGCAGGCGACGTTGACGAGGGGATTCCCCTCGTAACCGCCGTGGAAGGCGACGCTACCGCCGACGGTCGGGACGCCGATGCAGTTGCCGTAGTGGGAAATTCCCTCGACGACGCCCTCGAAGAGGTACCGCGAGCGCTCGCGGTCGAAGCCGCCGAAGTACAGCGAGTCGAGGAGAGCGATCGGGTACGCGCCCATCGACATGGTGTCGCGGACGATGCCGCCGACGCCGGTGGCGGCCCCGTCGAACGGGTCGACGAAGGAGGGGTGGTTGTGGCTCTCGACGCCGAAGGTGACGTACTGGTCGCCGTAGTCGTCGGCGTCGCGGTCGGCGGGCGGCGTGTCGGCGGCCGCAGGCTCCGGCAACGCGAGCACGGCCGCGTCATCGCCGGGCCCGACGACGACCTGATCGCCCTCGCTGTCGAACGCCGACAGGAGGGGACGCGAGGAGCGGTACGCGCAGTGCTCGCTCCAGAGGTTCTCGAACAGCGCGACCTCGGCCGTCGTCGGTTCCCGGCCGAGCTCGGCGGCCACGAGCTCGTGGTCCGGTTCGGGCAGACTCATTCACTTACGTGATTATCGAGCCGGTTCTAATGCTTTTCTATGCGCACGTTTGTGTGGTGTGTCCGCGTCGAGTCGTTAGGCCGACCCCACATCCCGCACCCACTCGCGGAGCGTGAACCGGTCGTACGGAGTCTCGCGTTCCACCGTCCACTCCGCGTCGTCCCACGCGGGAAAGTACGTGTCGCCCTCGTAGGCGCCGTCGACGTGGCTGAGGACCATGCGGTCGACGTGGGGCGCGAACAGGTCGTAGATGCCGCCACCGCCGAGGACGTAGACGATTCCGTCGGGGAAGTCACCGTCGGCGAGGATCCGGCGGGCCTGTTCGATCGCCTCCTCGGCGCCGCCGGCGACGACCGCGGACGGCACGTCGACCGACGACACGCTGCGGCTCACGACGATCTGGCGGGCACCGGGGAGGTCGTCGCGCATCGAGTCGAAGGTCCGCCGACCGAGGATGACGGGCGAGCCCGCGACGCGCTCGCGGTACTGCCGGACGTCCGCCTCGATGTGGGGCCACGGGACTTCGCCGTCCCTGCCGATCACCCGGTTCTCCGCGAGCGCCGCGACGCTGACGAGTTGCACGCGAGTTCCTAGGGGCGGCGGCGTCAAAAAGGAGCGGGCGTGCGCTCGCTACTCGGCCAGCCCGAGCAGGTCGAACGGGTAGCCGTTGTCGTGGGCGTCGGCCTGTTCGTAGACGACGCGGGCGGCCGCGACGTCCTGGATCGCGAGGCCGGTCGAGTCGAAGACGGTGACGCCCTCGACGCCGTCGTCGCGACCGGGCCGGTTCCCGACGACGATCTCGCCGATCTCGCCGTAGATGTCGGCGTCGGTGAGCGTGCCGGCGGCGTACGGGACGTTGATCTCGCCGGAGTGCGTGCACTGCTCGTGGTCGTCGATGACGACGGTGGCGTCGAGCAGGAGGTCGTCGGCGAGTTCGTGTTTCCCCGCGGCGTCGGCGCCCATCGCGTTGATGTGCGTGTGCTCGCCCACGTCGTCGGGGCCGACGATGGGGGTCTCGACGGGCGTCACCGTCGAGAGGATGTCGCAGTGGCCGGCCTCCGCGATGGAGCCGGCGCGGACGTCGAAGCGGCCCTCGAAGGCGTCGATGAAGTCGGCGACGCGCTCCTCGTCGAGGTCGCTGATCACGACCTCCTCGATGTCGCGGACCTCGGCGATCGCGTCGAGTTGGGTGTACGACTGGACGCCGGCGCCGACGATCCCGAGCGAGGTCGCGTCGGGGACCGCGAGGTGGTCGGTGGCGACGGCGGCGGCCGCGCCCGTGCGCTTCATCGTCAGCGTCGTCCCGTCGAGGATCGCCAGCGGGAACGCCGTCTCGGGGTCCGAGTAGATCATCGTCCCCATCACCGTCGGGAGATCGTGATCGGTCGGGTTGTCGGTGTGGACGTTCACCCACTTGATCCCGGCGGCGTCCCAGCCGGCGTCCTCGGCGGTGTCCTCGGTGCGGACGTCGAGGTAGGCCGGCATCGACCGGAAGTCGCCGTTGTACTCGGGCAGGTCGATGTACGACTTCGGCGGCATCTTGGCGTTTCCGCGCTCGTAGGCGGTGAAAGCGCCTCGAACCGCATCGATGACGCGGTCCATGCGGGCGTTCTCGTCGACGTCGTCGCTGTTGAGAAGCAGCGTCTGCATGTCACAAAATTTGCCGGACGGTATTTAGAGGCTTCCGGATCGGCGGCGACCGCGAGACGGCACTCGGCGGTCGGCGTCAGAGTGCGAAAAATAACGGAAAAAACGTGCGAACGCGCAGTCGATCGACGGTGCTACGGGGTCGTCAGCGCAGTGGGGTGGGGCGTCTCCGTCCCGACGTTACATCGCCCCGCCCATGCCGCCCATCCCGCCCATGCCGCCGGCCGGGGCGCCGCCCTCGTCGTCGCCGCCGGAGGTGGACAGGTCGCCGGCCGAGATGATGTCGTCGATTTTCAAGACGAGGTTCGCGGCCTCCGCGGCGGAGGCGATCGCCTGCTCTTTCGCGTGGGCCGTCTCGACGACGCCGGCCTCAGTCGTGTTCTCGACCTCGCCGGAGAAGACGTTCAGCCCGGCGTCGGTGTCGCCGGCCTCGTGGGCCGCGCGGAGGTCGACGAGCAGGTCGATGGCGTCAAGCCCGGCGTTCTCGGCGAGCACGCGCGGGATCAGTTCCAGCGAGTCGGCGAACGCCTCGACCGCGAGCTGCTCGCGGCCGGAGACGGAGTCGGCGTAGTCGCGGAGTCGGCTCGCGAGTTCGACCTCGATGGCGCCGCCGCCGGGGAGCGTCCGACCGTCGGAGACGGTCGTCGCGACCACGTCGATGGCGTCCTCGATACCGCGTTCGAGCTCGTCGACGACGTGATCGGTGGTGCCGTACAGGAGCAGGGTGACGCCGTGGGCGTCCTCGCCCTCGACGTAGAAGAGCCCCTCCTCCTCGTCGCGGGTGATCGTGCCGGTCGCGAGGTCGTCGGCGGACAGCGAGTCGAGGTCGCTGACGATCGGCGCGCCGAGGACGTTCTTGAGGAACCCGAGGTCGGACTTCTTCGTGCGGCGGACCGCGAGAATGCCCTCTTTCGCGAGGTAGTGCTGTGCGAGGTCGTCGATGCCCTTCTGACAGAAGACGACGTCGGCGCCCGAGTCGACGATCCGGTCGACCTTCTCGCGGAGCTGTTTCTCCTCCTGATCGAGGAACTTCTGGAGCTGGTCGGGGGACTCGACGTTGACAGCGGTGTCGACGTCCGCTTCCTCGACCTCGATCGGATCGTTGAGGAGGAGGACGTTCGCCGATTCGAAGTCGGTCGGCATGTCGTCGTGGACGGGGTCCTTGTCGATGACGGCGCCCGAGAGCAGCTCCGACTCGCCGGCTGCGCGGCCGGTTCGGGTCTCGATGTTGAGGTTCTGGAGGTCGACGACGTGCGAGCCGTCGTCGGCCTCGACGGTGACGCCCTGGATCGCGCGAACGACCAGATCAGCGAGCGTCTCCTTGTCGAGCTCCGCGCCCTTCCCGGTCATCGACGTCTCGGCGACGCTCTTCAGCGTCGCCGCGTCGTCGGGGTCGACCGTGGTCGCGACTTCGTCGACCTGTTCGCGGGCGTACTCGCTCGCGAGGTTGAAGCCCTTGATGACGGCGGTCGGGTGGATGTCCTGTTCGAGCAGCTCCTGGGCGTTCTTCAGCAGTTCGCCCGCGATGGCGACCGCGCTCGTCGTACCGTCGCCGGCCTCGTCCTCCTGGGTCTCGGCGACCTCGACGATCATTTCGGCGGTCGGGTTGTCGATGTCCATCGTCTGCAGGATGGTGACGCCGTCGTTCGTGATGGTGACGCCGCCCGTCGAATCGACGAGCATCTTGTCCATCCCTTTCGGTCCGAGCGTCGACCGTACGGACTCGGCGACGCCTCGCGCCGCGGAGATGTTGTACTCCTGTGCGTCACGATCCTTGACGCGCTGGGCGTCGTCGCCCATGATGATCATCGGCTGACCCTGCTGCATTCGCTGGCTCATACAGCGTTTGATTGATTGTGATTCTATATAAACCCATCGTTGATTGGCGATCCGGTAGCGGCGTCGAATCGGCAGCGGCAAACGCCGAAATCGCATGACACCGCAGTCGTCCGGATCAATTTATGTGGGTAGTTAGCATGGATCTGGATGACGATCAGATCGCGTCGAGCGGGCAGTTTATATACTCAAAATTGGTGTCCGATGTGGGATCCGCTCAAGGCGGCGGCAGCAGCGATCGAGGGCGAGAGTGAGTGGATCGATCGGCTGGAGTGACCGTTTATAGATGAAACAGTGGTGTTGCTGTCGACTGTTTATCAGTCGTTGATCGTGGCAGAAACGGTGCTAACGGCTCGACCGCACCGCACAGCTCCGCACCGCACACCTCCCCAGCCTCGTCGGGCGCTTCTCACGGCCGCCGGGGGCGGCCGTTTGGACGCGCGCCACCGCAGTCGTTCAGTTATAAAATAGTCGCCGCTGCCGCTCTCGATCAGGTATAAATCACGTCGCCACTGGCGGTCTGCAACACCCACTCCCGGCGCCGATCGCGGAAGCAGTGAGAATTCCCGTCGAGAACCGACCGCGGCTCACCGATCGATTTCGACGTCGGTGGTGAGATACTCGGAGTCGAGTTCGTCAAGCGTCGGCTCCGGCGGTTCCTCGGCAGCGGCGAGCTCGCGGCGGTTCAGGTGGCTCTCCAGCTGTTGACGCTTGTTTCGCCCTTTCCGCTCGCGGCCCGATTTCGTGTCTGGCATCGTCACCCGTGACAACGTTACCCACACTAATGAGTCTTCTGGCGGGGCGGTCGTCTGTGTCGCTGTCGTCGCTGTCGTCGCCGTCCTTGTCGTTCACGGCGTCGCTGTCGCCGGTACTCGGCGGTCGACGGTCGGGTCGAAAACGCGATCGTCAGTGAGATCACAGGCGTTGCTCGGTGCGAGACAAATCGCGGAAAACGCCAGGAGAGGGATTTGAACCCCCGATCCCGGAAGGGAACACGCTTTCCAGGCGTGCGCCTTACCACTCGGCCATCCTGGCTCACTCCGAGATAATCCGGTGGGACTGTTAAGTCCTTCTTTTCGCGTGGAGTCGATGCTCCGTCACGTACGCGAGGCCGCCGGACGCGACGGCGATCGCGCCCGCGATCGCGAACAGGCCCGCGTACCCCACGGGCAGATCGCCGACGCCGCCGATCAGGAGGTAGCCCTGTGCGAGGACGAGGAACGCGAATCCCCCGACAGCTCCCCACAGGGCGGCCGACTTCGCCCGGACGCGCTCTGAGAGCGGATCGGCCGATGGTCCCCGACCCGCGTCTACGGGGCCCGCGCCGTCGCCGCTCATCCTACTCGACGACCGCGACCGCCTCGATCTCGACGCCGACGCCCTTCGGGAGCGCCCCGGCCTGTACCGCCGAGCGGGCCGGCGGCGACTCGTCGAAGTAGCCGGCGTACGTCTCGTTCATCTCGTCGAAGTCGTCGATGTCGGCCAGAAACACCGTCGTCTTGAGCACGTCGGCGGGCGCCGCACCCGCCGCTTCCAGCACCGCCACGAGGTTGTCGAGCGCCTGTTCGGTCTGGTCGGCGATCGAGACGTCGTCGAGGAGGTCGCCGTCGGGAGTCAAGGGGATCTGGCCGGCGGTGAACACGAGGTCGCCGTTCGTCGTCGCCTGGCTGTACGCGCCGACCGCCTCCGGGGCCGCGTCGGTGTGGACCGTCTCTTTCATACGGATCGCCGTTCGGCGGGCACCACTAAGAGTTCCCGGGACCGAATTTCGTCAACTAATGTATTGTGACATGGTACCAAACACCGTTGTACATATACGCTTCGACCGCTAACGATCGAGACATGACGGGAGGCCACCTCGTCCCGATCGCGGCGATCCTCGCTACGGTGGTCCTGATCAACCTCGTGATCACCTGGCTGCTCGTGCGGTGGGACCGTGACCCCGCCGAGCTGTTGGGTGCGGCCCGGTACGTCCCGGAAGACGACGAGGAGCCGGGGTCGACGACGCTGCGAACCACCGCGGGCACCGAACGACACCTATCCCGGTCCGATCCCGACGACGGACCGGACCCGCCGCCGCTCGACGTCGACGGGGACACCGTCGTCTGTCGCCACTGCAACGCGGAGAACCGGCCGGGGTACCGGTACTGCCGGTGGTGTGTCCGGTCGGGGTTCGTCGACGACGAGGCGGGTGCGGCGCCGGGATCGGCGATGACGGAAGGGTCGTTTTGAGCCGGCGGAGCGTGACCGCGTCGACGATCGGGGGCGGTCAGTCGGCGTCGACGCGGCAGCCGCCCGAGTAGTCGATGCCGTCGATCGTCTCGATGCCGTCGTCGCCACAGACCGGGCAGTCCGGGTTCCGCTGGTACGGGACCGTCTCGAAGGTCATGTCCATCGCGTCGTAAAACAGCAGCCGGCCGTCGAGCGTCTCGCCCGCGTCGAGTAGGAGCTTGACGGCCTCCGTCGCCTGAATGCAGCCGACCGTGCCGGGGAGCACGCCGAGCACCCCCGTCGTCGCGCAGTCCGGGACCGTCCCCGGCTCGGGCGCCTCCGGGAACAGACACCGGTAGCAGGGTCCGTCGGGGACGAGCGTCGTCGCCTGCCCCTCGAACTTGTAGATGGCGCCGTGGGCCACGGGGACGCCCTCGATCCGAGCCGTGTCGTTGACGATGTACCGAGTGCGGAAGTTGTCCGCGCAGTCGACGACGAGGTCGTAGTCGGCGATCAGCTCGCGGGCGTTCCCCTCGTCGAGGCGCACCTCGTGGCGCTCGACCGTGACGTCGGGATTGAGCCGGTCGACGTACCGCGCCGCGGACTCGACTTTCGGCTCACCGACGTCCGCGTCGCCGTGGATCACCTGCCGCTGGAGGTTCGAGCGCTCGACCACGTCGTCGTCGACGATGCCGATGGTGCCGACGCCGGCGGCCGCGAGATACTGGATGACCGGAGCGCCGAGCCCGCCCGCACCGAGCACGAGGACGCGCCCGTCGAGGAGGCGTTGTTGCCCCTCGGGACCGACCTCGTCCATGATGACGTGTCTGGAGTAGCGGTCGAGCTGCGTGGCGTCGAGCGAGAGACTCATGTCTGAGAGTGAGGAGTGGTGGCGTATAACGGCTTTCCCGAGCAGGTGTGCGGACGGCGCGGAAAGCGACGCGAGTGTCGGCGGCGCGGGACGGCTCGGAAAGCGGCCCAGACGCCGGCGTCGTCACTAGACGGGTTGAGGCCAAAATAAAAACGTGATCGGCGTGCGGTCGAGCGCCCAGCGCTCCCGAGACGGGAGTCGGTGGGTGAACGGGCGTGAACTGACCGGGGGTTACTTGCCCTGCCGGTCGTTGCCCGTGACGCTCGGGCGCGTGTTCTCCGTCCCCTTGCCACGGGTGCGCTGCCCGCGACCCTTGGTCCCGGCGGAGGTGAGTCCGCGGAAGGCGCGGCCCTTGTGGTCGTCGGAGGTGATCCAGCCGAGGTCGGTGTCGTTCTCGATCGCGGGGTGGTTCGGGTCCACCAGGATCACTTCGTGCCACTTCTGGGAGCCGTCCTCGCCGACCCAGTAGGAGTTGAGCACGCGGAGGTTGCGGTACTTACGCGAGGCGCGCTCCTCGGAGATGCGCTGGATCGACTTGCGTCGCGAGAGGCGGTTGACGCCCTGGCGCTTGGAGCGACGGCCCGCCTTGTGGCGCTGCTTGCGCGAGCCGCCCTTGCGGACGCTCACGCGGGCCACGACGACGCCCTGCTTGGCCTTGTAGCCGAGTTCGCGGGCCTTGTCGAGACGGGTGGGGCGCTCGATGCGCTCGATGGCGCCCTGGTCGCGCCACTCCTGTTTGCGCTGCCACTGCAGTTCCGCCAGTTTCCCCTCCTTGGGGGACCGCCATGCGTCCTTGATGTGCGAGTAGAAGCTTCGTGCCATTGGTGTATCCGCGGACGGTTGCGATTCAGCCGCGAGGCGGCCACATGTCGTCTCGTCCCGGGCACAGGGAGCGCGTCCCCGGCGCCGGTGGCGAGTGCCCGCTGTGTCCGCACCAGCGAGTTGTCCGTATTTCCGTCGGTTCGCTGTTAAGCGCTTCGCTCCAGGGTTCGCGTGCGTGTGGGTGACAGACAGGTGTCGGAACAGAGACGGGCAAAGACGCAGAGAGACCCGGTTGAACAGCGAGGCAACCCAACAGCGAGGTGACGCAATAACGAGGTAACCCAACAACAAGGCAACGCAACGGAGCTGCGGCTGCCGATCTGTCGGCGGTGATTCAGCGGAGAACGCGTGCGGACCCGTCGTACCGGGTCACCGTCGCGCGGGGCCGCCGTCGCACGGGCGGTGCGGCCGGGAACCGTTGCGGGGCGACAGCGCCCTCGCGAACCTCGGCCGCGGCGCGCCGATCTCGATGCCAAGTCGGGACGGTGGCGAACCGCGGCCGACCGGGTTCCGCTCGGCGACGACACCCGAAAAACGCTCGGCAACCTATGAATAGTTGTCGGCGGCGGCTGCCGCGGTCCTCGCGTCCTGTGCGTTCGCTCCGTCCATCCGCCGCAGCTTTAGGCGGATCGGGCACGCACGTGGACTCGGGCGCGGACGGCCACGCCACCGCCTCGGGTAGGGGGTCGTGGCCGTCCGCGCGCCATTTCCCCCGGTACGGTCTCCGCTTCGAAGCGTCACGCGCCGGTCGACCAGCGCCCGATCGCCGGGCCGAACGACCGCCGCGAACGCGGATTCGATAGCGTCGGCAGACCCGCGAACGCGACAGACCCGTGAGGCACACCCGTGCGCGCTCGCGCACGGCCCGCACGAGACGGGTCGATCGCGGTGGTCGGCCGTACTCCCCGAACGCGCGGTTGATACTCCCTGACGAATAGTCGGATAATAACTCTCTTTGTGCTCCCCGCGGAGATGTCGGTATGCCAAAGATCAGCGTCGAGATCCCCGGCGAGCTGCTCGCGGACCTCGACGAGCACGTCGGCGACGACGGGAAGTTCGTGAACCGCAGCGACGCCGTCCGGGCGTCCATCCGTAAGACGCTGGACGTGCTGGACGAGATCGACGCGCGCCACGATCGGCTCACCGATGAGGTGGGAGACGATGCAGGCGGGACCGACGGCGACGACGCGGCCGATGAGTAAACGGGCCGTCGCGGGCACCGACGGTCCGTTCGCGACCGATCCCCTCGACCGTACCGCGGTGGCCGCGGTCGGACTGATCACCCTGTTCGTCGTCGCGCTCGCGACCGCGCAGGTGACCGCCGCGAAGGTCATCGCCTTACCGCTCCCGTTCGGGCTCCCCGTGGTCGGGCCCGAGATCACGCTGCCGGGCGCCGCGCTCGCGTACGCGCTCACCTTCCTCGCGTCCGACTGTTACGCCGAGCTGTACGGCCGCCGCGCCACGCAGGTGGTCGTCAACGTCGCGTTCCTCGCGAACTTCCTCGTGCTCGCGCTGGTGTGGTCGACGCTCGCGGCGCCGGGGATCGATCCCGAAGTCGCCGCCGCCTTCGACACCGCACTCGGCCCCGCGACCAACGTCGTCGCCGGGAGCCTCCTCGCGTACCTCGTCAGTCAGAACTGGGACGTGTTCGTCTTCCACGCGATCCGCGACCGCACCGGCCGGAGCATGCTGTGGCTGCGCAACATCGCCTCGACCGCGACGAGCCAGGCGCTCGACACCGCGATCTTCGTCGGCGTCGCGTTCTTCGCCGCCCCGACCCTGTTGGGCGTCGGCGACCCGCTTCCGCCCGCGGTCCTGCTCTCGCTCGGACTCGGTCAGTACCTCCTCAAACTCGCGATCGCCGTCCTCGACACGCCGATCGTCTACCTCGTCGTCGGCGCCGTCCGGCGCGAGTAGGCGACCTCTCCTCTCGATCGGCCTCGATCTGCCCCGACGATCGCTCGCCACTCAGTCCCACCCAGTCCCACTCAGTCCCCACTCAGTCGCTGCCGACCGCCAGCGCCCGCGCGGGCGACGCCGGCAGGTCGGCGGACACGCGCTCGAAGGAGCCGCCGGCGTCGCCGGTCCGGTACAGCCCCTCGTTGTGGAGCGCCCAGATCTCCCCGGACGATCGCCCGCTCGCGAGTACCGCCCGGAAGGTCCCCTCACCCGTGGGAATACCCCGGTCGGCGAGTCGCTCGAATCCCGCACCGTGCCGGTAGCGGTAGAGGTACGCCTCGCCGCGGCTGTGGGCGGCGGTCGCCCCGGCGGCCGCGCTCACGAGCGCCGTTTTCGGGTCGCCGGGGTCGACCGCGAGCCCCCAGACGTACCCGTGATCGAGCCCCTCGTCGACGACGCGCCACGACCGTCCTCGGTCGTCGCTCGCGGCGAACCCGTCGCCCGCGGCCGTATACACGCGGTCGGGCGCGTCGGGGTGCGTCGCGATCGCGTGGGTGTCGTACCGAGAGCCCTCGGGCCGATCGATCCACGTCTCGCCGCCGTCGGGCGTGACGACGAGCGCGCCGGCCTCGATACCGACGAACCACCGCTCGGGATCGGCCGGACACGGCTCGATCCACCGGACGTGGTGGGTGTCGGGGCGGGGCGGGAACGACCACGACGCCGCCGAGGGCACGTCCGTCAGTCCCGGAACGTGATCGACGGTCTCGCCGCCGTCGACGGAGCGGTAGACGCGCGATGGCTCCGTTCCGATCCAGACGACCGACGAGTCGTGCGGGCTGGTGGCGACCGCGGTGACCGCGTCCGGCCCCGATCCGCCCGGCCCCAAGGTCGCCGCCGCGACGCGCTCGAACGTCTCGCCGCCGTCGACGGACCGGAACAGCCCGCCGTCGAAGGTGCCGGCGAGTACGCGGTCGGCGGGCGTGTCCTCGCCGCCAGGGGCGTCAGCGACGTCAGCCGCGTCAGCCGCGTCAGCGGCGTCGGCAGCCGAAACGACCGACAGACACTCGACGTCGCGATCGGCCAACCGGATCGAAGCCGTCCCCGAGTCGGGATCGACGACTCGAAGCCCGTCGTCGTAGGCCGCATAGAGGCGTGTGGACATACGTCGAGGTTCGACCCGCAGCGACAAAGGCGTGTCCGACACGGGCGCGAGACGGGCGCAAGAGACTTATCGGCGCCCCGCGTGTGAATCATACGCATGGATCTCCGCGTACAGGGGGACGTACCCCCCGACCCGTTTCTCGGCGCCGCCGACCTGTTCGAAACCGAGTGTTCACTCGCCGATCCCGTCCACGTCAAAGTCCGCGAGGACCCCGACGAGCGAACGTGGGCCGGTCACTACGACGGCTATCACGTGCTGAACGTCTCGAAACGCGCCGCCACCAGCGCGATGGCGCGCGAGTTGGCCGTACACGAGCTCTCGCACATGGCTCGCTACGAGGAGGGCCACGCCTCCCACATCCAGTCGACGGAGGAGGCGCTGTATCTGGGGCTCTCCGGTGAGAAGGTGGAGCGCCGAAAGCTCGCGCACTGTTACCAGATCGCGAACCACATGAAGGACATTTACGCCGACGACATCACGCTCTCCGTCGCGCCCGCGGACAAACTCTTGGGCTTCCTCGAGTCGACGCTCGCGGCCGCCGTCGCGGACAGGCCGACCGTCTCGCGCGACGGTGCCCCGCCCGTCACGGCCGGCGCCGACCCGGAGATCACCGCGGTCAACGCCGCGTTCGCGCTCGCGCTCGTCGAGCGCCACGACATCGCCGGACCGAGACACCGGATCTACGACCTCGCGCGCGTCGCCGGCAGCGACACCGACGCCGTCGACGTCGACGCGTTCAAGAATCGCTTCCTCGCGCTCGGCCCGGACCCCTCCGAGAGCGACTACCGGAAGGCGCTCGTCGACGCCGCTCGCGCGTACGCTATTTAAGGAGATAGATTGCTGAAAGCGGGGCGTTCACAGAGCACACGGTCTGCAGACGGGATCTACGCGGCGACGACCGCTTATAAATAAGCGACACGGTGGCGCGCTCCGGTGAGCGCCGCAACGCGGCGCGAATCCGAGCGCGAGGGAGTCGGCCGGCGCTTATAAGCGCCGGCCGACGAGGCTGGGGAGGCGTGAGGTGCGGAGCGGTGCTGTACAGGGCAGGGCACAGCCGACCGATGCCGTCGCGGTCGCGCCCACCACGCCGGCAACGATTTATAAATAGCCGCCACCGCCGAGCCCCGCCCGGCGATCGACTTACGCCGCGTCGTCCGCGGTCGTTTCGGCCCCGCTCGCCTCGTCGTTCTCGATCGTCTCGCCGTCTTCGTCGACGTCGAGCACGGTGACGCGCGCGGACATGATCCGGGTGTTGTCGACGCGCTCGATCCGAATTCGGACGCCGTCGAACTCGATCTCCTCGCCCTCCTCGACGAGCCGCCCGGCGCGGTTAAACACGAATCCGGCGAGCGTCTCGAACTCCTCGCCCTCGGGCAGGTCGATGTCGAGAATCTCGTTGACCTCGTCGATGTTCACCTCGCCCTGCACGACGGCGACGTTCTCCTCGATGAACTCGACGGGCGCCGACTCGTCGCCCTCTAAGATCTCGCCGACGATCTCCTCGACCATGTCTTCGAGGGTGATGATCCCCTCCGTGGTCCCGAACTCGTCGATGACGGTGACCATCTGGAGGCGGTTGTCCTGCATCTCCGCGAGCAGTTCGTCGGCGTTCTTCGACTCGGGGACGTGCAGCGTCGGTTTGACGACGCGCTCCAAGGAGGGTTTGCCCTCGGAGTAGCGCAGTTCGCGCACCAGGTCCCGCACCGTCACGACGCCGATGATGTTGTCGAGGTTTCCCTCGTAGATGGGGACGCGCTCGTGGTCGGCCTGGATGCACGTCTCGATCGCCTCCTCGACCGACGACTCCTTCGCGACCGCGGTGACGTCGAGTCTGGGCGTCATCACCTCCTTTGCGATCGTGTTGTTGAACCGAAAGATGCGGTCGAGCATCTCGCGTTCCTCCTCCTCGATGACGCCCTCGCGCTCGCCCGTCTCGATGATGTCTTGGATCTCGTCGCGGGTGACGTACGTCGACTCGATCGCCGCCGACCCGCCGATCACCTTGTTGACGCCCTTGACGATGTAGTCGAAAAGCACCACGAGCGGATACAGCGCGTACTCGGAGAGCTTCAGCGGGCGCGCGATTCGGAGCGCCCACGACTCGGTGTTCTCGACGGCGTAGGACTTGGGCGCGCTCTCGCCGAAGATCAACACCAGCGTCGTGATCCCGAACGTCGTCGCCAGCACGGACTGCCCGCTGGTGAGAAACAGCCCGAACAGCGCGGTCGCGATGGAGGTCATCGCGACGTTGACGATGTTGTTGCCGACGAGAATAGTCACCAGCAGCCGGTGGGGGTTCTCCTTCATGTCGCGGATCGTCTCCGCGCCCCTGACCTCCTCGTCGACGAGGCTGTCGACGCGGTGCTGCGGCAGCGAAAACATCGCGATCTCCGAGGAGGAGAAGAACGCGGACAGACCGATCAGCGCCACAATCGCGAGGACACCGAGGACGACCACGGCGTTCTCGCCCGGCATCGGCACCTGTAGCAGATCGGTCAGCAGCGTGCTCGTCGACAAGCCCATGTTCATTCGTCTTCCGGCGGCGGATGGTTAAAGGATTACTTTCGGCCACCGGGGTCGACGGACGGTTCAGCGGCCGAGCGAGCGTGCCGGTGCCGACACGATTACACGTCCCGCGGTCGAACGAGGGAACATGACCGAGCCACAGATCACCCTGTATCGACTGCAGGCGTGTCCGTTCTGCGAGCGCGTCGTCCGGACCCTGGACCGCTTCGGCTTGGAGTACCGGTCTCGATACGTCGAGCCGATGCACTCCGAGCGCAACGTGGTCAAGCGCGTCTCCGGCGCCCGCAGCGTCCCCGCCATCGTCGACCGCGAGACCGGTGTGACGATGTCCGAGAGCGCCAACATCGTGGAGTACCTCGAAGGGACGTATGGTGACGCGGCGACCGATGGGGGCCGCGCAGCCGACGCGGAAGGAGGTGCCTGAGATGGTCGATTTCGACGTCGTCGACCTCCCCGAGGCGGACCACGTCGAGGAGGGGGACACCGCGCCCGACTTCACCCGCCCGCTCGTCAACGCGGAGTACTGGGAGGACAGCGCGCTCGACGACGCGGTCGACGAGCCGACCCTCCTGTTGTTCCACCCGATGGACGGCGCCTTTCAGGCGACGTACCTCTACAACGCGGTCGACGAGCACGGCTGGGCCGACGACCTCCAAGTGCTCGGGCTGTCGATCTCCTCGCCGTACGCCCACAAGCGCCTGCTCGCCGAGCGCGGCGAGGGCGTACGGATATTCTCGGACCCCGGCGCGGGCGTCGTCGAGGAGTACGGCCTCGATCACGACATCGACGGGATGACGGGGATCACGGAGACGCGCCCCGCCGTCTTCCTCCTCGACGGCGACCGCACGGTCGACTACGCGTGGGTCGCGAGCGAGCACCCCGAGTTCCCCGACGCCGAGGAGATCGACGACGCGATCGATCGGCTCGTCGACTGAGCCGCCGCACCGACGGGTCGGTCCGTGCGACGCACCCACTCGTCACCCTTTTTCAGGATGCCCACGAACGGGAACCCGTGACGACCGACAGCGACGATCCTCGGCGAACGACGGACGGGGCGCCGGACCGCGAGGACCTCCGCAGGGCCGCCGCCGCCGTCGCCGACGGCGACCTCGTCGTCTATCCGACGGAGACGGTGTACGGACTCGGCGGCGACGCGCTCGACCCCGCCGCCGTCGAGCGCGTCTTCGAACTCAAACAGCGCGACCGCGGGGACCCGCTCTCGCTAGGCGTCGCGAGCGTCGACGCCGCGCTCCGGCACACCCGGCCGAGCGAGTTCGCGCTCGCGTTTGCTCGCGCGTTCCTCCCCGGTCCCGTGACGGTTATCGTCGAACGCGGCGCCGACGTGCCGGACGCGCTCACCGCCGGGAGCGACCGCGTCGGGATCCGAGTGCCGGACCACCCCGTCGCCCGGACGCTGCTTCGCGAGACCGGACCGCTCACCGCGACGAGCGCGAACGTTTCGGGGTCGGGCAGCGTCACCCGCATCGCCGACCTCGACGCACGGATCCGCGACGGGGTCGCCGCGATCGTCGACGGCGGCGAGACGCCGGGCACCGAGAGCACCGTCGTCGACCCCGAGGCCGGAACGATCCATCGACGGGGCGCGATGGCCGGCGCGATCGAGGCGTGGCTCGAAGACCCGCCGGTGTGAGCGGGTTCGATTGAGGGGTGCGCGAAAAGCGGGTCGTCGCGACGAACGAGTAATCCGGTTAAACCGACAGCTCGCCCTTCTCGCTGAGGACCTCGACGTCCGCGGCGTCGACCGAGTCGACGTCGAGCCAGTGGGGGACGTACTCCCGTTTGTCGTACGCCTCGCGCTCGTCTTCGGTGCCGACGGTACACCAGAGCTGCGGTTCGTCGGGGCCGTGCCAGCCGCCCTGCACGTTGATTCCGAAACAGACCAGCTCTTCGCCGTCGTACTCGATCACCGCGTCCCGCCGGATACCGGGGTCGCCGCGAATGATGAGGTGTTGCATACTCCGTCGTTTGCGGGTTCCGTGCTTAATCGCTTCGGTACGGCGGATCGACGGCCCCGAAAACCGGTGAGACCGCTTCGTCGAATCCGCGTGGACGACGCGACACGCTCGATCGAACCGGCGGGTAAGCCGACCGAACCCGCGTTTATGAGGAGTATAACCAACGGGGCGACGCCAGTCCGATCGGTATGGATCCTGCGACTGCGCAGCGACGAAGCGACGAGATCCTCGACGGAATCGCCGCGGCCGTGGTCACCGAGCGGTCGACGCTGAAGACCGTTCTCGTCGGGTTGCTCTCCGACGGCCACGTCCTGCTCGAGGACGTACCGGGAACCGGAAAGACGCTCACGGCTCGGTCGTTCGCGAACGCGGTCGACGTCTCCTTTTTGCGCGTCCAGTTCACGCCCGACCTGTTGCCGGCTGACGTCATCGGCTCGAACGTCTTCGACGAGAAGACCCGGAGCTTCGAGTTCCAGCCCGGACCGGTGTTCGCGAACGTCGTGCTCGCGGACGAGATCAACCGAGCCCCGCCGAAGACGCAGGCGGCGCTCCTGGAGGCGATGGAGGAAGGGCAGGTCACCGTCGACGGCGAGACCCACCCGCTCCCCGACCCGTTCGTCGTCATCGCCACGCAGAACCCCGTCGAGATGGACGGGACCTTCGAGCTCCCGGTCGCCCAGAAGGACCGGTTCGTCGTCAAGACCAGCCTCGGCTACCCCGACCGAGCGGGCGAGCTCGAACTGATCGATCGGCGCGCGGGTCGCGAGGCCTCCTCGCCGTCGGTCCGAACGGTCTGCTCGCTCGACACGCTCACGCAGCTCCGCCGCGTTCCGGAGTCGATCCGCGTGGAGGACGGCGTCCGGCAGTACCTCGTCGACGTCGCCCGCGCGACGCGAACGGACGAGCGCGTGAACACGGGCGTGTCGCCGCGGGGCATCCAGCGGTTCTTCGAGGTCGTGAGAACCCACGCCGCACTCATGGGCCGGACCTACGCGACGCCGGACGACGTGAAGGCGATGGCGACGTCCGCGTTGTCCCACCGGATCGTGGTGACTCCCGACGCGCGCGTTGCGGGCGTTTCGACGACGGAGATCGTCGACGATATCCTCTCGGAGCTGCCGGTGCCGCAGCTGCGTCCCTGAGCGTCGCGACCGCACGCTCGCCCCGACGTGGTACCGACGGGCGTACGCTACCGGTCAGAGCCGAGGACCAGGACCGCGCTGCCGACGACGAGCGCGACGAGCGCGCCGAACGGGAGGCCGTCGACGCCGAGACGGGCCACGCCGAGCGCGACCGCGATGGCTCCCACGCCGACGCTCGCGGCGACGCCCGCGTGAGCGAGTTCGGCCCGAACGGTCCTCGCGCCGCGCTGCACGCCGATCTGCCCGCCGACGGACACCGCGTTCTCGGCCGCGTCCCGCGCGAGGATCGCCCCGAGCGCCGCGAGCAGAAGCGCGACGGTGCCCGCCCCCTGTGTCACCCCCGTCACGAGCACGCCGAGGAACACGAAGCCGGTGCCGACGTCAATCAGGGCCCGACTCCACCGGAACCGAACCGGCGCGAGCGCCGCGGAGAGCACCCATAGACCGACGATGCCGGGAAGCAACTCGATCCGATCGATGAACTGCGGGGGCTGCGTGGCCGCCTGTCCCACCGCGACGAGAACGACGAGCCCGCCACCGAGCGCGACCAGCGCGCCCAGGGCCGACAGAGCCGTCTCGCCGTGACGAGCGAGTCGTCCACCGATCCCGAAGGCGACGACGCCGACGAGGGCCAGCCGAAGGATCTCCCGCTGGAGGGGCGCGTCGGCGACGAGCGACACGGCAACGGCGCCGGCAGCGAGGGCGACGACGCTGCTCGCGACCGCCGGTCGGCGAACGAGCCGAGCGGTCTCCCCGTCTGGCACCGCCGTCGGTCCCGCCGCGTCTGGCGCCGTCATCGGCCCCTCTCGACGATCGCTGTCATCGCCGCACCGAGCGGCTGGGCCGGCGTCCAGTCGACGACCGGGATACCCGCGTTCCGCAGCGCGCTCAGCCGCTGGGCCCGCTCCAATCGGGCGAGGCGCCCGCCCGCGGTCTCCGCGGCGGTGACGTCCGGACTGACGACCGTGACGGCGGTCCCACCGCTCTCGAACCGCTGGGCGATGCGGGAGGCCTCGTCGTCACACAGCGGCGAGATCAACACGACCTGCGTGTTCGCCCCGAACTCGGCCCGAATTCTGGACAGCTGAGTGTCGAGCGGTTCGGTCTCGTCGGAACCCGCGCCACCGCCGCTCGGGCCGTCTCCAGTGACGGAGCGGGACGGGGCCGCCCCGCCCTCACGCTCGACTGTGCGTGCCGTTTCCGGGGGATCCAGCCCGAAGGCCGGGTCCGTCGCCAGCCGCTGGTGGAACCGGCTGGCGTGATCGCGACCGCTTCGGGTCGGAAGCACGGACACGTGCCGTCCGAACCCGGCCAGACCGACTCGGTGATTCGCGTCGAACAGCGCGTCGCCGATGCGGTCGGCGGCGTCGACGCCGAGCGCGACCGCGTGGGGTTCGGTCTCGTCTGCGGCCCGATACGACGCGGGCCGCGCGTCCACGCACACCACCACCTCCGCGAGCCGTTCGGTGCGGAACGCCATCGAGGTGAGTTCGCCCGTCCGCGCGTATCGGCGCCAGTCGATCCGATTCGCGGGGTCCCCGCGCCGGTACTCCTCGACGGAGTAGAACTCGACCCCCTCGCCCCCGTCGTCGGTGACCAGCGGACCCGGATGGTGACCGCTCTGCGCGCGCAGCGGGACGGTCGGGATCTCCGCTTCGCACTCGAAGGAACTCGCAGCGGTGAGTGGGCGTTCGACCTCCACCGACCCGCTCGCGTCGCGACAGAGCACGGTCGTCGGCCGGAAGACGTGGCGGCCCGGGCGCGCCCGGAGCTCGTAGCGTATCGTCGCCTCGTCGCCCGGGAGCAGCGCCGTCGCGCGTCGCGGCGATCCGTCCGAGACCGAAAGCATCGCGGGGGTTCCGTCGACGACCCGGAGGTCGGCGAGCGCCGCGTCCCCCTCGTTCGTGATCGTCGTCCGCACGGACACCCGCTCTCCGTCCGCCGGCGACGCCGGATCGAGTTCCCGTCGGATGGACAGATCGGGGTCGGGAGTCGCGGTGAGGCGCGGATAGGCCGTGTACGCGCCGGCGAGCGCGCCGATCAGTAGCAGCGAGGGCCGTTCCGCGAGGACGCCGATCGCCACCGCGAGAAGCGCGACGGCGGCGATCCCCCGCCAGCGACCGGTCCACCGAACCGATGACGGTCGGTCCGTCCCGGACGCCGGTTCGGCCGTGCCCCCGCCGTCGGTTCTGGTCGCCGAGCCCCGCTGGGGTCCCCTGTCGACCGCAGTCCGTTCGGGACGCTCCAAACGACCGATCCAGCGACGGAGGGCGGCGATATCGGGCGTCATTGAATACCCTCCTGAGTCGTCTGCCGCTCGTCCGAGCGGCGGTCCGAAGCTCTGCCGGCGTCCCGATCCGCGTCCCGGTCGGAACCCCGGCCCGGGTTGCGAACGGTTGCCGCATTCGGGTCCTCGTTCCCGGCCCGATCACCGTCCCGGACCACCGACCTCTCACCGGTCGCCTTCGCCAGGATAGCGTCGACGGTCCGGTCGGCCGGATCGCCGTCGCCGGTGACTCCCAGAGAGGAGAGGGTACCGCCCAGGACTCCGCGTCTCGACGCGGAAAGATAGGATGCGGCGACGGGGTCGCTCGTCCAGGTGCCCTCGTCGACGCGACGGCCGGCGTCGGTGCGCGAACGGCCCTCCGCGCGCATCGTCGCCCGGATCGCCGCCTCCCGGAGCCGACGGCGACGGTCGGGCGCCGACCGAGCGGAGAGGAGCCGACTCAGTCGCCCGTCGCCGACGCGGTCGAACGACGCACCGGGATACGTCGCCGTCAGGACCCCCTCGACGGCCGGCGGGGTCGCCTCGCTGATGCCGCGGACGCGCTGTGTCGCCACGAGGAGCAACGCGATCCCGACCGCCAGAAGGCCGAAGGCCGCCAGCACCACGTAGTCGCTCCCGAGGGCTTCGATCGCCGCGTCGATCCGGAGCACCTCCTCCGTCTCCGGATCGAACGCGACGAGCAGTCCGGCACCGAGCGTCGCGACCCCCACCAAGAGAAGCAGGACGCGCGTCGCCCGACCGAGGCGGGCGAGCAGCCCCCCGTCGTCGACTCGGCGTGCGTCCGGATCGCCGTGTTCGGTGCGACCGGTCTGACCGATCACGTCGGTCGCGTCCGTCGCGTCTGTCGCGTCCGTCTCGTCTGTCGCGTCCGTCGCGTCCGTCGCGTCCGTCGCGTCGAGTTCGCGGTCGTGAGCGGCGGTTCGGTCGTTCATTTCACACCGCCCTCCAGCGCGCGGAGCCCCTCGCGAGCCCGGTCGATCTCCGCGTCGACCGAACGGCCGCCGTAATGCACGTGCTCGAACGCGGAGACGATCGACTCGACCGCGTCGCGATCGACGCCGCGAGCGCGAGCGAGCGCACGGCACTCGTCCGGGGTCGTCGTCTCGGGCCGGTCCGGGTCCAGCCGACGTATCACCTCCACCCACGCCCGGTCCACGTCGTGTTCGGGGTCCGTCCCGGGCCAGCGTCCGGCCGCCGGTCGCGGCTCGGCGGCAGGGGTCGTTCGGGAGTCGCGCCCGAAGAAGTCGACCAGAGCTCCCCGATACCGATACGCCACCGCAGCCACTCCCAGAATCGCCACGATCGGGAGGAGGAGACGGAAGAGTCGGCTCAACAGCGCGAGCAGGCGGTCGAGGAGCGAGCGGTCATCGGCCGCGGACCCCGAGCCACCGATGGAACCGCCGCCGGCACCGGCGGCGCTCTCTCCGCCTCCGCCCTCCCCGCCCCCGCCCTCGATGGACTCCTGAATCGCGGCCGCGTCGTTCTGACCTATCGGTAGGTTCTCCCAGTCCGGGTTTATCTCCTCGTCCGGATCGGTCGTCAGGCTCGTCTCCAGCGTCGTCGACGCGACGCTCAACGACGTGATCGCCAACAGCGCGATCACCGCCGACAGGAGTCGTGACCGGTTCATAACGCGAGAGAGGGCGTGACGGACAGACAGCCGCTACTCGATGACGACTCGATGAGGATCAGCTGCATTCACGGAACGGGCACACCGAAGGGGGTTTAGTATACACTCCGTACCAGCCGCAAGACGGTTATACTGAGACGATGGACTGGGGGCGAACGGTCTCTGAGAACCGGAACCGTTCGATCCGAGCGACTAACCGGAGTAGTAGTACTCGCCGTCGCGCTTCTGTGAGCTGTCGAGCTGGGAGCCCGGCTTGTTGATCCGGGGGCGACCCGTTCGCTCGTCGCGCCGGAAGGTGATGTCCAGGTCCGCGAGGAACTCGTTCATCCCGTCGCGCATGTCCTGGGGCGGGGTCGCGTGGCCGCGTTCGGCCGGCTCGCCGTCGAACACCATCAGGCGGTCGGCGAGGAGGTCGATCATGTAGATGTCGTGGTCGATCACCATCACGGTCGCGTCGTGGTTCTCGGCGTACCGACGGATCGCGGTCGTCGCGCGGACCCGCTGTTCGACGTCGAGGTGCGCGGAGGGCTCGTCGAGCAGGTAGAGGTCGGCGTCCTCGGAGAGGCACGCGGCGATGGCGACGCGCTGGCGCTCCCCGCCCGAGAGGTCCGCGAGGTTCTGCTCCATGATCCGGTCGAGCTGGAGCGGCTGGGCGATCTCCGTGTTCCAGTAGGAGCTACCGAACTCGTCGGTGATAGACGAGAGGAAGACGTCGACGCGCATCGGCTGGTCGATCTCGATGTACTGCGGCTTGTACGCGATGTCGAGCGCGAAATCGAGGTCGCCCGTGTCCGGCTCCAACGACCCCGCGAACAGCTTCGCGAGCGTCGATTTCCCGATCCCGTTCGGCCCGACGATGCCCAGCACCTCGGACCGGTTTATCGCCCCGCCCTCGACGTGGAGCTCGAACTCGCCCTCACCGTACGACTTCGAGAGGTCGGGGTACTCGACCAGCGTCTCGCTGCGAGAGGAGACGCGCGGAGCGTGCTCCTCGAACGTGATCGCGGAGGGACGGATCCGCATGTTCTCGTTGTCGAGGTAGCCTTTGAGGTACTCGTTGATCCCGTTTCGGACCGACTTGGGGTCGGTGATGACCCCGTACGCGCCCGGCTCACCGTAGGCGACGTGGAGGGTGTCGGCGAGCAGGTCGAGGATCGCGAGGTCGTGCTCGACGACGAGCATCGAGCGATCGGCGGTGTCGTCGTCCGCGAGCTCGCGGATGAGCCGCGCGACGACCATCCGCTGACCGATGTCGAGGTACGGGGTGATCTCGTCGAGGAAGTAGAAGTCGGCGTCGCGGGCGAGGCAGGCCGCGATGGCGACGCGCTGAAGCTCGCCGCCGGAGATGGAGTCGATGTCCTGGTCCATCACCGGCCGGATGTTGAGCCGGTCGATGAGTTCGTCGAGCGCGCCGCGCTCGTCGGTCCGCTCCAACAGCTCGCGGGTGTTGCCGTCGAACTGCTTGGGGATCTGGTCGACGTACTGCGGCTTGCGGGCGACGGTGACGTCGCCGTCTTTCAGCGACTTGAGGTAGTTCTGGAGACCCGTCCCGCGGAAGCGGTCGAGCACGCGGTCCCAGTCGGCTTCGCCCTCGTGGTCGCCGAGGTTCGGGATCATCTCGCCGGCGAGCCCGTGAACCGCCGTCGACTTCCCGATCCCGTTCGGCCCGAGAATACCGGTGACGTTGCCCGGCTCCGGTGTCGGAAGCCCGTACAGCGAGAAGGCGTTCTCGCCGTAGCGATGGACCGGCTCCTCGTCGAGTTCGGACGGGAGATTGATGATCTCGATCGCGTCGAACGGGCACTTCTCGACGCAGATCCCGCACGTCTCGCCGAGACAGATCTCCTCGGAGATGTGTATCTGATCCGGGTCGCCCTCGACGGTGTCGGGGCCGCGCTCGGTGATACACTCTTTGCCCGTCCGGTTCGGCGGGCAGTAGTTCGCGCACTCGTAGTTACACCGATCGGGCTGGCACCGATCGAGGTCGACGACGGCGATGCTGTCGTCCGCCATGTTAGACACCCAACTGCACGGTGGACGTTGCCAGTACGGTGTAGCTGATGAACCACAGCGTGAACGTCAGAAACGCCACGTAGAGGTTATCCTTAACGCCGAAGTCGCCGACCCCGATGACCTTATACAGCGGGTACTGGACGAGTACGAACGCGCCCATCACCAACACGAGGGTCGTGCTCTCGGCGGCGGCCACGTCGGTCCCGACGTACATAGCCGACACGACGCCAGCGGCGATCCCCGCGAGACAGGTGATCGTCGTGACGACTACGCTTCGGGTGTGGCCCGTTATCCCCGAGTCGTCGCTCATACCAACGGATCCGCGAGCGCCCGTGAAAAGCCGTTCGTTCCGGCCCCACTCGTCCCGAACGTCACGCGAGCCCGCTCGGGTCCGACACGACGGCGGCTGCGCCCGTCGGCACGGATCGTCCGCGCCGTCGGGCCGGGAAATCGTATCAGTTGAAAGACACCCAAAGCACTCGTCGACCCGAGTTCCGCCGCCGACCGAGAGCGCGCGCGAGCCGATCGTACTGACTGACCGGTCAGTCTGTCGGCGATAAAACGGATTTTTTTGCCGGTATTCGGAGTTTTACCAGAATAAATTGCCGGCATCTGCGTCGAAATCCGCTGAAACGGCCGAGGGTCCATCAACATTTATGACGATGTACGGTTTCGATTCGTAACGATGGAAGGAACCCAAACGGAGGGTCTCGACGACCTCCCGCCGAGCGCCAAACTCGTTTTCAAGGTGCTCGAATACAACGGACCGTTGACCCAGAAGGGGATCGTCCAAGAGTCGATGCTGTCCGCGCGGACCGTCCGGTACGCGCTCGAACGGCTCGAAGGGATCGGCGTCGTCGACGAGGACGTATACTTCGCGGACGCCCGGCAGAACCTCTACAAGCTCACGGAGCCCGCACAGGAGTTCACCGGCGACGAGAGTGACGCCTCCTGCACGGCCGACTGACGACGGAGACGGTTTGGGTCACCGTCCGAGACGCAAGCCGGTTCCGCCGTTCGCTCGGTCCCCGCTCACGCGTCGCGGTCGGGAGAGACGTCACGGGCGCCGCGAACCGCTTCGGCGATCGTGAGTCCGATGGCCACCAGCAGCCCGAACGTCGCCGCCAGCACGAACGCCAGGAGGAGAAACCACACGTCGGGACCGAACAGCGGATACTCCCGGGTGTCGATCACGGGGCCGAACAGCTCCAGCGTCCGAACGAGGTACAGGAGAACCGCGAGCGCCGCCCCGGAGAGGAGGCCGATCCGGACGTTCCGGTAGAACGCCAACGACTCCAGGAGGACGAGCATCGGCGGTTTCGTCGAACTGTCGTCGCTCACGGGCGCCCTACCCGGCGGGCGGTCAAAGAGCCATCGGAACGGCGGCGGGCGGCACGCCGTCGAGCGGGCGAAAGCGATCGAACAGTCCGATCGCGGCGGAAACCGTCACGATCTAAAATCGGTGTTTTCAGCGGCTGAACGCGTCAGTAACAGCCGTCAAGTGGGGTGAGCACGAACCGCCGCGCATGGCAACAGTCGTGCTGTCGGCGTTCGAGATGATCGACCCGGAGACGTACCGCGAGGTCCTCGAGGAGGCGGTCGACGAGCCGGTCACCGTCGAGGTCGCCGAGTTCGACTCGACCGAGAGCCTGATCGCGGCCGCCACGGGCGCCGACGCGATCGTGACGGACATCAACACGCCCGTGACCGCCGAGGCGCTCGATCGGTTGGATCTTCGCGTGGTCGTCCGATCGGCTGTCGGTGTCGATAACGTCGACGTCGCGGCCGCGGCGGACAACGGCGTCACCGTCACGCGGGTCCCAGACTACTGCACCGACGAAGTGGCGACGCACTCGGTCTCGTTGCTGCTCGCCTGCCTGCGGTCGCTGGACGAATACGACGACGCCGTCGCCGCCGGCGGCTGGGACTGGACGGTCGGCCGCCCGATACGGCGCGTGAGCGCGTCGACGATCGGACTGGTCTCGTTCGGCCCCATCGCGCAGCGCGCGGCCGAGCAGCTCTCGGGGTTCGACGCCGAGCTCGTCGCGTACGATCCGTTCGTCGAAGCGGACGAGATGGCCGAGTACGGCGTCGAGAAGGTCGCGTTCGAGGAGCTGTTCGACCGCGCCGACCACGTCGGCGTCTACGCGCCGCTGACGGACGCGACCCGGGGGATGGTCGACGCCGACGCGCTCGACCGTCTCGGCGAAGAGTCGGTGCTCGTCAACGTGAGCCGCGGCCCGGTCGTCGACGCCGACGCGCTGCTCGACGCGCTGAACGCGAACGCGATCAAAGGCGCCGGGCTCGACGTGCTCGCGGCGGAGCCGCCCGAGAACGACCCCCTCGTCGGGCGTGACGACACGGTAGTCACCCCGCACGCGGCGTGGTACAGCGAGGACGCCCGCGACGAACTGAACCGGAGCGGCGCCGCCGACGTCGCCGCCGTCCTCAACGGTGAGGTCCCGGACGGTCGGGTCGATCCCGACGCCGACTGGCTCTGAGACGACGACGACGGTCGGACACCGGGGTCGACGCTCGTGACGAGTGACACCGGAGAACGAGAGAAGGAGCGCGGCTACAGCCGATCGAGGGCGTCGAAGTCGCCGTCGGCGTCGCCGGTGTCGCCCGACGCCTCGTCGGCGGAGCCGTCGCCGGAGTCCGCTTTCGCCGCCTCGAACTCGCCGGCTTCCAGCCCGGCGGCCAGCCCCGGCCCGAGCCCGTAGGTGTCCCGGACGGTCTGTGCGAGGACGCCGTCGCGGTCGAAGACGACGTAGACGGCGACGAAGTCGTGAGCGATCGGTCGGAGCACGAACACCTCTCGCGGCCCGTCGTCGCGGAATTCGTTGACGCGGGCGACGAGCGGCTCGATCGGCAGCCGGCCCGCCCGGAGGTCCGCGAAGGTGTCGCCGCCGGGCGCGTCGGCGAACAGATAGAGCGCGCCGTTGGGATCGCCGTCGTTCGAGCGTGTCGTGATCGAGCCGACCGCCTCGCCGTCGGCCCGGATCTGTCGCCACGTCTCGACGGCCGCCTCGAACATCCCCTCCACCTCGTCGGCGAAGTGAAACCGACTCTCGCGGACCACGTCGATATCGACGAACCGAGCCGACCCGTCCGTCCACGCCAGAGTCGCCTCGACGACGAAGCCGGGTTCCAGCGCCGACACGCGCTCCGCGAGGTCGCCCGCGTATCCTTCAGCGGTCGCGTACAGCGGGTCGAACTGATCCGCCGCGTTCGGGTCGTTCGGGTCCACCGGACCGTCGGGGAGTTCGACGAGGACGAACTCGTCCGGACGCTCGGCGTCGGCTCCCGGGGCCGGGTCGTCGCCTCCCGAAGTCGGGTCGTCGAGTTGGACGTGATCCCCGTCCGCTCCCTCGTCCTCGATGGCCGGGCGCGGGCGGCGGTCGTGCACGCGGAACCGGCCGCTCGTCGTCGGATCCATACCCGGAGATCGGTCGGCGGCCGGATAAGCCGGTCGGAAGCGGGCGTCAACAAGGGAGGCCGAAAGCCGGCATCGACAGCGCCGACGGCGAGGGCGACGGTCGAGGCGGCCGTTCCGCCCCGGATCCGTGTCGTTATGGGGCGGGCGGCCCAACGGAACGGTAAATGGGGATCCTCGAGAACAAGTCGAACGCCCGCCTGTTCTATAAGTACCTCTCGAAGGTGTACGACCAGGTCAATCGGTTCAATTGGAACGACGAGATGCGTTCGGAGGCGCTCTCGTGGCTTGAGTTCGGCGACGACCCGAAAGTGCTCGACGTCGGCTGCGGGACCGGTTTCGGCACCGAGGGGCTGCTCGAACACGCCGACGACGTCCACGGACTCGATCAGAGCGTCCACCAGATGGAGAAGGCGTTCGAGAAGTTCGGCAAACGCGACCGCGTGAACTTCTACCGCGGCGACGCCGAGCGACTCCCCTTCCGAGACGACACCTTCGACATCGTGTGGTCGTCCGGTTCGATCGAGTACTGGCCGAACCCGGTCGAGGGGCTCTCGGAGATCCGCCGCGTCGCGAAGCCGGGCGGACAGGTGCTCGTCGTCGGCCCCGACTACCCGCACAACCGCGTCCTCCAGCGGATCGCCGACGCGATCATGCTCTTTTACGACGAGGCGGAGGCGGACCGGATGTTCTCGGCGGCGGGATTCGAGGAGTTCGAACACCACATCCAGCGCGCGACGCCACAGAGCCCGCGAGCGATCACGACCGTCGCACAGGTCCCCGAAGAGTAGACGGGTTCACAACCACCGAAGAGTAGACGATCGCGGGCTTCGGCGGTCGATAACCGAGAGGCCAGAAGTCAGTTCTCACGCCGGTTCGACTACCGTCTCCAGCGTCGCGACCGGACGCCCGTCGACGGCGACCTCGACGGTGACCGTCCGCCCCGGCTCGAGCGTCGGGTCGTTCGTCCCCGCCACGCGGAACGACGCCGTGCCGCCGACGCGCCACCGGTCGGCGCTCGCCGCGTTGAACGCCCCGGTCGGTCCCGGATGGAACCCGGCCGCCGAAAAGAACGGGACGGGCGGCTGTCGGTCGAGCGGCTCGCCGTCGACGCGAACGCGGACCGACAGCTCGCTCGCGTCGAGGGCGTCGCCGCCGCGGTGAGCGATCGCGATCCGGTCGTCGACGGCCGACAGCGACAGCATCGCCGAGGGCGCGGGTTCGGCGGGCGCATCGAGCGCCGCGGTGACGACGCCGCCGGCGAGGACGACCGTGATCGCGAGCAACAGCACGCCGGCGACCGGCGCGAGCGCGCGGTCAGACGAGTTGGGAGGCGTCGGCGGACGCGAGTTGGGGGGCGTCGGCGGACGCGAGCTCCGAGGAGTATCGAGACGCACGGAGGGACTGCCGCGGTATCGAATAAAAGCTGCCGGCCGGTGAATCGGCGCGTCTGCCGGGGGCGGTAGTGGCGGTAGGGGTGGTAGCGGTGGTGGCGGCTACGCGTCGTCGGCCGGCCGCGGCGTCGCGATCGGCTCCAGACCGGAGACGACGACGACGCGAGGTTCGTCGACGACGGTGATCCGGTAGGTGTCCGCGGGCGAGAGGGTGCGGACGACGCCGTTTCGGTTCGTGGATCCGATCGATTGGCTGTCGCCGTCGCCGACGCTCTTCGTGACGGTGACGTCGGCGACCGGTTCGCCCGCCTCCTCGTCGCGGACCGTCACGGTCACCGGGCCGCCCGCGTAGCTGCGGTCGACGGTCACGTTGAAGCCGTCGCCGCTCTCCGTGACGGGCTCCGAGTCGGGGAACGCGTCGAGGGCGATCCGCTGGTGTTCGACGAACACCTGTTCGGTCCCGCCGCTGACGAACGTGCGGAGGGTGCCGAACTCGTGCGGGATGGTGATTCGTTGGACGGAGCCGGCGCCGAACGCGTCGGGCTCGCGAAGCGCCGCCGTCTCGGGGTACGCCGCGGCCGTGGCGTTGATCGCGTCGTCGTTGCTGATCTCGCCGCCGCCGCGGTCCCAGCGGTCCGTCCGGAACGCCTCCCGAACGTACTCGCCGTCGTCGATGGTCGCGAGCACGACCGCGCCGTCGCTCGACTCGACGTAGATGTCGGTGGCGGCGGTCTCGCCGCGGGCGGCGGCGAGCGCCTGGTCGCGCACCGGCCCCTCGTACACCTGGAGCGCCACCTGTAGTTCGTCGAGTCGGGTCGGTGAGCTGAACCCGTCGGTCTCGTCGGCGAGCTCGCTCAGCTCGTCGAGCCGCTCGTCGTACTCGCGGGCCGTCGCCGCGATGCGAACGAGCTCGTCGAGCAGCTCTCGGTTGGAGATGTTGCCCGCGGCGTGCTCGCGGAACGCCTCGTTCTGCCGGCTGTTGAGGCTCACCTCGTCGCGCTCCACCCGGCTGAGCGCGGCGAGGATCTCCCGCTGTCGCTCGGTCTCGGTGTCGGCGCTCTCGATACGCTGGACGACGGCCGCGGTCTCCATCGCGGCGTCCGTTTCGTCGACCCCGAACGAGAGCGACGACCCGAGGTTCGCTCCGCGGGGTCCGATCTCCACTCGCGACGACGCGTCCGCCGGGGTCGATAGCGTCCGGAACGTGAGGTTCGCTTCGTCGACCTGTGGCCGGTCGCCGGGAACGTCGGCGGCGGTCTCGGACGTGATCACCGGGTCGGGAGTGGTAGCGACGATCGAGGGATCCGCGGCAGAACCGCCGGCCGCAACGGGGTCGAGCGCGTCGGAACCGCCGGCCGCAACGGGGCCGACCGCGCCGGCGATCGGCGCGAGAACCAGCAGCAACACGAAGACGGCCGGGAGGGCTCTCATCACTCTCCGGTTCGCCTCCGGATATAAAAAATCCACCTCAATGACCGTGCCCGGACGCACCGCTCGCTGCGCCCCGCACTCGGACGGCTCGCCTACCGTACCCGAACGAATCGCCCGTTCTAAGCGGGCGGATCGCTCTCCGTTTCGGGCGGCGAAACCGGGTATGGAAAGCGTTTTGAGCGGCGCATGAGTGGCCTGAGTTGATGCGGAGCCCCGCGCCTCGCGTTCTCCTCGTCGCGGTGATCGCCCTGTCTCTTATACACATCTCTGAGCGGGCTGGCAAGGCA
>NZ_AOJI01000010.1 GCF_000336995.1 Halorubrum aidingense JCM 13560 | reverse complement strand
ATGTGTATAAGAGACAGGTTCGACCCGGAGACCGAGACGACTATCCGAATCGAGCTGTCGCCCGACCGCGACGCGCGCTGGGAGGTGTCGATCCGGTACGCGCTGGCCGACGCGTCCGAACGCGCCGCGTTCGAGACCGCGGGGGATCGATTCCTCGACGGCGAAATCGGTCCCGACGGCGAACTGTTCGAGGGGTTCGCCCGCGAGGCGAGCCGAAACGTCGATCGAACGATGCGGATCGAAAGCGTCGAGCGCGACGTGACGGTCCACGAGGACCCGTCGTCGTTCGACGTCGCGGGCGACGAGACGGACGCGGTCGGCGAGCTCCGGCTCACGTTCGTCTGGACCGACTTCCTCGCGCAAGACGGCGAGAACCTGGTGTTGGGCGACGCCCTGACGACGCCGAACGACGGGACGTGGCTCGCCTCCTTAGAGGAGGGACAAACCCTCGAAGTAGCGACCCCGGACGGGTACACCGTCACCGGGACCCCGGGTGCCACCGTCCCGCTCCGAGACAACGCCGTTATCATCGAGGGGCCGCGGGCTTTCGGGCCGGACGAGCGGGTCGCAGTCGTCTACGCCCCGACCGGTGCGGTCGGCCCGCCGTGGACGATGCTGACCATCGCGATCGTGCTCGCGGCCCTGCTCATCGCCGGGAGTATCGTCAGGTACCGGCGGATGGACGGCACGGCGATCGCGGGCGGCGGCGACGCGGACGAGAACGGTGCCGACGATCCGGCCGCGGACACCGGCGGTCGCGCGTCGGGAGCAGCGGCGGGGGCGGATGTCGACACCGAGCGAGATGGGAGCGACGAGTCCGAACCCGAAGAGGACCTCTCGCTGCTCTCCGACGAGGAGCGCGTCGAGCGACTGCTGACCGACAGCGGCGGACGGATGCGACAGGCCGACATCGTCGCGGAGACCGGCTGGTCGGACGCGAAGGTCTCACAGCTCCTCTCGGCGATGGCGGAGGCCGGACGCGTCGAGAAGCTCCGGTTGGGTCGCGAGAACCTCATCTCGCTTCCGGACACCGAAGACGAGAGCGACGACGACGGATCGAACGACCGGTAAACGACGCGCTTACCGTGCCGCGTTCCGAAAACCATTACACGTCGAGCACCGGAGTATCGATCATGAAAGTTCTGGTGACCGTCAAGGAAGTCGCGGAGGCGGGCGACGACTTCGCGATCGAGGGGACCGACATCGCGGCGTCGGACCTCGAGTACGACCTCAACGAGTGGGACGACTACGCGATCGAGGCGGCGGTCCAGCTGGCCGAGGCCGGTATCGCCGACGAGGTCGTCACCGTCACCATCGGTCCGGAGCGCACCGAAGAGACGATCCGGATGGCGCTCGCGAAGGGCGCGGATCGCGCCGTCCGCGTCTGGGACGACGCCTTCGAAGACGGGTTCTCGGACGTCGCCGCGAAGGTCTCGACGTTCGAGGCGGTCGTCGAAGACGAGGATCCGGACCTGATTCTCGGCGGAGTGCAGGCCGCCGACACCGGGTTCGGCGCCACGGGCGTCGCGCTCGCCGAGCGGATCGGCTTCGAGCACGCCGCCGTCGTGAACGCGCTCGATCTCGACGCCGACGCCGGGGTCGCACACGTGCACCGCGAGCTTGAGGGCGGCGTTGAAGAGCTGACCGACGTCGATCTGCCGGCCGTGTTGACCGTCCAGACCGGACTCAACGAGCCCCGGTACGCGAGCCTTCGCGGCATCCGACAGGCCCAGCGGAAGGAGATCGCCGCCACGGACCTCTCGGATCTCGGCCTCTCGGCGGACGACGTCGAGAGCGCGCTGACGATCACCTCGATGTACGAGCCCGAGAGCGAGTCGGACGCGGAGCTGATCGAGGGCGACGCCGGCGAGGCTGCGACCCGCCTTGCCGAGGTCCTGCGCGAGAAGGGGGTGGGCGCGTGATGGACGACGTGCTCGTGGTCGCCGAACACCGCCGCGGGGAGCTTCGAGACGTGTCACACGAGGCGGTGACGGCCGGTCGAGCGCTGGCCGACGCGCGCGGCGGCGACCTCCACGTCGCGGTCATCGCCGGCGACGTCGAGCGGTTCGCGGAGGACGTGAACCGCGAGGGCGTCGACGCGATCCACACGGTCGAACACGGCGAGGAGTTCGACCACAACGTCTATCAAGCAGCGATCGCGGCGGTGCTCGATCGAACGGACGCCGGCACGGTCGTGATCCCGAACTCCGTCAACGGGCTCGACTACGCGCCCGCCGTCGCAGAGGCACAGGGGCTCCCGCTGGTGACGGACGCCATCGGGATCGAGTACGACGACGGGCTGACCGTCACCCGCGAGATGTACGGCTCGAAGGTGGAGACGACCGTCGACGTCACCGGCGATCGCTTCGTGCTCACGGTCCGGGGCGGCGAGTGGGCGCCCGCCGAGGGCGTCGGCGACGCGCCGGTCGAATCCGTCGATGTCGATATCCCCGAATCGGGCGCTCGCGTCACCGGCTTCGAGGAGGTCGGCAACGGCGACGTCGACATCGCGGACGCGGACGTGCTCGTCTCGGTCGGTCGCGGGATCGAGGAGGAGGAGAACATCGAACTCGTCGAGGAGCTCGCGGACGCGCTCGGCGCCACCCTCTCGTCGTCGCGGCCGATCGTCGACAACGGCTGGCTCCCGAAGAACCGCCAAGTCGGCCAGTCTGGCAAGGTCGTCACCCCCGACGTGTACATCGCGGTCGGTATCTCCGGTGCGGTCCAGCACGTCGCCGGGATGAAGGGCTCCGACACGATCGTCGCGATCAACACCGACCCGAACGCGCCGATCTTCGACATCGCCGACTACGGGATCGTCGGCGACCTCTTCGACGTGGTGCCCGAACTCATCGACGAGTTCGCGTAAGGAACGGCCGCGCTGGCGGCCCAGTCAACGGACCGGCGGGCCGACGAATCTGCGGACGGTCCCCCGGCACGAAGCTTCTTGTCTGTCCGCGGAGTCTGACGGGTCGACGCGCTCTCGACGCAATCATGATCCCGCTCTCTCACACCGTCCCGACCGCCGCCGAAGTCAGAGCGCTGTTGACCGCGTACCGACGACGAATGCGGGCCGAGACGGCGACGATCACCGCAGCGCTCGCGGACGACGAGCCGGACGCGACCCTGATCGACCTCGCGTCCGCCCCGTTCGACTCGGTCGATGACGTCGCCGACCGGCTGCGTCGCATCGAGGCGTACCTCCGCGACGACGGAGACCGGCGATCGGTGTTTCTCACCGTGTACGCCCGGATGACGGCGACCGTCGCAACCGCGATGGACGAGGGGACGTTCGCCGACCCGGAGTGGGTGACCGCGTACCTCGTCGCGTTCGCCGAGTACTACCGACGGGCGCTGCTCGCCTTCGAGCGCCGGCGGTTCGACTCGCTGCCGGAGGCGTGGCTGCTCGCGTTCGGCGCCGCCGAGCGCGGCGAGACGCTCGTCGCACAGGACGCGCTCCTCGGCATTAACGCGCACATCAACGACGACCTCACCTACACGCTCCGAGACGTGCGCATCGATCCCGGTCGCGACGCGAAGCGCGCGGACCACGACCGCATCAACGAGATACTCGCGCGACTCACCGCGGTCGTCCAGGAGTCGCTCGTCGAGGTGTACGACGCCGTCGGCGTGCGCGGCATCGACGCGCTCGTCGACCCGTTCGACGACCGGGTCGCGCTGCTCGGACTGGCCGGAAGCCGAGAGCTCGCGTGGCGGAACGCCGTGCTGCTCGCCGATCTGCCGGCGTGGGCCGCCGAGCGCTACGTCGACTGGCGCGTGCGAACCGTCTCGACGGGCGCGGCGGCGATCGTGCTGGCACCGCGTATCGACGCCGAGGCCCGGCAGCGGATCAGACGGATGGAGGCCGGAACGGACGCGCTGTCGGCGTTTCGAGACGAGTTTCGACGGCGAACGGCGGCCGGCGTCGTCTCCCTGTAACGGCCCGAGATCGACTTGGGATCGGGCCGGGATCGGCCCACGATCGGCCCGAGATCGACCCGCAATCGCGGCACCGATCGGACGATGACGACGCGCGCGATCCGCCTCGTTCTCGGGGCGTTTATCACCCCGCCGCGCCTCCGATCACAGCATGAGCGAGGCCGACGAGCAGACGGCTGCGACCGCGACCGGTCGGGAGATCTGGATCGAGAAGTACCGGCCGCAGTCGCTCGGCGACATCCACGGCCAGGAGGCGATCGTCGAGCGGCTCCAGAGCTACATCGATCAGGACGACATTCCGCACCTCCTGTTCAGCGGTCCGGCCGGTGTCGGGAAGACGACCGCGGCCACCGCCATCGCCCGCGAGGTGTACGGCGAGGACAACTGGCGGGGGAACTTCCTCGAACTCAACGCCTCCGACCAGCGCGGCATCGACGTGGTTCGCGACCGGATCAAGGGGTTCGCGCGGTCGTCGTTCGGCGGCGACTTCCGGATCGTGTTCCTCGATGAGGCCGACTCTCTCACCGACGACGCCCAGTCGGCGCTCCGCCGGACGATGGAGCAGTTCTCCGACAACACCCGCTTTATCCTCTCGTGTAACTACTCGTCGAAGATCATCGACCCGATCCAGTCGCGGTGTGCCGTCTTCCGGTTCTCGCCGCTCTCGGACGCGGCGGTCGCCGGACAGACCCGCGAGATCGCGGCCGCAGAGGGGATCGAGGTGACGGACGCCGGCGTGGACGCCCTCGTGTACGCGGCCGACGGCGACATGCGCCGGGCGATCAACTCGCTGCAGGCGGCGGCGACGACCGGCGACGTCGTCGACGAGGAGGCGGTGTACGCGATCACGGCGACCGCCCGCCCGGAGGAGATCGAGTCGATGGTGACCGACGCGCTCGCGGGCGACTTCGCGAAGGCGCGGGCGACCCTCGACAGCCTCCTGACGGAGACCGGCATGGCCGGCGGCGACGTCATCGACCAGCTCCACCGCTCCGTCTGGGAGTTCGACCTGAGCGAGCGCGAGGCGGTGAAGCTGATGGAGCGGATCGGCGAGGCGGACTACCGGATCGCCGAGGGCGCCAACGAGCAGGTGCAACTGGAGTCGCTGCTCGCCGCGCTGTCGCTGGAGGAATAGCCCGCTCGGAGGCGGAATGGCGACGGATCGCGAGAGTGAGTGTTACAGCCCTCGCCAGCGACGTGATATATAAATAGACGCGAGCGGAGACGACGACCGCTTATAAATAGGTAGTGCGGTGGCGCGCTCCGGTGAGCGTCCACTGGGCGCGAACCGAGCGCGAGGGAGTCGGCTCGGCGTTTACAAACGCCGAGCCGACGAGGCTGGGGAGGCGTGAGGCTGCGGTGGTGTGCGGAACGGACACGGGTTTGGAAATGGTCGCTGCAGCGACGGCGTCACGAGCAACTGGGACGGTAGAATCGGTCATCGCGCCGTCAACCATTTATAAATCCTCGAGAACGGAATCGGTCTTCCCTTATAAACTCCCGTCCGATCGACCGCCGCTCAGTCGTCCGCGGCCGCGGCGTCGGCCTCGACCTCGTACAGTTCCCCGGCGCGCTCGCGCTCGGTGAGGTACTCGTCGGCGTCGAGCGCGGCCTCACACCCCATCCCGGCCGCGGTGACGGCCTGCTGGTAGTGGAAATCGACCACGTCGCCCGCGCCGAACAGCCCGTCGACGCCCGTGTCCGTCTGGTTCCCGCCCCGGCCGCCCTCGGTGATCAGGTAGCCCTCGTCGTCGGTCTCGACGCCGGTCCCCTCCAGGAAGTCCGTGTTCGGCGTGTGGCCGATGGCGAAGAAGACCGCGCCCACGTCGAAGTCGTACTCCTCGACCTCGTCGGCGGTCGCCGGGTCGTCCAGCTTCTCCGTGGGGTGACCGTCCGGGTGCTCGACGAGCGTCACGTGGTCGATGCCGTCCTCGGGCGTGCCGTGAATCTCGGTGAGTTCGGTGTTCAAGAGGAGTTCGATCTCGCCGCTCTCGACCTTCTCCATCGTGCGGTCGATCCAGACGTCCTCCGCGCGGAACTCCTCGCGGCGGTGCGCGATGTAGACGGTGTCCGCGAACTTCGTCAGGAAGTTCGCCTCCTCCATGGCGGCGTCGCCGCCGCCCACGACGAGCATGTCCTCGCCGCGGAAGAACGCGCCGTCGCAGGTCGCACACGTCGAGAGGCCGTACCCCATCAGCTCGTCTTCCCCGGGAACGCCGAGCGTTCGGGCGCTCGCGCCCGAGGCGGCGATGACGGCGTCGGCGGTGTAGGCGTCGCCGTCGGTGAGCTCGACGCGGAAGTGGCCCGCGGGCTCCTTCGAGACGTCCGCGACGATCCCGTTGCGGGTGTCGGCGCCGAACTTCGTCGCCTGCGTTTTCATGTTGTTGATCAGCTCCGGTCCGGAGATCCCCTCGGGGAAGCCGGGGTAGTTCTCCACGTCGGTGGTGAGCGTGAGCTGACCGCCCGGTTCGTCGCCCTCGATTATCAGGGGGTCGTTGTTCGACCGCGCGGCGTAGATGCCCGCGGTGAGGCCGGCGATTCCGGTGCCGGCGATGATCAGTCGACGGTGCTCGACGACGTCGTCGGTCATATGTCGGTGTTCGCCACCGTGAAGTATGTAGGTTGCGCCCTCGGACGGGACCCACGACCCGGCGGCTCGGCGGTGGGGGTGAACGGGTGGGGTGCCGACGCGGGCCGACGATCGGGACCGATCAGTCGGTCGAGAACTCCGAGACCGCCCCGCTCGGCGGGGTCGGCGCGTCGTCGAGCGCCTCGAAAAAGCGCCCGGAGACGAACGTCTCGACAACCTCCGGCAACGACTCGGACTCGGAGACCTCCTCTAAAATCCCCAGCGGCACCTGCGCGCCGGCCATCGTCGCGTGACCGCCGGCGGACCCGACTGGATCGAGCGCGTCCCGAAGCAGCTCGCCGATGTCGAGGTCGGCGCCGCGCGCTCGCGCGGAGCCGTAGATAACGCCGTCCATGTAGCCGTAGACGAAGGTGACGGCGACGCCGTCCAGGTTCAGGAGGCGCTCGGCCGCCTGGGCGAGCGTGTCGCGGTCGGTGATCTCGCCGACGCACGAGGCGACGGTCGACCCGCGAACGTCGCGCCCCTCGATGGCGGCCGCGAGCACGCGAAGCGTCTCCGGGCTCACGCTCGGGCTCTCGACGCGTTCGAGCGTCGACTCGTCGGCGTGCTCCGACAGCGCCGCCGCCGCCTCGAAGTCCGGGATCGACGTCGACCGCGTGAAGTCCTTCGTGTCGATCCGGATCCCGTACAGCAGGGCGGTGGCGAGTTCGCGCGTCGGTTCGATGCCGAGGCGACCGAGGTACTCCGCGATGAGCGTGCTCGTCGAGCCCGCGTCGGGGCGGATGTCGACGAACGAGCCCGCGACCGGTCCCCGCGGCGGGTGGTGGTCGACGACGATGTCGACGGGATGCCCCTCGGGGAGGCTGTCGTTGATCCCGGCGCGCGAGTGGTCGACCAAAGCGATCCCGCCGTAGTCGTCGAGATCGATCCCGTCGACGGTCCGCAGCGAGAGGTCGAGTAAGTTCACCATCGCGCGGTTCTCTTGGTGGGCGATTTCGCCGCCGTAACAGGGGTCCGCGGGGACGCCGGCCGATTCGGCGACGCGGGCCAGTCCGATCGCACTCGCGATGGCGTCGGGGTCGGGGTTGTCGTGCGCGACGACGAGTAACGGGCCGGAGAAGGAGCGCAGGGTCGAGAACAGCCGAGGCGGCTCCTCGCTGGCGTCGACTCCGGTCGCCTCCCGGACGCGAGAGACGACCGCCTCCACGGGGTCGACGACGCGGTCGGCGACCGCCTCGAGGGCGTCCTGTTGGGCCGCGGTCGGGTTCGTGCCGATGTGCGCGACGATCATCGCGTCGGGGTACCGTCGCCGGGCCGCCTCCGCGGCGGCGACGTTTTGCCCGGGGTCGTCGCTCGCCACCAACACCACCGTCGCGGTGTCCGGATACGTGGACGGGTCCGTCGGGTCGGCCTCGACGGTGGCGACGTTGCGGTCGCGCAGCGTCGACGCCCACCCGGTGTCGTCGGTGATCGCGACGAGTTCGCCGCGCTCCTCGCGGGTGCGCTCGACGAGCGTGTTCCCGACCGCGCTACAGCCGAGCAGCAGACGCCGGGCCATACCGACGCGAGGTGGCCACGAAGGAAAACGCTGCCGTCATTCGCCGGGTGCGGCTCACTCGACGTCAGCGTCGCTGTCAGTCCCTGTCGTCTCGTCGACCTCACCGCCCCCGTGCGCCTCGGTCTCCCGCACCCCGCCGTTGACCGCCTTCGCGACGTCGACGGCCGCCCGGTTCTCCGCCACGTCGTGGACTCGCACGATGTCGGCGCCGCGGTCCGCCGCGAGCGCGGTCGCGGCGACGGTCGCGTGTTCGCGGTCCTCCGGTCCGCGGTCCACCGTCTCGAACATCGACTTGTGCGAATGGCCGATCAGCACCGGGCAGTCGAGCGCGGCGAACTCCCCCGCGCAGTCGATCAGTTCGAACCCCTCCGCGGCCGACTTCCCGAAACCGAGTCCGGGGTCGACGATCACCTTCTCCCGGTCGATCCCGGCGGTGTCGGCGAGCGCGAGTCGCTCGCGGAGGTCGCGGATGACGTCGCTCACCACGTCGTCGTACTCCGGCTCGTTCGTCGGATCGACCGGTGCGTCGAGGCTGTGCATCAGAACGACCGGACAGTCGGCGGCGGCGACGACCTCGCGCATCTCGGGGTCCGCCAGCCCGGTGACGTCGTTGATGACGTCCGCGCCCGCCGCCAGCGCCGCCTCCGCGACCGCCGGCTTTCGGGTGTCGATCGAAACGAGCACGTCTCCGTCGGCGACCGCCGGTACCGATCGGATCGCCTCGACCGTCGGGACGACCCGGTCGATCTCCTCCCCGACGGGAACCGGCTCCGCGCCCGGACGAGTTGACTCGCCGCCGACGTCGACGATGTCGACCCCGGCGTCGACCATGCGCTCGACGCCCGCCACCGCGTCCTCTAAGGCCGCGTGCCGGCCGCCGTCGTGGAACGAGTCGGGGGTGACGTTGAGCACGCCCATCACGGCGGTGCCGTCGGTCCAGGGGTAGGCGGCGGTGCCGGCGTCGGCGGCGACGGTGTCGTCGTCGGGAGCGGTGTTGGCGGCACTGGTGTCGACAGCGGCGGCGTCGCCGGGGCCGCCACCGACTCCGAGACGGCGGGCGATATCGTCCGCGATCCCGAGGAATCCGCCGTCGTCGACGGCGCGGAGTCGACCGAGCAGGTCGCGGTAGGCCGCGAGCGTCCCCGCGAGCGTGACCGGGACTCGCTCGCCGCCGGGGATCCGTCCCCCGCCCGCTCCCAGTCCGCCGATCGACGCCTCGCCGCCGACCGCGCGGATCTCGGCCGCGATCCGCTCCGCGCGGTCGCCGCGCAGCCGCAGCGTGAGCACCCGGTGTTCGAGCCGCTCGTACCGGGCCGCGCCATCGATGCCGTCGGCCCAGCCGGCCGCCGCGGGGGACCGGGACGCTCCCGCCCGCGGCGTCACGGTCCGCATGTGCGCCGCCCGAGCCTCCGCCACCGCGAACAGCGAGCCGACGAGCAGGACGCAGTCGTTCGGAGCGGCGCGACCGACGGCGAGCTCCAGCGCGCGAGCCACGTCCTCACCGGCGGTCACCTCCTCGATACCGGCGGTCCGGAGCGCGGCCGCCAGCACCTCCGGGTCCTCCGCGCGGTCGAGGTCCGGCCGGCAGGTGATGGCCGAGGCCGCCTCGGGGAGGGCGGCCGCCGCGCCCGCGTGGTCCTTGTCGTGCATCGCGCCGTACACGAGGTGGAGGTCCGCGTAGTCGTACTCGGCGAGCGTCCCCGCGAGCGTCCGGCAGGCCGCCGGGTTGTGCGCGCCGTCGAGCACCGTCAGCGGCGCGGTGTCGAGCACCTCGAACCGGCCGGGCCACGTCGCCCGCGCGAGTCCGTCTCGGACCGCCGCGTCGGGAATCGGGGCTCCCTCGTGTCCCGCGTCTCTGTCCGCCCCCGCGTCTCTGTTCGCCCCCGCGTCTCCGTCCACTTCCGCGTCCACCGCGGCCGCCGTCCGGCGCGCCAGCGCGACCGCGACCCCCGCGTTCGTCGCCTGGTGGTCGCCGACGAGGGGGACCCGATAGGTGCCGTCGACCTCGCCGGACAGCGTCACCTCGGCGTCGGTCGGGCTCACCCGACCCTCGTAGGCGACCGAGAGGGTCGGGTCGTCGTCGTTCCCGTCGTCCCCGCCGTTCCCGTCGTCCCCGCCGTTCCCGTCGTCCCCGCCGTTCCCGTTGGTTTCGCCGGCCCCACCGGCCTCGCCGCCGGCTCCCTCGTCGTCTCCCCTCGCCACCGTCGCGACGGCCGCTCCCGCGTCGGCGGCGACCTCGCGGACGACGTCGAGCGCCTCGCCCTCACAGGCCGTCACGAGGGGCGCACCGGCGGTCGCGATCCGGGCCTTGGTGCGGGCGATCTCGGCTATCGTGTCGCCGAGGACGGCCGTGTGTTCGAGCGAGACGTTGGTGACGGCGGTCGCGACGGGGTCGACCGCGCTCGTCGCGTCGTACTCGCCGCCGAGGCCGACCTCCAGCACGGCGACGTCGACCTCGCGCCGCGCGAAGTCGTGGATCGCCATCGCCGTGACGACTTCGAAGAAGGTGAGGGGCTCGCCCGCCGCCGCGCGCTCGACCAGCCACGGCTTCACTTCCTCGACGAAATCGGTGACCGCGTCCTCGGTCACCTGCCGCCCGTCGACGCGGATCCGCTCGGCGAGCGCGGAGAGGTGCGGGGAGGTGTAGAGCCCGACCGAGAGTCCGGCCTCGCGCAGGATGGACTCGGTCATGCGCGCCGTGCTGCCCTTCCCGTTCGAGCCCGCGACCTGCACGAACGGCACGTCGTCCTCGGGGTTCCCGAGTCGGTCTAACAGCGCCGCAACGCGCTCGGTCCCCGGTTTGACCGAGAAGCGGCGGAGGTCGAAGAGGAACGCCGCCGCCTCGTGGTAGTGCATACGCCGTGGGTCGGTTCGGCGTCGCTTAGGCGTAACGGACCGGGGACGGGCTGGGGACGAACCGGGGACGGAGTGGGGATGGACCGGGGACGGAGTGGAGACGGACCGGCGTGCGGGACGGACCCGGACGCATCCCGGCCGAGGTGGAGGAACCGCCGACCCGAAGAGCAACCCTTACGCGCGCGGCCGCCCGACGAACGACGTATGAACGAGACAGCGGCCGCGTCGGCGTCCGCGGTCGGTGAGACGGACAGCGAGGCGGACGGTGACCGGACTCCCACCGGCCCCGAACCGGTCGTCGTCGGCGAGGGCGTCCGGAAGTCGTACGGCGACGTCGTCGCGCTCGACGGGGTCGACATCGCGGTCGAGCCCGGCGAGGTGTTCGGGCTCATCGGTCCCAACGGCGCCGGAAAGACGACGCTCGTCCGGGCGCTCACGGGGACGACGGCCGCCGAGGGCGACCTCCGGGTGTTCGGCGTCCCGCCCCGAGACGTCGATCCGCAGCGGATCGGCCTCCTCCCGCAGTCGTTCGGCCCGCCCGAGCGACTCACCGCGACCGAGCTGGTCGACTACTACGGGGGGCTGTACGACGAGGCCCGCGACACCGAGTCGGTCCTGCGGGACGTCGGGATGGCCGACGACGCGGACGCCTGGTACGAGACACTCTCGGGCGGACAGCAGCGGCGGACCTGCGTCGCGACCGCCATCGTCAACGACCCGGACCTCCTCTTTTTGGACGAGCCGACGACGGGCATCGATCCGGCCGGTCGACGCTCGATCCACCGGCTGATCGAGCGACTCGCCGACGGCGGCACGACCGTCTTCCTCACCAGCCACGCGATGGACGAGGTCGAGCGGCTCGCCGATCGGGTGGCGCTGCTCCGCGACGGCGGGGTCGTGGCCGTCGGACCGCCGGACGAACTGATCGCCGAGCACGGGGGCGAACCGCGGCTGGAGGTGTCCCTCGACGAGAGCGCGCCGGACGCCGTCGTCGAGGCGGTGGCGGCGGCGGTGTCGAGCGCCCGTCTCGTCGAGTCGTCTGCCGACGGCCTACGGATTCGGGGAGTCCGGCCCGAAGCGATCGGAGACGCGGTCGACGCCCTCGACGCGGCCGGGGTCGACTTCGAATCGCTCGCGTGGTCCGTGCCCTCGTTAGAGGACGTGTACCTGCGCCTCACCGGTGAGGAGTACTCTCCCAGGGACGGAGGTCGTGAGGAAACCGATGGCGTCGAGGGACCACCGAACAAGGGCGCCGAGGCGGCCGACGGAGGCGACCGATGAGCCGGCTCGGACGGATCGGGACGGAAACCGTCGCGGCGGCTCGGTCGTTCCTGCGCCGGCGGACGGCGGTGTTTTTCACCTTCTTCTTCCCGGTGATCCTCGTCGTCATCTTCGGCGCGCTGGTCCGGACTCAGCCGACCGGGGGCGGCCTGTTCGCGGAGCCCGCGGGCTACTACATCCCCGGCTACCTCGCGGTCGTCGTCCTCTTCACGCCGCTCTCGCGGGTCGGCTCCGAGATCGCGCGCCACCGCGACGGCGGGCGGTTCGAAAAGCTGGCGACGACGCCGCTCTCGCGCGGCGAGTGGCTGATCGCGCACACGCTGGTCAACATCGCGATCATCGGCGCGGCGAGCCTGCTTATCTTCGGGCTCGTGCTCGCGGTGACTGACGCCGAACTCGTCGTCTCGCCCGCGCTGGCGGTCCTCCCCGTCTTCGTCGCCGTCGGCGTCGCACTCTTCTGCGGGCTCGGGGCGATCCTCGGTGCGCTCTCGGACTCGCAGGACGGCGTGATCGCCGCCAGCAACACGGTTGCGCTCCCCCTGCTGTTCCTCTCCGAGACGTTCGTTCCGCCCGAACTGCTCCCTGAGTGGTTCCTCCCGGCGGTCGCGGCCTCGCCGCTGACGTACTTCGCGCGGGGGACGCGGGCGATCACCTTCGAAGGCGGCCCGTGGGCGGGCGAGTTGGCGATCCTCGCCGCCCTCGCGGTCGGGTTCCTCGCCGTCGGCGCCTACGCGGTCCCGCGGACGGACTGAGGCGCGAGCGCACTGCGACGCGAACGGATCGAGGCACGGACGGCGACCGGAGCCGGGTCCTCGGCCGGAAGCCGGTCATTTATATCGTCTGGTACCCTCTCCGCGAGACGAGAGAGGACCAGTGTTGACGACTGTCCAATTCACCTGCTCGGACTGCGCACAGACCATCGAGGTCAACGACGAGATGCGGGAGACGATCCTCGAGACGGGCTGTCCGGTCTGTACGACCGCCGCCGCCGAGGACGACTTTTCCACGGCGTAGCGGCGGCGATCCGACGGCGACACCGTCGTCGCGACAAAGCGCCCCGGTTACTCCTGTTCGCCGCTCGCGGGGGCCGCGCGCTCGGCGAAGCCGAACCGCGGCTTGACGTCGGTGACGACGACCTCGAGCGTCTCGCCGACCGCCGCGTCGGAGACGAACAGAGAGTAGCCTTCGACGTACGCGATGCCGTCGCCCTCGTCGCCCAATTCCTCGACGGTCACCTCCAGTCGGTCGCCCGTCTCGACGGGCGCCGTGATCAACCCCTTCGCGACGAGGTACACCTCCGAGGAGGAGTCTCGGGAGGCCGGCGGGGAGACGGTCCGGAGGTACTGGAACTCGTCGCGAACGTCCTCGCGGAACGCGTCGAGGTCCTCGCCCTGGAACACCTTCACGACGAAGTCGCCGCCGGGCGCGAGCAGCTCCTCGGCCACGTCGAACGCCTGCCGCGCGAGGTGGACCGACCGCGCGTGGTCGAGGCTGTACTCGCCGGTCATGTTCGGCGCCATGTCCGAGATGACCACGTCCGCGCCGCGCTCGCCGATCGCTTCCCGCAGGTAGTGGCGAGTGCGCTCCTGGGTCATGTCGCCGCGGATCGTCTCCACGTCGTGGTCGTCGAAGTCGTCGATGCGCTGGAGGTCGACGCCGACGACGGTACCCGACTCGCCCACTTCTTCGGCGGCGATCTGCAGCCAGCCGCCCGGGGCGGCACCGAGGTCGACGACGGTGTCGCCGCTGTCGAAGAGGTCGGCCTCCTCGTCGAGCTGTTTCAGCTTGTAGGCCGACCGGGCGCGATAGCCCTGCTGTTTCGACCGGTTGTAGTAGTCGTCTTTTCCGCTCATTGGCCCGTCGTAGACCGTCCGGCCGTTTATCGGCGTCGTTCGCCGGTTCCCACGGCGTCGGCGCCGCCACCGTCGACCGGGTAGCGACCGTGCAGGCGCTCCGTCTCGACCGCGTCGATGTCGCCGCCGCCGACCTCGCCGTCGACGTCGTCGCTGGCCTCGCTGCCGACCCCGCCGCCGATCGCGAACCCCAGATCGGTATAAAAATCCTCCAGGTCTCGTTTGAACTCGGCCGTGACAACGGCGATTTCGGGGTCGGTTTCGCCACGCCGCATCGCCCTCGCGACGAGCGCCGAGCCGATCCCTCGCCCGCGACGCGCCCGCCGAACGGCCACGGCGTCGACGTGGAGCCGGGTCGGGTCGGGGCGCGTCGCGACCAGCGCACCGACGACCGCGTTCGTCCTTTTAAACCGGGCGACGAGGGCGTCTCCGGCGTCGATAGCGGCGTCGACGGTCTCGACGTCCGTCTCCAGCATCGCCGCGTCGAGCACGCGGAGCGCGTCGATCCGGTCGTCGGGGGCGGCCGGCTCGATAGCGATGTCGTCGGGCAGGTCGCTAGCGGATCGCTCCGCCCTCACGCGCCGCAGTCCGTCGCCCCGCCTTTTATAAGCCTGAGCAACTGGACTTCCTTCGCATCGACCACGCGGTCGCCGGGAACGGGCGCGCCGTCGACCAGCGCGGACGCCTCCTGCGGGTGGTAGCCGGTCGCGCGGATCAGGTCGTCGTACGTGGCGTCGTCGGGGAGATCGTACTCGGCGGTCTCTTCGCCGACGATATCGACGGTGACGTTCACGGCCGGGTCCCCGCGACGGTGGGCTCCATGGATCGCTACCCGTCCAACTCCTCGCGGAGCAGCCCGTTCACCTGCCCGGGGTCGGCGCTGCCGCCGGTCGCCTGCATCACCTGGCCGACGAGGAAGTTGATCGCGCCCTCGTCGCCGTCGTGGTAGTCGGCGACCGCGTCCGGGTTGTCGTCGATCGCGGCCGCGACGGCCGCCTCGACCTCGTCGCTTTCGGCCTTGCCGAGCCCTTCGCGGTCGATGACGGTGTCCGGGTCTTCGCCCTCGTCGAGCATCTCGCGGAGCACGATCTCCTCGGCGTTTTTGACCGTCAGCTCCTCGGCCGCGACGAGTTCGATCAGGCGCGTGAACTCGTCGAGGCGGTCCTCGACGTCCGTGATCGACATCTCGCGGTAGTTGAGCTCGCCGAGTAAGTTGTCGGCGACCCACGTCGCCGCGAGGTCGGGGTCGAACGCGCTCGCGACGTCCTCGAAGAAGTCGGCGACCTCCTTCGTCGAGGTGAGCTTCGAGGCGGCTTCGCGGTCGAGCCCGTACTCCTCGCGGAAGCGCTCGCGGCGGGCGTCGGGCAGCTCCGGGATCGGGATCTGCGCCTTCCAGTCGGAGACCTCCAGCGCGGGGAGGTCGGCCTCGCGGAAGTAGCGGTAGTCCTTCTCGGCCTCCTTCGAGCGCATCGAGACGGTGACGCCGCGCGCCTCGTCCCAGTGGCGCGTCTCCTGTTCGATTTCGCGGCCGCGACGGAGCACGTTGCGCTGGCGGGTGACTTCGTAGGCGAGCGCCTGCTCCGCGCCCTTGTGACTGGAGATGTTCTTCACCTCGGCGCGGTTGGCCGCGGCGAGGGCCTCCTCGGTGATGGTCCCGTCGTCGGCGACGTGTTCGTCGGGGACCAGCGAGACGTTCGCGTCGACCCGGAGACTCCCGTCGCGGGTCGGGTCGAAGACGCCGAGGTACTCCAAGACCTCCTCTAACTTCGCGAGGAACGCCCGGGTCTCCGCCGGCGAGCGGAAGTCCGGCTCCGTGACGATCTCCATCAGGGGCGTCCCGGCGCGGTTGTAGTTCACGAGCGTGTGCGTGGCGGTCTCGATGGAGCCGCCGGCGTGCTGGAGGCTACCGGGGTCCTCCTCTAAGTGCGCCCGGGTGATCCCGATGGTGCGCGGCTCGCCGTCGACGCGGACCTCGAGCTCGCCGGACTGGCAGATCGGGGCGTCGTACTGGGTGAGCTGGAAGTTCTTCGGCAGGTCGGGGTAGTAGTAGTTCTTCCGGTGGAACGTGGTCGTCTCGGGGATGTCGGCGTCGATCGCTTTGCCGATCTTCACGGCGGCCTCGACGGCGCCTTCGTTGAGGACCGGCAGCGCGCCCGGCAGCCCGAGGCAGGTCGGGCACGTGCGCGTGTTCGGCTCCTCGTCGTCGACCGGCTCCGTCGAACAGCCGCAGAAGATCTTCGTGTCGGTCTCGAGCTGGACGTGGACCTCCAGCCCGATCACGACGGTTCGCTCCGCCGTCGCGGCCTGAGTGCTCATTACCGACTCGTTGCGGGCGGGCCACCTAAATCGTGTCGGGACCGATACGCGGTGGGCTGGCGTCGGACTGTCGCTGTTCCAGACGTTCGATTCTGCGATCCTCGACGCCGTGTGACCGGGAACGCGGCACCCTCCGCCAAAGCCCAGCCGCTGAGTTCCGCCCCCGTCGACCGCTCCGCGGAGGCGTTGCTAAACCCTTATGAGCGCGCGGGTGAGAGCAACGGCCGTATGAGCGATCTCCCGGACGACTTCGACTGTACCCTCACCAACTGGGAGTACATCTACGGGCTCTGCCGCAACGTCTCGAACGCGGTGAAACGCGCGGACTTCGAGCCGGACATGGTCGTCGCCCTGGCGCGCGGCGGCTGGTTCGCGGGCCGGTGCGTCTGTGACTTCCTCGGGCTCAACGATCTGACGAGCCTCAAGATGGAACACTACGTCGGGGCCGCGGAGAAGAGCGACGAGCCCAAGATCCGCTACCCGATGCCGGAGGGGAGCGTCGAGGGCAAGAACGTCCTCATCATCGACGACATCGCCGACACCGGCGGCTCGATCCGCCGCGCCGAGGAGTACGTCTCGGAGCGCGACGCCGGCGAGATCCGCACCGCCACCCTCCAGCTGCTCGGCACCTCCGAGTTCGAGCCCGACTTCGTCGGCGAACAGCTCGAACAGTGGACGTGGGTCGTCTACCCGTGGAACTTCCTCGAAGACATGATCGACCTGACCGAGGGCGCCATGGAGCGCGCCGACCAGTCGACGTTCGACCGGGAGGCCGTCCGCCACTACCTCGAAGAGTACCACAGCATCGGCCGCATCGAGATGGAGGTCGCCCAGCCCGGGCGCCTCGACGAGGTGCTCGACGAGATGGTCCGCCGCGACGTGGCCGACGCCGTCGGCGACGACGCCTGGACGCTCGCCGAGTAGCGACGAATGACCGGGATCGACGGCACCGGCTCCGATCGCGGCCCCGACCGCGACCACGACTCCGACCGCGACCACGACTCCGACCACGACTCCCATCGCGACCCCGCCCTTGACCCCTCTCTCGACGCCCTCCTCGACGCCTACGCCCTGAAAGACGAGCGGCGCACGGGCTGGCAACTCCGCGGCGTCGACGACCCGGAATCCGTCGCCGCGCACGCGTGGGGCGTCGCGTACCTCGTGCTCGCGCTCGGCGACCGCTTCCGCGAGGACCTCCCCGGCGTCGACCTCGACCGCGCGCTCCGGCTCGCCGTGGTCCACGACGTCGCCGAGGCGGAGACGGGCGACGTCGCGACACGCGCGGACTCGACCGCGGACACGGTCGATCCCGACGTCAAGGAGGCTGCCGAGCGCGAGGCGATGGCGGACCTCGCCGGTCCCCTCCCCGACCGCGTCCGCGACGCGTGGGAGGCGTACGAGGCCCGTGACTCCCCGGAGGCGGTCCTCGTCAAGGAGTGTGACCTCCTCGACGTCTGTCTGCAGGCGGTCGTTTACGAGCGCGGCGGTCGCTACGACCCGACCGCCGGCGAGCCGGACGCGTTCCGCGAGTACGACGCGCTCGACGAGTTCTTCGCGACGACAGCGTCGCGACTCCGGACCGAGACGGGTCGGGACCTGTTCGAACGGCTCCGCGATCGGTACCGGGCCGCCCGGGACGCCGAGGAGTGAATTTTCGACGACTGTGGTACCCTCAAATCGACGACTGTAGCCTCGCTACTGCCGGATCAGGCGGAACAGATAGCAAGAACGTTAACGGCTGAGCCCGTTCGACGGAGTGAGAGCTTTCATCACGCATGTCCGAGCACACAGATCTGATCATCGTCGGCGGGGGTATCAGCGGGGCATCGCTGCTGTACACGGTCGCGAAGTTCACTGACGTCGACGACGTCACACTGATCGAGAAGGAACGGGAGATCGCGGCGATCAACTCCCACCGGACGAACAACTCCCAGACGCTTCACTTCGGGGACATCGAGACGAACTACACCCTGGAGAAGGCGAAGGAGGTCAAAGAGGGCGCCGAGCTGCTCGCGGGGTACCTGGAGGGCGCCGACCCGGACCGGGAGATGCACAGCAAGCGGAGCAAGATGGTGCTCGGCGTCGGCGACGAGGAGGGCGCCAAGCTGGAGGAGCGCTACCACGACAACGGGTTCGGCGAGCTCTTCCCGAAGCTCCGGAAGATCGGCCGCGAAGAGATCGCGGAGCTGGAGCCGAAGGTCGTCGAGGGGCGCGACCCGGACACGGAGCTCACGGCGCTTCAGACGCCGGACGGCTACGTCGTCGACTACGGCGCGGTCGCGAAATCGTTCGTCGACGCCGCCCGCGAGGAGGACGGCGTCTCCGTGCACCTCGGCACGGCGGTGACGAACGTCGACGAGGGCGGTGACGGGTTCACCGTCGAGACCGACGACGGCGACTTCGCGGCGGACGCGGTCGTCGTCGCCGCCGGCTCGCACAGCCTCCAGTTCGCCAAGGAGATGGGCTACGGCGAGAACATGTCGCTGCTGCCGGTCGCGGGGAGCTTCTTCCTCGCCGACGACCTGCTGAACGGGAAGGTGTACACGCTCCAGATGAAGAAACTCCCGTTCGCCGCGGTCCACGGCGACGCCGACGTTCACGACGACGGGGTCACCCGCTTCGGTCCCACGGCGAAGCTCGTTCCGGCGCTCGAACGCGGTCGACTCTCGACCGTGAGCGACTTCGCGGACGTGTTCGGTTTCAGCCCCGCGTCGTTCCTGAGCTACGCCAACATCCTCTCGGACCGCATCCTGTTCCCCTACGTCGTCCGCAACCTCGTGTACGACATCCCCGAGATCGGCAAGCGCGCGTTCCTGCCGGACGTCCAGAAGGTCGTGCCGAGCGTCGACGCCGGCGACATCGAGCGTGCGAAGGGGTACGGCGGCGTTCGCCCTCAGATCGTCAACACGGAGACGAAAGAGCTCGACATGGGCGAAGCGAAGATCACCGGCGACGGCATCCTGTTCAACATCACGCCGTCGCCCGGCGCGTCGACCGCGCTGAAGAACGCGATGGCCGACGTCGACACCGTCCTCGACTTCTTTGAGGAAGAGTACACGTTCGACGAGGCCGCCTTCCGCGACGCGACGATCGGGAACTTCCCGCGTCTCGACGCCGAGGCGACGGACGCCGAGGCGGACGACACGGTCACCGCCGAGGCCGACGACTGACGCCGCTGTGACGGCCTGCCCTCCGTCAGTCCCCGCCGCCCCGCTGCCTCCCGTTTCGTCTCGCTAGGCGGTCCCGCTTTTCGCCGCCGCGACCTCGCTGTCGAAGGCGTCCCGGAGCACGCGGATCGCCCGCCGCTTCGTTCCTTCGGGGACGAACACGAAGGGAATCGGCACGTCGAAGGCGCGGTCGCCGTACAGCCCCCAGTCGCCGACGGACCGAGTGGTGCCGCCGTACGCGATGGGAATGTCCTCTAACTCGTCGGGATCGTAGGCGGGCACGTACGACCGGTCGATCCACACCTCGTGGACCGGGACGTCCAAGGCGTCGGCGAGCAGCCGCTCCAGCCGCTCGTCGCCCTCGGTGAGCCACGAGGTGAAGGCGTCGAGGCCGCCGTCGAGGTCCCCGCCGATCCGGTCGGCCAGCGCGATCCGGTGTTTCCAGCAGGTGTCCGGGAACCGCCGGCTCCGGAAGCGGTCGTACATCGACGCCAGCGTCGAGTCGGGGGTGTCCCGCGCGGCGATTCGGAGCCGTTCGAGCACCGTGTTGTCGTCGAGCTCCCGAGCGAGGACGCCGTCGACGGTGACCGGGCTGTTACCGGTTTCGGCGGCGTACTCGCCGAGCATCGCCTGTAGCAGTCGGTTCGCGTACACGGCCTTGTGGTGCTGAGTGACCCACATGTACAACGCGATCCGCCCTTCGAGGTAGTTGCCGATGGTCGAGAGCGCCTTCTCGGTGAGCGCGAGCCCCTCCTCCGGGTGGGCGGTGTAGGCGTCGACCATGCGCTCGACGTCGAAGCTCAACACGCCCGCGCCGGTCATGTAGTTGTCCCGGGTGATGTAATCGAGCCGGTCGACGTCGATGGGCGAGTGGAGCAGCTGGGCGCCGACGCCGTACTGCCACGCCGCGCCGCGCTCGTACGCGAGGCTGTAGCCGAGCACGTACGCGCACACCTCGAAGGGGTCGACGTCGAACGCGCGCAGGGCGTCGCCGTACTCCTCGACGACGAGGACGCAGCCGAGCAGCTCGTGCGGGCTCGCGGAGCGGAGCGGCGCCCCGCCGACCCCCGCCGCGTCGAAGGCGTCGACGAGTCCCGTCTCGGCGACCCGCTCGCGCAACGCGCCCTCGTCGAGGAACCCCTCCGAGAGGTGCGAGAAGGGCGGGTGTCCCACGTCGTGGAGCAGGCAGGCGCACTCCAGCGTGCGCTGGATCTCCTCTAACTCGTCGGCGGTCGCGTCCCGCGTGAAGTACGACTGCCGACGGAGGTTCTCGAAGACGGTCCGACCGAGGTGGTACACGCCCAGCGAGTGCTCGAAGCGCGTGTGGTTCGCGCCGGGATACACGAGGTGCGTCGCCGAGAGCTGACGGACGTACCGGAGCCGCTGGAACGGCCGCGTGTCGACGACGCCGTCGACGAGCGCGTCCGGCAGCTCCACGTAGCCGTGGACGGGGTCTTTGATCTGGGTGGTGGGCATCGAATTGTGCACACGTCGTCGCCCCCCGACCTGCCTCTTTCGGTCGCGCGATCCGTCCGCTTCCGCCAAGTGATCCGTCTCATCTCGTCGGACGATCCGTCCGCGTTCGTCCCGCTCGCCGCCCCGAACCGGCCCCATTCCGTCCTTATATATAGCGGGCGCGGCGACCCACACGTATGGTATCGGACGGCGTCGACGGATCGGGCGAACGGGCAGCGGGCGCCGACGGAACGGGCTCTCCGCTCGCCGATCGGTGGCTCGCGCTCGACCGCGGCTGGCAGGCGCTCGCGCTCGGACTCGGGCTCGTCGCGGTCCACGCCGCGGGACAGCTCGCGGGCGTCTTCTGATGCGTCTCGTCGCCGCCGCCCGGCCGTACGTCCCCGGGCTCGCCGTCCTCGCCGCCGGGGCGCTTCTCGCGAACGCCGTCGCCGGGGCGGTCGACGGGCTCCAACCTCTGGTCGTCGCGGTCGGACTCGGCGCGCTCGTCGGCAACACGGTCGGAACGCCCGCCGCGGCGGAGCCGGGGGTCGGCGTCGACAAGCTCTTTTTGGAGACGGGGATCGTCCTGCTCGGCGCGGCCGTCGTCGTCGAGGAGTTCCTCGCGGCCGGCCCGACCGTCCTCGGGCTCGTCGTCGTCGCCGTCGCCGGCGGGCTGCTCCTCGCCGAACTGATCGCGCGGGTGCTGTTCCGGCTGGACGGCACCACGCCGTCGCTGTTGGCGGCCGGCGCGAGCATCTGCGGCGTCTCGGCGGTGGTCGCCATCGGCCGCGTGCTCGACGCCCGCGGGTCGGCGATCACGTTCGCGGCCGCGACGGTCCTCCTGTTCGACGCGGTCACCCTCGTCGCGTTTCCGATCGCGGGCGAGTGGCTCGGGCTCACCGGTCGCCAGTTCGGCGTCTGGGCGGGCGTGAGCATGTTCTCCACGGGGCCCGTCGCGGCCGCGGGGTTCGCGCACTCGCCGGAGGCGGGCCAGTGGGCGACGGTGACGAAACTCGCGCGCAACTCCCTGCTCGGGGGCGTCGCGATCGCCTACTCGATCGCGTACACCGCGCGCTCGGCGACGGAGCCCGGGGTTCGCCGACTGTGGGCGGAGTTCCCGAAGTTCCTCCTCGGGTTCCTCGCGGTCGCCACGATCGCGAACAGCGGGCTCCTCTCGCCGGCCGCGCTCGACTCGATCGGCCGGGTCTCCGACGCGCTGTTCACGCTGGCGTTCGTCGGACTCGGCTTCTCGATCCGGATCCGTGAGATGCGCGAGGTGGGCGGCGCCGCCGTCGGCGCCGTCCTCGTCCACCTGCTCGTCGTGAGCGCGCTCGCGCTGGCGGCGGTGCGATGGCTGCTGTGAGGCGAGCGCGGCCGGCGGTCGCCGGTTCCGCGGCGGCCCGCGGCTTCTCGGCACCGCTTCACTCCTTATAAGTAGCGAGCGGGCGGAGTCCGGGTATGAGCACTATCGGCTTCATCGGCGGCAGCGGAATCTACGAGGCGCTTCCCCTGAACGACGTGCGCGAGGTCGAGTACGACACGCCCTACGGCGAGCCGAGCGACGCGATCACGATCGGCGAGTTCGCCGACACGGGCACGGAGGTCGCCTTCCTCCCGCGGCACGGCTCGGACCACGGCGTCTCGCCGACCGACCTCCCGTACCGCGCGAACATGTACGCGTTAAAAAAGGCGGGCGTCACCCACGTCTTCGCGTCCAACGCCGTCGGTAGTTTAAAAGAGGAGTTGGAGCCCGGCACGCTCGTCGTCCCGGACCAGATCTACGACCGGACGAAGGGCCGCGACCTCTCGTTTTACGGCGACGGCGTCGTCGTTCACCAGCCGTTCGCGGACCCGTACAGCCCCGAACTCGTCGATCACCTGACCGCGGCCGCCGAGTCGGCCGCACCTTCTGACACCGACGTCGTGAAGGGCGGCACCTACGTCTGCATCGAGGGACCCCAGTACTCGACGCGCGCGGAGTCGGAGTTTTATAAAGCGCAAGGGTGGGACCTCGTCGGCATGACCGCGATCCCGGAGGCGAAACTCGCCCGAGAGGCCGAGATCGCCTACGCGACGATCGCCGGCGTCACCGACTACGACGTGTGGAAAGAAGACAGCGAGGTGACGCTCGCGGAAGTGCTGGAGAACGCGGAGCAGAACCAGAAGGCGATCAAAGCCGCCGTCGAAGAGGCCGTCCGGACGCTCCCGGACGAGTTCCCGTGCGCGGCGCACACCTCCCTCGAGGGCACGGTCAACACGCCCACCGAGGCGATCCCCGACGACACCCGCGAGCGCGTCGACCCGCTGCTGGGCGACTACTTATAATCATTGTGTAAGTGGGGCCGGAGCGAGCGTCGGTGACTCGATTCAGTCCGCGATCGCTTCCGACTCCGCGGTCGTCGCCGTCGGATCTCGCACCCACAGGTCGCCGAACAGGTCGTCCTGCTGGAGCCGGACCGATCCGCGGTGGGCCATGAACAGCAGCGCGAGGTACGTCATGAACGGGCGCCCCCCGGCCGTTTCTATCTCCGCGAACAGCACCTCGGTGCGGTCGCGCTCGAAGTGCGTCCGGAGGACCCCGTCGATCTTCACGATCACTTCCTCGATGTCCTCGTCGTGGGTGCGGTCGGTCGCCTCGCCCGCGGTCGGCTCGCCGTCACGGCGGAACTCGTCGCCCGTGTGGTAATCGAGCGTCTGCGTGCCGCGGGCGTAGCCGCTCGGCGAGTCCGAGGTGTCGTACTCGCGGGAGTCCTTCCACCACGAGCCGCGCTCGGCCTCGCGGAGCTCCCGGACGAGTTCGTCGAGGGTCTCGGGGGACCCCCGCGTGCTCTTCCGGTCGAGCCGGCGGTCCATCTCCGCTTCCAGCTTGTCGACCGGGTCGAATCCCTCCGCCGCCGGGTCGTCGGCGCCGCCCTCCATCGCGACCTCCCACGGCTCCGGCTCGGGCTCCTCGTCGTCATCGTCGTCGTCGGCCAACATCCCGTCGCTTTTCATCCGGAGCAGGACGCTGGCGTAAAAGAGCGCCCGGCCGGTCGTCCGGAGGTCCGTCTCGTCGAGCCGCGAGAGGAACGCGTCCGTCACCTGCACGATGTCGATGTCCCACGGTTCGATCTCGCCCTCCTCGGCGAGCTGGACGAGGAGTTCGACGGGCTCGACCGCGTCGTCGTCCCCGGTGTCACCGCCGTCCGTGCCGTCAGTCCCGGTGTCATCGCCGCCCGTGCCGTCAGTCCCGGTGTCATCGCCGCCCGGAACCGTTCGGTTCGAGTCCGCGGACGGCCCGCCGTCGCGCTCGCTCGTCAGGTCGAGGTCCGGGACGCCTCCCGCCGACTCCGGCGGCTCAGTCATCCGCGGCCACCTCCTCGTCGTCGGCGTCGTCGCCGAACTGCATTCCGGTGACCGCCGAGAGGTTGTCGCCCTGCATCGTGACGCCGATGGCGCGGTCGGAGCGCTCCAACAGCGCCGAGCGGTGGCCGACGACGACGAACTGCGCCTCCGTGGCCAGCTCCTCGATCATCTCGCCGACGCGCTCGGCGTTGACCGCGTCGAGGAACGCGTCGATCTCGTCGAGCGCGTAGAACGGCGCCGGGTTGTGCCGCTGGATCGCGAAAATAAACGAGAGCGCGGTCAGCGACTTCTCGCCGCCGCTCATCGCGTCGAGCCGCTGGACCGGCTTGTCCGCCGGCTGCGCTTTCATCGTCAATCCCTCCTCGAAGGGGTCCTCGGGGTTCTCCAAGAGGAGCTCGCCGCTCCCCGCCGAGAGCCGCGCGAAGATGTCCTTGAAGTGGTCGTTGATCGACTCGAACGTCTCCATGAACGTCGCCTTCTTCTCGGCTTCGTACCCCTCGATGCGCTCTTCGATCCCGTCTCGCTCCTCGACGAGCACGTCCCGGCGCTCTTGGAGCGTGTCGAGTGCGGCCTCGACCTCGTCGTACTCGTCGATCGCGAGCATGTTCACCGGCTCCAACGCCGACATCTCCGCTTCCAGCTCCTCGATGCGCGATTCGACCTCGTCGAGGTCGGGGATCTCCGCGGCGTCGTACTCGCCGACCTGCGACTCCAGCTCGTCGATCTCCCACGCGAGCCGGTCGCGGCGGTCGGTCAGGTCCTCCAGCGTCGACTCCGCGTCCGCCACGAGGGAGCGCTGCTCGTCGCGCTCGCGGGTGGCCGCCTTGATCTCCTCGCGAAGCTCTTCGCGGTCCGCTTTCAGCTCCGTCAGCTCTTCTTCCAAGTCGGCTATCGCCTCGCGCTTTTCGGCGAGCAGCGCCTCTTTCTCTTCGATTTCCGCCTCGTGGTCAGCGATCGCCTCCTCCGCGTCGGCCTTCCGGTTCTGCGCCTGCTCGACGGTGTCGTGAAGGTCGTCGACCGCGTCCTCGGCGTACCCCTTCTCCAGTTCCAACTCGTTCCGCCGGCCGTCGAGCGAGCTCATCCGGTCTTCGAGATCCCCGATCGCCGACCGGATCTCGTCGGCTCGCTCGGAGAGCTCGGGGATCTTCGAATCGGCGAGCTCCGTTTCGATCTCCTCGATCTCGGCTTCCATCTCCGCGATGTCGCCGTCGAGCGCGTCGATCTCCGCGTCCAGATCGCTCATCTCCTCGTCGACCGACTCGCGTTCCGCCTCCAGCTCTTCGAGCTCGGTTTCGAGCTCGTCGATCCGCGACTCGGCGTCCGAAAGATCCGCCTCCGCGCGCTTGACGTCCGCCTCCAGCGACCGGACCCGCTCGGCCGCGTCGGCCTTCCGGTCGCGGGCGTCGTCGATGTCGGCCGCCAGCTCGTCGACCTCGGCCTGTAGGGACTGCCGCTCGTCTTCCAGATCCGAGATCTCCGTCGCGAGCCGTTCGAGCTTCCCGCCGCCGGACTTCGTGAACGCGTAGCGCGAGCCGCCGCCGGAGCCGCCGGTCATCGCGCCGGACTTCTCGACGAGGTCGCCGTCGAGGGTGACCATCCGGTAGTCGCCCATCAGCTCGCGGGCGGTCGCCATGTCCTCGACGATCAGCGTCGATCCGAGCACGTACGAGAAGATCGACTCGTAGCGGGAGTCGTACGCGACGAGGTTCCGCGCGAAGTCGACGACCCCCGGCAGCGACGGCTTCCGCGGCAGGCTCCGATTGTCCATCTTCGTGATCGGGAGGAACGTCGCCCGCCCCGCGTTGCGCTGTTTGAGGTAGTCGATACACGTCGAGCCGACGCCGTCGTCGTCGACGACGACGTTCGCGAGCCGGCCGCCGGCGGCCGTCTCACAGGCCTCCGCGTACTCGGCCTCGACGGATCCGAGTTCGCCGACCGCACCGTGGACCCCGTCGATCCCGCCGTTTTTGACCTCCGTCACCGCGCGCGGCCACGAGGTGTCGCCGCGCTGGCTGGCGGCCGCCTCCAGCTTTGCGTACTCGTTCTGCTTCTCGCGGAGGTCCGACTCGATCGCCTCCAGCCGTTCGCTGCGCTCGGCCTTCTCGGCGAACAGGTCGGCGACCGCGTCCTCGATCGTCGCCTCGTTCTTCTCGGCCTTGTCGAGCTCGCTGTGTAGCTCCGAGATCCGTGCTTTGTGCTCCGGCAGCGACTCCCGCGCCTCCTCTAGGTCGGATCGGGCCTCGCTGACCGCGTTCGAGCGCCGGCGCGCCTCGTCGAGCAGCCGGTCCTTCTCGCGTTGCCGGTCGTTCTTCTCCGAGCGGAGCCGCTCGACCGTCTCCTTTTTGTCCGCCAGCTCCGCTTTCAGCTCGTCGAACTCGGTGTCGACGCCCTCGATCTCCGCTTCGACGTCCGCCAGATCAGAGCGCTTCGTGGCGATCTCGGATTTGACCGAGGCCTTCTCGACTTTCACCTCGCGGATCTCGGCGGCGAGGTCGTCGATCGTCTCCTCTTTGCGATCGATCTGAACGAAGGCGTCGCGCCGTTCCGTCTCGGCGTCGGCGGCGCGCTCCTCGGCGGCCTCGATCTTGTCCTCCAGCCGGGAGATCTCGCCTTTCACCTCCTCGATCTCCGAGCGGATCTCGATCTGCTCGTCCTCGCCTTTCGTCTCGATCTCGTGGTTGAGGTCCGCGAGGTCCTCTTCCAGACGCGTGAGCCGGCCCTGTTTCGCGTCGAGGGATTCGCGCAGCTCCGCGACCTCGGCCTCGGCGTCGTCGATGTCGGCCTCGACGCTGTCGAGCGTCTCGCGTTTCTCCTCCAACTCGGAGGCCTTGAGGAAGCCGCGGTACTCCTCCAACTCGTCGCGGAACTCCTGGTACCGGAGGGCGGTCTCGCGCTCGTCAGCGAGCTGATCGAGTCGGTTCTGCTTCTCGCCGATCCGGAGATCGGCTTCACCGATCCGGTCTTCGACCGTGTCGAGCTCCCCGTACGCGGCCTCCTTCTTCTCGTCGAACTCGGCGACGCCCGCGATCTCGTCGATGATCCCCCGCCGCTGGTACGGCGTCATGTTGATGATCTCGGTGACGTCGCCCTGCATCACGACGTTGTACCCCTCCGGGGTCACGCCGGCCGCCGCGAGCAGGTCCTGCACGTCCGAGAGGTTCACCGAGCGCCCGTTGAGGTAGTAGTACGAGTAGTAGTTCTCTTCCGTCTCCTTCACGCGGCGCTTGATGGTGATCTCGGAGACGTCGCCGACGTTTTCGGTGCCGGCGGCGGAGACGACCTGTGACCGGTCGAGCGTCCCGTCCTCGTTCGACAACACCACCGTCACTGAGGCCTCCATCGGCCCGCCGGCGTCCTCGCCGCCGTCGTGGCCGGGGTTGTAGATCAGGTCGGTGAGCTTCTTGGCTCTGATCCCGCGGGTGCGCGCCAGCCCGAGCGCGAAGAGGACGCCGTCGATGATGTTCGACTTTCCCGAGCCGTTCGGTCCCGTGACGACGGTGAAGTCGTCGTAAAAGGGAATCCTCGTCGTCCGCCCGAAGCTCTTGAACCCGTCTAAAACGACTTCAGTGATGTGCATGTGTCGCGGGGATGTGGAGCCGGTTACGCGACGATGATGTCGCTGTCCGACTCCGCCTCGTCGTCTTCGCCTTCCGACTCCGCGGCCTTAGCGGCTTCGGCATCCGGCGTCGTCGCCTCCTGTTCGGGGACGATCACGTCGCCGTCGGCCGCACCCGTCTCGCCCTCGCTCGACTCGGCGTCCGCCGGCGCGTCGTCCGTCGACGCGTCGCCGGTCCGTTCGACCACCTCGACGTGGTCGTCGGAGTGGGTCCGGCGCTCGCCGCCCGCCGTCTCGGCGGCCGCCGCGGCGTCTGCGGGCGCGGCCGCCTGCTCGGCGGCCTCCTCGACGGCGACCTCCTGGGCGTCTTCCACCTGTCGGACGCGCTCTTTCATCTCCACGAGCTCCTCGGTGAGCCCGTTGACCGCTGCCTGTAGCTCCGCGACCTGTCGTTCGAGGTCCTCGACGCGGTTACTCATTATACACACGTATGCCCACGCGGGCCGTATAAATCTGCGTCAGACACAGGTGTGACCAAGTACCATGGTGCGCGATATCGCCGATCGAGTGGCCGTCGCCTCTGCGGCGGGCCTGTCGTCCCCGAATATGTTTCGAGAGCTTGAAACGTGTCTGTCGATCGTCGGACGAGGGGGGGAAGATACTTGTACTGCGGGCCGATATCGGTCCTGTATGAGCAAGATCACCTTCCGAGCCGACGACGACCTCGTCGAGCGGCTGGAAGCGTGTGATGCCTCTAAAAGCGAGGTGATGCGGGAGGCCCTCCGGAGACATCTCGACGAAGTCGTCGACGCCGGGCCGTCGCATCCGTCCAACGCGTCTGACGCCTCCGGGACCTCCGACCGGTCCGACGCCTCCCAGCGGTCCGACGCGACGATCGACGCCGCGGTGACCGAGCGCGTCGACGACCTCATCGCCGATCGGCTGGACGCGGCGCTCGCCGAGCGACTCGGCGAACGGTCGACACCGCAAACGCCGCAAACGCCACCGGAACCGACGTATACGCGCGGGAACGCGGGCGACATCAACGTACACGTCACTCTCGACGCTCCCGGCGCCGACGTCGATGACCAGCGTGTGACGCGTGAAACGACGACGGACGACGAGGCGGCTGGACGTAAGACGCGGGCAAATCCGGCCCGTTCGAGCGGTCAGACGCGTGAGAGCGCCTGTGGCGGATGTGGCGAATCCGTGCCCGAAAACCACGTGTACTGTCCGAACTGCGGCGAGAAGCAGTCACACCGGGCGTTCTGTGAGTGCGGCGATGAGATCCGGACGGACTGGGCGTTCTGTCCCGGCTGCGGCCGTCGGACCCCCGCCGCGGACGTGTTGAAGGATCGCTGATGTGGCTGAAAACCCGATAACACGCCGTATTCGGGCGTTTTAACGGTTTGTCTTACAGTGGGCGGTAGTTTTATATTGGTTGCCTCGGTGACTACAATTGCGTAAGACGGTCGTCTTACAGCGGCCGTCCGCGGCGGGGGACCACCCCGTCGTCGGGCGATTCGTCGCTGTAAGACACACGCGTCGCGTGTTCGCCGTCTTACCGGGGGAATACCAATGGAGCGTGTGACACTACGAATCCCGAAACAGCAGATCGACGAGGTCGAACAGATGGTCGAGACGGGCGAGTTCCCGAACCGGAGTGAGGCGATCCGGTCGGCCGTTCGCGACATGTTAAACGAACAGGACGGCGAGCGCGAGGAGCGCACCCGCACCCGCAACTGGGCCAAGGTGTAAACTGATGCAAGATCTCGTTCAGGACGCCCTCGACAACGCGGAAGCGGAGAAGCGTGACATGGACGTCGACATGGACGACGACGAGTTCGGGGAACCCCGGATCGTCATCGTCGGTGCCGGCGGCGCCGGGAACAACACGATCAACCGGCTGTACAACATCGGCGTCGACGGCGCCGACACCGTCGCCATCAACACGGACAAACAGCACCTCAAGATGATCGAAGCCGACACCAAGATCCTCGTGGGCAAGTCGCTCACGCAGGGCCTCGGTGCCGGTGGCGACCCCAAGATGGGCGAGCGCGCCACGGAGATGGCCCAGGGAACGATCAAAGAGGTCCTCGGCGACGCCGACCTCGTCTTCGTCACCGCCGGGATGGGCGGCGGCACCGGCACCGGCGCGGCGCCGGTCGTCTCGAAGATCGCTAAAGACCAGGGTGCGATCGTCGTCGGGATGGTCTCGACGCCGTTCAACGTCGAGCGCGCCCGCACGGTGAAAGCCGAGGAGGGCTTAGAGAGCCTCCGCAACGAGGCCGACTCGATCATCGTCCTCGACAACAACCGCCTGCTCGATTACGTCCCGAACCTGCCGATCGGGAAGGCGTTCTCCGTGATGGACCAGATCATCGCGGAGACGGTGAAGGGGATCTCGGAGACGATCACCCAGCCGAGCCTGATCAACCTGGACTACGCGGACATGTCCACGATCATGAACCAGGGCGGCGTCGCCGTCATGCTCGTCGGCGAGACCCAGGACAAAAACAAGACCCAAGAGGTGGTCAACGACGCGATGAACCACCCGCTTCTCGACGTCGACTACCGCGGCGCCTCGGGCGGGCTCGTGCACATCACGGGCGGTCCGGACCTCACGCTGAAGGAGGCCGAGGGGATCGCGAACAACATCACCGAACGCCTCGAAGCGAGCGCCAACGTCATCTGGGGCGCTCGCATCCAAGAGGAGTACAAGGGGAAGGTCCGCGTCATGGCCATCATGACGGGCGTTCAGAGCGCACAGGTGCTCGGCCCGTCGACCCAGAAGCAGGCGGACAAGTCCCGCGCCGCGGTCAACGGCGACGACCTCGGCGACTCGCGCTCGCGAGCGGCCAACAACGGCGCCGCCAACGCGACCGCCTCCGGCGGCACCGAACAGGGCGCGTGGGAGTCCGACGGCGGCACCGACCCCGTCGAGAAGAACAACGGCCTCGACGTCATCCGCTGACCCTCGGGTCACCGTTCACGACAGCCGACCGCGACTTTTCGTCCGAAATGACCGACGACGCTCGATTGCCGCGACGATGCGACCGCACTCGGGTTTTTTGACCGCGCTTACACCGCCTCGATCGCGTCCAGCAGCCGGCACTTCCGGCAGACCGTCCGGCTCGTCTTCGATCCGCAGCGCTCGCACTCTCGGAGGTCGGGAGACTCGTCGTCGCCCCCTTCGCGGTACGTTTCGGCCGCCAACGCCGATAGCTCCTCGTACCCGGCCATGATCGAGTGGCGGGCGCCGGGGTGATTCTCCTCTAACTCGTGGATCGTCGACTGGATCTCACCGCGGTACGCCTCCGAGGAGTGGGGGCACTCGGCCATGTGCACCGGGAGGTCGCGGACGTGACAGTACAGCGCGATCTCTTTTTCCGGCACGTCCCGCAGCGGCTTGGCTCGCGGGACGAACGCGTCCGTCCCCTCGCGCTCGTCGAACGGGCCGAGCGAGGCGTCGAAGTGCTTCGCCACCTGCCGCACGTCGCCTTCGAGGAAGTTCATCATCGCCGTCTGCGCCTCGTCGTCGAGGTTGTGGCCGGTGAGCAGCTTGTCCGCGTCGAACTCGGCGGCGTACTTCTCTAAGAGGTCCCGGCGGAACACCCCGCAGTACGCGCAGGCGGCCATGTTCTCCGGGTCGCTCTCGACGACGTCGTCCATCTGCACGTCGAACTCCTCCTCGTAGGAGACGACCTCGTGGCGGATCGAGAGGTCGGCCGCGAGCTCGACGCAGGCGTCGAGGCTCTCGTCTCGGTATCCCTCGATCCCCTCGTGGATCGTCAACGCGAGCATCTCGACGCGGGGGTCCTGCCCGAACACGTCGTCGAGAATCTTCGTCAACGCGACGCTGTCTTTCCCCCCGGAGAGCCCGATCACCCAGCGGTCGGGGTCGTCGGGCGTCGCCTCCGGATCGAGCAGGGAATCCTCGCGGACGCGGCGTTTCGCGCGCTTTTCCACCGACCGGCGGAGGTGCTCGCCACAGAGGTGCGCCCCGGAGTAGGCGGCGTGGTGGATCGCGTCGGCCCCGCACTTGTCACACTCCATCGGTGTCGGGTTGCGGTCGCGCGCTGATACCCGTTTCGGGCGGCGACGCTCCGACAACCGCCCGCGGGTTGTCGCCGGTTCCGACACCGGTTTGTCGGCCGCGGCGCCTCCCTCGAACGTGACCGATTCGCCAAGCGGCGTCGACCGCGATCCGGATCCGAAGCCCCTCCGCGAGGACCCGCCGGCCGAGAGCCTCCGCACCCGGCTGTGGCGTCACGGGTTCAACCTCCTCCCCGCCTACCGCGGGACGGGCGCTCGGGTCGACCACATCGGCGCCGACTGGCGGTACGTCCGGGTTCGGGTGCCGTTCGGCTGGCGGACGCGAAACGGCGTCGGCACCACCTTCGGCGGGAGCCTCTACGGCGCGGTCGACCCCGTGTACATGACCATGCTCCAGCGAACCCTCGGCGACGGCTTCACCGTCTGGGACAAATCGGCGGCTATCGAGTTCATCGAACCCGGCCGCGACACGTTGTACGCCGAGTTCGAACTCGGCGACGACGAGCCGGCAGCGATCCGCGACGGACTGGCTCCCGGCGAGTCGACGGATCGGGAGTATCTCGTCTCGCTCGTCGACGAGACGGGGCGGGTCCACGCGGCCTGCGAGAAGACGCTGTACGTCCGGCGGGACCGGTGACCGGGGTGTCCGGGTGACCTGAGCGGCCTCGCGCGCCGTCCCGGTCAGTCGCTCGCGCCCCGCTTGGCGTCCGGGTCCCCGTTGGTTCCGCCGAGTCCACCACCCGACCCACCGCCGGGCTCACTGAACTCGGACACGGAGATCACGAGCCGGTCGTCGCTCGTCGTCGTCACCATCTTCGACTCCGCGAAGGTGGTCCCGTCGGCTCGGAGGCCGGTACTCGTCCCCGTCCATCGCTCGCCCTCCATGACGGCCGGGAGGATGTGCGTGCGGATGTGCTCCACCTCTTCGCTCGGGTGGAGCCGCTGCCAGCGCTCGCCGACGAGCTCCGCCGGGTCGTACCCGTACAGCTCGCCGTACTCCTCGCCGACGAACTCGAAGGTCCCGTCCGGACCGACGGTGCAGACGCCGTCGTGTGCCACCTCGACGTCGGCGTCGGCGGCTCCGAACCGCCCGTCCCCGCCGTCGAGCGCGTGCTCGACCCGCCGTAAGAGCGCGGTATAGCCGTCGAGGCCGCCGCGCTTGTGGACGAAGTCGCTGACGCCCGCGCGCACCATCTCGGCGGCGATGGCGTTCGGTTCCGTCGCCGAAAAGAGGAGAAACGGGAGGTCGGACCGCGTCTCTCGCGCCATCGAGAGCAGCTCGATGCCGGTTCGTCCGGGCATGTCGTAGTCGCTGACGACGCAGTCGAACGGCTCGGTCTCGATCCGGTCGAGGGCGGCGGACGGGTCGGTCTCCACCGTCGTCTCGCAGTTGAGGTCGTCGTCGCGTTCGAGGTACGTCGCAACCAGCTCGGCGAGCCCCGGCTCGTCGTCCACGCAGAGCACGCGGAGGGGCGTCTCGGTCATGGTCGAAATCGGCGCCTCGGGAATTAATCGATTGCCCCCCAGTGCTCAGATCTGATATCCGTTCGGTGACCAGGCGCTCGGGGGCGCTGCGGTGTCCGCCGATACCGTAGCTACGCCGTCGCGCCGGCGACGAGCGCTTCCTCGACCGTTTCCACGAACCGGTCCGGGTGTTCGACGTGGGGGAGCAGCCGGGCGCGGTCGAAGACGACCAAGCGCGCGTCGGCGGCGTCGGCGAGTTCGCGGCCGTCGGCGAGCGGGCTCACCTCGGCCTCGCGGCCCCAGACGATCGTCGGCGGGACGTCGAGACCGGCGAGCGCGGCCGCCAAGTCCAAGTCGCTGTTGAGGTACCCCGAGATGAACGAAGCGGGCGCGAAGTGCGCGTTCTCGACGTGGCTCGTCCGCCACTCGTAATCGATCCACTCCTCGCTCGGATTCGTCGGGTCGTCGTAGCCGTGGTCGGCGTTGAAATAACGGATCGACGGCTTCGACGTGATGAGGTTGAACAGCGCGTCGCCGACGAGCGGCGCCCGGAACAGCTCTCGGAGCCACGGCTTCGGCGGACTCGGCCCGGCGACGGTCGTCGGACAGACGGCGACGAACCCGTTGAGGGTCACGCCCCCGTCGGCCGACCCGTCGCCGTCGGCCGCCGCGGCCGCGTACGCCGCCGACAGCGACGAGGCGACGACGGCCGGCTCGTCGAACTCGGCGAGGAAGTCGCGGACGAAGTCCTCGTACAGCGCCGCGGAGTAGCGCAGCGGCGGTCGGTCCGAGCGGCCGTATCCCGGGAAGTCCGGCGCGACGACGTGGTAGTCAGCGGCGAGGTCGCCGAACACCTCGCGCCACTCGCCGGAGGAGGCGGCGGCGTTGATCCCGTGAAGACACACGAGATCGGGGTCGTCGGGGTCGCCCGCTTCCGTGAACGCGACGTCCATCCCGCGCCAGCGGAACACGCCGTCGTCGCCGTCGAGCGGCGCTTCCAGTTCGCCCTCGTAGCGGAGACCGGTATTGAGCGCGGCGAGCGCGCCGACGCCGAGGAGGGCACTCCCGGCGATCTTGGTGAGCTTCATGGAATACTGTTGGTCCGCGGACGACTTATAACTCGTGGGAGCCCGCGCTATCGGTCGCCGGACTCCACGCAGGCGGCGATCGGCGCGACGATCTCGGCGGCGACGCTGTAGGGGTCCGTCTCCCGGCGGCGCACGGCGTCGGCGAGGTCGTCGATCCCGCCGCGACGCTCGATCTCGTCGGTCGCGAGCGCGCCGACGTCGGAGCGCACGAGCGTCCGGATCTCTTCCGCGTAGCGCTGTCGCTTCGTCGCCTGTATCTCGCCGGACTCCCGGAGGTGGCTCGCGTGGGCGTCGAACGCGTCGATGAGCGCGGCGACGCCGTCGCCGGTGTTCGCGACGGTCCGGAGGACCTCGGGGGTCCACACCGGCGCGTCGTCCGCCTCGCCGTCGGCCGACGCCTCGTCCGCCCCGTCGTCCGGGTGATCCGGCACCTCGAATCCGTGGTGACCCGTGTCCAACCCCTTCGTGGGGCTCTCGCGTCGGTGGACCATCTCCTCTAACTCGGCGAGAGTGCGCTCGGCGCCGTCCATGTCCGCTTTGTTGACCACGAACACGTCGCCGATCTCGAGGATGCCGGCTTTCAGCGTCTGGATGTCGTCGCCGGAGCCGGGCTGGACGAGCACGGCGACCGTGTCGGCGGTGCGGACCACGTCGACCTCGTTTTGCCCGGCGCCGACCGTCTCGATGATCACCACGTCCTTGCCGAAGGCGTCCAGCGCCTTCACCGCGTCTGCGGTCGCCATCGAGAGCCCGCCGAGCTGGCCGCGAGCGCTCATCGACCGGAAGAACACGTCCATGTCGCCGACGTTCGACCCCATACGGATCCGGTCGCCGAGCACGGCGCCGCCGGTGTACGGCGAGGAGGGGTCGACGGCGACGACGCCGACCGTGTCGCCGCGGTCGCGGTAGGCGGCCGCCAGCTTGTCGACGAGCGTCGACTTCCCGGCGCCGGGCGAGCCCGTGATCCCGATCACGTCCGCGCCGCCGGTGTGTCCGTGGAGCGCGGCGACGATGCCGCGGTACCCCGGCGACCGATTCTCGATCCGGGTGATGACGCGCGCGAGCGCCCGGTGGCTCCCGGCGAGTAGCTCCTCGACGAGGGCGGCGTCGCGGTCGGAGAGGGCGGTCGCGTCCGTCACGGCCGCCTCTGTGCCCCCGTCGTCCTCCGTTGGCCCGCCCATCTACGCGCGCTCCGGGACGTTCTTCCGAATGAACTCGACCGTCTCCTCCATCGGCGTTCCCGGGCCGAACACCTCGGCGACGCCCAGCTTCTTCAGCTCCGCCTCGTCGTCGTCGGGGATGATCCCGCCGACCAGAATGAGGGTGTCTTCGAAGGCGTCGTACGATTTGAGCCCCTCGATAACCTTCGGGACGAGGGTGTTGTGCGCCCCGGAGAGGATGGAGATTCCGAGCACGTCCACGTCTTCTTGGACCGCCGCCTGCACGATGTCGTCCGGGGCGCGGTGGAGCCCGGAGTAGACGACCTCGAAGCCGGCGTCGCGGAACGCCCGCGCGATCACGTGTGCACCTCGATCGTGGCCGTCCAGCCCGACTTTCGCGACTAGACATCGGATGGCCCGCTCCTCCTGTTCGGCGCTCATACCGGACACTGCGTCGCGTGCCCGTTTGATTCTAACGGAAGATGAGGTAGATTCGGCCGCGAGCAGGCTCACGGGTCGGACCTGCGTATCGAACGGTCACCCGACGATCGTCCGAAGCGCCTCCTCGGTCAGCAGCGCGGTAACGCCGAGCGCCTCGGTCGTCATCCAGCCGAGGAAGGCGACGTACATCGCGAGGAAGAGGTACCCCTCCTCGGTGGTGATCTCGAAGTTCGTCGCGGACAGCACCACGACGATGAGGGTGGTGTAAAACAGGAAGAGCATGAGCGGCACGGACGTGAGGAAGCCGATCGAGACGCCGCCGGCGAGGATGACGCCGATCGGCAGCGCCGCGACGAGGTTGAACGTGTTCGTCCCGAAGACGTTCGCGACCGCCGCCCGCTTGTCACCCGCCTCGCCCATCTTCACGCCGACGAGCAGGTCGGGGAACGAGCTCATCGCCGACAGCACCGTCACGGAGATGAGGAACGGTGGCGCGTTGAGCGTCTCGGAGACCTCGATCGTCATGCCGACCATCGACTCGACGCCGACGAGCACGACGGCCAGTCCGGCCGCGAACAACGCCGTCTGCTTCGGGACGTTCGTCGATTCGGTCTTCTTCTCGCCCGACGCGCCGCTCTTGCCCCCGACGAGTAAGATGACGTACACGCCGTACAGCACCAGCAGGCCGACGCCCATCTGCGGGGAGATCCGCGCGAACTCCCGCCCGTCGGTCCCGAGGACGCCGAGCGCGATCACGCCGAAGAGGGCGAGGACGGCGACCATGTAGAAGATGGCGTCGCGGTAGACGATCCCCTGCGTCGTCGTCGTGTCGCCGCTCGTGATGGCGACGGCGGCCGGGATTACCAAGATGTTGAACAACGCCGTCCCGATGATCGCTCCGGCGCCGACGCCGAAATCGCCGAGCACGAGCACCGAGATGACGATGATCGCGAGTTCGGGGAACGACGTCGCGGCCGCGACGATGAGCCCGCCTTGGACCGCCTGCGAGACGCCGAAGTGGTCGCTGATCTTCGAGGTCGTCGACTCGATGACGTTCGCGCCCTTCCAGGTCAGCAGGAATCCGATCGCGCCCAACACGATCCACACGGCGAGCGACTGGTCGCCGATGAGCTCCTGGAGTACGGTCACGCCTCGCTACTAGACCTGAAGTCGATTATGGCTTCCGGAGGCGTCGAGACGAAGAGCGGTCCCTCCGATCGTTCACATCGGGGACGACCTCCGCGACCGACGCGTTGAACGCGGCGGCGCGTCTCCGTGTAGATCCACATGACCGACGCTCACCCCGACGACCCGCTCCCGGCCGAGACGCGCATCGGACGCGCGGCGCTCCGCGTCGCCGACCTCGACGAGACGGTCGCGTTCTACCGCGACGTGGTCGGGCTCACCGTCCTCGACCGCGGCGTTGACGAGGCGGTCCTCGGCGCGGACGGGACCGAACTGCTCGTGTTGGAGCGCGACCCTGACCTCCCCGAGCGCGGCCGCACCGACGCCGGGCTCTTCCACACCGCGTTCCGCGTCCCCTCCCGCGCCGCGCTCGGTGAGGCGTTGGCGCGGGTGCGCGATCGGTGGCGGCTCGACGGTGCCTCCGACCACCGCGTCAGCGAGGCGCTCTACCTCGCCGATCCGGAGGGGAACGGCGTGGAGATCTACCGCGACCGCCCCCGGGAGGAGTGGCCGGTCGCCGAGGACGGGACGGTGACGATGACGACCGAGCCGCTCGATCTGGAGGCGGTCGCCGCGGCCACCGCCGCGGCGGCGGAGCGCGGGGATCGCGTTCCGCCCGGCACCGACGTGGGACACGTCCACCTCGAAGTCACGTCGCTGTCGGCGTTCGAGGCGGTGTACGTCGACGGCCTCGGTTTCGCGCTCGGGATGACGGGCCCCGACGTTCGGTTCGTCGCCGCCGGCGGCTATCACCACCACCTCGGCGCGAACACGTGGCGCGGACGGACGACGCCGGCCGCGGGTCGGGGGCTCGCGTGGTTCGAGGTAGTCGTCCCGGACGCGGCCGCGCTGGCGGCGGTGCGAGAGCGGCTGGCCTCGGTCGCGTCGGACGGCGCCGTCGACGTTCGCGTCGCCGAGCGCGACGACGGGATCGAGGTCGTCGACGCCGACGGGATCGCGGTCCGCGTCCGAACGCCGTAGCGGAGACGCTCGTGCCGGTGAGACGCGTCATTCCGGGAGTGGGTGAGTCGACCTGCTGGAGCGGCTATTGATAAGTGAAGCAGTGGTGTTGCTGGCGGCTGTTTATCAGTCGTTGATCGTGGCAGAAACGGTGCTAACGGCTCAACCGCACCGC
>NZ_AOJI01000009.1 GCF_000336995.1 Halorubrum aidingense JCM 13560 | reverse complement strand
GTCGGTGACGTTTCCTCATTCTTCCAGAGTAGCGACCTCTGGGGCTTGGTCTACGTCGGCATCACGAGCACGGCCGGGTTCGCTGCGGGGTGGATGCTCTAATGGTGGACCTTGACCTTGACCTAGAGACGGTCGCCACACTTGGCGCGTCGGTTGGTGCTCTCGACGCCGGACTATCCGCGGGCGCAGACATCACGATTTTATCCGACCTGCTTGGTGGCAGTCTTGAAATAGGGCTGATTGTGGTTGGTGCAGCCGGTGGGTCTCTCATCGCAGACCGGCTCGGACTCGTTGAGGTGTTTGATTCGTGACTCTCGTTCGGAGGGTCATGGTTATGCTGCTCGTTGGAATCGTCATCACGACCGCCGCCACGAGCGGCGTGGTTCCAGGGTCATCTCCCTGTCTCTTATACACATCTCTGAGCGGGCTGGCAA
>NZ_AOJI01000008.1 GCF_000336995.1 Halorubrum aidingense JCM 13560 | reverse complement strand
CGCCCGATTCCCGAAGTCACCAACCACCGAGATCGACGCAATCAGGTTCGCATACGGATTGCTCGCGTCGACGACAGGGTCGAACGACTGACGTCGCTTCTCGTCTCGGTCTTCAAACAACAGTCGCCGGACTACGTGGTTCCCGTACGTCGCCGCAATCGGCGCGTTCTTCGCAAGCGTCGTTGCTAACAACTCGGCATTGTCCTCCCCGTATCGCTCCGGGTGTCGGTTGTAGTCGGGTAAGCGAGCCTCCCAAACGACGTCAATATCGAGTAAATCGAGGACGTGAAACGCGGTTCCCGCGAGACCCATCGCCGTTTTCGTGATTCGACTCAGGTACTCGGACGTCTCACACTCGTAGTCCTCATGTGCAAGTGACCGCGTCATGTCGAGTAGCTCGTCTCTCGCGTCCTCGAGGACGTCGACGTACTCACCCGCCGAGTCGACAGAGTCAGCCAACCACCCGAGGTTTCGAGACCCACGAACGTACGTCCCATCTTCGATTAGTCCATCAAGTTCCGCGAGACGGTCCTCGGTAAGGACCTGGTCGAACGTCTTAGGATCGAGTAACGCTCGTGCAATCATCACCACATGAGACATGGCAGAGTCGTACTCTGCAGAGACGACGAGCGTATTCTCGTCCTCAAGGTAGCCCCACCCGGCTTCTCCCCGGTCAGATTTGGGTTCGACAGGGTAGTTTGTCACACT
>NZ_AOJI01000007.1 GCF_000336995.1 Halorubrum aidingense JCM 13560 | reverse complement strand
GAGACCCCCAAGGGGAAGCGAAGACCCTATAGAGCTTTACTGCAGGCTGTCGCTGAGACGTGGTCGCCGATGTGCAGCATAGGTAGGAGACATTACACAGGTACCCGCGCTAGCGGGCCACCGAGTCAACATTGAAATACTACCCGTCGGTGACTGCGACTCTCACTCCGGGAGGAGTACACCGGTAGCCGGGCAGTTTGACTGGGGCGGTACGC
>NZ_AOJI01000006.1 GCF_000336995.1 Halorubrum aidingense JCM 13560 | reverse complement strand
CAGGGATAGAGGACCGCCACCAGACTAGATCGGTCGGTCCCACCGCGAGGTGAGAGGTGCCGGGTGGGGTCCCCCTAGACACCGTTATAGGTCCCTGTGGTGGGTGGTGGGGTCGGTTCGATTTTCGGCGACCCTTGCGCCGTCCTGCGATTAGGGAGCGGAGGGGCGAGTGATTGTGGTGGGAGAATCGCAAGACGGCGGTAAGTTGTGGCGGTTCAGACAGGGGTATCCTTACGCCGTCCTGCGATTGTACGGATAGGGCCGGGATTCGACAGGGGGAAGAATCGCAAGACGGCGGTAAGTTGTGATGGGTGATACTCCGGGGCGATCGGCGACCCCTGCGCTGTCATGCGGTTTCGGGTTCTGTCTGGCTATGGTTAGAACTGCTAATAACAATATGTGGGCGTGTTGGTAGTATCGGGATAGGTAGATGTTCTGCCGGGGTGAAAGGTCAGTATTCTTTAAGGGGCTAGTCGTTCTCGTCGCAGTCAAAGCTACGCAACGTGAGTGAATGCCCGGAGAAGGCCCGGGCGACGGACGATTCCACCGGACGCGATTTGTGGCAGAATCGCCCGGTGGAAACCTCTTGGCCGGAGGGTTCGTCCTCGCTCTGTCCTCTCTCAGCCGAGTCAGTAAGTGTTTCGACGGTTCACGGAAACGCTCGGTCTGGACGACTAAGCGCCGATCCACCGCAAGGATCGGGCGATCTTGATTTGCCCGAGAGCCGGCGTACCCGGCTCGAGGGCCGCCCGATCCGCACGCCCCCGACCGGCGGGAGGGGGCTATCTTGTGCGGTGGCGGTGCGGCGGCGGTGCGGTCTTTACTCGACGCTAGTTAGAACAACTCAAGAGCCGCTATGCTTCGCCAATTCAGGCGTTCCACCGTGCGGTGCGGTAGAAGACGTGCCGGTGGCTATGGTGCGGTGCGGTGCCACCGGCTCGTCTTCGTCGCGGTCGTCGGATAGTGCCGCCCCAGCTGGGCCGGACGTGCTGTCGGGCCACTCGTGGAGCAGCTCGCGATCGCGTCGGTCGGGGTGGTCGGAGTGAGCGCGGATCCCGTCGACGGCGAGGTCGAGTTGGATGAGCAGTCACGGCTCGGTCGGGACTGGGATTGCGGGCCGGATCGGGAGCGGCCGGACTGCCGGAAGGACTTGGCGCACCTGAAGTACCAGACAGAATCGGGGGAACAGGCGTCGTACCGTTGCGGTTCGTGGGACTGCGAGTGTTGCGGCCACCGGCTGAGGATGGGACTGATCGAGGAGATAGAACGGATCACGGAGGAGCGCCCGGAGATGCGTCGGTTCCTGACGCTCACAGTGGACCGCAGAGCGCCCGCGTCGAAGGAGGAGAAGCACGAGTACATCACCGATCGGTGGAACGCGCTGAGGACGGAACTGAGGGACCGCTATCCAAACCTGTCGTATCTGTGGGTGCGGCACGAGGGAGACGAGCGGGACCGGCCGCACCTGCACCTGCTCGTGGATCGGTTCCTGCCGCAGCGGGAACTGTCGCAGTTGGCCGAGCGCGTCGGCCTCGGCCGGGTGGTGGACATCCGGCGGGTGGACGCACGGAACGCGGCGCACTACATCAGTGCGTACCTCGGTCGTGGCTCGCTGTCGTTCCTGCCGTCGGGGTCGCGGCGGTACGGATCTAGCGCCGACGTCGATCTCGATCCACGCGATCCGGGCGGCGACGATCGTGACGGCAGTGCGCTCGAGGAGGACTGGTCACTGATGGCGTGGGATCCGATCGTCGAGGACTGGGTGTCGGCTGCGTCGGGAGACTTCCGGCGCGACGAGGATAGAGGACCGCCACCAGACTAGATCGGTCGGTCCCACCGCGAGGTGAGAGGTGCCGGGTGGGGTCCCCCTAGACACCGTTATAGGTCCCTGTGGTGGGTGGTGGGGTCGGTTCGATTTTCGGCGACCCTTGCGCCGTCCTGCGATTA
>NZ_AOJI01000005.1 GCF_000336995.1 Halorubrum aidingense JCM 13560 | reverse complement strand
GAGACCCCCAAGGGGAAGCGAAGACCCTATAGAGCTTTACTGCAGGCTGTCGCTGAGACGTGGTCGCCGATGTGCAGCATAGGTAGGAGTCATTACACAGGTACCCGCGCTAGCGGGCCACCGAGACAACATTGAAATACTACCCGTCGGTGACTGCGACTCTCACTCCGGGAGGAGTACACCGGTAGCCGGGCAGTTTGACTGGGGCGGTACGCGCCTGAAAAGATATCGGG
>NZ_AOJI01000004.1 GCF_000336995.1 Halorubrum aidingense JCM 13560 | reverse complement strand
CATATTGACCACAATGAGTTTCCATCCAGCGATTGGCGGGTATCTCATGGACATCACGCCAACACAGAAAGCCATCCTCGTTGATTTGTTACTCCACAATGATGATAAGGCTGGTAACATTGCTCGGAGGACAGGGAGACACCGAAATTCGGTGTCTCGTTCCTTTCAGGACCTCTTAGATGCTGGATTCGTGCAGGAGAAGGGCGGCGGAGTCTACCGACTAACGGACCGTGGCCGAGAGTCAGCAATCGGCCTTGTAAAGCCACAGATTGATGTTTACGAGGCTTAAGATGGATATTTGCTACGCAAACTAAACAGTCATCAACACAAACACTTTTCACTAATTGCGACAGTCTAAAAATGTAATGTCGAAGATGGAATTCGACCCCGCAGACGCGGGGTTCACGGTGGCTCTCATGGTCGCCGGATTCATTCAGACGGGCATCGCAACCTTCCAACTATTCGATATCAATTTCACCGACGTGATTTTCTCGTCGGGGAATATCGAAATCACGCTTGCGTACGCGGTATCTGTCGGCGCGTTCGCGGGCATCATCATCACGAACGAGAACACCGACCTATCGTCTCTCAAAGACGATGCGGAGAAGCTTGACGACTACTATATGTGGTCGATTTTCGGCACGGTCGGGGTGTTCGCTGCGTGGCTGTTGGTCGGTGAC
>NZ_AOJI01000003.1 GCF_000336995.1 Halorubrum aidingense JCM 13560 | reverse complement strand
CCGCTCAGAGATGTGTATAAGAGACAGGGGAAGATCCAGAACCTGGAGACCGCGCTCGAGTCGACCGACCCGAACGGTCGCGTCGGTATCGGACACACGCGCTGGAGCACACACGGCCCGCCGACGGACAGCAACGCGCACCCGCACACCGACTGTGACGGGAGACTCGCCGTGGCCCACAACGGGATCATCGAGAACCACGCGGAGCTCAGAGAGGAGCTCACGGCGCGCGGACACGTGTTCACCAGCGACACCGACACCGAAGTCGTGCCGCACCTGCTCGAAGAGCACCTCGACGAGGGACGGACCCCGCTGGAGGCGCTCCAGAGAACCGTCGACCGGCTGGAGGGAAGCTACGCGCTCGTCGTCGTGTGCGAGGAGAACGACGCCCTGTACGCGACGCGAAACGGATCGCCGCTCGTGCTCGGGATCGACGGCGATCGCCGATTCCTCGCGAGCGACGTGCCGTCGTTCCTCGATTACACCTCCGAAGTGGTCTATCTGGAGGACGGTGACATCGTCCAAGCGGAAGCCGGGAGCCACACCGTCGTCGACAGCGACGGCGAGACCGTCTCGCGCGACGCGACCTCGGTGGACTGGTCACCGGAGGACGCGGAGCGGAACGGCTACCCCCACTTCATGCTCAAGGAGATCAACGAACAGCCGGCCGCGCTCGACCGCGCGCTCAAGGGGCGCATCACCGATGATTGGACCGTCGACCTCGAGTCGTTCCCGCCGGGAACGTTCGAGGACGTGAGCGAGGTCCACTTCATCGCTTGCGGGACCTCGTACCACGCCGCGCTCTACGCCCGCGAGCTGTTGGTCGATCGCGACGTCCCGACGCACGTCTTCAGGGCGGGCGAATACGTGACGAGTCCGGCGCCGATCTCGGACGACACCCTCGTGATCGCAGTGACGCAGAGCGGCGAGACCGCCGACACCCTCGAATCGATGCGACACGCCATGCGAGAGGGCGCGCGGACGATCGCGGTGACGAACGTCGTCGGATCGACGGCCGCCCGGATGGCCGACGACGCGCTCTTCATCCGAGCCGGCCCGGAGATCGGCGTCGCCGCGACGAAGACGTTCTCTTCGCAGGTCGCCGTGCTCGGACTGCTGTCGGACCGGCTCAGTACGGACATCACCGGATCGCCTGCCGAGGACAGGGAGTCGTTCCTGCGCGCGCTGAAACGACTACCGTCCCAGGTACAGCAGGTGCTCGACCAGTCGACCGTGTCGACGATCGCGAACCGCTACCAGAGCAGCGACGGGCACTTTTTCATCGGCCGCGGGGTCTCGTACCCGGTCGCGCTGGAAGGCGCGCTGAAGTTCAAAGAGATCACCTACGAGCACGCGGAGGGGTTCGCGGCGAGCGAGCTAAAACACGGGCCGCTCGCGCTCGTCACGCCGAACACCCCGGTCTTCGCGGTGTTCTCCGGCCGCCACGACGAGAAGACGCTGAGCAACGCCGAGGAAGTCCGAACCCGCGGGGCGCCGGTCATCGGAATCGCGAGCGAGAAATCGACGCACGTCAGCGACGTCGTCGACGAGTTCCTCTCCATCCCCGATACCCACCCGCATCTCACGGGGATACTCGCGAACGTCCAGCTTCAGCTCGTCTCGTATCACGTCGCCGACCTCTTGGATCGTTCGATCGACCAACCTCGGAATCTCGCCAAGAGCGTGACCGTCGAGTGATCCACCAGACCACCACGCTCCGGGGACCTATCAGTCGTCGCCGGGGTGACGAACTCGACGCGACCAAAGGCGGGGATCGAGTCTCACGGTAACTCGTACCGATGTCGGGTTCTGACCAAGTTATATTAAGCCAGGACGAGGCGTACGACCTCCTTAGCAACGCGCGACGGCGGTTCGTGATATCGTACCTCCGTTCGCAGGACGGACCGGTGGCGCTCAACGAGCTGTCGCGACGCCTCGCGGCACAGGAAAACGACACCCCGGTCGACGAGCTGACCGACCAACAGATAAAGCGCATCTACGTCTCGCTGTACCAGACCCATCTCCCGAAGCTCGAAGAAGCGGAGCTGATCGAGTACGACAGGGACCGCAGCGTTCTCGAGTTGCGTGAAGCGGCCGACCGGCTCGACGAGTATCTCCCGACGGAGGAGTCGGAAGGGCGGAGCTGGCAGCTGGTGTACGGCGTGCTCGCCGGAATCGGGCTGTTGGTGTACGTCGTCGTCGGCCTCGTGCCGTCGATCCCGATATCGATGGGCCAACTCGGTATCGCCGTCATCGTCGCATTCGCCAGCGTATCGCTCGCTCACTACGTATCCGAACAGAGCTAACCATGAGCCACGACCACGAGGCGGCCGATCCGATCCGCCGCCCGTCGCGGTCCGAACCGCGTTCCGGCGGTGATCAGCGGTGACCACCGACTGGGACGTGGTCGGGTACGTCATCAGCTCCGACCACCGCACGGCAGTGATGGGCCGGCTCGCGGAGGGGCCGGCGACGCCGACGCAGATCGCCGACAGCGTCGATCTCTCCGTTACGCACGTCTCGCGGGCGCTCCGATCGCTTCGAAAGCGCAGCCTCGTCGACCTGCTCGTTCCCGAAGAGCGACGGAAAGGGCGGATATACGGAATCACCTCGGAAGGGAGGGAGGTGTGGGAGCTCATCGACGCGAAAGGGTTAGCCGAGTGACCCGGTGACGACCCGGATCCCCCGGTGGGACGGCGGGACAACGGGGCTTCGTGTCGAGATGAACCCGCTTGGAAACCGTTGTTAAGACGTCGTTAAGTCGCGGGTAACGCCGGTAGGACGACCATTACCATAGGCTCGACGCCTCGTAGCTACGGCCGCATGCGACGAAAGCTCACTGCAGCGATCCTCATCGCCGGCGTACTACTCACCGCGTTGATCGTCGAACGGACGACGCGGCCGGAACTCGTCGACGAATACGGCGACTAGCTCGCCGACACGGAGGGAAACAGACCGATTGCTAACGCACCGCAGATACGCGAGTATCGATTATCGTTCGGACCGAAGCGGAGCGCGTGGAACTCTCAGGTGAACGGCGGCTCCCCGCCGTCGTTCTGCGAGGTATCGCTCACAGGTGTTTTTCGCGCAACACGGCAGCCGCCGAGTCGCTCAAAACGGCACGTATCGAGGCAACCGATCGTCGGTGCCGACGGTGTTTGTGCTTATACATAATTATTAACCATAGGAATACAGATACGTATCTGCACAGACAGATAACATATAAACGTATGCAAGGAAACGCCCGACGCTGCCCTAGTAGTGGTCACCCATATAATCACAGTACAGTTATATTCCTAGGTGCATGACGTACTCCTAGCAGAACCACCGGGCCGAAAAAGACGACGGCTGCGAGCGGTTCGACGACGAACCCAGTTCGGCTTTCAGAAAATCATACATGATTCAAAAAAAGGACCCTGACGACGAGAATACGGCTTCTGGCGAGCGCTTGCGGTACGCAGAGCGAGACGACACCGTGTCGACATGTACCGCCATCGTCGAAGCCGTTGCCGCCGTTTCGGACCATGACCCGGCCGATCTACCGCCTCTGTACGAGACCATCGACCCCGACGCGCTGAACACGTTGCTCGGTCCGGCGGGCGACCGCTCCGATCAGCCACTGGCCGTTTCGTTCGCGTATTTCGGGTACAACGTGCGCGTGGATCGGAACGCGGTCGAGATTCTGTCCCTGGAGTCCGACCAAGACAATTCAGAGTGAAACACGCTTCTCATCGAGGGAACGGAGCAAACGGTAATACCCCGGGGAGAAATATCGAGCCGTGTTGGTCGACACCTGCTCCGAAACGTGCGCCCCCGACGGCGCGAGAATGCGCTCCCACGCGACATGACGGTCGCTGACTCGACGGCGCTATCGACGTACACGGCCTCGATCGCTCGACGCGGGGGACGAAGCGAGTCCGGTGCGCTGGCGCTCGAACGGGAGCTGGAGCGACTGCCGGGAGTCCACGACGCGGCGGTCTCGTTCCGGAACGAGAGCGTGCACATCACCTACGACGCCGAGATCGTCTCCGCCGGCGAACTCAGGGACGCCCTCCAGAAGCGCGGCGTCAGGATCCGGGAGGATCACGAACAAGTCACCGCCCCGAACGCGCCCGATGACGCCGATCGACGGTCGGGCGCCGAGATAGAGACGGCCGACGAACCCGAAGGGGCTCACTCCGGAGGTGCCCGACTCAGTGATGCGCAACTCGGTGATGCCCCGCTCGGAGATACCCAACCCGGACGCGATCGGTCGGCGCTGCGCGTCGAGGCCGCGTTCGTCGCGCTCACGCTGCTCGGGATGGTCGTCGGACTGAGCGCGAACTGGCTCGGCGTCGGCGACGCCGTCAGTTGGGCCGGGTACGGCGCGGCCTACGTCTTCGGCGGCTGGTACGGGCTCAAAGGCGCCGTCGAGACGCTACGTCACCGGGCGGTCGACATCGACCTGCTGATGATCGCCGCCGCGCTCGGCGCGCTTTCGATCGGTGCGCCCTTCGAGGGAGCGATGCTCCTCTTCCTGTTTTCGCTGTCGAACGTGCTCCAGCACTACGCGATCGGTCGTTCCAGGCGCGCGATCACCTCCCTCGTGGAGATGCGCCCCGACGCGGCGCAGGTGCTTCGCGAGGGCACGGAAGTCACCGTCCCAATCGACGAGGTCGAGATCGACGACGTGTTCGTGGTCCGCCCAGGGGATCGGATCCCGCTCGACGGAACGGTCGAGTCCGGCGAGAGCACGGTCGACGAAGCCTCGCTCACCGGCGAATCCGTCCCGGCGCCGAAGCGCCCCGGCGACGAAGTGTTCGGCGGGACGATAAACGAGAGCGGGAGTCTCGAGGTTCGAGTGACCCGACGCGCCCACGAGTCGGCCATCACCAAGCTCATCCACATGGTCGAGGAGGCCCAAAGCGAGAAGGCGCCGACCCAGCGGCTCATCGACCGCCTCGAACAGCCGTACGTGCTCGGCGTGTTCGGGCTCACCGTCGCGGCCATCGCGCTCCCGCTGGCCCTCGGCGCAGAGTTCACGGCCACCTTCTACCGGGCCATGACGCTCATGGTCGCGGCCTCGCCGTGTGCGGTCATCATCTCGACGCCGGCGGCGGTGCTCTCCGCGATCGCGTCGGGCGGGAGACAGGGCGTGCTGTTCAAAGGCGGCGAACACGTCGAAGCCGCGGCGACCGTCGACGCCGTCGCCTTCGATAAGACGGGAACGCTCACCGAAGGCGACACGCAGCTAACCGACGTGGTCGTCCGCGACGGGGCGGAAAGCGGAGCGCTCAGCGACGATCGGCTGCTCGGGCTGTCGGCGGCCGTCCAGTCGCGATCGGAGCATCACTTGGCCGAGGCGACCGTGGAGGCGGCCGCCGAACGGGCGGTCGACGTGCCCGACGCGGACGGGTTCCAAGCGGTCGCCGGGAAGGGCGTGCGGGCGACCGTCGAGGGCGAGACGCTCCACATCGGGAACCGCAGTTACGTCGAGACGGTCCTCGGGGACGCGCCGATCGAGGGGATCGATGCGGGGCTGGAGGCGGTCGCGGACCTGGAAGCGGAGGGAAAAACGAGCGTGCTGGTCGTCCGCGAGACCGACCGCGGCGTGGCTGTCCTCGGCTGGCTCGCGTTCACCGACACCGTTCGTCCCGGCGCGGCCGAGATGATCGAGCGGCTCCGCGAGCTCGGCGTGTCACACATCGCCATGCTGACCGGCGACAACGAACGCGTCGCGCGCCAGATCGCCGACGAGGTCGGGATCGACGAGGTGCACGCCGCGTTGCTGCCGGAAGAGAAGGTCGAGCGCGTCGAGGAGCTGGTGGCCCGCCACGAGAACGTCGCCATGGTGGGCGACGGCGTGAACGACGCCCCGGCGCTGGCGACCGCGACGCTCGGAATCGCGATGGGCGGCGCCGGGACCGACGTCGCGCTCGAGACGGCGGACGTCGTGTTGATGGGCGACGACATCGGGAAGGTCCCGTACGTGCTCGGACTCGGCCGCCGGACGCGCCGGACGCTCACGGTCAACCTCGCGATCGCCTTCGGCGCGATCGCACTGATGGTCGGGGCGATCCTCCTGCGAGGGATCCCGTTGCCCCTCGCCGTGATCGGCCACGAGGGGTCCACGGTGGTCGTCTCGCTGAACGGACTCCGGCTGCTCGGGTTTAAAGAGTGAGTCCCGGTCACGGCCGAAGCCGTCTCTCTCTCGGCAGCGGCGGTGGCGCAGCGCCCTCAGTAACTCCTCATTAACAGGTCAGCGCGGCGAGCTCCGTTCGTTTCGGTTCGCCGCCCCCGGCGGTCGGAATCTGCTGTTCGACCGTGTAGACCTGGACCTCAGTCGGCTCGACGCCGTGTTCCGTCTGGACTCGCTGACAGAGGTGGGACGCCAACTGTCGCTGTTCCCGCTCATTCGTGAATCGCAGTTCGACGAGGTACCGCAGCCATAGTGCGCTCGGATAGGTGTCTGCCGCGTCGGGCGGCTTCTCCCACTCGAGCGTTCCCCCGCGAAACGCGTCTATCCGTTCGCTCGATTCGAGCGTCGTCGGCGCGACGAACCACCGCGTCGTGGTCGGCGTGTTCGGGGCGAACAGGGTCCAGACGTAGCCGTCGGCTTCGATCACGGGGTCCGCACCGGAGTCGGCGCCGACACCGAGCTCGGCCGCCGGCCAGGCGACACTCGTAATCAAGACGATCGCGAGCACGACCGTCGCCGCGACGCGAACGCCGCGGCGCACCGCGGACGGCACCTCCGTCGGTGAATCGTCCGCCATCGATCGGGGAATGCTCACGATCGGTCCGGGAATGCGGGCCCGAACGCCGGCTCCGGCCGGGCGAGAAGCGACCGCCGAGAGCGTTTCGAGCCGGTTCCACGCAGACGGCGGGAGGTACAAGAGCAGGAACGCGATGACGATGAACGGAAACAGTCCCAGACGCAGCGTGGCGATCATTCCGGCGTGTGCGGCGACGAATCCCGCCACGGCGGCCGTTCTGAGCCGTCCGGTCGAAAGGATCAACAGCGGCGACGCGGCCATCATCCCGATCCACAGCCAGTTCACGGCGGTCAGAAGCGCCGGATACTGAGTGAGCGACGGCCCCAAGAAGACGGAGAACTGTTCGAGTTCGAGGGCGTACTGGACGCCGTTGCCGGCCATCCAGGCGTCGCTCTGTGACTTGAACGGGACGTTCACGACGTAGACGATGACCAGCTGTAGCAGGACCGTCGCCGTCGCGAGGGAGGTGACGTGGGGCCGGGGCTCTCGCGAACGCGGCTCTCGCGCCCGTCGGTCGGCGTCGACGGCGTATCGCTCTCCGAGCGGGAGGAACGCGCCCAGGAAGAGCGCGACGATGAGCAGGCCGTCACCGCCGTTGAGCACGTAGGGATTCCGCGCGTACAGCGAGACGTGCAGGAGCAGTACGCCGACGAGGACCGTCCGGGTCCGATAGCCGACGGCGAGGAGAACTGCCAGCCCCCCGGCGAGCGTGAAGAGCACGGCCTGACCGGTCACCGACCCCGAGACCGTATGCAGCGACGCCGTCGCGAGGGTCGGAAACAGTTCCGCAAGCGCGGAGCGGGGCAAGACGCCCCAGTCGGTGTAGAACGTCCGTAGTTCGCGGGCGCGGAACAGCAGGTCGCCGACGACGAGCAGTCCGAGCGCCACCCGGAACGCCGCGAGACCGCGGGTGTCGATGCCGAAACGCGATCCGAGGAGAGAGCCGAGATGGCGACGGAACTCGGTGGTCGATGTGGCCGAGGCGCCCGAGGTGGCCGAATCCCCGGACCCGCGGGGTGATAAAGCAGTCACGTTGTTGAGAATTCTCCGGGTGACTGTAATAGGTCTTCTGTCGCTCTCGACATGTCACATCACGTGGAGGAATTCGCGCGGAAATCACGCGGTGAGCTCGCTCGGTGAGCCCGCGTGGGGAACCCGCAGCTGCTCTCGGTTCGTCACGTCTTCCGTCGGAGAGGGAGAAAACTGACCGCGACGACGCCGCTTCGGTGCGTCACCGATCGACGGCGTCGGGGTCGAAGGGGCTCGCGGTCTCCCAGTAGCGCTCGAACGTCTCCGCGGCCCACTCTTGGACGGTCTCCTCGTCGGTGTGGAGCGACGCCTGCAGAATTCCGCTGTCGTCCCGCACGAGGAGGGTCACCGTCCCGTCGGTGATGGTGACGGCGAGCGGAATATCGTCTCGGCGGACGCGGATCTCCGCACCGTCGCTGTCGGCGAGCGCCCGCAGCTGGGTCCACAGTCTGTCTTCCGCTGCGAGCGCCTCGATGGCGCTCTCCGAGAGCACGGCGCGAACCGTCTGTTCGCCGGCCGCGACCCGAGCGCGGATCGTCGAGAGGCTCTGCTCGTTGAGCGTGTGCGAAAACGCGCGCACGTCGGCGGCGTCGTCCATCGCCTCGAGAACGTGCTGTAACGGGGCGCTCGGATGCGTTCGAGTCGGAACGGTGACCGTCGCGTCGGCGAGGTGGCGCAGATCGAATCCCAGTTCGTCCGTCGGGAGGTGCGCGACCACGCCGCGGAGCTTGGCCTCCGTTTCGAGGACCGACACCAGATCGCCGATCCCGTCGGCGACCAGCTTGCCGGTGGCCGTGGCGGCGTACTCGCTGCCGTCGCGTCTGACCCACGATCGGTCGGCGAAGTCCTCGAGGATCCGTCCGAGCGTCGCCTGCGACGCCCCGGTGGCCGCTGCGAGACTCCGGCGCGTGTGTGACTCGGCGGCCAGCAGTCGCAACACCGCGACCCGGTTCTGCGACCGGGCGAGAAACTCGATCTCCTCAAGCGGGGCCTCCATGCGAGCACGGAGTGGTCCCCCGGATAAACCCGCTTCGTTCTTTTTTGTGTTACGGAGGTTCACTTCCAGCACTGTGTCATGTCGTGAGCTGTTTGGTACCGTGAGCTGTTTGGTACCGTGAGCTGTTTCATGCCGTGAACTGTTTCACGTCATGAAGTATTTCATGCCGTGATCGGATATCACCGCGCTCGTGTGTTTCTCTCCGCGGAATATTTTACGAATTCCGTTATACGTCTCCGGAAACTATGCGAATATATGCCTGCGATCACGAAGAAAATCACGCAATCGTTCGAATCTGTTTCTGAGGTGTTGCCGTAGCGTGTTCTCGCGGCGAACCGGTGCGTTGTTTCTCGTTTCGGCGGTGCTGTTCGGCGGGACCTTCATCGCAGCGAAGGCCGGACTGGCGTACTTTCCGCCGCTGTTTTTCGTCGCCGTTCGCTTCGACATCGGAGCGGTCGTTCTGGCGGCGTTCGCAGCGACCACCCTCTCTCGAGCGGAGCTGCGCCCGCGGACCGCTGGCGACGTCATCGGCATCCTCGCGACGGGCGTGCTCGTCATCGGGCTGACGAACGCGCTGCTGTTCGTCGGGCAACAGGACGTGACCAGCGGCGTGGCCGCGGTCGTCTTCAGCCTGAACCCGATTCTGACGCCGGTGTTCGCCGCCGTCCTGCTCTCAGAAGACCGCCTTTCGGTTCGCGGCTCGGCGGGGATGGTGTTGGGGCTACTCGGCGTCGGGCTGGTCGCGAACCCCGGTTCGACGGCGCTGCTCGGCGGCGGGATCGGGATTCTACTGCTGTTCGGCGCCGCCGTGACGAGCGCGCTCGGTGCGGTAGTGATCCGTCGCGCCGAGTCGACGATGTCGAGCACGGCGCGGACCGTCTGGGGCGTCCCGCTGGCCGCCGTTCTCTCGCACGGTCTCAGCCTCTCGGCCGGTGAATCCGTTACCGGGCTCTCGGTGCCACCGGTCGCGCTCGCGGCGCTGCTCTACGTCGGCGTCTTTTCGGGAGCGATCGCGTACCTCGCCTACTTCGCGCTCATCGACGAGGCCGGTGCGACCGAGGCGAACCTCCTGTTTTATCTCGTCCCTGTCGTCTCCGCGGTCGGGGGCTGGGTCCTGCTCGGAGAGACGCTGCCGCTCATCTCGCTGGTCGGGTTCGGCGTCATCTTCGTCGGCTTCCTACTCGTCAGCGGCCTCCCGACCGGTGTTTCGGGGGCACTCAGGCGTGCCGTCGACGACCGACTCGTCGGCAGCAGTTCTTGAACGTTACCGCAGTGCTGTTCGATTATTCTACTGATCGGCCGGTAGTTCCGCTAATTCAGTCGGAAATTCGCTCGTACGTGAGTTAGACAGATCGGTTGAGACTCACATCGTACACACGAAAACGGCTAAGTACGTTGGCTCACATTGTACACATAATGAGCACCAACAAAAAGCGCGTGCAATTTCGAGCCCCCAATCGTCTCATCGATCGGGCTGACGCGCTTGCCGCGGTTCTCGGAGAAGACCGGACAGACGTCCTGGTGACTGCACTTCGAGAGTATCTCCAAGATGCGACGCACGACGATACACTCGTCCAAGAGATCGCTGCCGCCTACTACGACGACGAAATCGCCTACGAGCAGCTCAAAGCACTCGTCGGCGCTGAAGAGGCAGCAAACCTTCGAGTGTTGAAACAGCAGTTGGACGAAGCGTTCATCGACGAGGTCGCCGGCGTATAGATGGCAGCGCTCGTCGCAGACACATCTGCACTCGTGAGTCTGGGGATCGCTACTGACGACGATCCCGACCCGCTCTCACTCTGTCTCTCCCGGTACGACGTCGTCGTTCCGACGGCGGTCATCGACGAACTCCGAGAGATTTCCTCGTACGATGATGTCCATGGACACGCCGCCTCCGTCGTGCTTGACCGATCAGATTCGTTCACGACGCAGTCGGTCAACCTCGATGCCGAGTTTCCGCTCGATGACGGTGAAAACGCGGCGGTCACTCTCGCGAACGAGCTCGGTGCTGCGCTTTTTCTCTGTGACGAGTTCAATCGACTTGGCTTGATCCACGCCTCACTCGCTGATACCCGGCTCGTCACGACACCGACGCTGCTCTCGGTTCTCGTTCGAACCGAACAGCTATCGGCTGCCGATGCTCGACTGCTCCTCGATGCAATTAGTGACACCCGTAGCTGGGAGGCGAACAGCTACGTGCAACGAGCTCACTCGTTGCTCGAGGATGTCTAACGACGGCTGTATTGAGGTGCTTTTGTGGGGATAACGCAGAGCTGGCAGTTTCTCAGACTGTTTCTGCAACGTCGAAGCAGAAACCCCTGACGAGTGGCCGAGAACGTTCACTTTCGGATGGCACCCGCTTATCTGAACACTCCCGCAAACCTAACTGTTGAATCTGAGTTTTGGATCTGAGACGAAGATATAAGATAAGAAAATAAGATTGGTGCCTAAGATGGAAACCTAAGACCGAGATCGGGGATGGATATCGATAAGGCGGTCGTGTCGTGGACACGAATAAAGCGGTCGTGTCGTGAACATGACTTCGATCGCGGATCGCGACGAACAGAGGAGAGCCGATCGCACGAATTGGCTCGAGACAGTCAGCGCTTACTCGAGTCAGTCAGCACTCATTCGAAGGAGTCGACACTCCGCTCCGTGCGACACTCCGCTCCATGAGACACACTTCTCCATGAGACACCCCTCTATCGATGTGTTCACTCCGCATCGGCAGACCTCGCCTGAGACACACACCCCTCTATCGATGTGTTCGACCGGTAGGTATCGACTGGATAACGGTCGGAAGTTGGCAACTTGCGGTCGACTATTGTGGAAATCGGCCGATCAAACCGTATGATACGCGCGATTAGAGCTGAATAGCGTCGGACAGCGTCGAACGACATGTGCGGTATTTTGTCGTTAGCAGGACCACAAAAACCGCGATGTCGAAACACATCGAACACATCGATAGAGGGGTGTGTGTGTTGTTTGTTGTTAGAAAAAGAAGAGAAGAGAGAAGAAAGAACGAACAAAGAGCAAACTAAAACGGGCGAGAGGATGCGTTGCGTGATCTAAGCGGCTCTCCGGCAGCTTCCGGCTATTCACTCGACCGAGTCACCCGACTCACCCCCCACCCACCAAAGACATCGAACACATCGATAGAGGGGTGTGTGTCTTCGACCTCGAGTCGGCTAACACATCGCCGGCCGTCATCGTGTTTTTGGGATCCAGTTGTTAATATCGGCTTCATAAAAGCGAACGAGAATCTGAAACGAGGGATCACACTTCGATAGGGGTGGGGAACCTTTTTAATACCAGCCTGTATCTGTCGTTCTATGGGTACTGACGACTCCGACGACTCCTCTGCTGAATCGGAGTCTCTGGAGGATGAGACTACGGCTCAAACCGATCTCGCGAGCGCGACGAAATCTGAGACATCATCTCAGCCATCATCTCAGTCATCATCTCAGCCATCACAAAACACATCACAAAACACATCACAAGACAATACATCACAAGACAATACACCACAAGACGACGCATCGCCGCACGTGACCGCCTCCGACCAGCCGTCCGCGGGGGACGCCGAGAGCTCCTCACAATCGATCGAGGATATGCTCCTCGAGTTCGACGAGCAGAAAGGGCTCATCCGCGACCGATCGCTTCTCGATCCGAACTATGTGGTCGAAGAGGACCGCATCGTCGGTCGCGACGCGCAGCTCCAAGAGGTCACGAAGATGCTCCGCGTTGCACTCGGGGACAACCGGCCGCCGAATCTGTTCCTGTACGGACCGTCTGGAACGGGTAAATCCCTCATCACGAAAGCCGTTTGTAACAACATCAGTCGCATCTGTGACTCTCGTGATATCCGGTTCGGCACTATCGAGGTGAATTGCCAGGACTTGGACACGCTCGGCGTCGCGGTGTACGAGCTCGCTCAACAGGCCGCGGACGAGGCCGGCGTCGAGGTTCAGGTTCCGAAACACGGGGTCGCGACCAAAGAGAAGTGGGACGAACTCTACCGCATCGTGAACCGGCACTTCGACTCGGTCGTGTTCGTTCTCGACGAGTTAGACATGCTCGTTGGCCGGCGAGATAAACAGGACCCCGCGTTCTCGCGGCTCCTGTACCAGCTCTCGCGAGCCGGTGCGAACGACGAACTGAACGCGTACATCTCGGTCGTCGCCATTTCGAACGACACGAAGATGATGGACGCGGTCGGGAGTCGCGCGGTCAGTTCGTTCACTCCGGAAGACGTCCACTTCGACGACTACGACGCGAACCAGCTTCAGGCGATCCTCCGGCGACGCCAGGACGCGTTCCACGACGACGTCGTCGACGACGACGTGATCCCGCTTGCGGCGGCGTTCGCAGCGCAGACGCACGGTGACGCGCGCAAAGCGATCGATCTCATGCGAGTCGCCGGCGAGCTCGCTGAACGCGAAGGCGATTCCCGCGTTCGCGAGGACCACGTCCGAGCCGCGCAGGCGAAAGTCGAGAAGAACCGGGTGTTAGAGGTGGTTCGCGGGATCAGCACGCAAAAGAAGCTCTGCCTGTACGCGACAGCGGCGGTCGCTTCACAAACGACCGACGGGACGGCTCGGAGTACGACCGGGTACCGAGTGTATCAGTACCTCACCGACGCGATCGACGCCGATCAGTACCACCAGGAAACGTACGTCAACAAGATGAAAGAGCTCACGACGTACTCGCTCGTCGATTTCGAACGACGGAGCCACGGCCCCAGTTCCGGGATGTTTCTCGAGTTTCAGTTCGGGGAACGGCCGGAAACGATCCTCGAAACGCTCCGTGAGGACTCCCGCATCGAGATGGTCTCCGAGAGCGAGGTTCAATCCGTCGTCAAAGCCCAGATCCGGAACCAAACGTAGCCGGATCGAACCACCGCTCGAAGTGTGACTCTCTGGTAGACACCCCTCTATCGATGTGTACAGTCAGTCTGTTATCAGTCCACAATTGGTAGTTCTGTTATTTTTCTCGCCTAACCTGTTTCAGCTGACTGGGGACACCCGACACCCCTCCATCGATGTGTGATTAGCAGGTAGAGAGCTTAAAAAGCTTTAATTCGGGGTTTAATCGTTACCGGTGGAAGGCCGTCTCGGAGGTCCGGAGTTAATTTCGCCAACCGATATCCTCCGAGAGACCCCTCTATCGATGTGTTTGAGAGCGTTACCTAGACACACCCCTCTATCGATGTGTAACCAAGGGCGGTTGCTCCCACACGCGCCCATCGACGGCGTCGAGTTCACGCCGAATCTGAGCGAGGGTGGTCGTCCGATGCCTGGGGTCTGGTGAGATCTCCGACAGGCAGTACGCGTTGACTCGGTGTGTCAGTACTGCAGTTCAAGAGCGGTTTCGCTCAGCTCGATAGCAGATCTTTTCTGACCACCCCTACCGCAACTTTATCCTGTTATGAAATCAACAATAATATCATATCCTCGTCTCAAAACAACATTTCTAAACACAATATATAATTTTGATATATATGCCGATATGTGATTGGATACTGATCCAAAGATCGGATCTGGAGATCGACCGAGAGCCAATTAACAATATAACCTTGGACTGCAGTTCGTGATTCACTGTGGTTCTGATTGTTGTCGATGTGATCATACTATTGGCTTCTGTATATCTATATGCTCCATATAGAATATTCAAAGTTAATTTCAACAAGTTATCTCACTTTTGTGTCTTTGATGAAGCTCCACCTTGACGGCACGTTCTCTCTCTACGGGATCGGTGAACTGCTCACAAATCGCTCTCTGAATTCGAACTCTCCACTGAGACAGCCGAACACACTATATATTCAATATATTATGTATGTCTGAATGTCTAATATTACTTACGGTTGAGTGCTATACTCGACGGAAATATAATTACGGCTTCGAACCTTCGCTGCCCGCCGAAATCGACACCCGAACGATCCCGCTCTCAGCGGCCGGCGTCGAGGCGGTTCACGTCACCGTCCCGTCGGTCGACACCCGCTCGCCATCGTCGGGCACGATGACGTCGTCCGTCGCCGCCCGCAGCTCCGCGCGCGTGAGCAAGCAGTGATTGATAGCTTCCATGTGGACGACTGCGACGACCGCATCGGTCGCGTCACGGACCGCCACCACGTCGTCGATCCCCATCGTGATCGGGCGGCCCTCGGTAAACCGCGCCGCTCCGCCGTTGAGAACGACGAGGTCCGGATCGTATCGATCGAGCGTCTCCGAGACGGCGTCGTACCAGACCGTGTCGCCCGCGACGTAGACCGTTTCGTCGCCCTCGAAGACGAACCCGGAGACCGGTCCCATCTCGGCCGCTAGCTCGCCGTGTCCGTGACGGCCCGGCGTCCGCGAGATCGTCACGCCGTCGAACGTCGTCTCCTCTTCCACGGGTCGCAGATCGGTGAACCCCTCCTCGGCGAACGCGTCCGCCTCCTCGGGCTGACAGAACAGGGGACCGTCCGCGTCGAGCGCCGCCTTCGCGGCGTCGTCGAAGTGGTCGGGGTGGCGGTGCGTGACGACGACCGCGTCGTGCGCGAGGTCGACGTCGGGCATCGCCACGAGGGGGTTTCGGCGATCGTTGGGGGTGTTCTGAATCGGCGGCAACGCGCCGGCGTCCGCGAACAGCGGATCGACGAGGAACGTCTTGTCGTCGACGGTGACGAGGGCGGTCGCGTTCCGGACGAGGCGGACGGTGGCGCTGGCGTTCGAGGGCATTCGACGCTCGATTGGCGTCCCGTCGTGTTGAGCCTTGCTACACGTGATCTCGCTCACGCCCCGCGTTCCCTAGTCCATCTCCCGCTTCACGCAGTACCAGTACGTCGGCCCGAAGAGCGCGAGACACCCCAACACGAGGAGGCCGTCGATCACGGCAATGGTGTATCCGGCCGTGCCGCGCTCTAAGAGCACCAACGGGAACACGAGCAACAACCCCATGACCGCACACACCGCCAGAATCAGGGGTATCTGGTCGCGTTGGCTGCATATCGCGTCGAGGAGTGCGTTTCTGCGGGTCATGGATCGTTGTGAGAATCGGTCGATAAAGACGTTCTGATCGTCGCTTCGGGTGTTCCGTCCCGACCGTGGCTTCGGGCGTTTCGTCCCGATCACGCCGGCTTGAGGCGGGGAGCCTCAGTCCTCGATCGCGCTGCTCTCCCAGTACTGGTGGTCTGGTTCCGATCTGAAACACGCGACCCGGTGAGAACGGCTGGAGTCCGCTCGATCGCTGGACGCTTCCAGATCGCTGAACTCCTCCAGCTCCGGCTGCAGCCGTGTACACGTCTCTCTCGCTTCCGGACACCGAGTGTGAAACCGGCAGCCGCTCGGCGGGTTGACCGGATCGGGGATGTCGATTTTGCGCATCGGCGGGTCGCTGGCCTCCGTCGCGTCCAGCGAGAGGTTCGGCGTCGCCCAGCGTAACACCTCCGTGTAGGGGTGCTGGGGATCCGCGATGAGACGCTCGGGCGGACCGACTTCGACCAAGTTCCCGAGGTACATCACCCCGACGCGGCCGTCGCCGTGTTCCGCGAAGTATCGCGCGTTAGAGAGGTCGTGTGACACGAAGACGAACGACGTGTTGAACTCCGACTGGAGGTCGAGCATCAGATCCATCATCTCGACCCGCAGGGAGACGTCGAGAGCGCTGATCGCTTCGTCGGCCAGTATCACGTCGGGGTTCATCAACAGCGCACGCGCGAGCGCGACGCGCTGTTTCTCACCCCCGCTGAGCTGATGGGGGTACCGGCTCGCGAAGTCGTGTGCCGGCGTCATCCCGACACGCTCCAGCAACGAGTGAATCCGTTCTCGACGCTCACCGGCCGTTATGTCGGGATGCGTCAGCCGGATCGGTTCCGCGAGCGTCTCGACGATCCGGCGGTTCGGATTCAGCGAGCTCCCCGGGTCCTGATGGATGATCTGCAACGACGACCGGACGTCCTTGAACGACAGGTCGGTGTTTCCGGCTTTCGTCTCCCAGATGTCCCGACCGCGGTACTTGATCGCCCCACCGGTCGGCTGCTGCAGTCCGATGATCGTCTTCCCGAGCGTGGTTTTCCCGCAGCCGCTCTCCCCGACCAGGGCGAGCACGTCGTTCTCTTCGATGGCGACGGAGATACCGTCGACCGCTTTGACGACGTCGGGGTCGTCGAACAGTTCGAGGATTCCCTGCTCTTTCTCGAAGTGCACCTCCACGTCCTCCGCGGCGATCAACGGCTCGGCGTCGGTCTCCGCGTCGGCGGTGTCACGAGCGCGGCTCATCGACGCTCACCTCCCGTCGACCGCCCGGCCTCGTCGCCCCCGGCAAAGCTCAGTGCGATCTCCTCTCGGGCCTGCTGCCAGTGGTGGCAGGCGACGGTGTGCTCGTCTTCGACCTGATCGAACGACGGCGCGTCTCGCGTACACGTTTCGGTCGCCAGCGGGCACCGATCGGCGTACGAACAGCCCGTCGGCACGTTCACCGGCGCCGGGCTCTTCCCGGGGATCGGCTGCATCTCCTCGAGCGGGGCATCGATGTTCGGCGTCGAATTGAGCAGCGCCCGCGTGTACGGGTGCGCCGACTCGCCGATGATCCGATCGCGGGGGCCCGCCTCGATGAGTTCGAAGGCGTACATGACGGCCATCCGATCGGCCAGCGACGCGACGAGGGGTAGGTCGTGGGTGATGAACACCATCGTCACGTCGTACTTCTCTTTGATGTCTTCGAGCAACAGGAGAATCGATCGCTGCATCAGCAGGTCCAGCGCGGCCGTCGGCTCGTCCATGACGAGGACCTCCGGCTCGAGCAGGAGGCTCAACGCGATGAGCGCGCGCTGTTGCATGCCGCCGCTGAGCTCGTGGGGGTACGAGTCGAGGACCCGTTCCGGATCGAGATACAGGTCCGAGAGGATCTCTCGCGCGAACTCCATCCCGTCCGGAACCGATTCGTTGTGTGCCTTGAGCGTGTCTTGGAAATGCGCGCCGACTTTCATCGTGGGGTTGAACGAACTCATGGCCCCCTGGAACACCATCGAGACGTCCGCCCATCGGTACTCCATGAGCTCGTCGTCGGTGAACTCCAAGATGTCGACGGTCGTGTGCTGATCGGGGTGATAGAGCACCTCGCCCGAGAGGTGGCCCGGTGCGGGGATCGCATCGAGCAGCGCCGAGGCGAGCATCGACTTCCCGCTCCCGCTCTCGCCGACCACGCCGAGTATCTCGTTGCGCTCGATCGAGAACGTCACGTCGTCGAGCACGTACGTCTCGCCGTCGTCGAACGTCACGCTCGCGTTCTTCACTTCCAAGATCGGATCTTCGACGGCGTCGTTCGAGCGATGCAGCCGTTCGGATGTGGTCGTCATTTAGTGGTCCTCCGTCATCGCCGCGTCGGTTTTGGTTCTGGTCGATTCGGAGTTTTCCGCCAGGCGCGTCCGGACGCGGGGGTTGAACACCCTGTCCATCCCCTGACCAAGCAGGATCAGCCCCAGCGAGAGCCCCATGATCGCGATCATCGGGAAGATCAGCCAGTGAGCGGCCTCCCACGTGAACAGGGCACCGCCGCTGTACGCGTAGTTCAGCGTCACGCCCCAGTTCTGTGCCGAGTACGGCAACACCCCGAGAAAGAACAGCCCGATAGACGCGAACACGACGTAGCGGGCCGCGAACACGAAGTTCACCGTGACGTACGGCATCAGGTTCGGGATGATGTCTTTCTGCAGGATCCGCGGCGTGCTCACGCCCATCGTCCGGGACGCCTCGACGTAGCTGTCCTCTCGGATCGTGAGGACCTGCGACCGCAGCGACCGCCCCAGGCCCGCCCAGTAGTTGATGTTGATCAGGATCCCGAGGACGATCGGGTTTTTCGGGTTGAACGTTACCGCCAGGATGATCACCAGTGGAAGGCCGGGAATCGCCATGACCACGTCGGAGATGGACATCAGGACGCGATCGACGACACCGCCTTTGTACCCCGCGAGGGTCCCGACGAGCACGGCGACGCCGGTCGCCCACACGCTTCCCGCGATGATCATCAGCAAGATGTCCGGCGTGGAGTGGATGATCAACGACAGCAGGTCGACGCCGGACATCGTCGTGCCGAGCGGGTAGTCCCAGCTCTGGAACGGGCCGGCGAGCTGTGTCGCCTGGTTCGTGGACGGGGCGCGGTAGAGATCGAAGACGGCGATCAGCGCCATTCCGAGATAGATACCGAGGATCAACAGCCCGATACGGGTCCGCCGGTCGGCCCACGCGACGATCGCCGGCTTGCGGATCCGTTCTTCGAAAAACTCGTCGGCGCGCTCCCAGCGGGTCACGTCGGCCGACACGCCGCTGTCGCTCCGCCAACTGACGTTCTCGTTCTCGTCGGCCTCAGTAGGCATCCGACTCACCTCGACTGATCCGCGGATCGATCATCCCGTAGGTGAGATCCGCGATGTAGACTCCGATCACCAACGCGACGGTGATGACGAGGAACGTCCCCATCATCAGCGGGTAGTCGTTGGACTCCAGGGCGGACCACATGTAGTACCCGAGACCGGGATACGAGAATATCTGTTCGAGGATCACCGTCCCGCCGAGTCGGAATCCCAACAGGAGGAGGAATCCGGTATATAAGGGGAGAATCGCGTTCCTCGCGACGTATCGAGTCGCGATTCGGCTGTCCGAGAGGCCCCGAAGCCTGGCGACCTCGACGTAATCGTTGCCCAGCACCTGAATGCTGTTCCCCCGCATCGCGAGCGCCTGGCCGCCGATCCCGGTGATCGTGTACGAGAAGATCGGCAGCGCGGCGTGGTGGAGCGCACTGGTAAAGAACGCCATGTTCACGCCCGTTTCGACGCCGACCCCGACCGTTCCGGCCGTCGGGAACCAGCCGAACTGGTACGCGAAGACGAACAGCGCGAGGACGGCGACGACGTAGAACGGCACCGACATGAGCGTGACCGACACTCCCGAAACCAGCTGATCGAACCGGGACCCCTCCCAGTACGCCTGAATCGCTCCGAGCAGAATCCCGAACACGAAGATCAGGACCGTCGAAACGAGGACGATGAACACCGTCCACGGCACCGCTTGCGCGATGATCCGAGAGACGGGCTCGCCGAGTGCGATCGACGTTCCGAAGTCGCCCTGCCCGGCTGCGAGCATGTAGTCGGCGTACTGTTCCCACAGCGGTGCGTCCGGTCTGATGTTCTGTAAGTTCGCGATCCGCGCGTCGACTTCCGACGCGGGCACGCCCTGTCTGAGGAGGTTCGCCCGAAGCAGCGAGAACGGGCCGCCGGGGAGCAGTCGGATCAGCCCGAACGACAGGCTGGCGACCAGAAACACGGTGACGAACATCCTGGCGGTCCGTCGCAAGTAGTAGTGTCCCATCTGTGTTGTGTGTGCGGTTAGCTAGTGTACGCGGTTGGTGCGTCCACGTTTCAATTCCCGCTCGCGGTGAATTCGCCGACCCGCGGCAGCCACTGGGACGCCCATTTGATCCCCAGGTTGGGGTTGTCCTCTTCGGGGGTGTTGAAGTTCTGCCCGCTGATCCACGTCTGCTCCTGTTTCTCCGTCACCGCGACGAAGGGGAGCGTCTGGTTGTGGTGCCACGCGACGCGACGGATGACGTCGGTCGCCTCGTCGTCGCTCGTCATCGACGTGATCTCTCTGATCTCTTCGAGCGGGTTGATCGTCATCTCGCCCGACCCGTCCATTGCCGGAATGGTCTTTTCGCCCGTCGGGAACGCGTGGCCGCCGTCGATGTCGGGACAGAGCATCTCCCACCGGAGCGGGTAAAACGGGAACGAGGACCGCGCGCCGCCCGGGAGCCAGTAGAACGCGCCGACTCCGAAGTTGCCCTCAATGTACCCGCCGTAGAAGTCGCTGATGGGCTTCGAATCGATCTCGAAATCGAACCCGAAGGCGTTCAACTGATCGACGACCGTGTTGGTCGCCGTCGTCCAGTCGGTCCACCCGCTCGGCGTCGCGTACTGCGCGCTGATCGACTCGCCGTTCTCGTCTTCCCACACGCCGTCGGTTTTCGTGTACCCGGCGTCGCGGAGCAGTTCGGCGGCGGCGTCCGTCTGTGACGCGGACGGCCCGTACGTCTCGAAGCGATCCATGTCGTCCCCGAGCCAGCGTTCCTGGTCGTCGACCGCGATCGCGGTAACGGCGTCGGGAACCGCCTTGGTCCGCGGCCCGGCGTTTTGAGCGACGTTCTCCCTGTTCACGACGTGCGCGATCGCCTGCCGGACGTTTTGCTTCCCGAAGTGCTCGTGCTCGTGGTTGAACACGATCCCGTATCCCCACTTGGCGGGCGTGTTGATCTCCTGTACGTGGTCGGGCATGCTGTTGGCGATGTTCGGCGGCGCGAACATGCTCGACATGGCGTCGAGTTCGCCGCCCCGCATCCCCTGCTGTAACGCGCTGTTGTCGGCCCGCTGGAGGATCTGTAGCTCGGTGAAGTTCACGTTGTCCGCGTTGTAGTACTCCTCGTTCCGCGTGAGCGTCCACGCCTGCTCGCTTTTGGACTCGAAGCTGAACGAGCCGTTTCCGACGACGTCCTCCTCCCACGCGAACTGCTGGACCTCGGCGGCGTCCTGATCGAGGTACTCCTCGTACACCGGGCTGTAGGCGTAGATCCGGTCGGACTGCGACCCGATCGCGTGTTTCAACAACAGCGGGTTCGTCTCCTCTTCGAGTTCGAACACGACCGTCTTGTCGTCCTCGCCCGCCTCAACGCTCTCCGCGAAGTCCCAGATCGCACCCGACGTCTTCTCTTCCAGCCGGAACTGCGTCACGAGGTCTTGAGCGGTGACCGGCTCGCCGTTGTCCCAGTTGAGGTCCTCTCTGATGGTCAGCGTGAACGTCTCGCCGTCGACGGACCAGTCTTCGAGTCCCACCATCTCGAACTCCTGCGTCTCGAAGTTGTACGCGACGAACCGCTCGAAGACGTGCGCCCCGACGATGTCGTCGTAGTTCTGGGTCGCGATCGGGTTGAGGTGCATGTTCGCGGGAACGCCGTTGTTCGTCGCGGAGACCATCGTGGTGTCGTAAACCTGTGACCCCGACGACCCGTCACCGCTCTCGGTGTCGTCCCCGTTCGAACTCCCATCGCTCCCGCTGCCCCCGTCGTCCCCGCCGCTCGTCCCGGAACAGCCGGCGAGTGCCGACGCACCCAGCACGCCCGCTGCTCGAACTAATCGACGACGATCAACGTAGATGTTACCACTGCTGTTACCGCTTGACATGTTCGTTCGCTCAGAACCGTTATCACTTTATAAATCATTTTATAAATTAATTTATAATATATAGATTTCATATACTGGCCGTTTGGACTGTCGGTCAGGCCCGTCGAGAGTCGCCTACGCGTCCGAAACCGGGCCGAGGCGCAGAGGTTCACTCCGTCGCCGGCGAATCCGATCGTCCCGGATCCGGACCGTATCAGCTCTCCACCGAAGATTTATAAACGGGTGCAAAGAGGTCTGTGGTATGGCAGATTCAGCGGAGCGCTTAGCGTATCGCGACGACTCGCTTTCGACGACGCAGCGGGTCGAGGACCTCCTCGATCGGATGACGGTCGCGGAGAAAGCCGGTCAGCTCGTCGGGACGTGGGCCGGTGACCTCGACACGACGAAGGGGGTCGAAGACGTCGAGTCGGAGGTGATCGACCACGGGGTCGGGGCGGTCGCGTCCTTCGGCTGGGCGGGGGCGCTCGACACGCGGCTCGACGATGTCGTCGAGACGGTGAACCGGCTCCAAGAGGTCGCGCGAACCGAGACGCGGCTCGGAATCCCGCTGCTGTTCAACGTCGACGCCGTCCACGGCCACGCGTACGTCGCCGAAGGGACCGCGTTCCCGAACGGCCTCGGGATGGCGGCCGCCCGGAACGAATCGCTCGCCGAGTCCGCGGCCGATATCACGGCGACGGAGGTCCGAGCGACGGGTGCACACCAGAACTACTCGCCCACCTGCGACGTCGCCCGTGACCCTCGGTGGGGGAGAACGTTCGAGACGTTCGGCGAGAGCCCCTTCCTCTGTGGCGAACTCGCCGCCGCGAAGGTCCGCGGCTACCAGGGCGACGACCTCGGCGCGTCCTCCTCGGTGATCGCCACCGCGAAACACTTCCCGGCGTACGGCGAGCCCGTCCGCGGTGAAGACGCGTCACCGGCGGAGGTCTCGGAGTACGCCCTCCGGAACGTCTTCGTCCCGCCCTTCGTCGAGGCGCTCGAGGCGGGTGTCGCGTCGGTGATGCCCGCGTACAACGCGACCGACGGCGAACCCGCTCACGGGTCGCACCACCTCCTCACCGAGTACCTCCGCGGCGAGTTGGGCTTCGACGGGACGATCGTCTCCGACTGGAACGGCGTTCGAATGCTCCACGACGACCACCGCGTGACGGCCGATCACCGCGACTCGGTCCGCCGGACGCGCGAGGCCGGACTCGACCTCGCCTCCGTCGACGCCGTCGCTCACGCCGAACACTACCGGTCGCTCGTCGCGGACGGCGAACTCCCCGAGTCGCTCCTCGACGAGAGCGTCCGGCGGGTGCTGCGTCTGAAGTTCGAACTGGGGCTGTTCGAAGACCCGTTCGTCGACGCGACGGCCGCCGACACCGCCGTCGGCGCCGACGACCACAGACACCACTCGTTGGAGGCCGCTCGGCAGTCGATGACGCTGCTCTCGAACGACGGCTCCCTGCCGCTCGACGCTGACGCCGACGTCCTCGTCACCGGTCCGAACGCCGATAATCCGATCAATCAACTCGGCGGCTGGAGCGTCCCGGAACCCGAGGGAACGGACGTCGTCACGATCCGAGACGCCGTCGAATCGATGTCGACGGGAACGGTCTCGTACGAGCGCGGCGCGGGTATCGCCAAGCCGGACGACATCGAGGCCGCGGTGGCGGCCGCCGAGACCGCCGACGTGGCGATCGTCGCGCTCGGGGAAAACTGGTACCTCCACGAGTTCGGCCCCAACGCGCTCAGCGGCACCGGCACCGACGAGTTCCCCAACCGAACGGCGCTCGAACTCCCCGACGCGCAGCGCGAACTTGTCGAGGCGATCGACCGGACGGGTACCCCGGTGGTCGGCGTTCTCGTCACGGGCCGGCCGCTCGCCGTGAACTGGCTCGCCGACCACGCCGCGGGGCTCCTGATGGCGTACTACCCCGGAACGATGGGCGGCCGGGCGGTCGCCGAGACGCTCTTCGGGGAGAACGACCCGAGCGGTCGGCTCCCGATCTCGATCCCGCGCTCCGCCGCTCACCTCCCGACGCGGTTCAATCACATGCCTCATCCGACGCCGATCGGTCCCGACGAGCACCTCGACTCGTACGATCCGCTGTTCCCGTTCGGTCACGGCGAAAGCTACGCGACGTTCGAATACGGCGAAATCGACGTGGACGAGACGACGATCGAGCCGGACGGGTCGACGACCGTGCGCCTCCCCGTGTCGAACACGAGCGACCGGCGCGGGACCGCGGTCGTGGACCTGTACGTGCGGCCCGACGTCAGCTCGCGGGTACGGCCGGTACGGGAACTCCGCGGCTTCGACCGCGTGTCACTCGCGCCAGGCGAGACGGGGACGGCGGAGATCGCGCTCACGGCGGAATCGCTCGGTCTCGCCCGGGCCGACGGAAGCCGGTCCGTCGAGCCGGGCACCTACACGATCGAAATGGCCGATCGGAGCGCGACCGTGACCGTCGCGCGGCCCGACGAGTAACGCTACCCGCTCGTCTCGGTATCCGCGGCGGCGTCCAACGGGAAGTCGATCGATTCGATGCTGATCCGGTGGGCCTCGATATCCTCGTACACCGCGCCCCACGAACCGACCGAGAGCGTTTCCTCGCCCGTATCGATGAACACCGTCGCATAGCTGGAGAGGTCTTCTAACGCGAGGTGGTTCCGCTCGCTCGCGAATCGAGTCGGGTAGAACGCGCCGGTGAGTCGTCCGCGAACGACGCAGTCCTGCCGGCTTCGGATGTAATTTCCGTGGATCTCGACGCCGACGTCCGCGCCGTCGTCGAACAGCGGCACGACGTCTCGCATGAACTCCTCGAGCGAGTCGTACTCGGTCCACGATACGCCACCGTCGAACAGGGGGTCCCACATGTGCCACTGGCAGCTCACGAAGTACCAATGGGTGATGAACGAGAGGATGTGGTCGTTGATCAGGACCCCGTAGTCCTCGTCGGCTCGCGTGTTCGGCGTGAAAAACAGCCAGTGGCGGTCGATGATCGACAGGAACGGACCGGGAATCGTTCCGACTCGAATGTTGAGGGCGGTGTCCTCGAGCCCTAACGACGCGGCTTTCTCGCGGAGATCCGGCTCGGCGTAGAGGTGTATCCGCACGAACACCCCGCGCTCGGCAGCGGCTTCGAGTTCGGGCAACAGCAGCTCGAGCTGTTCGAGCGTCATCGTGAACTCGGCGGTCACGGCCGCCTCGTTCAGCTGGGCACGGACCCGTTCGTACACGGTCTCGGGCCGTTTTACCACGCCGACCCGGTGCTCGTCGTGGTCCGGCTGCTCCCACCGCTCCTCGAGTTCGTCGGCCGCGCTGGTCAACAGCGAGCCGCGCGACCGGAGTTCGGCCAGCATCTCGGACGGCTCGCGCGGCTTCGCGCGGAGTCGCTCGCCGTCGATCGTCTCGACGAACCCCCGTTCCTCCAGCGACCGGAGCGTGTCGTACACCTGCGACGTCGGTATGTCGGACTTGCTCGACACGTCGACGGCGGCCAGTTCGCCGTGCTCGATCAGCGTTAGATACGCGGCCGCTTCGTACTTTTTGAGCTCGGTGTTTTCGAGCGCCCGGCGGAGTGCGTCGGCGTCCATACCCCCGTTCTGTGGGCCGCTTACAAATAACCTCGTGGGGCTCAAATCCGTCAGACATGTCTAATAGTTTATCACAAATCCGTACATATATTTTTGACATACCGTGTCGAGATGAGATACTCCCGCTCTAGAAGCATCTTATGGACTGTGTCTCTATGATTGTAGAATTTCATATTTTATATTATGTTTTCTCGATTTTCGGTCCTCGCTGTTTCGTATTATTTGTGATACTAGCGCCGTATTACAGATCGCTATACGCCCGCCTCTCGCCGAGTGCGGTTCTCGAACGAGACGCTGGCGAGGTCGACTGTGGGACACGCAACCACTCTCGATCCGGCCGGGGCGAGTCGATCTTCGCTCTACATTACAACTGTACAATTGTAATCCACGCTGATCGAGAGGTCGAACTGCGGGACGGCATTCGGACGGCGCCGGTGGACGCACGGTCGCTTTCGATATACCAACACTCACGGGATAACCACACCATTCATCGTTATGAAACGGACCTTCGCTGCTCCCGGCCGATACACCCAAGCTGCGGGCGCGTTGACGCAACTGGGCGATCAGGCGGTGCGACACGGTACCTCGACGCTCGTGATCGCCGACGATACGGCTTGGGACTTGACCTCCCAGGCCGTCGAGGAGCGCTTCGACGCCACGGTCGGAACCGCCGAGCGCGTGCGGTTCGGCGGTGAGTGTACCGCCGTTGAAATCGACCGTCTCACTACCGATGACGTACGCGTGGAACTCGACCACGGTCGGTGTGAAAACCGAAGAAACGGTACTCATCGCCGACGACCGCATCGAAGTCCTCTCGGACACGGGGGACGTACCGACGCGAACCGCCGAAGCCGTCGGCTTTGACGTCGAAATACCCGTTGCGGATCTCCTTTCGCAGTAGCTCACAGCTCAAAAGATACGATAACTTACTATTCTCTAATTCTGTTATCTATTCTGTTGGTTCTAAGCGCTTCTTTTATTACTGTAAAAGGACCCACGAACTTATCACAAAAATCGCTATTATCTTACTGTCCATATTTATATTCTGATAAATATGATGTATATTAATAAGCCATCTACCTCGGGTAGATGTCTATACTCATGAAAATTTGGAAGTTTTCTCAACTATCTATTTATAAACTATTTTCTCATCGACCGGATGGTCCATCTCACTCCGCGTCGAGCGCCGAAAGCGTGAGTAAGGCGAGACCGCCTCTGCTCGTGCGTCGGTCAGGCGAAGATCCCGGTCGGCCGCGCGGCGGTTTCGGCTTCCCGATCCGTTTTGAGAAAGTATCTTAACGGCGGTTCTTATATGAACGGTATGCACCTCCTCTGCGTTGATGATGACGCAGATATCTTGGATCTCACGGTCACGTTTCTGGAACGCAAACTCCCGACGGCCACGATACACACCGCGACGCACGTCGACGAGGCGCGAACGCTCATCGAGACGGAACCCATCACGTGCGTCGTGAGCGACTACGAGATGCCGGACCAGACCGGCCTCGCGTTCTTGCGCGCGGTCCGCGAGGACCACCCGTCGCTACCGTTCATCCTCTTTACCGGGCAGGGATCGGAGTCGATCGCCAGCGACGCCATCTCCGCCGGCGTCACCGATTACTTACAGAAGGGCGGCCCGGAGCAGTACGACCGCCTCGCCGCGCGCGTCCGTCACGCCGTCGCCGAGTATCAAACGGAACACGAACTGCGGGAACGGGTCAAAGAGCTCACCGCGATTCAGGCCGTCAGCGACCTGCTCGCCGACGGCGACGGCCAGTCCCTCGCGGAGCTCGAACAGGTCGTCGCGTCCCTCCCGCAGTCGCTCCAGTTCCCCGAGACCGCGGTCGCGTCGCTCGTCGTTGACGACGACGAGTTCACCTCGCCCGGGTACGAGCCGCCCGCTCGGAAAATCTCCGCACACGACGTCACCACCGCCGGCAACGAGCTCGCGCTCACGGTGGGCTACGCGACTGACCCCGCGCCCGAGTCGGACGACGTCTTCCTCCCCGAAGAGCGAGCGCTCCTCACCACGATTTTGCAGTTGGTCACGGCGTACCTCGACCGGCGACACGTCCTGTCGGACCTGCGAGAGGCGGACCGGCGTCTCACCCTTATTCTCGAACACGCGACCGCAGTGATGTACCTCAAGGACACCGACGGTCGGTACGTGTTCGTGAACGCGGAGTACGAGCGGCTGTTCGGGCTGGGAAACGAGGAACTCGTCGGGCGCCGTGACGCCGATCTCTACCCCGCCGACGTGGTCGAGGCCGTCGAAGCGAACGACCGGCGCGTCGTCGAGACGGGCGAGCCGATCGAAGTCGAAGAGCGGATCGCGGTGCAGGGCGAAGACCGGACCTACCTCTCGTTGAAAGTTCCGGCGCTGAACGACGCCGGCGACGTGGAGGGCGTGTTCGGCGTCTCGACCGAAATAACTGACCAGAAAAAACGAGAACGGCAACTCGAAGCGCTCAACCGCACGATCCCGCGATTGCTGTCCGCCGAGACCGCCGAGGAGGTCGCCGAACGCGGGGTCACCGCCGCCCGTGAGATCTTGAACCTCCAGGCGAACGCGATCCACCTGTACGACGCGGAGCGTGCGGCGCTCGTTCCCGCCGCGTACACGGACACGGTGACGGAACTCATCGGCGAGCCTCCGTCGTTCCACGCCGGCGAGAGCATCGCCTGGCGGGTCTTCGACGACGGGATCGCGACGGCCATCGACGACATCCGGACCGACCCCGACATCTACGATGCGGAGACGCCGATCCGAAGCGAACTCCATCTCCCGCTCGGCGAGCACGGCATCCTGATCGCTGGCTCGCCCACTCCCGCCGCGTTCGACACGCAGGACGTGACGATCGGTGAACTACTCGCCGCCCACCTCGTCACCGCGCTCACCCAGGTCAACACCAAACGGGAGTTACGCGACCGGGAAGCGGAGTTGGAAGCGCAAAACGAGCGGCTCGAACAGTTCGCCAGCATGGTCTCACACGACCTGCGCAACCCGATCTCTATCGCGCGCGGGCACCTCGATTTATACCGGGAGGCGGGCGACGAGTCGCACCTCGAACCGGTCGACACGGCGCTGACCCGAATGCAGGACCTCGTCACAGACCTCACCGCGCTCGCACGCCACGGGATGCCCGACGTGGACCACCAGCCGGTGTCGTTACCCGACGTCGCGAGCGACGCGTGGGAACTGATCGACACGCGGTCGGCGACGCTCTCGACGGAGCCGTGTACGGTGACCGGTGACGAAAGCCAACTCGCGGCGCTCTTCGAGAACCTGTTCCGAAACGCGGTCGGCCACGGCGGCGCGGACGTGACCGTCCGCGTCGGCCCGCTCGACGACGGGGCCGGCTTCTACGTCGAGGATTCCGGCGACGGCATTCCCGAGGACGAGCGTGACGACGTGTTCGATCACGGGTATACGACGGGGTACGGCGGCAGCGGGATCGGGCTCACGATCGTCTCCCGCATCGCCCAGGCTCACGGGTGGGCGGTCACGCTCACGGACGGCACGGACGGCGGCGCGCGGTTCGAGTTTCGGGCCGCGAGCGACGAGTCCGAGTCGGCTTGACTCTCCTCACGCGTGGCGGGCACGCACCCGCTGACCGACTCGATCGGCCGTTTTGAGCGCGTCGCGAACCATCGGCGACGTGACCTCGAACGGCTCGTTGTGGATCGTCTCCTCGGGGTCGCACGCGGCGTTGGCGACCGTTTCGAGCTGTGCCGTCGTCGGGTCGTCGAGCCCGATGTCGGAGAGCGTTACCGGCAGGGACAGCGCCAGCGAGAACTCCGCGTAGTCCTCGATGAACGCGTCGTCGCGGCCCTCGAGGACCAACTGCGTCAGCGTTCCGACGTTCACCTTCTCCCCGTGCGTCGCGTGGTGCGTCGCGTCTAACTGCGTCAACCCGTTGTGTATCGAGTGCGCGGCGGCCAGCCCACCGCTCTCGAAGCCGAGCCCGCTGAGCAGCGTGTTCGCCTCCGTCACGGCCGAAACGCTCTCCGTGACCGCACCCTGTTCGACGCCGTCGACGGCCGTGATCGCGTGTTCGCGGAGCGTCTCGTAGCAGAGTTCCGCTAGCCGGTGTCCCGCCCGCGTGGGGGTTCCACCGACGACGTTCTCCCCGGCCGATCGGCGCGTCGCGTCGGCCTCGAACCACGTCGCGAGTCCGTCGGCGATTCCGGATCGGAAGAACCGGGCGGGCGCGTCCGCGATGATCGCCGTATCGACCAGCACGAGGTCGGGGTGTCGCTCGTAGAACCAGTACGACTGGAACTCCCCCGCTTCGCTGTAAATGACCGACAGGGCGCTCGTCGGAGCGTCGGTCGAGGCGACGGTCGGCATCGATACCATCGCTCCGCCGGTCTCTTTGCGGACGGCTTTCGCCGTGTCGAGCGCCTTTCCCCCGCCGGCGCCGATGACGACGTCGGCACCGTGCTCGTCGACGGCCGCCGCGATGCGTTCGATCTCCGACTCCGACGCCTCGCCGTTGAACTCGAGTGACCGCGCTCCCAACCCCGCCGCTTCGAGACTGTCGAGGACCCGATCCCCGACCAGGTCGAGGACGACTTTGTCGGCCAACAGAACGCACTCGCTTCCGAGCGAGTCGACGTGCGTGCCGATCGCGTCGGCGACTCCGCGGCCTTGGACGTACGACGCCGGCGATTTGAATACGTGAGACATACTCGTACATCACACACAACCTTCATAAATATTCGTGACTAAGTCCCTCGTAGACCGATCCACGGCCGTCGGGGACCCGATCCGCCGAACGATTCAACTGGCTGTCCGACGAAGGACCCACCGGAAGCACACCGCTGAGGTAACACCGCATGTTCACAAACAGAACCGACGCCGGCCGACAACTCGCGGACGTCCTCGACGATCACGACCTTGAGGCCGATATCGTCCTCGCGGTGCCGCGCGGGGGGCTCCCGGTCGGGCGAGTCGTCGCGGACCGCCTTCGCGTCCCCCTCGACATCGTCGTCGCCCGGAAGCTCGGGGCGCCACAGAACTCGGAGCTCGCCGTCGGGGCCGTCGCCAGCGACGGGACGGTCTGGCTGAACGACTCGCTGATCGCCCAGTTCGGCGTCGACGACGCGTCTCTCGACGCGCAGATCAAGCGCGAGCGCCAGACCGCACGGGCGACCGTCGAGCGCTATCGGGGTGACCGCCCTCCGCTCGACGTCGACGGCAAGCGGGTGGTGGTCGTCGACGACGGCGTCGCGACCGGCGCGACCACGATCGCGTGTCTCCGGCAGATCCGGGCCGCGGGCGCCGAGCACGTCGTCTTGGCCGTCCCGGTCGCACCCCCCGACACGGCCGAACGGCTCCTCGCGGAAGCCGATGCGGTGATCTGCGTCGAAACGCCGCCGCACTTCAGCTCGGTCGGCCAGTTCTACGAGTCCTTCGAGCAAGTTTCAGACGATGAAGCCGAAGCGTACCTCGAGCCCGACACCGGGTGACCCCGTCGCGATCCGCTCTTGTCGGCCGCTATCGGCCATTTAAATAGATAACTCACCGCAATTCCCGATCTGCGACTATATAACTGATCGATTAGACGGAGTCTCCGAGTAGAACGACTTCAACTTCCGGAACCGATCAAAACTATCGCACGATACTAGCAACTCAACCGCGTGTCGACACGCGCTCTAACTACCACTTCTACAGATATACACGATCTCTGAGTATTACGCATCTGGACCGGCCCCCAAACGTCGATCCACGCGCGGCGAGACGTAGCCGTGTAGTCGTCGAGCGACACGTCTCGAGAACGCGTCGTCACCGATCGACGCACGGTCCGAGTCACGGACGACTGGCTCTGCCGTCTTACCATCGATAACCTGAGCGCGCTTCGCCGAGTCCCGCAGGCCCACGGCGTCCCCAGCTGTAGCTCCCGATTCCGCTGTTGCTGTGGGTGGTCGCAACCGGCTGTGCCGCCGCGAACCCCTGATCACCGTGCCGAGGCCAGCGGTGGGCGCGGCGGTACTAATTATATAATTTATAGCACATGACTCTAAAGATTTAACATTTCATACTATATCTCTCGTCGATCGTTCGGCGGGTGCAACTCGGTGCGCCGGTCGGTTCTTCGACCCGCACCGGCGGCGCCGGGCCTGTCCGGCTGCCATACTCATTACAAGCATGCGATTGTAATTGAATACGTCTCTGAAATGCCGCCGCGATGCCCGTCGGGATCGCCCTCGAGGCTGTTCCGATCGTTGACCGCCCGCATCCGTCCCTTCCCTCGTCGGTATCTTTCCTCGTCGGTACCATCCCTTTTTCTGCGTGTTTGCCCCAAATAATCACTATTGATCATCTATATTATGTCCCGCGATGCGGGACGGACTACGGCGGATACCTGTCTCATCTGTAGTATCTTTCTACGAACTTCCGCCGAATAGCGGGCGTTCCTCGAAAATCGCTCGAACGGCCGCCCCGCCTGTGGACCCACTCTTCGCTTCATCATCCCGCATTGCGGGATTTCCATCTCTCGGTACCGTACAGATGCTCGATTCACGGCGATATACTGCCGTAAAACGGGGGATTGCTCTGATAACCGAGTCAAATATCTCTAATTCGGGTATACGTCAATTTACAAGTACTCGATGTTCAACTCGATCTCGTTAACGGTACCCAACAGGAGGTTCGGTAGCTCCTCGTGGAAGTAGTCGCCCGTCAGGCGGTTGGCCGGTCCCGACACGCTGATCGCTCCGAGCACCGTGTCGCTCCCGTGTCGGATCGGTACGCCGACCGCCCGAAGCCCGACGGTCGACTCCTCGTCGTTGAACGCGTACCCCCGATCTCTGACGGTTTCGAGCTCCGCGTCGAGCGCTTCTCGCTCGGCCGTTTCGGGAGCGGCGGTCCCGTCGAGGATCTGCTTTCGGCGGTCGGCCGGCAGATTCGCCAGGATCGCCTTTCCCGCCGCGCTCACGTGTAGCGGGCCGCGCTTGCCGATCGTCGCGTCCGTCTTGACGGCGTCGGGGCCCGCGTGGGTGTACATGTACACCCGCTCGCCGTGCTCCTCGGTGATGAACTGGACGCGTTCCGACGTCTCCTCGCTCAGCTGTCTGACTTTCCGGTGTATCAGTTCGTTCGCGGGGAGCGTCTCCCGTCGCCGTCCCCCGTGCGTCAGGAACCGGAGGCTCAACGCGTACTCGTTCCCGTCGCGAACGATGTACCCGCGCTCGTGTAGCGTGGTGAGGTGGCGGTGTGCCGTGCTCGTCCCGATTCCGACCCCGTCGGCGACCGCGTCGATGCTCGCCGACCCGGCCTGATGGAGGAACTGGACGATGTCGAGTGTCGTCTCGACCGCTTTGACCCGCGACCGGTCCGACGTGTCTGTCATATCGTCACAAAAACGACCGAGGGTAATAATTGTCCCGCATCGCGGGACGAGACGGATGTCAATTCATTACGACCGATTCGCTTGGAAGCCCCGGTCGGTCGATTTTCGCCCCCCGAACGCGAGTCGCTATGCGAGCGGCGGGGCGGCGGCGTTCACTCCGGGCGGTAGTATCCCGTCCCGTCCATCAGCCGACGCTGGGTCCGGTAGACGGTCACCGACTCGACCGCTGGGACCGACTGATCGACCTCGGCGGTCGCCGCCATCGTCCCCTTCGGGTGCCCGAGCGTGACCGTCGAACCGGGGTCGTCGGCGACTTCGTTGGGGATCGTTCCGGGAAGCTGTGCCGCCGCAGCGGTACAGGAGACGCCGGTGACGGCGTACACCGGGTGGAGTTTCCCCATGCTCATGTACCTCGCCGTCAGGTCGATCTCCTCGGCCGCGACGTCGCCTCCCTCCGGCGTCGTGTAGTCCGTCGGCGGGGCCACGAAGACGAGTTTCGGGTAGCCGGGCGTCTCGATCGAGGCGTCCTCGGGAGTGTCCACGAAGCCGAGTTCGACCGCGACCGTCCCTCGGATCCGTTCGAGTCGCTCGAGCAGGTCCGCGTCGCCGTCGATCTCCGCGCGACCCTCGGTGGCGGTGAGTCCGATGTCCGCCGCGCGGACGAACGCGATCGGGGTCGTGACGTCGAGCACGGTGGTCTCGATCGTCTCCCCGTCGACGTCGATTTCGATCGTCGGGCCGCCGAGCGGGAACAAGCCGTCCGTCATCGCGCCGGCCGGATCGTGGAACGTCGTGTCGATCTGCGCGCCGGTTCCCGGCACGCCGTGGATCTTGAAGTCGCCGACGCTCGCCGCGCGGCCGTCACACAGCGGCACCGTCTGAGTGATATCGGCGTCGGTGTTCGTGTTGTACAGCGCTATCGTCACCGCGTCGTCGTCGTCATCGACCGGGACCATCCCCTCGTCGACGGCGAACGCGCCGATCGCACAGGTGAGGTTCCCGCAGTTCCCCCCGTAGTCGACGACCGCGTCCTCGACGGCCACCTGCCCGAACGTGTAGTCGATGTCGACCCCCTCGCGATCGCTCGGGGAGACGATCATCAGCTTCGAGGTCGTCGACGTCGCACCGCCGAGCCCGTCGATCTGCCTGTCGTCGGGACTGCCGAACAGCGAGAGGATCGCCTCGTCGCGGTTCTCGGCCGGCAGGTTCGCTCGGGGAATGAACACGCCCTTGCTCGTGCCGCCGCGAACGATGGAACACCCGATCGCGCGCTGGTCGCCGACCAGTTCGTCGCTCATTCCGCCGCTCCGACGTATTCGGCGGTCTCCTCGGCGGCGATCTTCCCGAACACGGCCCCGTTCGCGAGGCCGGTTCCGCCCGGGTAGTTGTCGAAGAACAGCCCTCCGGTGGTGTTGCCCGCGACGTACAGCCCCGTGATCGGGCGGCCGATGGTGTCGAGCGCGCGGGCGCGGTCGTCCGTCGCCGCGCCGCCGAAGCCGAATGTGATCCCGCCGGTGACCCGGTATCCGTGGTAGGGGGGCTCATCGAGCGGCAGCGCCCAGTTGGACTTCTCGAGATCTAGCCCGTCGGTGTGGTTTCCGTCGAGCGAATCGGGGTCGAACTCTCCGGGGTCCGTCGCCGCGTTGAACGCGTCGACCGTCGCGGCGCCCTCTTCGGGCTCCTCGCAGCCGAGTTCGGTGAGCACTTCCTCGACGGTGTCGCCGGTCACCCAATCGCCCGGCCCGGTCGCGCGCATGTGCTGTTTCAGCGGGTCGTCGATGACGATGAACGCCTCGTGGCCGGGCTCCTCGAAGATGATCCGGCCGAGCTTGGCGTACGTGTGCGCCCGGGCGTCCTCGCCCTCGTCGAAGAAGCGCTCGCCATCGTGGTTCAACAGCACGCCATACTGGTACCCGTCGACGCGGTTCGCTCCGCCCTCGTAGTCGGGCGACTCGCTGTCGATGAGCGCCATGTGGGCGCCGCCCCACTGGCCGTCCGCGCGGGCCCCCGCGTCGAGGACCATCTCGATCCCCTCGCCGGTGTTGTACCGGCTGCCGCGGACCTTCATCGCGTCGTAGTCGGAGCCGTAGTACCGGGTCCGCTTCTCCTCGCTCGACTCGTAGCCGCCGGCGGCGACGATCACGGCGTCGGCGTGGTATTCGACGTCACCGTCGTCGTTGCGCGCTCGGATCCCCGACACCGCACCGTCGTCGAACAGGATCTCGCGGGCCTCGGTGCGGTACTCGAACGTCGCGCCCTCCTCTTCGGCGGCTTCCACGAGGTCCGCGACGAGTTCCTCGCCGTCGAAGAACGTCCGCGCGACCGTGTATCCGACGTTGAGCGGCTCCATGTCCCAGCTCACCCCGCGCTCGGTGAGCCAGTCGATCGTGGGGCCGATGTTGTCGACGATGGTCCGGGCCAGGTCCTCGTCGGCCCGTCCGTTCGTCTGTTTCATGATATCCGCGTAGAAGTCGTCGGGCGTGTAGTCGTCGATGTTGTACTCGTACCCGTACTCCTCGAGGTTCGAATCCGACGACGCGACTCTGAACGATTCGCTGTGTCGCGTGTGCCCGCCCCGCTTCGCTTTCGGCGACTTCTCGATGACAGTGACGTCGAGTCCCCGCTCGACCGCGCGATTGGCCGCGCTCAGCCCGGCGATCCCACAGCCGACTACGACGACATCCTGGTCGGTGACGATTTGCATCTCCAGTGATCATCTATGATGAACGGACATAGACGTTTCGTCCTCCCGTTGTCATCACCTGTTCTCACCGTCGTTGTCGCCGTCGTTGCCACCGTCGCTATCGCCGTCGTTGTCGCCGCCCGAGGATATATTCGTGCGGCCGCTGAGGGGAGCGGTATGGACGCAGTCGTGATAGACGAGTTCGAGTCGTTCGACGTCGCCGATATCCCCCGCCCGGAGCCGAGCACCGGAGAGGTCCTCATCGACGTGTCGCGAGTGCAACTGAGCGTGACCGAGTGCCTGCTCTACCGCGGCGAGTCGGTCGCCCACTACGACGCGGTGAAACGCCAGATCCGGGACGCAGATTCCGGCGTACAGCTGTTCGGCCACGAGTTCTGCGGGGTCGTCGCCGAGTGCGGCCCGGACGTCGACGACTACCAGGTCGGCGACCGCGTGTACGCGCCCGGCAAGATCCACTGCGGAGAGTGCCCGTACTGCCGGTCCGGGTACGAGAACTACTGTCCGAACACCGAGGCGATCGGCTACGATCGCCCGGGGGCGCTCGCGGAGTACGTTCGACTCCCGGTCGAGCCGATCCAGCGGATCCCGGAGGGCGTCTCCGACGCCGAGGGCGCCGCGCTCCAGCCGCTCGCGAGTTCCGTGCTGTGCGTGGCCGACGCCGAGATCGATCCCGGCGACGACGTGCTCGTCATCGGCGCCGGCGTCATGGGGTTCCAGTGCGCTCTGCTCGCGAAGCGCTTCGGAGCGAGAACGGTGTACGCCGCAGACGTCCGGGACCGGCCGCTGGAACTCGTCGCGGCCAACGGCGCGATCCCGATCGACGCGACCGAGACCGATCCCGTCATGACGGTTCGCGAGGCGACCGGGGGACTCGGAGCAGACGTGGCGATCGAAGCGGTCGGCGGCACCCAGTCGCACGCGACCGCCGGCGACGACCCGCTCGCACAGGCGTTCCGCGCAGTCCGTCGCGGCGGGACGGTCCTGCAGGTCGGTCACATCTCGGGCGACGTCGAGACGACGCCCCGCGCCGCCAGATCGAAGGCTGTCCGCTTCGAGAACCCGCGGAAGGGCGTCGCCGACCTCGGCCCGGGAGTCGACACGGGGACGCTCGCCGGCGAACTCGTCGCGAGCGGCGCGGTCCCGATCGAGGAGAACGTCACCCACGAGTTCGCCGGTCTCGACTCGTTCGGGACTGCCGTGGACGTCACGCTCGACAAGGGGGCACACGACGCGCTCGGCCCGGCACAGATCGTTCTCGACTGATACGCGCTCCCCTCCGAAACTGACGCCGCCGCCGACGGGCTCAGCGGCTGACGATCCCGACCCCGTCTTCGACCGAGACCTCCGTTCCGAACGGCTCCGAGAGGGCGGCGAACCGGGCGAGTATCTCCTCGGCGCGATCGCCGCTCGCGAGCGCCGGCGTTCCGCGCCGCGGAAGCGCGCGCTCTTGGCCGAGCGAACACGGGTACAGCCGCAGCGACGCCAACTCGCCGTCCTCGAACTCACAGACCGGAACGATCGTCTCCCAGTACCCGTCTCGGGCGAGACTCCCTTTTGGGTCCCCGTTCGCGTCGCGGTAGCGCGAGCGGAACAGCGCCGCCGGGTCGGTCGCATCGTCGACGCCGTAGTAGTCGTAGCTCTCCGCGGGCAGCCGCTCGATGGTCTCGGTCTGGTACGCGAAGTTGCCGAGCGAGTAGAACACCGGCCGCCCGCGGTACAGTTCCATCCCGCGCAGGACGTGCGGACCGGTCCCGACGAAGAGGTCCGCTCCGGCGTCGATGCAGTCGCGCGCGAACGACCGGACGTAGTCGGGGGTCTCGTCGGTGTTCCGCACGCCACCGGGCGCCTGATGCCCGTGCAGGCTCGCGATCGCGTAGTCCGCTCGCTCCGCCGCGACCGCGACCGAATCGAGGTACGCCTGTCGCTCGTCCGCGAGGGGCTCGAACCGGACGCTCGGCAGCGCTTCGTCGTCGACCTCCTCGAAGAACGCGTGGAGGAACCGCTCGTAGGGGCGGTCCTTCCAGTCGGGGTCCTCGCGGACCAGCCACGTCTCGTGGAGGTCGTCGAGGCCGAGGTCCGTGCGCAACTCCCGGAGACGAGCGAGCCCGTCGGCGGACGCCCCGTGTATCCAGCGGAGGTGGAGGGGGTTGATCCCCGTTCGTCCGGGGTGGTCGGCCGAGGCGGGGCCGGCCTCGCTCCCCGGCGCGATGCTGGCGTTCGCGGCGACCAACCCGACTCGGCCGCCGTGGGTGTCGACGTACGCGGGACGCCGGGCGTCCGCGAGCGACTCGCCCATCCCGGCGAACGGCAGTTCGCGCTCCCGGAGGGCGTCCATCGTCGACCGCATTCCGTGCCGGCCGTAGTCGAAGGAGTGGTTCGACGCGGTCGCGAACAGGTCGAACCCGAACGCGTCGAGCTCGTCGAGCACGAACGGCTCGGCCCGCATCAGGATGCCGGCCAGCGGGCTGAGGTACTGGTACTGCGACGGAACGGGCGGCAGCGGCGTCGCGGCGGCGTCCCGCTCTGGCAGGACGACTTCGAGGTTCGCCACCGCGGCGTCGGCGTCGTCGATGACGCCGCGGAGGTCGCCGATCTGTCGGTCAGCGTCCGCGGCGGGAGTGAGTCGTCGCGTGACGATCGCGTCGCCGGCGGCCGCGATCGTGCACGATGACCTCGATTCGCTCGTGCTGCCTGGGTCGCTCGTACTGCGTGGTCCGCTCATACCGTCCGCTCGACGCCGCCCACTAAGACGTTTTCGCGGCCGATCGCGTAGGCTTATTTCCCGTGGGCGTCATCTGTGCGCATGGTTCACCACCGCTCACGACACCAACGCGGAGTCGACGGTCACCTCATCCGCGGCGGCACGAGCAAGGGTTTCTTCGCGTCGAGCGCGATCCTGCCCGAGGACCCGACGGCGCGTGACGAGTTCGTCCTCGAACTGTTCGGCTCGCCGGACCCCCTTCAGGTCGACGGGCTGGGCGGGTCACACACGCACACGAGCAAGCTCATGCTCGTGGACGCGGCCGACCGCGACGACGCCGATCTGCGGTACCGATACGCGCAGGTCGGCATCGAGAACGCGGTCGTCGACTGGGACGGTAACTGCGGGAACCTCGCGAGCGCCGTCGGCGTCTACGGCGTCCTCGAGGGGCTCGTCGACGCGACCGAGCCGACCACGACGGTGCGGATCTACAGCGAGAACACCGACTCGCTGCTCGAACAGGACGTGCCCGTCGTCGACGGGGAGCCGACGCCGTACGGGTCCTGTCAGATCGACGGCGTCCCCGGGTCCGGCGCGCGGATTCCCACGCGGTACCTCGATCCCGGTGGCGGGATGCTCGGCGCCACGCTCCCGACCGGAAACCCGACCGACGAACTCGCCGTCGACGGGGAGACGTACACGGTCTCCATCGTCGACGCGACGAACGTGACGGTGTTCCTGCGGGCCGCGGACCTCGGGCTCGACGGGACCGAATCGCCCGCGACCCTCGCGGAGCGGGACGGCCTCCTCGACCGACTCGAACGGATTCGCGGTGCAGCGTGCGTGAAACTCGGATTGGTCGACGACCCCGCGGACGCGGTCGACGAGCGACCGACCATGCCGTTTATCGCCGTCGTCGCCCCGCCGACGGCATATGCGACGACCGTCGGATCGACGGTCGAGGCGGCCGACGTCGACGTCGTCGCGCGAATGGTCTCGACCGGACACCCGCATCACGCCTACGCGACCACCGGGGCCATGTGTCTCGCCGCCGCGACGCGGGTACCGGGAACGGTCACCGAGGCGGTCGCCCGCGGCTCGGGTGAGGCGGTTCGGATCGGGCACCCGAAGGGGACGATTCGCATCGGCGTCGAAACCGGGGCCGCCGCCGGCGACGGAGCGCGGACGATCGACGCCGTCTCCATCGACCGGACCGCGCGGCTCCTGATGAGCGGCACGGCGTTCGCTCGGGACCTCGATCGGGTGTAACCGGGTCTAGCCGGATCTGCCGTCGTTAAAAAACGTCAGTCGTCGCGACTTCCGATCGGCTCCGTTTGCTCAGTCGAAGATCGACTCGACGAGCGCGCCGTCGTCGACGACGACCTCGCCGTCGAGCCGGACGGTCGGCGTCCGGACGACGCCGTCGAGGTGGATGTCGCTTTTGAGCGTGCCGCCGAGCGACTCGTTGTCGCCGACCGCGAAGTGGACTGTTCCGGCCTTCTTTTTGTCCTCGGCGAGGTTGCCGATGAGCTTCGCCTCGGGGTTGGTGCCGATCGCGAACTCCGCGATGTTGCCGGCGTTCTCGTCGTTCTCGTCGATGATGCGCCGGAGTTCGTCGGCGTCGTCGCCGCCGGTGACGTCGGTGACGAAGCCGTCTTCGACCTCCAGGGTGATCGGCTCGTCGACCTGTCCCAGGTTGTCCATCGAGACGTCGATAACGATCTCGCCGTTCGCGGTCCCCTCCGCCGGGTGGGTGGGTGACTCTCCCGGCGGGAGCGTCGCGAAGCCGTAGTTCTCGTGGTAGTAGCCGTCCAGCGAGAACGCCGAGCAGCCCTCCAGGCTGAAGGTGATGTCCGTGCCCTTGTCGCTCGTGACGTGGGCCTCGGTGGCCGCGTCGAGCACGTCGCGGACCGCCTCGGTCCGTCGGCGGAGCTCTTCGAAGTCGACGCTCATCGCGCCCTCGACCATCATGTCCTCGGTGACGCTCCGGAGGATCCCGAACCGAGTGCCGGCCTCCGCGGCCGCCAGTCGCGACCGCGTGTGCGTGATCGCGTGGCTCGTACAGGTGAACGCGACGTCTGCGGCGGCCATCGCCTCCGCGACCGTCGTCGGCGGCTCGTTGCCGTGACTCTCGAGAAGCGGCATCGTCATCGTGATCGCCTCGCCGCCCGCTCCCGCCGCGGCTCGGGCGATACTCCGTGCGACTCGCTCTTTTCTCGCGTCTGCGATAACGAGGACCTCCTCGCCGGGCTGAACGTCGAGACAGTCCTCGACGATACCCCGTGCTGCCGCCGCCATTTCGACGTCTAACATTATGACCAGATCGATCGATCATTGGGAAATACATAAACACGTCGGTGCGATCCGATCACATGTCTCGATCCTGTGAGTATTCGCGGCCGGCTCCCGAATTCGGCGCATCGGGTACCCGGGCGCGGCAGGGAGCTCGACCGACCGGTTCAGGAACGCGACCGACCGGTTCAGGAACGTATTAGTAGCCCGCTGTGTGTTGTCGGGACATGGATTCCATCCAAGAGATGAAAGGAGCGAGTATCGTCGTCGACACCTGCGCCGCGATCGAAGCCGGCGAGGACGTGCTGGTCGTGACCGACTGGCAGGTCGCGGACGTCGCCGAGCGCGTCGCCGCGGCGGCCAACGAACGCGACGCCAACGTGACGATGACGATGATGGACCCCCGCGAGTACGACGGCAACGAGCCCGAAGACACCGTCGCGGCCGCGATGATGGAGGCCGACGTGATCATCACGCCGGTCCACCGGTCGATCACTCACTCCAGCGCGACCGCCGAGGCGAAGGAGAACGGCGCGCGCGTCATCAGCATGGTGAAGTTCACCGACGAACAGCTCATCCGCGGCGGGCTGTACGCCGACTACGAGGGGATGCGCCCCCACTGCGAGGAGATGGCGCGGAAGTTCTCCGAGGCGAGCGAGGCGCGCGTCACGTCCCCGCAGGGGACGGACGTCACCGTCGACTTGGAGGGTCGGGACGGCAACTCACACCCCGGGATCGCGGACGAGGCGGGCGAGTTCACCGCGCTGGTGCACATCGAGGCGAACATCTCTCCGGTCGAGGGCGGCACCGACGGGACCGTCGTCTTCGACGGCGCGATCCCGAACCTCGACATCGGCGTCCTCGAGGAGCCGGTTCGGATGGAGATCGAAGACGGCGCGGTCACCTCGGTTGAAGGGGGCAAGGAGGCGCAGAAGATCGCGCGCGTCTGGGCCGAACACGACGACCCGGCCGTCTACAACATCGCCCAGCTCGCGGTTGGTATGAACCCCGAGTGTCCCGATTTCAACGGCTGGTTCTCGAACGACCACGGTCGCTACGGCAACGTCCACTTCGGGATTGGCACCAGCAGCAACCTCGGCGGCACCACCCGCGCACCCGTTCACTTCGACGCGATGATGGCCGAACCGACGCTCGAACTCGACGGCGAAGTCGTCGTCGAGGACGGTGACTTCACTTTCTTCTGATCCACCCGGTATCCGTTTATAATATCTATTCTCCTCATTTTCGCCGCCAACAATTGGAATACTGCACGTTCTCGGGTTCTACCGATGCGTTCGTAAATAAACTCGATTTCTTAATAGAGTCGTGTACCAAAAGATTCAAATAGGGTTCTGACTTTCGTTACGTTTGTATGGGAGACAATAACGATCGATCGTCTGCTACCCGTCGTGACTACATCAAGTACACCGGTGCCGCATCGGCGGCGGCGATGACCGGCCTCGCCGGCTGTTCGGGCGGGGGCGACGGCGAGTACCCCGACGGAGACATCACGTACATCATCCCCTTCTCGGAGGGCGGCGGAACCGACACGTACGCCCGCCAGTTCATCAGCCACATGGGAGACGAACTCGGTACGAACATCGCGATCGAGAACGTCCCCGGTGCGGCGTCGCTTCGCGGCACCGGCCAGCTGTACAACGCCGATCCCGACGGCTACACCATCGGTGGGTTCAACCCGCCGTCCACGCCCGTCTCGGCGATGGTCAACCCGCCGGAGTACGACATGACCAAGCTCGAAGGTATCGGGACGTACGCGCGGACGCCGTTCGTCGTCGTCGCGAACCCCAGCTACGAGATCGAGGGCTTCGAAGACATGATCGACCGCTACGCCGACGGCGAGCTCGAAATCTTCTCGGGGAAGGAACGCGGCGGCGTCGACCACGTGCTGGCTCTCCTGATGAAGGGGAACGACAGCTACGACCTCCAGTGGGACCGATACGTCGGCTACGACGGGACCGGCCCGGCCGTTCAGGCGACCATCTCCGACGAGGTGCCCGTCTCGATCGCCACCGACACCGGCGCCGCTGGCGCGGCCGAAGACGACCGCATCGACGTCCTTGCGTGTCTATCGAGTCAGGGCTCCGAAGTGTTCCCGGACATTCCGAGCACCACCGACCTCGGCTACGACAACATCGACTTCCTCGGGCAGCTCGTCCGCGGCGTCTTCGCCCCGGAAGGGACCTCCGAGGACCACATCGAGGTGCTGACGGAGGCACTCGAAGCGGCCCTCCAGACCGACGAGGTCCAGAGCTGGTCCGAAGAGACCGGTAACGTCGTCGAGTACGGCGGCCCCGAGAGCGCCTCCAACGCCGTCGCCGACGCGTTCGAACAGATCCCCGAACAGGTCGACCTCGAAGCGGTCCGCGACGCCGCGAGCCAGTAGGCGCACCGCTTTCCCACCGCGGGTTTGTCATCTGCCGCACCACCAGCCGAGACCATGTGTATTAATACCACTCAAACACCAGTACCACGCAAGCATGTCACGTAAATCGCTGTATCGACGGCTGTCCGAACGGTTCGATCAGGAGCGCGTCCTCCTGATCGTGCTCATCCTCGGGTCGGGCTTTGCGCTCGTCGAGACGTTCCGCTTCGACATCAGTGCGGCCGCGCGCTTCCCGCGACTGACGGGGTCGGTCGTGTTCGTCGGTGCGCTCTTGATCTTCTTCTCGAAGTACCTCCCCGAGGGGCTTCGAGCCGTCGTCGAGGAGTCGGCGGGCGTCTTCGAGGCCGACGAGGACTTCGAGAAGCGCCAGCAAAAGGCCGAAGAGCAGCAACAAGCGGGGGCCGACACGGCGCAGACCGACCGGAACGAGTTCTCCACTGTCGGGCGACCGATCCACGATTCGGTGTTTACGGCCCTCGTTATCACCGGATACGCCGCGGTCGGCTTCGCGATCGGTATCCTCTGGGCGACGCCGCTGTTCGTCGTCGCGTACGGGTACTGGTTTAAACAGCCGTGGCACCTCACCGGCGTGCTCGCCGTCATCGGCTTCGCGATCGCGTTCGGCTTCATGTCGGTGCTCGGCGTCCCGCTCGACCGCGGTGAAATCTTCCTCACCAGCGGGGTGTTCTAGATGGCTTTCGCCGCCTTCTCCGAGGCGCTTTCGCTCGTCTTCAGCTGGCCGACGCCGCTCTGGGTGGTCATCGGGCTGACGCTCGGCATGATCGCGGGCGCTCTCCCGGGGATCGGCTCCTCGCTCGGGATGGCGATCATCTTGCCCCTGACGCTCCCATTGGGCCCGATCAACGCGATCATCCTGCTCGTGAGCATGTACAGCGGCGCGATGTACGGCGGCAGTATCTCCGCCATCCTGGTGAACGTGCCGGGGACCGGCGGGGCGGCCGCGACGACGTTCGACGGCTATCCGATGGCGAAGCAGGGACGCGCCATCGACGCGCTCTCGATGTCCGCGACCGCGTCCGCGGTCGGCGGGTTCCTCTCCGTGATCACGCTGCTGCTCATCTCGCCGATCCTGATCGAGGCCGTGTTGCTGTTCGGCTCGCCCGAGTACTTCCTGATGGCGATCCTCGGACTCTCGATGATCACCATCGTCGCCGACGGCTCCATGGTCAAGGGGCTCGTCGCCGGCGCGGCCGGGCTGCTGATCACGACGATCGGCATCGCCCCGAACTCCCCGGAGCTCCGGTACACCTACGGGAGCCTCGGGCTCTACGACGGCATCGACTTCATCGCGGCGCTCATCGGGATGTTCGCGATCGCCGAGATGCTGAAGCTCGCCGGCCAAGAGGGCGGGATCGCGGACGGCGATATCGATCTGACCGGAAGCACGCTCTCCGGCGTCAAGGAGACGCTTTCGCACCCCGGGACGATCATCAAATCCGGCTACATCGGCATGTTCATCGGTGCGATTCCGGGCGCCGGCGCGACCGTCTCGAACTTCCTCGCGTACGGCGAGTCGATGCGGAGCTCCGACGACCCCGGCTCGTTCGGTAACGGCAACCCCCTCGGCGTCATCTCCAGTGAGGCGTCGAACAACGGCACCATCGGCGGGTCGCTGATCCCGACCATCTCGTTCGGGATCCCCGGCAGCGGCTCGACCGCCGTGCTGCTCGGCGGCCTGCTGATGCACGGACTGCGCCCCGGCCCGCAGCTGTTCGAGACCGACCTGCACATCACCTACGCGTTTCTGATCGCGCTCCTGATCGGCAACATCTTCATCATCCTGATCGGCGTGCTCGTCGTCACTCGCCTGGCCAAGCTCACCCTGATCGACACCCACATCATCATCCCGATGATCCTCGTGTTATCGATGGTCGGCGGCTACACGCTTCGCTCCAACTGGGTCGACGTGATCACCGTCCTCCTGCTCGGGTTCTTCGGATACATCATGGTGCGGAAAGATTACTCGATAATCGCGTTCGTGCTCGGGGTCGTCTTGGGACCGATCGCCGAGGAGAACCTCATGCGATCGCTTCAGATCTCCGGCGGCTCCTACGACATCTTCGTGACGAAGCCGCTGTCGCTGCTCATCACGGCGGCGATCATCCTGATCCTCGTCGGGCCGTACGTCAAGCCCGCGCTCGAAAAGCGGCTCGCGTAGCTCCGGGCTCGCGCAGCCCCACTCCGGACGCGTTCTGTCGATTCGTCCGAGCGCTATTTTTCACAGTCTTCACGCGAAACACCGGAGGCACTTTCAGCAACTGTGAGCGACGAGCGATCCGTCGTCGATCACGAGTTCCCCGTCGAGACGGAGGGTCGCTGACCGACAGATTCCGTCGAGATGCAGCGGCGCCGGCCGCCCCGCGTCGACCGCCGGAGTGCCGGTCAGGGTCGGCCAGGCGGTGACGTCGCCGAGGCCGACGTGGGCCGTGCCGCGGAGCTTCTTGTCGTTTGTCGCAACGCCGGTCGGTCGCGTCCGGGGATTCATTCCGAAGCCGAACTCACCGACCGACCGACACCCGTCTGCGTACTCGTCCAACGTCCTCGCGAGCCGATCGGCCTCGCTCCCGCCGTCGATCCCGACCACCCGTCCGTCCGTGACGGTCAGTTCGATCGGCGTGTCGACGCGCCCGATGCGGCTCATCGACGTGTCGACGACGATCGTTCCCGCCGCGGACCCCGGCACGGGGGTGAGGTCCGTCTCGCCGGTCGGGAAGGCGGTGTGACCGTGTTGGGCGGCCGCGTCTCCGTGGCTCTTGCGGGCCGTGATCCCGGTCACCGAGGCCGTCACGTCCGTTCCGCTCGGCGCGGTGAGACGGAGCTCGTCGGCCGCGGTCAGTCGATCGGCGACCCACTCGACGTCTCGGCGCATCCGACGGGCCGTTCGGGGGTCGAGATGCGCCGCCGCCGTCCCGCCGGTGAGCGCGTCGACCGTCGCGTAGACTTTCAGGTGCCGGCCGCCGTTACGAACGAACTCGAGTATCTCCGGCGGGAACCCGGCGTACGCCCCGCAGTTGACGACGACGTCGGCCCGCTCGATCGCCCCCGCGACGACCGGTCGAAGCGGGTGGTTCCGGACGTCGTTCGGGACCGTCGAAAGCGTCGTCACGTCGGCTCCGACGGCGGTCAACGCGGACCACAGCGCCGTCACGGCCGCCCTCTCGGTCCAAGTCGGTGCCAGCAGCGCCACACGGTCATCGGCGCGTACGTTCGTCTCTGCCAGCCGCGTCACCGCCGGGATGAGTTCGGGGACTCGTCCGTCGTTCATGTCCGAGCAGTTGACGCGCCGGAGAATAACCGTATCTACGGGGAAACGGCAGCGATCGGTCCGGAAGGGGTCACCGTCACCGCTGCATCGAGCCTGCGCCGTCACACGACGAGGGGCCAGTAGAACAGCCACGACAACACGATCACGAGTCCCCCGTGGACCATGGTCACGAGCCCGAAGGCGAACACGTCACCGAGCCCGAGCGGGCCCTTGTCGTACGAGAGCAGCACCGACGTCGTGTTGAACGGGAAGAACGTCGTCGAGCCGACGACGATGAGCACCGACAGCGCGAGGTACAGTTCGTTGAGGCCGAGGACGCTCGCGAACTCCATGATGATCGGCAGGGTGACGACGATCGCGGCCGACGCGGTCGAGAACCACAAGCGGATGAAGACGGCGAGCACGAGGAGGGTCCCGATCACCAGCCACGGCGCCATCGCGCCGAACGGGACGACCGCGATGAGCGTCTCGACGACGTAATCGAGGGTCCCCGTCGCCTCCATCGCGTCGAGGATGGAGAACATCGCCCCGATGAGAAAGAGGATCCCCCAGCTGACGTCGGCGATCAGGTCGCGGTCGACGATACCCACGCCGGGGACCGAGAGCACCGCGACGGCCGCGGCCGCCGGAACGATCGTCGGAATTCCGGCGAAGGAGCCGGCGATCCACGCCACGACCGCACCCAACATGACGAGGGTGACGATTCGCTGATCCCGCGTCAGCGCTGTCTCGCCGTCGGTCGAGTCGTCGTCTCCGTTCACGTCGAACACGTCGCCGACTCCGTCCTCGGTGTTGCCGCCGTCCGCTTCGGCCCCCGCGCTGCCGCCGTCCGGCTCGGCCTCCGTGTTATCGCCGTCCGCTCGGGTCTCTCCGTCGCCGTCCGCCGTCGTGAGCGTCAGGTCGTCATCGACGCCGTACACGATGAGGGCGCTGACCGTCGACAGCCAGAACAGCAGGGCCATCGGGGGGATCATGTACACGGCCCACTGGACCCAGGTGATCGTGCGAACGGACTCGTTGATCAGCTGTGAGGTGATGATCGCCATCCCGCCGCCGGTCATCAGCATCATCGACCCGATCGGGTTGATGTGGCCGAGCACGATGAAGGAGGCCTTGCGAAACGCGCCGTCGTCCGGGAGCCCGTACGCGTCGGTCATCTGGTTGACGACGGGAATGAACGTCACCGCCCGCGCGACCGCCGACGGCATCAAAAGCGACAGTCCGACCATGTGCGTCGACAGCGAGCGCACGGTCGTCCGCGGCGTGCTCTGCGTCGAGAGCATCCGGCTCGCGACGATCTTCCCCAGTCCGACCTTGGAGATCGCCCCCCCGAGGAGCAACAGCAGCAGCAGGAAGAAGACGAGCGTCGACGCGAACCCGCTGACCGCGTCCTCGAACGCCGGGACGAGCCCGAGGGCGAACAGCAGCACCGGAGCCAGCGTGCTCGACACGACGTACGGGACGGCCTCTGTCAGCCACAACACGAGCGCGAAGAGAAAGACGGCGAGCACGAGCTGCATCTCGCGTTCGAGTCCGCCGAGCGGCGGCGCGAGCGTGCCCCCCACGAGGACGGCGATCGAGACCCAGATCCCCGCAACGCCGAAGCTCGGGAGGGGCAAACTGCCGACGGCAGCGCGCAATCCGCCCTGAGAGGCAGGCATATTCTCTAACCAACGCAGGTGCGCCTCAAAAACACCACGGAGCAAGCAAACCAGGTACAGGTGGCGATCGGAACGACGATCGGAACGACGATCGGAACGACGATCTGAACGAGCACAACGGCCGCGACGGGCGGCCGTCCGGAATCGGCTCGCGTCGCGTCGTCCGCGGCGTCCCACTGAAAGCTATAAGAGTGCTCGTCACAGAGTCGTTGGCAACCATGACAATTGTCGCCGGGGTCGAGCGGATCGATCGAGAGAGCAACGCCGTGATCGAGGGGCGAAAGCACGCCGAAGCGTTCGGAGAGGACCTCCACGTCGTCCACGTGTTGAGCCAGTCCGCGTTTCGGGACCTCGAACAGGACAGTCTCAGCGACACGGGTAAAACCGTCCCCGTCGACGACATTCGGGCGTATGCCAAAGAAATGGCCGCCGACGTCGCGAGCCGAACGACCGACGACTACGAGGCCGTCGGCCTCGTCGGCGACGCCGGCGACGAACTCGTTCGGTACGCGGAAGAACAGGACGCGAGCTACATCTGCGTCGGCGGTCGCCGCCGCTCCGCGGTCGGCAAGGCGCTGTTCGGCAGCGTCACGCAAGACGTCTTGCTGAACGCGGACTGCCCGGTCGTCACGCACGTTCGACCGGAGAAGAAGGAATGACGAGCGGAGCGCCGCGCGCGCTCGTCGACCAGGACGTGAAGCCGCGCGACGTGCTCGAGCGCGCGGTCGGCGACGCCCTCGCGCTCGAAGTCGGCGTCGACCCGACCGAAGAGGCGCTGATCGACGCGCTCGACGGCGTCGAGGTCCTCTTTACCACGTCTCGGCTGCCGGTCACCCGACGGGTGCTCGCGAATGCCGACTCGCTGCGACTCGTGGCGAAGATCGGAACGGGGATCGACACCATCGACCTCGACGCAGCCGCCGAGCACGGCGTCGCCGTCGTGTACACCCCGGGAATGAACGCGCTCTCGGTCGCCGAACACGCGCTGACGCTGCTGTTGGCCGTCAAGCGGAACGTCCTGATAGGCCAACGCGCGCTGGAGGCGGGCAAGTGGCGTGACGAGGTGCCGAACGCGCGCCCGGTCGCGGGCACGTCCGTCGGTATCGTCGGCTTCGGGAACGTCGGATCGCGTCTGGCGGGGCTGCTCGACGGGTTCAACGTCGACGTGTACGCGCACGACCCGTACGTCCACGAGATCGACGCCCAGATCACGGGTGCGACGCTCACGGACCTCGAAACGGTCCTTTCGGAGCCCGAAGCCGTCATCGTCACCGCGGAGCATACTGCGGAGACGCGCGGGATGATCGACGCCGACGCGCTCGCGACGATGGCGGACGACGCGGTCCTCGTCAACACCGCGCGCGGTCCGATCGTCAACACCGAAGCGCTGATCGCCGCCCTCCGCGACGGAACGATCGCGGGTGCCGGACTCGACGTCTTCGAGACCGAGCCGCTCCCGGCCGACTCCCCGCTTCACGAGTTCGAGAACGTCGTCACGACGCCGCACATCGCGGCGTCGTCGGTTCGGGCCCGATCGGCAATCATCGAGACGCTCGTCGAGTGCACCTTCGAGATCATGGACGGCGGCACGCCGCCGGAGCGGTTCGTCGCGGTCCCGCCGATCGAGAACTGACGGGCGTAGCGCCGCGGTTTCACCCTACGAGTTTAAGTCCGTCTCGTCGTTCGGTAGAGTATGGTCCGCAAATACGACCCGGAGAACATTCCGTCGGTGTACAACCTCGCTGACGCGCCCGTCGCGAAGGAAGGGCCCGGATTCGAGCAGGTCGTCTTCCGAGGCGTCGACCAGATGGTCGGCATGACGACGATCGGACCGGAGAGAGAGGACAAGCCGCAGCACAGCCACCCGTGGGAGCAGACGACGATCGTCATCGAGGGCGAGGTCGACTTCCTCGTCGACGGCGAGCGCGTCTCGCTCGGCACTCACGACGCGGTGGAGATCCCACCAGACGTCCCGCACGCGTCCCGTGCCGTCACTTCGGAGCCGGCGCGCTTGCTCGCGTTCTGGCCTCTTCGGGAGGACCGACTCGACGCGACTGACTACCAGGAGGAGTTCGATGTCTAACTGCGCCGCGACGGGTCGAGCGAGGATCGAGGTGAGACACGCATGGACCTAACCGGAAAAACCGCCCTCGTCACCGGGTCGAGTCGGAACATCGGCCGATCGACGGCGGTCCGGCTCGCGGAGGCCGGGGCGGACGTGGGAGTCACGGCGCGCTCCGACGAGGAGGGCTGTGCGGAGACCGCGCGTCTCGTTCGGGACACCGGGAGCGAGGCCGCGGTCGCGCTCGCCGACATCGGCGATCCGGACGCCATCCGGTCGATGGTCGACGAGATCTGCGATCGGCTCGGCCCGATCGACGTGCTCGTGAACAACGCGACCTACCGACCGTCGAAGCCGTTTCTCGACGTGGAGACGCGGGACCTCGACCGCGTGCTCGCCGTCAACTTCAGGGGCGTGTTCCAGACGACGCAGGCGGTCGTCCCGGACATGATCGACCGCGGCGGCGGCTCGGTCGTGAGCCTGATCGGCGCGATGGTGTATCTCGGCAAGCACGGCCACGCCCACTCGTACGGCTCGAAACTGGGGATCGACGGACAGATACGACAGCTGGCGACCGAACTCGGCGCCGACGGAATTCGCGTCAACGGCGTCTCGCCCGGGCTCATCGACGTCGATCGGACGCGAACCGAGGAGTGGGACCGGATCGAGCGAGAAGTGATCCGCTCGACCCCGCTCGGACGGCTCGGTGACGTGGAGGAGGTGGCCGACGCGTGTTGTTTCCTCGCGTCGGACGCCGCGTCGTTCGTGACCGGACAAGTGCTGCACGTCAACGGCGGGACGTACCCGACGCCGACTCTGGTCCCGGAGTCGTAGCCCTCGCGAACGCTATTTGGCGTTCACAGCAGACGCGAGCTCCACCCGCCGTCGACGGGTAACACAGACCCGGTGACGTACGACGCTGCCGGAGAGGAGACGAACGCGACCGCTTTCCCGAACTCCTCGGTCGTTCCCATCTCCGGCAGCGGGAGTTCCGCGACGCGGAGTTCGCGCACTTCCGCCTCCGTCAGCCCCTCGCGTTCGGCGCGCGCGGCGATCTTCGACTCGATCCGGTCGGAGAGCACTCCCCGCGGTGCCACGCAGTTTGATCGGACCCCGTTTTTCCCCTCCTCGTTGGCGAGCGTTTTCGAGAGCCCGTAGATGCCCGGGCGAAACACGTTACCGAGCGTGCCGTGTGCGGTCGGCTCCGCCGCGGAGGCGGCGACGAGGTGCGTGACCGCGCCGCCGCCGTCGCGGAGCGCGGGCAGGGCGGCCTTACACTGCACCACCGTGCTCCGGAGCACGTCGTTGTACCCCCCGTCGAACGCTTCTAAGGGGGTGTCCTCGAAAGAGGCGTTGTTCGGACCGCCGTGGTTGGTCACCAGCACGTCCAGTCCGCCGAACGCTTCGATAGCCGCCGCGATACCCGACTCGATCGCGTCGGCGTCGGCGAGATCCATCTCGACGGTGAACACCGCGTCGTCGTCACAGCCGGTCTCTTCGAGTATCGACTCGCGGGCCGCAGCGAGGTTGTCCGCGCTCCGGGAGGCGATCGCGACGTTTGCTCCCTCCGCGGCGAACTGGGTCGCTGCACCGAGTCCGAGCCCTTTGCTTGCCGCCGCGACGAACACGGACGCTCCGCTGAGTCCTAACTCCATGCGTTGGTGTCTCTTTGGGAGGAGGTAACGTTTCCGTTCACGGTAGGGCTGGTGTCACGTGGCTCTAGGGCTGGTGTCACGTGGCTCCCGGAGCACTGTGGGCGGACTCACGCTGTCGGACGCTATCGGCGCGCCGCTTTCACCTCCTCTCGGACGTCGTCGACGAACGGCTCGAACTCGGGATTCCCGCCCTCACGGACCCACCGGTAGGTGACGACCCCGTTAGCGTCGATCACGAAGACGCTCCGCTGGGCGGACTCGATCGAACCGTACATATCCGGATAGACGACGTCGTAGGTGCGGGTGACCTCGTGGCTCCAGTCCGAGAGCATCGGCACGTCGAACCCCTCTTGTTCCATCCAGACGTTCTGCGCGAACGGGAGATCGACGCTGACGCCGTACACCGAGGCGTCGAGCGCCTCGAAGGAGCCCAGTTCGCTTCCGAACGTGCACATCTCCTCGGTACACCCACCGGTGAACGCACCCGGAACGAACGCGAGCACGATCGGACCGTCGCCTATCGCCGCCGACAGCGTGAATTCGGAGACGTCGTCGTAGCCGTCTCCGCCAGCCAACGGGACCGTGAAGTCGGGTGCGCGGTCGCCTTCAGAAACCATGCCCGATCGTCTCGCGGACAGCGACCTAATGCTAACGGGTCGTCGGCCGTCGCGATATGAGCTAATTGCTGGGCATATCCTGTAATATTCCCTTCGCTTCTCTGGATCGTGTTGGTTTAAGTATCGGTTCCAGCAGACGGCGACGTGTCCGAGACGTGATTCTGCTGCCGTCGGCTCTGCGTTCCTAGCTATCTCTGAAAGTAGAATAGTTCATCATCATCTATCTATACATATGTGTTTGATACCTTTTATTACGGTGACTCGCGATTTGAACTCGGAGCGACGTTTCTGAGAGTGGCTCTGAGCGGTGTCCGCTACCACTCACAAGAAATAGCGCGTTCTCAACGTGGCATTTTTCTCTGAAAACGCAGAGAAATTCCTGTCTCTTATACACATCTC
>NZ_AOJI01000002.1 GCF_000336995.1 Halorubrum aidingense JCM 13560 | reverse complement strand
AGAGATGTGTATAAGAGACAGGTTAGATGGCTGTCGATCGGCTCGTTGAATCCCGTCGTGAATTGTGTTTGCCTCCGTCTGACATCCAACTTATCAAGATACAGTTTAGTATTTAAATATGGTACTTAGACGAACGAGAATTGAACACCGGTTTCACTGACCTTGTCGGATGTCTGCTCTCGCTCCACAAGCTCCCGGCCGATCCATTCTGTACGGCCGTTGAGGAGGTCGGGTCCGACAGCGACTCTTCGGCGCAGTGAGCGCCCCACGGCTGATCTACCGTGGCCGGCCCGACGTCTCGACTGCCGGTACGCGGGTGATATACTTACAATAGTACGAGTGTAACGTTAACGGAGGTGGGTTGTCGTCCGAACCGCGACTACCATTACGAACGTAAGGTTGTAATGGATATGCCGTCTCGTCGTGTCGTCATCAGGACATCGAGTTCTCGAGTTCGAACTCGTTTGCGACGCCGAGCAGAATCTTCGGGATCTCCGCTTCGAACCGATCTTCGGTCATCCGGTTCGCGGGACTGGCGACGCTGAAGGCACCGACGACACGGCCATCGGAGCCGTTGACGGGGACGCCGACGGCCTTCACTCCGTCCAATTGCTCCTCGTCGTTGAACGCGACACCCCGGTCTTCGATGGCTTCCAGTTCCTCGAGCAGCACGGACCGGTCAGTAATGGTATTCTCCGTTTTCGCCGGGAGCCCCCACTGCTCGACGATGTCGATGACTCGCTCTCGGGGGAGACGGGAGAGGATCGCTTTTCCGGCGGCGGTTTGGTGGAGGTGGAACCGTTTGCCAACAGTGGAGTACTTCCAGACGGCGTGTTTCCCGGAGTAGGTGTACATGTAGACGCCCCGACCGTTCTCTTCGACGACGAAGACGGCCCGACACTCCGTCTCCCGTGCGAGCTGGTCGGTGTACGAGTCGGCGATCGTGTAGGCGTTTCGCCTGTTGCGAACGTAGCTGGCCAGTCCGAGGAAATGGAGACTGAGGTGGTAGATGTCCCCAGATTTGACGACGTAATCCGCATCCACGAGGGTCGAGAGGTGGGCGTGAACGGTGCTCGGCGAGAGGTCGAGCACCTCTGCGAGTTCCGTTACTCGAGCGCTGTCCAGTTCGCGTAACGTCTCGATAATCTCGAGTGAGGTCATCGTGGTCTGTACCTGTCGACCGCCGCTTTTCTTGTTCATGCGTACGCATGCCTCGGATAGTATATAAAGTTCGTGTGTACCGAATCATGAGATACTTTCTCGATATCGATGAGGAATTGAATTCCGTGTCACCATGTTACACGACAACATAGTATATAGTATTCGCGTCTGCACAACCGATTTCTGGCGACGAGCGAACGGCAGATCTCCGTCGGCTGCCGGAATCGACAAGACGGATCCGACGAAAGTTGACATCTCTCTCATTTTCGAGCACGATACGGCTGAACTTGGTACTGGCACCGACGAATCCGGCACGTGGCAGCGGCCGAACGGCGATTCGCACCTCCCGAATATATCTGGAAAAATCGTTCGCTTTTCGGGTGTCGCGGAGCGTTCGAGATTCAGATCCCGAGCATCTCGCGCGTCTCCGCGGGGGACGCGACGGGTCGTTCGAGTTCATCGGCGATGCGAGCGGTCCGGCGGACGAGCTGTGCGTTGCTCTCGGCGAGTTCACCCTTCCGGTAGTAGACGTTGTCTTCCATCCCGACGCGGACGTGGCCGCCCATCGCGATAGCCGCCGTCGTCATCGGGAGTTGGTGCTTGCCGACCGCGAGACACTGCCACTCGACGGGGTCGGGCAAGTTGTCGACGAAGGCCTTCATATTTTGAGGACCGGGCGGCATCCCGTTTTGCATCCCGAAGATGACCGTCGCCCAGTAGGGTTCCGCTAGGAGACCCTCGTCGATGAGGTGTTCCGCCTCCGGGATGTGCCCCGGATTGAACAGTTCGAGCTCGGGTTTGACCCCGGCCTCACGCATTCGTTCGGCGTACTCCTCGTTCTGTTCGCGCGTATTCTCGGCCGTCCGCGTCTGGCCGAAGTTGATGGGACCGAGGTCGACGGTCGCCATCTCCGGCCGCGGATCCGTCTCCAGCACCGGGGCGATGCGCTCTTCTCGCGGGTAGATACCCCCACCGCCCGTGGTGAAATTGACGATGATATCGTCGCAGTGCTCGTCGATCGCGTCTCTGAGCTCCTGATATCTAGCGACCGACTTCGTCTTCTCACCGCGTTCGTCACGGGCGTGCAGGTGGACGATCGACGCCCCCGCCTTCTCACAGGCGGCGACGTCCCGTGCCACTTCGACGGGCTGGGTCGGGAGGTTCGGGTTCGCCTCCTTTCCTTGATGCCCCCCGGTCGTCGCGACGGAGATGATGAGCTTTCGGTCGAAGTAATCTTCGTACCCACTGTATGGCATACCCCGATCCATCCATCTCATCGTGTTAATTCTTCCGGGGGTACGTCTGGGACGGCCGTTTCGTGACGCCACTCGATCCCACGCCGGCTCTCGAGCGGTACGTACGTGCGTGTGTGACGGGCCGTGACTTGACGTGAACCCTAATTTTTATTAATCATGGTTCTGGATGAGAGAGTATGCAGCAAGATAGCACAGCCTTGGTTACCGGTGGCGGCCGCGGTATCGGCCAAGCCATCTGCGTCGAACTGGCACGACACGGAGCCGACATCGTTGTCGCCGACCTCGATCCCGACGAGATGCAGGAGACCGTCGAACTCGTCACCGCCGAGGACAAGCGCGCCCGCGCAGTAGAGACCGACGTCACCGACCTCGAGTCCGTCGAATCGACGGTCGAGACCGCACTCGAGGAGTTCGGCAGCGTGGAGTGGCTCGTCAACAACGCCGGCATCGCGGGACCGACCGCGCCGTGCGAGTCCATCGACTCGGCGGAGTGGGACGATACCCTCGACGTGAACCTCCGGGGGGCGTTCTACACCTGTCGGACGCTGCTTCCCTCGATGAAACGACAGTCGTACGGCCGCATCGTCAACATCGCCTCGGTGACGGGGAAGCGGCCGCTCACGCAGCGGACGCCGTACGCGGCTTCGAAGATGGGGCTCATCGGATTCACGCGAACGCTCGCCGCCGAGGTCGGTGACCACGACATCAACGTCAACGCCATCTGTCCGGGATCGGTCGACGGCCCCCGCATCCAGCGAGTCTTCGAGGAGAAAGCACAGGCGACCGGCCGGTCGTACGAAGCGGTTCGGTCGGACGCCGAGGACCAGAGCCCTCGGCACGAACTGGTCAACAGAGAGGACGTCGCGAACACGGCCGCGTTCCTCTGTTCGCCCTCCGCCGATCGGATGACCGGGCAGGACCTCAACGTCTCGGCGGGCAAAGTGATGTATTGAGGAGACCCGACGCGCAAGCCGACGGAACGGAACCCGTCCGTCGGGAGTGACGACCGCGGAAACGTATCGCATGATCGATCATAAATTATATAACCGGGGGCTCTCCACAGCATATAGACGCAAACATGGCACAAGATAGCACCAACCAGACGAGACGCCGGTTCATGAAGAAAACCACCGTCGGTGGATCCGCGGTCGCACTGGGTGGCCTGGCGGGGTGTACAGGTGGCTCGGGCGGTGATGGTTCGGGCGGTGACGGCTCGTCGGGCGACGGCGGATCGTCGTCATCCTCGGACGGCTCAGGCGAGTCTAACGGCTCGATGACCTCGATGGCCTCCATCGCGAACCGACAGAACTCCTACTGGCTCAGCTGGGAGAAAGGCTACCTCGAGGCGTGCGAGGCCTTCGGCTACGACACGAACGTCCAGACGAACAACGGTGAGGTACAGACACAGCAACAACAGTTCGACTCGGCGGTTTCCAATGACGCCGACTTCATCGTCGGTCAGACGTACACCAACGCCGCCGCGATCACGCTGGCGGAGACGCTGGTGGAGGCAGGCACCCCGGGTGTGCTCGCCGTCACTATCGCCGACTGGTACGTCCCGCAGGACGCCGGTGGAGAGTATGTGACGTTCTTCACACCTCACTTCGTCAATCACGCCTACAGCGCCGCGAAGATGCTGTTCGAGGCGATGGGGGGGAGCGGGACCTTCGTTCACATCGAGGGTAACCGCGGCACGGCCCCGAACATCGGCCGGAACAAGGGCGTCGACCTGGCGTTAGAAGAGTACCCCGACATCGAGATGGCGGGGTCCCGCCAGCCGGGCAACTTCATCCGTTCGGACGCTCGCGATGTCATGAATGACAAGGTCTCTCAGTACGGCGACGACATCGACGGCTTCTTCGGCCAGAACGACGCCGTCGCGCTCGGTGGGATCACCGTCCTCGAGGAGAACGACATCGACGTGCCCGTCGTCGGCATCGACGCCAGCGAGCCGGGGCTCGCGGCCGTCGCCGAAGACCGGATGACCGGAACCGTCTCGGGTATGGGTCCGTGGCAGGCCGGCTGGTCGGTCGCGAAGTGCCACGACTTCCTCAACGGACACACGCTCAGCGACGCGGAGAAGATGATGTCGTTCAACGCGCCGGTCTGCGTCAAGAACCCGGACGAATGGACCGACACCATCGACCGGCTCCCGGTCGTCGACGCCGCCGACTACAACGACGCGATCTTCTCGGGGGAGACGCCGTACGACTGGAAAAAGATGTCCGTCGTCGAGTCCGGCGAGGACGCCTGGGACCCCCAGATCGACATGCAACCCATGAACCTCGACGATATGAAAACCGTCCTCGACTGGAAGGAGGAGGACAAGCCGAACGGGTATTCGCTACCGGGTGCCTACACCGATAGCGCGGCTCAAGAGGAGACGACGCAACTGTACGCAGACCGATTCCAGTCGAATCCGCTCGAATAACGCTCACTACACACCCCCATGGCATCACAGACACACACCAATGCGACGAACGCGGACCGGGACACCCCGACCAGCGGGGGCGACCACAGCTTCCGCGTCGAGGGTATCTCGAAGTCGTTCCGACACGTACAGGCCCTCAAGGACGTATCGCTGGCAGTCGACCACGGCGAGGTGATCGGTCTGGTCGGTGAGAACGGCGCGGGCAAGAGCACGCTCCTGAACATCTTGACCGGCGTGTTGCAGGCCGACGAGGGTCAACTGTTCGTCGACGGGGAAGCGGTCACGTTCACGAACCCGCGTGAGGCGGCGGACTACGGCGTCTCGCTCGTCCATCAAGAGCAGGACATCATCAAGACCATGCGGGGGTACGAGAACCTCTATCTCGGGCGGGAGATCGAACGTCTCGGCGTGCTCGAGAAAGAGAAGATGCGCAAGGAGGCGCAGGCCTTCGTCGACGACTTGGGTATCAACATCGACGTGGACGAGCGCGTACGCGACTACACGTTCAACGAGCGACAGATGCTCGAGATCGCGAAGTCGTTCCACGTCTCGAAGAAGTCCGAAAATCCCGTCATCCTGCTCGACGAACCGACGGCCGCGCTCGAAGAGAGCGGCCGCCAGATCCTCTTCGACCTCGTAAACGATCTGCGGGACCGTGCGACGTTCGTCTTCGTCTCCCACGAACTCGACGAGGTACTAGAGATATCCGACCGGATCTACGTTCTCAAAGACGGAGTGCGCGTCGACGACACGACCGCGGCCGAAGCCACCACGGACTCGCTGCAGCAGGCGATGGTCGGCCGGGAGACCGCCGACGAGTACTACCGGACCCCAGACCAGCAGCGCGAAACCGAACTCGGTGAGACGACGCTGACCGCGAACGAGGCGGTCCACGAGGACGCAGTTGGGCCGATCTCGTTTTCCGTCCGTGAAGGCGAGATATTCGGGATCGTCGGCGTCGAGGGCTCGGGAAAACAGCAGTTGGGTCGTCTGCTCGCGGGCGATCTCGACATCACGCAGGGCTCGGTCTCAGTCGACGGCACCACCCTGCAGAATCCGACGGTTTCCGACATGGTCGACGCGGGCGTCGGCTACATCCCGAAAGACCGGAAGTCGGAGGGCTTGCTCCTCTACCAGTCGGTGTTGGTCAACACCTCCTTGGCGATGGTTCGGGACATGAACGGCAACGTCCCGTTACTTGACCTCGACGCCGAGAAGGAGGCGACCCTCGACGCCATCGAGGAACTGTCGATCAAGACCCCGGGACCCAACGCGTTAGTACACGGTCTGAGCGGCGGGAACCAGCAGAAGGTCGTTATCGCCCGCTGGCTGGCCCAAGAGACCCCGGTGCTCGTGATGGACAACGTGACTCGGGGTATCGACGTCGGTGCCAAAGAGGAGGTGTACCGTCTCTGCCGTGAGCTGACCGACCAGGGCGTCTCGATCGTCTTCATCGGCGACGAGCTGCCCGAGGTCATCGGCATGTCCAACCGCATCGCCGTGATGGCGAACGGGGAATTCGTCGGCGAGCCTTTAGACGCCTCGCCGGGCAACAAACCGACCGAACAAGACCTGATACAGGAGATGATCTGACAATGAGTACAAGTAGCGTCAGCGAGTGGATCACCGACCAGCGAGAACAGCGCACGCTCCAAGACTGGATACAGGATCTGGGCCCGTTCGTCATGCTGTTCGGGTTAATAATCACGTTCTCGTTCACGACGGACCGCTTCTTGACCGAGGCCAACCTGATCGACAACGTCGCGAAGAACGCCGTCACGCTGTTGCTGGTCGCGCTCGCGGGGACCTTCCCCATTCTCCAGCAAAGCATCGACCTCTCCGTCGAGTCGATGGTGCTACTGACGGGCGTCGTGACCGTCGTCCTGATTTCGGAGTTCGGCCTGGGCCTCCTAGCCATCCCGATCGCCATCGGCGTCGGGATGCTCGCCGGCCTGTTCAATGGCATCATCTTCACGAAGCTCAAGGTGCCCTCGTTCCTCGTCACGCTCGGGACGCTCTCGGTGATGGCCGGGGTCGGGAAGATAATCACCGGCGGGTCGACCATCACGTTCCGGAACCCCGCCATCCGAACCATCTCGAACGGCGAGGTCTTCGGGATTCCCAACCTCGTGCTCTGGGGGCTGCTCATCTACGTCGGCACCATCGTGCTGGCCTTCCGGACGAAGTTCGGCCGGTACTGCTTCGCGCTGGGCGAGAACGAGCGCGTCGTCGAACTGGCCGGGGCGAAGGTCGACCGCTACAAGATCTACCCGTTCGTGCTGTCGGGACTGCTCTGTGGGACCGCCGGGGTGCTGCTGACGCTGCGCATCTCGTCGGCCTCTCCGAACATCGGGAGCGGGCTCATGCTCCCCAGCATCGCCGCCATCGTCATGGGCGGGACGGCGCTGACCGGCGGCGTCGGCGGGCCTCACCGAACCATTCTGGGGGTGCTCGTCATATCGGTCCTGAACAACGGCATGAACCTGACCGGTATCGACTCGTTCGTCCAGGAAATTATCCTTGGACTCGTGGTGGTCGGGGCGGTGGCCCTGTCGATCGACCGTGAGAAGATCGACGTGGTGAAGTAAAACGGCGCGTCCCGATTTTTACCGAATCCATCACCGATCCCGATCGCGGCAGCCGAGGGCGGCTGGCAGGCTGATACTAGAACTGGAGAAAAAAGGCGGAGCGGCCGGTCAGTCGGCGCTCGCGACGGCGTCGACGCGACCGCTCGGCACGGTGCCTTCGTCGGTCCAGCCGCGGCGTTCGTAGTACTCGTCGAGCGCCGCCTCGAAGTCCGGAAGCGAGTACGGGAGCGTGTCGTCTTCGCGGTCGACACCGCGCTGGTTGTTGAAGTGCCGTTCGAGGTCGACGACCGTCGACCCCACGTCCAGAAGCGTCTCGTAGTCGGTCGAGAACAACCCCTCGAGCCGTTCGGGCGTCATGAAACTCCGCGAGAAGCGACAGATGATGCCGCAGTCCTCCAGTGCGCGGGCGTTCTCCTGCTCGATGACCATCTCGGGTTTCCCCTCTAGGCCCGTGGGATCGTACGCCTCCTCGCCGTCGACGAGGGGATATTCCCACGCGTACATCGTGGTAAACATGTGGTCTGCACCCCTGGTGGCCGTCGCGTACGACAACCCTTGGCCGTTCAGCGTGCGGCCGTCGTGGGCGGCGAAGTCCAGCCCTTTGACGGTCCAGTTCTCGACGCCTAACTCTCGGTGGAACCGGTCGATCCCCTCCGCGAGGAGGTCGCCGATACCCTCCCGATGAGCGATCTTCTCGACCGTCTCGAAGATGAGCTCCGTGTTTCCGAACTCCCCCTCGCTCGCCAAGTAGGCGGAGACGACGTTCCCGCAGGTGATGCTGTCCAGCCCGTATCTATCGCACAGCTCGTTCGACTGCATCACGTCGACGATGTCGTCGACGCCGGCGTTCGATCCGAACGACATCACCGTCTCGAACTCCGGGCCCTCCGTCTCGACGCCTCTGTCCTCGTCTCTCGTGGGGAGCTTGCAGGCGAATGCACACGACGAGCAGGTCGCCTTCTTGAACTTCTTCTCTTCGACTCTGTCTCCGTTGATGCCCTCGACCCCCTCGAACTCCAGTTCGGAGAAGTACCGCGTCGGCAGGGCCGACACCTCGTTGGCCAGTTCGGTCACCGACGTCGTTCCCTGCCGTTTCATGATGTGGTCGGAGGTGGCCGCGTCGCGGTGGACGTCCATCTGGATGGGAGGAATCTCGATCTCCGGGCTCGAATCGCCGTCGAACGTGATCGCCTTGACCCCCTTGGACCCGAGGACCGCACCCAGCCCCCCACGACCGAACGCTCTCGACTCCGAGGTTAAGATGGAGGCGAAGCGGACCTGGTTTTCCCCGCCGGGGCCGATGCAGGCGACGTGGTCGCTCTCCATGCCGTGTTCTGTCTCGATGTACTCCAGCGTCTCCGGCACCGTCGCGCCCGCGAGATCGGGGACGGGTTCGAACTCGACGCCGGTGTCGGTGACGTGAATGATGACAAGGTCGTCGCTCGCCCCGACGAGTTCGACGGCGCTGTACCCCGTCGCGGCGAAGTTACGCGACATGAATCCACCGGCGTTCGACGAGAGCAGCCCCCCCGTGAGCGGTGAGACGCCAGTGCAGTTCATCCGACCGGTGAACGACATGGTCGACGACTGCATCGGTCCCGTCGCGAAGTAGAGCCGGTTCGCCGCTCCCAGTGGGTCGGCGTCGAACGGGAGTCGGTCGTGAGCGAGCCGCGTCGCGACGCCGCGCCCGCCGATGAACGTCTCGTTTATCTCGTCGATGTCGGTCGTTTCCGTCGAGCGGTCGCCGATGTCGACCGTCAAGAGGGGTCCCTCTGCGTGAAGCATGCACACAGTTGTCGCGGGCACCAAATAATAAGTGTTGCTCACCCCGCCCCGATTCAGGCGGTGAAGCCGCCGTCCATGACGAGGTTGTGCCCCGTGACGAACGACGACTCGTCGCTCGCGAGGAACAGCGCCGCGTCCGCGACCTCTTCGGGTTGGCCCGCCCGCCCCAGCGGCGTCTGCTCGAGGATGCCGCCGGCCGTGTCACCGTCCTCCATCGTCATCGCCGTCTCGATGAACCCCGGATTGAGGGCGTTGACGCGGACGTCGTGCTCGCCGTGTTCGACGGCCAACTCCCGGGTCAAGTTCGTCACCCCGCCTTTCGAGGTACAGTACAGCGAGGAGTTCTCCAAGCCGCGGATGCCGCCGATCGAGGACATATTGATGATGCTGCCGCCGTCGTCCTGCTCGCGCATCACCTCGACGGCCGCCTGGCTCCCGAAGAACACGCCCTTGAGATTGATGTCCATGAGCCACTCGTAGTCCTCCTCCGTGACGTCTTCTAATGGCATTTGACGCTCGACGCCGGCGTTGTTGACCATCACGTCCAGCGAGCCGAACGCCTCGACGGTGGCGTCGACCGCCGCGTGGAGGTCGTCGACCGAACTGACGTCACAGTGGACGAACTGCGCGTTTCCGCCCTCGCTCTCGATGAGATCGTGTGTCGGCTCGCCGCCCATTCGAGGGTCGTCGCGGACGTCGGCGACGGTGATGTTCGCCCCTTCCTCGGCGAACCGTCGAGCGATGGCCCGTCCGTTGCCGGAGGAGCCACCGGTGACCAGTGCTGTCTTCCCTTGCAGACGCTCGGACATAACGAACGAAGGTGCTACTGCCGCTCAAATAAGTGTTTCTCGGGCTCCGGCTCAGTTGGCCGTGTCCCGACTCGGTCGCGCACTGTCAACGCACACACGTCCCGCCACTAACCCAAATGTTTATTAATGATTCATCTAATCTCTCAAACGAGATGCTAGACAGTGGCTCACTCGTAGTGGACTCCGTGTCACACTGCTTCAATCACACGCCGGAGAATCACAAACACCCGCACGCACAGGTCTGGGACGACGAGACGTACGAAATGGGGGCGAAGATTCTCCCCGAGGGGTACGTGCCGTCCGAGGAGGTCTTCTACCGCGATCACCAGCCCGAAGAGCTCGCTCGGCTCCTCTTTTTAGAGAGTCAGATCGACTACTCGGTGTACCACTCGCTGCCGCTCGACGACTACTTCCACGACGGCTACGTCTCCCGTGAGAAGGGGTTCGAGTTCATGGAGCAGAACCCAGAGCGCGTCTCGATGTACGTCGACGTCAACCCGCTCGAAGACGACGCGGGCGACCAGATCGAGGAGTTCGCCGCGAAAGACGGGGTCGAGGGCATCAAGTTCTACCCCGCGCGCTACCAGAACGGCAACGACCTCTCGCTTCAGCTGACCGAAGACGCCGTCTGGCCGCTCCTCCAGCGCGTCGCCGACTCAGAGGTCGACACGCTGGCGATCCACAAGTTCATCCCGTTCGCGACGGCGCCCGTCCGCTACTTCAAACCGGACGACATCGAAGACGCGGCTAACTCGTTCCCTGATATCAACTTCGAGATCATTCACGCGGGCTTCTCGTTCGTCGAGGAGACGGTGCTCGCGATGGCGAGTCACGACAACGTCTACGCCAACCTCGAGAACACCGCCTGTCTCGTCAACACCCGCCCGCGGAAGTTCGCGAAGGCGCTCGGTGAGATGCTCTACTGGGCCGGGCCGGACCGCATCGTCTACGCCGGCGGCGCGACGGCGCTGCACCCGCAACCCCCCATCGACGGCATTCAGAACTTCGAGATGCCCGAAGACCTCATCGAGGACTACGACTACCCCGAAGTCACCCAGGACATGAAAGAGAAGATTCTGGGCAAGAACGCGCTCCGGCTCCTCGATAAGGACCCCGAGCAGATCAAGAAGGATATCAAGGGCGACAAGTGGGACCAGCTTCGGAAAGAGCGCGAAGAGAGCGGCGACTACCCCGCCGACCCGTGGTCGACCTACGAGGCCGACTCGGTGCTCGCGTCCGACGACTGACCATGTCCGCACACACCGACCCCTACGCACGGACGGAAGCAGCCACACACGTCACCCCGAACACGGAGTTCGACGACGAGCGCAAAACGCGGGTCAAAGCCGAACTCGACGAGGTGCTCGACCCCTGTAGCTGCATGAGCGATCACCCGATCAGCATCCTCGATCTGGGTCTCGTCGAGTCCATCGCAGTCGACGACCGCGACGTCGAGGTGACGCTCCTCCTCACTTCACAGCGGTGTACGTACTTCCTCGACATCAACGACGAGGTGCGCGAGCGCGTCGAGGCGCTCGACGAGGTCGACACCTGCGAGGTCCACCAGGACACCAGCGGCCAGATCTGGACCAACGACCGGATGGCGACCGAGCAGCGAGAGGCCCGACGGAAGCGCTTCCACGACCAGATGGACGCCGCCGGCGTTACCCCCTACGCCGAGCGCTCGGACTGACCGCGGGAGCCGAATCGACCCAGCCGACCGAGTCGACCGAGCCGACCGAATCGACCGAGTCGACCGTTCGACCCGTCGACTCTCCGTTCTCCACGCGCTCACGCAGATCGACCTGCGCGACGATCACCACGAAAAGTAACACGCAGTCGCCGTAGTCCGTCCGTCGCTTCCCGCTACGACGCCGCTTCGATCTCGTCGAGCGCCTCGGGATTCTCGATGCTCGACATGTCGCCCAGCGCTTCGCCCTGGTAGAGCGACGAGATGGCCCGTCGGATCACCTTGCCCGACTGCGTCTTCGGGAAGTCGGACACGAAGAGGATCTCACGCGGGCGGAACGGTTTGCCGTGTTCATCACCGACGAGCGCCGACAGTTCGCCACGCAGGTCGTCGCTCCCGTCGTAGCCGTCTTCGAGGACGACGTACGTCACGACTGCGGTCCCGGTCGTCTCGTCGGGGACGCCGACGGCGGCGGCCTGGTTCACCGCCTCGTGTTCGGTGAGGACGCCCTCGATCTCGGCGGGGCCGACCTTTCGACCCGCGACGTTGAGCGCGTCGTCGGCCCGCCCGTGGAGGAACCAGAAGCCGTCTTCGTCCTTCTGCGCGAAGTCGCCGTGGTCCCACAGGTCGTCCCACGTCGACCAGTACTCCTCGAGGTACCGATCGTCGCCGGACCACAGCGACTTCGTCATCGACGGACAGGAGTCGCGGGCGACGAGGTAGCCCCGCTCGTGACTGTCGGCGATAGAGTTCCCGGAGTCGTCGACGATATCGATGTCCATTCCCAGTCCCGGACCGCCTAACGAGGTGGGTTTCAGCGGCTGGGTCGGCATCGGCATCAGGAAACAGCCGCAGATCTCCGTGCCGCCGGAGATGTTGATGATCGGCGCCTCGCTTTGCCCGACGTGTTCGTAGAACCACTGCCACGACTCGGGGTCCCACGGCTCGCCGGTCGACCCGAGAATCCGGAGGCTCGACAGGTCGTGGTCGTCGACCCACTCGTCGCCGTGTTTGCGCAGCGCTCTGATGGCCGTGGGGGAGATGCCGAACGTCGACAGCGAGTGCCGGTCGATCATCTCCCAGAACCGGTCGGGCTCGGGGTGGTCGGGCGCCCCCTCGTACATGAACACCGTCCCACCGAAGGTGTGGTTGCCGATGAGCGTCCAGGGGCCCATCATCCAGCCGATGTCAGAGACCCAAAAGAAGCGGTCCGAGGGCTTGTGGTCGAAGCCGAAGTGAATCTCCTTGGCACACTGCAACTGCACGCCGGCGTGGGTGTGGACGATGCCCTTCGGTTTGCCGGTCGTCCCCGACGAGTACAGCAGCATCGACTCCTGTGAGGAGGGAAGCGATTTGGTGTCGTACTCGTCGTCGCGGCCTTCGATCGCGTCCTCCCACCACTCGTCGCGCTCCCCCATCGGGACCTCGGCGTCGTCGCCGAGGCGGTCGTAGACGACCGTGTGTTCGACGTGGCCCGCCGCCGCGATGGCGTCGTCGGCCGCCCCTTTGAGCGTGAGTGACTTCCCGCGCCGGTAGAACCCGTCACCGGTGAACAGCACCGAGCACTCCGAGTCTTCGATGCGCGTGGCCGTGGCCTCGACACCGAACCCGGAGAATATCGGGACCGCGACGGCGCCGACCTTGAAACAGCCGTACAGGATCGAGATGACTTCCGGGACCATCGGCATGTACATCCCCACGGTGTCACCGGTCTCGACGCCGACCGATTCGAGGTAGTTCGCCACCTTGTTCGACTGGCGAGCGAGTTCGTGGTACGTCACTTCCCTGACGTCGCCCGGCTCGCCCTCGAAGAGACACGCGACGCTGTTTCTCGCCTCGGCATCGGGGGCGGCGTGGCGATCCACCACGTTGTGTGCGAGGTTGAGCTCACCACCGGGGTACCACTCTGAGAACTGCGGGCCGTTAGCGTCGTCACGGACCGTCTCGTACGGCTCGTAGAAGTCGATACCGAGGTACTCCGGCATGGTGTCCCAGAACCACTCGACGCCCGACGCCCCGACGCCGTCGACCTCCTCCGTGGTTCGACGGACGAGTTCGTCGTAGTCGTCGATCCCGTACGTCTGCATGAACTCGTAGACGTTCGTCGACTCGACGAACTCCCGGCTCGGCTCGTGGACGATGGATGGCTCTTCGTGGGTGCCCTCTGTCATGGTTGCGTACCTCAAGCTTGCTGCAGCAATCGATATAAAATATCGGGGTCACCGCGATTGACCCGTCGATACGTTCCGTTCGACGGCCGCGGTCGGTCACCCGACCGCTCCGGTCACTCGAACCCGCCGGCCGCTTTGTACCGACGGCCGAGATCGACGTAGTGCTGGTGAACGCGGTCGATCTCGTCGCGTTGGTCGTCCGTGAGGGGTTTCGTCTCGGCCGGGGCGCCGTAAGCGAGGTGTCCCTCCGGAATCGTCTGGTCTTGGAGGACCACCGCACCGGCGGCGACGATGCAGTCGGATTCGACCGTCGCGTCCCGGAGGACGCGGCTCCCCATCCCCACGAGGGAGTGGTCCTCGACGGTCGCGTAGTCGACGACGGCGTTGTGACCGACGGTGACCTCGTCGCCGATGATCGCGCCGTGGAGCATCGTGAACTCCTGGACGTTCGTCTCCCTGCCGACGACCGTGGAGCCGCCGTCCCCCCGAAGACAGGTGAACGGCCAGAGGCTCGCACGGTCACCGACCACGACGTCGCCGATCAGGTACGACTGCTCCGAGACGAAGGCTGACTCCGCGACGGTCGGCGTCATCTCCTCGAGAGTGCGCTGCATGCTGACACAGTGAGGTCAGGGCACTATAGTGCTACCGGGACTGCTGCAGAAACGATACGGTACGGAGCGTCACGATGCGAGGAGCGAGGCCGAACTCAGCGTTCGGACGCGAGTCGAAAGCCGACGTGACGGCCGCCGCCTCCAGACGACGCGACGGTCGGTATCACCTCACTTCCCACCTCAAGTGCGTCCGAGTTGTTCAGGAGTCGTCCGGTGAGTCGGATCGGACCGAAGTCGGCGATGACCACCACAGGTGTCTGGCCGGTGAACGCCGGGGCCGGAACGGCTATTTCGGTGAACGTGACGACCGTCCCCGTGTCTGGCAGCGGCTCCGTCGACAGCGTCTCGTCGCCACAGCTCGGACACACCTGTCGAGGCGGGAGCGACCCGTGGCCCGCCGGACAGGAGAGGTAGTAGCCGGCGTCGGACTCGAGCGCGTCGAGCAGGTCGTCGTAGCCGTCTTCTCTCTGTTCGCGCATCAGGAACGCACCTCGAGGACGTGGACCGTCGCACTCGCGACGGTTCCGCCGGCGTTGTGGGCGACGGCGACGGANCCTCGCGCCATCAGAGATGTGTATAAGAGACAGGGAACGCACCTCGAGGACGTGGACCGTCGCACTCGCGACGGTTCCGCCGGCGTTGTGGGCGACGGCGACGGAGGCGTCGGAAACCGCGGTACTGTTGACGTGGTCGCCGCGGAGTAGCTTCGTCAGCTCGACGACCTGACTCACGCCGGTCGCCCCGACCGGGTGACCTTTCGCCTTCAGTCCGCCCGAGAGATTGACCGGGAGGTCGCCGTCCGCCGCCGTCTCCCCGGCCGTCGCGGCGTCGATGGCCGTCCCGTGGTCGTACAGCCCCAACCCCTCTAGCGCCAGTACCTCGGCGATAGTGAAGCAGTCGTGGACTTCGAGCACGTCGACATCCCCCGGGGTAATCCCGGCGTCGTCGTAGGCGACCGTCGCCGCTCGAGTCGTTGCCGGGGTCCGCGTGAGCGATGCCCGGTGCTGTAACGCGAGCGCGTCAGTCCCCTGTCCGGTCCCCGTGATGGCGACCGACGCGTTCAGGTCGTGACGCTCCGCGTACGCCTCGCTGACGAGGACACACGCACTGGCCCCGTCGGTGATCGGACAGGCGTCGTACAGTCCGAGCGGATCGGCGACGGTTGGCGCTTCGAGGACGTCGGTCGTGGATATCTCCTTCTGGAACTGGGCGTTCTCGTTTCCGAGGGCGTTTCGGTGATTCTTCACCGCGACCGCGGCGAGGTCCTCCCGCGTTCCGCCGAACTCCTCGAAGTACGCACGCGCCATGAGCGCGTACGCACCGGGGAACGTCACGCCGGCACGACTCTCGTAGAGGTCGTCCGCCGCCATCGCCAGCCCCTCAGTCGCCCGCTCCGTCGTGACGTTGTGCATCCGCTCCATCCCACCGACGAGGACGACGTCGGCCGCTCCGGACCGGACCGCCTCGACCGCGCTTTTCAGCGCGACGCCGCCCGACGCACACGCGCTCTCGTACCGCGTCGCTGGTGCGGTCACGCCCGCCGCGTTCGCCATCAGCGGTGCCTGATGACCCTGACGTTCGGTGATCGCTCCGACGAAGTTCCCGTAACAGAGGCGGTCGATATCCGCCCTCGGGACGCCCGAGTCGTCGATGGCGATACGGGCCGCCTCTCCGAAGAGGTCGCGCCCGGTCCGTTCGGGAGATGCACCGAATGCTGTCGAACCAGCACCGGCTATGCGAACTGCGTGCATACACCTCGACTATTCCCGTCCGGATTGTAGCTGTTACGGTCCCTGGACTCCGAATTTTGGGCGCTCTCGCTCTGTCTCGTCCCCGACTCCTCGGTTCGGCTTTGCCGCCCACTCGCTTCGGGGCGGCAATCTCACACGTTGTGGGGGACGCCCCATCGACCGTGGACGGTCGACGTTCCCGACTGCCGTCTAGGGGAACGTATTTATCGACACACGCTATTATTTCGCACGCGATGTACGAGATACTACTCCCGGTAGACGACGACACCGATCGGGCGGCCGCCCAGGCCCGGTACGTCTCGGGGCTTCCCGGCGAGACGGACGAACTCTCCGTGACGGTTGCTCACGCCTACCGCGACGATTCGCGCGGTACAGGCGACGACCGCTTCGACGAGGAGAGCCCAGGCGTGATCGAAGCAACGGACATCCTCTCTGCCGCCGGCATCACGGTCGAACAGAGGGAGCTGTACGTTCCGGTAGCGGAGTCGATCGTGGATCTATCGGACGAGTTAGACGCCGACGAGGTCGTGCTGTGCGGACGGAAACGCTCGCCGGCCGGCAAAGCGCTCTTCGGGAGCGTCACTCAGTCGGTGGCGCTCGAGTCGTCAGTTCCGGTGACTATCGTCCCGGTCGAGCACACACCGTCGAACCAGTGACCCGGCTTACCGACGGCCGCTCTCTCCGCTGGGGTGATCAGCACTCCCAGTCGGGGCGTTTCGCGTCGGTGCCGAGCCGGGTGGCGTCCGAGGACTGAGAAGCAACACCGCCGCCGCTAGTGACACTCGGTGTCTAGCGCTCTGCCTGATTTATACATTTCAATAACTATCTTGTTTTCTTATAAATAAGTACAAGCATACCCGATAAATAAATTATAGTATATTTATACTATTGGCTCTCCGGCCAGCAACTGGTCGGAACTCGAGTCACACCGCGGTTGATACAACGGTGATTCAACAGTCGGTGAAACAGCATTACACTACTCCACCGTTGATCCACACCGGACGATCTGCTACGTTCAGGGCGTTACACGACGAGAAACGATCCGTTCGCGGCACCGTCTTTCGTGGAGGTCCGCGAAAAACGCGACGTAGAGACTGCGCTCTCTCTCGCCGATGACGCGATTCCACTCTCGTTGACGGTTTGGTCTCACTTCCTCAAGCGTGCCATAAACACATACGAATAGAAACACGATCGATATAAAAATAGGAAATACATCAGATATTTTTCTTGATACAATCGAATAAATATCAGCTCATAGTGTGTTTTCAACGTGATGCAGACGATACTGTTCAATTACCTCGGGATGGCTGTGCTGGACGACCTGCACCTCATCGAGTTGCCCGACGATGAGAACCTTCGAGAGCTCGCCGACGGGATCGTCTCGACCCGGTATGCTAGCGAATCGCTGAGCAGTCAAATCCTCACCGGGTCCGGGAAACTCCGCGTGACGTGCTACGCTTCTGAAAATCCACTCTAGAGAGATGCAACGGGGTCGAAAGACCGTGATCTGCTCAAACGAGAGCACCGTTGCTACAGATGGAATCACCCGGTTACTCAAAAACAGAATGAAGGTGAATAGGTCACGGATTAACGTACTCGAGAACCGTAGGTTGGCTATGATTGTATCACGCGAAGAGCTAGATAGCGGCGTCTCAACCCAGGCGGCGCCGTTGCAGTTCGGGGGTGATCTCATCGAGCTTGCAGCCCTCTTTTTGAGACTCGCGGTCGTCGCAGCGGTACTTGGTGCTCGATGCTCGGGTGGATGGTCGGATTCAGTACGAATGTCGCAAAACGGTTCGTCACCCGCTTCGTCATCCTCGCAATCGTCACGTTCACTCTGTAGGCTCAGAATGACGCCTGTCGAGTCAGTTCGAGGTGGCGGCCGATGGTAGACCTGATGGGCCACGTCGCGTTCGGATTGCTGTTCGCGCTTCCGGCGTGGTTCGTCTGGAACGACAGGGCTAGCGTCGTGTTCGTCGCCTTCGCGGCAGTCGCCTCGCTCTTCCCCGATATCGACCTGTGGCTCGTGAAGCTGTTCCCCGGCCAGGTACATCACCACGGGGTGACGCACACGGTCCTGTTCGTGACAGTCGCGAGTCTGGTCAGTGCAGCAGTCCTCGCGGCGCTGTTCACCGGTCGGATCGACGAGTGGATCGAGAGCGAGCGGTTCGACAGGTCCCAGCTGTTCGTGTTCTCGTTCCTGGGACTCCTGGCCGGAGGCCTCAGTCACGTGTTTGCGGACATGCTCTCGGCGCCTGACCTCTCGACGCCCATCGAACCGCTGTGGCCCCTCGTCGACGGGTCTTGGGGCATCGACGTCGTCTGGTACAACGCCAGCTGGATCAACGTCGGGTTCCTCACGGTGATGGTGGTGGTCCACGTTTCGATCGCGTATCTGACCACATCTCCCGACCATCGCCATCGGCTGCTCCCACTGTGAGCCCGCCACGGGAACGGACCGACACGATACGGGCCGACCTCGTCGGGGGAAGAGACGCCCTCGCCGGCCGTCCAGTCGCGCGAGCGGCGCGTGGTAGCTCACTCTGTATCGCAGTCGATGAACCCGAGGAGCCACGAGTAGAAACCGCCGATTCGGACGATCGTGTCGGCATCGACTTGGAAGTCTTATTCCGAATCGTCTATGACTCAGCCTCGTCGGCACGTGCAGTTGCCTGAACTCCACGGCGGATCGGAAGTTAACACATATATCCGACAACCGTGTGCTCCTCGGTTATATGCAATTCTGTGCCGAATGTGGTTCGATGATGCACACGGAGGGCGACACGTGGGTGTGTCGCTCCTGTGAGAACGAGGAGCCCCGGGACTCGCAAGCAGAAGCGGCGATGGCGACCCAAGACGGTCAGCGAGACGACGGCGCCCCCGCCGTGGCCGACGCGACCCAGGGCTCTACCGAGACGATGCAGGAGCCCTGTCCGGCGGACGACTGCGACAGCGACCGGGCCTCCTACGAGATGATGCCGAAGCCGGGCGGTTCCTACGAGGTCCGACTGTTCACCTGCGTCGAGTGCGGCCGCAAGTGGCGCGAGTCCTGACGGCGCGTCTCGCGAACCTCCCCGTTACAATATGCACAGACCGCCACATCGGACTCTCAACTCCCGGAGTCGACCGCTGTTGATTTCAACAGAGACACTATTTTATACTGGCAGGTGACAGTTCGTTCCGTGGTCCTCCGAGTCGCCCTCCACGTTGGCAGGTCGTTGCAATCCCGCGTTTCGATGCCTGCTCGTCGGCTCGCGTCGCTGCGGAGCGACCGCTCGTGACAACCGATTCCACTCTCCAGTACGATGTCGACACGCCCTCCCTCCGATGATTCAGACGAACCGTCGCCCGACGACGATCTCACCGACTGGCCCCCGACCGATTCGGGGCCGCAGAAATCGTCGTCTCCCGCGTGGATTCCCCTCGGCGTCGTCGGTCTCTTCGCCGTCGCCGTCGGGTGGTTCTTCCGACCGTGGCTCCACGGTGTCGTCTATACGGTGTACACGACGCCGCTGTTGCTGCTCGCCGTCGTCGCCGGTGGAGTCACCGCGTGGCTAGTTTCGCGATCCGGCGACCGCGCCGCGACGGCGATCAACGCGCTCACCAGCGACGATCACGCGATCACGCCGCTCCGCGTCGGTGCGGTCGTGCTCGTGATCGCCGCGTTTGCGCTGTTGCCCGTCGCCAACGCCGTCGCCGGCGTGACGCTGAGCGACCAGACGATGGGCAGCGCGGCGACGGTCGAGCGTCTCGACAACGCTGACGCCGACAACCCGCGGATCGTCACCCGGGCTGTCGCAGATCGATACGCGTCGAACACGCTCAACAGACCGCAGTACCGAGTCGGCGAGACCGACATTAGCGTGGTGAACGGCACACCGTACTGGGCGGCTCCGTTGGCTCCGGACGGCTTGTTCAACGCCCTGACGGAGCGCCAAGCCGGGACCGTGCTCGTCGACATGACGACACAACAGGCGAACGTCCGGTCCGTCGACGGGGAACTGCAGACCGGCGTCGGGACGGTCTTCCACCGCAACTACCGGTGGCAGCTCCTCAAATCCGAGGCGTACCTCGTCGACTACGGCGACCCCAAGATGGTCGTTCACGAGAACACGCAGTACATCGTCGTTCCCTTCTCCGAGCCCTCGTTCCATCTGACGCCGATTCCGCACTCGACGCCGCAGTGGGGCGGCGTCGCCGTTATCGATCCGAGCGGAGCGATCGAGACGCTCTCGCCCGAGGCGGCCGCAGACAGCCCGATCCTCGACGACCAACAGTTGTACCCAGAGGACCTGGTGCTCCGGTCGGTCGCAGCGACGCAGTACCGGAACGGCATTCTCAACACGTACACGAGCCACGAAGACGAGATCGAGGTCGCACCGCTTCCCGGAGACGGAAACGATCAGCCGTTTTTCGTCCTCACCGAATCCGGCCCCCAGTACGTCGTCGCCGTCGAGCCGTACGGCGACGCGCAGGGGCTCCAGGAGCTGTGGACGATCGACGGGCAAACCGGCGCCTTCGAGCGATACGTTCCGGAAGACTCGCTGTTCGGCCCGCAGCGCGCGGCGGATCTCGTCCGGCAATCGGCCCCGCAGACGGACTGGGACCGCTTCTCTCCGGCCGAGCCGATCCTCACGGTCATCGACGATCGGGAGTACTGGCAGGTGCGCGTCGTCCCCGAAGACAACAGCGGCATCGCGTACGTTGCGTTCGTCGACGCGCGCTCCGGCGACGTTGACGGGTTCGAAGAGACCGACGCGATCACCCAATTCCTCGCGGGGGAGACGCCCGTCGAGACGCCCGTCGAGGCGCCCGACGACGAAGCGACCGATGAGCCGGCCCAGGAGCCGCCAACCGTCATCGTCCGCCGAGTGGCGGCGAACGGGACCGTGATCGAGACCCTAGAAGTGTACGACGACGAGTCCATCGAGATCGAAACACCGACGAACCAGTCGACTTCCGGCGCGGAGAACGCCACTGTCGGAACGGTCGGTGGCGAGGCCCTCGTCGGTCGCTGACTCTCCGGTCGAATCGATCTGTGGCAGCCAATTCCGAGTAGTGGGGGGCGGACACGGAGTCGACGACAAGGCCGCTTGTCCGCGCCTCGATACCCACAGGTATCTGACCGCCCACTGCCCGGCCCTGTTCTCCCGGGGACCGAACCGAATCGGCAGCGCGCCACCGAAAACCGCCCTCAGATGCTGTCCTATAATTTTGATATGATCGCCGTTTAGAGCCACGATTGTGTCCAGCGCTCGAATGCGGGTACGCATCGCCTTTCCCGTTCAGATCGGACGTCTGCGCGCTCGTTTTAGGTCGTACGAAAAATTGTTTTTTAGTTGAAAAGTTATAAGAGAGTTCGGTCCCAATCGAAGACTGTAATGAGCACCCAAAAGACCGTACAACAGGAAGCAGGCACCGTCGAGGAGAACGCACTCCGACTGGACACCGAGAAAGCCGAGCAGATCGTCGCGGCACTCAACACGGACCTCGCGGACGCGTACGTCCTCTACCACCAGCTCCACAAACACCACTGGAACGTCGAGGGCGCGGAGTTCCTCGAGGTTCACGTGTTCCTCCAGGAGGTCTACGAGGACGTCGAGGCCGCCGCCGACGAACTCGCCGAGCGACTCCAGGCGCTCGGTGGCGTCCCGCACGCGAGTATGACGGCGCTCGTCGAGAACGCGACCGTCGAAGCCGAGGACGAGGACGTCTACGACATCCGGACCTCGCTGGCTAACGACCTCGAGATGATGGGCGACGTGATCGAAAGCTACCGCGAGCATATCGAACTCACCTCCGGTCTCGGCGACTACGCGACCGAGGAGATGCTCCGCGAACAGCTCGAGACCCTCGAAGCGCACGCCCACCACATCGAACACTACCTCGAAGACGACACGCTCGTCCTCGAATCCGCAACGAACTGAGGCGGTACGGACCGGTGGGTCACTCCACGTCCGGTGCCGTCTCGTCGGTTCGTCCCGGAAGTTCTAGTTCGATCTCGAGTTCGGGTTCTCCGACGCCCTCGAAGTCGATCTCGAGTTCCACCGGCTCGCCGAACGCGAACGGTAGTTCCCACTCGTCGGTGACGATCGTCAGTTCGTCCCCGTCGCGGAGCTGTTCGCCCAGTTTGATCAGGAACTCGCCTGCCTCGCTCGCGTCTAGGCGATACTCTTGCTCGAAGTCGCGGCCGCTTCTGATGACGGTTCGCTCGTCTTGTTCGGAATTGCTCATTGCTGTTTCTACCGAGTTATGCTGACGGTCGTGTCGCTCGCGATCCACCCGTCCGTGTTCCCCGATTCGATGAACACCGACTTCCCGGGACGACTTTCACAGAGCGATATGTCTGGTCCCGGACGTGGCTTGGGCTCCGATGTCGGCTCGGGGTGTGACTGAGTACCAGTGGCCATTGGTAGTCTTTAGGCAAACCTAAAACAAAAAGGGTGCGGTTCGTGCCGCCGGCGTTCCTTGCGGACGTCGCCTGTTCGACCGGAGACCGCGTACTTCTCGGTGAAGCGCTTTTCGGACGAGGTCAATGTTCTGGGTCTCGAGAGTACCGCCTTTCGCTCCTCGGCGGAAGCGGATTCGAGTCGCCTGAGCCACGCCCGTACCTTCGCGTGTGCCCGTCGGCCCAGCAGGGCAGCAAGATCGTCGGACGCGGGAGCCGAACCGGAGTGGCTCATACGGCGCTATTTGGTCGGAGTGTTCTACACCGGTCGAGCGGCCTGCACAACGCCGATCACGACGAGTCCCGTTGCGACCAGCGGCGCCAGCATTCCCGCACCCGGCGCCATCGCACTGCTGGCAAGCAGTGTGAGAGCGACCGCGATCCCACAGCCGGCGTACGCCGTGGAGTATCGCCGCTCTGTGGACTGCTGTGGCGTTAGTGCGAACAACCAGCTGCCGACGCCGAACAACCCGATCATCGCTGCGAGCTGCACCCAGTACCCCGTCGTCGCGATCACCGTGATCACCCCGTACACCGCGCTCGTGTCTGCGATGCCGCTCCAATACAGCTCGTGAATCGGTGCTGTCACGGCGATTCCGCTGTGTAATCCGACGGTAAGAGCAGCCAACGCATAGACCGAGCGCCGTTCGAGGTGCCTCGGTGTACTGTGTGCGGTACTCGCGAACAGTACCCACCCCAATCCCGTCATCGCTGTTCCCACAAGCGACAACCCGAGAAAATACGTCTGTACTGCTACTTCTTGAGCCAGCACCTGCAGGATAGTCGTCCCGTTCCAGACGGCCACTCCAACGGTAAGGAGCCCAAATGAGAGCCCGTTGTCGCTGTCGCGGTGCGTGATCGCTGTCCACAGACCGGGACCTGCTGCGACGACGACCGCGAGTGTACCGAGCGCTGCTGTGACGATACTGGCTGTGGAGGGCGCCATATCGTCAAGCGGTGATCGACGCTCATAACTTTTTTTATTTGACACTATCGCCGGTGTTGCCATGGTAGATATCCGGACGCTGGTGTGCACACACGGGGTGTGACCTCCAGCTGACCTCCGGTGAACGGCGACTCGAGCACTACGACAGCAGAATCGCGACCACAGACACCCCGACGAGCACGACGTGGAAGGTCGCGTGCGCGACCATCGCCGTTTCCAGCGATCGCCGCCAGAACAACCAGCCGAGCCCCACGCCTGCGATCGCGTTCAACAGGATGGTTCGGACGACCAGCACGGCCGTGAGGTCGACCGTCGTCGCGAGCGCGGGTAGGTGGCCGACGCCGAACGCCACCGCGCTCGCGACGATCGCGATCCACATCACCGTCGGAGACGGGGTCTCCGTCGCCTCGCGAATCGCGTTTCGGACCCACCAGAGCACGAACGCGATCGGAGCCATAACTCCCCACCGGAGCAGGATCTCTTCTGTGATCCCTCCGTAGAGGAGCCGCATCGGGGCGGCCGCGAGCACGTCTCCGAGCGCTGTCGCGCCCGTGGTGCCGTCGACGACGGTGAGTTCAGTGAACGGGGCGAACGCGACGTCGAGGGCGATGATGAGCGCGAACAGCACCACACCCATCGCGACCGCAAGCGGCAGCGATCGCCGAAACGCGCGCCAGTCCGGAGTGCCGCCGGACGCCCACGCGAAGACGTGTGAGCGGAGTCCGGTCCGCGGGGCGGTGGCCGCGCCGAGAACCGCGAACACGGTGAGGATGACCGTCGAATTCGCGCCCGCGAGCGCCACGAGCGCGGGATACGACAGCACTGCCAGTTCCGGGATCGCTCGGAGGGCCGGCACGGAGTAGACCGCGAGCGCGACGACGCCGGCCATTCCGAGCGCGAACAGCGCGACCGCGCCGCGGGCGGTCGCACGCCACGTCGGGGCGGCGCCGGTCATCGGCCGTCGGCCGGTGGCCGCCGATCGTCGAGGACGTCGAACGACTCCTCGATGTCACCGAGCACGAGCAACGCGTAATACCGGAGGTACGTCACGATCGGCACCTGCGCGAGCAGCCACATCCCGAACACCGACAGTCCGAACAGCAGCGCGAGCCCGACGAGCACGACGATTCCGGCCGTCGACGAGAGCGAGACGGTCACGTGTGTGACTCCCGCCACGACGAGAGCCGGGATGAGAAGCACGATCGCGACGAGCCCGATGGCGATAGACGCGATGATCCCGGCCGCGATCGTCAACAGGAACGCGACCACGACGTACGCCACGTACTGTTTCCACGCCGTCTTGATCGACCCCCAGAGCCGCCCCCACGCCGCGAGCACGCCGGTGTCAGTTTGGACCATGAGCGGCACGACGAACACGGTCGTCAACCCGGACACCAGCGCGTACAGCACGCCGATGAGGAACACCACGGGGATCCCGACGAAAAACGCGGTAAGGGGGATCGCTGGGTCGCCCCCGGTGACGATCGGGGCGATGAGCAGCGCGAGCCACCCGACGACCAGCGCGAGTATCGGAAGCCCGATCACGACCCGGAACACGAACAGACGCAGGCCTTGGCGCCAGCGCCGGCGCCAGTAGCGCCGGATCGACACCTCGCCGGTCCGGAGCGACTCGATCAGCACGAACTCCATGATCGCCCCGATCAGCGCGAACAGCGCACCGAGGAGGACTCCCGCAACGGCGAGTGCGACGACGAGCGTCACGACGTCGATCGGGGCGTCGATCGGGGCGTTGAACGGAATCTCACCGTTTGCGACGTCTCCCGGCGGCGTCGACGTGTTGAACTGTACCGTCGGGAAGCTCACACCGCTCCCGACGAAGAACACGATGAAAGCGAGCTTCAGCCAGCGGCGGAGGTCGATCGGCGTCAGAAACTCCCGCGTGACACCGAACGCTTCCTCGACGTTTTCGACGGCGTGGAGGACCATGGGTTCCACAACGCGAGGCGATCAATTAGTCGTGTTGGGTGCTCGTCGGTGATCCGGTCGGTCTGATCGATCTCCGCGGCGGTCAGCATCCAGTTATCTTTCCGAGACTCGGCCCGCAGCCGCTACGATTCGCTCGCGTTCGCTTCGACGAGGTCCGCGAAGTTGGCGAGCGTTCGGGTGGCGGTGGAGTCCTCGAAGGAGCGGTCGGCCTCCTCCCAGCCGTCGTACTCGTCGACGATCCGCGGCGTGAATTCGGGGTGATACTGAACTGACCAGACGGGCTGGTCGCGGTGTCGAGTGGCGAAGTACTCGTAATAATCCGCACGGCCGATGATCTCCATGCCGTCACCGATTTCCGTCACGACGTCGGAGTGCAGGACGGGCACGGTCGGTTCGACGCCGTCGAACAGCGGCTCGTCGGCGTTGAGCTCGGCGTCGTGGAGCCGGAGGCGAGACGTCCCGCTGTCCACGACCTCGCCGCCGAGGGCGGCGTTCAGAATCTGATGGCCGAAACAGATGCCGAGCGTTGGGACCCCCTCCTTGACGAGTCGGCGCGCGAACCGCTTCTGGGCCGTGATCCACGGCTGGTCCGGTTCGTCGTACACGCCGACCTCGCTTCCGCCGATGACGACGCCGTCCACGTCCTCGAGGCTCGGATCGCCGTCCTCGTTCGGGTAGTTGTACACGCGGGTGTCGGGGAGGAACTGTGCGATCTCATCGGCCATGTAGCCGCCTTCGACCGCGTTATTAAGTACCAATATCATCTGTGGTTTATTTAAGCGCGAAGCGTTACGTTCGAACTCCGATCGGACCTCTCTGTACTGTCGGTATATAAACCGGTATCTTACCGATTTATCCCGCCCTCGCCGTCGATGACGCTCTGCACTTCCGCTCGGGTCGTCACGGCGAGGTCGCCGTCGGTGGTGCGTTTCAGCGCCGCCGTCGCCGACCCCCACTGAAGGGCTGCGGGGAGGTCACCGCCGCGCAGGCGCTCTGCGATGAAGCCGGCGACGAACGCGTCGCCGGTACCGATCGCGTCGAACGTGTCCGCCTCGAACACGTCCTGCTCGTACATCGATCCGTCGTGCAGCGCGACCGCCCCCTCGAGCCCGCGGGTGACGACCACCGTGTCGAACGCGAACTCCGTGGCGAGCCCGTGCGCGATTTCGACGGCGTCGCCCTCGCGGTCGAGCACCTCGCGGGCGTCGCGCCGGGGGACAAACAGGGTGTCGACGTGCTCGAACAGGTCCTCGTAGGCCGCCCGCGCCGTCTGTGGGTCCCAGAGCTTCGACCGGTAGTTCAGGTCGAACGAGCGCGTCGTCCCCGCGTCGCCGGCCGTTTTCAGCAGCGCCGTCGTCGTCTCCGCGGCGGCCGCCGACAGGGCGGGCGTGATCCCCGTCGTGTGGAACCACTCCGCCTCCTCGACTGCGTCCGTCGGGAGCTCGTCCGGGCTGACGGTCGTGATCGCCGCGTCGGTCCGGTCGTAGATCACGTTCGTCCCCCGCGGGGCCCCGCCGTGTTCGAGGTAGTAGGTCCCCAGACGACTCTCGTCCGGCTCCGTCCACGCGACCCCCGATCGGACTCCGTGGCTCCGGAGCTCGTTCACGATCCGCCGACCGAGCGGCGAGTCGGGGAGCTTCGAAAGCCAGCGGGCGTCGGCACCGAGCCGCGCGGCCCCGACCGCGACGTTGCTCTCCGCTCCCCCGGCTTGGACGGCCAGGTCACCGGTCGTCTCCAACCGCTCGCCCCGCGGCGGCGACAGCCGGAGCATCGTCTCGCCGAACGTGACCAGGTCAGTCATCGAAACCACTCCACGGCGTGCGCTCCGAACGGATTCATACTGGATGCTGTCATCGGTCGCTTATAAGTAACGGTGATCAGCGTCGGCCGTCGCTGTCCCGACACCGCGGCCGCTCCCGGACGGGCGCGGGCTACTCCTGAGCAGGGGCGGGATCGTCCGAATCGAGCGCGAACGTCACCGTCTCCCCGTCGACGGCTGCCTCGAGCGATCCGTCCCGAAGCGTCGCCGTCGACGCGCGGTCGGACCCGCCCGTGAGCGTCGCGGCGTCGCCGAGCAGGTCGCCCGCGTCGGCAGAGACGACAGCGAACACCGCCGCCCCGTGCGGCGACAGCTCTCGTTCGACGACCGGGCCGTCGACGACCGCGCCGGACAGCCCGTCCCAGACGACGTGATCGGCACCCGAGTCGCCCGCCACGTGCTCGCGTGCGTCAAACTGGACTGTCGACGACTCGTCCGTCCAATTAAATAGTGCGACGGTCGTGGCCCCGTCGCCTGGCCGGTCGCAGACGACACGCGAGGGGAACCGCTCCGCGCTGAGCCCCGAGACCTCGCCGCCGCTCGCGGGTGGGATGGATCGCTCCAGCAGTCGCCGACCTGCCGAACCGATCTCCGCGAGCCGGTCCGAGAACACGTTCACACCACCGGTCGCGGCGACGAGCGCTCCGAACGCCTTGCGCTCGGCCGCAGTGAGGTCACTCGTGTCCCGAACGAGTTGGCAGTCGGGATCGTTGAGCCACCACCGCCGGTGCAGGTAGTTCCGCGTGAGCGTGTTGCGGACCGCGTTTTTCAATCCCGGCTGGCTCCCGGATTCTCCCGGCGTCTCCCAGACCGGATCCGTGTCTGGGCCGATCCGCATCGCGTCGAAGAGCCCGACGCTCGGGGCCATCGGCGCGCCGCAGCCGAGGAGGAACACGTCGTCGCCGGCCGCCTCCGCGATCGCCTCGACCCCCCGGCGGTACGCCTCTATTCGGGTTGCCTCGGCGTCGTACCGCTCGCCGGGCAGCGCCGCCGCGAAGAGGAAGTCGAGTTTCAGATACGTGAACCCCCACTCGTCGACGACCGTCGACACGGTCTCTCTGAGCCACTCGAGGACCGCCGGATGCGTCGTGTCGAGCCCGTACAGCGCCGATCCGGCGCGGAAGCCGCCGTCGACGGGCGTTCCCGGGCCGTCAGCGGTCGCGTCCGTCGGCTCCGTGACGAACCATTCCGGGTGGTCGGCGTACAGGTCCGCGCCGGCCTCCACGTAGAACGGTGCGAGCCACAGTCCCGGGCGGTACCCCGCGGTCTCGATGTCGTCCGCGACGGCGCTCATGTCATCGAACCCGTCGGCGATCGACCGCCAGTCGCCGAACGCCTCCATGTACCCGTCGTCGATCTGGACGACGTCGACCGGGATTCCCCACTCGCGAAGCTCCGAGAGGTTCTCTCGCACGTCCGCCTCGGTGACGTCGGTGAAGTAGTGGTACCACGAGCACCATCCGGTCGGTGCGGTCTCGGGTACCCGAGCGTCCATCCGTTCGCCGACGCGGTCGGCCAGCGTGGTTAGCCCCTCTCGGAGTTCGCGGTCGGCGTCGATCCACAGCGGCGGTAGAGTCAGTCGCTCACCGGGCGCCAGCCGCGTCCCCTCCAGCGGACATACCGCGCGCAGCGTCGCGACGCCGTCGACGTCGTCGTCGATCTCGAACCGGGTGCAGTAGCGGTCGTGTTCGAGGAACCCCGCCGTGACGCGCCGGTCGCCCTCGACGAGCCCGGTCAGGTAGCTGCTGACTCGGTCGTCCGTCGACGCCGCGAGGTCGTTCATCATCGGGGCGTTGTCCGAGTTCTCGGCGGGGAACCGCTCTCCGACGGGGAGCGTTCCCGTCGACGACCACGACTGGTACCCGTGTCGGTAGACGCGGGCGTCGGGGCCGAACGCGGTCTCGAACGCGAGCGTGACGTCGCCCGCCCGGACCGGTTCGTCGCCGGTGTTTTCCACGGTGCAGGTCACGGCGACACCGCCTGCTTCGGTTGACAACGACACGTCAGCGACCCGTACCCGCCCGGCGTCTCCGTCGGTCGCCGCCGCGCGAACCGCCCCGATGAGCAGGTCGCCGGCGTCGTCCGCGACCGCGACCTCGTGGCCGTCCGGATCGTGCGTGACTGCGGTGGCGTCCGCCCTGCGTTCCTTCATATCACACCCTCTTTTCGCCCCTACAAATACCCTGCTACGACACGTGCGCGGCGGGGTGCGACTCGACGGTCAGCGGCGGTCGCGTCAACCCATCCGAACGCTTAGGTGCCGCGGTTGAGAGGATGCGCTATGCGTCTCGGAGTCTGTTACTTTCCCGAACATTGGCCGAGCGAAGAGTGGGAACGCGACGTCGCCGCGATGGCCGACGCCGGCCTCGAATACGTGCGAATGGCGGAGTTCTCGTGGGGGGCCCTCGAACCCGAGCGCGGTGCGTTCGATTTCGAGTGGCTCGACGAAGCCGTCGAGCTCGTCGGCGACCACGGCATGCAGGTGGTGTTGTGTACGCCGACGGCGACACCGCCGAAGTGGCTGGTCGACGAGCGGCCGTCGATCCGACAGGAAGACCCCGACGGAACCGTCCGCGAACACGGCAGCCGCCGGCAGTACTGTTTCAACTCCGACGCCTACCGCGAGGAGACGGTCCGGATCGTCGAGCGGATCACCGAGCGATACGCCGATTCGCCGCACGTCGCCGGCTGGCAGACGGACAACGAGTTCGGCTGTCACGAGACCGTCCGGTGTTACTGCGACGACTGCGCCGACGCGTTCCGAACGTGGCTCGCGGACCGGTACGGCGACATCGATCGGCTCAACGAGGCGTGGGGGAACACGTTCTGGAGCCAGCAGTACGGCTCGTTCGAGGAGGTCGATCCGCCGGGACCGACCCCCGCGGAGCATCACCCCTCGCGGCTGCTGGCGTACGCGCGCTTTTCCAGCGACTCCGTCGTCGAGTACAATCGCCTCCACGCCGACTTGATACGCGAGGCCGACCCCGACTGGTTCGTCACCCACAACTTCATGGGGCGGTTCCCGACGCTGAACGCCTACGACGTGAGCGAGGACCTCGACCGCGTCGCGTGGGACTCGTACCCCACAGGGTTCGTCCAGGACCGCTACGCCGGGGAGGCATCGCCGGACCAGCTACGGGCCGGCGACCCCGACCAAGTCGGGATGGACCACGACATCTACCGGAGCGCGCTCGACCGGCCGTTCTGGGTGATGGAACAGCAGCCGGGCGACGTCAACTGGCCGCCGCACTGCCCGCAACCGGGCGAGGGCGCGATGCGGCTGTGGGCCCACCACGCCGCCGCTCACGGGGCCGACGCGGTCCTCTACTTCAGGTGGCGGCGCTGTCTCGAGGGGCAAGAGCAGTATCACGCCGGGCTCCGGAAGGCCGACGGGTCGCCCGACCGCGGGTACGAAGACGCCGCACACGCGTCCGGGGAGTTCGCGGCGCTCGACGGTGCCAGTCACGTGGACGCCCCGGTGGCGGTCCTGTTCGACTACGACTCGCTGTGGGCGCTCGACGCGCAGCCGCACGCCCCGGACTTCGACTACTGGGCGCTCCAGGAAGCGTTCTACGGCGCCGTACGCGGCCGCGGCGTTCAGGTCGACGTGGTTCCGCCGAGCGCCGATCTCTCCGGATACGCGGCCGTCGTCGCGCCCGCGCTCCACCTCGTTACCGAGGACCTCGCCGACCGGTTGACCGACTACGTCGCCGGCGGTGGGGAGGTCCTCTTCGGTCCCCGGACCGGCGTGAAGGACGCGGAAAACAAGCTCCGACCGATGTCTCAGCCCGGCCCGCTGACCGACCTCGTCGGCGCGACCGTCGACCAGCACGAGTCGCTGCCGCGGCGCCTCGGAACGGCTGTCCGGCGAGTTGACGACAGCGTCGCCGGCGACGACACGGCCCCGCCCGTTTCGTTCCGGACTTGGGCCGAGTGGCTCGACCCCGTCGCCGCCGAGCCCCGATACGCGTACGACGTCGACGGCCCGGCGGACGGCCGGCCGGCAGTGGTCACCAACGCGGTCGGTGACGGTCGCGTCACCTACTGCGGGGTCTGGCCCGGGTCGGATTTAGCGGACGCGCTCGCGTCGAATCTGCTCGACCGCGCGGGCGTCCGACACGCCGAGCGGCTTCCGGACGGCGTCCGCATCGGGTACCGCGGCGGCCGCACGTGGGTGACGAACTTCACGAGCGACCGGCTCCGACTGCCCGGAATCGACCCCGACTCGCTCGCGGTCGACGACGCCGATCGGGTCGGCATCGACGCGGTAGCGGGCGACGGCGGCGAGGCCTCGCGCGATGATGCCGCTGTCGTGGGGCCATACGGAGTTGTCGTCGTTGAGGGTGACCACGTGGACGGGCTGCGGGTCGCTCAGCCGTAGTCGGACACGTCAGTCAAAAATCCGGCGCTGTCGAATCCCCATTCTTCAGATATGCTTTCGCCTGAAACAGCCGATCGCTGAAGAGTACTTCTTGATCGAGTGCGGGAGTGGGTGTTGTACGCGAGTGGGGTGGTTGTTTATAAACGAGCGGTGGTGTTGCTGTCGACTGTTTATAAATCGTTGATCGAGGGGTGAACCACCCCAAAGCCCCAGCCGGGAGGACGGCGCACGCTCGCTGCGCGCCTCACTCGGTCGCTCGCGTTGTTCGCTCCCTCGTTGCGGTGCTTACATCGCCTGCGCCGTCCTCACGGCTGCCCCTTTGAGTCCTACCCATCCGCACCGCAACCGCACCTCACACCTCCCCAGCCTCGCCGCTCGCTCCGCTCGCGGCGTCCCTCGCGCTCGGATTCGCACCGCTTCGCGGTGCTCACCGGAGCGCGCCACCACAGTCGTTCATTTATAAATGTCCGTCGCCGCCGCTCTTGCTTGTTTATAAACCACGTCGCCGTCGGCGGTCTGCAACACTCACTCCCGTAATCAGCCCGCTGTCCCTGTATTGCCCACCGCAATTCGCAATCTGTGATCTTCGGAGAATTTCAACAGAGCCAAAAAATCCGGACTTTTCGCCGACCGGCTACTCCGAGCGCTCTCGCGCCCGGTAGTCCGGGAGCGTGTCGTCCTGCATCACCGCTCCGCGACCGCCGTCGACGAGCAGCGCGCCGCCCGTGACGAAGGCGGCGTCCTCGCTCGCGAGGAACGAGACGGCCCCGGCGACGTCGGCCGGCGTGCCGATCCGACCGGTCGGGTGGATCGATTCGACCTCGGCGAGCCGCCCCTCCGGGAGTTCTTCGCGCGTCCGCTCGATTTCCACCCAGCCGGGGACGACCGTGTTCACCCTGACTTGGGGGCCGAAGTCGACGGCGAGCGATCGCGTCATGCCGTTGATGCCCGCCTTCACCGCGTTGTACGGGAAGTGTGCGGGCATCGTGGCGTACGCGTGGTTCGACGAGATGTTCACGATCGCCCCGCGGTCCATGTGTTCGAGGGCGGCCCGCGCGGCGAGCCAGTACGCTCTGAAGTCCGTCTCGACGACGAACGCCCAGTCGTCGAGCGTCGCGTCGTCGGCGGCCGTCTCCGTCTGCACGCCGGCGTTGTTCACGAGCACGTCGACCGACCCGTACCGCTCGGCGGCCGCCTCCGCTAACGCGGCCACGTCGTCCGGGTCGCGCATGTCGGCGCGAACGAACGTCGCGTCGCCGGCCGGCGGGTCGTCGGTCGCCTCGTCTCCGGTCCGTTCTGAGATCCGCTCGGCGACGGCCTCGCCGGCCTCGGCGGTGCGGCCGCTGACCACGACGTTCGCCCCCTCGGCGGCGAACCGCTCCGCGACGCCGGCACCGATCCCGCGCGTCGATCCCGTGACGATCACGGTCTCGCCGGCGAACCGCCCGGGCACCGCATGCTCGGTCGGGGACTCGTGTCGGCGGGTCATCGCTCCCTTCCGCGCCGCCGCGTTTGCGTCGGCATCCGGATCACCACTCTGCGACAGAGCCGTCGTCGTGCCGCCAGACGGGGTTGTGCCAGTCGACGTTGCCGCGCTGTTCCCGGACGTGCTCTTCATCGATCTCGATCCCGAGCCCGTCGCCGCCGGGGATATCGACGAAGCCGTCGCGGTACTCGAACACCGTCGGGTCGGCGAGGTAGTCGAGCACGTCGCTCGTCTCGTTGTAGTGGATGTCGAGCGACTGCTCCTGGATCAGCGCGTTCGGCGTGCAGGCGTCGACCTGGATACAGGACGCGAGCGCGATCGGCCCGAGCGGGCAGTGCGGCGCGACCGACACGTCGTACGCCTCGGCCATCGACGCGATCTTCTTCATCTCGGTGATCCCGCCCGCGTGCGAGACGTCGGGCTGGATCACGTCCACGGCGTCCGTCTCGAACACCTCCTTGAAATCCCACCGCGAGTACATCCGCTCGCCGGTCGCGATCGGGATCGTCGTCGACTGCCGGATCGACGAGAGCGCATCGTTGTGTTCCGGTAACACCGGCTCTTCGATGAACATCGGGTCGTACGGCTCCAACGCGGCCGCGAGCCGCCGTACCATCGGCTTCGACACGCGCCCGTGGAAGTCGACTCCGATGTCGACCTCGTCGCCGACCGACTCCCGAACGGCCGCAATCCGATCGACCGCGTCGGCCACGGTGGCCGGCGTGTCGATCGGTCGCATCTCTGCGGTGGCGTTCATCTTTAGCGCCGTGAAGCCCGCGTCAACCTTCTCACGGGCGGCATCGCCGACGTCCGCCGGTCGGTCTCCGCCGATCCACTGATACACGCGGATCCGGTTCCGCGCGCGGCCGCCGAGCAGTTCGTGGACGGGTGCGCCGAACTGCTTTCCCTTGAGGTCCCACAGCGCTTGGTCGACGCCGGCGATGGCGCTCATCAGCACCGGGCCGCCGCGGTAGAAGCCGCCGCGGTACATCGCCTGCCAGTGGTCTTCGATCCGCGTCGGATCCTCGCCGAGGAGGTAGTTGTCGAGCAACTCCTCCACGGCGGCGACGACCGTGTGGGACCTCCCCTCCACGATCGGTTCTCCCCAGCCGACGGTGCCGTCGCTCGTCGTCAGCTTCAAGAATAGCCAGCGGGGCGGTACTTCGAACAGCTCGTAGTCAGTAATGTACATGATAGGTTAGTCTTCAGTCGTCCCGACGACCGCGGGGTCGACGGTATCCGTCTTCGTCTTGAGTGCGTCGCCGGTTTTGGCGTCGAACAGGTAGAGAGCCGCTTCGCGGAAGTCGAACGAGACCTGCGTCTCCTCTGCCGGTCGGATCGCCGGATCGACGCGAGCGGTGAGTTCGTGTCCGTCCATCTCCATGTAGAGGAAGTTCTCGTTCCCCATCGGCTCCACCACCGTTACATCGGCTGTGTTCTGGCCTGAATCGACGACAGTGATGTCCTCCGGTCGGATGCCAACGCGGACGCGGTCGTGGCCCGCGACGGGTTCCGTATCGTCGATTTCGTACGTGAACCCGCCGGGCCCTCGGAGGGTTTCTCCTTCGACGTCGGCCGAGAGGAGGTTGATGCTCGGCGAACCGATGAAGTCCGCAACGAACTGGTTCACCGGTGACCGGTACACCTCTTCCGGGGGCCCGACCTGCTGGAGTACGCCGCCGTCCATCACGGCGATCCGATCGCCCATCGCCATCGCCTCCGTCTGGTCGTGCGTGACGTATACCGTCGTGACGTCGAGGTCTGCCTGCAACTCCTGCAACTCGGTCCGCATATCCGACCGGAGCTTTGCGTCGAGGTTGCTGAGCGGCTCGTCCATCAGAAACACGGATGGCTCTCGAACGATTGCTCGCCCGAGCGCCACGCGTTGCTGTTGCCCGCCGGAGAGTGCTTTGGGTTTCTCGTTGAGCAGTTCGCTGATTCCGAGCATCTCGGCGACGTCCTCCACTTGCTGTTCGATTTCGTCGCCGGTCAGCTTCGTCGAGAGCTTCAGTCCAAAGCCGATGTTGCTTCGGACGGTCATGTGCGGATACAGCGCGTAGTTCTGGAACACCATCGCTACGTCTCGCTCGCTGGCTCGGTGGTCCGTGACGTCTTCGTCGCCGAACTGTATCGAGCCAGTCGTCACGTCCTCTAGGCCGGCGAGACAGCGGAGCGTCGTCGACTTCCCGCAGCCGGACGGTCCGACCAACACGAGGAACTCGCCGTGGTTGATCTCGATGGAGAGGTCCTCCACTGCGACCACCTTCTCGGTTCCAGAGTCGTACACCTTATCCAGTTCTGTGATATTGATTCCTGACATTGATTACTCCTTGAGCGACCCCGCGAGGATGCCGCTGACGAACTGTTTCTGCAGCACTAAGAACAGCACGACCATCGGCACGATGGCAAGCGTCGCTGCCACCATGATCTGATCGTAATATATCCGCTGGAATCCGGTCAACTGCGCCAGTCCAACGGGGATCGTGTACATGTCCGCCGTCTCGAGGATCACGAGCGGGTACAAGAACAGGTCCCACTGGAACAGGAACAGGATGATCGCTAGCGCGGCCAGAGACGACCGCATCGTCGGGAGTGCGATCCGATAGAAGATCTGGAACTCCGTCGCCCCGTCCATGCGAGCAGACTCGAGTAACGCGTCCGGAATCGATTTCATGTTCTGCCGCATGAGGAAGATCCCAATGGGGTTCGCCGCCCACGGAAGGATGATCGCTCGGAACGTGTTCGTCCAGTCTAGCTGTGCCATCAGCAGGAAAAGTGGGATGACGAGGAGCTGGATCGGCAACACGAGTGTCGCCAGAATCGCGTAGAAGATCGGCTCTTTGAACTTGAACTCGTACTTGGCGAACGCGAAGCCGGCCATCGAGCACAACACCAGCGAGAGCAGCGTGTAAACCACTGCAATGAGAACGCTGTTCCGGATCGTCCTGACGAAATCGAGCCGCTCTTGCAGCGCCGCGAAGTTATCGAGGAACGCCGTTCCGGGTAGCAGCCGCGGTGGGAACTGCAGGAACTGCTCCTGCGGGAGCGTCGCCGCGACCAGCATCCAGTACAAGGGAACCATCATCACCACGACCATCGTGATGACGAAGGCGTACGTGAGGAACCGCCAGACCGCGTCCTTACGTCGTTGTTCGCGCATCAGTCCTCACCCCCGATCTTGATCTGGATGACGGAAAACACGCTGACGACCGCCACGAACACGACTGTGAGTGCGCTCGCGTAGCCCAGGTTGAAGTTGACGAACGCCTGTCGGTAGATGTATTGTACGATGGTGATCGTCGAGTTCGTCGGCCCGCCGCCAGTGATGACGTACGGCTCGGCGAACAGTTTGAACGTCCCGATCGTCGACAGTACGACGACGAACAGAAACACCGGCTTGAGCTGCGGGAGCGTGACGTAGCGGAATTTCTCCCATCGGTTCGCGCCGTCGATCTCGGCCGCCTCGTACAGCTGCTGCGGGATCGTTTGGAGCCCGGCGAGCAGGATGATCATGTTGTACCCCGTCCACCGCCACGTCACCGCGGCGATGATCGTGTTTCGCGCCCAGAAGCCGTCGGTCAGCCACGGAACCGGGCCGAGCCCGACGCCGGCGAGGACGTAGTTGAGGAAGCCCAACTGCTCGTTGAAAAGCAGCAGAAACACCGTCGAGTACGCCACGAGGTTCGCAGAGACTGGCAGCGCTATGGCGGTGCGAAACACCCCTTTGAACCGCATGAACGACGCGTTCAGTGCGAGCGCGAGCGCGAGCGCGAGCCCGATCATCAGCGGGACCTGGATGACGAGGATGTACGAGGTGTTGAACATCGACTGCCAGAACAGGTCGTTGCCGAGCAGGCGAGCGTAGTTCCCGAGTCCGACGAAATTCAGCTGTGCGATCTGCGGAATCTCGATGTACACCGGACCGAGATCGATCCAGAACAGCGATCCCTGACCGACGCCCTGGTACTCGAAAAACGAGAGGTACAGCGTGTAAAACACCGGGAAAGCGAGAAACACGCTGAAAAGCAGGAAGAACGGCGCGATGAACAGGTACGCGACCCGAGGCAGCGCTGGTGTCGCCGCTGTCAGGTCTTGTCTGGCGAATCGCACCCGATCCCAGACCGGCCGCGCCGCTCGTCTGGACCGCCGCGTGGCTGTCCGTATCTTCGTGCGGATGCGGCGGCGATACGCCTGCCCAACCCGGTCGTCCGTTTCATCAGAAGTTGCCATGCGATCGATCCCTTGGGGTTACGCGAGGTCCCGATCGGTATTCTCGGCGACCGTCTCCGCAGCTGCTTGGACGGCTTCTTCGGGCGACTGTTCTCCATTGATCATGCGCTGGAGCTCAGTCTCGATAGCCTGTGACACCTCAGGGGTATCCGCGGTGAACCGGTACCCCGGCGCTTCCCGTGCGACCTCTGCGAAGAGCGCCCGTGCGGGCTGTCCGTCGTAGAAGTCGAGCTCCTCGTCGAACACCGGATCTTCGTACGTCGTCTCCAGCGCCGGGAAGAGCCCGTACTCGTCGTACATCGCCAGCTGCATCTCTTCGGCCGCCAGCGAGTACTCCATGTAGTCCCACCCGCGCGTTTTCTTTTCGTCGGATACCTGATCGGCGATCATGAGGTTGGAGCCGCCCCAGTTCGACGCCCGCGGTCCGCCCGACTCCAGGGCGGGAATCTTGAACACGCCCCAGTCGCCAGCGGTGTCGGGGAGCTCGGCGCGCAGCGTTCCCTCCATCCACGCCGCCGAGGGGAGCGACGCGATGGTCGCGTCGCCGTAGGCGCTGAACCAGGCCGACGTCCATCCCTCGATGTTGGCTGCGATATCGGCGTCGTATACTTCCTTGATGTTACGAGCCACGCGGAGGGATTTCTCGTTGTGGATGTTCACCTCGCCGCTCTCAAGGAAGGGCTCGCCGGACAGCTGGCGGAACTGGTACCGCCAGACGCCGGAGAGGTCCCCCTCGGGGAGGTTAAGCATGTACTGATCGTCCGGTAGCTTCTGTCCCTCTTCGATGAAGTCCGCCCACGTCTCGATGCTGTCCGGGTCGATATCGTGTTCGTCGTACACCGACCGCCGGTAGTAGACCGCCGTCGGACCGGTGTCCCACGGAAGCGCGTAGATGTCTCCGTCGACAGTGAGTGCCTCCCACTTTCCGGAGACGAAGTCCTCGCGAATGCCCGCCTCTTCGATCTCGTCAGTGAGCGACGCGACGGAGCCCGTGTCGATGAGCGAAGGGCCGTCAACGGACTCCAGCATCGACACCGCAGGTGCGCCGGACCCCGAGAGGAGGTTCGTCTGAAGTCGGTCTTTCATCGCGGACCGACCGAACTCCTCGACCGAGACCGTCGCGTCGTTCTCGGACTCGTACTCTTCGGCCGTAATCGTCAGCGCCCGCGCGGCGACGTCCCACCCCCACACGTCGATTTCGGACGCCATGTTATCGCCACCGTCGCTGTTGCTGTCCTCGTCGCTACTGCTACTACCGTTGCTTCCGTCGCTCCCTTCACTCCCGTCGCCGCCGTTGCTTCCACCTTCGGGATCGCCGGTTCCGATACATCCCGCGAGCCCCGCGAGCCCCGCGAGCCCCGCGCCCTTCATCAGTCGCCGCCGCCCGTATCGTGCGTAGTCTGGTTTGTTAGTCATGATTGTACCTGACTGTTCGTCCCTTATATTGTAGATATATAAAATTACTGTACATCTGTCCTAAAACCGGCTTAGAAACGCTTCATTTGCGTTTCCTTGGGGTGAACATCAGCCTATTATATACTATTTTCCAGATTCTGAGCGGCTCATACCTTAATTTCAAATTTTGTTTTTATAATCCATGCGTATTTAGCATGGTTCTATCTCTCGATCTCTGGTTGTGTTCTCCGATACTAAACAAACGTTATACACCTGTCGTTCATACCACTCTGAGAAACGATGGGGAACACGGACACTATCACCGTTCAGGCGACCGCGACGTCTCTCCGGATCGTCGAAGAGCTGTACGAGCGGGACGGCGGCGGAGTCACCGAATTAGCCGACACGCTAGACGTCTCGAAGAGTGCGGTTCACAACCACCTCTCGACGCTCTGTGCCCTCGGATACGTAACAAACTCGGGTGGCACCTACGAGCTCACCCACCAGTTTCTCCGGATCGGGTTCGGGACGAGAGAACGGAACCCCGTCTACCAGGCCGCACAACGCGAGATCCGCATGCTCGCGCGGAACACGGGCGCGGTCGCGAACCTCGTGGTTCCGGAAGACGCCGCCGCCGTCTATCTCCACCGGATCGGCTCCCGGGACCATCCCATCCCGGTGGGCGGCAGCGTCCGACTCCATGCGGCCGCGGCCGGAAAGGCGATCCTCGCGTATCGGTCAGGGGACGCGGTCGACGAGTACGTCACCCGCCACGGGCTCGACCGGAAGACCGAGCGGACCGTGACGGACCCGGCGACGCTCCGATCTGAACTCCGATCGATCAGGGACCGAAACATCGCGTTCGATCGCGGCGAACTCGACGAAAACTGGCAGTGCGTCGCCTCCCCCATCGTCGTCGACGGTGACCCCGTAGGCGCAGTCAGCGTCTCCGGACCGTCCGATGAGATGCAGGGCAAACGACTGGAGGAGGACACCGCCGGACTCGTCTCCAGTGCCGCGAAGACGATCGAACTCGAACTGCTGTGACGCGGCGCGGCCGCACCCGACACGGTCCGTTTTAATACCCCACCCGGGCAGATACCCATCATGCGAACTGCTCGACTCGGCCGGATCACGGACGGTGGGGTGATCGCGATCCTCCGCGGCGTCGACGCGGACGACGCCGTGGCGGTCGCGGACGCCGTCGTCGACGGCGGCGTGACAGCACTAGAAGTAACGGCGGACACACCGAACGCGATGTCGTCGATCGAGGCGATATCGGACCGCGTCGACGATGCGCTGGTCGGGGCCGGTACCGTGCTCGACTCGGAGACGGCGCGAGCGGCCCAACTCGCCGGCGCGGAGTTCCTCGTGACGCCGACGGTGAACCTCGAGATCATCCGGACGGCGAACCGCTACGGAACGCCGATCGCGGTCGGCGCGTACACGCCGACCGAGGCGCTTGAGGCCTACCAAGCCGGCGCCGACGCGGTGAAGGTGTTCCCCGCAAAGACCGGCGGCCCGGATCACGTCGCGGCGATCGGCGGTCCCCTCCCACAGATCCCTCTCATCCCGACCGGCGGCGTCGGTGGGGAGAACGCGGGCGCGTACGTCCGGGCCGGCGCGGTCGCGGTCGGCGTCGGCGGTTCGATCGTCGATCACGAGGCGATCGACGACGGCGCGTACGACCGGATCGAAGCGAACGCGCGAGCCGTCGTTGAGGCCGTCTCGGCGGCCCGAGACTGATCGGTTGGGTCACACGGGCTGCGTACGGAACGCAAATCACGCAATTCGTGTTGGAGCCAACACGACCACAGCACAGATCACTCTGTTCGGTTCGGAAGCGTAACGACGAGCACGTTCCCGTCGTCGTACTCGAAGTCGATACGACCGTGTAGCTTCTGTACACACCAATAGACGATCCACAAGCCGATCCCTCGTCCGTGCTGCAGCGGCGTCTCGTCGCCCGCACGGAGCGTTTCGATTTCCATTTCTGGGATCCGCTCATTTCTATCACGGATCTCGAAAACGACGTCGCCGTCGGTGTCCGGTGTGTCAGAGACGTTGATGATCACTGTTTGCTCGGGCGCTTCCGCGTGAATGATCGCGTTCTCGACGAGATTATCGAGCAGCACCGAGAGCAGTACCGAATCTGTTCGAAGCCGAAGCTCCGGTGGAGTGACGGTCCACTCAATCGTGGCGTCGCCGTGTGCAGCCGAATAGTGCTGCGTGACTTCGGCTATGGCGGTAGAGACATCCAGGTCCGCTGGGTCTCTGTCTCGGGTTTGAAGCTCCTCGAACGTGCGCGCCTTTTCAGCGATGGCGAGTAATCGATCGCTTGCGCCTTCGATTTTCCCCGCCTGTGCTGCTCGTTCGGGGTCCTCAAGCGTGTTTTTAAGCAGATCCGCATAGCCGCCGATAACCGTCGTTTCGTTCCGGAGGTTGTGTCTGAGAACCCGATTCAACACCGCGAGCTGCTGTTCACGCTGCCGGTCCTCGGTCACATCGTACAACACCAGCATACTCCCGACTGAGGTACCGCTCGGATCGGTTAAGCCCGTGAACGACACGGCAAACGTCTTGCCCCGCTCCGTACCGACCCTGAGTTCTCCGGTTTCACGGAGGGTTTCTAACCCGACGCCGAGGACGGTCTCGATGGCGATCGGTGCCGTGTTCATTAGCGTGCCCGGAAACAGGTCCGCTGCGCGATCGTTTGCGCGGACAATTTGTCGTTCCGTATCGAGGATGAGGACGGGATCTGAAAGTGAGTCTAGGCCGGTCCGTTCGGCCATCCGCTGTGTCGCGGGGTTCGTCTGGAACATATGCGTCCCGACGAACGCGTACGCATCCAGCGACACGTGGGCGAGCATCAGCGGTGCCGTGAGATGCAGTTGTGACACCGGACCGAGTTCCAACAGCCACACAGACACGCCAACTATCGGCGGGACGGTACTCAGGATGACCGCGATGGCTTCACGTCGATACAGCGGCCCGTAACTCAGTATCGCACCGATGAGCAGAAGTGAGCCGATCGCGGCGGTTCCCATAGAGAACAACAGGGCGAAGAGCCCCCACGGCTGGACCGTGTACTCGGCCGTTGCCAGCCCGAACACCGGGGCGATCTGAAACCCGGTCCACACGAGCTGATGAGCCGGATTCGTCGCAGCGAGGGCGACCGTAAGCAGCGGGACGACGGTGACGATCCCGAAAAGCGGCGTACGGATGAGGTCTCCGCGCCCCGTGTAATCGAGGCCGAACGCGAGAAAGGATGGGCCCATAACCCCCAGAGCAACGAACGCGATCGCTCCGAGCGCCATCCGGATCGTCGGGTCGAAGACGAGCAATCCGCCCCCGTAGGCGGCACAGAACACGGCGACGGCCGCGATATTCCCCATGAACCAGCCTGCTCCGGATCGCTCTCGCTGGTGGTACAGATACCACAACAGATACAGCGCGCCGGAACTGGCTCCGAGAGAGGCCAGAACGATTCCCGTTCCGAGCGCTCCCAACATCTCCTACATATGATCCGATAGGTACCAACTAGAACATTGTGGAGTATCGCTCGGCACCCGCGTTCACGTGGAATAGAGAATGACAAGCGATGACGATCACCGCGATCTGGAGACGGCAGCCGGACTCCGTCCCGACTGAAGCCGCGGACTGCCTTCTCGCCGGGCTGTTTGCGCGGGTTATCCACTGTATATCTTCCATTGCCCGACCGGATTGGAACAAGATGTCTCAATTATTTGGAAGGTAACTAATATACAAGGAGAACATGGGTGTATTGTGAAGGGGTCGCTCAGCCTGGTAGAGCGCCACTCCGGTGGTGGCAGTCTGAAAATGACTTGCTACAGCGGTTCAAATCCGCTCCCCTTCGTCTTTCACTCGGACGAGGTAGTTTATTTTAAATATCTATTAGACTGAGTGTCTGTATGATTGTGACGTTATCGGGCGTGCTCGCAGATACGCCACCAACAGCGGTTCTCGCTACGGTCGGTGCCCTCACCTTCGGTCTCGCACTCGCGCTCATCGTCTGTTGTTTTGATTAGGGCCATCTAGATGCCGAAGCGGCTCGTGAATCGATATTCAACCACTCACAAATACTTAATATAGTCCACGCAACGTACTGTTGTGCCCGATCAGGTCCCCCGTGGGGTCTTCGCACTCTCGACAGTTGCTGGTATTTGTTGGATTGCTCGGCTACTACGCCGTCAAATATGGCATCTCATAGAGCTATTTGGTGGTGTTGAACGTCTCATCGTTGGGATTTTCATGGTCATCGCAATCGAACATGCCGGTGAGATTCTCGTAACGCTTCTTGCTTTTCGTCTGTTCTGGATGGTTCTTCAGAGTGGTCGTTCGTTTTCGCAGTTGGGACGGAGAGTTCAGACTGCTGTCCTCGCTGGTTCGGTATTTCTGATCTTGACACCTTTTAGCTCTAACATGTTCTATTTTGTCGTCCCGCAACCAGATTCAAGCTTAGTAAGCACTATATTACTGATCAGCCGCAACATCTCTGTTGGGCTTCTTATTGGAACCCTTACCCTTCCGCGAATCACTGCTAAACTCTCATCCTCTCCGTGATTTTCGAGTGCTGCAGGCTCTGTTGAAACCCTCAGCAAGTGCTGTCTTCTGTTCTGATTGCGATGGATACTGAGACTCCGATATCGAGGAGAACACTAGCCAATTTGCATCGCGACAGAAACCGGCTGTGAGATACAGAAGTGCAACGGAGCAGCATGTGATCTCCTCCTGAAACGGACCGTCACTCAGCGGTCAGCGCGTGGATAGCTCCGTCGGCAGTGCCAGCGTAGACGGTTCCGTCGACGACTACCACAGACGACACCCAACTACCCGCGTCGAAGCGCCACTGTTCGGTGCCGTCGCTCGTAGCCAGCGCGTAGACCGCACCGTCGTTCCCACCGAGGTAGACAGCGTCAGTGGTCACTGCGGGTGAGGACCCGACGCTATCAGCTACCTCGAAGGACCACCGTTCGGTACCCGCGTCCGCAGTGAGCGCGTACGCGGTATCGTGACCGCCGATGTAGACCGTCTCGTCCAGTACCGCTGGCGGTCCTATCCAGACCGTTTCCATGGGGTCTTCCGGTTCGAACGACCACCGTTCGGTCCCGTCGGCAGCATTCAGTGCCCAGGCTCTTTTGCCGTGTTTGAGGTAGACGGTGCCGTCGGCCACCGCCGGGGTCGCGCTGTCCAGATAGCTGAACTCGTGGGTCCACTGTTCAGTGCCGTCAGCGGCGTCGAGCGCATAGGCGCTGCTCCCACCGATGTACACGGTGCCGTCGACGACCGCCGGCGACGCGTACGCGTTGAACCCCATCTCGAACGACCACCGCTCGGTGCCGTCGGTGGCGTCCAGCGCGTAGAGCACCCCCTCGTCGTCTCCGACACCTCCGATATAAACGGTGTCGTCGACGACCGCCGGAGCCGGAGCCACCTGTTTGCCGGTCTCGAAGACCCAGTGTTCGGTCCCGTCGCTGGCAGCCAGCGCACAGAGCGCCCCGTCGCCGCAGCCGACGTAGACGGTGTCGTCGACGACCGCCGGTGGCCAGCCGATCTGCCCGTCGGCCTCGACGGACCACTGTTCAGTGCCATCGCCCGCAGCGAGAGCGGAGATTACCCCGTCGTTGCTCCCGACGTAAACGGTGTCATCGAAGACTGCGAGCGAATATCCGATTCCACTCTGAGTCTGGACGACCCACTGTTCGGTGACTGAGCCGGTCGGGCCGGTCGCGCCCAGTGGCCCTCCCGTCCGGGCGGGGTTGTATCGGAACATCGGGACGCCGGAAGGAGCCGATCTCTCAGCTCCTATCCCCTCTTTGACGGTGCGTGAACACCCAGTGAGGCTGGCTACTCCGGCTACGCCGGCCGTTCGGAGGTATCTGCGTCGTGATATGGGGACGTTCACAACTGTACTCTCTAAGTAACATAAATAAAGTCAGTGAAAAAATAGGCCGTCGTAGACTCGTGGTTGGATTCCCCACCGCTATCAGGATATCTGCCCTGTGTGTTTATGTCTGTGAATGTCGAATTTCCGCCCATCCTGCCAGCAGTGTAGGCCAAGCAGTTCAGAAACGAGGTCGACCAATGTCCCAATCACAGACACCGATCGATGCCACCGGGGAGGACTGTCTGTACTCCGCGCACTCCCGACGCACCGTGCTTCGCGGGCTCGCGGCGACAGGGTCCGCAGCGCTCGCGCTCAACAGCACATCCGAGAGCGCGAGCGCGGCCGACCACGGCCGGCAGGGGCCCTCCAACGGACCACTCTCCGATCCGAATTCCTTCGAGACATTTCTCGACGGCGTACTGAACGCCCAACTTGACGCCCACGACATCCCCGGTGCGACTGTTGCGGTCGTAGACGGTGATTCGACGTTCACCAGGGGATACGGTGTCCGAGACGTCCGGACCGACGCGCCGGTCGAAGCCGACGAGACGCTCTTTCGCATCGGATCGACGTCGAAACTGTTTGCCTGGACGGCAGTCATGCAGGGTGTCGAGGCCGGCCGACTCGATCTCGAGACTGACGTGAACGAGTACCTCGATGATGTTACGATACCTGACACGTATGATCAGCCGATCACGCTCGACCACCTTGCGACTCATACTGCGGGGTTCGAGGAGCGCGCTCGTGGGACGTTCGTTCTGAACAAATCGGATCTGCGCCCGCTCCCGACGATGCTCCAGCATGAACGGCCGGCGAGAGTTCGGCCGCCGGGTGCGTTCACCGCCTACTCGAACTACGGAGCCGCGCTTGCCGGTCATATCGGCGCCGCGACTGCCGGGTCGTCGTTCAATGAGTATGTCGAAGCGGAGATCTTCGACCCGCTAGGGATGGACCAGAGCACGTTCGACCAGCCTGTCCCGGATGCTATCGATGGGACGCTCTCAAAGGGGTACACGACCCCGAACGGCCGGTACCGAGAGGGTGCTTTCGAGTACGTCGGTATGGCGCCGGCTGGATCGATGAGTACGACGGCAACCGACATGGCGCGGTTCGTCCGCGCTCACTTGCGGGGTGGCGCAACCGGCCAGGGACGTATCCTCGAGTCCGATTCCGTCGCGACGATGCACCGGCGACGATTCGGCAACGACGACCGACTAAACGGGATGTGCTTTGGGTTCTACGAACTGAGCCGAAAAGGCGTGCGTATCGTCGGACACGGCGGCGATACCGAGCAGTTCCACAGTCTGCTGGCGCTCTTTCCCGAACACGACGTCGGCCTATTCGTGTCGTACAACAGCCCCGGCGGTATCGAAGCCAGAGACGAACTGCTCGATGCGCTGCTTGCGGAGTATTTCTCGAGCGAGGAGTCGACACCGCTGCCCGATGGCGAGCCGACCCGGGCGAGCGATGTGGCCGGCACGTATCGCACACTCAGATCGCCGTACACCACGTCGGAGAAACTGTTGGGCGTGCAGTCGAACGTCTCCGTCTCCGTCGATGACCAGGGGCGACTCGTCACGACCGGTCCCGGCGGGTCGAAACGGTGGGTCGAGGTGGAAGAACTGCACTTCGAAGCCGTCGATGGGTCGGATGCACTGGCGTTCGGCGAGACGGACGGCGAAATCACGCACCTGTTCTTCGACAGCAGGCCTGCCTCGGCTTACGAACGACTCGGTGTCAGTGAGCAACCGGCCACGCACGCAGTTGCCGCTGGCTTGAGCATCCTCGTGTTTCTCGGCGCCGTCGTCGGGTGGACGGCGACGGGGCTCTGGCGATGGTACCGTGGTGCAACGCGAGACGGACCGAGCTCCCCACTCCGACACACTCGACGAATCGCTGGCCTCACAGCGGTGAGCTATCTCGCGTTCCTGATCGGATTGGCCGTCGTGGTGTTGCGCGACCCACAGGCGGCCCTTCTCGGGGACCCACTGCCGCTGCAAGTCGTCTTGCTATTGCCGGCTGTGGGAGCACTCGCGAGTGTCACGACCCTTGTCCTCGTCGGGGTGGCTTGGCGACAGGGCGTCTGGCGTCCCCTGACACGACTTCAGTACACCGCGGTCGGCCTCGTCGGCGTCGTCTTTGCGCTCGTGCTCGCGTACTGGAACCTCCTCTGGTACCAGATGTAGCGGCGTACCGTTCCACAACAAGCAATTCCGCCTTTGCGAGTGTTTAGCGGTGGATGGAGTCAAATAACCGACGAGATACAACGCACGAGTCGGCCACCAGTCGCCCTGTTATCAGGTAATAAATATAAGAAAGCTTATCATAACGTGTAACGTCTACAGTCTGATTATGTGTTCAGAGAGACGTACCAGTCACGGAGATACGGTGCCGTGTGCGACCGTCAGCCGTCGGTCACTACTCGCAGCGAGCGGGCTCGTTGCGGTTGGGTCGCTCGCTGGCTGTCTGAATCGGGTTGCGTCGTCAGTGACGAACACAGGGGCGTCTCCGGCAGCAGTGTTCGCGGGCGTTGGTAGACGACCGGGTTCCGGCGCAGGGAAGGTCTCACTGGAACTGGCTCCCGAGAGCCCGCACGTGGCTCGGCTGACTCCGGCGCTGGCCGAGCGAGTGGAGTTGGAAGGATGGGTCACGTCGTCTGCGGTGATGGCGCAGAATCACAATTCCTCGCGGAGTAACCGAACCGAGTCGTTGACGGGTGGAGACGGAGATTCGGATGGGGATGGCGTGGGTGACGCTGATGAGGACGATGCGCTCGTCGCGTATCTGGGCGGCGAGCCGATCGTCGGTGAGCGGTTTACCGTCTGCTTGCCTGATGCGGAGGTTCCGGGCGGGAACGGCAGTATCCGTGAGGCGGTGACGCCGGAGCGACTCATTAGCTATCTAACGGGCCAGTCAAACGGTGGCGGACGGGTTTACTCGTGGGGTTCGGCGAAGGCTGGTCCGGGGGGATCTGCTGGGTCTGGTGATTGTGATGACGGCGACCCAGATCAGCACCCGGGTGCGGTGTGCGGGACGACGCCGCACTTCGTCGCAGAGGTATCGAAGCCAACGGCGACGGGCGGCGGCCTTGCCGTCGTTCGAGCGGACGACGGGACCGTTGTAGTGATCAACTCGCCGGCGAACGCTGACGGCGGTCCGACTGTCGTGCGGGTCTCCGCAGGTGGTGGGTCGGACGGACCCGAATCGTCGACTGAAGCAATCTACCAAGCATGGAGTAGTGGTGCGTCGGACGGCGGTGAGAAAGCGACGTCAGAAATCTCCGAGACGATCGTGACGCAGGTGCTGGTCCAGCCGCCGGGATGCCCGCGCCCGTTCCCGGCGTTGTTCTACGTGGGTCGCGCGATGAGCGATGACCAACTTCTCTACTCTGGTGGATGGGTTATCGACGACGCTACCCTGTACGAAGATTCAGTGACGGCCCTTTCGATGGCGGGATCGGCGCAAGTAGTGGGTATCGAGTGCTGTTTCGATTACTCCGACGCTGATGGCGACGGGTTCGGTGACATGGTGGCGCGTTTAGGGCTGAGTGAGCGAGCTCTTCGAGGGGCACAGATAGAATCAGGGACGGTCAGCGCACTGATCGAGACCGGTACGCTTTCCGAAGATGGGGGTGGGAACGTGTACTGTTGGGGAAGCAACGAGTACTCGAAAGAGAACTCTGAGTCTTGCGGAGAGACTGATGGAGGTGGCGACGAAGTGATGGTAACGCACTGTCCGTTAGACGCACCGATACTTCACTTAGTGAACGCGGGAAGCGCGTCGAGTGAGGTGAAGTTCAAAGCAGGGGCCGAGCTATCGAAATCGGTGAAATAACGGTCCCGTCTCAGTGGTTCTATTGCTGTTCGGCCTGCCCTAACGGGGCACACCGACGCCATTGTTTTGATACGGCTGCTTGAACGCCACCGACCAGCCGATAGGTGAGACGTGAGTACCGACTCTGATTTCGTCACTGGCTACCAGCACGCGTCTCGTTCCCGGCTAGACAACCGGCTATCGAGAAGTCAGAAATACACTGGTTGCCTGTCCAGCTCTCTTGTATTGACCGCAATCGGGTCAGAATGCCTCACTTCCTGAGGATCTCAAAAATGCGAAATCCGGAAACAGCTTGGGCCTCCTTTAGCTGGGGGGCATCGTTCCATCCCACTCGTGGTGATGGCCGAGCGTCCCCAGCGCTACGCGAGACCCTTCACTGGATCCTTCAACACCTGCATCCAACGCATACACGCGGCCATCATAACTTCCGACAAAGAGTGTCCCATCCACCACCGTAGGCGAGGACCTAACGTCACCGTCTGTTTCGTAGCGCCACTGTTCGTGACCGGTTCGAGCGTCCAACGCGTAGATGTTGGAGTTGTCGCTGCCCACGAAGACTGTCTCCCCAACGCCCGTTGGAGAGGAGGCGACGCGCGAATCGGTGTCGAACTTCCACTTTTGCTCACCTGTCTGTGTGTCGAGAGCATACACTGCTCCCCGTTCGTTCCCGACGAAGACCCACCCATTCATCGCCGTTGGTGACGACGACCCGATTTTGCTTTCGGTCTCGAATACCCACTTTTTCTCGCCGGTCTGGGCGTCCAGCGCGTAGACCATGCGGTCGTCGCTCCCAACGAAGAGCGTGCCGTTCCTGACCGTTGGTGACGACCGAACTGAAGAGCCGGTTTCGAATGCCCATTTCTTCTCGCCGGTCTGGGTGTCCAGCGCGTAGACCCTGCGGTCGTTACCACCAACGAAGAGCACCCCATCCATCGCCGTTGGCGACGACTGTATCGAAGTGATCGTTTTGATTTTCCACTCCGCTGCACCCGTCCGAGCATCCAACGCATACACGGTCCCAGCGTCATTCCCGACAAAGACGAGATTATTGACCACGAGAGGAGATGTTGTAACTGTGCGGTCGGTGTCGAAGGTCCACTCCCGCTCGCCAGTCTCCGCATCCAGTGCGTAAACGTTGTCATTACTGCCCCCAACGAAGAGCGTGCCGTTCCTGACCGTTGGCGAGGAGCTCCGTAGCTGATCGCCGCCGTCTTCGAATTTCCATCGCTCCTCGCCCGTGTCGGCGTCTAGTGCGTAGATATTCCGACTTGCGGTGAAGACGAGTCCGTCCACCACTGTCGGCGACGACTCGACATAGCCCTGGGTCTCAGAGATCCATTGACGACGGTCGTCGTCAGCGCTGCGACGACTACAACCGGCGAGAGCAACTGCGGTGCCTCCGGCTAGGGCCCGGAGGACGTCACGCCTAGCCGGTCGGACTCGATGCATAATTCTACGTTTAAGTACTGAAATAAATAAACCCGATGGCTCTGTTGGAATGCCCGGTTGATGACAATTTGAAGAGCCCTTGCTGAATACGGGGCGCGAGCGCAGCACATTTCCTACCCAATCTCCGGAAGGTCGATCGGTCTGTCGTTGGTGTCTATCGCGCGTCGTTATAGCCACGAAAAACGAAATTGCCGACCCAGAGCAAGGCGATCACGACGCCAACAAAGTTGCTCACGCATCACCAGTATGTATCATCCGTAGTGTTCACACCTCAACAAATCTCAGGTACTAACCCCGATTCGGACAACTATTCAACGTGGTCGGACTATCAACGATTTTCAACGACACGGTTTATTAGAAAGTGTTGGTTAGGAAGTATTTCGGTCTTTGACGAGTACTCTAAGACGTATTGATTCCCGTCTGTGGCTTCAATAACGACCGTGTCTCGGGATTTCTCGCTGTTCGTGATCTCAGACCAAACCGTCTCGAATTCTTCCGGCCCCTGGTAGAATTTCCGAACCGAGCGACCCAGCAGGTCCTTTCGAGAAAGCCCTAATACTGATGCCGTCTCGGCATTCGCATCGAGTATCCGTGCGTCATCGTTGAGAAACACCATCGCATCGGGGGCCTCTTCGAACGCGATCTCGTACCTGTCTCTGGCTCGTTGGAGTTTCATCATCCCCTTTTCACTCCTCGTGCCCGCTGTCCGTGGAAGGCGTACAGTTAGGGTCGTTCCCTCGGCGGAAACACTCGACTCAATCGTCCCATCATGACTGGTGACAATCCAATAGGCAGTCCACAGTCCCAACCCCCTTCCGTGCGAGAGCGGCAGCTCTTCGCCGTGGGTGAGGACGTCTGCTTCAATATCGGGGAGTCCCGGACCGGTATCAGATATTTGAATAGACACTGTGCTATCGGTGCTATCAACGGTTAGTGTGACTTGTGATGAGTTTCCCCCGTGCTTGGCCGCGTTTTCGATCAGCTCTCTTAATCCGCGTGCGAGGCTCGGCATCACTTCCGCTCTCACTGGCTTGTCTGCTTTCACCTCGATAGCGGTGTCTGGATACGACTCAGCGACGGCATCAGCGGCATCCCTGACCAAGGCCGTGATATCTGTTAGCTCGTATTTCGACTCGGTGTTGATGATAACGTCTAATTTACGGGCCTTTTGGCTCAACTCCAGCAGTCCATCGATATGCCGTAGTACGGTCGCACTCAGCCGGTCGTCCTCCAGTTTTTCAGCCATCAGCTGTGTATAGCCCCGAATCACGGTCATGTCATTCCGGAGATTGTGTCGGAGCACTCTGTTGAGAACTGTGGCGCGATTTGTCTCTCTGGTGAGTTCCGAATCAAACTGCTGGTGAACGAGTTCTCGCTCGAGAACTTGCGCCGTGAGTGTAACGAACAGAATCTCTGTGTCGCTAAATGATTCGGAGCGAGGATCCTGCCCAACGAAACCCAGTATACCGTACAGTTCTTTGTTCACTTTGATCGGCGTTCCGATGTAGCAACCGGGCTCGACGCCTTCAGATACGTCTCGGTTCCATCCGGCCTCCGACACATTATCGAGTGTGATGATCTCGTCTTCTCTCGCCGTCCGCCAGCAGTACGGTTCGATGTACTCGGGGTCTTCTCCGAAATGGTCAGCACAATCTGTGGATTTAGCAGACGCAAGTACAGTTATCTCCTCAATCTGCTCGTTGACGCGCGATAGATATCCTCGCTCAAGATCGAGGTACTGATCCCCGATCTGTAGTACGTCGCGGACTCTCTCGTAAAGTGGAGCCTCCTGTCTGAGAATCGGCTTCAGCCTCTGAACCGTCTCCATGACCGACTGAGAAGAGTCCATAAAGAATAATTGGTTGTTATGTTATAAAATCTATAGTTCCCGGTGATTGTTACACACCGAAATTACGAGGGTAGTATCGACGTGTGCAGCGAGGAGCGTGAATCGGATGCGGAACGCAGGGAGTCGATCGAGATCCAAATCTGGGAAATTATCCACCAAGAACGGGTGTGTACCGAGCTGTCTGTCGAGTTTTTCTGGACGACCCCGACCGTCTTGATACCAGTTTATAGTGCTCTATCGCAGTATACTGGGCTCATAGTTCGTTTTATGATCGCACCGTGTGTGTCCCGAAACGATGGGAGCGACTGGCAGCGTTCGGCAGCGGTGTAGAGTCGCGGCGGAACCGAACCGCGATAGGGCCGTGACGCTGTACGGTTCCGACGGTCGAACGTATCAAGTCATCGACTCGGCCACAGCGGTCCGCGAGCAGTTAAAACAACTGGGGCCTGGCGACACCGTCGGAGTCGTCCTTGAACCGGTCCGGTGTCGGGGAGACGGCTGGCGGATCACCCGGCTAGACGAAATGACTCCACGAAAGTCGTTTGAGAGACCACTTTCCGACCCGGAAGACCAATTCGCCACGGAACAGACCTCTCGGTAGACACACCAAGATAGTCTGCCATGTGCTGATCGGCGAATATTTTGCTCTCATCCAGCATACCTCTGTTTTCACAGACATTTATGCGCGTCATCCGCTCATAACCGCTGAAACGTGCCACAGGCGGGGAATTTCACCAGAGCCGGAAGGCCGGCGAACCGTGACCGTCGCGGTGACGCACTGTGACGAGACTCGGCTCCTGGATGTCGATCACACCGAGTCGGTTTGCCACCCGATGAACTTCTCGAATCCATACGTGAACCCAAGGAAAATAACGGCGAATACGAACCAACGAAATACGTCGAACGTACCCGTGAAAGCGAGGACGTTGAAAATGTACGATAGCGACGCCCCGACAAACGCGGCCACGTAGAGGTTGCGCCGGAGGTCCATAGCGGACACTCAACCGAATCCGGATTAATTCTTTCCCAGGTATCGACGCCTGTATCTCACAAATTGATTCCGTCTCGTCTATTCGTTCGATAGATATATCATGAATATTTGCGAATAGTTACCATGTCACGTCCAACGACGTGGCGGTTAACATCATGAACGGAATTCAAGACGGAGTCGCGGTCGTCACTGGCGGTGGGTCGGGAATCGGTCGACAGTCGTCACGTCGATTCGCCGAAGCGGGGGCGAAGGTCGTTGTCGCCGATGTCGACGAAGGCGGCGGCCACGAGACGGTCGAGATGATCGAGAGCGACGGCGGTGAAGCGACGTTCGTCAGGACGGACGTCACTGACTCCGACGATGTAGACGCGATGGTACAGACGGCGCTTGACGAATATGGCGGGCTGGACTTCGCACACAACAACGCTGGCATCGCGGACGAGGGGACCCGCCTCGCCGACTACGACGAGGCGGAATGGGACCGAATGATCGACGTGAATTTGAAAGGCGTCTGGCGGTGTCTGAAAGCCGAGATACCGGAGATGATCGAACGCGGTGGCGGAGCCGTCGTTAACACCTCTTCGGTCGCCGGCGTGAGCGCGAACGGGAGCGCACACTACGCCGCCAGTAAACACGGCGTTATCGGACTGACTCGACGGGCGACAGTTGACTACGCCGAAGACGGAATCCGGTTCAACGCGGTCTGTCCCGGCGTCATCGACACGCCGATGGTCCAACAGGCGGGCGAGGATAACACAGAGGAGATGGACCGTATCACTGCGGGGATCCCTGCAGGGCGTCTCGGTGACCCTCGAGAGATAGCCGACACCGTCGTCTGGCTCTGTTCTGCGGACGCGTCCTACGTAATGGGACAACCGATAATTGTGGACGGCGGATTGCTCGCCCAGTAGCAACCCGCGATCGATCTCTCCACCCTCAACGTCGGAGCTTTCACCTTTGATTTTCATACGGCAAGTGACAGCATCTACGCACAGATTCTCCAGACGGCACTCGATGGACACCCCGACTGTGTGTTGATAATTGATCCGAGCCCCGCGGACGTTGAGACTACGGGGGCGTCTTGGAAACCCGGGTAGCAGCAGAGTCAGAAATGAACAACAGGCAGTTCTGGCGAGCGATAGACGACCTCACAGACAGATGCGACAATTGATATCCTCCTCGCCTTTCAGCGCGAGGTTTGAGCCTCGAGATTTCCGTAAGCTACCGCAGCCTCAAAACAACGACTCCAACTCCCCGTCACTGTCCATCAACTCCGAGAACCGGCCCTCGCTTTCGTCGGTGATCTCACCGATATTTTGCTGCGCCTCGATGGCGATCTGCTGAAGCTCTTTCACTCGCGGGACGTTCGTCACGCCACCGAGTAGGACGAGCGCTGCGACTGTCCCCTCCCCGCGCCGCGGATAGTCGCCACCGCGGACCTCCATCGATCCCGTCTGCTCTTCGAGCCACTTGCGCCCGTGCTCGATCCCCTTTCGGTTGAGATACTCCGACGGGCCGGCGACGACGAGCAGCGCTCGCTCCGTGCCCTTCACCTCACAGGGCAGCGTGAGCCGACCGAGCGTTGCCTTTCGGACGAGACTCGTAACCCGGTTGGTCGTCTCCGTGCTGTCGATCTCACTTCCAGAATTACCGCGGAGCCGCGAGAGCAACCCTCCTCGCTCAGGTTCGTCCACCTCGACGTCGGCATACCCAAGCGAGGATATCCCGCCGCCTTTGAGCGTATTGATGATCTCTGAGGAGTCGACCACGCTTTCGGCGACGTCGCTCCCCGGAACCACCTCACCTGCACTGAAGAGCACGCCGAACCGGTGTACGAGCTCCTTGTTGATCGCGTCGAACCCTTCCCCGACAGACTCGCCCGACCTGCGCCACGCGTCGTTGTCGAACAGCATGAGGTTGTCCACCTCGTCGACGAACGTCTTGAGCGATCGCGCGGCGTTCAGCGTGTATATCCCGCCTTCGTCGCTGCCAGGCAAGATACCCAGTCCATACACAGGCTCGGTGTGGATCCGCTTGAGGTGCCGGGCGATCACGGGCGCACCGCCCGAACCTGTTCCACCGCCGAGTCCCGCAACCACGAGGAACGCGTCGATCTCGTGGACCGGCACCGAATCAAGCGCCCCTTGGATCTCGTCGATGTCCTCTTCAGCAATCTCCGCGCCCATCTCGTTGTCCGCGCCTACTCCGTGACCCTTCACACGAGCCTGACCGATCAGGATTCGTCGATGCTCAGGGAGGCGATCGAGCCCCCGTAAATCCGCTTTCGCCGTGTTGACGGCGATCGCCCCGCGAACGATGTCTGCACCCGTTCGCGCATCGTACGCTAAGAACTCGTCGACCACCTTCCCACCCGCCTGTCCGACCCCGATTACTGCGAGTTTCATGCGAACACACCACAGGTAACTACGCAAGGCAAATGGATAAAGATTAGAAGGCGAATGAGATCGGGTGGAAGCCGTCGTCATGCAAGGGGAACCGATACCCACCTCCGTGGTCTCTCTCGTGAGTTAGCATGCGCTTACCCCCTGTGAGCGCGTCCAAGACCGTCCGGAGGGACGCCGCGTGGGCACCTGTGAACTCCTCGGAGTCTTCTGGAGCTTCGTCGTCTTCATCCGATCATCGCTGTCGCCTCTCCCGGATTTCACGCCGCTGTCCATGTCGATCACTTCGTGTTCGCGGTTGACGCAGTGGCGATCTCACTTTGTTCACGCATGAGAGCTTCACGAGCGATTCACGAGAGCTTCACGCGACCTGCCGTTGTATGGCCTCGCGCGATGCCTTGGTGGGATGGAAAGCGGACGGAGCGTGAGTCTCTCTGGCTTCGGTTTGTGGAAGCCCGTCGACGGGAGCTGGACGATCCACACTCTGCATCGGAGCCCCGTGATTTTAGCCCATCCGCCCCTAAATGTGAGAATATGAGCTCGGCAGGTCCCCAGGGGCTCCAAGCCGTCCCCCGAGAACTCCAAGACCGTGAAGCGTGGCTCGATCCGTTCGACTGGTACGAGCGGATGCGCGAAGCGGCGCCAGTCCGATACGACCCGGAGCGCCGAACGTGGGACGTCTTCCGGTACGAGGACGTGAAACGCGTGTTGAACGACGACGAACTCTTCTCGGCGGATCCCCAGAAAGCAGACGATTTTGTCGAACCCGAAGCGCCGGGAGAGGGACTGATTCTCGACACGATGCTGTTCGAAGATCCGCCCCGCCACGGCGAACTTCGGGGCGTCGTAGACGAGTGGTTCCAGCCCCGGACGCTTGCCGACCGCGAGCCTCACTTCCGGGAGCTGGCGGGCGAGTTGCTCGACGACGCCGTCGGACCGCACGGGCAGATGGACGTCGTCGCAGACCTCGCGTACCCGTTCCCGGTAACGGTTATCGCCGAACTGCTCGGCATCCCGCCGTCGGACCGCGACCGGTTCAAGACGTGGTCGAACACCATCGTGGAAGCCGCGAGCGACGAGGAGAACGCAGACGCGTTCGCGGAGCGCCAACAGCAGACCCAGATGGAGATGGCTCAGTACTTCTTGGAAATGATAGAAGACCGCCGCGAGGACCCCCAAGATGACCTCCTCTCGGTGATCGTTACCGCCGAGTCCGACGCGGGTGGACGGCTCTCCCGCGAGGAGGCACTCGGCATGTGCATCCTGTTGCTCGTCGCGGGAAATATCACGACGACGAACCTCATCGCGAACGCGGTGCGGTGTTTCGCGGAGGCGGACGGCGATCTGTTCGACGAGTTACGCGGTGACGACCGCGCGCTCACGAGCGCTATCGAAGAAGTGCTTCGATATCGGTCGCCGGTGCAGGCCATGGGCCGGGTCGCCACCGAAGACGTGACCATGCGCGGCGAGACCATCGAGGCGGGTGATCGGGTCATCGTCTGGCTCGGCTCCGCGAACCGCGACGAGCGTCAGTTCGAGGCGGCCGATACGTTCCGACCGAACCGATCGCCCACCCAGCACCTCGGGTTCGGTCACGGCACCCACTACTGTCTGGGTGCGCCGCTGGCCAGACTCGAAGCCAAAGTCGGGCTGTCAGCGCTGCTCGATCGCATCGAACACGTGCGGCTCACGGAAGCGCCCCTCCAGCCGACCCGAAGTTCCTTCATCTACGGCGTCGAATCGCTCCCGATCCGATACGACGAGCGACGGTAGATCGCGTTACCGGGACGACCGAGGTGGGTCGAGAGAACCCCCCGGCCCGTTGTCCGCAACAGTCAGTCGTCGAGGAGCTCGTCGACGGTCACCCGCTCGCCGTCGAGCCGGATGTAGAAGTCGGCGTCACCGCGACTCCGGAACGCGACGACCGAACCGGTGATACGGAAGGCGTCGCCGTACCCTTCGTTCCCGGTCGATCCAGTGACCGTGACGGTCCCCTCGTTGTTCTCCCGGATTCGGTCGTCGTCCTCGGCTTTGACCCGGTCGTTCAACCGGACGGGCTCGATGTCACCGGTGACGGTGAGGTCATAGCGCACCTCGCCGGTTTCGGTCGCGACGATCTCGAAGAGGCGTTCGCTGTCGTCGTCATCGTCATCGTCCTCGTCATCGTCCTCGTCGAGGAGTTCGTCGACACTCACCCGCTCGCCGTCGAGTCGGATGTAGAAGTCGGCGTCACCGCGACTCCGGAACGCGATGACCGAACCGGTGATACGGAAGGCGTCGCCGTATCCCTCATTCCCGGTCGACCCGGTGACAGTGACGGTACCGTCGTTGTTCTCTCGGATACGATCGTCGTCCTCGGCTTTGACCCGGTCGTTCAGCCGAACGGGCTCGATGTCGCCGTCGACGGTGAGTTCGTAGCGCACCTCGCCCCGCTCGGTCGCGATGAGTTCGAAGAGGCGTTCGCTGTCGTCGTCATCGTCATCGTCCTCGTCATCGTCGTCCTCGTCGAGGAGTTCGTCGACGCTCACCCGCTCGCCGTCGAGTCGGATGTAGAAGTCGGCGTCGCCGCGACTCCGGAAGTCGGTAACTGCTCCGGTAAAGCGGAAGGCGTCTCCGTACCCTTCGTTCCCGGTCGACCCTCTGACGGAGACAGTGCCGTCGTCGTTCTCCCGGATTCGGTCGTCGTCCTCGGCTTTGACGCGGTCGTTCAGCCGAACGGGCTCGATGCCGCCGTCGACGGTGAGTTCGTAGCGCACCTCGCCCCGTTCGGTGGCGATGATCTCGAAGAGCCGTTCGTCGTCATCGTCGTCTCCGTTGTCGTCCCCGCCGCCGTTGTCGAAGTCATCCGCCGCGAACCGGCTGAGGAGGCCGTTGGTGCTGTCGTCCCCGCGGCCGTAGCCGACCGGGAGGTACTCGCGGCGCGAGCCCCGACTCCGGGTGGTGAGTCCGAAGTATTCGCTGTTCGGCACGGACGAGCGGTCGCTGCCGAGCCGGTTGCCGTCATCGTCGAAAGCCGCGATCCACCCCCGGCCGTCACGCCGGCCGGCGAACACCGCGCCGTTCTCGGTCGCTTCGACGGCGTGGAACCCGTCTCCGCCGGAGGCGTCCTCCCACACTAAGCGTCCCCGCCGATCGAGTTTCGCGGCCCACGATCGACCTTGCATCTTGTAGTCGTGGAGCTCTCGAACGTTCTCTTTGGCGCCTGCGACGCCGGCGACGAAGAAGCCGTCGTCGACGGCGGCCACGTCGCGGAACTCGTTGTTCCGGCGCCGATCGAGGCGGTAGGTCCGGCTCCAGCGCGGACCGCCGTCGTTGCCGATTCGAAGCGCCCACGCCGCGGTGTTCGTGGATTCAGTCGGACCGTCTGGGGAGGTCTCGCCGACGATGAGATAGCCGTCGTCGACCGAGGCGACGCCGTTGAACTCCGAGTGATGGTCGTCGTCGTCCCAGCCGTCGCTCGGCCCGTTGGGATCGTAGGCACGCTGCCATCGGACGCGGCCGCGGCGTCCCCGCTCGATTTCGACGACCCAGCCGTCACCGGTGCGCTCGTCGAGGTACTCGCCGCCGATGGTCCGTCCGACCAGCAGGAACCCGTCGTCGGTGGCGACGCCGTCGGCGAAGTCGTCTCGGAAGGAGTTGACGCCGTCGCGGTTGTACACCCGGCTCCAGCGCGGGATGCCGTCCGATCCGGTCCGGGTGAGCCAGCCGTAGCGACTGTCGGAGCCGAGCGTGTGCCACCAGCCGACGAGGAGGAATCCCCCGTCGCCGTCGGGAAGGGCGAACTCGAGACCGTCGTGATCCTCGCCGCTGTCGGTCTGCCGCAGGTGCCGCGGCGAGAGGTAGGCGTAGTTCCACACCACGTCGAGGTCGTCGTCCAGCCGAACCGCCCAGCCGACCTGCTCGCTCGCGCTGTTGGTCCTGATCCCAGTCAGGAGGTATCCCCTTTGGGCCCGCAGTATCGACCGGAACGACGACCAGCGCGGCGTTTCGAAGAGTCGGTCGTTTACGGGAGCGCCGGCGACGCTGTCGAGGCCCCCGAGGGCGCTCCCACCGGCCACGAGCGCGGAGAGCGTAAGGAACCCCCGTCTCCCGAGATCCCGTTCGGTGACGTCGTCCGACCGCTGATGGTCTCTCTGCATACGTTTTCCACAGCCCCGAGTGACTTTGTTACCCGATCGCTGGTCCCGAAGACAGCGAAGTAGCACCGCCGTACGTACCCGTGAATGTCGACCGCTTCAAGGCCGCCACGGTAGGGTCACCGTTCGGGATGTCGGCACAGTACGCGACTGTTCACCTCCCCCGTTCCCGCCGGCCGCACCGCGGCTACGTCGCGGCTACGTCGCGGCCATTTCCGACACGACCGTCGGTGAGTATGTTCACCGTAGCGGCCGACCGCGCCAGAGTAATTGTCAGCTCGGTGCCCGTTACCCAGACAGGTCTTCAGACTCCTCGTCGTCGAGGTCGACGACCGCCTGTCGCCGGAGAGCGCGTTCGAGAAACTCTCGCGGGAGCGACGCGAGGTCACCCGTCTGCACCCGCCAGAAGTTCGCGTACAACCCGTCGGTCTCGAGTAACCCCTCGTGCGTGCCGTCCTCTACCACCTGCCCGTCGTCGAGGACGAGGATCCGGTCGGCCGTCCGGACGGTCGATAGGCGGTGCGCGATGACGAAGGTGGTCCGATCGGCGGCGAATTCGGCGAGCCGGTCTTGGATGAGCGCCTCCGTCTCGGTGTCCACCGCCGAGGTCGCCTCGTCCAGCACTAATATCGCGGGGTCCTTGAGCATCGTCCGTGCGAGCGCCAGCCGCTGGCGCTGGCCGCCCGAGAGCTTCACCCCTCGCTCGCCCACCCTCGTCTCGTACCCGTCGGGCAGGTTCTCGATGAACCCGTGAGCCTGTGCCCGCCGGGCGGCCCGTTCGACGTCGTCGTCGGTCGCGTCGAAGGTGCCGTACCGGATGTTCTCTCGAACGGTGCCGAAGAAGAGAAACGGCTCCTGGCTGACGTAGCCGATCGACCGCCGGAGGCTCCGGAGCGTCACGTCGCGGACGTCCTGCCCGTCGATCCGGATGGCGCCGTCGTCGATGTCGTACAAGCGCGGCAGCAGCTTCAACAACGTCGACTTGCCGGCGCCGGTCGGGCCGACCACCCCGACGGTCGCTCCGCCTTCGATTGCGAAGTCGACGTCGCTGAGCACGGTCTCTCCCGAGTAGGCGAACCGAACGTCGTCGTAGGTCACGGCGCCTTCGGTGACCGCCAGCGGGCGAGCGTCGGGACGGTCCCGAACTGCGGGCTCACGAGCGAGCACGGCTTGAACCCGACTGCCGGCGGCCTTGGCCCGCTCGTAGTCGTCGACGACGTCGCCAAGCCTGATGATCGGCCAGAGGAACTGCTGAGCGTAGATGACGAAGGTGACGAACGCCCCCGGCGTCAGCGCGCCCGTCAGGCCGAACGCCGGGCGGCCGAGCACCCACAGCCCGCCGACGAGGAAGGTGATCGCGAAGCCGACGCCGGAGATGACGTTCAGCCCGGGGAAGTACGTGATCCGAACCTTGATCGCCGAGAGGTTGGCGGCGAGGTACTCGTCGGAGGCCTCGGCCACGCGCTCGGTCTCGAACCGCTCGGCCCCCTCGCTTTTGATGACCTCGATACCGCTGACGTTGTTCTCCAGCCGCGAGTTCAGGTCCCCGATCTCTTCGCGGATCGAGAGGTACCGCGGCTCGATCAGCCGGGTGAACAGAAGGGTGAACGCCGCGAGCGCCGGAATCGGCAACAGGGTGACCACCGTCAGCGGGACGTTCAGTCCGACGAGGATCAGCCCGATGCCGACGACGGTCGCGACGATCCACAGCGTCGCACTCAGCCCGTCCTCGAGGAACGTCTCGAGGGCGTTGACGTCGTTGTTGAGGACACTCATCAGATCGCCCGTGCGACGGCTGGTGAAATAGGCGAGTTCCAGCTCCTGAAGGCCCTCGTAGGCGTCGACTCGAACGTTGCGCTGGACGCGTTGAGCGAAGACGCTCCATCCCCAGTCCTCGATCCACGACGCCACCGCGCCGGCGACGGTCGCCGCGAGGAGAATTCCGATCGAGAAGTACAGTTGCGTAACGTCTGTGCCCGGTATAACGCTCTCCGGGACCAGCGGAAGCGTGTACGGTCGCTCAGCGAGAAAGATGGCGTCGACGGCCAGTCCGATGACAAACGCGGGGATCAACCCGAAGCCTCGGCCGAGAATCGTGGCGACGGCGCCGAGCACAGCGTACCGGCGGCCGGTACCGTACTCGGAATACAACAGCCAGATCGGGTTCTCGGACAACGAACTCGGCCTATTTAAATCGTCAACGGACTGTTCGTGGTCCGTGCCCATACCGTGTTACCTCTCCTGCGCGGGACAAGAGCCTACGGGTGAGTTGTCTCGACACCCACGGGGCCGAAGACACGCTGATAGCGGATTCATTCATCAGCTGGCCGCGAGAAATCGCTTGACTGCGAGGGGCCTCACTTCCAGGGCGTGCCGACGACTTCGGCCTGGATTCCGTAGCCGACGCGTAGCCGACAGTCGGTTTCGGGCGTGGCGATACAGGGAAGCACGTACCCGGCGTCTCGGGAGGCCTGCTTCAGTGCCCGTGGCGACGCCTGATGGCACACCTCGCCGTCGAGCAGCTCCGCGGTGCAGGTGCCGCACGCTCCGTACAGACAGCCGTACGGAAGAGCCACGTCGGCCCGTTCCGCGGCGTCGACGATGGTCTCACCCTCCTCGACGCGGACCGTCTCGGTCCGCTCGTTCGGGCCGACGAGTTCGACAGCGTGGGTCGTCGCGTCAGTCACGACCGATCACTGCCAGACGTCGCTCGTGCAGTCGCCGCCCGGCCAGCGGATCTCGTGAGCCCGCGCCGGTCCGCCGGGGGCGTCACCGAAGTCCACGAGGAACTCCTCGTCCAGTTCCATCCGTCCCTCGTCGGGGTAGACGTCGGCTTTGAGCATCAGCGAGCCGTCCGTGGCGATGTCCGGGAAGAACTGGTTGTCCCACGACGAGAACAGCGACGTCGTCCAGTAGAGCCGCTTGCCGTCCCGGGAGAGCTGGAGCATCTGTGGCGCGCCGCGGATCTCCTCGCCCTGCACCGTCTGCCGGTCGCCGAAGAGGCCGCCGGCCCACACCCGATCGACCAGTCGCGGATTACCCGCGTCGCTCACGTCGTACATCCGAACGTCCCCGTGGAGCCAGTTCGAGAAGAACAGGTACTGATCGTCCAGCGACAGCAGGATGTCCGTGATGAGCGGCGGCACCGGCATGTCCCAGTCCTCGTGTTCGCGCGGCTCCTCGTCGATGACGACGTCCCAGTCCCACGTGCCGTCGCTCTCCTCGTAAAAGCGGATGATGTTCGAGGAGAGCGCTGCGCCGATATACCCCTGCGTTTCCTCGGGGTTGTGGCTCATCCGAACCTCCAGCGGAATCTGCCCCTGCTCGCCGAATTCGAGCGTCTGGATGTGCTCGCGGTCGTCCCACGACCAGATGTGGATGCTGTCGCCGTAGTTGCCCGCCTCGACGTCGTCGAGGTCGAACCCCGGATAGTAGGTGTTCGGCGCGGCCCACTCGCTGGAGATCATGACGTCGTGGCGTGGCTGGTACCAGTAGTCGTAGTTCATCTCCATGTCGCCGCGGTCGGCCTCCCAGTGGCCGTCGATGCTGAAGTCCTCCTGATCCAACTGGAGGAACCCGCCGGGGAGCTCGCCGTTCGCGTCGCCGAGCATGCTGATGACAATCTTCCCGCCGGGGACGCAGTGGACCGTGTGCGGCGCGGACAGGTCGTGTTCGAACACCTCCTCCGGTTCGATGACCGTCACCATCTCGGGATCGCGCGGGTCCTCGGCGTCGATGACGTGAATGCGTGAGGACCGTTGGCCCGGAACGACCAGGTACTGTCGAGCGAGGCCCTCGGCGTGACACGACGACGAGCAGGCGTTCCAGCCGAAGTGGTGGAGTTCGTCCCCGTTGTTGGGCATCTCCACCGCGTCGATCAGTTCGCTGTAGGTGTCCGACGTGGGGTCGAGGTCGACGACGCCGACGAAGTCCGGGCCGTCGTTCTCCATGCCCACTCGCGGCGCCATCACGTACGCCGTTTCTTCACGGCCGCTCTCAGTCCGCATCGCGGCCGGCGTCGGATACCCCGGCCCCTCGACTTCGTGGTGTTCGTGACCGCTCTGTTCCGTACCGTGGCTGTGGTCATCTGTACTCATCCCAGAGCGCCGATACGAATTCAACACTATTAATAATGTAGTACTATTGACCTTCTCAGAATACGTTCACTTATCGATCACCGGGTCACATCGGTGACGGTTGAGTTTTCGACGGCTCGCCTGCGGTATCTCGGAACGGTAGTCACTGATCGGGACTTTCGCGGTGCGGATCGCCGTGCCGGAAGGCGTCGAGAAGCAGTTCGGTGAACCGGTCGCCGTCGACCGACTCGATCACCGTGGTTTTCGCCTCGCCGTCAGTGACCGCGAGCTCGTCGACCAGGCTGTATCCGCGCGTCATCCCCTCGCGGTCGTCGACGGCGACGTGATACGTGCTCGCCTCCTCCACGATATCCGGCTCGATCATCGTCGCGACCGTCATCGAGTCGGGCTGGGTGGTGACGTCGTCGCCCAGGGAGTCCTGTTCGGACTGGCTGTTGAACTCGCGAACGGCCGCGGTGACCGTGGTGTAAAACTCCGCTAACGGCGTGTCGACGGACTCGATCTCCGCCAGTACCTCCGCGTCGAACGCCGAGTCCCGGACGGTCACGCCCCAGTCGACCAGCGTGGTCTCGAAGGCGTCCATCACGATGGCGGCGGCGTCGGGATCGACCCAGAAGTTGTACTCCGCGGCGGGCGTGATGTTGCCCAGCGTGTTCACCGCTCCGCCCATGACCAACACCTCGTCGAGCAGCTCCGGCAGGTCGGGCTCGTGTTGGAGCGCGACCGCGACGTTGGTCAGCGGCGCGATACAGACGAGCGAGATCTCGCCGGGGTTCTCTCGGGCGCTGCGAACGATGAAGTCCACGGCGTGATCGTCCGCCGAGGGGATCCCCGTCTCGGGGAACAGCTCTCCGCCGAGGCCGCCCGCTCCGTGGACGTACTCGGCGAAGTCATGCTCCTTCTGTAACGGCGAGCGAACTCCCTCGTAGACGGGGACCTCGTCGGCCACACCGGCGAGGTCGAGCGTGTACTTCGCGTTCTCGACTTGGTAGTCGAAGGGGACGTTACCCGCACAGATCGTCACGCCTTCCAGTTCGACGCGGTCGGACAGCGCCGCCAAGACGAGCGCTTGGGTGTCGTCGCCGGCCGTGTCCGTGTCGACGATAATCCGTTTCGAATGTCCATCACTCATTGATCGCCGGTCACCTGCAAGCGATAAAGAGAGTCCGGTAGTGGAAAGAGACGAGCATCGCGTCCATCTGCGGAGGCGTCTCTCCCGACCCCTCGGACCTCTGCGGCGAGGGGGGGTGACGACGCTCTGGACCACCGACGAGTCCGCAACGTCGAACGTCGAGGTGGTCGACGGCCTGACCGACCGACAGCGCCCGGTGCTCGAACTCGCCGTCGAGGCGGGTTACTTCGAGCGGCCGCGGCACACCAACACCGGGGAGCTCGCCGACGCGCTCGACATCTCACGGGCGACGTTCACGCAGCACTTACGAGCCGCCCGGCGGACGGTGTTCGTAGCCGAGGTTCACAGGTGAGGCCACGATCGAGGAGGAAGACACAGGTGCGTCCACGGGGACGCACTACACGATGAGTACACAGGGTGTGTTGGTCGTCGGCGACGCGACGATCGATCTCTATCCGACGGACGCGACATCGATCACACCCGGGAGCCGCTTTGAGTGGCACATCGGCGGGACGGCGACGAACGTCGCGCGATGGGCCGCCTCACTGGGCAGTGAGACCGGCCTCGTGACGAACATTGGCACCGACATCATGGGGGAGATGGCCGCCCAGCACCTCGCGGAGAGTCCAGTCGACACGACACACGTGACACGGGTCGACGCGACGTCACCGCTCACGCTGTACGCCGCAACGGAGGACGACGAGCACTGGACCGCTTGGATAGCCGGGAGTTGCTATGGGTTCACCCCGCCCGCCGATCCGGCGACGCTCGTGTCCCCCTACGAGTGGGTCCACTTGGAGGGCGTCACGTTGCCGGCCGACGTGAATCAGACCGCGGTTCGACGGCTCGCCGAGGCGGCCGCAGCCGCCGGCACGAACGTCTCCTTTGATTTGAACGGGCGAACGACCCAGTGGCCCACACCAGACGCCTATCGGCAGGCGCTGCAGGACGTGCTGCAGTACTGCGATCTCGTCTTCGCTGGCACGGATGATCTCGCGGTGGCGGGTATCGATCGCACGCCGGCGGGAGTGCTCGAACTGCTCCCGCCGAACCACTCGGCGACGGCGTTCATCACTGACGGACCGGCAGAGACGACCGCGATGATCGTGGCTGACGGGGAGGTCATCGAGCAGGTGACGGCGACTCCGCCGACGGCCTCGGTCGCTACCACGGCCGGCGCTGGCGACGCGTTTGCCGGTGCGGTCCTCGCCGCACGGCACAGCGGCATCTCGGATCTCAAAGAGTTAGCAACGATTGGGAACACGGCCGGCGCTGGCGACGCGTTTGCCGGTGCGGTCCTCGCCGCACGGCACAGCGGCATCTCGGATCTCAAAGAGTTAGCAACGATTGGGAACACGGCCGGCGCGGCCGCGGTTTCGACGGTCGGACCGTTCGACACGGACCGCTTCGGTGCGATGGACCGTTTGCGCTGACCGCAAAACGCAGGCCGTCCGAATCGGCATAAAGGGTCACAGCAAACGGCGGTCCGCGATCGAATCGACGGAGACGCGTCCGGAGTCTATCCGGCCGACTCACTCGATTCCGATCCGCTCGATCGCCCGCGGCAGACACCCTTCTTCCGGCTCGACGTACGAGTAGTGGTCCGCGACGAGGTCGGTGACGTCGATATCCGTATACCTGGCCGGTGCGCTCGCCGACGCCGCGAGCCCTCCGTGACCGACCGCGCGGGTCCGGTCCGAGGCGCGATACACCCAGCCGAGGACCCGGTCGTTCCGGCTGTGGAAGTTGAAGACGGGGGCGTCGACCGCCGCGATGGCCGACCCGTACCGTCCGTCGGCCGCGACGCTGTCGTCCGGGATCGCTCCGCCGAACAGCGACACCGAGGCGAGGACGTCTGTCCGTCCGCGATCGGCGAGTTCGCGGAGCGTTGCCCCCGTCACGCGGGCGCCGAGCGAGTGAGCGAACAGGTGGACCGGTTGCCCGTCGTCGTCGGCCCACGCCGTCAGCCAGTCGGCGAGCGGGGCGGCGTTGGCGTCCGCGGTTCGCTTGGCCGGCCCCCAGTCGACGTTCGACGCCCACGAGTAGCCGACCACCGGGGGGCCGCCGGTTTCCGTGGTGGCTCCCGTCGCCGCTGCGAGGCCCAGCCGGGCGGTGTACGCCTGATCGCGAGCCGACGCGGCGTCCGCACCGAGGCCGTGGACGAACAGGACCACCGCGTCGGCCCCGCCGAAGTCCCACGAGCCCACTCGCTCCGTCGGATCAGCCGCGTCGAGTCGCCCCCGAGTCGTCACCATCGGCTGCGTCTCCGGCGCCTCGTACCCGCCGGAGTCGCCGCTCAGCGATCGCGTGACGTAGAGGCCGCCGGCTCCGAGGAGGCCGAGGCCGCCCGCGACCCCGAGGAGGAGTCGCCGTCTGGTGACGGGCCCGTCGGACGTGTCGTCCGCGCGGTCCGAGTCTGCTCTCTGCCTCGGGGCGTCCGGGCCGTCCGGGTCGTCTGCGCGGTCCGAGTCTGTTCCCTGCCTCGGGTCGTCCGGTCCGTCTGGGTCGTCCGTAGCGGTATCCGATGCGATACCGGAGTATCGATCCGGACGATCAAATACCTGACGCGGCAGCGACAGCTGGCGATGAATCGGGAGTCCCCCTCCGCAGATCTCGTTCGTCTCGACCGGCGGCGTCGGTGGTGCCACTCACACCCACGACGCCTCACCCTGGGTCTCCGCCCGTCGCGGGTGCGATCGGTGGGTGTCGCCGATCGGGGCACCGCTGAGCGAGTCGCCGCTATCGGGGGAGTGACTATTTGGTAGTGACTCCTGACGGTAGTTAGTATGGACCGGCGAACGCGTCTCATCGTCTATTATCTCGTCAGCGTCGTCAGCGTGCTTTCCGGGTTCGTGATCCTCTACAACTACGGGATGGCCACGTGGGAGGGCCGGCCGCAGCCGCTGTATCGCTCGCTCGAAGTCGTCATCCAGACGGTCACCACCGTGGGGTACGGGGGAGACGCCCCCTGGTCGAGCCCCCAAATGAACTACCTCGTCTCGCTGATGGCCCTTTCGGGGCTTGTGCTCATCTTTGCGGCATTGCCCGTGCTCGTCGTACCGCTCTTCGAGGACGCGTTCCGCACTACTGCGCCGTCGTCGGTACACGGGATCGATGGCCACGTGGTGCTGTGTAACTACGGGGCTCGCGAAGAGGTCCTCATCGACGAACTCACCGGACGAGGCGTCGAGTACGTCATCGTCGAGGACGACCGGGAGGTCGCGAACGACCTGTACACGTCGGGGTACACCGTGATGTTCGGCGACCCCGAGTCAGACGTGACGCTCCGGTCGGCCCGGGTGGAACACGCCGACACGCTGATCGCGAACATCGACGACGAGACGAACCTGAGCATCCTCCTCTCCGCCCGGGAGGTCAATCCCGACGTCCGGACGATCAGTCTGACTGAGGATCCGACCACTGCGGACTATCACCGATACGCGGGGGCCAACCACGTGCTCACACCCCGGCGAATTCTGGGGGAGCAGCTCGCGGGCATGGCCGTCGGCACATTCGACCCGGAGGCCGTCGACGCCGTCGAGATTGACGAGGACTTCGACATCGCGGAGTTCCCGCTCCAGAGCGGGAGCGAACTGATCGGCCGAACCATCGCGGACAGCGGCGTTTTCGAGCGGGCTGGCGCGGATATCATCGGTGTGTGGATCCGGGGCGATTTCCAGAGTCCACCCCCACCGAATGCGCGGTTTGACGCCCGAAGTGTTCTCGTCGCGACCGGCAGCGAGTCGGACCTCGATCGGTTGAAGGAGATGACTCTCTCCGAAGGCCGTCATCGGCGAGGAGACGTCATCGTCGCCGGAATCGGTGTCGTCGGGCAAGCCATTATGACCGCGCTCACGAGCGCCGGGTTCGAGTACACGACGATCGATCTCAGCGACACCTCGACCGTTGACGTGGTCGGCGATGCGACGGAACGAGACGTCCTCCGCGAGGCCGGTATCACGGACGCCGGTACCATCGTGCTCGCGTTGCCGGACGATACGGCGGCGATCTTCGCGACGTTCGCGATTCGCGAACTCAATCCCGGGATCGAGATCATCGCCCGAGCGAACGATCACGAGAGCGTGTCGAAGCTGTATCGCGCCGGCGCGGACTACGTGCTGTCGCTCGCGTCGGTGAGCGGACGGATGCTCGCGTCGATCGTCCTCGACGAGGAGATTCTCTCTCCCGGGACGCAGCTGAAACTCATTCGGACGACGGCGCCGGGTGCTGTTGGCCAATCGATCGCTGACGCAGACATCCGTCGCCGGACGGGATGTACGGTTGTCGCCGCCGAGCGAAACGGGAGCGTCGTCACCCATCCCGGGGCCTCATTCGTGATTGAACCCCGAGACGAACTCGTCGTCGCCGGGACTGACAAAAACATCACCCGGTTCCAGACCGAGTTCGCCTGACCGGATCCGACTCACTTCCGAGATCGCCGACTGGTGAACCGATCGTCGCTACGCCCGACCAGTCCGTCGACGTCGGGCTGGGAGACCAGACGTCGTCACCGAGGCACCCGCCGGGGAGCCAGTCGCGCTACAGCCCCCAAAAGAACGCGATGCCGGCCGTCGTGACGACCGTCAATATGAGTTGGAGCGGTGCACCGACGCGGGCGAAGTCCGTGAACTTGTAGCCACCCGGCCCGTAGACCATGAGGTTCGTCTGGTAGCCGACCGGGCTGAGGAGCGGCGTGCTGGCGGCGAACGTCACCGCGAGGGCGAACGCGAAGGCGTTGACGCCGAGTTGGCCCGCGACCTCGACGGCGATTGGAAGCATCAACACGATACTCGCGTTGTTGCTCACCATCTCCGTGATGACCGCGGTGCCGAGGTAGAACGCCGCGAGCATCGCGATCGGCGGGAGAACGACGCTCCCGGCGACGATCCCCGTCGCGATGAGGTCCGCGGTCCCGGACGCCTCGAACGCGACCCCCAGGGGAATGACGCCCGCGAGCAGGAATATCACGTTCCAGTCGACGGCCTCGTAGGCGTCTGCGGGCCGGAGGATACCCGAGAACAGCATCGCCACGACACCGGCGAGCGCGCTGACCATGATGGGGAGGTACTCGAGGGCAGCCAGCCCGACGACGCCGGCGACGATGCCCAGCGCGATAGGGATCTGCCTCCGGTCGAACTCCTCCCACCGGTCGTCGCTGGAGACGACCACGTTGGTGTTGGATTGGAGCCGGTCGAGGGCGTCCGGACTCGTCTGCACGAGCAGCACGTCCCCGGCCCGCGGGTCGACGTCGCGGAGGCGCTGTCGGATCACCTCGTCCCCCCGGCGAATGGCGAGGACCGTCGCGTCGAACGAGCGCTCGAAGCCGACGACGCCGTCCCGGCGGTTCGACCACGGCCCGGGGAGCAACACGACCTCGGTAAGCGAGGTCTCCGCCGTAGCGTCGTCAGCGTCCTCGTCGTCTTCGTCGTCTTCGTCCCCGTCGTCGTCGGTCTCGTCTGCCGTCGCGGAGGCGTCACCCGTTTCGGGCGGCCGATCCCACGCGTGGTGTGCCGGCAGGAACCCTTCGGGCAGCGGCTCGTCCTCGTCGGCCGCGGCGTCGCGGAGTTCGGGCAGGAGGACGAGGTGTTCGTCCTCGAGAACCTGTTCGAGCGTCTCTTGGCTCGCTCTCACCGAGAGGATGTCGCCGGCACCGATTCGCTCGTTCGGGAGCCCGTGAACGATGGTGCGGCCGTTGCGTACGATCTGGAACACGTCCAGATCGAGGTCATCGCGGCCCAGCTCTCGCACCCGCGACCCGACGAGGTCGGAGTCCTCGTGCACGACGACGGCGGTCAGGTAGTCGGACATCCCGAACTGGTCCGTGGGGGACCCCTCGGCGGTGATCCGGGCGGGCGTGAGGTATCGCCCGACGGTCAGCAGATAGCCGATCCCGACGGCCAGGACGATGGCTCCCAACTGCGTGAACTCGAACAGCGAGAACGGCTCGCCGGTCGGACCGATCTGCGCCCAGATATCGCTCGCGAGCAGGTTCGACGACGTCCCGATCACGGTGAGCATCCCGCCCATCATCGACGCGAACGACAGCGGAATCAGCAGTTTCGACGGCGAGGTCCCGGTCTTCCGGGCGAGGTTCATGACGGCGGGGATGAGTATCGCCACGATGGGCGTGTTGTTGACGAAGCCCGCCGACGGGCCGGCCAGCCCGACCGTCGCGAGGAGCTGTCGGAACTCGCTTTCGCCCGCGAACGACTCCATCTTCCGGGTGAGGATCTGGATGACGCCGGTCTTTCGAACCCCCTCGCTGAGGATGAACATCGACAGCACGGTGAGCGTCGCGGGGTTCGAGAAGCCCGACACGCCCTCCTCCGGGGAGACGCCGGTCCACGGGCCGAGGAGGATGAGCGTGACCATCAGCGCGATGGCCGTCGTGTCGATCGAGACCGGCTGGAGGACGAACAGGGCGAGCGCGACGGCGACGACGGCGAGCACGACGACCACGTCGAGGGAGACGGGAAGCTCTACCGGGAGCTGCTGGAGGAGTGTCGGCGCTGACAGCGCGAGGCCGCGTAGTACGTCCGTCACCGAATCAACTGTGTTGGGGTCCTCGTGGGGGCCACATAGTAGTACGGTTCCCGTTATCGCCGACGATCAACCGTGATCGGATGACAGCAATTGAGGCGCTCTTGCAGGCAGAGGGCGGCATCCCGTGGCAGCCCCTTGCTGGTCGGGCTCACCTCCTTCCGTGCCGGCCAAGGGCGTACGAACTCGCACCTCGCCTTCGCGGGCCGGGAATCGAGACTCCCAGCGTACAGAACCCCCGTCGATCGCGTCGAAACGGATGCCATGATTAAGTGTCCCGACCGCTTTGAGCCCGCAACGATGTCCCACGATGCGCGAGCCAGACTGACAGAACTCCGACGGGCGTTCCACCGGCATCCGGAGCCGGGATGGCGCGAGTTTCGAACGACCGCCCGCGTCGTCGAGGAGCTCGAGCGGATCGGCGTCGACGAGATCGCTATCGGCCGCGAGGCGCTCGCGACCGACGAACGGATGGCCGTCCCGGACGACGACGAGATCCGACCGTGGCTCGACCGCGCCCGTCGTGCCGGGGTCAGCGACGACCTCCTCGATCGCACCGCGGGCGGACACACCGGCGTCGTGGCGACGCTCTCGCAAGGCGAGGGGCCGTGCATCGGGCTTCGCGTCGATCTCGACGCGATCTCTATCGGGGAGTCCGCGGAGGACGACCACCGGCCGGCGTCGGAGGGGTTCCGGTCCGAACACGAGGGGTACATGCACGCCTGCGGCCACGACGCGCACCTCGCGATCGCGCTCGGGACGCTGGACGCGGTCTCGGAGAGCGCGTTCGAGGGGACGGTCAAAGTGTTCTTCCAGCCGGCAGAGGAGCTCTCCGGCGGTGGGAAGGCGATGGCCGAGAGCGGCCACCTCGACGGCGTCGACTACCTGTTCGCGCTCCACGTCGGACTGGGGCACCCGACGGGCGAGGTCGTCGCCGGCGTGGAAAGCCCGCTGGCGATGGCGCACCTGACGGCGACGTTCGAGGGTGCGAGTGCACACGCGGGGAAGGCGCCGAACGAGGGGGCGAACGCGATGCAGGCGGCCGCGGTCGCGATCCAGAACGCGTACGGGATTCCCCGCCACCGGGACGGGGCGACGCGGGTGAACGTCGGGCGGATCGAGGGGGGATCGGCGAGCAACGTCATCGCCGAGGAGGTGACGATCGAAGCCGAGGTCCGCGGCGAGACGACCGCGCTGATGACGTACGCGCGCACCGAACTCGAACGGGTACTCTACGCCGCCGCCGAGCTACACGACTGCGATGTCACGCCGCACGTGATCAGCGAGTCGCCGTGCGTCGACAGCCACCCGGCGCTCCGAGAGGTCGTCGGAAACGTGGCGTGGGACACCGACGGCGTCGAGCGCGTGATCCCGACCGAGGAGTTCGGCGCGAGCGAAGACGGAACGTACCTGATGCAGCGGGTCCAAGACGCCGGCGGGTTGGCCTCGTACGTGCTCGTCGGCACCGACCACCCGACGAGCCATCACACGCCGACGTTCGACATCGACGAAGCGAGCCTGGACATCGGCGTCTCGCTGCTGTCGGATACGATCGTGGAACTCTCGCGTCGTCGGCCGTAGCGGGTCGCAGACCGGAAAAATACGGGGCTCTCGGCGACGATCGTTGGTGGGATCAGTACTGTTAATCCGGTGGCACCCGCTCTGTGTACCATGAGCCAGAACGACGTGCCGGAGTCGCTGGAGGCGGCGGCCGAGTCGGACCGGCCTCGCGGAATCCTCACTCCGTCCGACCGTGACTTTCTGCTCGGACGGAAGACGGATTACACGGATCACTCGCGGAAACAGAAGCGGAACCGGATCCGACGCCGCGTCAGGAACGCGATCCTCGATTTCAGTATCCTGTTCGAGTGTCTCGAAGAGCGCGACCGGAAGACGGTGTTCGACCCGGCCGACGAGGACCGCGAGGCGTACACGCAGGGGATCACCGACATGCTCGCGTTCCTCCACCTCGGGACGATGGGGTACCACACGCCGTTCAAGGACATGCTCTCGGAGGGCGTCGGGAAGGCGGAACAGCGGCTCGCCGGGTCGAACTACCGCATGGTCAACGTGGAGTTCAACGTCGAACCGGTCGGGCAGATCGACGTCGACGACGTGGTCGAGAAGCTCGAAAACGACGAGTTCGCCGAGCTGACCGACGAAGAGCTCCGCGCGTTCGTCCGCCTGCTGACCATGTCGGAGTCGTTCTCGCCGGAGGAAGCCGGCGAGGAGATCAAAGAGCGCGTCGACGAGTTCGCCGAACGGCTGACGGAGAGCGCCGCCTCCCACGAGCGCACGCTCGAAGAGCTGACGAACTGATCGGCGCGGGACGGACCGATCCTGCCCGGTAACGAATATCGATGACGAGCAGGTCTCCGCCGACCGGCCCTCCGCGGTGGTCCGAACTAGATATCGGTTCGGCGCTGCCCGAGTATCGATGTGAATCGGTTGGACGGTCGGGCCGATTTCGAACGTTTCTCGGCAATTGCCCAATATCTCGCGATCATCTCTGTAAATATCCCTCGAGCAGATATTAGCTACCCATCATGTTGATCGTCTATACAATCTACGGGATTCGTATAGAATATCGCATGTTGAGAAACGTTTATTGTGTACACCATCGATCCACAGCGCATGCTACCTCGTAGCATGGTACTCGATCGACGGAGGCACCGTGGATCAAGCAGCCGTCACCGTCGTGGGGGTGTCTCCTGATGAGCGGCTCTGAACCGGGCATGATCGAGGAGTTCCGGGACGAGATCGATCCGCTCGTGTTCGCGTTCGGCGCCCTGTTGACTCTGGGCGTGATCGTCGCGTTCTTCGTCAGTCCGTCCGCCGTCGAGAGCGGAATCTCTTCACTGAACAACCAGTTGCTCGGGGCGTTCAACTGGGCGATGATGTTGATCGTGTTCCTGATCGTGTTGTTCCTCCTCTTTTTGATCGTGGGGCCGTGGGGCGGGATCAAACTCGGTGACGAGCCGCCGGAGTACAGCTTCCTGTCCTTTTTCGCGATGCTGTACTCCGCGGGGTTCGCGGCGGGCGTCGTATTCTGGGGGCCGACCGAGGCGCTGTTCTACTACGACAGCCCCTCGCCCCTCTTCAGTAACGTCGAGGGGGGCACGGCCGAGGCGATGACGGTCGCCGTCCAGCAGACGCTGTTCCACTGGGCGCTGCCGCAGCTCGCGGTGTTCACGATCATGGGCATCGCGATCGGCTACTTCGCGTACAACTACGAGAACGTCCCGCTGCGCGTCTCCTCAGCGCTCACGCCGATCCTCGGTGCCGAGAACCTCGACGGTCCGCTCGCGAAAGTTGTCGACATCCTCGCCGTCTTCGCGACGATCGGCGGCGTCGCCACGTCGCTCGGGTTCATCGGGAGCCAGTTCGTCACCGGGCTCGACTACCAGTGGGGGATCAACATGGGCGATATCGGGATTCTACTCGTCGTCACGATGATGACCCTGCTGTTCACGACCTCGATGGTGCTCGGGGTCGACAAGGGGATCCGTCGGCTCTCGAATTTCAACATGGTGCTTTTCGTCGCGCTCATGCTCGCGACGTTCGTCGTGGGGCCGACGCTGTTCCTCGTGCTGCTCGGCACGCAGGCGTTCGGTGGCATGATAACCGACTTCGTCTCGATGAGTCTCTTCACCGGCGCCGGACCGATGGGGTCGGGCGACGCGAGCGCGACCGGTTGGGTCAACGCCTGGACGGTGTTCTACTGGGCGTGGGCGCTCTCGTGGTCGCCGTTCGCCGGGCTGTTTATCGCTCGGATCTCCAAGGGCCGGACCGTCCGGGAGGTCGCGTTCACGGGAATCGTCGCGACCTCCGGGGCCACCATCCCGTGGTTCACCTTCGTCGGCGGCACCGCGGTCTGGGCGCAGCACAACGGCGTCGCCGATTTCAGCGCGGTGATGTCCGGCGAGGCCGGTGCGGAGGTGTCCGGGTTCATCCTCTTCGAGGCGCTCAACTTCTCGTTGAACCTCGGGGGAACGTCGATGACGATCCCGATCGGGTCCGTGCTGATCTACGCGTTCATGATCCTCGTGACGACGTTCTTCGTCACGTCGGCGGACTCCTCGACGCTGGCCGTCTCGATGATGACCACCGGCGGGAAAGCGAAGCCGTCGAACATCAACCGCATCTTCTGGGGCGTCGTCCTCGGGATGACCGCGGCCATCCTGATGATCCTCGGCGGTACCGGCAGCGCGAACACGCTCCAGCAGGCGGCGATCATCACCGGGACGCCGTTCGCCTTCGTCTGCTTCCTCGCGATGCTCTCGCTGATCAAGGACTTCGGCGAGAACTACGACCAAGTGCTCTTACAGGACGAGACGGTGCTGTACGGATCGTCTCGTGACGCCGATTCCCGGTCCAGTTCGGTCGGATCGATCGAGTCGGACGACGACTGAGGCTCGTCGCGTCCGATCTTCGCGGTTTTCATACCAAGTTTTAATGGATACTGTACACATAAACTGTGTATGAATAGGGACACGGCGGAACCCACCGCGGACGCGCTGCCGGGCCCGAACGCGGAGCGCTGGGTCGAATTCCACCAGCGGCACGCCGCCCCCAGCGAATACTCCCACGAGTTCGTCTGGGACGTGACCCGCGAGGCCGACGGACCGTTCGTCACGGACGTCGACGGCAACGTCCTCCTCGATTTCACCTGTCACATCGGCGCCGCGCCGCTCGGCTACAACAACGAGAAGGTGCTCTCGAAGCTGCGCGAGTTCGACCTCGTCGAGCCGATGAAGATCGCCGGCCAAGACATGTACTTCGGTGCCGGTCCGGACCCGACGGAGGCCGACTTCCCCGGATCGAGCCACCTCATGGACCGGCTGACCGACGTCACCAGCCACTACGGGATGGACACGGTGTTCCTCTCGAACTCCGGTGCCGAGGCGATGGAGAACGCGATGAAGATCACGCACGACTACCGCGCCCCCGCGAAGTACGGCGTCGCCTTCGCCGGGAGCTTCCACGGCCGCACGCTCGGCACCCTCTCGCTGACGAAGTCCAAAGACGTGTACACGCGTCAGTACCCCGAGATCAGCGGCGTCGAGACGGTTCCGTTCTGTGCGGATCGCAGCTGTGACGCCGAAAGCTGCGACTGCGGGTTCTTCGCGGGCGGCGACTCGCAACTCCGGAGCATGCTCGCACCCGAGGGCGGCCACGTCGACCCGTCGGAAATCGCGTTCCTGACGCTCGAACCGATCCAGGGCGTCGGCGGCTACCGCTTCCCCAGCGAGGCGTTCATGGACGAGGTCGCGGCCGTCACCGACAAGTACGACATCCCGCTCGTCGTCGACGAGATCCAGTCCGGCGTCGGCCGGACGGGCGAGATGTGGGCGGCGGACCACTACGCCATCGAGCCGGACGTGATCGCGGCCGCGAAGGCGCTGCGCGTCGGCGCGACGATCTCCCGGTCGGACGTCTTCCCGACCGAGAAGAACCGCCTCGGCTCGACGTTCGGCGGCGGCGACCTCCTCGGCTCGATGATGGGCGCGTTCACGCTGGAGGCGATCCGAGAACACGACCTGCTGGCCAACGCGACCCGGCGCGGCCGTCAGGCGAGAGAGATCCTCCGCGACGACGCGGCCGACTCCGTCGTCGACGTTCGCGGCAAGGGGCTGATGCTCGCCGTGGAGTTCGACACGCCGGAGCGTCGCTCCGCGGTCGTCGAGGCGTCTCTCGACCGCGGACTCCTGACGCTCGGCTGCGGGAAGAAGACGATCCGGTTGTTACCGCCGCTGGACGCGACTGAACGCGAAATCGCGCTCGGAACGGGGATCTTCCTCGACGCGATCGACGCGGTCAGCGCGAGCGCGACGGCCGACTGACCCGGCTGTCGGTCCTCGGATCCAACCGGGCTGGCCCCCGGTGGCCCTGTTGAAACCCTTAAAAATAGACATAAGCGGCGTGCTGAATGTAACGCGAAAATTCAGCAGCTGCCACAAGGAGGACGTTTGCGGCGTTCTGCTCAAATGCTGTTACGCCGTTAATCAGTAATTATCTCTGCGTGACATTCGCCTCCCTATATTTGGCGACGCGTTGTACAGTTACGGTATCATAAACCATGGAGCCGAAGCCTGAACGCCGATGTCACTTCTTAATCGGTGTTTCGCTGGTACTCTTGACGATCGGCATTGGATATCTCTCAATTGTTGGGAGTACATTGGCTGACTTCGTAGTGATAACCGCCGGGCTCTTGCTCGGCTGGATAGCTTTCATATATTGCTTCGCAAGTGCCTCGTTCTGGAAATAACGGCTCCAGACTGCTGACCGGCTGTTTCAGACAGAACCCGTCTGAAGAAGAGAGTTGCAGCAGAGCCCGTCAGCGCTGATCGGTGCGGATCGCCGCCTCGTCCTCGACGTGGGGGACGGGGTGTCGCCGTTCGAGGTCGCGGATCGCGCCAACGAGCACGTCCACGCCGTGCTGGATGCTCCGCTCGTCGACGTCGAACGTCGGCGTGTGGTGACTCGTCGGGTGGTCGGTGCCGACGATGAGGTACGTCGCCAGTCCGCCCTCCTCTTGGACGCGCTCCATCAGGAACGTCGCGTCCTCGCTCGCGCCGAAATCCGCCGCCGGGAGCACGCGTTCGACCCCGTCGACGCCCTCGGCGACCTCGGTCACCAGCGCCTGTAGCTCCGGGTCGCTGTCCGCGCGCGGCGACTCGCTCACCACGTCGACGGTCGCCCGACAGCCGTGCATCGTCGCGGCGGCGCGCACGGTACGCTCGAACCGGCCTTTCACGAACTCCATCAGCTCGGTCGTCTCGCCGCGCGCCTCGGCCTCCATGTGCGCGTGCTCGGCGATGACGTTGCTCGCCGTGCCGGCCTCGGCTTTCCCGACGTTGACGCGCGTCATGCCGTCGGCGTGGCGAGGGATCCCGTACGCGTTCACGATCGCCGTCCCCATCGCCTGCATCGCGTTGTCTCCCTCGTTCGGGGCCTTCCCGGCGTGCGCCGAGGTCCCCTCGATCGCCGCGTCCAGGTGCGCCATCGCCAGCGGCTTCTCGATCCCGGCGACCACCTCGCCGGTCGGGTGGTCCAGACCGACGTGGACGGCGAGCAGGTAGTCGAGGTCGTCCGCGAATCGGCTCTCGGCCATGGGGTGGCCGCCGCCGCCGGTCTCTTCGGCCGGCTGGAAGAACACGACCAGTCGCCCCGCGAAGTCGCTCTCGGCGATCGCTTCGAGGACCGCGAGCCCCCACGTCATGTGGACGTCGTGGCCGCAGGCGTGCATCGTCCCGTCGATCTCCGAGCGGAACCCCTCGTCGACGGGGTCGTGGGACAGGTCGGTGGACTCCTCGATGAACAGCCCGTCGATGTCGACGCGAAGGCCGATCGCGGGACCCTCGCCGCGGTCGAGCACGGCGACGGCCCCGGTGTTGCCGCCGGTCATCCGGTCGAGTAGCTCCCCGTCCGCGCCGCGGTCGCGAGCGCGGTCGATCCACGGACCGAGATCCGCCTCGGGAACGGCCATTCGGTCGGCCGGATCGTACGCGTCCGGCCCGATCGCGAGCTCGTCGACGCCGATCGATCGAATCTCCTCGACGAGGGTCGCCGTCGTGAGGAACTCGCGCCACGCGGGCTCCGGATGGCGGTGGAACCGTCGGCGGACGCTGGCGAGCCGATCTCGGATCGGTTCGTTCATGAGTGACACGCTCTCGCTCCACTCCCTTAATAATACACAGTTGTCGTGTACAGGTGATACACAAAAGGCTAAAAGAGCCCCTCGTAATGATCGGCCAACGCGTCGTCTCGACGCGCCCACAGCCCATGAGCTCACAACAGCCCGCTGATCCCGATATCGTCGTGTTGCGGGAGGGAACGGAAGGACTGTCGATGGCGTCGTACGCGGACGCGCTCCGCGATCGGCTCCCGGATCGGACGGTCGCGCTCGCTCGGACGCCCGCCGAGGAACGCGAACTCGTGCCGGACGCTCGCGTGGTGACCGGCATCACGCTCGACGCCGACCTCCTCGACCGCGCTGACCGACTGGAGCTGTTCGCGTGCACCTTCGCCGGCACCGACCACGTCCCGACCGACGCGTTACGAGAACACGGCGTCGCCGTGACGAACGCGGGCGGTATCCACGCCCCCGGCATCGCCGAACAGACGATCGCCAACATGCTCGTGTTCGCGCGCAACCTCCACGAGGGATTCCGTCGGAAGGCGAACGGCGAGTGGCGCCACTTCCAGTCGCGCGAGTTCACCGACAGCACGGTCACCGTGGTGGGGCTCGGGTCGATCGGACAGGCGGTCGTCCAGCGGCTCGACGGGTTCGAGGTGGAGACGATCGGAATCCGGTACACGCCGGAGAAGGGCGGTCCGACCGACACGGTGCTCGGCTTCGACGACGAGGACGTCCACGCGGCGTTCGCCCGGAGCGACTACGTCGTGCTCGCGTGCCCGCTCAACGAGATGACTCGCGGCATGGTGGGTGCGGCGGAGTTGGCGACGCTCCCGCCCGAGGCCGTCGTGGTGAACGCGGCTCGCGGCGGACTCGTCGACACCGACGCGCTCGTCTCCGCGCTCCAGACAGAGGGCATCCGCGGCGCCGCCCTCGACGTCACCGACCCCGAGCCGCTCCCGTCGGACCACGTGCTCTGGGACCTCGAAAACTGCCTCATCACGCCGCACACCGGCGGCCACACGCCCAAACACTGGGACCGGCTGGCCGACATCGTCGCGACCAACGTCGCGGCGCTCGACGAGGGCGAGGAGTTGGAGAACGCGGTCGTCACGCCGGACTCGGACAACTGATCGGGCGGGGGTCAACCGGCGAGGCCGGTCAGACGCTGAACAGTTCGCGGGGGAAGTCTGCCAGCGTCTCCGCACCGGTCGAGGTGACGCGGAACGTCTCGCTGATCTCCATGCCGACATCGGGGGTCCAGATGCCGGGGATCATGTGGAACGTCATGTTCTCTTCGAGCACGGTCTCGTCGCCGGGGCGGATGCTCGCGGTGTGCTCGCCCCAGTCCGGCGGGTAGCCGAGCCCCATCGAGTAGCCGATGCGGTCCTCCTTCTCGATCCCGTACTGCTCGATGGTGGTCCGCCACGCCTCCTCGACGGTCTCGCATTTGACGCCGGGTTCGACGGCGTCCAGCGCCGCCTCCACTCCCTCGACGACGATGTCCGCGGTCTCTTGGAGTTCGGTCGGCGGCTCGCCGACGAAGGTCGTTCGAGCCAGCGGCGAGTGGTAGCGGTGCCGGCAGCCGGAGAGCTCGATGATCACCGGATCGCCCGCCTCGAACTCCCGGTCCGTCCACGTGAGGTGGGGGGTTCCGGTGTGGTCACCGGACGGCATCAACGGGACGATCGCCGGGTAGTCGCCGCCGTACTCGTCCGTCCCTGCGATCAGCTGCTGGTAGATGGCCCCGGCGACCTCGTACTCCGGGACGCCCTCTTCGACGGCGTCGAGGCCGGCACGCATCGCGTTCTCGGAGATCCGAGCGGCCTGGCGCATGTACTCCAGTTCCTGGTCCGACTTCCGCACGCGGATCCAACCGACGAGCAGCGTCGCGTCTTCGAACTCAGCGTTCGGGAGGTTCTGCTGGAGCCGAGTGTACGACTTCGCGGTGAAGTAGGCGGCGTCCATCTCCAGTCCGACGCGCCCGTCCGCCACGTCCAGTTCGTCGAGGACGCCCGCGACGTAGTCCATCGGGTGAAGGTCGCGCGGCGACTGCACGTGGTCGTCGCTGTACGCGCGGATGCTCTCCTCGGAGAGGTGCGTCGTCGCTCGCGCGCCGTCCCCGTCCATGTCGCGACCGATCCAGATCGGCTCGTCGCGGTCGGGCGTGACCACGACCGCCTGGTGAACGTAGAACGACCAGCCGTCGTAGCCGGTCAGGTAGTTCATGTTCGCCGGGTCGCTGACGACGATCGCGTCGAGGTTCCGCTCGCGTAACTGCTCTTTCGTCCGAGTCACCCGCCGCTCGTACTCGGCCTCGTCGAAGATGTGTTCCCGTGGCATGATAACAGGGGTCTACGAAGTGGATCAGCCAGCAGCGTGATAACTTTTTCGTGTACATTACACACAGATACTGTGTACCTATTGCGCCGGAGATCCGCCGAATTCACGCAAACGGCTCTCGTCGCGTCATCTTGCGACGACGCCATCGGCTCCTACTCCGAGCTCCGCGAATGGAACGACGACGAGACGGTGTCCGAATCGGCGCTGCCGGCGTCGGGTTTCCGGAGAATCACGCGGTTAGCCGTCTAGCGGCTCCCGCAACGCCTCCTCGATCGGCTCGTCGCCGGCCGCGAGTTCGAACGTTTCGCCGTACGTGCTCTCGGCTCCGAGCGTCGCGACCAGCGTCCGGGAGACGTCCTCGCGCGGGATCTCGGCGTCGTCTCCGTCGAGATCGGTCCCGATTCTGATCCGCCCGGTACCGTCCTCGTCCGTCAGCGGGCCGGGCCGGACGATCGTGTACGTCAGGTCGCTCTCCCGCAGGTACTCGTCGGCTTCCGCCTTTGCCCGGAGGTACTCTCGCAGCTCTTCCGGGCCGTCATCGGGTCGATCGGCGCCGATCGAGCTGAGCATCACGAACCGCTCGACGCCCTCGGCTTCGGCCTCGTCGACGAGGGTGACCGCGCCGTCGCGGTCGACGCCCCACACGTCCTCGCCGCCCGAACCCGCGGCGAAAACGATCGCGTCGACTCCCTCGACGGCGTGCGAGACGTCCCCGGTCAGATCCGCGACGACCGGCTCGGCGCCCAGGTCCTCGATGTCCGCCGCTTGCGACTCCGCGCGAACCATCCCCCGAACGCCGTGGTCGCTCTCGGCGAGGATGCGAGTCGCGTGTTGGCCGACCTGTCCGTGTGAACCCGCAATGAGGACGTTCATTTATTTATGTTGGGTCGGTATCATAAAGAAGGTGGCGGCGACCGCGGGAGCTACGGAATAGGGGACTCAACGTTCCTCACTTGTTTCTGGCGTTTCCAGGCGTCGAGAGCGTGAAGTCGTCATAGTAGTACGTCGCGTCGTTCCCGAAGTTGACGCTGTTAATGATGAATTCGAGGAACTGCGTGCTCGGCGAGAACACGTTGTATCCGCGCTCGTCGAAGACGAGCCTGTTGTCGATGCGCCACTTGAGTGCTGCACCGTCGTTGAGGCTCTGGAGCTGCGCTTCGACGGTGACCCACCCACCCGCCTCGGGATCGATACCGAGTTTTTTCGGGAGGCCGAGATCTATCCACTCGTCGCCGACGAAGTTGCCGTCTTCGTCGGACTCGTAGACGTACGTCCGGAACCGCGCTTCACCCGTGTCGCTCGCGTCGCCGTCCTGATACGCGAGAATCGGATAGGCGCTGATGTTCCCGTTCGCATCTCCGAGAACGGGCCAGACACCGGACTCGTGCGCTTCGCTGTCGGTTTCCCACGCGGGGTCGATGTAGAAACGGTACGAGAGACGTGAACCCGCGCCCGCGTTCCAGTACGCTCCGTCCGCGTCTTGGTACTTTTTACCCTGATACGCGTAGAAGCCGCTCGTCTCGGCGCTTTCGTCGATGTCGATGCGGAGTCGCCCCGCATCGGTCGTCCACGACTCCGGGGCCCGGCGGTCGACGACCCACCCGGCACTCGTACTCGTGTTGTCCGCTGCGTCAGCGGAGTCACTGAAATCGAGGTCGAACACGGCGTTGGGAGTCTTTCCTTGCACAGCTGTCGCGGACGAAGAGAGCATCATCGCGCCGGCCGCAAGTCCGCTCATCTGGATAAACTTCCGTCGGGTTGGCATCATGGAAGCCATAATAGTTAAACAATTGATATGTATATATAGATTTTCTAACATCCGCTGACAGATCATAGAGGATCGTCGAGTGCGGTAGCGATGTGGGCGCTCTCTGCATCTCGCACGCGATTCTTAGCGGGTACTGGGGACCCACAGAATGATCAGTACGTGAGTTCCCTGTGCTGCCCGCGAGCGAATAGTACTAAATAACGCATACTTCAGCAGCGCCGGACGCCGCTACTCCGCCGTCGCCGCGATCGCGTCGGCGATGATCTCGGTCCCGACTTCCGCCTGCCGCTGTGTCAGGACGAGCGGCGGGAGCAGCCGGACGACGTTGTCGTACTGCCCCGCCGTCCAGACGAGCACGCCGTGCTCGTAGCAGTACTCCTGGATCGCCTCGACGCGGTCGCCGTCCGGGTCGCCGTTCGCGTCGACGAACTCGGCGCCGACGAACAGCCCCTTGCCGCGCACCTCGCCCAGTCCCGGATCGCTCTCGCCGGCGTCGCGGAGGCGGTCGCGGATCCACGCGCCGACCTCCGTCGCGTGGTCGAGCAGGTCGTGCGACTGGATGTACTCGATCGCGCGCAGCCCGCCGACCATCGCGGGGACGTGTCCCCGGTAGGTGCCCGCGTGGTCGCCCGGCCCCCACGTGTCGAGATCCTCGTGGTACATCGTCCCCGACAGCGGCTGGCCGTTGCCGCCGAGCGCCTTCGCGGTCGTCATCACGTCCGGCGTCACGTCGTAGTGCTCGGACGCCCACCACTCGCCGGTGCGGCCCATCCCGACCTGGATCTCGTCGAACACCAGCGGGAGGCCGTTCTCGTCGGCGATCTCGCGGAGTCCCGAGAGGAATCCCTCCGGCGGGACGACGACGCCGCCCTCGCCCTGGATGGGCTCGACGAAGATACCCGCCGGATCCGTGAGGCCGCCGTACGGCTCCTCGACGATCGCTCTGACCTCCTCGAGCGCCCGGTCGACGGACTCCTCGGGGGAGCGGCCCTCTCGGAACGGATACGGGAACGGCGCGTGCACCACGTCGGGCAGCAGCGGCGCGTACGGCTTCTTGAACTTCTTGTTCGACGTGATGCTCATCGCCCCGCTCGTCGCGCCGTGGTAGGAGTTGCGGAACGCGAGCAGGCCGTTCCCGTCCGTGTTGTACTTCGCGAGCTTGATCGACGCCTCGACGGCGTCGCTCCCGGTGGGCCCCCCGAAGACGAAGCGGCTGTTGCCGGCGAGGCTCCCGGGCGCGATCTCGTCGAGCTTGTCGATGAGGTCGAGGCGGGGCTCCGTCGGGAAGTCGACGGAGTGAGTGAGCTTGTCGATCTGCGCGTGGACGCCGTCGTTGACGTACGGATTCGCGTGGCCGACGTTGTACACGCCGATGCCGGCGAAGAAGTCGAGGAACACGTTGCCGTCCGCGTCCTTCAGGGTCGCGCCGCGGCCTTCCTCGAACGCGAGCGGAATGGTGTTCGGGTACGCGACCGCGCTGCTGTCGATGGCGTCCTGCTTGTCGAGGAGGCGCCGCGAATTCGGACCGGGGACTTGGTCGACGCTTGGTTCCTCCGCGAAGTGCAAGTCGTGGATCGGCGGTCCTGTCATACGACAATCGATACGACACGCCCACATATGAGTGGTGCAACCAGCAATCCATGACAGTGTACACGGATTCTGTTTTCGGCTGGCGCGACTGCCGGCATCGGGGGCGGTGAACGACACACCTTACGCATCCTACACACCCCACCGATCGCCTGACGGCCCGCGCTCGGAGGGTGCTGGCTACCGATCGGAAAGCACAAATTTCCGGTGATAGGTGTCCAGTTTCCGCGACGCGGTTTGTAGATACTCGGGTAATCACTGCCGTTCGTCGAAAGTTTGGATCTCCTGGGCGTCGCCCTGTCGATTCACAGTGTCGAGGCGCGCCACACCGCCCTTCTCAACGACATCAACGGCAAGTCCTTCTTCCCGGGACGCATTCGACTCGTCAACCTCTCAATAGGACGTTCTCGACGCTGTCAGTCCGTTTATCGAGTCGGATGAGGAGGATGAACGACGACGAAGAGGAAGAAGAGGCAGACGACCAGTAGCGCTTCACGGAGGCGGCTCTCGAACGGGCCTCACACTTTTTCAGGCCCGTCCGGTTCGCCGCCCGCTCGAGTCCGTTTCACCGGACTGCCTTGAACGTCGTTGCGATGTTCTCGACAGTCGCCGAATCGTTCGTCCAGAACCCGGTGTATCCGTTTGCATGCTCTTCAGCGACTAAGGCGCAGGCTTGCGCCTCGTCAGTCCCGCCGTCGTACGCGAGGACCCAGTAGGGTTCGAATCGCGCGGCCGCTTCGGCGTGATAGGTGATTCCGGAGATCGGTGGAGGAGTCCAGTCTTCGACGCCGAAAATATGGATCTCGAGGTCCGTTTCGGCGCCGAGGGTCCGATACACCTCCGTCTGTGATCTGAACGTCGAAAGCGTCTGAAAGCTGACCCACAGGGTGCCCTCCCCGACGCGGAAGGCGCGGTCTTCGATCTCTCGACTGACTGCGAGGAGGTCGCGGCGGTTCATCCCGAAAAACACGGTCCGCTCGAGGATCTCGAAGAGCACTCGGTATCCCTCGGAGACCTCGCTTCGATCGCCGGGGCGACGGATCGGTGGTTCGAGCAGCGCCTCGACCGCGTTCGCTCCGATGATACCCACCATCTCGCCATCGGTTTTGATCTCGAGAAACGGGTCCGGGCCTCCGACGGGAAGCGATCGGGACTCGACGGCAACGCCGTGATCGGCGAGCCACGTTTCGATCTCGGGACGCGCACCGCTGCTGTAGACGACGATTTGATGCTTTCGTGCTCGATGCTCGTCGATCAGCGAGGCGAGCGTCATTCCGAGTGCGCGAGCCGTTCCGCCTCCACGCTCTGCCGGATGATCGCCGTAACTCGTTGATGAAGCGGTTCGCACTGTACGGTGCCGGCCTGCGCGTCGTACTCTATCAGTCCCGCGTCGGCGAGTCGCGGTAAGTGGTTGTGGAGGAGCTGAACGCGGATCGCCGATCGGTCCGCTGACGTCTGCATCGTCCCCGTAGTCGTGGCCTCCCAGCCGCTGAGGACGGACGCGAGATCTTCGACGGTGCCCTCCTCATTTTCAAGCAAATAAAAAAGGAGTCGTCGCCGGTGGGGAGAGGTGAGCGCCTGATAGAATTGGCTCTCCGCCAATCTCGAGGTGAGATCCTCCGTCTCCACGTGATCTCGCTGATCCGGGTCGTGTTTTGACCCATTCATGGTTTGCTATATGTTGCCGTGAAACAAGTATTTATCTCTTCCAACCAGCGTCGCGAAGGTGGAACTCTCGTTCGCGTGAAAAGGGCGCTCCCGTTCGTTCTCAAAGATCGAACGGAATAACCCGTGAGCGGGCCGTCCGAGGTGGTTTACGCATCGTCTTGCTCGTAGGCGTCGAACCAGCTGGTGACGGTCTCTTGGATCGCTCCGGTCGTGCTTCCCAGGTTCACCATCTGGTAGCCGTTCGACACTTTCTCGTTGACATCGTCCATCCCGAACCCGAGACCGGCGACGGGGACACCCGCGTCGACGGCCTTCGACCGTATCGTCTCGACGGCGTCCTGCACGTCCGGATGATCGATCTCACCGGGATGGCCGAGCGACACCGAGAGATCGAGGGGACCGATGAAGACGAACCCCAGCTCCGGGACGGCGAGGATTTCATCCAAGTTCTCGACGGACGCCTCGTTCTCGACGGTCACCCCCACGAGGGTCTCGCTGTCTTCGGTGGCGACATACTCGTCAGCGAGCCCCCAGCGGCGAGCCCGCGGTGCCGCCAGTCCCCGGTCGCCGGGGCCCCCGTCGTAGCGGAACCGAGAAGATCGAACCGCGTCCCGGACTTCTTCGGCCGTTTTCACCCGGGAGAGGAGCACGTTTCTCACACCGAGATCGAGCGCTTTCCGGACGAGCGTCGGGTCCGTATCGGGCAGCCGGACGAGCAGTTCGACGTCCGTCCGTTCGCCTGCGCGGAGGAGGTCCTCCAGCTGACTCGCGTCCCACGGGTCCGGTCCCCCGTGTTCGAGATCGAGCCAGATGAAGTCCACGCCGAGTTCGCCGTAGAACTCCACGAGTGTCGGACTGTACGTGTTGTCGAGTACGCCGAGCGCGACGGCGCCGTCGTCCAGCGTCGCGGCGAGTTCGTTTGCGGGCTGTGATGCGTTCATGATCGGTGGGCGAACCGCTGTGCGTTGGTACGTGTTCGGCACTCGTCGATCCGGGTGTCGACGTCGTCGGTCTCGCCGCTCTCGTCGACCGTCTCTCGAACGCCTACGTCGACCTCCCACTCGGCTTTTCTCGACACGTCAGTGACCCCGTCGAACGTTGTGGACGTGCTCGAGCGCGCTCGCGACGCGCTTGAACCGCCCCTTCTTGTGATTGCTCATCGCTGGTAGCACATTCGTGTCAATAGAATAAAACACGCTGCATTTTCACGATGTAGTGAGTGATGATTAATTGAGTAACATCTGGCCGCCGGACGACCGTTGAGTGGGCGCATCCCGCTTCCGTCGAGGAGTTACGTGGCGGGATCTTGTGCGGTCAGAAGCCCCTGCGACATGAGCCGCCGGGCGATCACGACGAGTCCGTTCCCGAATCCCTCCCCGAAAATCGCCTGTTCCGCTTTTGTCTCGGGCATGATCGAACTCACCAGGATCGTCGAGCGGTCGACCAGCAGCAGGCGGCCGATCGCGGTCTCGTCTTCGCTCGCGTCCGCGCCGTGAAGCCACTCAAGTCCGGAGATGAACGTCGTGGCGTCGGGGACCGCGTGTTGAATCTGTTCTTGCAGCGGTTCCGTTAACGCGCCGACGAGCAACTCGACGTCGTTTTCGACCCCGTTGAGAGTGACGACGAGGTCGTCGGTCAGGAGCGACTCGTCGCCGATGACCAGCACGATCTCGTCGGCCGCCGTATCGATGAGCTCTTCGGCTCGATTTTCGATCCCGTCGTTTCCGGACATCGACCACACCTGCTGGACCGGCTCTTCTTCGCTTTGTTCGATGATCTCTACTGTGTCAAGCGCGTCATGGAGTCGCTCGACGCGCTCCTCGTACTGATCGCGGAGCGTCGCGAGCGCTTCCTCGGGAGAAACTGCGCGGAACCGCTGTGGGCTGGAATGGTGGATTTCGACCAGCCCCTGTGCCTCGAGGACCCGTATCGCGTCGTACACCCTGGTCCGAGGCACCTCGGTCAACTCGCTGAGTTTTTTCGCGGTTCCAGTTTCGACCCGCAACAAGCCAACGAAACACCGCGCCTCGTACTCTTTCAGTCCGAGCTGTTGGAAGACTTCTATTGCCTCTTCGATGTTTTCGGGTGCAGTCATTATGTCCCAACGGTCCCGTCTGAGCGGGGTCAGAGTAACGTTAGTTCGGGATACAGATAGGGTTTGTCACTCAAATAATAATATCGGTCGCACTCACAGCGGCGGAGCCTTCACAGAGAAGAGTTCAGCGTACTGTGGGCGAAATGGACGAAAGTTATTGTGATTCTGAGAGTGATAACTATCTCTTATTGGGAAATATCGATCCGAGCCGGGGAGAAACCGCTCGATACTATTTCACCCAGTTAATCACAACAGCTATATTTGGCGGGGACACGTACGCTCCAATTAGCGCGAAGCGCAGCACTGCGTCCCAACCGCTCGCTGCTGCGTGCCGTCTCGCCACCCGCGTGGCGGGATCCGAAGCGAATCCCACCTCAGTGATGAACCCCGACCCCACCCAAGACCCGCAGTCCGCTGCCGTCGAGCAGCTCGAACAGTTCGGATTGAGTTCGTACGCCGCGCGGACGTTCGTCGCGCTCGCCGGCCTCGGCACCGCGACGGCCAGAGACGTCAGTCAGGTGTCGGAGGTCCCCCGAACCCGCGTGTACGACGCCGTCGACGAATTACGCAACTGGGGGCTCGTCGACGTGCAGCAGTCCTCGCCCAAGCAATTTTGGGCGATCTCCGCCGAGACCGCGAGTCGGACCTTCGAACACGAGCTCCGATACCGTACCGAGACCCTGCGGACCGCGTTGACCGAACTCGAACCGATCGAACGGCAGGCCGAACAGCGCGGCGTCTGGACGGTAGACGGGCAGACGGCGGTCACACACCGAGTCGTGGAGTTTTTCGAGAGCGCGACAGAGGAGATCGTCTACATGACCGTCGAGGAACTGCTCACCGACGACCTGATCGACGCGTTGAGCGACGCCGCAGCGCGTGGCGTCTCCGTCAAGCTCGGCGGGGTTTCGGCCGACGTACAGGCGCGTATTCAAGACGAGATCCCCGGTGCGGTGATGTTCGAGTCGCTGTGGGTCTGGTCGGAGACCCCGGCCGGCCGGCTCATGATGATCGACGGACGAAAGACGCTCGTGAGCGCACTCGTGAACGGCGTGGACACGACCTCGTCCGATCAGCGCTCGGAGACGGCCATCTGGGGCGAAGGAGAGACCAACAGCCTGGTCGCCGTTTTGAAAGCCGTTTTCACGTGGCGGCTCAACGCCGACGACTTGGACTCCTGACGGACTCCTGACGGACTTCTGCGGTGAGAGACGGGGGCCTTCTCCGCCTATCGCGGGCCTCATGAGGGGGAAAGAGCGTGTCGCTGTTGTGTTACTCGCTTAATTAAAAACCGGGTGACTGTGAGAATGTCACTATTTGATGAGGTCTACCCGGTACTATCCGGTATCATGGGGACCACTCAGTTCGACACATATCTTAAACTCCTCTCGGACAGACAGCGGCGACGGATCATCTGTCGATTGCGAGCAGAGACCGCTGGACAAACGACGGTCGAGGACCTCGTCGATCACCTATACGGGGACGAGCCCGCCTCGCCGACCGCAGCCCATCCAGACCGCGACCAGCTCTCGATCCAGTTGGTCCACACGCATCTGCCCAAGTTAGACGAACACGGACTCGTCCACTACGATCGAGAGAATAACGCCGTCCGGTATCAGTCCGACGAACAGGTCGAGACGATATTAGACGCCCTCCCCGTGGACGTCGCACAGACAACGCCCGGACCGTAACGCGTACACGAGGTATCGACGTCGAACTTGTGGAGCGAGAAGCACACCGCCGCTGTTGATGACGGTCAGTGTCCCACGTTTCTTTCCTAGTATTATATATTGTTATTCATGCTACCTTTATTCTTGTCATGTCGGGCTGATTGGGTTCGATCTACTGTTCACCGACAGGTACGTAAGGCCGATCTACGGTCGGGTCCAGTCGGCGTCCGGTTCACCGTGCGATAGCTGCGACCGTGAACCGGTTCGACGATCAGCAGTGACGTCCTCCTCGCCGCAAACGGCGAGGCTTCCTATGCATGGGAAACACCAGCCAGCCGTCGCTGACAGAGGGTTTCGACTCTTGGGAGGCCGTGAGCGTTATCTGCGCTGGTACGCTCTTCTCACGGTGAGTCGTGGCGGCGCCACTGGTGATGTGATTGCAGCATAACGAGACGGCCACACGTGTGACCGCGGTATCAGATACGAACGGCCCGAAAATCGGAGCGGGATTAAATATAATTTTTGTAGTATGTCTACAGAATTATAATATTTTATATGCTTATACGCCCACCCCGTAGAAACTGCAAGCGGGTGGGTCAGAGCGACTCTTCCCAAAACAGCCGTGAGACAGCGTTCGAGATTGGGATCGTCCAACGAACCGCTTTTTCACGTGGTCATCGCTTCCGATCCGAGGAGCACTGGGAGGATGTCCCGGACGAAGTGAATGAACACGACGAGCACGATCGGGGCGACGAACACGCCGTACCAGCCGAACGCCACCGCACCGAGAACGTACATCAGGAGTATCAAGCCCATATTGAGTTCGCCCTTCGAGACGTAGGATCTGATGAAGATGTCGGGAACCGTGTCGACGACAACCACCGTCACGAGGAAGAAGACGACCGGAAACCACAGCGGGGTCTCGCCGCTCGACACGCTTTGCCAGACGAGATAACCGGTGTAGGGGAAGTAGACGAGTTTCGTCCCGACGGATGGGATGAGCGTCGCTACACCGGTCAGGAGTCCTAAGAGGATTGGAAATTGAACACCTGTCCCGGCCGGAGCGACGAGATCCAGCCCGTAGTAGACGATGACGGCGAGGATTCCGCTCGCTCCGATCGTGATCAGGTTCCCCGTGTAGATGGTCGTGAGATCGTCGTCCACCTGCTCCATGAAGGTCACGGCGGAGGGTTGGTTCTCGAAACACCGCCGGAACCAGCGTTCGATCTTGTGGTCGTCACGGAGGAGGTAGAATGCGAGTGTGAAGATCACGAAGAGACGCAACAGCCAGGTCATGACTCCAGCGGCGAACCCGCCCACCCTCGCGAGGTTGTTACGAAGGACACCGAGTACTCCTTGTTCGCTATTTTCCGACACCAGGTCGACATAGGGTTCTAACACCGTCCTGGGCTGTCCGAGATCTGCGACCGCGAAGAACTGATCAACCTCGCGGATCCCGATGAACGCCGCATACGCCAAGATAAGAAGTACCGGCAGGCCGACTGTCAAGAGGGTAATTACCGCACTGAGATCCGGGTGGCCCGTCCGTTGATCCACCCATCGGTAGATCGGTCGCGTCGCGTAGTAGAGGAAAACACCGACCACGAGCGCCCCGATGAACGAATACAGGATAAGCGACACCACCACTGTGAGCAGGACACCGATAAGAATCCAGACGACCGATTTGTGACCGCCTGTCAGAGAGGACATCACACAGTTCGGTTACCCTCTAGGGGTAACTGCCATTGGCCTACGTGCTTTCTCTGACACCGATCGTTGTGGGGGAACGCCTGGTGACGCTGTGTTCGGACCGGTAACCGGTGTCGATCTCGCGTTTCGGTTGTCATTCGACCTCGCAACACCGACACCGCCCGGTCGGTGATCGGTAGCGACCCGTCGCGTTCCTCGTCGGCGGACGTCGACGCCGTGATCGCCGCTCAGTTGTCGATCATGCTCCTGCAGGATTCGGCGCATTTCGGGAGGACGTCCGCACAGACCTGACAGTGATCGGCGTCGTGGCGCTCGCACTCCGCGGCGCACGCTTCACACGCTTCAGCACAAGCCCGGGCAAGGTGGGTGCTATAGCTCGAACCCCGAGCCATGAGGCGCGCGTGGAGAGACGCGAGGTCGGCGACGTCTCGACAGAGCCGAGCGCACTCCTCCATCTCTTCGCTACCGAGGCACTCGTCGGCACACCATTCACAGACCTCCGCAGCCTCGTTACAGTTCTCGATGCAGTCGCGTTGGTCGTCGCTCAGGCTGTCGATCTTCGAGACCGTTTCTGAAAGTGACATAGCGGCTTAGAGAAGAGTCAGGAGCTCGATAAGCATTGAGTTTGCCCCTGAAAGGCATTGAAACACGACCCCCGGGATCCACGGTCTCGGCGGATCGGCGTCAAATCGTCTACAGCTCGTCTATCGCTGACCGCGAAGCGGGGTGACACCTTCCGCCGTCGGGGATCAGTTCAGCGAGAAGATTCCGGCGGACGACGTCAGCCGTGCGACTGCGGAAAGCCGGAGCATATACGCGGTCAACACGACGTACGGCGCGAGCGAGACGGTGAACGCCGCCGCGACGAACAGCTGTAGCGGCGGGACACCCAGCACCCAGACGTCGGGGAGAATTTGGGCGTTTATGGCGAGAATCATCGACGCGTTGATCAGGATGGCCGGGAGAGTAATCACCAACAGCGTCTGTGAGAGCTTCGACACCTCCTGGGTGTAATAGAGCGTTTTGAAGTACTCTTTCCCGATGGCGAACAACTCCAATGCGTCGGTGAGATGGTCGAGTTGATCTTTGAGGCGATCAGTCCCCGCGCTTTTGTGGACCGATCTGAGCGTCCGAGACTGCTCCATCTGCGCGCCGTACCTGAACTCCATTCCTTTCCAGAGGACGGCGAACTCGGCCCCGTCCGTGTTCTCGACGGCCCCGAGCTTGTCGGCCATCTCCGCGACGGACGAGGCGTAGGTCCGGATCTCTTCGGTGCCGTCCGCGTCGAGCCCGTCGTCGTCGAGTCGCTGGGCGCGTTCGCGGATCGTCCGCGACATGACCCTCAGGAACGACGTCGGATCGGACGGATTCTCATCCGGCCGGGACAGCTCGCTCAGCTCTCTGCGGAAGCTCGACGCTCCCTCGACGCGATCCTCTTGATTGCTGACGGAGCTCATGTCGTGCGAGAGGACGATGGAGTTGATAGACACGACAATCGAGACGAGGAGGATCATGCCGCTCAGGAGGGTGTTGAGTATCGTCTGGACTGCTGAGGTCTCCGTCAGCAGGTTCTGCATCTCGAACGTCCAGACGGTGCCTAAAAGCACGAACGAAACGAAAACGAACGTGAGCAGCGCTCCGGTGACGGCCAACCGGTTGGCCTCCAGCAACACCCACCGAGCGATGCTGAAATCACCCTCCGACGTCGGAGTCGGAAACCAGTCGCGCCACCGGCGAATTACGCGTGCCGGTCTCATGAGTTACCGACCCGCTGAGACACGCCGGTAATCCGACGGGTGTTCGATTCCATAGTACCAATACGGGAGAGAGAGGCAAAGCCCTGCGCCCAATATACTGATACAGACCGAGCCCGCTGGTCGGGCGGTCCGCCGTCTTTTCGCGGACTGCAGAAATCGAGGGGGACCGGCATCAGCCCGGCCGCCGGCACAAACCCACTGGGCGGATTCGCTCCCGGCACCCGAACGCTCTTTGCTGTGCGTACTCGCAACGCTGTATGTCAGATACCCAAGATACTGACGAGTCCTCAGCCGATGAGCCGATCGTTGACGAGCCGATCGACGACGTCTCGTCCGCCTTGGTCGGACTCTACCGCGGTGAACTGGACAGGGTGACCACCTGGCGGGGGCGCCTCGACAAGACGACGAACTGGACGGTGACCATCATCGCGGCCGTGTTGACGTGGGTGTTCTCCAGCCCCGACAACCCTCACTACCTCTTGTTGATCGGGATGCTGACTGTGCTGATGTTCCACGTCGTCGAGAGCCGGCGATACCAGCGATACGACGTGTGGCGCGCCCGGGTACGCTTGCTCGAACGGGATGTGTTCGCCGCCGCCATCGACCCCGAAAACCGGGCCGACCACGACGATTGGCGGACGGAACTCGGAACCGACCTCCGCCGTCCCGCATTCAAGATACCCTTCCTCGAGGCGTACTCCCGCCGATACCACCGGGTATACCTGCCGCTCCAAACGGTTCTGCTGGTGGCGTGGATCGTTCGGCTCACGGTGTTCTCGGCGGATCAGGGGCCCCTCGCCACCGCCAGCGTGGTTCAGATACCCGGATCGGTGGTGGTAGGCGCGGTCACATTCGTATACGGACTCACGGCGGCGATTACGCTCTGGCCGCGAGAGCGACAGGCCACTGGAGAAATGTACGACCGCGACAAGGAGGGAGACTGGAAGCCGTGACCGGGGTAACGCGTTCGCCGTCGGTGTCAGTCCCCCCGGATTTCGATGAGTTCGATGCGTACCGAGCCGGCCCCACGAGATTAACCGCGCGATAAGCGCCGTCGCGTGACTCTCTGTTTCGGATGAACTGCGTCTGCTGAAGGGGGTGACGACCGAGTAGACACGATAATATTGTTAGTAAGGTGTGTGTATCTAAATGGCGCTGGGGCCATAAGCGACTATCATGAGCCCATCGCCAAGTAGTAGCGACGGGGATTTTTTTGCGGATACCGTCGAGACCGTAGCTCGCCGGCGGTCCCGGCACATCGCTACTGCGGTGGGTGACGGAGTCTATCAGAGCGAATTACTCGGAGCGCACGCGTCACTTCTGTTCGACGACGTGACGTATCCACCCGCTCATCAAGCGTCGCCTGTGGCGTCTAGGGACGTCCAGCGACCCGATCTCAATCTCTCCGATCTCAACCTCTCCCGGGAAAAACGGAGACGAGTTCCTCGAAGATCTGCACGAGGCGTCGCCTCAGCTGACGCGTATTCCGGTGATCGCGTTGACCAGTTCCCAAGCCGAAGAGGACATCGTCAAGTCCGACGAGCCGCGGGCCAACGCCTACATGACGAAGCCGGTGGATCCGTCCGAGTTCATCGACACCGTCCAGAAGTCCGAAGATTTCTGGTTCGAGGGCGTTCGGCTCCCGCCAGTCGAGAGGGAGTATGAGTGACGACACGCTCGATGTCCTTCTCATCGAGGACGACCCCGGCGACGCGCGACTCGTGAAAAAGATGCTCGACAACGCGGAGACAGACCTCAGACGAATCGATCTCGACGGATCGTCTCCCACTCAGTCGGCAGTCCACCACGAGTCGACGCTCACGGCGGGGGTAGACCGACTGTCTGAACGAGCCGTCGACGTGATACTGCTTGACCTCGAGCTTCCCGACAGCACCGTCTTCGACACGCTCGTCAGTGTCGTCGACGCGGCTGAGCTCACGCCCGTCGTCGTACTCACGGGACCGGACGATCGCGATCTCGGGATACAGACGATCCAGCACGGCGCCCGCGATTACCTCGTGAAAGACGAGGTGACAGGTGGCCTGCTGGTCCATTCGATTCAGTACGCGATCGAGCAGTCTCGTCAGGAGCGTGAGCGAATCCGCCAGCGCGAGCGGTTGGAGGCGTTCAATCGGCTCTACAGAATCAACCAAGACGTCATCCACGCACTCATCACGGAATCGACGCGCGAGGACCTCGAACGGGCCGTCTGCGAGAGACTCGTCGAACCCGACGCGTACGACTTCGCCTGGATGGGTGACCTGGATCACTCGGCCGATCGATTCTCCCGCCGTGAATCCGCGCCTGCCGACTGCGGGTTCGACGTCGCCGCGATTCCGTCCGACGGTGAGACGGACGGTGAGAGGCCTGAAGCCGAAGCGGTTCGCACCCGGGAGGTACAGGTCGTCGAAGACATCGAAACGGCCCCCGGGTTCGATCAGTGTCGAGAGCAGATGCGAACGTGTGGGTACCGTACCATGGTCGCGATACCCGTCGCCTACGGAAATATCTGCTACGGCGTGTTAGCCGTCTACGACGAGTCGCCGAACGCCTTCGTTCATACCGACCGAGAGAATCTCTCGCGGTTAGGAGCGATCATCGGCCACGCCATTACCGCCGTCGAACGCAAAGACGCTCTCACGAGTGACACGATGCTCCAGTTGACGTTCAGTCGAGACGGCGAGACCGACGACCTCGTCACAGCCTCGGCAGACGGATGGACCCTTGAGTTCGAGCATCTCATTCAGACCGACCCCGGTATTCTCGCGTACGGCAGCGCCGAAGGGGGTTCCAAAAAAGAGTTAGCGGAGGTCGTCGGTCGCTCGACGCTGGTCAAGGACCTCCGAATTCTCTCACCTGAGGCTGAGACGTACGAAGTCGAACTCACCATGAACTGGGGGGAGACGCTGATACCGGCCCTCGCGAAACACGGGTTCCTCGTGACCGAGGTCACGATCGCCGACGGCGAATTTCAGTTCGTCGTCGAAGTGCCGCCGGGACGAGACAAACACCGATTGGTCGAACTCGTCCAAGACCACTACGCGGACGCGACCCTCCGTGCCCAGTGGACGGTGTCCCGCGACGAGCCGGCGATCGCTGATTTCCACTCGGCGTTCGAAAACCAGCTCACGGAGAAGCAACGGGCCGTGCTCAAGACGGCGTTCCACGCGGGCTACTTCGATTGGCCGCGAAAGAGTACCGGTGAGGAGGTGGCGGACCTCCTCGGCGTCACTCAGGCGACGTTCAGTGAGCACTTCCGAGGGGCTGAACGCACGCTGTTCGAAGCGGTGTTCGAGACGACCGCGGGCGACGGCACGGTGCCGGCGTCACCGTGGGACCCGTCCAACTCGAACGGTGATCAGGGCTAATCGAGGGCGGGATCGAACCGGATCACGATGGCTTATACTTCGAGGAGATAGCGGCTCTCAGACGTCCCGACCTCGGGTCGATCCGATAGCAAGTACAGGCGCGTTACGCGATCGGTGTGAAACACGTGAGCGGCTCGATTACTCTCGACCGAGAGTAGAACCTAATTACTAACAACAGATCTGTTGTGATGGATACGTTTACCAATTCGTACCCCAATACACGAGCGTGTCCGATCCCGACCGAAATTCGTCCAAGCCCGGACGAGAGTCGAAAGTCGCCCGTCTGCTGCGGGAGTACGAGCTACAGTCACTCGGCGAAGAGCTCGAGCACCTGTGGACGAGAGACGAAGATCGGTGGAGCCTGCGAGAGCTCGCAGCCCACTTCAACCGAGAACTCCTGCGTGCCGCAATTCGTGAGGCTGGAATGGCCGACCTTGACGGCGAAGCCGCGAACTACTACCGGCTCCTCACCGACGAGGATGTGACCCCCGGTGATCGCGTTGCGGCCACTCGCCGGCTCGAACGGGCGGGTGTCGACGTCGGACCGCTTCGAGACGAGTTCGTCAGTTACCAAGCCGTGCGGACGTATCTGAAAGGGTATCGGAACGCCGAGTATGAGCGGGCCGAGGGGAACAGAGTCAGTCAGGAAGCGGAGAGCATTCAACGCTTTAGCGCTCGAACGGAAGCGATCGTCCAAGACAAGATCACTCGGCTCCAGCGACAGGGGCACGTAGCGGTCGGAGCCCCGTCCGTTGCCGTGCAGGTCCGAGTCTACTGCTCGGAGTGCAACTCGCAGTATCCCGTCAACGACCTCCTTGATCGCGGACACTGCAACTGTACAGCTACGAAGTGATAGAACCGTCCGGCCCGGGTTTGGGGCTGAACAGCACTATCTGCGACGACATCTCCGTTGTCACGGGATATCGACTCGGCCGCGAGTCAGTAACCGGGTCCTACGTGAAAGTGCGCTCAGTATCTGATAGTACCGACCGTCGAGGTGTGACGGTAATTCGTGCTTAAAAAGGAGTATCGCGTAACGCGTTGATCGCAGTTCGACGAGTTCGAGGAACTCCCCGTCACGGTCGCGGCTTTGACTACCCGGATAGCACGGCCCGGCTGTCCGCTATTCGGAAGGATGGAACTCCGGGATGGAACTCCGCTTATTCCGCGTCCGCGGCCCCTCCTAGTGCGGGAATTTTCCCGGCAAATCGCGGCCGGAGGTAGACCAAGCCGCCGACGACTGCGGCGGTGACGAGCACGGCGCCGACGGGGCCGAGTCGCCTCCTCGCCAGCTTCCAGACCGTCCACGCGGTCCCGAGGAGCTGTATGGGTCGCATCGGATCACACCCCCGGAACCCCGAAGGCGCCGATCCCGAGCCCGAGGAACCCGTTCAGGACGAAGAGGATGACGAGCGCCGAAATCCACGCGACGAGGCCGATGAGCACGGCTTGGAGCCAGCCGCCCGGATACCGCCAGTTGATGACGGCGATCCACACGATCAGCGCAATGACGGGCCCGAAAAGCGGTATCCAAGCCGTCAGCGCCCACGCGATGGCGCCGACAAGCGCGGTGATAACGGCGTGGCTGTAGTCGTCGGTGTCCGCGATCACGCGGGCACTGATGTAGATTGCGAGCCCTCCGATCAGCAGGGCGACAGCGAATGCGACTACCGAACCGATGAATCCTGTTGTCACACTTACCGTTCTCCGACCAGCAGTAATAGTATTTCGCCAACATGTATTGGCCGTCTCGAGAACGGTTCCGACCTCACGCGACCGGGACCACCTACGGCCGGTCACGGAAGAGCGCGAGATGCCGGAGCGCCATCCGGTTTTCGATACCGCCCGCGAGGGCGCCCGACAGCACGCCGAGCGTGCTGATGAACCCGCCAACGCGAACGAGGTCGACGAGCCCCACCGTGGGGTCCTCGAGGCTCGGCCAGTTCGTCATCAGGTTCGGCGGGAAGACGGCGAGCTCGATCAGGAGCATGATCGACCCGACGAGCACGAAGAGCCCCATCATCGCCACGACGAGAATGAGGAACACTGTCACGTTCACCAGCGCCATGTGTTCGGTGATCACCTGGCTGCGCTCGCGCGGGAAGGAGAGACGCTGGACGTACAGGAGGTGGACGGCGGCGGCGATGATGCTCCCGGCGGCGAACAGCGCGGTGGTGCGGTTGCTCAGGTTCAGCCCCACGTCCCACGCTTCGGCACTGAACACGAGGATCAGGGTCGGCGTCACCGCGGCCGTCGAGAGGCGCGGGAGCGAGAACGGGAGCAGCGGTGCGCGGCTCTGTAGGAGCGTCGAGACGACGGGCCACGGGTTCCGCGCGAGGCTGACCGCGTGAAATGCCAGCCGTCGAAGGCGCCCTCGCGTGACGTCGTCTTCGGGGATCCGGGTGGCGAGTTTTCTGAGATGGGTCGTGATGTCCGCGTCGAACGACGGGACGCTCCGCCGGGTGGGGTCGAACGCGAACGGAGCCATCACGCCGCCGTCGCCGTGATCCGCACCGAAAACGTGTCCGAAGAGGTGTACGAGGAGGGTCGCGGCGTTCCAACGGACGGCCGCCGAGTCGAGCGCGTGGACCGTCTCCCGGCCGGGTCGCCGAACGAGCCGTCGCGTCGAAACGACGACGACGCGGGCGAGCGGGGACGCGAGCCCCTCGACGGATCGCTCCTCACGCGTGGTCAGGGGCACGTCGGTCACGACGACGACGAGGTCGTACGGCCGTTTCACCATGTGCAGTGCGGCCTCGTCGAGGAACTCGGACGGCCGTCGAGGGGCGCCGTCGGCGAGCGGGTCCGGTTCGGCACAGTGGACCCGCCAAGCCGCGTCCGTGGCCGCCGCCAGCTCGTCGACGCCGTCACGGGCCATCCGCTCGGCGAACGACCGCAGCGGATCGACGCTCGCGCCCGGCGAGTGCGCGATGAGGACGCCGACGTCTATCTGCGGCACAGCCACGTCTCCGCTCCGGTCGTCCGGAGATGATGGATCGAGAGGCTCCCGCTCGACGCCCTCGGATACTGCACCGCTCGAGGGATCTCGATCGGTGTCGACGGGAGCGTGACGTGTCGACCGCGCGTCGTCTGATTCCACGGGGTGATCTGCTGTGTTCTTTGTTACCATTGAATTGGTTTCCGTCGCCCGGTATCGTGCGTCGGCGTGTCGTGGTCTCGGGCTGAAAAGAAGTGTTCAGCGGGAGACAGACCGGTGAAAGCCCGGTGGGGCGGCGTTATCTCTGCAGATGGCTCCCGTTGCCGGAGACGCTCTCGATGCGAGAGGCGTCGAGCACGTAGTCCTCCTCGTCGTCCGCTGTCAACGTCACATCGTTTTGCATCGCGGTCCGATCAAGAACGGTTTCGAGGCTAAGACTTCTGCATGCGTTTTCAAGGTCATATGTACCGCCTTCGATAGTCAAGGTCCAGAGAGAGTGCCGGGACAGGAGTTCGACGAAGGATACCTGCTGTGGCGGTGTGCCGACTGCGAGGAGATGGGCCCCTGAGTGTGACGTCGCGGTGACGTGACCGCGCCATGGTGGGCTCTGGTTCTCGGTAAGCCCGCCTGAAATCCGGTAACTGATTTATAATTAATAAGGTACGTCGCATGGGCGAATGCGGACACCATGACAGCAGTCAAAATCATCAAAGTGCTAGGAACCTCGACGGAATCGTGGGAAGACGCGGCCCACGAGGCGGTCAGCGAGGCGAGCAAGACCGTCGATAACATCAGCGGTGTCGAGATCCGGGACCACACGGCGAAAGTCGAGGACGGCTCGATCACCGAGTACAAGGCCACCGTCGAGGTGGCGTTCCCGGTTCGGGACGGAAGCTAAGACGCCGACGCGGAACTTCCGAAGCGGGAGAGCGTTCGACGTATCGATCGATCTCGTGTGAACCACCGTTTAGGACCTGATTCCGGTTCGTCGGCAGCGATCTATGGAGTCGGTCACCCGAGCCGTCGCTCCGCTGTCGACGTTCGGATGACGGCGTCAGCACGGGTGTTTATCCGTACTCTGGTCGTGTGTACCGTATGACATCAGAGCCTCGAACGGTGAGTTCCGTCGACGACGCCGACACGGTACGAGAGCGCGTGGCGGACTGGGTGCTCTTCGAAGGGGACCGGAGAGCCGTCGCGGGCTGTCTTGCCCTCGGCGTCGCGGGCGTCGTGTGGACGCTCGTCGCCGTCGGCGTGCTGGCGGTCGGTCCGGGGAGCTCCGTGGCGAGCCTTTTCGGGAGCGGCCTCACCTCGGGGATCATCACGCTCCTCACCATCGCCCTCTCGATCAACCAGCTCGTTCTGTCCCGGGTGTTCGGGTCCATCACCGTCTTGGTGGACAGGCTCGACGGGTCGCGGGAACTGCGACAGACCGTCGAATCGATCGCCGAAGTTCCGTCGAGCCCCAACGACCCGGCGGACTTCCTCTCGTTGATCGCGACGACGCTGACCGATCGCGCCCGCGGAGTGGTGGCGATCGGCGAGGGGACCGACTGGGATCCCCCGACGAAGCTCACGAGCGCGCTGCGCGATCTCGCCGCGTACGGCGAGAGTCTCGACGCGAATCTCGACGCCGACACGGGGATGAACACCGTTCTCGGCGCCGTTCTGGGAACCGAATACGCGCAGAACATGACCGCGGTCCACCATCTGCGGAACGAGTACGCGGCGTCGATCCCCGAGCAGGTCTCGAGGGAGTTCCAGACCATCGAGGAGCTCCTCGAGTCCATCGCCGTCATCCGGCAGTTCTACAAAACGATCGCCATCCAGCGGGATCTCGCGACGCTCTCGCGGCTGCTAGTCTACTCAGGGGTGACCGCCTTGGTGGGCGCGATCGCCGTGACGCTCGTCTACCGGACGAACTCCGCCACGCTCCCGATGACGGTGCTCCCCGTCGTCGTCAGCGTCGGAATCGGGACCATCGTCGCTCCGTTGGCCTTGTTCGTCGCGTACATTCTCCGGGCAGCGACCGTCGCTCGACAAACCGTCTCCGTCGGGCCGTTTATCCCGTCCTGAGACCGGAACCCGGCGGGAGCCATCGGGAGATTCGCCGTCGACGGGCAATTACGGCGGGCGGTGGACGCCCCGCACCGCGCCATTCAACAATCTTAGGCGGAGCGTTCACACACCTCTCGGCGATATCTCCTCTCGGAGACCAAGTATGTCCGAACGAATGCTGGCTGCCCGGGTCCACGTAGGGACAGAGAGTGGTCATCCGGCGGCGATCTCCGGGGAGTCGAGCCCGATGGACGCCTCGACGGTCGTCGAGCGAATCGCGGCCAAGCTGACGGCGTCGGCCGGGCTCGTCGCATACGACACCGAGAATCGGACCACCGAAGCGACCCAGACGACACAACTCTAACCCATGTACACACTCAGCACCGGAGTCGAACTCGAACTGTGGGTCGTCGACGAGACGGGACGGCTGTGTGACGGTACGGATATAACCGAAGCACATCGGCGGATCGAGCCCGAGTTTATCAACCCGCTCATCGAGGTGAAGACGGAGCCACACACGAGCGAGCGCGGCCTGCGGCGCGATCTCCAGTCGACGCTTCAGACGGCGATCCTCGCGGCGGAGCGCGCCGGTAAACGCCTCGTCCCGCTCGGGACGCCGTTGACCGCGTCGGACGCCCCGGCGAACTGCGAGCGCGGACGGGTCTTCGAGGCGATCTACGGCGGCGGCGTCCAGAGCGCGAAGAACTGCGCCGGAACGCACATACACTTCGAGCAGGGGAACGTCATCGACCAGCTCAACCTCCTGACCGCGCTCGACCCGGCGCTCGCGCTGGTGAGTTCCTCCCCTTATTACACCGGGACGCGTGGGGCAAATTCGGCTCGCGCACTCGCGTACCGAACGGAGTGCGGGGACGAGTTCCGTTGTTACACCGGGCTGTGGGACTACGCGGACAGCCTCGCGGAATGGCGAGGTCGCGTCGACGAGAAGTACGACCGGTTCAAACGGCTGGCTGCTGAGAGAGGAGTGTCTCGCGAGACGGTCGAGGAGCTGTTCGCGCCCGAGGATACGGTGTTGAACCCGGTCCGGCTTCGGGAGTGTCAGCCGACCGTCGAGTGGCGGGCACCGGACGCCACGCTCCCCAGCCAGGTCATCCGGCTCGCGACCGACGTCGAGGCTCTCGTCTCGCACACGCGGACGGCTTCCGTCGAGTACGGACCGCCGGATATCGGGGAGGACCGTATCCGTATCCCCGAGTTCGAGACCCTCCGCGGCCTGAGCCGGCGAGCGATCGAATCCGGCCTCGAACACCCGGATGTCGACTCGTATCTCCGGGATCTGGGATTCGACACCGCGGCGTACAGACCGCTTTCGTCGAGTCTACGCGGACCGTCGCAGCTCAGCGACTCGGAGGCGCGGACGCGACGGTTGCAACAGGCCGATCGGCTACAGGCGGACGTCCGAAAGCTGACCGGCGAGGAAACCCAGTACTCGATGTTTCCGGCCTGAGAGGGTGGGCATCGCGGCGACGGCAGCTGCGCTTCCCACGGCGGGCCCCGATCCGGGAACCAACTCGAGGTCGTACTGACCGCCACTCCGTGAACGCTGGTAAGTACAGTCATTACCTCGGGTAGGCACGGTCATATTTCGCTGTTCGCCCGGCAGCGAGGCGCCGCGAAACGGCCTCACGTCGGGCGACCAGTTCGATGTAACAGCGCGGTACGAAAAATAAGACGAGAGTATTCGGGCGCGAGCGACGGCCCACGGATACCGATTTCCGTCTCTTCAGCGATCGCGATCGGTGAGTCGCCTACGCTGTTTATACTAAAACCCCTTCACGGACAGTGGGTGCATATGGAGACCGTCGTGGATGTCACCGTCCCAACCGACCAGTTCGTGCTCGCGGAGGCCATCGAGCGGGTCCCGGACGTCGAACTGGAGTTCGTTCGCTTCGCCATCCACGATTCGGCGTGTACGGCGCCGTTTCTCTGGGCGTCGACGAACCAGCCGGACCGACTGGAGGCCGCTATGCGAAACGATCCGTCCACCGAACGAGCGAACTGTCTCTCCAGAGACGACGGTCGCGACCTGTACTCGGTCGATTGGACGACGCGCGCGGAGTGTCTCATCGACGAGTTCGCAGAGGCCGACGGCTCGGTGCTCGGCGCCCGAGGGACGTCCGATCGGTGGACGTTCCGGATCCTGTTTCCCGACCGCGAGACGGCGTCCGGGACGTTCCAAACGTGGTGTGACGACGGTATCGGCCTGTCGCTCGCTCGCATCGGCAACCTCTCTCGTCGAGAAGGCGACAAGGGCGGGTTGTCGGCGACGCAGTACAGCACCATCGCCCACGCGTTCCAGGCCGATTACTACAGCGTTCCGCGGGGCGCGACGCTGGCGGAGCTGGCCACGAATTTCGACGTGTCACACCAAGCCGTCTCCGAACGGCTTCGCCGTGGGCACTCGCACCTCGTCGAACAGATGCTCTCGGAGTCGTCGGCCGGAGTGTAATACCGACAGTGAGCGTCGCTCTGCGCCGCCGAAGACGATCCTTGCGGTACGTTCTCTCGGCCGAACCGGCGTCTGACTGCACCGAACGCTCAGCCGTTCGACTGCCCGCAAGCCGGGCAGCGATCCCCGCATGACTGACGCGCAGAGACACAGCGCATGAGTTCCCAACTCACTCACACGGCGACACGCGCGGCCCGGATCGTGCGGGGCATCGTTCACGAAGCCCGAGTTAACAACGTCCCGTTCATGGCGGGGAGCATCGCGTATTCGGCGTTTATCTCGCTGCTCCCTCTCGTTCTACTGTTGGTGATCGCGGCGTCCGTGATCGGTGGCGAACCGTTGGCCAGTTACACTCAGGGCGTCACGGAGAGCTACCTCACGCCGGCAGGACAGTCCCTATTGGCGGACAGTATCAGCCAAGCCGGCAGTCAAACGGGTCTGTCGATCCTCGGCGTCGGTGTTCTCCTGTGGGGAGTACTGAGAGTGTTCCGCGCGCTCGATACGGCCTTCTCAGCGATCTACGGCACCCAGCGAAAGAGCGATCTCACCACTCAGTTCAAAAACGGCGTCGTGGTGCTGGTGACTCTCGGCATTGCGTTGTTAGCGGTGCTCGCCGTGGGGCTGACCCTTCGTTTCGTCCCGGACCCTCCATTCTCGGAAGTGGTGGGAGAGGTGTCGTTGATTTTCGGCCTCTCCGTCGTGTTCGTCCCCATCTACTACGTGTTCCCGGACGCGGACGTGTCCGTCAAGATGATCCTCCCGGGAGCCGTGGTCGCAGCCGTCGGATGGACGCTCCTCAACGCCGGATTCGGCGTCTACGTCACGTACTCGTCGACACAGGACCTGTACGGCGTTATCGGTGGGGTGGTGCTCCTGATCACGTTTCTCTACTTCGGGGCGCTGGTGATCCTGATCGGTGCCGTTACGAACGCCGTCCTCATGGGAACCCGCCCTCCGATCTCCGTCGAGAAGTCGAGCCCGCAGTGACGGCTTCGGCGGGCGTCACTTCGCCGTAGATAAAATAGTTCTAAATCAGATATTTTCGTCGTATCATACGGTATCAGATATGTAGATAGATTCCGCTTCGATACCGTTTACACGGGGCCCGAAGTTCGCGACGGAGCTGAATCGACCGCCGCTACACCACCCCGTCGGCGTGAGAGATCGCGCCGTCGACAAGGTGTCGCTCCCAGCGATCGGAGGCCCAGAGATCGGGGGAATCTCGTTGCGGCCCGTGATCTCTTTACGGTAAAACCGGTAGTTAAAGCGCTAATATGGCGATCAACTCGTTTCGGGAATGTCGGCGTCGAACGAACGAGTCCGCTCGCCGTCCGGTCATCTCACAGGCTCATCGCTCGCGACGTTGCCGAGATCCGATCCCTGATTAGCCGTCGGTCAGCTATCCGTCCTCAGTCACCGACGATCGGGTGACAGCGATCTGCGTTCCAAAGTACCGGATATATAAACTATATTTAAAAATGAGATATAAGATATAGAAGGATCGACAGCTACCGGTTCGACTGGTTGCAGCGAGTATGAGCCCGGCCACCCCGCGATGACGTGGCCGGGCTGGCACGCAGCAGTACGGTGGTTGGGACACAGAACTGACCTGCGTGCGAGTGAGTCGTCGTGGCCCAGCACAATATCGGTTGTGATTAAACGGGTGATTTTCAGATATTGCTTGTCAACCGGCTTGACGCACTACAAAATGCCCGTAATACTGTCGTCACTAGGAAAAGTACAAGTGAGTCAGATCGCAGCCCCTCAATTGCAGAGCACGTCTCCGAGGCGCCAGTCTGCTATTCGATCGGTCCGCGCCGTTATGTCTAGAGTGACAATACCTATCCGTCTCGGGGGGAAACCATCAGGGAATTCCCGGGAGTTCCCGGGAGGTTGGGACACATGGATACACCAGAACACGTGGAGGAAGCGATCGAGGTCCTCCAGCAACTCGGCTTGAAAGAATATGAGGCCCGATGTTTCGTCGGATTGACTCGCCTCACGACGGGAACCGCAAAGCGGCTGAGCGAAGTGACTGAGGTTCCCCGGACACGGGTGTACGACGCGATACGGGTCCTCGAGGCGCAGGGGCTGGTCGAGATCCAACATTCGAGTCCCCAGCAATTTCGCGCGGTCCCGCTCGCGGAGGCGACCGAAACGCTTCGCGATCAGTACGAGGAGCGCGTCGATCGGCTGCACAACGCTCTCGATCGCGTCGACGTCGTCGACGATGACGATGGCTCTCCGGTCCAGCAGGTGTGGGCGATGGCCGGCCGGGGCGCAATCGAAAACAGAACGGATCAGCTCGTCCAGAAGGCCGCGGAAGAGGTCGTGCTCGTCATCGGCGACGACTCGCTCTTGACGGAGGACCTCGTCGAGACACTCAACGAACTCGGTTCCGGTGTCGAATTGGTTATCGGCGCGTTGACGAAGTCGCTCCAGAAACAGATTCAGGCGGCCGTGCCGGACGCGACGACGTTCGTCTCCGGACTTGAGTGGTTGCGCGGCGAAAACACGACTGACGACGAGACGGCGATCGGCCGCCTGTTACTGGTCGACCGCTCGGCGATCCTGGTGAGTTCGATCATCCCCGGCACCAGAGAGGAGCAAGCCATCTTCGGCGAGGGGTTCGGCAACGGGCTCGTCGTGATCGCTCGACGGCTCATGGCCCAAGGGCTGATAGCTGCTCGCGATCCCCATCAGTAGCCGCGCGCACGGCGAACTCGCAGTCGAGTGTCGTCATCAGTCAGTGCAGCCGGCCGCTCGATCGCTGGCGGCCCGCGGGTGGTTTTCGAGCGGCTCAATGGTGAGAAACTCGCCGTTGTCGACGGTCACGCGACAGAAGCTATAGATGAACGAGAGACGACCGCCGGTTCGCGGTCTGCCGTCGGCGTGCGAGTCGAAGAGCGCGTCCAGCGCCTCCGGGTTGAGGACACGCGCTAGCGGTGGGAGATCTACGGATTTCCGACCGTCAACGGCACTTACGGCACGGACGACGGCTGTACTCACCGATTCGGTACCCTCGATCTCGTATTCCATATACCCATGTAGGCCCAGGCCACGAAACTTGTGTTGATTTTCACCCGAATAATAAAAACAGTACTACGCCGCACATTACTACGCCGCAGCCTACCCGACGAAGGCGAACGCGATCGGAAGCCAGAGATACGTGAGTACCACGACGGCGACGATCCCGAGTAGATTCAACCACAGGCCGATGCGCGACATCTGGGGAATCGTCACGTAGCCGCTGCCGAAGACGACCGCGTTCGGGGGCGTCGCCACCGGGAGCATAAACGCCATCGAGGCCGCGAGCGCGGCGGTCGCCATCAGCACGAGCGGCGACACGCTGAGGGTCAGTCCGAGGCTGATCATGATCGGCATGAACACCGTCGCCGTCGCCGTGTTCGACGTGACCTCCGTCAGGAACACGACGACCGTCGCGACTACGAGGACGAGAACGTACACCGGAACGCCCGCGACACCGGCCAACCCCTGTGCGATAGCCGCGTCGAGCCCGCTCTCCTGAAACCCGTTCGCCAGTGAGAACCCGGCCCCGAGGAGGAGGAGGACGCCCCACGGCAGGCGCGTCGTGTCGCTCCAGTCCAGCAGGAACTCGCGGTGTTCGTAGTCGACCGGGACGACGAACAGGAGCACGCCGCCGACGATGGCGACGACCGTATCGGTGATAGCCGGGAACAGCGGCTGGAGGACGAACGGTCGGAGCAGCCATCCGGCAGCGACGAGCGCGAAGACGACCGCCATCCGCCGTTCGCCGCGAGAGACCGCTCCGAGCTCCTCGCGGTGTGTTCGAAGCACGGCGTCGGCCCCCTGATCGAGGGGGATCTCCGGTCGAAGAAGTGTCACCAGCAGCAGCCACGTGACGAACAGGAACACCAGCGAGAGCGGCCCCGCGAACACGAGCCAGTCGAGAAACGTGATTTCCACGTCCAGACGCGCCTCTGCCACGCCCGCGAAGACGGCGTTCGGGGGACTGCCGATCAGCGTTGCCGCACCACCGATCGACGCGCTGTACGCGATACCGAGCATCAGTGCGAGCCCGAAGTCTGCTACCGGTCGTTCGTCCGGGTCCGTACGAACCCCCGCGACGAGATCCGCCGCCTCGATACCCGCGTTATCTCGGTCATGATCCTGTCCGTCGACGGCCCCGACAGAGACGATCACCGCGATCCCGATCGGCACCATCAACATCGCCGTCGCCGAGTTCGAGATCCACATCGAGAGGAAGGCGGTCGCCACCATGAACCCGAGCAGGAGCCGGTCGGCTCGAACTCCGACGAGACTCACGACCGCGAGCGCGATCCGCCTGTGGAGCCCCCAGCGTTCGATCCCGAGCGCGAGGAGGAACCCTCCTAATAACAGAAACACCACCGGGTCGGCGTACGGCGCCGTCGCCGCCGAGGTCTCGACGACGCCGGTCAGCGGAAAGAGCACGATCGGAAGGAGGCTCGTGGCCGGAATCGGGAGCGCCTCAGTCACCCACCAAGCCGCGATCCAGAGGGTGCACGCGAGCGCCGCAGTTGCGGACGCAGAGATGTCGAACGGTGAAGCCAGGAGCACGCCGGCGAACAGCGACGGTCCCAGAACCAGCCCGACTCGCTGCCGAGTGACGAACTCGGAGAATCGACTGAGAGAGACCATTGCTGTATGCGACGCCAGATTCGACGGCGGTACGTATAGATATGCGGTACGTGTCAGTTTATCTTCTGGTTCGGTGGCTCGATCGGCGTCGAGGTCACTCTCAGGGGGCACCCGCGGCGGCTCCGGCGGAACGTATTTGGCGGTCGCTTCCGGCCTCTCGGTATGGATCTCCGCATCGATCACGTCACGGTCGCGGGGCGGGACCTGGACCGACTCGTCGACGCGTTCAGCGAGGCCGGCTTCCCGGTCGAGTACGGCGGCCGGCACTCGAACGGCGTCACGCACATGGCGATCGTCGGATTCCGGGACGGAAGCTACATCGAACTCATCTCGACGGTAGCGCCGGGCGCCGAGTCGCCGTGGTGGGACGGTCCCATCCGCGAGGACGGCGGCCCGTGCGCGTGGGCGGTTCGCGTCGACGACATCGAGGCCGCGAGCGCCGACCTCCGCGACCGCGGCGTCCGCGTCGACGGCCCCTCGGGGTACGAGCGGACGCGAGAGGACGGCACGCTCGTCGAGTGGGACCTCACGTACCTCGGCGAGGGCGACCCGGGCTCGACGCTCCCGTTCCTCATCAGCGACCGAACCCCCCGAGAACGCCGGGTTCAGCCGACCGGCGACCTGGCGTCGTCGTCGATCGTCGGGGTCGATACGATCGTGCTCGGCGTCGCCGACCTCGACGCCGCGATCGAGCGGTTCGAGACCGCCTTCGACGCGAGCGATCCGACGATCGGCGAGAGCGACGATCTAGACGCCGTGACCGCGTCGTTCCCCGAGCTCCCTGTCGTGCTCGCGGAGCCCCGCGGCGACGGCCTGCTCGCCGACAGGCTCGCGGCGTTCGGCCCGCGACCCGTCGCGTACCTCTTAGGCGATGCGGAATACGGCGACGAGGGACGCAACGCCGAGGAACGCGACGGCGATCGAATTCTCGATGTCGACGACCACACCCCGGGATCGATCGGCGGTCGGGAGGTCGAGTGGCTGTCCCTGAGCCATCCGGTCGGCCGTCCGTACATCGGGCTCGTCGACGCGGACCCCTAACAGCGCAAAAAATGCGGATGACGGGCGGTAGTCGCGACGACGATCCTGATCCGCGGCCGAACCGCTACCCGCCGAGGAACTCCCGGCGGACCTCCTCGTCGCCGAGGAGGGCGTCGCCGTCGTCCTCGTAGCGGTTCCGGCCGTTGGCGAGCACGTACCCGCGGTCACAGCGTCGCAGCGCCTCCTTCGCGTTCTGCTCGACCATGAGGATCGTGGTGCCGGCGTCGTTGATCTCGTCGACCCGGTCGAACATGTCGTCGACGAGGTCGGGCGCGAGCCCCGCGCTGGGCTCGTCTAAGAGCAACACGTCGGGATCGAGCATCAGCGCGCATCCCATCGCGAGCATCTGCTGTTGACCCCCCGAGAGTGAGCCGGCGTCCTCGTCCGTTCGATCGGCGAGCGCCGGGAAGCGATCGTACACGTCGCGCTTCCGGTCTTCCGGCATCTCATCGAGCACGTACGCGCCGAGCCGGAGGTTCTCCTCGACGGTCAGCGTCGGGAAGACGTTGTTCGTCTGCGGAACGTAGCCGATCCGCTCGCGGACGACCTCCTCCGGGGACAACCCGGAGATATCCGTCCCTTGGTACTCGATCGACCCGCCGAGACACGTCGCGATCCCGACGATCGTCTTCATCACCGTCGACTTGCCCGCGCCGTTGGGGCCGACGATCGTGACGTACTCGCCGTCGTCGACGTGGATGTCGACACCGGAGAGGACCTGGAGGTCGCCGTACCCCGCGTCGAGGTCGACGATATCGAGCAGGCTCATTCGGCGTCACCTCCGAGATACGCCTCGATAACGCGCTCGTCTTCGAGCACCACCTCCGGGTCGCCCTCGACGAGCAGCCGTCCCTGCTGGAGGACGACCAACCGGTCGACGAGCTCGGTCAGCGTCTCGAGCTCGTGTTCGATGATCACGACCGTCATCCCGTCCGCGTTGAGATCCCGAACGTGATCGGCGATCTCGCGGGTCAGCGTCGGGTTGACGCCCGCGAACGGCTCGTCGAGCATGAGCACGTCGGGGTCGAGCATCAGCGTGCGCGCGAGTTCGAGCAGCTTCCGCTGGCCGCCGGAGAGGTTGCTGCTGTACTCGTCGGCGAGGTGGTCTAGTTCGAACATCTCGATCAGCTCGTCGGCCCGTTCTCGGACGGCCGCCTCCCGCTCCGTCATCGAGCCGCTACGGAGCAGCGCGGGAAGCGTCCGTTCGCCCGGCTGGTCCGGTGCAGCGAGCCGGACGTTGTCGCGGACGGTCATCGTCTCCAGCTCGCGGGTGTTCTGGAAGGTCCGCACCAGCCCGCGGTGCGCCAGCGACTCGGGGGAATCGCCCGTCACGTCGGTCCCTTTGAGAGTGACGGTCCCGTCGTCGGGCGGGATCACCCCGCTGACGCAGTTGAAGAACGTCGATTTGCCGGCCCCGTTGGGCCCCATCACGCCGACGAGCTCTCCGTCGTCGATCGACACCGAAAGCTCGTCTATCGCCCGCAAGCCGCCGAACTCCTTGACGAGTCCCTCCGCGGAGAGGAGGCTCATTGGTCCACCCCCAGCTCCTGCGCGTCGCCCCAGATCCCGGCGGGGCGATAGCGGATCACCGCGACGAGGATCAGTCCGACGACGATGAGACGGGCCGAGGCGAACACGTCGCTAGAGACCGGCGTCACGTCCAGCGCGAACCGGGAGACGAGCCGGAGCCCCATGATGATCGCCAGGCCGGCGAGCACCGCCCGGTGGTTCGCCGCGCCGCCGAGTAACATCCCGATCCAGATGGTGACCGTCACCTGGATGGTGAAGAAGCCGGGCGCGACCGCACCGTTGTACAGCGCGAACAGTCCGCCGGCGAGGCCGGCGAGCGCCGCGCCGTAGACGAACGCCTGCGTCTTGTAGGTTATCGTCGATTTGCCCACCGAGCGCGTCACGAGCTCGTCGGCCCGGATCGCCCGGAGGACGCGCCCGTACGGCGCGTGAGTGAGGCGAGTGACGACCGTGAACGTCAGGAGGGTGATCCCGCCCAGTACGAGCAGGGTGGCGACCAATCGGGTGTCGCCGTCGGCGACGAGCGCGGCGATCGGCCGCGGCACGCCGAGTATCCCGACGTTACCGCCGAAGATGTCCTCGAAGTTGACGAAGACCGAGTGGAATATCTCGGCGGTCGCGAGCGTCACGATCGCGAGGAAGTCGCCGCGGAGCCGAATGGACGTGAGGCTCACGGCCGCTCCGAGGATCGCGGCCGCGATCACGCCGACGGCGAGCCCCAGCGGCCACGGGTACCCCAAGCCGATCCCCGCGAACGTGTCCTGTGCCGACAGCATCGCGGTCGCGTACGCGCCGACCGCGAAGAAGACGACGTGGCCGAAGTTGACCAGGCCGGTGTGGCCGTACTGGAGGTCGAGCCCGAGCACGAGTATCCCGTAGATCACGAACAGGATCCCGACCTCGACGAAGACGTAGAACGCGCTCGGAAGCTGGACGCGAAGCGGCGTCAACGCGAACAGCGCCCCGACGAGCAGGCAGACGACCCCCGCTATCAGGGCTCGGTCGCCGTGTCCGGACGGGAGGCGGTCGAGAACGCTCACGCCTCACGCACCTCCGTTCCGGCGATCCCGCTCGGTTTGACGAGCAGCACGGCGATCAGGATCACGAACGCTGCCGCCGACGACAGCCCGGTCATCGACGAGGGGAGGAACGCCGTCGAGACCGCCAACACGATGCCGATGACGTATGCCCCGAGGATCGCGCCGTAGGGGCTTCCCGCCCCGCCGAGGATGGCGGCCGAGAGTATCTGCAGGATGTGGCTGAACCCGGTGTCGGCGCTGACGTTCGTCTGGACGGCCATGAGCACGCCAGCGAGCCCGGCGAGGACACCGGCGAGCACCCAGACGCTGTCGCGGATCAGCTGCGTGTCGATGCCGCGAACGCGCGCCAGACTCTCGTCGTCGCCCATCGCGCGCATCGCGATCCCCACGTCGGTCCGTGTCAGGAGCGCGTGGATCGCGACGAAGACCGCCACCGCCGAGCCGATCACGATCAGGTGTTCTGAGGTGACGAAGACGCCGCCGAGGAGGTCGACGGGCCCAACTGCGAGGTCGGGTATCGCGTCGAACCGAAACGTCGACGTCTCCGTCTCGAAGTAGCGGGCGCTCCGTCCGCCGACGAGCCGAATCGCGTTCCGGAGTGCGATGCCGAGTCCGATCGACGTCAACAGCATCGGCACCGGCCCGGTGTTGTTTATCGGGGTGAAAAAGCCCCTGGCCAGGACGATGCTGACGATCCCGCCGCCGATCATCGCAGCGACGACCGCGACCGGGAGCGGGCCGGGAAGGGCGTTCGCGGCGAGGAAGCCGATGAACGCGCCCAGGGTGAGGTACTCGCCGTACGCGAAGTTGATCATGTTCACGATCCCGTAGATCAGCGTGAACCCGATCGCGGCGATCGCGATGTACGACCCGGTTACCAACCCGAAGATGAGCTCCTGAAGGAGACCCATCGGTTCAGTATTCGCCTTCCGCGACGTACTCGCGGACGTCTTCGGCCGGGACTTCGGTCGTCTCGACGAAGCCCCCCTCCTCGGCGGTGCTGATCGTGACGCTCCCGAAGACGTTGCCGTGTTCGGTGAAGTCGACGGGCGTCGCCGCGCCCTCGTAGGTGATCTCCTCGCCGTTGGCGAGCGCCTCCTTCCCCTCGGCGAAGGTGCTGACGGTCGTTCCCTCGCCGCGGCTCACGGGACCGAGGTTGCGCTGGATCGCCTCGGGGGTCGCCTCGCCGGCGCGTTCGATCGCCAGCGCGGTCACCTGGACGGCGTCCCACGACGGCGGCGTCCAGCCGTTGATCTCCGCGTCGCCCTCTTCGAGGTAAATGCTCTCGAACGTGTCGTAGCTCGGGCCAGAACGTCCGGGCGAGGCGGCCCACGCGCCGTGGAGGTCGCTGCCGACCTGATCGATCACCGCCTGCTGTGCCAAGGTGTCCGAGAGAATGGGCTGACGGCCGTAGCCGCCGTCGGACCAGTCGCTGAGGGCCGTGATCGCCGACTCCTGCGGCATGCTGACGAGGAAGGCGTCGAACTCGGCGTCGAAGAGCCGGCTGAGCGCGGACTGGTAGCTCGAACTCCCCAGCTCGACCTCCACTCGCTCGGCGACGGTACCGCCGTTCTCCTCGTAGACGGAGAGGAACCCGTCGACGTAGCTGCGCTCGCCCTCGGTGTTCCCGTTGATGATCCCGAGCGTCTCGAACCCTTCTTCGAGCGCGTAGACGGCGCTCCCGCCGGTGTGAACGGTGTCGCCGACGACCGTCCGCCACACCCACTCGTCGTCGCTCACGTCGTCGGGGGTCCCCTTGTCGCCGCCTCGGGTGTCGAGGAACGTCGATCCCGGCCACGGCGTGACGACCGGCGTCTGGAGGTCCTGGAGGAAATCCCACAGCGGGTTGATCTCACTGGAGAAGAGGCCGACGATCGCCGCGGCGTCGTCGTTTTCGACCAACTGGGTCGTGACGGTCCGCGCTTCCTGGGGATCGACCGCGGTGTCCCGGCGAACCAGCTCCAGCTCCGCGCCGAGCGGGCCGCCGGCCTCGTTGATGTGGCGGACCGCGGCGTCGGCCGCCTGCGAGACGCCGGGCTGGAGGAAGTCGAACGAGCCGGTCTGTGCTCCCGGCTGTCCGAAGACGATCGTGTCCGGCCCGCCGTCGTCGCTCCCGCCGTTCCCGTCGTCACTCCCGCTTCCGTCCCCGTCGTCGCTCCCGCTTCCGTCTCCGCCGTCGCCGCCCTCCCCGTCGCCGCCGAAGCCCACACAGCCCGAGAGTCCGGCGATCCCGCTCCCTCCGACAACAGTTAAAAGCGTTCGACGGTTCACACGTCCAGTGATATCGGATGACATTCCAGTTTCGGGTCTCACATAGTACTATATAAATGTCATGGCGACCATGGTCGGATCGGCGACGAAAATCGCCGAATGTTCAACCAGTTGTCCTTAAATTAGCCAAGATACACATCTAAATCGGCGAACTATTCGACGATCGCATACCATCCCGATCGATCCACATATCCGTTCCGGTTCCGACGACCGTCGAGCGCGGTCCGCCCGTCGCGGCGACCGAGCTAGAGCGGGACCTCAGTGCCGTCCCCCGCCTCGACCGCCCGCCGGTAGACCGTCTCGCTCGCCGCGGCGTCCAGCGTCGCGGACCCGACGCTCACGACCACTAGCACCCCGTCGGGTGACTCCCGGGCGTACCCGTTCGCGAGGGGGACGCCGAGTTCGATCAGGTCGTCCGCGTCGAGGTCGCTCGCGAGGAGATCGCCGGTCTCGGCGGCCTCCTCGGGGACGTCTGCGAACGTCCGCTCGGCGCGCTCGAAGACGCGGGGATCGAGCTCCTGCATCTCCGCCGTGAACGCGCCGACGGCGACGACGAGGCTCCCCGCGGCGAGCGCGTCGGGCGGGAAGACGGGCTCGGTCGCGGTCGTCGCGGTCACGACCACGTCGGCACCCTCGACGGCTGCTCTGGGCGTGTCGACCGCGCGCGCCGGAATCCCCTCCTCGCTCAGGTCCGCCGCGCACGTCTTCCGCGAGTCGCTCGGCGAGTGGATCCGAACGTCCGCGAGCGTCGCGACGGTCGCGATCGCCCGAGTCTGCCAGCGCGCCTGCGCGCCCGCACCCACGACTCCGAGCGTGAGACCCTCGTCGCCCGTCTCCGGAGCCAACTCCCGGACCGAGACCGCCCCGATACAGCCGGTCCGGGCGTTCGTGATCGTCGTCCCCGCCATGAACGCCTTCGGGAGACCCGTCTGAGCCTCCGTAAGCGCGATCTGAGCGTTGATCGTCGGGAGGCCTCGCTCCGCGTTCCCCTCGTGAACGCCGACGAGCTTCGTCGCGTAGTGGTCCGCGCCGTGGACGTACGCCGGCATCGCGATCCCGGTTCCGACGGGCTCGTCGCCGTCGAGGCCCGCACCGACCGGGAAGTGCGGCCGATGCGGTCGTTCGACTTCGCCGGCGGCCTGTTTGAGTAACGCGTCGTCCACCACGTCGACGAGTCCCGCCAGATCGAGGCTTCGGTCGACCTCCTCCGTGGAGAGTACGAGCACCATGTCCGGGGCGTCGCCCCCCGCCGACTTAGCCTGATCGTCCGGCCGACCGATCGGCGCGAAGCGGCCACTGCGGTCCGCGGGATTTTGTGCGAGGCGTGTGTGTACACGCCGTATGATGCCACGCCCGGCCGCGATCGCCCTCCAGACCGTAGCGCTCGATCCGGACGTCGGTCCCGGAGAGATCGTCGACCTCTGGCCCTACCTCGTTGATATCGGTTGGTTTTTCGTCAGCTTCGCCGTCGTCTTCTTCATCGGGTGGTACGTCGCCGAGCCCGCGATCAGCCGCGGTATCCGGCGTCGCAATCGAAACAATCCGACGATCCAAGAGGCGATCTCCCGGTACGTTCGGCTGTTGGTGCTCCTCGTCGCGGTCGTGGTCGGGGCGGCCGTCGCCGGGTACGGCCAGTTGGTGGGTAACTCCGCGCTCGTCGTCGCCGCCGGCACGCTCGCCGTCGGCGTCGCCGCCCAGACCGTCATCGGCTCGATCGTTAGCGGCCTAGTGCTCGTAGGCGACCCCGAGTTCAACATCGGAGACTACATCGAGTGGTCGGATGGGGAAGGCGAGATCCGATCGATCACGCTTCGCGTCACCCGTGTCACTGCGCCCGACGGAACGCTCGTGACCGTCCCGAACACGACGCTCACCAGCGATACCGTCGCTCGTCCGTACGGGCGCGGACGGTATCGAGTCGTGGACCACGTCGGGATCGCGTACGACGACGACATCGGCGAGGCGCTCGATCACCTCCAGGCAGCGGCGAGCGAGATCCGCGGCGTGCTGGCCGACCCGGCGCCGAGAGCGTACGTCGACGAGTTCGGCAGCGACGCGGTCCTCGTCCGCGTTCACTACTGGATCGACGACCCGCGACACCGAGACATCTTCCGCGTTCGATCGACATACGCACGGAATGTCAAAGACCGGCTCGATCAATCGGACATCACGATCAGCCCGACGTCGAAACGCGAACTGCAAGGGCGGATCGAACTCGCGGAGACCGAGCCTGCGTCGTCTTAGAACGGGATTCAGCCGTTCTGTCGTCGTCAGTCGGCGAGCGAGCGGCGGTTCGCGGCTCGGCCGCGGCGCCGGGACGACGGCACGCGACCGCCCGCACGACTCACAGCGACCGGGAGCCGTCGAGCGCGACGAGCACGGCGTTGGCGCGCGGCGTGGCGCGGTACATTCGCCACTTGCCTTCCTTCCGACGCGTGACGAGACCGGCGTCGGTGAGCTTCGAGAGGGCGTGGCTGATCGCGCTGTCGCTCACGTCCAGCAGCGGTGAGAGCTCGCACACGCACAGTTCGTCGCCGGCCGCGTGGAGCGTCCGGACGATCTTGTACCGCGTCTCGTTGCCGAGCGCCGACAGCAGTTCGATGTCGCTCTCGAGATCGGTTTCGCCCGAGGAGCCGGTCAGTTCTTCCAGTTCCGCCAGTCGCTCGGACAGGTCCTCGTCGGTACAGGACCCGCACTCGTCGGCGACGTACCGACGCAGGCGATCAGTCGATGACATACGGAACGATTGAGCGGTTCCGAGATTAAGCGTTATGGACCGTGTGCCGATATCCAGCTCGCGAGCACGGAGATAATTTAGCAACTATTCAGCCAAGGTGGCATATCTACCTAACGGCCCATATTGCGGAGAAGAGCACTACAGTGGGCAAAATGAGCCTTACGAATAGTTCGGGCGATTCGCTCGGACGTGATCAGAGCGACAACCGCGATCGATGGATTTATGATTATTTGAGAATTTGTTCAATTGAATCGGTCGCAGTGGAGTGCGCGGACGGTACACCTCGCTGTGAACGGCGTTTCAGACGATCAGAAACGATCCGACACCACACACAATGACTGAACTCACCCTGTACGAAGAGGCGATGTGTTGTTCCACCGGCGTCTGCGGTCCCGATCCCGACGACGAGCTCGTCGCGGTCAGCGCGGCGCTCGACCAGCTCGAAGACGCGTTCGACGACCTGGAGGTGAACCGGGCGAACATGCAGCACAACATCGACCAGTTCCTCGAAACGCAGCGGATCTACGACCGCGTTCAGGAGGACGGCCCGTCGATTCTCCCCATCACGGTCGTCGACGGCGAGATCGTCGCCGAGGGGGAGTACCTCTCGTACGACGAACTGACCGCGGCTATCGACGAGAGCGCCACCGCGCAGGAGGCCTAACGAATGTCACAGACAGAACGGCCGACGGACTCGAAAACGAGCGCACGCGAGATTGTCGAACCGAGCGGCGAGGAAACCGAGTTCGTCTTTTTCAGCGGGAAGGGCGGCGTCGGCAAGAGCACGGTGAGCTGTGCGACCGCGACGTGGCTCGCCGACAACGACTACGAGACGCTGCTTGTGACCACCGACCCCGCGCCGAACCTCTCGGACATCTTCGGCCAGGACATCGGTCACGAGGTCACCGCGATCGACGACATCGCGAACCTCTCGGCGATCGAGATCGATCCCGACGCCGCCGCCGAGGAGTACCGACAGGAGACGATCGAGCCGATGCGCGAACTGCTCGGCGACGAGGAGATCCAGACGGTCGAAGAGCAGCTCAACAGCCCCTGCGTCGAGGAGATCGCCGCCTTCGACAACTTCGTCGACTTCATGGACAGCCCCGAGTACGACGCCGTCGTCTTCGACACGGCGCCGACGGGCCACACGATCCGGCTGATGGAACTCCCCTCCGACTGGAACGCCGAACTCGAGAAGGGCGGCTCGACCTGCATCGGACCCGCGGCGTCGATGGAGGACAAAAAACGGGACTACGAGCGCGCGATCGACACGCTGCAGGACGCCGAGCGCACCTCCTTCGCGTTCGTCGGCAAGCCCGAGGACTCCTCGATCGACGAGATCGAACGCAGCGCGAGCGACCTCGCCGACCTCGGGATCGAATCGCAGCTGCTGATCGTCAACGGCTACCTCCCCGAGTCGGTGTGTGAAGACCCCTTCTTCGAGGGGAAACGCGCGGACGAACAGGCCGTTATCGAGCGGGCCAGCGAGGAGTTCGACGCGGACGCGATGGCGACGTACCCGCTCCAGCCCGGCGAGATCGCCGGGCTCGACCTGCTCGCGGACGTGGGCGGTGTCCTCTACGACGGCGCGGAGGCGACCGTCGACGTCGGTGCGGCGACCGACGTGGACGGCGACGGCGCGATCGACTTCGACGCGATGACGGATCCCGACGCGGTCGTCGACCAACTCACACCGGGCGAGGAGACGCGGTATCTCTTCTTCACCGGCAAGGGCGGCGTCGGCAAGAGCACGGTCGCCTCGACGGCGGCGACGAAGCTCGCCGAGGCGGGCCACGAGACGCTCGTGGTCACGACCGACCCGGCCGCGCACTTAGAGGACATCTTCGGCGAGCCCGTGGGCCACGAGCCCACGTCGGTCGGCCAAGAGAACCTCGACGCGGCGCGGATCGACCAGGAAAAAGCGCTCGAGGAGTACCGCGAGCAGGTCCTCGACCACGTCACCGAGATGTACGAGGACAAAGAGGACACGCAGATCGACGTCGACGCCGCGATCGCGAACGTCGAAGAGGAGCTGGAGTCGCCCTGTGCCGAGGAGATGGCCGCCTTAGAGAAGTTCGTGAGCTACTTCGACGAGGACGGCTACGACGTCGTCGTCTTCGATACGGCCCCCACGGGCCACACGCTCCGCCTGCTCGAACTCCCCTCCGACTGGAAGGGGTTCATGGACCTCGGTTCGCTGACGAAAGGCGCCGCCCCCGCGAAGGGCGACCAGTACGACGCGGTCATCGAGACGATGAAAGACCCCGAACAGAGCACGTTCGCGTTCGTGATGTACCCCGAGTACACGCCCATGATGGAGGCGTATCGGGCCGCCGCCGACCTCGAAGACCAGGTCGGCATCGAGACCTCGCTGGTCGTCGCCAACTACCTCCTCCCCGAGGAGTACGGCGACAACGCCTTCTTCGCGAACCGACGCGCCCAACAGGCGCAGTACCTCGACGAGATCCGCGACCGGTTCGACGCGCCGTTGATGTTGGCGCCGCTCCGCCAAGACGAACCGATCGGGCTCGACGAGCTCAGTGCCTTCGGCGAGGCGATCACCGGGCTCGCGGACGTCGCCGAGACGGAGGCCCCGGAGGTGACGCCCTCGTGAGCGACGCGCAGGACGCGGACGATGTCGCCGAGAGCAACACGAGTGCGGCCGTCGACGGCGACACCGAGGCGAACGTCGAGGCCGCGCTCCGCGAGTTCCTCGACGCCCTCGGCGAATCGGAGACGTACCAGCGGTTCGTCGCGGCCGACGAGGCGCTACAGGAGGACGCCGACGCGATGGCGCTCCTCCGAGAGTACGAACAGAAGCAACGGCAGATGCAGCGCGGCGGTTTCGACGAGTCGGTGATGGCAGAGTTAAAAGAGCTCCAGACGGAGCTGTCGACCAACGAGACGGTCCAACGTCAGCAGGCCGCTCAAAGCGAGCTGGTCGATCTCCTCCAGCGAACGAACGACGTCGTGAGCGACGAGATCGGCGAGGAGTTCGCGCGGTCGACCGGAGGTGGGTGCTGTTGAGCGCTTCCGGTCAGAACGGTGGCGAAGACCGAGCCACCGACGACGAGGTTGTTGCAGCCGCCGCGGCGCTCGGCGAGGAGCTCGCGGCGGCGAAAGCGTCGTCATCGGAGTTCGCGTTCACCACGATGGTGATGCAGTGTAACGACGCGATCGGTGATCGAACCGGGATCGACTACGGTAGCGTCTGCGGCGTCGACGACGACGGCTGCTGTTAGCGGCGTTCGAGAGGTGCGGCGCCGACTGACGACCCTGCCGATCGGGTCACTCCGCGGACGGCGTCTCCGACAGGAGTTCGTCGAACAGCGCGACGACTCGTTCTTCGATCTCGTCGCGGATCTCGCGAACCTCCTCGATCGGACGCTCGTGAGGATCGTCGAGGCCCCAGTCGCGGTTCTCGCCGTTCCACGTCGCCGGACACACGTCTGACGCCGAACACCCCATCGTGACGACGAGATCGACCGCCTGTAGCTCCTCGGGCGTCACTTCTCGCGGCGTTCGGTCGCCGAGGTCGACGTCCAACTCCCCCATCGCCTCGACGACGACGTCGTGGACGTGGTCGGCGGGCCGCGTCCCGCCGGTGATGACCTCGATTCGATCGCCCGCGTCGCGGCGGTCGCGCTCGCGCTCGGCGAACGCGGCCGCCATCTGGCTCCGTCCAGCGTTTTGGACACAGACGAACGCGATCCGATACTCTGGCTGCCCGCTGTGTTGAGTCACGACTCCTCATGCGGGTGGGACCAGTATAGTCGTTACTTCAAACCGGTACAGAGCGCTATAGAGCCCTACAGAGGGCATCGAACGCGCACGATACCCCGGGACGGGTTTCACGTCGGTGGAGGCGAACTGACTCCGATACCTGTAACTCAGATAATCAAATACACACATTTTCTGAAAATTATTGGGGTTGATTTCGGTTCGTCGTGCACGCAGTACCGTAGAACCCGGGACCTCAGTTCCCAGAAATCGATATGGATTATTCAGATACAGAGCGGATCGTCGACGAGTTGCTTGAGTTCCCAGTGACACACGAAACGGTAATTGACAAGATTGGTGTCATTAAAATAACATCTCCATCTGGTGAATCGGTGACTATTCGAGAGATCTTAGACCCGGTCGGAGAGGAGCGGTACCTGTCCTCGGATGCGCTTTACGCCTCTATCGTCGGTAATCTCGATGAGACATTCATCGGACGCAAATACTACGACGACCGTGGTGGGACGGCGTTCGGAGCCGAGGCGGAGGACGAATCGACCGTCTCGTTCTGACGATTGCGTCCGCTCATCTGAGTCTGGAACTGCTTCGACGAGAGATACGTCCAGATACAGCACGACGTCACGGATGCGTTTCACCAAGCTGCTTCATAAAATTCTAAGACTTCTATCTTATATACTAATCTGAGATTTGTTTCTTAGATGTGGTTCTTAGACGTATTACGCAGTCGTGCACCACGGGTAACAAGCAGACACGGCAATCGTAGGTAGCTATCTTTGCCGAGTTCCGTGTGGTTCTGCCTTATCTACGTGTCTTAGTCGACTGTCTTTTACAACTCTCTTGGGCGATGTTCTTAGGCAACTATCTTAGATGCCTTTCCCAGACAACTAACATAGGCATGTTTCTAATGTATCTGTCTGAGACATGTGTCTGACATACGTTTATGTGATCTGTGTCTAAGATCACTGGTATGCTCTCGTACACGGTGTACAGCGAAGCCGGCGGTGTGGGGAAGACGTCGCTCACGGCAAACGTCGCTCGCGCACACGCACGGGCCGGACTCGACGTCCTCGTCGTTCCGCTCGATCCGCAAGACGGGAACTTGAGCCGGCTCTTCGACGTCGACGAGGATCGCGGAGACTCGTCCGCCGACAGTCTGGTCCGACATCTCGTCGACAATCCGGCCGGCGAGTTCGACGCGCTGATCCGAACCGCCGAAGGGATCGACATCATCCCGGAGCACAACACGCTGTCGGATCTCTCGGACCACTTGGCGCGCGAGAAGAGCCGAGCCGAGGATTTCGGCGACGCCTACAACATCTACGCGCAGCTCCGCCGCGTGCTGGCGGAAAACGACGTGCCCGAGCGCTACGACGTGCTCATCTGTGACCCGCCGGCGACCGAGTCCGATCACCTGTATAACGCTATCTACGCGACGAGAAATCTGTTGATCCCCTTCGAGCCCTCCGCGAAGGGCGAAGCCTCCGTCGAGGGGCTCGAGGAACTCGCGACGAACTTCGCGGCGCAGCTCAACATCGAGGTCGGCGTGTTGGGGGCGATCCCGATCGGGTTCAAGGGGACGAAAGATCAGACCGAAATCGTCGGCGACGTCCCCTTCGAGGTGCCCGAGGTGATCGGCGATCGGACGTCGATGATGGAGGGCTGCTGGCGGCAGCAGTGCAGCGCGTTCGAGTTCGTCCGGAGCCACCGAAACACGCGTCGGGAGTACGAAGTCGACACGCTCGCGGAGTTCGATCGGATCGCGCGGTTCCTGGAGACGCAAGGCGGGCTAACGGCGCCGTCGCCGCCCGAACCCGGAGCACTCGACGAGCCCGAGGAGGTGACCGTCTGATGGGGGGGTTCAAAGAGGGGACCGTCAACGGCTGGGACACCGAGACGGACACGGAAGCGACCGAGTCGGCGACGGCAGACGACGACACGGACACCTCACCGTCGGCGGAGCGTTCCGCAGATGTGGACGCACGTCCGGGGGACGCGGACGCTCCGGACCCCGCCGAAGACCGGGAGGCCACGACGGAAGCGACGTCGGCGGCGATTCCGTGGATTCTCCGCCGCAACAGCATTACCGACGGGCGGACGCAGACGGTTCAGCTCCACTTACAAGAGCGCACGCTCGAAGTGCAGCGGACGCAGAAAATCGCGATCGAGGATCGGCTCGGCGAGAGCGTTCGCAAGGCCGACCTCCGCGAAGCGGCCCTCTTGGTCGGTCTCCAGCGCACCGATGACGTCGTCGGCGTACTCGAAGAGTGGGGGTACGCCGTCGGATCCACGACCCCGCCGTAGTCCTCGCTATCGATCGCGCTTGGGGGGCGGCCGGGCGCTCGCCCGGTCACCCGTCGACATTCCGCGGTGTCGCTTCCGGACGGTCCGGAAGGGAGAGATCCACGCGCCGGAGCAGTTGCGCGTTGACCGCGACGATCACCGTGCTCAACGACATCAAGAGCGCACCGATAGCGGGCGACAGCAGAATCCCGATCGGTGCTAAGACGCCCGCTGCAAGCGGAATCGCGAAGACGTTGTACCCCGCCGCCCAGACGATGTTCTCCTGCATCTTCCGGTAGCTCGCCTTGCTCAGTTTCACGAGCCGAACCACGTCCATCGGGTTGTTCTGAACGAGGATGACGTCCGCCGACTGCACCGCGACGTCGGTGCCGCTCCCGATAGCGATACCGACGTCCGCTCGCGTCAGCGCCGGCGCATCGTTCACGCCGTCGCCGACCATTCCGACGAGCTTGCCCTGGTCCTGGAGTTCTTGGACCTTTTTGTCTTTATCCTCCGGGAGGACCTCCGCGAACACCGTGTCGATGCCCAATTCGTCGGCGACGGCGGCGGCGACGTCTCGGGAGTCACCGGTCAGCATCGCCACCTCGATACCCAGGTCGTGCAGGGCGTCGACGACGCGGTAGCTCTCCTCGCGGACCACGTCGGCCATCGCAAACGCGGCGACCAACTCCCCCTCGCGGACGAGGTACACCACGGTGTGTGCGTTCTGGCCGGCCTCGTCAGCGAACTGCCGGAGGTGGTCGGGGACCTCGCGATCGAGCTGTGTCAACAGGTTTGGCCCGCCGACGTACACCTCGTCGCCGCCGCCGGACTCGTCCAACGGGCCGCCGGCGAAGCCGGAGACGTCGACGGTCGCGCGGACGCCCCGGCCTTTGATCGCCTCGAAGCCGGTCGCGTCAGGCACGGTCAGGTCTCGCTCCTCGGCTGCTTCGCGGATCGCTCGGGCGATCATGTGTTCGGAGTCGCTCTCGACGGCCGCCGCCAGCGCGAGCGCGGCGTCCTCGGCGACGCCGTCGACGGTCGCCATATCGACGACGCCGTGCTCGCCTTCGGTGAGCGTCCCCGTCTTGTCGAAGATGATGGCGTCCAGGTTCCGCGCCTCCTCCATCGCGATCCGGTCGCGAACGAGCATCCCGTTGCGTGCCGCCAGCGAGGTGTTGATCGCGACGACCAGCGGGATTGCGAGCCCGAGCGCGTGCGGGCAGGCAATGACGAGAACCGTGACGACGCGCTCGATGACCGTCGCGTTGAACGATATCGCGACCGTCCACGCGATCGCCGTCACGCCCGCCGCCGCGACGGCGACGTAGAACAGCCACCCCGCCGCGCGGTCCGCCAGCACTTGGGTCTTCGACTTGCTCTGCTGGGCTTCCTCGACCAGTCGCATGATCCCCGCGAGCGTCGTCTCCTCGCCCGTCGCCCCGACGCGCACGCGGAGACTGCCGTCGCCGTTGATCGTCCCGCCGATGACCTCGTCGCCGGGTTCCTTCGAGACCGGTTTCGACTCGCCGGTGATCATCGACTCCTCGACGTCCGAATCACCCGCCTCGACGACGCCGTCGGCCGGCACGCTCGCGCCCGGTCGGACGAGCACGAGGTCGCCCTCCGAGAGTTCGCTCACCGGGACCTCCTCGGTGTCACCGGACTGCGTCCGACCGTCCGCGGGACTGCGTCCCGCGCTGTCGCCGTCCTCGATGATCCGTTCGGCGGTATCGGGCATCAACTTCGCCAGCTCGTCGACCGCGCTCGACGCCCGCCGCACCGACCGCATCTCGATCCAGTGGCCCAGCAACATGATGTCGATCAGCGTCACGAGCTCCCAGAAGAACGCAGATTGCGTCGGGAAGAACACGCTGGCGAGGCTGTAGACGAACGCGACGCTGATCGCCATCGAGATCAGCGTCATCATCCCCGGGGCCCGGTCGTTCAGTTCCGGCACCGCCATCCGGAGGAACGGAACCCCACCGTAGGCGAAGACGACGACGGCGAACACCGGATTAATCCACTCGCTGCCCGGGAACGCCGGAACGGAGAATCCGAGCCACTCCTGCAGCGTTTCGCTGTACAAGAGGACGGGGATCGACAGCGCCGTCGAAACGAAGAAGCGCCGACGGAACAGCTGCTCGTGGCCCGCGTGCATACCACCGTGGCCGTCGTGGCCGTCGTGGCCGTCGTGGCCGTCGTGTCCATTGGGGCCGTCGTGGCCCTCGTGCTGACTGTGTGCACCGTGGTCCGCTCCGTCGGGAGGCGGAGGCTCAGCCTCCGCTTGCGAGATCGATTTCTCACCCGGCCTCTCAGCGTGCGACTCGTCGCACCCGCGATGTGCGTTCTCACCGTGGTGCGTGTGGTCAGTCTCGTCGGATGAGCTTCGGGATTCGTCGTCCATGACCGAGTGGTTGACTCCGCGAGTGCTTCAACGTGGAGGCCGATGTGATCCGAAATAGACCGATGTCTCTATACGGCGGTCTCTGTGCGTCCTGGTCGGCAAATCGCTCGTCCGACTAGCGGTCAGTTCGGTGTAGACCGGTCAGTACGTGGTGAGTATCTCACGATCGGGAGACGCCAAAGAGTGGACGAGTTCGCGGCTACGCACTCGCCGAGGAAAGCGGCTCTTCGTTTTCGGTAAACTGGAGCCAGCGGTTCTCGACGATTTCGACCGTGTAGCCCTGATACTGGAACGCAAGGTGATACGAGGTCGAGCACTCGTTCGCGCGAGCTACGAACGCGTCTATCGCTTCCGGGTCCACGCTGTCCCACAGGGGTTCGAGCTCGGCTGGGTCTCGCTCAGTCAGGTCTGCAATGCCTCTGACCACTAGATAACTCATCGACTGGTCGGGGACCTCGTTCAGATCGATTTTGTACACAGGGACGTCTCCATCCCCGTTTTTTCGAATATTCATGGCGGTTTGATGATAAGACATCGACACACTTCAACAGATTGAAATAGACATACAGCACTAAGACTTTTTTACCGAATATATTTGGTCTAGTGCGAGTTGTGCCGGCCAGAGAACGACCGCTGGTCGGGTGACTCGTGCGTTCTTCGTCCGCTGAGAGCCATCTCAATCTCGGTTCGATGTAGCCAAGGAACAAGCGTGCCCCTCTCTCAGCCACTCCCTTGGCTGGGAAGTGGGTCCGAGGAGGTCACTCCGATCGCTCGAGCGTCTCGCGTCGGGTTTCGAACTCTTCGTCCGTGATGTCGCCACGAGCGTAGCGCTCCCGGAGAACCGACAACGACTGCTCGTCGTTCCCGCCAGATCCTCGGTTGAGGAGCGCATAGACGACGTAGAGGGGGACGGCGATGAGAAGTCCCATCCAGAGGAGTCCCCAGAGGCCCATCGCTCCGCCGAAGAGGCCCCAGCCGTTTCCGCCCATCATACCGCCGCCGTAGCTCCCGCCGCCGTGGGCAGCGGCCGTTCCGGTCGCCGCGACCAGCAGCGGGACGGCGAGTATCGCGAGTCGACGAGCAGTGCGTCCGGTGTGAGTAGTGAGTTGCGTCATTGTCTTGGGTCGGTGAGCGAGGTGGTCAGTTGGTGCGATCGAAACGGTCAGGGCCGTCAGCAGTGGCCCTGCCCGTACATCCCGCCGCCGTACTCGTCGTCAGCCATGTCCCGGGGCATCTCGTCGACGGTCACGCCCGCGTGCGACTCCATCCACTCGACGCTACCGGGGCCCATGTGTTCGGTCATCTGCGCCTCCATCCAGGCCGCCCAGTCGTCGTCGGTCTCGTCGTACGGGGGCGCATCGTCAGCGGTCGCGTCGTCGCCGTGTGCGCTCACCGCGGGCGCGGCGAACGCGAGTCCGACGATCGCGAGCGCCACGAGCAGCCACCGACCGAGGTTGTTGTAGTTGGTCATTGGTCTTCTCCTCGGTTACTCGTAGAGCGGCTCAGGGGTTATGGACATGGGTGTGAATCCGTGCAGGAGATCGTTCGAGAACGTTTATAGACTGTTTTAAACGTTTTTCAGAGACGAGATCGTTCATCCGGCTCGAATTCGGCGGGTTGGCACTCAATCGGTGTTCCCGAAGAGGACCGCGAGCACACGAACCACGGCATGAACGGTCCGAAACCGGGTTTCCGACCAGATCACTCGACGTATCTCACGACACGCGCCATCCCCGCGTCGAGATGGTACAGGTTGTGACAGTGGAACAACCACCGACCGGGGTTGTCCGCGTGGAAATCGATCGCCACCCGCCCCCTGTGTCCGGGGACGATGACCGTGTCTTTGATCGCGTTGCCGACCTGGAAGAAGTGGCCGTGAAGGTGCATCGGGTGAACGACTGGGCTCTGGTTGATCATCCGTATGCGGACGTGTTCCCCGGACCGAATCTGGAGCGGATCGGCGTCCGGATAGGCCTGCCCGTCTATCGTCCACGTGTAAGACTGGCTCCTGCCACGGGAGAGCGTCAGATCGAACGTTCGATCCGGTTCTCCGCTCACCCCGTCGAGCGAGGAGACCGATCGCAAGTTCCGATACTGCAGTCGGTTCGTGGCCGGCGACGGGCGCTGTGGGCTCCCTCCGTCGGAGGACTCGTACTCGACGACAGCCCTGGCCGGTGGTTCGTTCCCGTCGAGCGCATCCGCTTGAACGGTCCACGTGCCCGGATTCGTCGCCTCGACCACGGCGTCGTAGCGCTCACCGGCACCGAAGACGAACGAGTCGACGGAAACGGGTTCGACGGGGCGCCCGTCGGTGTGCGTCACCGTCATCTCGTGGCCGGCGATCCGCACACCGAAGACCGTCGCGCTGCCGGCGTTCACGAATCGGAAGCGAACCCGCTCGCCTTCCGTCACGCCGAACGTCTGGGGATTCTCAGGGAGTCGACCGTTGAGCAGGAGTCCCCCGTACGGCGGCCGGATGTCCCCCATCATCCCTCCGCCACCCACTCCGCCACTGCCGCCACTGCCGCCCATTGCCCCGTCCGAGGGAAGTTCCGGCTCTCCGGGGAGGTAATCGTCGACGATCACGACGTACTCGCGGTCGTACTCGACGTGTGGGTCGCGTTCTTCGACGATCAGCGGTCCGAGCAATCCGCGGTCAAGTTGGAGTCCGACGTGGCTGTGGTAAAAATACGTCCCGGCGGGTTCGGCACGGAACGTGTACGTGAACGTCTCGCCGGGAGCGACCGGGTCTTGCGTCACGTTCGGCACTCCGTCGACCGGATTCGGGACGGGGACTCCGTGCCAGTGAATCGTCGTCTCCGCTTGGAGGTCGTTCGTCAGTTCGACGCTGAGCACGTCCCCTTCCTGAACGCGTAGCTCCGGCCCCGGGAATTGACCCTCGTACACCCAGTTGGACGTCGACGTGCCGGGTGCTGGCCGAATGGTTTCTGACGACGCGGTGAGGGGAACGACGGTATCCGGCTCGTCCGTGACCGTCGAGCGGGGCGCCACTTCACTCCCCCCGCCGTCGTCGGTACTTGGAACCTGACCGGTACAGCCCGCGAGCGCGCCGAGGGCGGTCGTCCCAGTCAGTTGGAGGAGTCTACGACGAGAGGGGTCAGTGGACCGCATGTCCGGAGTATCGGAGGGCAGCGAGTATAGTTTGCCGGGGGTTACTCGCTTGGAGAGGGTCTACTCGACGCGATTCGAGTTGAATTGCTCGGCGACGCAGAGACTCACAGATAGCGATCTTCTGACCTCGTTGAAATCCTTTAGAACAGACGGAAAGTACGCGCTGTATACTGCGGCTACCGGCACCACAACGCTAGAGCACCGGCCACTAGCAACACACCGACGGCGATCAGTATACCACCGAGTCGTGTTGACTCGCCAACGGTCATCACGCCGATCATCGTCGTCACAACACCAAGCAGCAGAAGTATGATTCTCAGCACTGCATCGGGGAGAAATTCGAATACCGCATGGAAAACCAGGTCGAAGAGTTCATCGATCATGGTGACTGGACGTATGATTCCGATAATTTCAACCAAGCAAAAGCGTGCCGACGGTCGTAGGCAGTAGAGTACAGGGAGCCGATCAGCTCCTCTCGGCTGATTGCAACGACTGAGGTCCGATTTGAGGCTCCCCTTTATGCCGAGTTGTACGTGAGTCTGACCGCTCGGAATGCGATGTGGGTTTACTGGCCGATTTACACGGTGTATTCAGCACGACTGCCGAACCCTCTCACCAGCGGGGAGTTTCGACAGAACCGATTTTCCGTAACGGTGGCCATCCGATCTCACCCGACGATCGTCACCGGGATCCGTGCTCGGCGGGTGACTGTCTCGGCGACACTTCCGAGGAGCGCTCGGTCAATCCCCGAACGACCGTGACTGCCCATGACGATCTGATCGACGCCGTGGTCGTCGGCGTACTCGAGAATCGTTCGGGCGGGTCTGCCGACTTCCGTGACGGTAGCGAGGTCGACGTCGCGTTCCGCCGCGATCTCCGTGGCGGCTGTCTGGATGTCGGCTGCGTGCTCCCGAGCATCGTCGTACCAGTCCTCAGCGACCGGTAAGCCGCCCGCCTCCACGTCGATAATCGAATCGATCGGATCGATGACGTACATCGCGGTGAGGGTTGCGTCCGGGAAGGTCTCGATGGCGTACGTCAGCGCACGCTCGGAAAGCGGCGACCCGTCGAAGGCGATGAGGACGTCATCGGGCATGCGCATAGCGTTCGGTGCGAGCTGAAAAGAGTGTACTGCCCGGAACATCGCGGCTGAGAGTATTTTTAAATACGTTCCCGGACACAGACGTTGGTAATAGCGAACGGGTCCCGTTGCTCGCTCGGTACCCGCGTCCAGCTACCCGTCGATCTCTGAGAGCGCTTCGGTGGCGACGTCGCCGAGCTCGCCGGCCTCGATGTGTGAGTACCGCTCTCGGACCATCTCCTCGGAGTTGTCGAGATAGCGGGCTGCAACGGTGTATCCGAACGCTCTGACGAGGACCTCACCCATCCCCCGTCGACCGCCGTGGGGGGCGAGATACTCGTGTTTCGGATGGTCGATATCGATTTCTGCGGCCTCAGAGAGCCGCTGGAGGATCGATCGCGCGCCGTCCGTCGTGATCGACGGCGGCCGAACGTCCTCGGCGAGTGCCACCAGGAGATCGCGAGCGTACCCCTCGCGCAGCTCGTCGATCGCATCCGGCCGCGTCCCTCGATCGGCCAACTCGTCCCGCACGAGTCCCGCGAGCGTCCGCTGGTCGAACGTGGGAAACACCGGCCACCGTTCCGTCGGCGGATCCAGTAGCTCGCGGTAGCTCCGGATCGGAGCGATCACCGGCTCGGGGAGACTCGCGGCGTCCCACTGCTGTTTCTTCCGGTAGACGTCCATGCTGCCGTCGGCAAGCGAGATCTCCTCCCAGCGGACGCCGCGCCGGCGCGGATCGTTCGGATCTCGAAGGAGTTCGCCGACCCGGACGGCGGTGTACGCGAGGACGAACGCGAGCGCGCGGTCACGAGCCGCCTTGAGAGCCGCGTATCGTGCTCGCTGCCTGTCGAGGAGGTCGGCGTCTTCCGGGAGTGTCGTGTACGTCTCGATGGCGTCGCGGGCCCGTTCGTCGACGTGGCGGGTGAGCGCGTGACGCTGTTCGGGCGTCCAGGCCTGCTGATCGCCGGGTTTTCGGCCGTCGTCCTCGGGAAGCGGCGCCATCGCACTCGCCCGCTGGGCGTAATGCGCTCCGAGGTACCCCTCGTTGACGCACCAGCCGCACCACGCAGAGATATAGCGGTAATAGGTTTGTACAGTGTTCTGTTTGAGCCCGCGATCACCGGCGAGGTGGCGGGCGTACTCCCGGAAGACGCGTTCGTCGAGGTCCGCAAAGGCGGGATCGCGGTCGATATCGTCGGGAACGATTCCGGTCCAGTCGTCGCTGCCGCGGTCGCCGGCGGCCCACTCGGCGAACCGCTCGAGCTCGCGAGCGGCGTTGCGTCGGTAGTTCCCGCCGTCGCCGCCGCGGCCCTTCCCCTTGTCCTGGAGATAGCGCTCGAAGGAGCTCTCGAGCGACTGATCGGTGCGTTCTCGGGGTGTCATGGTTCCTCGGTCGCGTACTGGTAGGTCGGACGGACGTCCGTAAGGAGCGACTCGACTATTTCCCAGAGGGTCAGGGAGGGAGTCTCGTGTTCGAACGTGATCCCCCAGCGGTCCCCCGTATTGGCGACTGAGTACTGGAAATGCGTCCGTCCGAGATCGGGATGGTCCTCGTCCTGGTGCCAGCCAGCGTGAAAGCCCGTGTTCGGGTCGGTGTAGTTGATACGGAACCAATCGTGTGGCTCCTGTCGATACCACTTGACGGTCAGTTCCGGCGAATCAGGGCCCGTTGGGGGATCCAGACGGGCCGGATCGAAAGTCGCCCGCAGCCGTTTTGCCTCGATATCGTCTGGAACGAACTCGACGGCCGCGATCTGTGGCACGCGGTCAAGGACGTCTCGCTTTAGCTGGGCGTAGAGGTTCGCGTTCGGATCACCACCTGGATGCGGGACCGACATCCGTTAGCTGCTGGCCTCGGCAGGCTCCGTCGTCGGAGCGAGGAAGTCCCACTCGCGGATGGCGAAGCCGACAATCTGGATGCGCCGTTGAAGGTGTTCCCACTCGCGAGCAATCTCACGACGACGGTCTTCCTCGTCACCGTCAAGGGACTCGTCAGCGAGCGTCCCACGAAGCTGATTCGGTGATTCAACGCCGAATTCGTCCTCCCAGTCGCGAATCTGTGCCTTCATATTGGCGAGCCGGTCGGTAAGCTCCTCGACAGTGTGTCCGCCATCTCGGAGGCGCATCGCCTCCTGCATCGCTTGGCGGCGGTAGTCAGGGCAATACGTCGTGTGAGTACCGCTTTCGTCACGGCGGAGGATGCCGTCGCCGACGAGTCGCTCGAGGACGCGCTTAGTTGGTTCGTGTGACCAGCCTGCCTCGGAGGCGATCCAGTTAGCCGTCTGTGGCTCCGACAGCTGCCGAGCAACCATCCGCACGCGGTCTTCACCCGTGGTCTGGCGTTCGATCAGGCCCTCGGAGTTCGATTCATCTTCGGTCATACAACATCGTTCGGCCTTTGTCTTAATATAGGTTGAGGTGATTAGTTCTATATCGAATAGGCTTCTTCGCCATCGTCCCCGATTTCAGCGGGGAGTAGCCAGAGCAAACTCGGAGCCCGGTCTCGGTGGCTCTACCCCGGAGAAGCGTCCTCGTGAGGCGGTTCCAGCATTCGTGCTTCACCGACGGCGTCGGGGTACTTCAAACTGGTCGTGATTATCAGAATAATCAGGAGCACACGTCGGATCTATCGGATCGGTAGAATTCGGAGCATAGAAGCCCCAGAAAGCATCATCACAGCAATAGACGAGTTCATAAATTGAATATCGCTATATAGAAAATCAGGGGTGAGAGTTCTAATTCTGTCTTTTGCCCCTACTGATGGCCGGTTCAGTCACGGTGGCTACGAATATGTTCGCAGGCGAACCGCAATAATCACGCTAGTTATCATCTTTATCTCGTTTGTTGATCCCCTTCTTGATCCGCCAATGGAACTCTTCCCGAACTGCTGATTAGACTTCCCGACGACACATTTTTGAAACTCACCAGAGTTCGCTAGTCCGTGTCAATTACACGAGCGAAGTCTATCGATTCTCTCTACGAGGAATGCAAGGATTTCGACCTTGTGCTCGTGCCGGATGCGCCGATGGCGAGTGTTCTAAACCGACGCCTCGACCAACCTCACTACGGGCCGTTCGCGATCACGCCACGGCGCCTGGCTGCCCGACGCCGAGAACAGGCCGAGGATCGACTCGCGTTCCTCGAAATCGTCGAGACGACTGATCTCAACTGGAAGGAGGCGGCCTATGCGGTCGGGAACATCCTCCAATGCTGGGAGTACCAAGGGACGGCCGAGGCCGTTCTCGACTACGAGCAGTTCGCGACGACGGCAACGCACACCGCCGTCGACTGCATCGCCGAGATGGACACGACGTCTACCCGTCTCACCGAGTACAGCATCGAAGCCGACACATCGGTCGCGGTCGTCGGGTTCGAGCAGCTCACCGAACTCGAACGCTCGATCCTTCCGCCAGACTACGAGACAATCGACCCGTTCACCGAGGAGTCGTTCGATCATCCACCCTTCCGAATTCTCGACTCACCCGCCGCAATCGTCGATGTCGTCCTCGATACGGTCACACCGGAGAACGCCGACGACGTGGCCGTCGTCCTCGACGCAGCGAGTCAGTATTCCTCGCTCATCGAGTCGGCGCTGGAAGCTGCCAATATTCCGTACTACGGTGGTCCGGGGTTCACCGACGATGCCCGTCACCGCGCATTCTTACAGCTCCTTCGAAGCGCCCACGCTGGCCGGGATACGCGAGTAGGCGACGTTCGGCCGCTCCTCACCCAGCTCGGGATGCCCGTCGACATCGAGCACGACGAGAAGCGTCTCTACGACCTCAACCGCCCGGAAGTAGACTGGCTCCTCGAGTTCCGCGAGGAGATCCGTTCCTGCACGTTCGAGGAAGCCATCGACGAATACGAAGCAGTCACGGACGCCTCTATCGACGCCTTCAGAGCGGAACTCGCGACGCTCGGCCTCCTCGACGACGCCGTCACCGAACCGGCAGTTGACCGTCTCGAGTTCTATCTACAGTCGTACGAAGTGCCCGTGGATCGGGAGAACGAAGGTGTCCTCTTGGCAGATGCGAAATCGGCTGCGCACGTCGACCGCGCCGTCGTGTTCTATCTCGGCCTCGACGAAGGGTGGACACAGTCGTCGCCTCGTCGCCCGTGGGTCGATCGAGATCAGGAGTTCGAGCGGAACATCCGGCAGTTCCAACTCCTCTTACAGAACGGCGTCGACCAGTACTATCTCGTGCAGGACACCGCCGGTGGAACGCCCGTCACTCCGTGCCTATACTTCGAGGAACTGTTCGACGAGGAGTTCGATCGATTCAGCGACTTGGACTCACTGCGACACTCGCGGGCGCCTCGAACGACACGGGACGGGTTCGAAACAGAACCACTCGATGTCTCCCCCGAGGACGTCACCGCACTCAGCCAGTCGAGCCTGAACACCTACGTCAACTCACCCCGCGATTACTTCTTCAGCCGACTCGTCGACAACCCGGACAAGGACCACTTTCGGGAAGGAAACCTGTTCCACGACTTCGCGGAGTTCTACGTCTCGCATCCGGACGCCGTCACGTCTGATACGCTCGACGACGTAGCCGCAGTCATTCTCGACGAAGTCGACCCGTTCCTCCGCAGCGTCGATCGGGAGGTCCGACGCACCAAGTACCGCGTCGGTCTCCAGACTATCGTCGAATTCCTCGAGGCAAACCCGCCGAAAGGTGATGGCCTGACCACGCCGAACAGTGGCTGGGGAGAGAACTTCTTCGCTGCGTATTACGACCGCCCCGTCGATGCGTCGCACACCGAACGTTGGTTCGAGAACGCCGATCTCGGGTTGAAGGGCAAGATCGACCTCGTTCACAGCCCAACCCGACTCCTCGATTACAAGAGCGGCGCAAAGAAGTCTGCATACTCGATCGTCAAACATTCGGCGCTTGATCCACCGGGTGACAAACCGAACTTCCAGGCGTTGCTGTATCTCGCGCACCAGCGGACCGAGCGCCCGGACCAAGAACTGCAGTTCACGTTCTTCCACTTCCTCGAGACGCTCGACGATGTGGTGACTGGGGATGGGTCTCTCGAGGACTGCCTCACGACGGTGACGTATTATCCCGTTACGTACGAGGGATACATCGCGAGACGAGACACGTTCACCGAACTGCAGGAAGACGCCGCGAACGACTGTAACAAGACCTTCTCCAAGGTGGCGTACGAAGAGTACCTGGAGTTCTTGGACGTACACGAGTTCCCGGAGACGAGAGACAAAGACGAACTCTTGAAATCCACGTTTGCCCGCCTCTTGACGGAGCAGCTGAAGGAGCGTGTTGGAGACTACAAGTACGTAACGAAGGGCTGTAAGCAGGCACTGAGACACCTCCTTCGGATCCGCAATCAGAACTATTTCACCGGCGACGTGGACACATTCGAGCAGTTCGTCCGAGAGCGCCTGTCGGAGTTGAACACTCGTCGTGCGGGTGACGAGCGCTTCCCGGTTCAGGGACTCGGCGGTGACCCCAACTATCGGTACGTGGACAACCGCGATTGCATCCTGGAAGGTGAGTCACGATGACTGCATCAAACGACCAACAGCAAGACCTGATCGACAGCAAACGGGGCATCCACGTCGTCGACGCCGGCGCAGGGACCGGAAAGACGTTCACCGTCACCCGTCGCTACGCCGAAATCGTCGACCAAGACGACGTCGAACCCGAGGACGTCCTCCTCGTGACGTTCACCAACAACGCGGCGACGGAGATGAAGGACCGAATCGTCGCCCACTGTGACTACGGGATGCGCGAACTCTCGGACGCACCGATCCAGACGTTCCACAGCCTCTGTCACGACATCCTCATGGAGCACGGCTTCGAGGCACCGACGCTCCTCGGCATCGACGACCGCATCACGGGGTCCACGCGTGTCCTCGAAGACGAAAACGTCGAGAAGTCGCAGTTCCGCGAGTTCATCCGTCGCTTCAGCGACGACCACCCCGAGTACGACGACTTCTTCCGGGCCGTCACAGAACCGGTCGAACTCCTCGGGTTGCTCAATCAGCTCGCGGCGAAAGGTGTCTTTCCGACAGCCGACGGCTGGTACCGGAACGGCGAGCGGCATCTTGACGGCGACTTCGACGCGTTTCGAGAGGTCTTCGACGAGCTGAACCAGCCCCGTAACGACGGGAACAAGCAGTCCGAGCTGCGCTCGAAGCTCGGGGGCTACGGGAACGACACGTGCTACCTCCCAGACGCACCCGAGGAGGACGAGATTCGCGGCGGATGGGGTGAAAAGCAGGTTCCTGCGGCAGTCGCACGACTCGCGTTTGACGAACGGCGAGCGGACCTCAAGAACTTCGTTCACGACGTCTACCACGAGTACCTCGCGTTCGCGCTCAGTCGGAACTACCTCAACTTCAGCTTTCTTCAGCTATTTGCGTTCGTCCTGCTCTGTGACGACCATCGACTCCGCGACGACGTCGCGTTCGAGTACGTGATGATCGACGAGTTCCAGGACTCCAGCGAGATCCAGTTCAAACTCGCACTCCTGCTCGCGGACACGAACAACGTCTGTGTCGTCGGCGACTGGAAACAGAGCATCTACTCGTTCCAGTACGCGGCCGTCGAGAACATCACCGAGTTCGAGTCCCGCCTGGATCGGTTCGTCGACGAACTCAACGGCGATCACGAGCGAGTGTCGTGGGCGACCCGCCCGATCATCGATATCGAACTCGTCGAGAACTACCGCTCGACACAGGCCATCCTCGATTTCTCCGAGCACAGCCTGGTGACGCCCGCGGCGAGCACAGACGACGTCGACGAGGCGACCGTCCGAGATAGAATTGTGTCGCTCTCTTCGAACGCCGCGTGCGAGCACTCTCAGATAGAGGCGATTCAACACGAAGACGAACACGAGGCCGTTCTGACCAAGATTCAGGAGATCGTCGGGAACGACGCGTATCAGGTCGAGGAGGACGGCGACCTTCGGCTACCAGAGTACGGTGACATCGCCGTCCTCACCCGGACTCGTGACTTCGGCCGAGAGCTCCTCTCTGTCGCCGAGACGTATGGGTTGCCGATGGCGTACGACGGAGGCATCGAGTTGTTCCGGTCTGACCCGGCGAAGCTTCTCCTGGCGTGGCTGCGCATCCTCGAATCCGACGCGGAGCGAGGGTGGGCAGTCGTGCTTGAGGAAGCGGGCTACACGCTCGACGAGGTCGAACACGTGCTCGATAGCGAGGAGTACCCCGCCAACATGCAGGCGTTCAAGTCGGAGCTTGCGGCCCTGGAGACCGTCGGCGGGGTTGCCCGGCGCGTGTTCTCTCAATACGACTACGACGGGGCCGACGCCGACGTACTGCTGACGACGATTCAGTCCGTCCACAGCGCGACGACGCTGACACGAGGTGACCTCATCAGGTTTGTCGAACGGGGCATCGAGGACGGAAGCACTCACGAGGTCCACGCGAGCGCCGGTATGAATTCGGTGACGGTCCAGACCATCCACGCGGCCAAGGGACTCGAACATCCCATCGTCGTGCTCGCGAACATGAACTCCCATCGCTTCCCACCGTCGGGCGGGAACGGTAACGCGATCACGTTCGACGATCCGATCGGACTACGCCAGCGAAAGCTCTACGCCGACGATCACGGCTATCCACACGTTCACGACAACTGGCGGAGTGACGTCCTCCGGAAGTGTCTGCCGCGTGGATACGACGAAGAGCGACGCTTGCTCTACGTCGCGATGACGCGGGCCGAGAGCCACCTCGTGTTCGCCGCCGGCGAGAGCCCGAACGCGTTCATCGAAGCGCTCCCGGTCGACATCGAGGACCTGGAGCCCGACGTTCGAGAAGGCGACAGCAGCGAGACGACGCAGGGGCACTTGCAGATTTCCGTGCCGACGCCGGACGGCCCGGTCGGACACTCGCCGCACACCCTCATGCGCGACGACGTCTTCGAGGAGGTCGACGACGGAAGAGGGACCGCGTTCGGAACGAAGACCCACGAATTCGCCGAGCGGTACGTACTGGAGGGAGACGTCGAACCCTCGAACGACCACGAGCGTCACGTCAAGTCGTTCCTGGACTCTCTCGACGGAGAACTCCGAGTCGAGGAGGACGCCTATCTCCCGCTCACTGTCGACGGCGAACGGGTCACCATCTCGGGGATCGTCGACCTCGTTCACATCCGTCCCGACACCGTCGAGATCATCGACTTCAAAACGGACCTCGGGCGACACGCCGAGGATGAGTATCGGAAGCAACTCAGCGTGTACTATCACGTGCTGAATGACTGGTTCCCTGACCGAGACGTGACTACAGGGATCTTCTATACCGCCGAGGGTAGGTGCGTGGATATAGACCCACTCTCGTTATCGAAAGTAGCCGAGTTGATTTCGGAGATCCATTGAGGCGGCTCTGTTGAAATCGGCTGTATTCAGTACCTGTACCCCGGTCAGTTCGGGTGTCTCGCCGACACGTCGGCGATCGTCTGAAACTGCGCCGGGTCTCGGAGGAACTCCCCGCCCGTGTCGGCGATCGCCGACTGGTCGATGTACTCGACGCCGTCGCCGTACACCGCCAACACGGGCTCGTCTTGGAAGTCGCCGATCGGTCGAGACGTGGCGCACTCTATCGCGACGTACGTCCCTCCCGGAAGGGTCGGCGCGTCGGCGTACGCCGCCGGGAGGTCGTCTCTGTGAACGCCCGCGAGCATGTGACCGGGGAGGATCACCATCGCGGTCCGGTAGCCGAACGTCGGCTGCGAGAGCATCCCGATCAGCAGATACGTGAGGTCCTCGCAGTCACCGCAGCCGTCGACGAGCGTCTCCTCGACGGTTCGGATGTACTCTGGCGCTCCCGTCGATTCCGCGTCCGTCACGTATTCGAGCGAGTGGACGAGTCCGATCGCCCTTTCGAGACGGGCCGCCTCGGGGAGCGGCCGCCGAGCACGCTCGTTCGTCGGACTCGCGTCGGTGAGCAACTCTGTGAGCCGCTTGGCGTGAACACTCGCCTTCGCCGCTTCGAAGCCACTCAAGTATCCGTGTGGCTCGTCGGCCGCCTCTCTGTACGCGGACCGCTCGAGCGGGAGCTCCAGACGCCACTCTCGCCCGGGCCGGTCCGTCCACTCGTACGTCATCGCGTAGCCGTCCGCGGTCCGTTCTCGAGAGACCGCACCTTCCGCGTCGATGGGTGTCGGCCGCGTCGGCTCGCTTGCAGAAAGAGACAGCGCCGCAGACCACAGATCGGACAGTTCGACCACCGAAGAAACGACGGCACCGAGTGCGACTCGTTCCAATGCGGTGACGAGGAGTTCCCGTCGTTTCATACCCACCGGGAGACCACCTCGGCTTCGTCCGGTACCGGCAGAGGCGTCGGAATCGGCGTCGGCCGAACCATCCGAGTCGGCGTCGACCGGCGCATCGGGACCGATCCGAGCCGACAGCGTCCGGCCTTCCGACCGTCTCGTCCGCCGCGGTCGCGGTGCATCCGAGAGGTTATCGGAAGCATTCGGGCTTGATGACGGAGTCGACGTTCACCGTTACCCACGCCGACAGCCGCTCGTCGTCGGTCGCGTCAACAGGAAACACCGTGACCCGGTCGGGACCCGACGACCGCCTGTCGACCTGATGTACCAGACCGGTAAACGCGGTCCCCACCGAGTTCCGTCCTGTCGTCTCGTCATTCGTCGGCGTCCAGTTGGTGTCCCTGGTCATCTGTGACTCGTTCGGGATATTCGCTGACCACCGCTTGAACGCTTATAATAGGTGAACGGACGCGTCAGAAACCAACTGGTGGGATATATACTCGTCGTGACCGATCCGTTGTCCCCGTTTCCACTCGGCGAAGACGAGCCTTCATCGGTCTGTTAATTGTTATTTTTGTGTTAAAATACCCCGACTATGACGCGGCCCGGATGCGGTCCGCATGCGGTCCGGACGCGGCCGTGGGAAATAGACGATCGTAACATATCCGATTTGATAGGACAGTAAGTATCCGTTGGTCAGAGAACGCGTGGTCGGCCCTTGATCCGTACGGAGCGATATATATCACTCATAGCAACGAAAACCGTGTCTCGATAAAATTCCTGCCTGTATGTCCTCGCCGGAATGCGAGACGCTGTCACCGGTACTCGATACGCTCCATACCGGTGTGGCGATCTACGACGCCGTCTCCGGGACCATTCTCGACGCGAACGCGCGATTGGAGGAAATCCTCGGCTACACTCCAGACCAACTGCGTGAGCTCTCCGTGGCCGAATACACGGCGAACACGTACCCACACACCGAGTCCGAGTTCCACGATCGACTCTCCGCGGCCGCCACCGGAAGCCCGCAACAGTTCATGTGGCGGGCCAAACGAGCAGACGGCGAACTCATCTGGATCCAGGTGTTCATTTCGCGACAGCGCCCGACGGCGGACCGCTGTGTCCACGTCGAGGTACGGGACATCACGCGTCACTACGACACCCATCATCGAGCGGAGCTGTTCTGGCGCGTCCTTCGACACAACCTCCGGAACGAGGCCGCAATCATCATCGGATGCGCGGAGCAGGCGATGAACGGCCCCGAGAGCGAACCGTCCGAAGAGGTCATCTCGACCATTCAGTCCAGAGGCGAGAAGCTCGGTAACCTCGCGACGTCCGTGAAACAGATCGAGCACGCAGTAACCGACTCGCAGGCGAACCTCGCCCGGGTTTCCGCCGCGAGCGCCGTGCGGGACGTCGCGAACCGGATCGGCGCCGAACACCCCGACGCGGATATCCGGGTCAGCAAACGGGAGCGGATGTGGATCGACATCAACGAGGCGTTCGAGTACGCGCTCGCACACGCCGTCGAGAACGCGATCGTCCACAGCAACGACGAGGCGCCGGTCGTCGAGATAACGGTCGGCCCGTCGCCCAACACCGGTCGCACGGAGATCCGCATCGAAGATTCGAACTCACCGATCCCGCCCGAGGAGATCGCCGCGCTGTTTTCGCCGACCGTCACCACGAGCACGTCCCACGGCTCCGGAATCGGCCTGTTCGTGATGAGGTGGTGCGTCGAATCGCTCGGCGGGGAGGTGTTGTTCGAATCGCGGGATTCCGAGGGAAACGCCGTCTGCTTACTGCTGCCGCCTAAGCAGCCCCCGGATTCGGTGACGGCCGACTAGGTTCGTCGAGAAGCGACCGCACGTACGTCTCGGCGGGAGTCGTTCTACGAAGCCCGGTCGGCACGAACACATCCCCAATTCACCCTTTTAGGTATCGAGCCGAGCGCTGTCGGCGGCGCCCCGGTCGAGAGGAAATAGAGGGGTTCGCGAAAACAGCCGGAGCGATCGCACCTGCAAACCGCCCCGATAATCGCAAGACCACACGCAGACATGCGGAGCGGAACGGATGTCTATTGAGTCGAAAGTGATGCGTTTCCACTGGAGACCTCGCGCCGCCGAGAATTTCGTTTCGAATCCGTCTCCGAGGTGCGATTCGAGTTCGCAGCGGGGAACCAGGCGGACGGCGCGACTTTCCGGTCCGAACGGGCCGAGAGAGCGTACTCGAACCGTTCGGCTCGCCCGCTCGGACGCGACGAATTTGGGTCTCCCAGAGACCGACGGCGACATCACGACCCACGAGTGCTTGCGAGAACTCGCAGACCACCCCGAAGCCGACGAGGAACGCGGCGGCTAGACAGCGGGGTTCACGACGTGTCGCTTCCCAGTGCTGGCGAAGCGGTACGCCGTTCGCGAGCGAGTAGGGAGGGCGATTCTGATACCCACGCGCTACAATGTCCGACGCAGCGCCCGCCACTTCGCGGCGACGAACCCCGCGAGGATGAACGCGAACCCGACGACGGTCGCGGGCGTCACTTCCTGCCCGAGCACGAGCCACCCCGCCAGCGCCGCGAAGACGGGAATCACGTACTCGATGAAGCTCATCTCGATTGGGCCGAGGTCGTCCAGCAGCGTGAAGTACAGCAGGAAGCCACCGACGCCGGCGACCGCGGAGAGGTACGCGAGCGCGCCGAGCGCGGACGGCGTCCACGTGGCCGCCGCGAACGACTGACCGGGGAGCGCGAGCACGGCGACGTGGAGGACGACCGCGCCGACGGCCATCATCCACGCCTGCGTGGAGAGGAACGGCATCGACGGCGAACGGCTGTGGGTGATGACCGCGGCGACGGCGAACGCGAGCGCGGACGCGAGCACGAGCGACACACCGAGGACGCTGTCCGCGATATTCGCGGGGTCGGGGTCGGCGATGACGACGACGCCAACGAACCCGAGCGCGACGCCGAGCGCGAGGTCGGCGGTGAACTCCGCGTCGGTGGAGGCGAGACGCGTGAGCGCGGGCGTCACGACGGGGATGAGACCCAACAGAACGGCGGCGACGCCGCCCGTGACGTACCGCTGGCCGGCGAAGAGGAACGCGTGGTGGGCGCCGATGATGAGCGCGCCGCCGACGAGCACGTAGACATAGTCGTCCCGAGTCCGGGGGCGGAACTCAGTGCCGGACGCGAGAACGGCGGCGAACAGCAGCGCGGCGGCGACGTCGAATCGCACGGCCGCGAACGGCACCGCGGGGAGATCCGCGAGGCCGACGTCCGTCGCCATGAACGCCGTCCCCCAGACCGCACACAGCAGCAAGAAACGGCCGGCTGTCCGATAGCGACTCATTCACGAGGAACTCTCCGCCGGACGGCGATATATGCGTCGAACCGCCCCGGCCATCCGAGCGCCCGGACGGGCTTGGTGACGGCGTCGACGTCGCGGTGGGGTGCAGCGACAACACCTCAACGCCGGCCCGGGTGCCATCGGCGGGCTCGACGCCCACGAGGGGCACTTCGACCTCGCCCGCGATGGCGGAGAGTGGGGGAACGTCGACGCGCTCCGCGACCCCAATTGACGGGCATCGCGACGAGCGGGTGGCACGCAACGACGGGACCGAACACGTTCGGGATAACTGACGAGGCGCGCGGAGCGCTGATCCCAACTATGCCACAGAAGACATCAGTCCTGGAAGAGACCGCCGCACCGACTAACTGGTCGGTCGAAACGCTCGATGTCGCCGGTCTCGGTCCGCCGGAGCCGCTTCGCCAAACGCTCGAACTGCTCGCGGACCTGCCGGATGAGACCGTCCTCATTCAATATAACGACCGGACTCCGCAGTTCCTGTTCCCGAAGCTCGCGGACCGTGGCTACGTGTACGACACCGTCGAGACCGACGACGGCGTGGTTACGGCGATCTGGGCAGACCCGGACAACTGACGCGCTCGCCGGCTGTAGCAGCGGCGATGACGGCGATGACGGCGGGGACGGCGGTGACGGCGGGGACGGGAGCGACGGGAGTGGATGGGCGAAGGCAGTGGCCACAACGTGTCGAACTCCGACGGCGACTTCGAGAGCGAGACCGTCAGCGAGGAGGGTCATCCCGTCGAGCACACGTTCGGAGAATCCGGCACCGATACGCACGTCTGTACGGCACACGACGGCGTACTCTATTCCTATCCAAACGGCGATCGTAAACTGAAACGGACACGTTGGGAATCGACAGGCACACCGAACCAGGTCACTCGTGCCGAATCTCGATATACCACACGTCGGACCCGTCAGACCTCGTTTCGTACTGGAAGCCGCGCTCTTCGAGGACCTGATACAACGGCTCCGGCTCGAAGCTGTTGATCAACAGCAGCGTCTCGTCGTCGGGGAGCGCTTCGAGCTCGGCCATGATGTCTCCGAACGGTTCGCCGTCGATCTCTCGGACGTCCAGGCGTCGATCGGTCTCGTTTCGCTCAGTGACCATATCTGTTCAAGCGTCGACGAGGAGGTGCGTGTTCCCCCGAACGTATTCGGGGACGCATCCGTGGACGGTCTTCAACACTCCGTGCCTGCGACGGGCACTGTTCAACTCCAGTTGGTGGGGTCGCAGTGCACGTGTTCGACGTCTCGTCGGCGAGCACTCGCAGGCGTTCGATCCGGAGACGTTCGATCTGCAGACGTTCGATCCGCGACCCTAGAGTCGCTATTCCCGAACGCGGTTGTGCCGGGTGTCGAATCCAGTGGGTCCGGCCCGCGCTCGTCGACATATCGTTGAGTTCTCCCACAGTAAGAACGACCACCGCCGGCGGAAGGGGAACATCTTCGGTGGTACGGTCAGGTGTGCGGAGACCGTACCCGGCCCCATGGGCGCGATTCCGGGTAACATCGAGACGGACCAACAGCCGCCGATGACGGTCCCGTTACGACACTTCGTCGTCGGGCTCGCCTTCCTCGTCGCGGGAATCGGACTCGGGATCGGCTTACACCTGAACGCCGTTCCGGGACTGGGACGGCTCGCTCACATCCATCTCCTGTTAGCCGGATGGTTCTGTATCACGATCATGGGTGCGATGACGCAGTTCGTGCCCGTCTGGTCGGGGGCAACCCTCCACTCACGGCGACTTGCGAATCTGCAGTTGGGGTTGGTCGTCGCCGGACTCTCCGGGTTTGTCGTCGCGTTTATTCGGATCGAGACGACGTGGCTGATCCCGTTCGCGACGCTCATGCTCGCCGGCTTCTGGGTCTTCGCGTACAACATCATTCGAACGCTCGGCACGGTCGAGAAGTACGATGTCACCGAACGGCACTTCCTCGGTGCGCTCGGCTTCTTTCTCCTGTTGACCGTTCTCGGCGTCCTCCTCGCGATCGACTTCACGGTTCCGACGTTTTCACGGGTCGGCGTCGGCCGGTCCGGAGTGGTGGGCGCCCACGCGACCCTCGCGGTGTTCGGTGCCGTGCTCACGACGGTGTACGGCGCGCTGTATCAGCTCGGGACGATGTTCACGCAGACGGAACTACGCGGAATCGACCACCGGCTTCGATCCATCGAGGAGATCGCGCATCCCACCGGCGTGGTCGCGCTCGCGGTCGGTCGGCTCGTGGCTCATGCTCCCGTTGCGCGGGTCGGCGGTCTGTTGATCCTGTTCGCCGCGTCGGCGGTCTGTCTCATCCTGGCACGCAAACTGTACGAGATGCGGGTCGAACGGACCCCGATGCACACGCGGTACATCGTGGCGATCGGCGCGCTCGCAGTGTGGATCGCCGTCACAGTGCCCGCGTGGATATCCGACCCGTTGACGCGTGAGCAGCTGCTCGGCGCGGCGAACGCCGGCCACCTGCTGTTGTTGGGAGCGATCGGGTTCGTCGTCGTGGGGACGCTCTACCACATCATTCCCTTCGTCATCTGGGTCAACCGATACAGCGATCTGCTGGGGTTAGCGGACGTCCCGATGATCGACGACCTCTACGACGACCGGCTCGCCGCGATCGACGGCATACTCCTCGGAGGCGGAAGCGCACTGATCGTCGGCGCGAACCTGTTGGAAGTCACTGGAACGCCGGCGCTCCTCGGCGGACTGCTAGTTGGCGTCGGCGTCGTGGCGTTCGTGTCCAACATGGTGCTCGTGTTGGTCCGTCACAGCCCTCACTCGATCGATCGGATCGTGTTGGGGTCGCTCTCGCCGCGTCCCGCCCGGGCTCCCGGCGAGGCGAACGAGGAGTGACGACTGGTCCGAGCTCACGAGGTCGACGGACCGACCGTCCGAGAGGGCGGTCAGTTCCCGCGCGACGAGCCACCAAACACGAACATGTGCGGGAGTAGGGGTACCCCGCTCGATCTCGAACGAGTGCGTATGCCCAGCTTTCCGTCGCCGTTCGGGTCCGATGAGAGCGACTTGTTCGACGAGTACGACGAGTTCGTTTCGGACCACGTCCCGAGACCGGGCGAGTTCCTCGAGCCTCACGACCTGCTCACCGGGGCGGACCACGTCGCGTTTCACCGTCTCACTCGGGACTGTTTCGAGGACCGGAAGGTGTACGATATGACGTTCAACTACAACCTCGCTCGACTAAACCTCGACACCCGTCACACGAGTGCCGGCTACCGCTACGCCGTCGAACGCGACGACGCCGACGACGCCGACGACGCCGTCGAATCGGAAGACATCGACCGCGTGCTCCGCGCGGAGTTCACGCCGACGACCCCGTTCTGTCCACAGACCCACACGCTGACGATCGGGTCGTTCCGGGCGTGGAACGGGCTCTCGGAGCGACACGAGTACGACCTCGTCCGCGTCCGCGCGGCACCCATGCATCACCAGAGCGAGGCGATTAACGAACAGCTCGCCGACCTCGAGGAGACGTACCTCGAGACGGGAGACGTGACCGCCGACCCCGAGGACGATGCTGAGATCGGGTCGAATTCAAGGGACCGATCGATGAAAAACGAGGGGCCGGGTCGCGGATCGACGGACGCTCCGTTCTGAACGTCCGAATCCGTCTGTCTCCGAAATCGTCTCGTCAGAACGGTGGGTTCGGATCCTCCGAGACAGTCGTGTCAGTGCCGTGCGTTTCGGCTTTCCCGATCAGTACCCTGAACTCGCCGGGCTCACGCTTGCGGTACTCCCAGTGGAACTCCGGGCCAGCCTCGGCGTCGAACTGGTGATACAGCGGCTTCGGGTCGTGGTCGTTCACGAGGGTAACTCCCTCTCCGTCGTCGAGGTTCGCGTACGCCTCGAAGATCTTCTCGTGGCGCTGAGCGGGTGGGAGGTCGCGGACGTCGAGCTCCGCCGTACTCTCTGGTATCTCGTCGGACGCTTCCGCGAACCCCCCGTCATCGCCAGACGTCGCGGACGCGGGATCCGCACCGGTAGGTGTGGGTTCGCTTCGCTCAGCCTTTGTGATCTGTACCCGACAGCGGCCGGGCTCTGTTTCCACTACCTCCCAGTCGAACGCGTCACCGTATTGCTCCCGAAACTCGCGACGGAGCGGCCGCGGCTCGTGCGGGGCGATGATCTCCATCGTCCCGCCGTCGGGTATCATGCCGTATCGGTGGTGGATCGTCTCGTGACGGTCCTGTTTCGGGATCTCTCGGACGTCGTATCGCGTGGTCACGCCCTCGTTGTCGGCTATCGAGGCGTCGGTCTTCACGATCTCGACGCGCCATTCACCCGATCCGCGACTCGCGTACTCCCACTCGATGACGTCGCCGTGCATCGATCGAAGTTCGTAGTAGAGCGGCTTCGGATCGTGGTCGTTGACCAGCACGAACCCCTCGCCGGATCCGAGGCGGTTGAACGCGTCGAGCAGCACCTCGTGTCGCCGCTGCGGGATCAGGTCACGCACGTCGAACGTCCCCAACTCATCGTCACCGAGTGGTCCCTGTTTGGACACCCGCACCGCACGGGGTTCCGCGTCAGGATCCTCGTGGTCCCAGTCGAGGGCACAGTCCCGTTCGATCTGGTAGTGGATCAGATGAGCGTCGATATCTCGATCGGCGACGACGAGAACTTCGACATCTGTCTCCGTCTCGTCGAGCGCGTCGTCGATCCGGTCTTGAAACTCGTGAGGCGAGGAGTTCCGGAGGTCGATTTCAGTAACCATCTCTCAGATCGAGTACGGTCCCGAAGAGGGATGGTCCCTCAGACGAACGTGTTCGGGACATCCCTCAACCGAGACGGAACCGAGGAACGAATTATCGTATGCGCACCAATCCAGTACAAGAGCCTCGGTCGTTGTCCGAAGAAAACAGTGACCCATGAATTCGGTAACGCTGTCGCGAACGATCGACGCACCACCGACTGTCGTCCGCGAATCGATGAGCGAACTCGAGCAGTTCATGCGGGCGTCAGGCTTCGACGAGGTTCACGTAGACGGCGAAACGGTTCGCGTCGCAAACGAGGTGGGGATCGCGACTATCGAACTCACACTCACGCTCGTTGACCGGCCCGACGCCGACCTCGCCTACGAGCAGCGCGACGGTATCTTCGAGGAGATGCGGACGGCGTACACCGTCACACCGATTCCCAACGGGAGTGAGGTAGTCGCGACGACGGAGTTCGCGCTTGATATTGCGATCGTCGGGGACGTACTCGATTCAACGGTCATCAAACGCCAACGGCGACAGGAACTCGCGGCCCAGTTCGACTGGCTTGAAGAGATTGTATAAATGATCACTCACGTGTGGAACTACCGAAAAGTCAGATCGCCGGTGAGAGCCGGGTGTTTGAGGTGGTGTTTGACAGCCGCTCTCGTCAAGATTCTGCTCGATGAAGAAAAACACCAACAGCCCCTCCTACTGCGTCTTTCCGTGTTCCCACATATGAGAGAGTCATATAATCAACACATCGAGAGTAGCCCTAGATCTGTTGGGTAACAAATGTCGAAGAGTGGACAGCAGCAAACGCGGACACAGTCCGATCACACCGACATGTAATTGAGAAGTCATCCGTTGAGGAGAGTTCTGTGAGAGCGCAACTATTTCGGTTCTCTGAGAAGTAGCCAGTGATGATGAGCGAGATTCTAGATCGGCTCAAGCAACCGTTGCTGTACGTGCTTGGTCCGGCGTTTGTCGTCGCCGGCGTGTTACATTTCATCGTACCGGAGTTGTATGTCCAGATCGTACCCCCGATCTTCCCGGCACCGCTTGCACTCGTGTATCTGTCTGGACTTGCCGAAATCGCGGTTGGAATCGGCCTGCTGATTCCCCGAACTCGACAGCATGCAGCGTGGGCGACGGTGGCGTTGCTCCTCGCGATCTTTCCAGCCAACGTCTATATGGCGACTCACGGGATCGTGATCGAAGGGATGCCGGGTGGTGGCGACCCCTCCGAGTTCGTCCGTTGGGGCCGGCTCCCACTCCAAGGCGTGTTGATTCTGTGGGCCCTGTGGTACACTCGATCACCGGAAGACCGAACTGAGACCACCGGTTGACATCCTCCCCGTGCCCCAATAGACAACCGAATTGCGAGTCATCTCGAAGTCTCTAAAACGCCCCAAAATGCGTTATAAAGGTTTAAATTGTATCTGACGTGGTTTTGAACAGTCACGCGTGGGCGGTGAACGATCGTAAAATGACCGGAGAGATCGGTAATCCGGCTGAATTTGTGCCAACGCTCTGGCCCTTATATACTGTTGGCCATCCATACGAGAAGTAAGACGAGTGTACCCCGATGTCAAGTAAAATGTCCTCTTCATCGATCCGGGCGCCGATACAGATCGGCACCAGCTTATCGAGCGCGTGTTGGAGCCGAGCGGTTGCAAGCGTTCGTGCAGTCGCGTTCTGGGCGGCGATCCTGTTGCCGATCGCGTACGTGCCCGCCGCGTACGGGATGATGGGGTTCGAGCAGGGATGGAGTCCCCTCGCGCTCATCGCCCTCCATATCGCGTGTGTCGTCGTCGGTCACAACCACAACCGCTCCGCGATTCACGCATGAGCGCGACGAACCACGCCACGCAGCCGGCCGCACAAGCTACGTCGTCGAAGGCCGACCGACTCGCCGAGTTCCTCCGAGCCGAAGCAGCCGACGGCGAGACGTATTTCAAAGCGAAGTTCATCGCCGACGACGTCGGGCTCTCCCCGAAGGAGATCGGCGCGTTGATCGTCCAGCTTCAAGACTCGATACAGGATATTGAGATCGAAAAGTGGTCATACACCGGTGCGACCACGTGGCGCGTCGCCCCGGCGTGACATACAGGGGATTTCAACAGAACCCAGGAGCCCCGAAAGCCGAGTGAGAAGCGATCACTCAGTATCTGTCGCGGTGCGGTGGACCAGCTCAAGCGCAAATCCGAGGGTGAGTGCGCCAACGAACATCAGGACGGTACTCGCGATGATCGCCGTTTCGGTAACCCGCGGGATCTCCGCGACGACCGATACGAATATGCGAACGTCGAACGCGACGACGACGATGGCACCGATTCCGTTGAACGCCATGTCGAGAACCGTGTCACGGAATCCGTAGTGCTCGAGCACCGGCGGTGTATCGATGTGCTCACCGAGTTCGCGGGCGGCCAGTTCCACGAACTCCCAACAGACACCGGCGCCGAGCGTGAACAGAACGGTGAACAGGGCTGCATAGCCGTCTGTGACCTGCGATCCGAGTGCGGAGGGGGTCTGGAGGCTCGCGTAGACGAGCGCCGCGAGGAGAGCGGCGGAGACGGTGTGTGTGACGTGGTCCCACCACGAAACGGTGTCGTACCACCTCAACATCCCTAGCATGTGAAGAAACCCCGCAACGGCGATCCACGCGGAGAGCGCGGGATCGAATGCGACGTCGGCCCCGCTTCTGAACGCGATCGCTACCTCGGTGAGAGTCGGCAGGGCAGCCGCGGCAACGGACGCGATCCCGTTCACGACCGCTTGGACGTCCCGAGACAGCACCCCGAGCAAGAGTGTCCCGAAGATCCCTGCGAAGAAGACGAGGAACACGGTTTGCAGGACGGTCGTCATAGGATGAGGATCGACAGTTTGACACAGTGACTGTCGTGCTCGGAGGCGTCTCGCAGTCGGCTCACTCTCCTTTCTCGTCGGATAGGTTGAGTTCTGCGACAAGGCGTGCGGTAATAGTCTCTTCGACGATATCGAGCAACTGGGCGTCGTCGGATGTGTAATCGGCGAAAATGCCGAGCGGGATTTCTCCACCCGCAACGTCGTGGTGGCCGCCGCCGCTGCCAACGTCTTTGAACGCCTCGTGTAGCACCGTCCCGGCGTTCACGCGCGCGTCCGGTGACCGAGCGCTGATGTGGATCGCGTCGTCGACGAGGCCGAACACGATGGCGGTTTGAACGCCTTCCAATCGCACGAGGTAATCGACCGCTTGGGGGAGCGCGTCCCGCTCGGTCGTCCGACCGACGTGAGAGATGAGCACCGCTTGGGTTATCATTCGATTGTCGATCGCGGTCGAGATCGCGTCGAGGGTTCCCCCAGACACAGACGGCGTCGAGAGCTTCCGGAGCATCTCCTGATCCGCGTGCTCGTGGAGATGCCCCGCGGCCTCGTACTCCCCGTGGGTCGCTCCCCGGAGGAAATCGAGGGTATCCGATCGGATAGCAAACAGGAGCGCCGTCGCGAGATCCGTCTCCAGTTCGACGTCGAGTTCACGCACGTACTCCGTGAGAATCGTCGCCGCTGCGCCCAGTTCCTCACGGTGATCGACGAACCGAGCGGTGATGGCTTCCGCGGGGTGATGGTCGATCACGATATCGACAGCCGTGTCGGGGGGAACCGTGTTGTTCTCGCTCGGGACGGAGTGATCGACGAACGCAAGTAACGAGTCCGGCTGCCGGTTCTGGACGGCTGCGGGTTCGAACGGACGGAGATCGATGTCGAGCAGATTCACGAACGCCCGGTTCTGCTGGTGAGAAATGTCGCCGCTGTAGAGAATCTGCCGCTCGTCGATGCCGGCCGCGGCCGCGATTCGCCCCAACGCGAGCGCGCTCGCGAGACAGTCCGGGTCGGGGTTGTTGTGACAGACGATGTTGAGTTCGCTGCCCTCTTCGAGGAGTTCGTGGAGTTGTTGTGCGTGGCTCATGGCCTTCGTCTACGTTCTCTAGACAGTTACAGTAGGGGGGCTATCGGACTCTCGATGGGTGCTGCGTCTCGCTCTGGCCCTAGATAGAGCTTGTATATCCGATTTGGAACGGCAGATCGAGCCCGATCGACATCGGATTCCGCGGGCGATCAGACAGTATTCGAAGGCCGCTGAGGCGGTGGTCGTTCGCGGATGCCAGTCGGTGTGCGTGCGAATAGCGAGCAGATCGCTGTACTGGTTCCTCGTTCCGGCCGAGAAGACCCACCTGCAAGGTTATGGTCTCGTCGTGCATATGTTGACAAATGGCTGAATCGACGTCGCACACGCGTTCAAAGGGCGGTGTCGAGACGTCCGGTGACGGTGTCGGCAGTTGGTGGGCGTACCTCGTCGTTGCAGTGGGTGGAACGTGGATCTTCTGGCTGGCTGCGATCGCCCTCGGCGTGAGGTTCGACAGCGCCGTCGGGTTCGTGTTGCTCCTTGTCGGCCTCGCCGTCCCCGGCGTGGTCGGGGTCGTGTTCGTCTACCTCGTCTACGACGAACGCGGACGGAGTGACTTCTGGAACCGCGTCGTCAATCTCCGACGCGTTGGGCTCCGATGGTTCGTGGTGATTCTGCTGGTACCCCTGGGTATCGGCGTTCTTGCTGGCGTCGCGGACCTACTCCTCGGGGGACCCGGGCCGGCGTGGGGTGAGGGCGTCACCGAATTCGGCGTGAACCCCCTCGCAATTCTCCCGGCGTTGTTCTTCGCGACCCTGCCCCCGATCCTCGAAGAGTTGGGATGGCGAGGGTACGCGCTTGACCGACTACAGCTGAAATGGTCGGCGTTAAGCGCGAGCTTGATTCTCGGCGTTGTCTGGGCGATCTGGCATCTCCCGCTGTTCTTTATCGACGGGTCGTTCCAGCACGACGCGGTCGGGTTCGCGACCACGGGCTTCTGGCTATTCATGACCGGGATCGTCGCGCTCTCCGTCGCGTTCACGTGGATCTACAACAACACCGAGCGCAGCATCCTCGGCATCATCGTGCTGCACGGATGGGTGAATTTCACCGCCGAAACCATCGTGGTGCCGGACATCCCGTACTACACGCTTTGGTTCGTGCTCGCCGGAGCGATCGTCGCAATCTGGGGGGCGAAGACCATGACGGCCGACGACGAGGTGCCTCGCCCTCCGCTCCCGACCATCCCGTAGCGCAGTTTCCTCGGAGTATCCACGCAGGAGGATCGACTCTGTTCGGAGAACAGTTGAGATTCGGACGAAACCGATCGGAAACGGTGTTGGATCCGCGGTCGTTCACTGCCCGTGCGAGGTCGGCGTCGAGAGCCCGCACCCAAAGTAGTCCGAAGATACCGAACGCAGGGTGTCGGCCCGTCGTTCACTCGCTCCCCTCGCCAGCCAACCGATCGCGAATCGGATCGAGGTGAGCGTGCCCGACCACGGCGACGACGGACCCCTCGGTCCGCAGCGACTCGATCCGCGACGCCATGCTCGCCTCGCGGAGCTCGTCGACGAGCTCCTGTCCCGGCGGCAGCTTCAGCGCCCCCAGCAGTGCGCGACTCCGAGACAGCTGCCGGGCCTCGTCAGCGGCTTGTGCCGCGGGCGGATCGGTGACGGAGCTGTCGTGGGCGGCCGCCGTCTCGACGCTCGGAGCCCAAGGCGTCACCGCGCGGACCGCTGCACTCACGGCACAGGTGACGGTGTGTCTCGAGACCGAGAGGGTGTTCCGGACGGCGGAGACGGCCGCCTCGCGATCCGTCTCCCGTGCGCGAAGCGCCGCGACGAGCCGCCGCCCGTACGCCCAGTTGGGGGCGTCGATTCCCACGACTCGCCCGTCGCCGCTGGCCGCCAGCGCCGCGGCCATCTCGCCGCCGTCGTACGCACCGCCCGTGCGTCCGTCGCGCTCACTGGCGTACTGGCGGTAAAGCGGTATCACGAGCGGGGACAGTTCCAGGGCCACGACCGCCGGCGCGACTCCCGCGACCACCCGCCGCGCCCGCGCCTGGCTCGCCGGGTGGTCATGCGTGACGCCGACCAGCACGACGGTCCCGCCCCGCTCGATGCTGGGAACGACTCGGAGATAGGTATCGTCGACTCGCGGGTCGTCGAGCCGCGAGTCGTCCCGGACTACGCGGTCCAGTGGTCGGTCGCTCTCTGCGTGTGCTGTCGGGTCAGCCGCCCCCCGCTCGTCTGTATACTGGTGCTCGGTCATTGCCCGGGTGTCCACCCGTTTCGATCGCGAAACGAAGAACTACTTCCGGTAATTCGTCCCTATATAAATCCCTACCGGCTGGTAGGGCCCGAAACGTGTGGACTGACTGTCACTCCCGTCCGGCCCGGCCGACGACGGCTGGCCGACCGCAACGTCGACTGTCGCGTTCGCGCCGCCGGACGAGCACCGGTTCCGTCTCGGAGGTCGTCGAGCTAGCAGTCGGCTCGTCAGACTAGCCCGCCGGTCGGTTGGTGAGATGAAGGAGAGCAAACGGTACCGCCCGACAGCGACTGGCCGCGAGTACGTCGGCCCGCCCGGAACGCGAGCGGAGCGTGGCCGCGGCGGCCGCAAAAATCCGCAGCGAACAGAGACGCGAAGCGCGGAGTTACAGGTTCTTCTTGAGTCGGATCTCGTCGTCAGAGATCGTGTCGATGCGGCCTTTCTCCAGGGCATAGTCGTCCTCGTCGGCGTCGCCCCAGCCGAGTTTGGAACGGATCGTGTCCGTGATTCCGGGATCCGCGTTCACGTACGCTGTACCGCTTCTGACCTCGGTGACGATCCCGATCTTCTTCCCACTGGAGTCAACCACGTTCTTTCCCTCGTCGTCTTCGGTTACGTGCATTCGTGCCATCGCGTTCTGGACTGGATCCCTGAACGGCTTTGTTATGGAGGTAGTATTTCTCAGAACCACGATAACGCCGCGTTACCGGCTCAGAAGCCGAAAACAGCGACGAGCGCGGAAGCGAAATCACGACATACTGGATCGCTATCGAGACGGACCATAGATGCGATCACAGCGAACGCGTGCGGCGCTACCGAGCGAGACGAAATCGAACCCTCGGTACCAATAGGTCCCACATTACTGTCCGATCTCCCGTTCTGGATCGCACATGAACATCTCTGAGATCCTCTCGCCGAAGTTCACCGAGTTCGATATCGGGACTCCGCTTTCGAAAGTCGCCGGGGCGTTCGAAAATCAGGAACTGGACGCCGTCGTCGTAACGGACGGTGACGAGTATCGCGGCGTCGTTAGCCGACGGCAGTTGGCCTCGTCGTCCAACCAGCCGTCGGCGAAAGTCGGGTCGCGGGTACAGCACGTTCCGACCGTCGATCGGACCGAAGACGTCCGAGAGGTCGCCCGCCTCATGATCGGCAGCGGCGCCAAAACCCTCCCCGTGTTGGACGATGATCGCGTGGTCGGTGTCGTAACCGGTGACGGCGTCCTCGAGGCGGTTCAATCCTTCCTCGGTGCCGCAACGGTCGCGGACGCGTACACGGAGAAGGTGATCAGCGCGACCCCCGACACGACGATCGGCAAGGCGCTCAATATGCTCCGAGAAGGTCGAATCGCGCACCTCCCGGTCGTCGATGACGGCGAAGCCATCGGCATGGTGAGCCTGTACGACATCGTCGATTTCACGACGCGGGGCGGGACCAAGAGCCAAGGCGGCTCACCGGGGGACTTCGGAGGCCGTCACGGCGGTGAGCGACACGGTGGCCTCGGAGCGCGTGGGGGGGATTCCGATCGCATGCTCGATCTGCCGGTGCGAAACCTGATGTCCGACGTCGTCGTCACGGTCCGACGAAGCGCGCCCCTCGACGAGGTCGTCGAAACGATGTTCGAGCGGGAGATATCATCGGTGGTGGTTCTCGGAGACGAGCGCGATGACCCGATCGGCGTGCTCACGAAAACGGACGTCCTCGAAGCGCTCACCTGGGAACAGGAGGATCGGAATGCGGTGCAGGTGTTCGGGCTCGACCTGCTCGACGAGATGGACTACGATAGCGTTGCCGCGCTGATCGAGAATATGACGTCGAAATACGCGGACATGAGCGTGATCAAAACCAGCATCGAGCTACAGGAACACAAAGAACAATCTCGGGGGATGCCGCTGGTGCTCGCGCGGATTCGACTGGTGACCGACCGCGGCTATTTCACCGCCGACGGGGAGGGATACGGGTCCTCGCACGCGCTCAGACTGGCCGCGAACAAAGTCGAGCGGCAAATACTCAAGGGGAAAACGTACGAGCGGTCGAAGAAACATCCGAACAACCGAGAGCAAGAGCGCCTCTATGGGTGGTGGCTCGCGGGTGACGATTTCGATTTTCCGGAGGGAACTGAGTAACGTTTTCCGGCGATCTGCCGTCGTCACGGGTCGTATTACGAAATGCCGAATGTGTCATAACGAAACACCCATTTTTCCGGGATATCCATCCACGGTATGGCGGTCCCATTCTGGAACGCATCTACGCTCCCCCCGACGAGCGTTCTGAAATACTATCTCTACAAATCGACCAAAGCCGTCGAGTTTTACCGTCCGATTATGTATCTCTTTTTTCTCGCACAGGGACTCAACTTCACGCAGATCGCTATTCTCGAAGCGATATACAACGTGACGACGCTGGTCGGCGAGATCCCGACAGGCTACATCGGCGACCGTGTCGGTCGGCGAAATAGCCTCCTCGTCGGCACGGTCATCATCTCGCTCACGCTCGCGGGCATCGGGCTCTCCAGTTCGTTCCAAGCTCTCGCGGTCCTGTACGTCTGCTGGTCGGCGGGGTACAATTTCCGCTCCGGTAGCGAAGACGCGTGGCTGTACGACACCCTCACAGACGACCGTTCCGAGGGGGCGTTCGCGAACGTCCGCGGCCGCGGAGAGTCCGTCGCACTGGCGATCGGCGCCGCGGCAGCGATCATCGGCGGCTATCTCGGAAGCATCGACCTCTCGTATCCGTGGTTCGTCGCCTCCGCGATGACGGCGGTCGGCGTGGTCGTCCTCCTGACGGTGGACGAGCCGGACACCTACGAGCGAGCCGACACCGCGGAGTTGAGCTTCCGTCGGACGCTCTCGATCGTCCGACACACGCTCTCACAGCGCAACATCCGGGCGTTCGTCCTGTACTATTACGTCCTCTACGCCGCGGTGACGTACCTCGTGTTCGTGTTCCTGCAGCCGATTTTCGAGACCGTCGTCCTCGACCTCGGGGTGTCACAGTCACGCGTGGAATCACTGCTCGGATGGTTCTACGCGGCGTACAGTCTCTTCGGTGCGGGACTGAGCTATTACACCGGAGCGATTCGGGCGCGCCTCGGGCTCCGAACGTGGTTCCTGTGGCTCCCCTTCATCGTCGGCGGGGCGCTAATAGGGATGTATTTCGTTCCGGTGCTCGCGCTCCCGGCGTTCCTACTGATTCGAGGACTTTCGGACGTGACGCGGTCGTTCGCCGGACAATACATCAACGACCGAATCGGGACGGTGGGGCGCGCGACGGTACTCAGCGCGATGGCGATGGTGAGCGGTCTCGCAGTCGTTCCCTTCCAACTCGGGAGCGGGATCATCTCCGACGCCGCGTCGCCGCTGTTCGCGCTCGCCGTGGCCGGTGGCGTGCTCGTGGTCGGCGCGACGGGAGTGTTGCTTTGGGAGGCACCGATCGAGCGGTGACGGTCGGCTCCCACGATCCGAGGAGCACGCACTCGCAACACTTGTACGGACACCCACGAATGGACACTGATGCGAACGAGTTTCAGTATACCAGATCCGGTCGTCGAGGAGTTCGATCAGGTGTGGCAAGACGAGGGGCTCGACAACCGGTCGCGGGCGGTGCGCGAAGCGATGCAGGAGTATATCGAGTCCCATTCGCGGCTCGAAGAACTCACTGCGGACGTCGTCGCGCTCGTTGCCTTCGATTACCGTCATCACGAGGTGATCGAGGAGCTCCACGGCGTCCAACACGAGTATCAGGACGTGATCCTCAACACGAGCCACACGCACCAGGGGGAGTGGTGTCTCGAATCCGTGTACTGTCAGGGGGCCGGCGAGCGCGTTCGAGAATTGGCGTACCGGCTCCGGAACTTCGACGGCGTGAATCGGGTCAAAATCATGGTCATCCGAGGGAACTGACGCTCCGAGGTCCCGACGCGGGAATCCTCGCGCTGCGGCGCGGGAGAGACGACGGTCAGGAATCCCGTTCGAGAGCGTCTTTGCGCTGTTCGTACTCCTCATCGGTGAGGTCGCCTCGGGCGTACGCGAGCCGGAGTTCCTCGAGGGCGCGGTCCGTGCCGTCGGAGTCCGTGATCGCGCGGTAGATCAGGTACACGGCGACGACGACGGCGGCGAGGAACAACAGCTGCACCACCAGTCCACCGGCAGCCATCCACCACGGAGCCGTTCCACCGCCCCACATCTGTGACCCCCACATGCCGCCCATCATGGGGCCGGAGCCGAACATGCCGAGGCTCATGAACAGTATCGGCAAGGCGATCACGGTCGCGAGGACGAGCAAGACGATCGTGACGAGTTGATTGTCGGTTGGAGTTGTTGTCATCTGTCCGTCTACACGTTCGTTCTCCGCCAGTATGTCAGTTTCTATTTATAAATTGAAAGGAATCTCATACGACGTTCCCACCAGAAGCGCTATTCTTGCCCACCCGGAGGAGTGAATATGAACAGACGACACGTCCTCGCCGCCGGCGCCGGGTGCGCCTTTTCCGGTGTTTCCGGCTGTCTCGGCGGCGGTGCTTCGGAGGAGACGCTTCCGGATCCGAGGGATTTGGAGGGGCGGTTCGATACGGACCACGGGATGGAGATCGGCCCCCACGGCGGGGCGAACGGGCAGGTGTTCTATCGGGACAACGCCCCGGGAGACGAGGGGAACCCGGCGTGGTTCCACACGCTCGTGCACAGTCTGTTCCCCTATCACTTCGATCGGTTAGACCGGGGGTGGGAGCCGACGGTCGTGTACGTCACCGACTTCTCCCGGGTCGACTACGCGGTGCGCAAGCGCGACGGGGCGCCGCGAATGCCCTCCCCGACGGCACCGGACACGTTCGCGGACGCGACCGGTCTCGTCTACGTCGCCGAAAGCGAGGTCATGGGCGGGATGGGTCCGGGACTCCACCCGTTCTCGGACGACGGGGACGCCGAGGCGTTCATCGAGGAGTACGGCGGCCGGACGATCGCGTTCGACGAGATCGACCGCGCCGCGATCCACGGCCTCCGAGAGTGAACAGCCGGAAGAGAGCATAAATCGGAGACGACGGCCGCGTAACGGTCTGTTACCGACCGCCTAGCAAATACGCATCTAATCGATGTGCGGGTAATGTGGGTACAGACGGACCGAGGCACGGCGTCGAGTGAACCGCGCGGGCGCCCGGACCGAGCCGTCGTCGTCGGTATCGGCACGGTCGGCCTCCACCGGGCGCTCTCGCTCGATCGGATCGGGATAGACGTCACCGGCTACGACATCGACGAGGCCGCCGTGGAGGCCTCCCGACGAGGCGTCGACCCGACCGGTGTGATCGGCGACGACGACGTCGCCGCCAGCGACTGCACGTTCACCGCAGATCCGGACTGCATCGGCGACGCCGACGCGGTGTTCGTCGCGGTTCCGACGAACTACGGAAACGAAAGACCCGCGTCGGAGCCCGAGCGACCCGACGGCGACCGATCCCGCTCGGAGCGGCGCGGAGGGGACGGGTTGGCGGCGGTCCGCGCGGCGGCGGAAGCGATCGGCGATCGGCTCACCCCCGGAACGGTCGTCGTTCTCGAATCGACGGTGCCGCCGGGGGCGACGCGGGAGCAGTTCACGCCGTCGCTGGCGGCGGCGTCCGGGTTCGAGGCGGGCCGGGAGTTCGCCGTCGCCCTGTCGCCGGTCCGGTTTTCTCCTGGCACACCGAGGGAGGCGCGGCAGCGCCGGACGAAGCTCGTGGCGGCCGCGGAGCCGGCGGCGGCGCGGTCCGTCGCAGCGCTGTTCGAGCAGGTGTACGACGCGGTCCGCGTCGTCGACTCCCCGGCGACGGCGGCGGCCGCGAAGTGCGTCGAAAACGTCTACCGCGACGTGAACATCGCGCTCGTGAACGAGCTCGCGGAGGGGTTCGACGCGCTCGGCCTCGACGCCGAGGCCGTGCTCGACGCCGCGGCGACGAAGTGGAACGTGCCGCGGTTCGAGCCCGGACTCGTCGGCGGGTCGTGTCTCCCGACCGATCCGCATCTGCTCGCCGATCGGCTCTCCCGTGCGGGGCAGTCCGCTCCGCTGGTGCGGCTGGCCCGCGCGACCAACGAGGCCGTCTCGGAGCGGGTCGCCGCCCTCACCGTCGACGCGCTGGCGGTACGCTACGACCGGTGGCTGGAGCGCGAGCGCTCGGAAGAGGGGATCGCCGCCGACGGGGCGGGCAGCGCGGACCGGGTTGGAAACGCGGGAGGGACGGCGGCCGCGACCGGCACCGTGTCGGCAACGGCGAGCGACCGCGCGGCGCCGGTCGCACTGCTTCTCGGGCTGACGTACAAGGCCGACGTGGCGGACGTCTCGGGGACGCGGAGCGTCGACGTCGCCGCGGCACTCGACGAGCGCGGCGTCGAGGTCGTCGGCTACGATCCACTGGTCGATGCCGATCGGGCCGAGGGCGCGCTCCCGTTCGATATCCGTCGAGAGGACCCGTTCGACGCGGTCGACGCCGTCGCCATCCTCGTCGGTCACGACGCGTTCGACGACCTCACGCGAGCGGACCTGACCGCGGGCGACGGACCGCCACCGGCGGTCGTCGACGTGCCGAACTGCCTCGACGACGAGACGGCGGCGAATCTGGTCTACCGCAGCCACTGATGTACCGGAATCACGCCGTCGCGGCGGTCGTCCCCGCCCGAAACGAGGCACCGTTCGTCGGCCGCGTCGTCGACGCGATACCCGCGTTCGTCGACCGGATCTACGTCGTCGACGACGCCTCCGAGGACGACACCCGCGCCGCGGCGATCGACGCCGCCGCAGGGTCGCCCGCGGACGAGTCCGCGGAGTGGCGTCCCGAAAGTCGCAGGCTCGACGGCCGCGTCGCCGATGTCGGGCGGGCGGGTCGAGTGGCCGTGCTCTCGCACGACGAACGACGCGGCGCCGGTGGCGCCGTCAAGACGGGGTACCTCGCCGCGCTCGACGGCGACGCGGATCTCGTCGCGACCGTCGACGGCGACGGGCAGATGGATCCGCACCGCCTCGATCGGTTCCTCGATCCGCTGGTCGACGGCGACGCCGACTACGCGAAGGGGACCCGGCTCAGCCGGCGCGAACACGCGACGGAGATGCCCGCGTTCCGCCTGTTCGGAAACCGGCTGTTGACGCTGTTGTGTCGGCTCTCCACCGGGTACTGGGCCCTGACTGATCCGGTGAACGGCTACACCGCGATCCGGCGGGGGGCGCTGACGGCTATCGATCCCGCGTCCACCTACGAGGGGTACGGCTACGGTACCGAGGTGTTGGCGCGGCTTCACGCCGCCGGCTGTCGGATCGCCGATGTGCCGCACCCGAGCCGCTACGGCGACGAAGACAGCGGGATCGACTATCGGCGGTACGTCACCCGAGTGAGTCGGTTGCTGCTCGCGACGCTGCTGTGGCGGATCGGCCGCGAGCGCTTGGAGGGTCGATTCGGCGCCGACGACCTCGTCGAGACCGTGTCCCTGAGGTGGCGGCTGTGAGGGTCCTGTTCGACGTGACGCACCCCGCGCTGGTTCACCTGTTCGCTCCCGCCGCCGAGGCGCTCGACGCGGGCGGCCACGACGTAACCGTCGCAGCGCGGGAGAAGGACGTGACCACAGATCTGCTCGACGCCGCAGGCGTGCCGTACGCGGTGGTGTCGCGAGCGGGTTCGGGGCCGCTCTCGCGGATCGGTGAGCTTCTCGAACGCGAGGTCGGGATCCTGCGACTCGCCCGCCGAGTCGAGCCGGACGTGGTCGTGAGCCAAGTCGATCCCGCGGCGGTCCACGCGGCCCGCCTCGTCGGCGCGCGGGCGGTGGTGTTCGACGACAGCGAGCACGAACGGCTCGCCGCGGGCCTCACACACCGATTCGCCGACGTGGTCTGTACCCCGGCGGAATTCGACCGCGACGTACCGAACCAGCGCCGCTACGACGGGTTCCACGAGCTCGCGTACCTCCACCCGAACCGATTCACGCCGGATCCGGCGGCGTTGCGACGGCACGGCGTCGATCCCGAGTCGTCGTACGCCGTGGTTCGGTTCGTCGCGTGGGACGCTCACCACGACATCGGACGGAGCGGGTTCTCTCCAGCGGGGAAGCGACAACTCGTCGAGTCGCTCGCCGAGCACGGGACGGTGTACGTCACGGCCGAGGGCGACCCGCCGGCGGCGGCGGACGGGTCCTCGGTCCCGGTCGAGGCGATACACGACCTGCTCGCGTTCGCGGACTGCTACGTGGGCGACTCGCAGACGATGGCGACCGAGGCCGCGGTGCTCGGCACGCCGGCAGTACGGACGAGCGCGTTCGTCGGCGACGGCGACATGAGCAACTTCCGGGAGTTGGAGGCGGAGTACGGGCTGTTGCGATCGTTCGCCGACGAGGACGCCGCCATCGACCGCGCCGTCGAGTTCCTCGAGGCGCCGCCGCGCGAGGCGTTGGCCCGGCGACGCGAGCGTCTCCTCGCGGACAAAACGGACGTGACGGCGTTTCTCCTCGACGTGATCGCGGAGACGGACGCCTCGCCGGAGGCGGCGCCATGAACGTCCACTCGGTCGTCGGCGTCCGGCCGGAGTTCGTGATGGCGGCGCCGGTGCTGTGTGAGCTCTCGTCCCGCGGCCACGAGTCGTCGCTGATTCACACCGGACAACACCACGACGAGAAGCTCTCGGAGGTCTTCTTCGACGAGCTGCCGCTCCCGTCCCCGGACCACCACCTCGGCGTCGGCTCGGCCCCTCGCGGCGAGCAGGTGGCCCGTATCACCGAGCGTCTCGCGCCGGTGCTGGCCGCCGAATCGCCGGACGCGGTCGTGGTGTACGGCGACACGACGTCGACGCTCGCGGGCACGATAGCCGCCCTCGCAACGGGGACGCCGGTCGCTCACGTCGAAGCCGGCCTCCGGAGCGGCGACTGGCGGATGCCGGAGGAGCGGACCCGCGTCGTCGTCGATCACCTCGCCGACCTGCGGTTGGCGCCGACCGACGACGCGGTCGCCACGCTGGCTGACGAAGGGGTGATCCGCGGCGTTCGCCAGGTCGGAGACGTCCGCGCCGACGCGGTGGCGCTGTCGCGGGCGACCGGCGTCGAACCGGCGGCCGCGGCGGTCCGGTTCGACCTTCCCGACTCGTACGTCCTCGCGACGGTTCACCGGCAAGCGACGACCGACGACGGACCGACGCTTCGGAGCGTGATAGACGGGCTCGGACGCGCGTCGCTCCCGGTCGTGTTGCCGATCCACCCCCGAACCGCCGATCGACTGCGGGAGGACCGGAGACTCAGGTGGGCCGGAGACCGCGTCCGACTCGTCGATCCGGTGGGCTACGGGGCTTTCCTCGGTCTGCTGAGCGGCGCCGCCGCCGTCGCGACCGACTCCGGCGGGGTCCAGCGCGAGGCCTCGTACCTCGGGACGCCGTGCGTCACGCTCCGAGAGACGACGGAGTGGCGGGGAACGGTCGACAGGGGCGAGAACGTGCTCGCCGGGACCGATGCGGCGACGATCGCGGCCGCGGTCGACGCCGCCGCCGCGGAGCCCTCCGGGAAAGGGCACCTGCCGGCCTGTGCGGCAGAGAACGTCGTCTCGGCGATCGAGCGCTGGCGAGACGGCGAGGTCGTCGACGGGGTGTGAGTCGATGCGCGTCCTCCAGTTGGTACCGAGCGCCGGATCGACCGCCTACCGCGGCCAGGTGCGCGCGCTGCGCCGCCGCGGCGTCGACTGCGCGACGCTGGCCGTGCCGGGGTCTCACGTCCCCGGCGAGCGGACCCGCTCCGTCCTCGATTACCTTCGACACCTCGGTCAAGCGGTCCGCGCGTCGCGCCGGGAGTTCGATCTCGTCCACGCGAACCAGGGCGTCGTCGCCCCGACGGCCCTCGCGGTGTCCAGACTGCCGACCGTAGTCTCGCTGTGGGGAACGGACCTCTACGGGTCGCTCGGACCGGTCAGTCGGGCCTGCGCCCGAGTCGCCGACGCGGTCGTGGTGATGTCCCGACGCATGGCCGCGGACCTCGGAAGCGACTGCCGGGTCATTCCGCACGGCGTCGACGCCGAGCGGTTCCGACCGCTCGATCGGGGCAGCGCCCGGCGCGAGCTCGGCTGGGACGACGGCCGGCTGCACGTGGTGTACCCGTACGACACGGCGCGGCCGGTCAAGGACTTCCCGCGAGCGGAGCGCGTCGTCGACGCCGCGGCCGACCGGATCGGTGACGAGGTCGCGCTCGACGTCGTGACCGGCGTCTCCCACGAGCGAATGCCGGCGTACCTGAACGCCGCCGACGCGCTGCTGCTCACGTCGGCACACGAGGGGTCGCCCAACGCGGTGAAGGAGGCGCTCGCCTGCAACCTGCCGGTCGTTTCGACGCCCGTCGGCGACGTGCCCGAGCGCCTCCGGGGCGTCCGCCCGTCGGCGACGGCCGCGACGGACGAAGGGCTCGTCGCGTCCCTCGCGGACGTGCTCGAAGCGGGCGAGCGGTCGAACGGACGCGAGCGAATCCGCGAGCTGAGCCGGGAGCGGACCGCCCGCGACTTGGAGGCGGTCTACCGAACGGTGTCGGGATCGGAGCGTCGGACCGAGTGATCGAGATGAGGAACGATCATGAGGAGCGACCATGAGTAACGTTCGGCTGTACGCCCACGCGGCGCAGTCGTTGCTGCGAGAGTGGAGCCTGAAGGGGGTCTCAGGGCTCGTCGGCGGGTCGGCGGTCGAGCGACGACGGCCGGCCGCGCTGCGGGACGCGCTACGCGAGTTCGACGCCGACACCGTCGTCGTGTACGCCGGCCTCTCCGACGTGGCCGCCGCGTTCGGGGGTGATCCCTACGAACGGCTTCGCGACGCGCTGGTCGCGGAGTTCGACGCGGTGCTCACGCCGGGGTTCACGTTCTCGTTCCGCCGGACCGGCATCGTCGATCTCGATCGGGCACTCCCCGAGACGGGGACGTTCGGACGGCGGTTTCTCGCCGACGCCGCGTTTCGGACCGACGACCCGGTGTTCTCGCTGCTCGGTGCCGGGGATTTCGCGTTTGCGACGGACGGGACCGACCGGAGTTACGGTCCCGACGGCTACTGGGCCGAACTCCACGATCGGGACGTGCTGTACCTGAACGTCGGAACCGGTCGGTTCCGCTGTTCGGCGTTCCATCTCGCGGAGGTCCGCCACCGAGTGCCGTACGTCTCGGAGACGGAGCTCTCCGGTCTGGTCAAACGAAACGGGGACGTTCGGCGGGTGGCCCATCGCATTCCGACGGACGACCGGTACCGCCGGTTCGCCCGGCGAAAGGTCCGTGCCGATCTGGGAGACGCGCTGACCGACGCGTCGGTCGGCGACGTTCGGATTCAGGGCTGTCGGGCCAGCGACGTCGACGCGCTGCTCGACGACCGGCTCTCGGAAGACGAGTACTACTTGGTCAGTCGGTGACGGCGCGGGCGCTGGCGTCGGCAGTCACACGAACCGGTCCAGCGTCATACCGACGGCCGTCGCGGTGTCGGACAGGTCCCAGCGGACCTCCCAGAACGGGTTCGCGCCGTTGATGCGGGGGATCGCCGCTGGATCGGTCGACTGGGTGATCGGCTCGCGGCGACCGCGGCCGAAGACACCGAAATCGTGCGTCTCGCCGACGAGTTCGACGGCGCGCTCGCCGAAACTGCCGTACGGATAGCAGAATCGGCGGATCTCGGTGTCGAGGAGGGATCCGAGCCGTCGTTGCGCGCCGGCGATTTCGTCTTCGAGGTCCTCGTGCGGGAGTTCCCCCAGTCGCGGATGCGACCGGGTGTGGTTCCCGACGGTGACGAGCTCCTCGTCGACTAGCTCGTCGAGCTCCTCGCGCGTCATGTACTCGCAGTCGAACTGTTCGGTGTGGGAGTACGACCGGTCTTCGACCGCGTCGGCGATGACGAACACCGTCGCGGGCACCTCGTACTCGCGGAGGATGGGAACGACGTTCCGGTAGAAATCGCGGTAGCCGTCGTCGAACGTCAGAGCGATCCGTTTCTGCTCGCTCGACTCGAGGACCTCCGGAAGGTCGACGAGTTCATAGTGGGCGTCAAGGTATTCGACGTCCCGACGCAGCCGTTCGGGGTCGATATTGTCGTAAAACCCACTGCCGACGGCGTGGTAGCGGAGGACCTTGTTCAGTCCGTCGTCGGTAAGCGCTTCGACCCGTGAGTAGTGACCTGCAAACGCGAGCGCACGCCACCCACGAAGCATGGTCTGTTCGGAGAGGACCACGGACAGATGTTAATGAGCGGTGCCTTTCGTTATCTGTAGCATACACGAGAGTAATGTAGTTGTACGACCACGAATCGGCGTAATCGTAACTTGTGCTCCGCTCGCGGCCGCCTATCGCGTGTTCACGCCCCTCTCGTACGATCGCGACCGGTTACCGCGTGCCTGCGACCGTCGGCCGAACGTGTTCGGGGCGTCGAGACAGGTCAAGATGTGGTATTGAAATAACGCCTGTATAACGATTACACCGGCCCAGTATGATTGCTACCGAAGCAATGAAAGTCTCGTACCTCAGTTCAGCGGCCATCCTCGTCGAGACCGAGGATGCCTCACTCCTGTGTGACCCGTGGCTCGTCGACGGCGCGTTCTACGGGTCGTGGTGTCACTATCCACCGCTCGATTCGGACCCCGAAGATTTCAACGACGTGGACTACATCTACATCTCGCACATTCACCCGGACCACTTCGACCCGGCGACGCTCCGCCGGATGGACTCGGACATTCCGGTCCTGATCCACGACTACCGGTGGGACTACCTGCGCGATGAGATCGAGGAGCTCGGGTTCGACGTGACCGAACTCGAACACGACTCGCGGATGCACCTCGAAGGCGACCTCCACATCAACGTCCTCGCCGCCGACGCGTGCGATCCGGAGCTGTGCGGGAACTACTTCGGCTGCTCGTGGGTCGAAGGGAATCCGGAGCTCGGATCGACGCAGGTCGACTCGCTGGCGGCCATCGACGACGGAGAACACACCGTCGTGAACATGAACGACTGTCCGTACCCGCTGGTCGAAAAGAGCATGCGACAGGTGAAAGACCGGTACGGCGATATCGATCTCCTCTGTCACCAGTACAGCGCCGCGCAGTTCTACCCGCAGTGTATGACCGACTACAGCCACGAGGAGAAGCTGGAGGCGCGCCAGGACGTCATACTCGAGAAGCACGAACTGGCGACGGAGTTCATCGATCTGATGGAGCCCGACTATTACATGCCCTTCGCCGGAGAGTACGTGCTCGCCGGCGATCTGTCGCCGCTGAACGAATACACGGCGAACCCGCCGCGGGCCGCCGCGCTCGAATGGTTCGAGTCCCATATCGACCCCGACGAGCATCAGTGCGTGTTCCTCAACTCCGAAGAGCACATCGACCTCACGACGGGCGAGATGTCGAAGCCGTACGAGCCGGTCGATCAGGAGGAAAAGTGGCGGTACATCAACGAGGAGCTCGCCGATCGGAGCTTCACCTACGAGGACGAGCCGAAACCCGATCCGGAGGAGCTGTACGATCGGTTGCCCGAAGCGTACGAAGGGTTCGAGGAGAACAGACAGAAGGTCAGTTTCCGGACCGATACGACGGTGCTCGTCAGCCTGCTCGACGACGAGTACGTCGAACTCCCCTTCGACGGCGAGGGGTACGAGATCGTGCGCGATCCGGACCTCGACCAGTACGACGGGTACGTCAAAGTGGACGTGGATCCCCGTCTGCTCGGACAGCTGTTAGCGGGGACGGACCAAGCGCACTGGAGCGACGCCAAGATCGGCTCGCACCTCGGGATCAGCAAGCAGCCGGACATCTACGAGCGACAGCTGTACAACTGTCTCGGATCGTTCCACGCGTAGGGGTCGAGACGTCCAAGGAGCGGGAGTGCTCTGAGCGGGTGACAAGCGGATATCCAGCCGATCAGCTGAAGGGATTTCGAACGACGAACCAGCAGAGAAAGAGGAAGACGGCGCCCGAAGCGAGGACCGTCAATCCCGAGAACGCCGCGGCGGCGTAGGCGGCGCCGGTCACCAGGGCGACGGCGAGTCGCCATTCTTTCGACATCGGTACCCCGTGAGACGACGTTCGATCCGGCGCCCCGTCGAGGTACTCGTAGAACGAGTCTGCGGTGTCGGTGAGCGAGATGGTCCCTCGATCCTGATCGAACTGGATCGCACCTGCCTCGTCCATCTTCGGAAGATGAGACTGGTACAGACTGATGTACACGCGCTTTCGCTGTTGGGAGCTGAGCTGGTCTCGCTCGATCCCGTTCTCGGCGGCCGCGATGTGCTCCGCGAGATCGCTGAGCGAAACCGGCTGGGACGCGGTCGCGAGGTGTCGCAGTACGAGCCTTCGTCGCCTGTTTTTCAGCAGGTCGAACGTGGTGTCCAGTGACGCGTCCTCGGTCAGTGTGAGAGGTGTCTGAGGGCTCGAAGCCCCTTGTTCGCCTTCCGCCGCGGGTGTTTTTTGTTTCGTGGACATATTGTGGCTGGGGGACATCAACTGAACGATCTGTCTTCAGAGTACAATAACCATCATGATATATAGTGGTTCGGTTAGCACGTGAAAAACACCGTCTCTGGCCGATCGGTTGGCCTAATACGACTGATGATCAGTATAACGAGTATAATGTGTATAGATAAACAGACCGCGGTGGAAGCCCCTTGGGCATGACAGACGGGGCGCGGCGGGGAACGCAGCCGAGCCGAATCGGGGGGACACCGGACCGGCCCGGGACCCACGCCCCGGCGGCGGTTCGACCACTGCGGGCTTCGTTATTATCCTCGTACCCGTCTACGAGCCACCGCGCGTCTGACGCCGAAAACATGTAGGGCAAATATAACAATACACACGTTAGCCCTACGTAGGGCGATGTCACACGAGATTACCGAGGCAGAATGGGAGCGAATGAAGAAATTTGCGGGAACGCCGAAGTACAAGCGGAACCCGGGAATTCTGGAGCCCGACGACAAGAGCGACTAAGGCCGTCGTAACGAGGGCGTACGACGGTGCTACCGAACAGGCAGGGCGTCTAGCCACCACGTTCGATCACGACGGGTGAAAGAGGAGACAGCGCCAGAAAATCGGAATCGTCCGAAAGCGCGAGTCGGCATCGATCCGAGAACGGTCACCGGGACACGGATAGGTTTATTGATACTTCTCGTGAGCATACTCGTAGCGGCCGCGATAGCCATCGCAGTATCCACGATCACAGACCTCGCCCCGCCCGAGTGACGGAACGACCGAGTGGCACGCGCCTCGCCCGAGGACAACGGGGAACCACTTGTCGACGTCCGAGAGCCGCGAGCTGTCGGTACCGCGATCGCCGGCCGTCGGAAAGCGCGCGATTTTTCGAGAGATGACGACCCATTTCGGTCGAAAAAGAGGAGCGGACAGAATCTCGAAACGACGCCGCGGTACGGCATTAAGCTTGTCCTAATCGGGGATGGGCTGGTTCCCAACCACCGCGAGTCGCGGCGGCCGCGACGCGACAAAAACGCACCCACCGTGCCACAACGTTGCCATTACATACGTACTGATGTAATATCAAGCGAGCCAAAGTTGATCGAACTTACCGCGAGTAGGCCGTCCCTTCGAGGCGAGCCTTCGGACACGGCCTTAGGAGGTCGATTGCCGAAGGATCGATGTGGCCGCCCCGCGGCGGCCCGCGAGGCTACCGCACCGGAGTTCGCGGCCAGTCGTCCGACTCCGGATCAGTCCGATTCCAAGTCAATCCGGTTCCGAATCAGTCCGGCTCCGGATTGGATCGCGTATCCGCGAGGCCGTCGTCGCGTGCGATATCGGTGAGGTAGTCGGAGATCCCGCCGCTCGCATCGTCGTCGTCGTCGAGCAGCCGAGAGGGGCTGTCGGGGTGTTGCCGCTCGACAACCTCTTCGGTGCCGGTGAGCTCGACGAAGAGCGATTGAAATCGCGACCGTCCGCCCTCGGTGTCGCGATCGTCGGAGTGATCCGTCGGCTCGGTCGTGGCTGGCGTTCCACCATCGGTACGGACGCGGGGGTGGTCGACGTCCCGCGGTTGGTCGTCGGAGCGCTTCCGGGTCGTCGGGCTGGTGGTGTGAGGGTGCACGTCGTTTCGTCCCACTGGATCGATGCGAGTCGGGCGGGTTAGTTAACAGCATGCTACGCTGTGGTAGCTTGTGGCCTCGTCCCCAGCGCCCAACACCGATACCGTCAATGCGAGCCCCGCCGTACCACGGAGTATAGTTACATATGTTCGACTGCTCTGACGTCGACTTCGCGGATGAAGACGGGACGACGGATCCGCGCCTCGAACGGTACCTCCGGTGTCATCCCGGCGACGGCGACCGCGGTGCGGTGTTGCTGATCGGCGTGGCGCACGATCACCCGTCGAGCATGGCGCGAGTCGCTCGTGTCCTCGAGAGGGTCACGCCGGAGGTCCTCGCACTGGAACTGCCGTCTCTCGCGGTGCCGCTCTTCCGTCTGTACGCCAGCGACGACCACGTGCCGCCTCGGCTGGGAGGTGAAATGAGCACCGCGATCCAGACGGCCGGCGACGTTCGAATCGTCGGGATCGACGGACCGAACGCCAGGTACCTCCGGCTGCTACTGCGTCACGTGGTCTCGGATCGGTTCTCGTCGAGCGAAATCCTCGAACTCGGTCGCGACGTAGTGCGGGGGATGGGACACGCGCTGGCGTGTCGGGTCGGCGCCGCAGTCGGGCGGACGACGCCGATCACCCCGAAGGTGTACACGCACATCCGGTACGACAGTACGCTGTTCGACTCGCCGCGGATTCAGGCGAAAAGCGAGTTGGATCACGTCACCGAGCGACAGTCGTTCCTACGCGCGATCGAACTGCCGCGGGCCACGGCGGTGATCGACGAGGCGCGCGAAGAGAGTATGGCGACGCGGCTGACCGAGCTGCGTTCGGAGGGCGACGTGGTCGCGGTCGTGGGGATCGAGCACCTCGGAGCGCTGTCGGGTCGGCTCGACGAGGAAGAAGCGTCCGCGGAGCGTCAGTGACGCCCACAGACCTACCTAACTATTAGTCGGGGGTGCGTGCTAGAGACATGGGGGCCGAACAGCATGAGCACAGCGAACCACCGAACGTATCGCTCGGCAAGCGCGAGGCGGTAGCGATGGCCCGATCGCTTCGGAGCGCCGACGAAGGCAAACGGATCGTGAGCCGGGACGGGGCGGTTCTCGGATCGGTCGCGGCCGTCCGAGACGGGAACGCCTACGTGCGGCCGAGATCGGGGCTGTTGGAAGGGTGGAGTTCGTGGATCTGCGGTCCGCAGTGTGAGGGATCGCTGTTTCCGCTCGATCACCGCGCCGTCGTCGGCGTGGAGTCGGAGGCTATCGTCGTGGATCCGCGGCAAACGGCCAAGGCCGACATCGGGCAAAAAAGGTAACCGAACCGGCGCTCGATCGCTACTCTTTCAGTCGGATCCCGTCGTCGGTGATCTCTTCGACGTTCGATTTTTGAACCGAATACGTGTCGGCGTCTTTTTCCGCCCAGCCGAGGCGGCGGCGGATGCTCTGAGACAGTCCGCCCTCGGGTTTCACGTGAATCTCCGCTCCGGTTGTTTTTTCAACAGTACCAACGGTCTCGCCGTCCTTCGTCATGACCGCCTTTCCCTCGTCTTCGGGCTTGAAATTTCGTACCATGTGGTAGTCACCGTGGTTCGTGGTCTCGTCGTCCGGGTCTCCCCTTCGGGACCACATCCTGATTTCGAGGGCATCGGACGTAAGCCGTCGCCATCGTCACCGAAGGCGTTTATCAGATCGAGGCGGATCGCGTGGGTCGAAACATAGGTTTATGGTTTGGACAGTTGTCACGTGTCGTGTGAGACCCGAAGCCTCTCGGAGCGACAAGCGGAGTCGCCAGCCACGCCTCCGGCGACGAGCGCTGCGTGTCGTCGAGGCGATTGAGCACCGCCCGTCGAAGGGGCGGAATCACGCCGGAGCCGTCTCGCGGGATCGCCCCGGGGCCGTCTCGCGGGATCGCACCGGAGCCGTCCCGCACCGCGACGGTGACAGACTCGGGGGACCCCCGAGGGGTCGTTCGAGATGCCGGTCCACGTGAACGTCGCGGTGCCCGCCGAGCACTTCGTCTTACGGCGGGTCCCGGCCGACACACGGATCGAGCTCGAACGGTGCGTTCCCTTCGCCAACGGCGAGTTCCAGTACCTCTGGATAGCGGACGCCGACGAAGCGTCGGAATGGGAAGCGACGGCGATCGGGGACGGGGGCGTCAAGTCGGTCGCCCGGATCGACGGGGAGCGACTGGTTCGTGCGGAGTGTCGATCGGGAGAGTCCGCGGTGTTCGACGCCCTGCTCGCGAGCGAGGCGACCTGTCTCTCGGGGTTCAGAGACGCGGGAGCGTGGAACCTGACGCTTCGGTTTCCGTCCGCCGCGGCGGTTTCAAAATGGTACCGAACGTGTCCCGAGGCCGGGACGCGCGTGACCGTCCAGCGCGTTCAGCCGGGCGTGTCGGCGAGATCGGATCGGTCGTCGGTCCTCACGGACGCGCAGGGAGCGGCGCTTCGAACGGCCCTGGAGACGGGGTACTTCGCGGTCCCTCGCCGGATCTCGCTCCGGGAGCTCGCCGATCGCCACGGCGTCTCGGACACGGCGATCTCACAGCGACTGCGTCGCGGGACCGAGCGTCTCCTCGTCGAGCGCTTCGGCGACATCCGCCGGTGAACGACACACCGTGAACCCAGAGACCCGGCCGGGGAGCAGGGGAGTCGCGTGCTACACCATGGTACCGAGGTCGCACACGAGCTCCTCGTTGACGACGAGGAACGCGTCCTCGTGGAACTGCTCCTCGGCTGCGGGAAGTACGATCAGTCGCGACTGCCCCTCAATCGACGTCGGCAAGACGTCGAGATCCAGGAGATCGTAGCCGAGGTCCACGGCCGTGTCGGGATCCCTCGGCGCGTCCCGCCAGTCGGACTTCGTCGGCACGGTTACCTGTCGTATTCGACGGAGATGTTCGCGTCCCCGTCCACGGTGACCGCCGTGATGTCGCCGTCGAAGCGGTACGCGTCGACGCCGCTGCCGACGAGGCCGATGACCTTCCCGTCCTCCGCGATGTCCTCCATCCGGTCCCACGGGGTACCGTCGTCAGTCACCACGCTGGCGTCGGCGTCGCGGGCGACGTCCCCGGAGACGGTGAACGTGTACCGGGTGACCTTTTTGTCGGCGCGGCCGTCGACGGTGAGCTGGTTCGGCAGCGACGAGGCGTCGGAGCCGTCGTCCGTCTGGTCTTCGGTGGAAGCGTCGGACCCGTCCGCGTCGCTGTCGTCTCCGTCGGTCGTTCCGTCGTCGTTGCCGCTGCTCCCGCTGTCTTCGGTGTCTTCGGTGTCCGTGGTGTCGTCGTCTTCGCCCACGAGCGCAGCGAACGAGGTCGTGTCCCCGTCGAGAGAGACGTCGACGACCGCGTCGCTCGGGACGTCGTAGTCCACGACGCTCCCGTCGAACCGGAAGGAGTCGAGGGCGTCGGGGTCCAGACCGACGCTCGTCGCGGTGACGGTGCCGTCGTCGTTAGCGACGATCGTGTCGGTATCGGGTTCGGCTTCGTCCGCAAAGCTGATCGATCCGTCGACGGTAAACGACGGGTCCACGTCGCCGCCGTTGTCGGGGCTCGCGTGCAAGACGATCAGGTGCTCGTCGGCCGTATCCTCGTCCTCGTCAGCGCCGCTCTCGATCGTGGCGTCGGACCAGGGAGCGCTCCCGGCGTCGATCCCCGAGACGTCGTCGGCCGCGGCGTACCCGGTGACCGCCGACGGCAGCGGGACGGACGCCTCCGCGTCCTCCGTGATGCCGTTGCCGTCGTAGTCGGGTTCGATCGCTCGGCTCCCGCTGCCGGAGACCGTGCAGTCCTCGATGACGACGTCGATGTCGTCGTCGGACTTGTCGCGGACGAGGTCGCGGCTCGTGTCGTTGTGGAAGTGGCAGTTCCGGATCTCGACCGACGAGCCCGCCGCGCCGTCGTGGAGCTCGATCAGGTCGGCCGGGCCGTCGACGTCGAGGTAGACGAACCAGCAGTTCTCGATGACGACGTTGCCGGGGTGACGCATGCGGAGCCCGCGCGCGTTCGGCGAGTTCGTGTCGTCGTTCTGGATGTCGTCGGTGACCGCGACGAGGCAGTTGCGCACGTACGTCGTCTCGTCCTCACTCGTTCCGTCGCGGTGACCGACTCGGATGCCGGCGATGTTGTTGTTGATCGACGCGCAGTTCTCCATCGTGACGGGCGGCTTGTCCACGTACGCGCCGTTGTTCACCGCGTTCGCCCAAGCGGAGTTGCGGATCGTCAGCCGTTCGTCGCCGCCGGTCGGCGTGTACAGCGCGCGGTCTTCGCTCTGCTGGCCGCCCTCCGGCCAGACGAACCCGTCGATGGTCGCGCCGGGGTAGACGCTGAGCCCGGACTTCGACTCGGGGTTCTCCCCGCGGACGACCACGTTCTCCAGGCGGCCCTCGACGGACCCGTCCATGGTCTCGGAATTGAGCCGGACGACGACGTCGCCGGGCGAGCCGTCGCCGATGAGCGCGTCACCGGAGCCGATGTCCAGCGAGTCGGTCCACTCGTACTCGCCGGGGGACACCACGACTTCGCCGCTCGGGTCCGACGTGAATTCGGCGGCACTCGCGCTGCCGGAAGCGGCGGCCGCACCGCCGATCCCCACCGCCGCGATGCCGACCGATTGCAGCAGCGTTCGGCGAGCCATCGACGCCGAGCCCTCGGCGCCCGATTGCTCGGACCCGGGTGTAGCGCTGCCGGTAATCTCGTCTTTCTCTTCGGTAAGGTCGTCATTCCCGCGTTCGTCGTCGTTGTGGCGTTTCGCCATGGTCGGTAATCCGGGGTTACTTTGAAAGTGATTCTGACGAGTTGACCGTCCGGAGTCGGTAGGATCGCCTTTATTAGCGACAGATGGTGGCCGAGTAGTTACCAGTCGTCGCCACGGTTGGGATCGAGACGGAGTACGATCGGCTTACACGCGCCAATTGGGGTTAACACGTTCCTACTCCGACAGGATCGCGGTTCGCTCGCGTGCGGCGTCGCGTCGACCGTCGACAACCCCATCATAACAATGGCCGGGTCGGCGCACACCCTACTCGTGAGTGAACGAGAATCAGATGGGGTCCAGACGCTGCTTTTGGGTCTCGATGGCGTGTCGGAATCGGTCCTTCGGCCCCTGCTAGAGTCGGGCCGCGTCCCGAATCTCGAAGGACTGCTCGGCCGCGGAGCCGTCGACGACCTCGAATCGCAGATCCCGCCGTGGACGCCGAGCGCCTGGCCGTCGCTGTACACCGGCGTGAACCCGGGGAAACACGGGGCGTTCGACTTCTTGACGTTCGACGGGTACGACTGGAGCCTGATCAACCGGACGCACGTCCGCGAACACGCGATCTGGGAGCTGCTCGACGACCACGGGCTATCGAGCGTGGTGGTGAACGTTCCGGTCACGGACCCACCGCGACCGTTCGACGGCGCGCTCGTTCCCGGGTACATCGGCCCCGACGAGCCCACGTGTCACCCGACGGGACTCCTCGACGACCTCCGTGAGGAGATCGGAGAATACCGAGTGTACGAACCGGACGGCGTCGAGGGAGACGAACGGATCGAGTGGTACCGGCGGCTGATCGAGATGCGCGGTCGCGCCTTCCGACACCTCACGGCGGAGTACGAGCCGGACTTCGGCTTCGTGCAGTTCCAACAGACCGACTCGGTCTTTCACGAGCGACCCGAAGACGAGGTCGCCGTGAATACCGTCTTCGAGACGGTGGACGAAGAGATCGGTCGGATACTCGACGCCTGCGACCCGGAGACGGTGATCGTCGCGAGCGATCACGGGATCGGCCCCTACGACGGCTGCGAGTTCCGAGTGAACGAGTTCCTGCGCGACCTCGACCTCCTGAAGTCGACCCGGGGCGAGGGGAGCATGCCGTCGTGGACCGCGCTCGCGCGGGAACGAGACGGTGACACGTCGGGTTCGCCGATCCTCCAACGAGCCCTCCAGGCGGCCTCGTCGGTCGGCCTCACGAGCCAGCGGCTCCACGCGATACTCTCGCGGCTCTCCCTCGACGAAATCGTCCTCAACCACGTCTCGTCCGACACCGTGCGCGCCGCGACCGAGCGCGTCGATTTCGCGGAGTCGACCGCGTACATGCGCTCGCGAACGGAGCTCGGAGTCCGCATCAACAAGGCCGGCCGGGACCCGGAGGGAAACGTCTCTCCGAACGAGTATTCGACCGTTCGCAACGACGTCATCAAGGAGCTCTCGGCGGCTCGGACCCCGGAGGGCGATCCCGTCTTCGAGGAAGTCGCGGCGAGCGAGGAGTACTTCACCGGACCGTTCGTGGACGAGGCCGTCGATATCGTGACGATCCCGGCCGAGTTCGACAACTACCTCTCCGCGTCGCTGCGGGGGGACACCTTCGCCGAGCCCGACGAGCTGTGGAACCACAAGCTCGACGGGATCATCGCGGTCGTCGCCCCCGGGGTCGATCCGGACGGCGATCTCGAAAACGCACACCTCTTCGACGTGGCCCCGACGGTCCTCGCGTCCCTCGGCGTCCCTCCGAGCACCCGAATGGACGGGGAGCCGCTCGACGTCGTCGACGCCCCCGAACCGGAATCGTACGAGCCGTTCACACAAGACACGACCCAGCACACGGACGCCGAGGCGGCAGAGCGGCGTCTCGCAAACCTCGGGTACATAGACACCGACCGATGAGCATCGACATTCGGTCCCTTGACGACCCGAGCGCGTGGAACAGCCTCGTCACCACCTCCGAGATGGCGACACCGTTCCACCTCGCGGAGGCCCTCGACGTGCTCGCAGACGAATCGAACACCACGGTCCACCGGCTTGTCGGGTACAAGGGCCAAGAGCCGTGCGGCGCGTTTCCCGTGTTCACGAAGGAGGTCGGGCCGATCACGGTCGCGTTCTCCCCGCCGCCGAGCCTCAAGGTGTACTACCTGGGGCCGGTGCTGCTGAACGTCGATAAGCTGAAGCGCCGACGCCGGGAGCTGCGCCACAGCAGGTTCCTCGACGGGTGCGTCGAGTGGCTCGACGCCGAGCACAGCCCGGCGTTCACGACGGTTCGGACCGGACCGCGGTACGACGACGTGCGACCGTTCATCTGGAACGATTACGAGGCGACCCCGCGACACACGTACGTCATCGATCTCGAACCCGGGACGGACGCCCTCTTGGAGTCGTTCAGCAGCGACGCCCGGCGAAACATCACGACCGAGTACGACGTCGAATACACGATCACAGAGGATCAGCGGGGAATCGAGCCCTTGATCCGCGGGGCCACGGAGCGACACGCCGAGCAGGGCGAATCGTTCCCGATCGACGCCGCGTTCATGCGCCGACTCTTCGAAGAGCTACCGGACGGCGTCGTGCGGCCGGTGGTGTGTCGGTGCGATGGGGAGTTCGCGGGCGGGAAAATTCTCCTCGAACTCGGCGATCAGGCGATCGACTGGATCAGCGTCGCCGACCGCGACGTCGAGATTCCGGTCACGGACCTCGTGGACTGGTGGTACATCACGCAGGCGGTCGACCGCGGAGTCGAATCGTACGACCTCGCCGGGGCGAACAACCGCCGACTCAGCCGGTACAAGTCCAAGTTCGCGCCGGAGCTGACGACGTACTACCGGGCGGATCGGGGATCCTGGCCGGCGCTGGCGGCGATGAAACTCTACGGAAAGTTCCGGTGAGGTCCGTGGCGGTCCATCCCGCTCTTTTGGACCGCTGTCGAGCGGAGAATCGGTGACCGAAGAATCAGTCCTCGACCCAGACCGTCAGCGACCCGGTGGCACTGACGTCGACCCAGGCGTCGTCGTACGTGAACGAGATCGTGAGTGCCGTGTCCGCGGCACTGAGAAGCGCATCGAGCGCGTCACCGTCGAGGTAGTCGTAAAGCGGGTGGAGATCGGTTTGGTCACGGTCGGTCGCCGTCGCGACTGCTTCGACGACCGCCGTGCTCGGGTGGTTATACTCGGTCCAATCCGTCTGGTAGGATTCTCGGGAACGATCCGGATCCGTATGTTTATCCTGGTACATCATACTCGCTTCCAACGTCTGTACGGCCCAGAATCTAAATCGGGCATACAAATATACTTCGAATCGCTTCGTTTCTTGATATTTCAATTACCAATCTCGGCGTCGGTCGTTCGATGTCGATCGAACAGGTCGTCCGCGCCCAGCGCGACGACGACTCGCGCGAGGCCTTCGGGCCCCATCGTATCGACGCCGTACGCGTCGGTGAGCCGCCGAGCGTCGGGCGTGAACCCCGTCGTCGAAACGAGCATCACCCGGTCCGCGGAGCGGTCGCGTCCCCGGTCGATGGCCAGATCGACATCGTCGATCGAGGTCAGTCCCGACGAAATGACCGGGTGGAGGACGGCCCGTTCGACGGCCTCACCGACCGCGCGGCGAACGACGACCGCTGGTGGGTTCGATCGTTTCGCGTCGACCGTCCACCCGGCGCGCTGCCACAGCGACGCGAGGAACTCCGGCAGTTCGTCGCCGTCGAGCGCCTGGATCCGGTCGAGCACGGTAAACGGAGGCGTCATCACTCACCCGTTCTCTCTCGATCGCATTGTTATGCAGTGCCAACCAGGACGCAGACCGGCAAGTTGGGAACCTGGGTCGGGAGCGGAGACGCTCAAGCGACCGGGAGACATCGCACTCGCCTCGGACCGCCGTCGATGCCGGTGGTATGGAGGGCCAAACAAAGTCGATGAGTCCCCGCTGTCTGGTCGAACGATGAGCTACGAGGAGTACCTCAACGACCGGAACGTCATCCTCACCGTCGCACCGACCGGAGGCGTTCACGGCAAGGACAAGAACCCGAATCTACCCGAGCAGCCCGAGGAGATCGCCGAACAAGTCGCCGCCTGCGAGGAGCTCGGTGCGGCGATCTGCCATCTCCACGCGAGAGACGAACACGGCGAAAACGACGCCGGACGGCTTCAGGAGGTGAACGACGCCGTCAGAGACCGATGTGACGATATCATCATCCAGAACACGACGGGCGGACAGAGCACCTACGACTCCCGCGTACAGGGGATCAGAACCGATCCCGCCCCGGAGATGGCGAGTCTCGACATGGGGCCGTTCAACCGCGGACAGCACATCATCACCGAGCACACGCGACACAACATCGACAGGCTCGCGGCCGAGATGCGGAAGAAGAACATCAAACCCGAGCTGGAGTGTTTCAACAACGGGCACATAAACGAGACGTACCGCCTCATCGATCGGGGCGCGCTGGAAGAGCCGTATTACTTCAACCTCGTATTCGGACACGGGACGTTCACACCGCCGACGCCGGAGAACGTGTTGAACCTCATCTCGAACCTCCCCGAGAACTCGGAGTTCAACCTGCTCGCGGTCGGGCGGCACCAGCTGCCGCTCACCACGCTCTCGATGATCCTCGGCGGACACGTCCGGGTCGGCATGGAGGACAACCTCTACTACCGAAAGGGCGAACCGGTCCAATCGAACGCGCAGCTCGTCGAGCGAACCGCGAACATCGCCGACCTGCTCGAAGCCGACCTCGCTACCCCCGCGGAGGCCCGCGACCGGCTCGGGATCCGATAGCGACAGGCACCGGCTAACATAGTGCCCGGCAGTCATCGGCCAGAGCGATGACGTGTCCATACCTCAATTACCAGCAGAGCGACGAAGAACACGAGTTTGAAAACGACCGGCCGTACTGTACCGTCGCCGACTCGTTCGTATCACCGATGCAGGCCGACATCTGCAACGATCGGCACAACTTCGACCACACCAGCGACTGCGAGAAATTTCCCGACGACGAGGCGCTCCCCGACGACGGGGCGCTGGACGGCGAGGACGCGCCTCCCGACGACGGGCGGGTCCACGCCGACCCGTCGGAGTAGGCTCGGTACAACGTCGGTAACGAAGGCGCTGTCGACCACATTCTCGTCGCATGGCGCTTGAAAATGCGGCGGACTACACCGTCCGATGGTTCGACCCTGGGGACCGCGATCCGTTCGTCGACCTCTACAACGACACGTTCGGCGGCGGGAGCGACGAGTGGTTCCAGTGGAAGTACGTCGATAACCCGCGAGTGGCACACGTGCCGATCCTCGTCGCGAGCGCGAACGGCGAGTTCGCGGGAGCGCGAGCCCAGGTGCCGTTCCTGATGCGGACGGGCGAGGAGACCGCCCTGGCGATGCGGTTCGGAGACACGATGGTCCATCCCGACCACCGCCGCCGCGGGGTGTTCAGCCGACTGACGGAGCGCGCGCTCGACCACTACGGGGAGATGCCGGTCGAGTTCTGCTACAACTGTCCGAACGACCTCTCGCGACCGGGGTTCCTCAAGGCGGGCGGCGAGGTCGTCGCTCACCTGCCGTCGTTCTACCGCGTGCAGCGCCCGAGCGCCCTCGCGGCCGCGACCGACAGCCTACCGGTCTCCGTCGCCTCTCGGGCCGCCGCGCCCGCGGCGAGGACGTACCTCGACGGGCGGGATCGGCTCGCGACGGTCCCGGAGGAAGTGACCGTGATCGAGCACGGAGAGATGCCGATATCGCTGCTCGCCGACCTCTACCAGCGCGGTTATCCGTCGTCGGTCCACGCCGTCCGCGACGAGCCGTTCCTGGCGTGGCGGTATCAGAACCCGAAGTGGGAGTATCGAGCGTTCTCGGCGACCACCGACGGGCGGACGGACGCCGCGATCGTCACCGGAACCCAGACCGACGCCGACGGCGTCACGACCGCGAACATCGTCGACGTGCTGCCGCTGGCGTCGTCCGATCGGCGAGACACGGCCCTCAGAGCGCTGCTCGCGAACGTCACGGAGGAGTTCCGCGACGCGGACCTGCTCGCCTACTGCGGGACCGCGATCCCGCGGTCCCTGCTGGCGGACCACGGATTTCACTTCGACGGGGCGTTCCCGCTGGATCGGGTCACGTCTCCGACGAAGCTCGTCGCCTACGACCTCGGCGACGGCGACCCGCCCTGGTCGCCCGGCGGCGTCGACGTCAGCGGACCCCGCGGCTGGGGGCTGTCGTACGTCGAACTCGACGCGCGGTGATCGAGGTGCCGTGAGCGACGGATTTTCGCTCCGTATGCGGAGCTTACTCAGCAGAAAGGCGGCATAACCAACCGACAGGAGCGCGAAGCCACGCGTGAATGAATCGTCGGAAGTATCTCGCGGGCGCCGCGGTCGCGGCCCTCCCAGCACTCGCCGGATGCGCCTGGCCGGGACGCGGCGGCGACGACTCCGACGAAAGCACGGTCGACGACCCGCCGACGCCGCCGGAGACGACTCCCCCGACCGACGACGGGGGGGCAGCCTCCCTCGCGGACGAGTTCGAACACACCGTCGACATCGTCGACGCCGGAGCCGACCCGACGGGTCAGAGACCGATCGACGACGTGCTCCGCTCGCACGCCGCCGACGACACGCTCGTGACGTTCCCGCCGGGGCGTTACCGCCTCGAAACGGAGTTCGTCTCCGAGGTCCCCCGGTTCGGACTGCAAGGAGACGACGCGACGATCGTGCCGGCCGACGGGAACGACCAAGTGCTGTTCGGACTCGGGGGGCGGACCCCGGCGTCCGAGCTGGCCGTGGAGGGGCTGACCTTCGATTTCCGCGCCGCCGACACCGGCGGGCGCCCTCTCCTCGCGAAGGCCACCGACCGAATACTGGCTCGGAATCTCACCGTCCGCGGCGAGGTCGACGTCCGACAGGACATCTTCCGGTTCGACGTCACCGAGCCGGACGGGTACGGGATCGTCCGGGGACTCCGACTGCCCGACGGCGCTCTCCGGGGAACGGGCGTCACGGGCATGGAGGTGGGAGACGACAACGCCGGCGACATCGACTTCATCGACTGTCACGTCGCCGGATTCCCGGACAACGGTCTCTACGCGGATCCCCCGGAGGGTCGCGTCCGCGTCTTCGGCGGGACGTACCTGAACAACGGGATCGCGGGAGTGCGCGTCGAGGCGGACGAGGCGGTCGTTCGGAGCGTCCACGTGCGGTGCGACGACGCCGAGGGCGCCGGCGACAACATGCGCGGGATCCGCCTCCGGCGCGGTCGGTCGGTGCTCGTCGAGGACTGCCTCGTGGAGATCCTCGACGTGACCAGCAGCGACGGCGCGGTGACGTTCGCGACCGAACTCGAGGCGGCGGTCGTCCGGAACTGCCGTCTCCGCGTTGACGCCGACGGGGTGAACGCGATCCGAATTAAAAGCGGGGTGAACGGCGAGCGTCGCGGGCCGTTCCGCTGTGAGAACATCCGGATCGACGGCGAGGCGGAAACCGGCGCGTCCATCCAACTCGCCGACGCTCGCGAGTGCACGCTGAGAGACATCAGCATCCACCATCCCGGAACCGGTCGAGACGGCATCGTCGCCGATAACGTCACCGGGACGCTCCGGAACACCTCGATCGCGGTCACGGGCCGGCCGTTTCGGTTCGAGAACTCCGATTTCGACCGGAACGACGTGACCGTCGATCGGATCGCTCCGTCCGCCGCCGACCACTGACGGCCCCGACCGATCAGGGACCACCGACGGCTCCGATCGATCGGGGTCTCGGGCGGTCGTCGCGGGCGATCAGACACCGTCGACCGATCGGGGGTGTCCCGCGTTGTCAACCGACGCCTAACCGCTGGACATCCCGTCTATAACAATAGGCAAACGTCGGAATCACACGGTAACCGCCGCCGCAGGGCGGTGTCAACGTACCAGATATGGATTTACTACACGCTGCTGTTAGGACGCGACTCGTCGAACGGCCACCGGAAACCGCCGCCGAGTCAACTCGAGGTGTTCGGCCGTGACAGAAGTCGGAGAGCGCCCGTCCGGGATCGAAGAGGACGCCACGCTCCGCGAGCGGGACGGACGCACCCCGACGTTCGGCCGAGACCCGACGGTCCGCGAAGGGACCGTCGTGTACGCGGACGTCGAAGTCGGAGACCGATTCTCGACCGGCCACCACGCGGTGGTCCGCGAGGGAACGCGGGCCGGCGACGACGTGCTCGTCGGGACCAACGCCGTCGTCGACGGGGCCTGTACGCTCGGCGATGAAGTCAGCCTCCAGACGGGCGCGTACCTCCCGCGGAACACGACGCTCGGCGACCGGGTGTTCGTGGGACCGCACGCCGTGCTGACGAACGACCCGGCGCCGCTGCGCCGCGAGACGACCCTCGACGGGCCGACGCTGGAAGCCGACGTGTCCGTCGGCGCGAACGCGACGATTCTGCCCGGCGTGACCGTCGGGGAAGGGGCGTTCGTCGCCGCGAACGCGGTCGTCACCGAGGACGTGCCGCCGGAGACGCTGGCGATCGGCGCGCCCGCGAGACACGAGCAACTCCCCGAGGACCTCGACGGAGGGAATAACCGGCGGTGATCCCCATCGCAGACCCCGACGTGGGACCGACGGCCCGCAAGCGCGTGGAATCGGTGCTCGACCGCGGACAGCTCGCCGACGGCGAGGAGGTGCGTCGGTTCGAAGCGGAGTTCGCGACGTTCTGCGGAACCGACCACGCCGTCGCGACCACGAACGGCACCACCGCGCTGCACGCCGGCTTCGAAGCGCTCGGCGTCGGCGACGGCGACGCCGTCGTGACGACGCCGTTCTCGTTCGTCGCGAGCGCGAACGCGATCAAACACGCCGGTGCGACGCCCGTGTTCGCGGACGTCGACCCCGAGACGCTCACGCTCGACCCGGCCGCCGTCGAGGCGGTCCTCGAGGAGCGGGACGACGTCGCGGCGGTGCTCGCGGTCCACCTCTACGGAACGCCCGCGGAGATGGACCGGCTCGGATCGATCGCGGACGAGCACGACGTGGCCCTCGTCGAGGACGCGGCGCAGGCGCACGGCGCGGAGTACCACGGCGAGCGCGTCGGGTCGATCGGCGATCTCGCGTGCTTCTCGTTTTATCCGACGAAGAACATGACCTCCGGCGAGGGCGGGATGATCACGACCGACGACCCGGAGATAGCGGAGCGGGCGGCCCGGTTCTGCGACCACGGACGGACGGGCAAGTACGAGCACGCGGAGGTCGGACACAACTTCCGGATGACGAGCCTCTGTGCCGCGATCGGTCGCTCGCAGCTCGAACGGCTCCCGACGTTTAACCTCGCCCGGCGGGGTAACGCCGCCTACCTCGATGAGCGGCTGCGCGGGACGAGCGTCGAAACGCCGGTCGAGCCGGTCGGCGTGCAGTCCGTCTACCACCAGTACACGGTCCGGTCGACGGAACGCGACGCACTCCGGCGACACCTCGATGCGAACGGCGTCGGGGCCGCGGTGTACTACCCGACGCCGATCCATCTCCAGCCCGCCTACGACGGTACCGTCGGGGAGTTCCCGGTCGCCGAACGGGCGGCCGATCGGGTCCTCTCGATCCCGGTTCACCCCGGGCTCTCGACCGAGGACCTGCAGACGATCGGCGCGGCCGTCGAATCGTTCGATCGCACCGAGCACGCCGCCGGCGCGGCCGAAGCCGAGCGGCAGAACACATGACTGTGAACGACGAACCGCTCCGAGCCGGCGTCATCGGCGTCGGGAGCATGGGCCGGAATCACGCCCGGGTCTACGGCGAACTGCCGAACACCGAACTCGCGGGCGTGGCTGACCTCGACGTGAGCGCGGCCGAGCGCGTCGCCGAGGAGTTCGACACCGCCGCGTCGGACCCCGACACGCTGCTCGAATCGGTCGATATCGTCTCCGTCGCCGTGCCGACGCCCGCGCACGCGCCAGTGGTCGAAGACTGCCTCGACGCCGGCGTGCACGCGCTCGTCGAAAAGCCATTTGTCACCGACCTCGCGGTGGGACGCGACCTCGCCTCGCGCGCACGAGAACTCGGGATCACTATCCAGGTCGGACACGTCGAGCGGTTCAACCCCGCAGTCAGAACGCTGACGCGGATCGTCGACAACCTCGACATCATCGCCATCGACGCGCGGCGCGTCGGCCCACCGGTCGAGCGCGACCGCCGGACCGACGTCGTCTTCGATCTGATGATCCACGACCTGGACATCGCCGCCTCGCTCGTCGACGGAGACGCGAGGTCGATCACGGCCTCGGCGACCGCCGACGGCGACTACGCGACCGCCCGCGTCGACTTCGACGGCGTCCTGGCGACGTTCGCCGCGAGCCGCGTGACCCAACGGAAGGTCCGCAAGCTCGGGATCACGGCCCGAGACTGCCGGGTCGTCGTCGACTACATCGAGCAGTCGGTCGAGATCCACCGGAGCGCGACGCCCGCGTACGTGGAGGAGAACGGCGACCTGCGCCACAGCACCGAAAGCGTCGTCGAGCGGCCGATGGTCGAGAGCGGAGAGCCGTTAAAAGCAGAGCTTCGCTCGTTCGCCGACGCCGTCCGGAACGGAGAGCCGCCCGTGGTGACGGCCGAGGACGGCCTCCGATCGGTCGAGCTGTCACACAACGTGCTGGCCGCCGCGACCGACGGCCAGCTCACGGAGGTGACGCGATGAGCCAGTTCCTCGAACCGAACGACCGCTCCGCGGAGCGTCAAGCGGCGTTCGAGAGCGGCGACGTCCCGGTCGCCGTCTACGGCTTGGGGAAGATGGGGCTTCCGCTCGCCGCGGTCTACGCCGAGGTCACCGGGAACGTGACCGGCGTCGACATCGACGAATCGGTGGTCGAGCGGATTCGGAACGGGGAGTGCCCCGTGGAACGAGAGCCCGGCCTGCCGGAGCTCGTCTCCGAGCTCGTCGAGGAGGGCGCGCTCACGGCGAGCAGCGACCCCACCGCCGCCGCCGCGGACGCGGCGGTCCACGTCGTCATCGTGCCGACGCTCGTCGACGCGGACAATCAGCCGGACCTCTCGGCGGTCCGGTCCGTGGTGACCGACATCGCGCAGGGGCTCGATCCCGGCGATCTGCTCATCGTGGAGTCCACGCTCCCGCCGGGAACGACCGAAAACGTCCTATGGCCGCTGGTCACGGAGGAGAGCGGACTCAACCCGGACGCGTTCGGGATCGCGTTCTGTCCGGAGCGGACCTCCAGCGGGCGCGCGCTGCAGGACATCAGAGGGACCCACCCGAAGATCGTCGGCGGAGCCACGCGGGAGAGCACCCAAGCCGCGGCCGACATCTACGGAACGTTAGTCGACAACGACATCGTCACCGTCGCGGACGCGACGACCGCGGAGATGGTCAAGGTGTTCGAGGGGCTCTACCGCGACGTGAACATCGCGCTCGCGAACGAACTCGCTCGCTTCGCGGACGAGCTCGACCGCGACGTGCGGGAGGCGATCGCGGCCGCCAACACTCAGCCGTACTGTGACCTTCACATTCCCGGCCCGGGCGTCGGCGGGCACTGTATCCCGTACTACCCGTACTTCGTCATCAACTGGCTGACGACGGACGCGCCGCTGCTCGAGACGTCGCGCTCCATCAACGACGCGATGCCGGGATTCGTCGCCGACAAGGCGCTCGAAGGGCTCGCGGCGAAGGAGGTCGACGCCGACGACGCGACCGCGCTGGTGTTGGGCCTGACGTACCGCGCCGGCGTTCGGGAGACCAGAGCGAGCCCCGCCTACGGCGTCTGCGAGCGGCTCTCCGACGCCGGCGTCGACGTGCTCGCGACTGACCCGCTCGTCAGCGCCGATGGATTCGACGCGACGGACGTGCCGCTCACCGAGGCGTTCGACAGCGATCTCGATGCGGTCGTCCTCGTCACCGCCCACGAGGAGTTCGACGCCATCGACTGGGACTCGTTCGACGAGCCCTTGGTCGTCGTCGACGGCCGCGACGCGCTGGAACTGTCGGGGACCGACCACCTCGTCTACACGGTCGGACGGGGGTACGAGTGACGGACGGTTTCACGTTCGGCGACTACGACCGGCTCCTCGACGCCGTCACCGAGTCGGGGTACGACGCGCTCACCGTCCGCGAGTACCTCGCGGCCGACGAGCTACCGCCGCGGTTCGTCGTGCTCAGACACGACGTGGACCGGAAAGCCGAGAACGCGGCCAAGATGGCGGAAGCCGAGGCTGAAGAAGGGGTCGCCTCCACGTACTACTTCCGGACATCGACGTTCGATCCGGATCTCGCGCGGTGGATCGAGTCGCTGGGCCACGAAGTGGGCTACCACTACGAGGACTACGTCCGGTCCGGCGGCGAGCTCCGCGCGGCGCATCGCCGGTTCCGTTCGAACCTCGACGACCTCCGGGAGACCGTCGACGTCGACACCGTCTGCATGCACGGGAACCCGCTCTCGCCGCACGACAACCGAGACATGTGGACCGCGCCCGGTGCGCCGGGGTTCGAGGCGTACGACCTCCTCGGAGAGGCCTACCTCTCGATGGATTTCACGGACGTCACGTACTTTTCCGACACGGGGCGGACGTGGCGCGACGGTCCGTTGAAGATCAAAGACCACACCATGGGCGAGGGCTCGAAGGCGGTGACCGCCGACGCGACGGGGGACCTCGTCCGGCTCCTCCGGGAGGGCGAGGTCGACCGGTCGTGTATCCTCGCTCACCCGAACCGCTGGGCGGACTCGTACCCTGAGCTGCTCGCCGAGCGGTCCAAGGACGGCGCAGTGAACCTGATCAAACGCGGTATGCGGCTACTTCCGACCACACCATGACAACGCTCACAATCGGACTCGACGGGGCGAATTGGGACCTGATCGGCGACTGGCTCGACGAGGGCCGGCTGCCGAACCTGCAACGACTCATCGACGACGGCGTCGGCGGCGTCTCGGAGAGCTGTCTCCCGCCGCTGACCGTGCCGAACTGGAAGTGTTACGCGACCGGGAAGAACCCCGGGAAGCTCGACGTGTTCCGGTTCGACCGCATCGACACGAAGAACCGCGACCACGTGTTCCACGACGCGACCGATTTCAAGAGCGCGGAGCTGTGGGACTACCTCAACGAGGCGGGAATGACGGCCGGCGTGATCAACAAACCCTCGACGTACCCCCCGAAGGAGATCGACGGGTTCGTCGTCGCCGGTGGTCCCGACGCGTCCGAGACCGAGTACCGGTCCCTCGAACGGGGGTTCGCGACGCCGGACGACGTCGAGCGATTCCTTCGGGAAGAGCTCGACTACAGGGTGCATCCCTCCCCGATGATCTCGCCGACGGAGAAGGGAGAATCGGAGGTGCAGGGGGTGCTCGACCTCATCGACCTCCGGTTCGAGGCGGCCGAACGACTGCTCGACCGCGAGAATCCGGACTACCTCCACCTCACCATCTTCTACAGCATGGCGCTCCAGCACTACTTCTGGGACGAGGAGCCCGTGCGCCGCGCGTGGGAGCGGATCGACGAGAACCTCGGACGCTTCGTCGACGAGGGCCACGACATCCTCGTCATGTCCGATCACGGGACGTGGCACGTCGACACGGTGTTTTACATCAACACCTGGCTCGAACAGCAGGGGTACCTCACGACCACGGGCGGCGTCGACGACGCGTTACAGTCGCTCGGCGTCACTCGGGAGCGCGCCCTCTCCGTCGCCAAGCGGTTCGGCATGGTGGAGACGCTCAGTCGAGTCGTCCCGGAGCGCGTCCAGCAGGTCGTCCCGTGGAAGGAGGGCGTCAAGCACGAACGCATCCTCTCGATCATCGACTGGGACGAGACTCAAGCCGTCGCGAGCAATCAGGGACCGATCTACCTCACCAAAGATCCCGAAGACCCGGGGTACGAGGCGCTTCGCGACGAGCTGATCGAGGAGCTCGAAGCGCTCCGTCACCCGACGACCGGCGAGCCGATCGTGAAGGCGGTCCACCGCGGAGAGGAGTATTACGAGGGGCCGTACGCGGAGAACGCGCCGGATCTCCTCCTCGATCAGGGCCAGAACGTCCACACGAGCGACGCCGTCGGCCCCGACGACTGGCTCAGCGACTCCGGCGTCTGGGTCGGCGGCAACATGCCCGACGGGATCTTCCTGTTTTCGGGGCCGAGCTTCCGGTCGGCGGGACTGGACGAGCGCGCCGAGATCACCGACCTGATGCCGACGCTCCTGCACGCGATGGGCTCGCCCGTGCCCACCGACGTCGACGGTGACGTGCTCGACGTGTTCGACGCCGACTCGTCCCCCGGCGGCCGTCCGGTGGAGACGCGACAGCCGATCATCGACAACCGCGAGGAGGACGAGGTGGACGACCGCGAGGTCGAAGAACGGCTCGCCGACCTCGGCTACTTAGAGTAATGCGAGTCCTCGTCGACGTCAGCCACCCCGCACACGTCCACCTCTTCCGACACGCCATCGAGCAGCTTCGCGACGACGGCCACGAAGTCGGCGTCGTCTCCAGAGAAAAGGACGTGACGACGGAGTTACTCGACGCGTACGACGTGTCGCACGTCCCGATATCCCGGAAGAAGAGCGGGGCCGCCGCGCTGCCGAGAGAGTGGCTGTGGCGCGAGCTTCGGCTTCTCCGAACCGTCCGGTCGTTCGATCCCGACGTGATCGTGAGTCGGTTGAATCCGGCGGCCGCTCACGTCGGTCACCTGCTCGACGTGCCGAACGTCGTCTTCCACGACACGGAGGCCGCCGGGCTCTTGGACCGCGTTACGACCCCGTTCGCGACGGTCGTGTGTACTCCCGACGAGTTCGGCCGCGACGTGGGAGAGTCACAGCAGCGGTACGCCGGGTTCCACGAGCTCGCGTACCTCCATCCGGCGCGGTTCGAGGCGGACCCCGATCGGCTTCGAGAGGCGGGGGTCGAACCCGACGACCCGTACGCGGTCGTTCGGCTCGTCGGGATGGACGCCCACCACGACGCCGGAAAGCACGGGCTCTCCGAGAGCGCGGTCCGCTCGCTCGTCGACGGGCTCGGCACGCACGGTGACGTGTACGTCACCAGCGAGGAGCCGCTCCCCTCGGATCTGGCCGCACACGAGCCGCCGGTCGCCGCACACGAGATGCACCAGCTGCTCGCGTTCGCCGACGTGTACGCCGGTGACTCCGCGACCATGGCGACCGAGGCCGGCGTCCTCGGCACGCCGTCCGTCCGATACGACCCCATCGGCGCGGGAATGGGGAACTTCGCCGCCCTCGCGGAGTACGGGTTAGTCGTCTCGACGGACGACGAGGACGAGGCGGTCGAGCGCGCGCTGGCGCTAGCCGCCGACGGGGGCGCGAGCGCGCGCTGGCGGCGCCGGCGCCGGGAGCTGCTCGCGGACAAAATCGACGTCACCGCGTACCTCACCGAGGTCGTCACGGAGGTGGGAGACTCGTGACCCGATCGCGCCCGGACGTGGAAGACGCGTCGTTCGCGCTGCTGTTGACCCACGACGTCGACCGACCGTACAAGACGTACCAGTCGCTCTATTACGCGATCACGGGCGGCGGGTCGGCGTCTCGGAGTTATCACCTCTCGTCGCTGCTGTCCTCGACGAACCCGTACTGGCAGTTCGATCGGATCGCGTCGCTCGAAGACGAACTCGGCGTCCGATCCGCGTTCTATTTCCTCTCCGAACAGTCGCTCTTTCGGGACCGACCGCCGCGGGAGTGGGCGACCATGGAGGGATGGATGCTGTACGCGGGGCGGTACGATCTGGACGATCCCCGCATCCGAGAGCAGATCGAGCGGCTCGACGCCGAGGGCTGGGAGGTCGGACTCCACGGCTCGTACGAGTCCTACCGCGACGCCGACCGGCTGGCGGCCGAAAAGGCCGAGTTGGAGGCCGCGCTGGGCCACTCGGTGCAGGGCGGGCGACAACACCACCTGAACCTCGAAGTGCCGGAGACGTGGCGGCGGCACCGCGACCTCGGCCTCCGATACGACTCGAGTCTAGGGAGCAGTGACGAGTACGGCTTCCAGCACGGCCACGGCATCGTGCGACCCTTCGACGACGAGTTCGTCGTGTTTCCGCTGACCATCATGGAGCAGTCCCTCCCGGATCCGGGCGTGGACTTCGAAACGGCGTGGGACGCGTGTCTCGACGTGCTCCGCGAGGCGCGCGAGCAGACCGCGGTGGCGACCGTCCTCTGGCATCCGCGTCACTTCAGCAGCCGCGATTTCCCCGGACACACCAGACTGTACCGTCGGCTCATCGAACACGCCCTCGAGGCCGGCGCGTGGGTCGGCCCGCCCGGCGAGTTCTACGAGGAAGCCGGGCTCGAAGCGTCGAACGACGGGATCAAGGACCTAGGTCGCAATCGGCAGTAACCTCGGACCGGGGTGACGAGAACGGTCGGCTTACGCCGAGGCGGCCGGCGCTATCGACAAGCTAACTTTACAGATATAAACCAACTAGCTGGGCATGACGACCCACACCCACGGGTTAGACCCGCGGGTACTCGTGCTCGACGGCAACAGCCAGGCCTCGCTCAGCGTCGCCCGCTCTTTGAACGAGCGGGGCGTCACCATCGACGTGGGGGCAGTTAGGCGCGGATCGATTGGCGCGCACTCGCGACACGTGGACGCGTCGTTCGTCTATCCCGACCCGGCGACCGAACCGGAGGCGTTCATCGACGCGGTCGCCGCGCACCTAGCGGACGTCGAGTACGAGGCGGTCATCCCAACACGGGACGACACGACGACAATCGTCGCCGAGCAACAGGACCGGCTCGCGGCGACCGGAACGACCGTCGGCGTCGAAGACTGGGAGCGGTTCCGCCTCGTCGCCGATAAGGCTCGGACGTTCGAGATCGCGGCGGACCTCGACGTTCCGACGCCGGTCACCCGCGCGCCGGAGTCGCTCGCGGACGTGCGCGAGATCGCGGACGATCTCCCGTACCCGGTCGTCGTGAAGTCCCGGTCGAAACACGTCCAAGCGGAAGACGACAAGCTCGACACGCAGATCGTCGGCGACGATCACTACGCCGACTCCCCGGAAGCGCTCGTCGACACGTACCGCCAGCTGTTGGCGGAGAACGACTCGTTCCAACAGACGCCGCCCCTGATACAGGAGTACATCCCGGGGAAGACGACCACGACGGTGGGCGTCGCCGACGACGGGGAGTTCCTCACGCACTTCCAGGAGCGCCGGCTCCGAACCACGCCGGCCTCCGGCGGGAGCTCGACGCTCATTCGCGGGTTCCGGGACGAGCGGCTCTTCGAGCACGCGGCCGAGGTGGTCGACACCCTCGGGTGGACCGGTCCGATCCAGGTGGAGTTCATGTGGACCCCGGACGACGAGTTCGTGCTCATCGAGGTGAACGGCCGATACTGGGGTTCGACCCCGCTCGCGGTCGCGTCCGGCGTCGACGTCCCCGCGGTCCATTACGCGCTGCTCACGGGCGCGACCCCGCACACGCCGACCGGCTATCGAGACGACGTCGTCCAACAGCGACTGCTCTACGGCGACCTGAAGTGGCTCGACGAACAGCTCGAAAACGGCGAGTTCCGCGCGCTCGCACCGTTCGTCGCGGCGCTGATCACCGCCGATCAGGTCTTCGTCGACGTCGACGACCCCGGCCCGACGCTCGCGTCGGTCCGGCAGGCCGCGGCGCTCGCCGGCGAGGGGCTCATCGACGCGGCTCGCGAACGTATCGCCGGCTACTGAGCGGTCTATTGGCCCGACCGACCGGTGTGAGTCACGGAACTGCCACGAGAGCGACTGCCACTTAAAAGGTCACGAGCGGTGCCGCCCGGACGGTCGGGTGTGGTGCCGCCCGAACGGTCGGGTGTGCTGCCGCCCGAACGGTCACGAGGACCGGTCTGCGTGCAGATACGCTTCGGCGAGGGTCGCAGAGAGAACGTCTGCGTGTGCCGCCGCCAGCTCGCGTTTCTCCTCGTCGGTGAGGTACGATTTGAACTTCTGAACGCGCGCCGGCGTCCCGGCGGCGATCGCGTGCGGCGGGAGCGAGTCGGTGACGACCGCGTTCGCCCCGACGACGGTGTTGTCGCCGATCGACACGCCTTCGGTCAGAAACACGAACGCCCCGATCCAGCAGTCGTCGCCCACGATCGTGTCGCCCTCGGACACCGCGAGCGCGTCTTTCGGGCTCGTCGCGACGCTCATGTCCTGATCGAGAGCGCTCATGTCCTGATCGGCGGCCCAGTTTTTCGTGTAACAGAACACGAAGTGGCTCACCGCGGTGTTGTCACCGATCCGGACTCGCCGCCCGTCTTTCGCCTGGATCCGCGAGTGCCGGCCGATGTACGAGCCCGCGCCCAGGTCGATCGTGCCGTCCCCGTACATCGTAATTCCGGGGCCGTTGAACCGGAACTCGGGGTGGATGTCGTACCGCTCGCGGTACCGGTCGTATTCCCGTCGGTAGCGCGCCGACTCGAGGAGCCGGCCGAGCGAACCCGTGACACCGTTAAACAGGATCGCCTCCGTCACCGGATTCGACGCCAGGGCGCGCTCGATCCTCCGAATCACGTCGGTGCACACGACGCGGATCGGTATTGTTACGTACCTATTTCCCCGAATCGACGGCTTCGAAGCCGGCGCCGGGCGCAGATAGTCGGACGATAACAAAACGACACGGCCACCTCTCGACGGTGATATGGACCTCACGACGCTCTCGCTCGACGAATGGAGCGACGCGCTCCCATCGAGCGGGTTCGAAGTGTTTCACACCGCACCGGCGCTCGAGGTCGTCGACGACCACACGGACGCCGAGCTCCGGTTGTACGCCGGAAAGAAGGGAAACCAAGTCGTCGGGTTATACCCGGCGTTCGTCAAGAGCCGGGCGGTCGGAAAGGCTATCCTCTCACCGCCGCCCGGGCTATCGATCCCCCGGCTCGGGCCGCTGCTCATGCCCGCGAGTCCGAAGCGGCGCAAACGCGAACAGGTCAACGCCACGTTCACCGACCTGCTCATCGACGAGCTCGGCGTCAAAGACTCGCTCACGCTGTTCCGGACCACCTGCCCGACGGGGTTCACCGATCCCCGTCCGTTCGTGTGGTCGGACCTCTCGCTCGACACCTCGTTCACGTACTTACTGGACATCCCGGACCGGGATCCGACGGACGATCTGCTCGGCTCGTTCAGCAAGAGCCTCCGACGCGAGATCAGAGACGCGCGGAGCCTCGACGTGACCGTCACGAAATCGCCGACCGGCGGCGCCGACGAGGTCTTCGAGTCCGTTCGTGACCGGTACGAAGAACAGGACCGGGGATTCACTCTCACCCGAGAGTACGTCGACGACCTCACGACCGCTCTCGCGGCCGAGGACCGCTGTCGAACGTACGTCGTTCGCGGCCCCGACGGAGAGCACCTGTCGGGGATCATCGTCCTCTACTCCAACGACGCCGCGTACTACTGGCTCGGCGGCTCGCGCGAGACGTACGACGGAACCAGCGTCAACGGACTGATACACTGGAACGTCATCAAGGACATCGCCGACGGCGACCCGCTTCCCTCGGTCGGGGCGTACGATCTGATGGGAGCGAACACGGAGCGGATCTGTCGGTATAAAAGTAAGTTCGGGGCGTCGCTCGCGCCGTACTACACGCTCGAATCCGAGGGACGGAGCATGGACGCCGCGAAGGCGGCCTACCGGCTGGTGACGAAGTGAGCCATGCGGGTTCTCAACCTCGTTACGAACGACCAGTCCCGGTTCTTCCAACAGCAGGTGGAAGGCCTCGAAGCCGTCGGCGTCGAGTGCACGACGGTCGCCGTCCCGGGCTACCGCGACTACGACGGTGACAACGTCGACGGGCGGGGGCCGATCGACTACCTCCGGTTGTTACCCCCGACACTGCGGAGGTCCTTCGGCGAGTACGACCTGATCCACGCCAACTTCGGGCTCACCGCTCCCGCCGCGGTGCTCCAGCCGAATCTCCCCGTCGTCGTCTCGCTGTGGGGAACGGACCTCATGGGCAAGTACGGGTGGGTGAGCAAGATCTTCGCGGCCCGTGCCGATGAGGTGGTCGTGATGAGCGACGAGATGGCCGACGAGTTCGGCCGGCCGTGCCACGTGATCCCACACGGCGTCAATCTCGACCGGTTCGCCCCCCAGTCGACCGCCGAGGCGCGCCGTGACCTCGGGTGGGACGAGGGCGTTCACCAGGTCCTGTTTCCCTACCCGCCCGGGCGCGGGGTGAAGAACTATCCGCGCGCGGCGCGGGTCGTCGAGGCCGCGTCCGAAGCGCTCGACGGGGAGGTCCGCCTGCAGACGGTGTCCGGCGTGCCGCACGAGCGAATGCCGACGTACATGAACGCCGCCGACGCGCTGCTGCTCACCTCCGAGCGCGAGGGGTCCCCGAACTCGGTGAAAGAGGCGATGGCGTGTAACCTGCCGGTCGTCTCGACTGACGTCGGCGACGTCCGCGAACGCCTCTCCGGCGTCTCCCCTTCCGCCGTGTGCACCACGGACGACGGACTCACCGACGCTCTGGTCGACGTACTTGAGCGGGAAACGCGATCGAACGGGCGGGACGTCGTTCGCGAGGTCAGCGTCACCCGCACCCGCGATCGGCTCCACGCGGTGTACCAGCAGGTCTGTGGCGAGTGAGCCCGCGGCCGGTTAGCGGCCGGCTCGATCGGTCGGTTCAATCGACTGGTAGGCGGCGATTACTCCGAGCCGACGGCGGTGACCGCGGGCCGAGCACGCTCGGGAAACGCGACGACCACCGATACGCTGTTTATAACAAACCCCGACCGGCGTTCAGTGACGGCAACACCAACGAGGATCGCGTCTCATGTCAACTTCCTTCTCACGTCTCTCAAAGATCGGATCGGTCGTCGGACACCTCGCGTTGTTCGTCGCACTCGTCGCCGCCAACCGCAGCCCCGCGACCGGGTACGAGCTGTCGATGTATCGATCGACACCGGCGCTCGTCTGGCTCGGTCTCGGAATCGCGCTCGCGGTCGGCGTCGTGGTCGGGCTTACCGCCCCCCGCGACACCCGCCGCCACGACTCGGCGCTCCTGCTCATCGGCAGCGCGACGTTCGCGGTGGTCGCGATGCCGATCCTCCGCGGATACAGCTTCCTCGGCGGCGGCGATTCGCTCAGCCACGTCGGGTGGGCGCGCGAGATCAGCGCCGGGGTGCTCGCCCCCGATCAGCTGCTCTACCCCGGCATTCACACGGCGACGGTGTTCGTCGGAGAGGCGGCGGACATCTCGCTTCTCGCGGCGAATCTCTACGTGGTGTTGGTGGCGTTCCCGCTCGTCTTCCTGCTTTGCGTGCCGCTGATCGTCCAGCTTCTGGGACGCACTCCGCGGGCGTACGCGGTCGGGCTCCTCGGAGCCGGGCTGTTCGTGCCCATCAACAACATCTCCGTCCACTTCAACGCGCACGCCGCGAGTCAGGGGATACTCTACTCCGCGTTCATCTTTTACCTCGCGCTGCTCTACGTCATTCGGAATCCGGGAGAAGACGTGCCGATGCAGAAGCGAAAGCGGTCGTGGATCCCCCGTCTCGGGAACATGTCCGGGATCGGCATCCTGCTCGCCGGGGCGTCGCTCGCGCTGCTGTTCATCCATCCGCAACAGGCGCTCAACCTCGGGCTGTGTTTCGTCGCGATCACGGGAGCGCAAGTCGTGCTCCGTCGCTTCGGAGAGGACATGGCCGTACACCATCGGCTGCTTCACGTCCAGACCACCGTGCTCGTCGGCGCGTTCGCGCTGTGGGCGCCCCGGTTCGAGCGCGTACAGGGAGCCGTCGTTTCGACGGCGACCAGCATCTTGTCGACCGGCGGGACGAGCGGGGGCGTCGTCGCGGAGAAGTCGACGTCGCTCACCACCGTCGGCGGGAGCCTGCCGGAGCTGTTCATCAAGCTCTTTCTCGTCGCGGCGGTGTTCTCGCTGCTCGCGGGGCTCATCCTCACCATCGTCCCGTTCCGTCAGCTCCCGGATCCGGAGTCGAACACGCTGATCGTGTACCTCGGCGCGGGGCTCGTCCCCGTCTTCGCGGTGTTCCTCGTCGTCCTCGCGTCGGCGTCCGGCGACATGTATTTCCGGTACCAAGGGTTCATCATGGTCCCGGTGACGGCGCTCGGGGCGACGGCGCTCGCGTACGCGATCGACGGGAAGCGATCTGGGCGCCATCAACCCGCGGGCAGTATGCAGAGAACGGGCCACAGAGGGGTCGTGGACGGTGGCCGGGGGGTCGACCGCGACCGCATCACCTCCGCGACGGTGATCGTCATCGTGCTGCTGTTGGTGTTGCTCCCGGTCGGACTCGCCGTCTTCCACCCGTCGCCGTACGTGTACCAGCCGAACAAGCAAGTCACGGACGCGCAAGTGGGCGGGTACGCGTCCGCCTTCGAGTACCGCCAGCCGGGCATCCAGTTCGCCGCCGTCCGCGGCGGCCCGGAGCGGTACGTCGACCTCCATTACGGAACGGAGCACGCGCGGGAAACGCTCAACTTCCCCGGATATAAGGATCCGATACCGACGTCGGTGTTCGCGGCCGGGAACTACACCGACTACTACCAAGACGGTCGCTACGTGGCGATAACGCGGGGTGATCGGCTCCAAGAGGTCGGGCTCTACGACGGGCTCCGGTACGACGAGCCGGGATTCCGGGCGCTCGACGCGACGCCCGGCATGAACCGGGTGTTGAGCAACGACGAGCTGCAGATCCATTACGTGCCTCCGGAGGGCGACGGGGACCTGGACGAGGACGTGCCGCCGGGGGAGACGGGACCGGATCTGCCCGAGGCGAGCGGCTCGTCGCGGCAGGTCCAGCCGGGCGCGGAAGCGGGAGAAATCGTTGCACTGCAGGCCTCGGGGGGCCGATAAGTGTCTCTCGCGGACCGCCTCTCGAAGGGCGTGAAAGCGATTTTCGGGGCCGACATCCTGGACAAGGTCTCGAACGGGCTCCTCATCGTCCTGTTGACTCGGGTGCTCTTCACGCCCGAACAGTACGGGCAGTTGAACTTCGTGCTCGCCGCGTTGGGCGTGGTGACCATCTTCGCGACGCTCGGGCTCCCGAAGTCGGCGGCCCGGTACGTCACCGAGTTCTCGGAGACCGCACCGGGACAGGTCCCGTACGTGATCCGTCGGTCGCTCGTGTCGCTCGTCGTCCTGATCGGTGTCGTCGTGGCCGGGATACTCGTCTTGGGGGAGCCGATCGCTCGGCTCGCCGGAACGCCGTCGCTGATTCCGTTCATCTTTGTCGGCAGCTGTTACATCGCGGCTCACGGGTTCTCGAAGTACTTCAGCGCGCTCTTTCAGGGGTTCAACCGCGTCACGTGGACCGGCGTCCTGCGCGTCGTCACCGGCGTCAGTCGCCTCGTGTTCGTCGCGGTGTTCGTCATGCTCGGGTTCGGCGTTGCCGGTGCGCTCGCGGGGTACGTGGTCGCGACGCTCCTCGCCGCGGTCGTCGGCGCCGTCGTCGTCTACCGGCGGTTTTACACGTCGCTGCCGGAGGCTGAGGCGGCCGAACAGGACCTCACCAAGCGGCTCCTCGAATACAGCGTCCCGCTCACCGCGACGCGGGGAGCGAACGTGCTCGACAAGAAAGTCGACGCCCTGCTCGTCGGCGTGCTCATGAACGTGACCGCGGTCGGGTACTACACGATCGCCAAGCAGGTGTCGGACTTCGTCGCCTCGCCGGCCGCCGCGTTCGGGTTCACGATCTCGCCGGCGCTCGGCGAGGAGAAGTCGGGGAACCGCACCGACAGGGCCGCGAAGCTCTACCGGCGCTCGCTGGAGTACGTCCTGCTGTTGTACGTCCCGGCCGTCGCCGGGCTGATCCTCGTCGCGGACCCGATGGTGCGGCACGTCTTCGGTCCGGACTACCTGCCGGCCGTCCCCGTCGTGCAGGTGTTCAGCGGCTTCATCCTCGTGAACGCGGTCAACAAGGTGACCAGCGACGGGCTCGACTACCTCGGTCGAGCCCGTTCGCGGGCGATCATCAAGACGGCGATGGCCATCTCGAACTTCGTGTTGAACCTCATTCTCATCCCGGTGTTCGGCGTGGTCGGCGCGGCGGCGGCGTCCGTCGTCACGTACACCGTGTACACGCTTTCGAACGTCTACTTCATCGATCAGGAGCTCGGCGTCGACTTCAGGAGCGTGGGGCGCACGCTCGCGATCGTCTGTCTCATCACCGCCGGGATGAGCGCCGTCGTGGGCGTCGCGATCCCGTACGTGTCCGGGCTCGTCTCGCTCTTCGGAGCGATCGGGCTGGGGGTCGCCGTCTGGGGGGTGCTCGCCGTGCTCAGCGGAACCCTCGACGTCGACGAAGTCACCCGCTTCTTGGCGTGAAAAGCTGTCCATAACAAACCGCGTAACCGAGGAAGTCGCCGGTATGGATGAGTCCGATGCGGCGAGAGTCGATGCGGCCCCGATCCGCGATCAAACCGTCCTCGTCACGGGCGGTGCGGGATTCGTCGGCAGTCACCTAGCCGACGCGCTGGTCGAGCGCAACGACCTCCGCGTGATCGACGATCTGACGAACGGACGGCCGGAGAACGTCCCAGACGACGCGACGTTCATCGAGGGAGACATTCGCGACGACGACGCGCTCGCGGAGGCGATGGACGGCGTCGACGTCGTGTTTCACCAAGCGGGGCTCGTCAGCGTCCCGGCGTCGGTCGAGGACCCCGCGGAGAGCCAGGACCGGAACGCGGTCGCCACGCTCTCCGTACTGGAGCGCGCGAGAGAGAACGACGCGCGCGTCGTCCTCGCATCGAGCGTCGCCATCTACGGCGACCCCGAAGAGCTACCGGTCCGCGAAGACGATCCGAAGCGTCCGGACTCCCCGTACGGCGTCGACAAGCTCGCGATCGACCATTACGCGCGGCTGTATCACGAACACTACGGGCTCGACACGGTCGCGCTCCGGTACTTCAACGTGTACGGGCCGCGCCAGTCGGGCGGGAGTTACAGCGGCGTCATCGGAACGTTCGTCGATCAGGCGCGGTCCGGGCGGCCGATCACCGTCCACGGCGACGGCCAGCAGACCAGGGATTTCGTCCACGTCGCCGACGTGGTGCGCGCGAACCTCGCGGCCGCCGAGACCGACGCGGTCGGCCGCGGGTTCAACATCGGAACCGGAGAGAGCGTGACGATCCGCGAGTTGGCCGAGGAGATCCGTTCGATCGCGGGGGCCGACTCGGAGATCGTCCACACGGATCCGCGAGACGGGGACGTCGACCGGAGCCGCGCGGACATCTCGGCGGCACGTCGGCACCTCGAGTTCGATCCGCAGGTCTCGCTGCGCGAGGGGCTCCGCGACCTCGTCGGCGTCACGGAGGTCGAACAGTGACGTCGACTCCCGGCGAGTGGGTCAGTTGTCGGTCGGTCGGCACAGCGATCGACGCGGGGACCGGCAGCGCAACGGCGGCGCGGCGCTTCGACCGGGTGAGACTGCGTGGGTGAGGTCGTCATCTCGATCGACGCGGAGCTGGCGTGGGGGTATCACGACCTCGAGACGGTGCCCGATCGGATCGACGACGCACGAGAGGGATGGCAGTCGACGCTTCGCCTCTTGGAGAAACACGACGTGCCGGCGACGTGGGCGATCGTGGGGCACCTCTTTCTCGACGCGTGCGACGGCAGACACATGGGTCACCCGCTGGCCCCGACGTGGTTCTCGTGTGTGCCCGGGCTGGCCACGCCGCACGATGACTGGCACGCGCCGGACCTGATCGAGGCCGTGCAGTCGGCCGAGCAAGACCACGAGATCGGCTCGCACAACTTCTCGCACGTGGTGATGAACGGCGACGACGTCGACCGAGCGGTCGCGGACGCGGAGATAGCGGATTCGGTGGCCGCGGCAAGGCGATTCGGTATCGAACTGGAGAGCTTCGTGTATCCCCGGAACCGAGTCGCACACCGAGACGTCCTCGCGGAGCGCGGGTTCAGCTGTTACCGCGGCACCCGACCGCGACGGTGGTACGAAGACACGGCGGTCCGGCCGCTGATGAAGCTCGCGGACTGGTCGCCCGTGGGATTCGAGCCGCCGATCGTCACCCCGACGGTCGACGAGCACGGGCTCGTCAACGTGCCGGCGTCGCTCTACCTCTTCAGCTTCGAAGGGGCCGCCCGACGCGCGGCGAAGCGCCTCGGGTATCCGCCGGTCGTGTCCGTCGCGAAGCGCGGTATCGACGAGGCGGTCGAGGCCGACGGCGTGTTCCACATGTGGTTTCATCCGCACAACCTCTTGCAGCCCGACGGCACCGAACGGCTCGACGCCATCCTCGAACACCTCGATCGCCGGCGCGAGGAGACGGACCTGACGGTGCGGACGATGGGGGAGGTCGCGGACGACGTGCTGACCAGCCAAAATAAGTGAAGCGGGCGGCGGACAGAGCGTCCTCGTCAGACCGCTTCGTGCCGGTCACCGCTCGCCGGTCACCGGTCACCGCTCGCCGCGATCGAGCCCCACGAGGTCGGGATGGTCTCGATGGGCCTCCGGAATCGGTTCGCCGCGAACGTACGCATCTCGAATTGACTGCCAGCCCGGGTGCCGGCGGAGCACGCGAACCGGAACGCTGTCGAGGCCGAGGAGCTTCGCGATCGAGAGACGGTTGCGGCCGTCAGAGAAGAACAGCTCGCCGTCGCGGCCGATGTTCACGGCGATTTCGTTTTTGAGCCGTTCGGTCTTCAGTTCGTCTCGGTTCTCCGAGGGGCGTTCGCCCTTGATCGGGTCGGCCGCCTCCGACGACCGAAGCTGCTCCTGCGTTCGGTAGCCCTCAGTCCGGATGGTCTCGTACAGCCGGTCGAGACGCTCGCAGCGCTCGTCGAACTCCCGTTGCGTCCGGCACCCCCAGCGGGCGTGTCCGTCCTCGAGTTCGGCGACGATGCGGTCGTAGAACTCGGTCTCGCGCCACGGCACCCCGTCTTCGAAGTGCCGTTTGTACGCCCGGAACACGTCCATCTCCTCGAACCGGAGCGTCGGCCGGTCCCAGTCGCCGCCGACGACCGCGCCGGCGTGCCGGAACTTCGGGCCGCTGACGGGGACGACGCGTTCGAGCGTCGCGGGGTCGACCTCGATAAACCGGTAGGGGTCCGGCGGGACGGCGTACCGGAGGCTGTTCACGCCCCACCTGAGACGAACGTAGGCCCGCGCGTAGCCGTCTCGCGCCCGCAGAAGCATCGAGTTCCACTGCGGGTGGCGAGTCACGAGCCGGCGGCCGACGGTTCTGAGCGCGTCGTCGAGCGACGCCATCGCGTGGTTCATCGTCCCGCCTACTCGTCACCACCGACCGACGCCTCGACCGTACCGAACTCCTCCGGATCGCCGCGGCGGGCGGTGTCGCGGATCTCCTCCATCAGCAGGATCATCCACCGCGACTCGGACAGCGGAACCGGCATCCGCGACGGGTCCCCCGCTTCGAGCGCCCTCGACTCCGCGTCGTTCTGGTAGTAGTGCGCGTTCAGGAGGCGAAGCGTGTCCCAGTCGTCGTTCCGGGACCGGTTGAGGACGGCCCGTGCGTTCGCGATCGTTCCGGTGAATCGGTCCACGGCCTGGTCGACGTTGTTCAGCGCTCTCGTGGCGGCCGATCGCTTGTAGTCGCGGTCGTGCTCGATGAGCGTCTGTGAGAGCAGGTCGGCGGTCAGCGACTTCTTCGAGCCGTGGAGGATGAGCTCCCGCACGGGGCGCGTCCCGCCGAGCATCTTGGTCGTACAGAGCACCTCGTCGTCCGTGACGTACTGGATCTGCGCGCCGTCGTAATCGAACGAGCGCTCGTAGTCGCCGAAGAGCGCGGTGGTGGTGGCGAGCGACGATTCGCTTCGGGGATACCCGCCAGCACGGAGGGTGAGGTAGATCGGGTGCGGGATCCCCTCCTCGAACTCCCCGCCGGCGAGGTCGAAGTTCCACGGGCCGCGGTTCGGGTCGTCGGGACGGCTCGATCCCGTGTATATCACGTCGACGCCGCGGACCTCGCCGAGCTCGCCGTTCCGCTTCGCCTGCATGGCGCGACGGACGACCGGGTCGAAGGCGTGGTTGTGTTTCTCCGAGACGACGACGTCGTGGCGCTCGGCGAAGGCCGCGAGCTCCTCGAACTCCTCGTACGTCTCGGTGATCGGCTTTTCTATCTGGACCGGGATGCCCGCCTCGATCACGGTCTTCGCGATCGCGAGGTGCGTTTGGACCGGCGTACAGACGTGTACCCAGTCGAGGTCGAGTTCCGCGAGCATCTCTTCGACGTCGAAGAACGCCCGGATGCCGTACTCGGTCGCGATGTCGCGTGCGATGTCCTCGTCGAGATCGCAGATGGCGACGAGGTCGGTACGGGGATTGCGGTCGAGGCCGTCGAGGTGGACGCCGGAGACGGTGCCACCGCCGATGACGGCAGTTCGGAGTGTCATCGACGCGATATCCGACCGTCGGAGTATTTGTTATGGAGCGGTTATGGGGCGCGCGTGGCCACGACCCCGCCGAACTGCGGGGAGACCGTCACGGGCGAACGCGATCGGGAATCCCCGGCATGCCGTCGAGATACCAGACGGCGACCGCAGCGAGGACGAGTCCGATGTCGACAGCGAGGAAGAGCGCCCCTCGCGGGGTGGCCAGAAACGAGAGGAAATCGCCGAAGTACTCGACGACCCGACCGAACAGTCCCCCGGACCCGCCGTCGTGGACGTGGGCGGGAACGAACGGCCAGAGGAGAAACCTCACGCGGAGCTCCCCGCTGACGACGAGCGGATAGAGGACGTCTCCCGCGAGGTGACTGAGCGTCGCGATCGCGAACGCGACCGCGGCGCGGGGGTCCCTCGTTCGACGGCCGAGCGCCAGCACCACCACGAGCACTGGGACAACGACGAGCAGGGAGTGGCCCAGGGACCGGCCCGTGGGAAGCACGCCGAGCCCCCAGGCGAGCGGTTTGTCGACGAGGTCGGGGAGGAGCGCGCCGACCGCGATCACGACCGCCGCGACGTCGGTCGGGCGGTCCCGCCACGCGAGCCGATAGAAGCCGGAGACGATGAGGTACGCGAACGCGAGGTGTTCCCAGGGCCACATTCTACGGATCGCCACCGGTGAGCGATCCTGCACCGCCGCCGGCCGGTTCCACGTCGACCCAGAGGAAGAGCCGCTCGTCGGCGTCCGCCGCCGTCGGCGTGTCCGGCGCGTCGCCTTGGAACACGAGCACGCTGAGTCTGAGATCGTTCCCGGCGATCCCCGGCGCCGGGTCCAGACCGCGGGTCCGGGTCTCGCCGTCGGGGACCGATAGCGAGAACCGATCGAGCTCCTCGCGTTCGAGCACGTCGACCGATTCGCCGTCCTCTCGAACCCGTTCGACGACGACCACCGCGGTGTAATCGATCGGCCGATCCTCTCGGTTCTCGACGGACAGCGTGAGCGGGATCGACTCGCCGCGAGTGACGTCCGTCGTGTAGTTGCCCGCGACGAGCGAGTCCTCGCCCTCCGTGAGCAGCGCGGCCTCCGTGTACGACTCGCCGCGGTCCGGGGCGGCGAGACCGTACGCCAGCCCGCTCATCGCGAGCAGGACGGCGAGCGCGAGCGCGACGTTCAGCGCCGCGTCGACTCGGTGGTCGGGTTCGGTCACCGCCGCGCGACCCTCGGCTTCCCATCGGTCGACCGGCGGCGCGTACGCGTCCCCGTGAGGGAGCCGAAGCCGGCGGATCAGCCCGAGGAACGAACCGCCCGCCACGACGGCGAACAGCGTGAGAACGACGGTGTCGCTCGTGAGCGGGAATCCGAGTGCGGACAGGGATAACGCGAGGATCGGGAGCAGTCCGAGCGATGCGCCGACCGAGAGCGAGCACCGCTCGAACCACGCCAGTCCGGAGCCGCGCAGGCGGCCGGCGGTCAGCGACGGCCCGTCGACGCCGTCGGTCGCCGGAACGAGAACGGACAACAGCGCGTACCCCGGGAGGAATCCGACGAAGGGGGCCGCGACGGCGAGCCGGAGCGCGCCGGTCGCGACATCGGTGACGAGCACGAGGGCGGCGACGAGGGCGTATCCGGTCGTGAGGACCACATCGAGCGTGATTCGATGATCGAAGCGGTCGTCGGCGCCCATCATACTGGGCCCCGCGACGGCTCGTCGGGGCGATAGAACGTGCGGATCATACCAGAGAACAGCGACGGTCCGGGCATTGTTATGTTGAGTATAACGAGACCAGCTGTCAGGCGTGGTAGGCGTTCAGCACCCGATCGATCGCCGGTTCGCGGACGTCGGGGTCGCGCGCGTACCGAACGTGTGATCCCAGTCGCGCGTCGCTGAACCGAACGCCCTCCGCGTCGCTGAGAAGGTCGTAGAGCAGCCGCGGGTCCATCGTCAAGTAGAGGAAGGGATCGTCGATGGCGGTCACGGGCACCCGGTCGACGAGTTCGTAGCCGTCGCCCGACATCGAGATCGCGACGGCGGTACCCTCGGTGAGATCGATCAGGACCGTCGTTTCGCTCTCCCAGTCGAGCGCCGTGCGCTTCGCTTCGAGGTTCTCGTACGCGTCCGGGAGGAACGGCCTGAAGTCGGCGAGCCCCGGTCTGTCGCCGCGCTCGTACGCGAGGTCGCGCTCCGCGAGTTCCGTCCGGACGTACTCGCGGCGCTCGTCGCGGTCTGTGGGCACGTAGTTCGCGGAGGGCTCTCCGGTTTCGAGGTCGAGCGATTCCTCGCTGTTGAGGAGGACCGGAATGCTGTGTGCGGGCTCGATAGACGGGCTCCCGGCGAAGTGCCAGAACGCCTCGTTTCGCGTTCGCAACGCGACGTACTCGTCGAGTCTCGCGAGCTGTCCCCCGAGCGCGTACCCGTCGGCGACCGGGAGGAAGTAGTCCGGTTCGAGCGCGTTGACGAACGCCTCCGCCTCCGCGTACATCTCCCGAACGACCTCGTCGCGCGCGGCGAGCTTTCGGTCGTACGCGTAGTCGATCCGACACTGCGGGTACGGGTCGGCGGTCGCGTACGGGGTCACCAGCGCGTCGACGTCGCCGTACCGGCCGGCAACGGCGTCGCAGGCGTCGCGGGCGGCCGGCCAACGGCAGGCGCTCGCGTTCACCAGAACGCTCTCGCCGTCGTCGAAGACCACGACCGGCGCCGCGTCGCCCACCGGCGGCGAGACCCGGGGGCGCTGGTACCGCGCCGACGCCGGCGGCGAATCACCGCCGCGTCCGTCGGGGAGCGGGCGGCGGGCTGACGCGGAGACCGCCTCGATCGAGAGCGTGCCGCCGAGGTTCGTCCGGTCGGCGTCGAACAGCTCGATGAGGTCGAACCCGAGGCGTTCGACGCCGTCGACGAGCCGATCGGACGCGTCCTCGTGAACGAGAACGGGGGTGTCCGCGTCCAGTCGCTCCAGCGTCGGTCGATGGAAGCGTCCCGGGTGCGCACTCGAGAGGTAGATGTAGTCGACGTGGTCGTAGTCCTCCGGGTCGAACGCCAACGGCGGGTAGTGGTTCCAGGCACCGTAGAACGCGCCGTCGAGCAACCACGGGTCACAGAGGACCGATAGCTCGTCGCCCTCCACGACGACGCTCGACGAGGTGAGGTGTCGAAGCTGCATACCGCCATACCCCGATCCGGATCACTTCGTTAGTCGCCGCCACTTCGGGGTTAGTCGCCGGTGGCGCAGAACGGGGGTCGGGCGCCGGATTCGCGGTCGCTACACCGGATTCGACTCGATTATCGGCGCGAGCGTCGGTGCCGTCGTCGGGAGATCGCCGGCTACGATCGACGGGCAACGGCACGGTAGGCCGACGTTTCGAGGGCCGGGTTCGACGTGCTCGCGCTCGGCGTTCAGACCGCGCATGCGGCGGTTAATGCGATCCCTTACAATGTGACGGTCCGGCGTGGTACGGGGCGTGTATGAACCTACTTCGTAAGGAGACCGGGACGGCGCTGATCCTCGGAATCGCGCTGCTCCTCGCGCTGGGAGCCGCGCCGCCGATCGCCGCGCAATCCGACGCGTCGTCGGACGCGACGGAGATCGAGTCGTGTACCACGATCGAATCGCCGGGCGAGTACGTCCTCTCGTCCGACATCGCGGACGCTCCGGAAGCGGGGTGTCTCGTCATCACCGCGGACGACGTCACCGTGGACGGGAACGGACACGCGATCGCGCCGAACGAGAGTTCGGCTCGCGGGCCCGCCGTCCTCGCGAGAGGGGCCGAGAACGTCTCGGTGCGGAACGTGCGCCTCTCGGACTGGCAGGTCGGTGTCGCGTTCGACGGCGTCACCCGCGGTTCGGTGACAGACGTGCGCGTCTCGAGCGCGGCGATAGCCGGGGTCTCGGTCGACGGGGCGTCGCAAGGCGTCACGGTCGCCGACACCGACGTCACGGACGCGACCGGCGGAGTCCAGGTCGCGGCGGGGAGCGACGTAGCCGTGCAAGACAACACGCTGAGCGACCTGACCGGGGCGGGCGTGAGCGTCGAGAGCGACGCGCGCAACGCGACGGTGCGACGCAACACGGTGTCGAACACGTCCGGCATCGGCGTTCGGGTCGCGGCGGCCGAAACCGTGTCCGTCGTCGATAACGACATCACCGACGCGGCGGACACGGGGATCGACGTCGAGGGGGCGACCGAGGCGACGATCGCAGGGAACCGGCTCGACGCGATCCCCGGCGTCGGGATCCACGTCCGTGACGCGCCGGGCGCACAGACGAGAGACAACGTCGTGACCGACGCCCGAGCGGGCGGTATCCAGTACTTCGACAGCGGCGACGAGGTGGTGATAACCGAGAGCGGTGGCAGCGAGTGGCGACCGGTGTCCGGATTCGGCGAGGCGCGCGAGGGGGCCACGAACGGGCTCAACGAGCGGTCCGGCGTCGACCGCTGGCCGAGCGAGACGGTGCACCGCGAGTCGGTCGTGGCGAACAACACCGTCACCGGGAGCTACAACCACGGCGTGCTCGCGCAGTCGACGGACGGGATCGTCTTGGCCGACAACCGCGTCGAGCGGAGCGACGACGGCATCCACGTCACCGGCGGCGAGGACGCGGCGGTGCGGCGGAACGAGCTCCACCGGAACCTCGACGACGGGGTGGCGTTCGAGCGCGTCTCGAACGGGGCCATCAACGCGAACAACGCCACGAACAACGCCGACAACGGGATATACGTCGTCGGAGACGAGAACCTGATCATCAGAAATACGGGGACCGAAAACGGTGACGACGGGATCGACGTGCAGAACGCGTCCGGATCGGCCATTCGGAACAACGTTCTGACCGAGAACGACGACGACGGGTTGTTCCTCCGACACGCGAACAACGGGTCCGTGATCGGCAACACGCTGCGGGAAAATCTCGACGACGGGATCCACGTCAAGCAATCGAACGGGAACGTCATCCGGGACAACGCCATCTGCCGGAACGCCGACGCCGACGAAGTGTTCGGTCCGCAGTCCCAGGACAACGACATCACTCCGGGTGACTGCAGCGCCGGGTGACTAGCCCGCGCGGATTTTTACCGCGTTCTGTCCAAGGACACGGTATGGACAACAAGCCGATCGACGACGTGGACCGGAGCATCCTACACCAGCTCCAGCTCAACGCCCGCCAGACCAATACGGAGATCGCCGAAAAAGTGGGCGTGACTTCCACGACGGTTCGGAACCGCCTCGACAAACTCGAAGATGAGGGCGTGGTCCGGGGGTATCACCCTGAGATCAACTACGAGCAAGCGGACTACCCCCTCCACGTCCTGTTCGTCTGTACGGTCGATCCGAGCGCGCTGAAGTCGATGGCCGAGCAAAGCCTCGAGGTTCGCGGTGTGGTGACCACCCGAGAGCTGTTAGGAGGCGAACATAATTTCCACGTCGAGGTCGTCGCCGGCACGGTCAAAGAGGTCGAAGAGATCCGCAACGAACTGGTGAAGTTGGGCCTGGCGATCAGCAGCTCTGAGATCATTTCCGAGACGCGGGTCCAGCCGTGGGACCACTTCTACCCGCGGACGGGTCCGGACGCGGATCAGGACGACAGCGCCGACGACGGGTCGTTCACCGATCGAAAATAACAGGAGAACCGGTTGAAAAAAATCAAATACAGCCGCCTCTGTTGTCATTCAAAACGGGTTTAGATTTTTAAAATATCCACCAATCGCCGGTCTAGGTTGGGTTTTTAATTATTGTAATTATTTGGGGAGAATTATTTATACAGTAGCACGCCGTTGCCACCCGTATGGCCGAATCAACTGGGACGGTCGATCTGGAGGGGGATCGACGACTCGATCAGATGTTCGAGGTGCTGAGCCATCCGTTTCGGCGCCGAATTCTCTTCCGTCTCAGCGACCACACACCCTATACCGAAGGTGAACTACCCGCTGGTGCGATTAAACCGGGCGGAGACGAACCGAACGTTCTCGCGATTCAACTTCGCCACCTGCATTTCCCGAAACTCGCCGACGCAGGGTACATCGAGTGGGACGACTCGGTCGACATCGTTCGGCGCGGTCCGATGTTCGACGAGATCGAACCGTTGCTCGGGTTGCTGCACGACCATCAGGACGAGCTCCCCGGGATCGGCCCGCAGACGGTTTGAGATCCGGTTGATAAAAGCGAACGACGGATCCAAGAAGGTATACAATCGGCGAGGGTATGTGTACCGATGACACAACTCACACAAATGACTGTCCGCGCAGACGCGACCGGAACGCTCGAGCTCGTCTGTGAGCGGTCAGCGACGGATCGGCCCGAACCCGACGTTCGGGCGTTCTTCGGCAAGGACGAGTTCGGGCTCCTCGTCGACGGGCTTGAACCGAACGAACGGGTGAGGCTGCTCTTCGAGGTGGGTTCGGGAGAACAGTCCGATTCGAGCGAGCGTCGGTCTCTCAAAGACTAACGGGTGGTCAGGTCTGGAAGACGCGCGTCCCGGACACGGGTGAGGTACCCCGAGACGTTCTTGCTGAGGATCTGGAGGGCAAATTTGGGCTCGCGTCGATCGGCGACGGAGTGGTACGGGCCGAGGGCGTCCGGGTTGATCGGTTCGAAGTCCGGGTCTCGGAGGTTGGTGATACCGGCGGCGAGCAGGTGAGGTTGAACGTCCCGAAGGCTGTCGTAGACGTCCCAGAGAGTGAGACAGTCGTCGAGGTCCCGGTGCTCGATCGCGATGATCTCACCGGCGTCTATCTCGTCGGAAAGCCGCTGGAGCGTGATCCCCATCCTCGTTTGGCCGTCGAGAAATGCCCGCGGCGGACCGAGACCGCGGTACTGGCGGATATCCGCCGGGTGAAAGCTCAAGACGCCGTCTCGAGGGGCGGTGAGTATGTCCCCCTCTATGAGGTCGAATCCGTAGCGGACGACCACGTCCGCCCTGTCGCCGACCTCCTCCACGACGTCCGGCGGGAGCCGGTTCCAGGCACCGTCCTGAATCGGTTCGACGCGGCGGACGTCCGAATCCTCGAACACGGGGACGTCTTCGACGGGGATACGCCGCTCCTCGGTGTCCGAGAGACCGACCTGTTCGGCGAATTTCCGTTCCGCGATGACGAACGACCACCACCGCTCCCGCTCGAAGACCTCACGGAACAGTTTGAGCGTGGTGAGGCTGATGGGGTTGTTGACCGCGTTCGCGACCTGATCCGGATCGTATGATCTACTGACCGTGCCGTTGACGACGACCATCGGGATCTCGATGCCGGTTTCCCGAACGGCGTTGACCAACGAGTCAACCTGGTAGTCCGTAAGGTACGGTTCCGCCAAGACACACATCGAGCGCGGGGAGTTCGGTGACATGTGTATCCGATTTAAATAGTGGTCTCAAGCGGTGAGTGAGAGACACGGGTGGCTCGCAGACATCTTGGCGAACGGCTCCGATGGCTGGATACCGGTCGTGAACGTCTCCGGTGACTGGCTGCCGGTGGTGAACGTGTGGGTTCGGTACGCGCTGAAGTCGGTAGCAGGTGGGTCACTGATTCTACTGTGTCCGTCGTTTAGTTGGTAATAGGCGCGTTACACCGGATTAGTATCTTCTTTTTTCGATCCGAGAGGATGCGGATCGATGTGGGCAACGAGAGGGGGAGAAGTTCAGGTCCGATCCCCGAGGCATACGGCCCACTTCGGAGATGCCCCCGCGCTCACTGATCTTCGTAAGGCCGGAACCATCCCGACCCGTGAGACGTTGTCAGCGCCGGCCGGACCCGAATCGCGGTCTCACTCTCGACGGACGAGGAAGAACCCCGTAACGACCGTCGCGATAACGGTGAGGATTGCGGCGAAGCTGGCGAGCGACACGCCGCCGCCGCCGACGGACGACGTCTCCGTGGGGTCGCTCGTAGGGGGGCCGCTCGACGGCTCGCCGACGACCGTGAGCGAGACCGATTCGTTACCGACCTGGGCCGTGTAGTTCCCGGGCGACGCGATCTGTCGATCGAACGAGACGGTCCGGCGTTCGCCGGGCGACAGCGTGACCTCCTGGCGGTCGACCACCTCGTCGAACAGGGTGAGGTTGACGCGCTTCGTCCCGTTTATCTCTCCGGGGTTCTCCACCACGGCTTCGATCGTGAACGCCTCGCCCGTCTGGATCGGGTCGTGGCTCACCGTGGCGTCTCGAACCGTGAACGCGGAGGAAGCCGGTGCGACCTCGACGTACCGCTTCTCTCCGGTGTCGATCTCAACGGCCTTCGTGCCGGGCGTCGTGAACTGGTGTGTGAACGTCAGCGTTCGCGTCTCACCCGGATCGAGAGTTATCTCTCGGTCCTCGATCAGCTCGTCGTCGATCTCGAACTCGACGCTTTTCGTCCCGGTCCCGTCGCCGGTGTTCTCGACCGTCGCCCGAACGATAAGCGTCTCGCCCGCGACGAGCTCCGTGGCACCGAGCGAGACGTCGGGGGACCCGATCGACNGTTCTCGACCGTCGCCCGAACGATAAGCGTCTCGCCCGCGACGAGCTCCGTGGCACCGAGCGAGACGTCGGGGGACCCGATCGACGGCGAGCCACTACTGGCGCCGCCGCCACCGCCGCCACCGCCACTGCTGCCACCGCCGGCACCACCGCCACCGCCGTTCCCGCCACCGCCCCCACCGCCCCCACCGGCACCGCCGCCGCCGTCATCGTTGTCTCCGCCACTACCACCGCCACCTCCGGCGCCGCCGTTACCGCCTCCGTCGTTGTTCGAGGCGACGGTGACGGTCGATTCGGTCGTCGCGGACCGTCCGTCGGCCGTCTGGACGGTCAGCGTCACCTGATACGTCCCCTCCGAGTCGTACGTGCGCGTGGTCTGTGACCCGTTCGCGGTGCGCCCGTCGTCGAACGTCCAGTTGTACTCGGCCGTGACATTATCCGAGAGGGCGGTCGTCGCGTCGAAGGTGATCTGTTCGCCGGGTTCGGGCTCGGCGGGCGTCGACTGGATCTCCGGTTCGATCGGCTGTTCGGTCACCTCGACGCGCTGTGACGCCTCGGCGGTCTGATTCGACGCGTCCACGACCGTCACCGCCGGCTCGTACTCGCCGAGTGTGGTGTACGTGTGCGCCGCGGTCGCGCTCGCCGTGGTCTCGTCGATCGTCCCGTCCCCGTCGAAGTCCCACCGGTACTCCGCGATCTCCCCGTCGTCCGTCGATCCGCTCGCGTCGAGCGTCACCGACTCGTTGATGACCGCCGTCTCGGGCGCGTCGAGCGAAGCCGACGGCGGCTCGTCGGTTGGCCCGTCGGCCTGCTCGACAGCGACCGACGTGCTCGCCGTCGCCGTTCCGCCGCTATCGTTGACGACCGTTACGGTCGGATCGTACGTCCCCGAAGCGGTGTACGCGTGGTCGGCCGTCGGCGAGGCCGTGTTGGCGTCGACCGTTCCGTCCCCGTCGAAGTCCCACCGGTACTGTGTGATCTGGTCCGCCGGCGACGACCCGCTCGCGTCGAGCGTCAGGGTCTGGTTGGCGATCACCGTCTCGGGCGCGTCGAGCGTGGCCGACAGCGGCTCGACGGCCGGCTCGTCGGCCGCTTCGACGGTGATCGAAGCGTTCGTCTCGTCGGTCTGGTTCGACGCGTCCTCGACCGTCACCGTCGGCTCGTACTCACCGGACTGGGCGTACGTGTGCGTCGCGGTCGCGGTCGCCGTGGTCTCGTCGACCGTTCCGTCTCCGTCGAAGTCCCACCGGTACTCCGTGATGTTGCCGTCGTCCGTCGACCCGCTCGCGTCGAGCGTCACCGACTCGTTGACGGTCGCCGTCTCGGGCGCGTCGAGCGAAGCCGACGGCGGCTCGTCGGTCGGCTCATCGACCTGCGTGACCGAGATGTTCTGCGTCGCCGTGTCGCCGTTGCCGTAGGTGTCGAAGGCGGTCACGGAGGCGGTCTGGTTCCCCTCGGAAGAGAACGTGTGTTCGACGGTCGGCGAGGTCGTGATCTCGTCGATCGTCCCGTCCCCGTCGAAGTCCCACTCGTAGCCGCCGATCTCCTCGTCGTCGGTGGTGTCAGACGCGTCGAGCGTGACGGTCTCTCCGGTGGGAGTCGTGTCCGGGCCGGACAGCGACGCGGACGGCGGCGTGGAGACGCAGGGGCCGTTGTGGATGAAGATCCGGCGGTCGCGATCGAGTTCGTAAACGGTTCCGTCGGCGTCGCGGACCGTCCACGCCTGGATCCGGTATTCGGAGCTGCCGGAGTACCCCCAATCGCCCCAGTGAGCAGCCTCCTCGTTGAATCCCGGCTCGATGACGATCGGGTCGTCCAGGTTCGAGACGCCGCGGTAGGCCCCGCCGTCCGTGCGGTTCGGTCCCCACTTCCAGTCAACCACCGTGCTCGTCTCCTCGACAGTCCAATCGTCGTCTCGGAACGGGTACTCATCGTCTTGAACGGCCCATTCACCGTTCGCCGGGAGACGCTGGAAGTCGAACGTGGCCGTGCTCCCGCCCGTCTCGTCGCCGAGTTCCTCGTGGACCAACACGAGGCTCGTGCCCTCCGATCCGGAATAGAAGAGCAGCGAACTCTCTCTGGAAGTCTGATACTCGGTCGTGCCGAAGGAGCTGTACGTTCCGGAGGCGGGGTTCCCCGTGATGTCCGGGTACGGATTCCGGTAGTCGTAGAACGATGAGACGTTCTGCGTCCCGTCTCCGGCCGGAGTGACGACCTCACAGGTCGTGCCTTGCGCGACGACGAAGTCGGTCTCGTTGCCGGGGTCCTCTTGTGCAGCGACGCCTCCCGACAACAGGACGGCTGCTGTCGAGACGGCGACAATAATGATCACCATACGAACGAGGGGCCTCTGATCCATTGGGCGGAGTTCCCGTTTCGGTCACTTCGTTATGGGTCGGTTTCCGAGTCCGTCGGCGACGCGTCGGCGGCGACGGGCTTTCTCCCGCGGTCGAACTCTAGAATTCGCAAGCAGGCGTCGGGGTACCGGCGTCGAATGCGCGGACGCAGGGGGAGACAAGGAACGGGTAACAAAGCCGTATGCGCGCTTCTCCCGGACTAACCAGTCCGATCGAAACCAATGTACCGAGGACACACGACCGGAGTCGTCATTCCGGCATACAACGAAGAGGGATTCGTCGGCGAGACGATCGAGTCAGTGCCCGGGTTCGTCGACCGCATCTACGTCATCGACGACGGGTCGACGGACGACACGTGGCGCGAGATCGAACAACAGGCAGCGATCGTAAACGAGCGAACGGCACCCGTTGAAACCACGGAACGGCGGTTCGATCGGCGAGTCGTACCGATCTCCCACGAAGAGAATCGCGGCGTCGGCGGCGCGATAAAAACGGGGTATCAGTCTGCCAGACGGGATCAGATCGACCTCACCACCGTGATGGGCGGCGACGGACAGATGGAGCCCGAGATGCTCGGGGACCTGTTCGATCCCATCGTCGACGGCAGCGCGGAGTACACCAAGGGGAACCGGTTGATGAGACGGACCGGACACGGGGACATGCCCTGGTTCCGGTTCGTCGGAAACGCGACGCTGACCGCGCTCACGAAGATCGCGAGCGGATACTGGGGGAGCGGGGACCCGCAGAGCGGGTACACCGCCATCTCCCTGCACGCGCTCGAGACGGCCGACGTCGACGAGATGTACGAGTATTACGGGTACTGTAACGACCTCCTCGTGAAGCTGAACATCGCGGACGCCCGGGTGGCCGACGTGCCGCGGCCGATCACGTACGGCGACGAGGAGAGCGACATCAGCTATCGGAGCTACATCCCGAGGGTGTCGGCGATGCTGTTCAAGAACTTCTTAAAGCGGCTCTGGACGAAGTACGTCCTCTTCGACTTCCACCCGCTCGTGGTCGCGTACGTGCTCGGTGCGATCGGTACGGTAGGAGGAGTGCTCGGCGTCGGCCGGGCAGTCCGCGAGACGGCGACAACCGACACCGCTGAGACGTCCGGAATAGAGTCGTTCCTCCTGCTTCTCGGGGGGATAGCCGGCTTCGTCGCCGGGATGTGCCTCGACGCGCGCGCCAACAAGCATCTCGACGCGACGGTCCGCCGGTCGATCGGGCGAGAGGAACCCGACAGATCGGAGCAGCAATCGGTGTCACGGAACGGTGCCACGGACCGACCGGAGCGCCGACCGGCTTCGGGTCCGCAGGCCGTGGACCCGTCGGAAGACTGAGACGGACGGCGAGAGACAGCGGAAGGTATTGAGAGGCTAACAAATTCCGGTCCCGCACGTGACGGCTTTATGATGTTCGGAACGAGCGGAATACGCGGCGAATTCGGAACCGAGATAACCGCCGAGCTCGCGCTCAACGCCGGTCGGGCCGTCGCCTCCGAGGGCGCGTCGCGCGTCGTCGTCGGTCGCGACGTGCGACCGACCGGTCGGATACTGACAGACGCGGTTGCGTCGGGGCTACAGGAGTGCGGAGCGGACGTGCTCGATCTCGGCGTCGCGCCCACGCCGACAGTCGCTCGGGCCGTCGAATGGCACGACGCGGACATGGGGATCGTCGTCACCGCGTCGCACAACCCGGCCGCGGACAACGGACTGAAGTTCTGGGACGGAGCCGGGCGAGCGATCGTGGGCGAGCGCCAGCGCGCGCTCGCCGACCGGATCGAACGCGGCGAGTACGACATCCGCCCGTGGAACGAGATCGGGTCCCACGACACCGTTTCGGACGCCGTCGAGCGTCACGTCGACGCGATCGCTGACGAGGACGCGGCACTCGATCTCGACGTCGTCGTCGACGTGGGGAACGGAACTGGGACGGTGACCGCCGACGCCCTGCGGCGGATGGGCTGTCGCGTTCGGACGCTGGACGCGGACCCGAACGGCTCGTTTCCGTCCCGCTCGAACGAGCCGACGGAGGGGAGTTGCGCGCGGTTGTCCACGGTCGTCGCGGGGTCCGACGCCGAGATCGGCGTCGCACACGACGGTGACGCCGATCGGATGATGGCGGTGACGGAGTCCGGGACGTTCGTCCCCGGCGACGTGTTGCTCGCGGTCTTCGCTCAGGAGGCGGCCAGTCCGGGCGAGGAGGTCGCGGTCCCGATCGACACGAGCATCGCGGTGACCGAGGCGTTGAAGGCGGTCGGTGCGACGACGACCTACACCCGAGTCGGCGACGGCCACGTGGCGGATCGCACGACCAACGACGGCGTCGTCTTCGGGGGAGAGCCGAGCGGTGCCTGGATCTGGCCGTCCGAGGCGCCGTGTCCGGACGGCCCGCTCGCCGCCGTGCGGCTCGCGACGCTGGTCGCGCGGCGCGGTTCGCTCGACGACATCGTCGCGGAGATCCCCACGGCACCGATCCGTCGGGGCAACGTCGAGACGGAGGCCCGAGAGTCGGTGGTCAATCGCGTCCGGGGCTGCGTCGCCGGGCGCTACCGAAACACGACGGCCCTCGACGGAGTCCGCGTCGACGTCGACGACGGGTGGTTTCTCGTGCGCGCGAGCGGGACCGAGCCGCTCGTCAGAGTGACGGCCGAAGCCGGGACGGAAGACCGGGTGAAACTGCTGTTTCGGACGGCTCGGCGCCTCGTCGACCAGGCGGCCGCCGATATCGAGATGAAAGTGTAAATTCCGAGTATTGATCGTCTAACAAGGACAACGCGACCAGTCTATCGGTCGTATGCAGGCAGTCATCCTAGCAGCAGGCCGCGGGACGCGAATGGAACCGCTCTCCACTGTCACGCCGAAACCGATGCTCCCGGTCGGCGACCGACCGTTGGTCGCACGCGTCGCCGACGCAGCCATCGAGGCGGGAGCCGACGAGCTCATCATCNAGATGTGTATAAGAGACAGGAGCCGACGAGCTCATCATCGTCGTCGGATACAAAGCCGATCACATCCGATCGTACTTCGGAAGCCAGTACGAGGGAATACCCGTCAAATACGCGCGACAACCGACGGCCTCGGGGACCGCCGACGCGGTGCAGCAGGCCAGCCCGATGCTGGACGGTCGCTTCGCGGTCCTGAACGGCGACAGCGTCTTCGACACCGCGAGCCTCACGGAGCTGTTCGGCCACGAGGCCGGGGTCGCCGCGCACAGAGTCGACCAGCCGCGCGAGTACGGCGTGCTGTCGACGGACGGAGACTACGCGACCGACGTGGTCGAAAAGCCGGTCGATCCGCCGACGAACCTCGCGAACGCCGGCGCGTACGTGTTCCCCGACAGCGTGCGGACCGCACTCGACGTCCCCGAGAGCGAGCGAGGGGAGCGCGAGGTCACGGACGTGCTCGCGCGGCTCATCGACCAGCGGGACGTCGCCGTCGTCGAGACGGATCAGTGGCTCGACGTCGCGCGGCCGGCGGATCTGCTCCGGGCGAACGAGCTCGCGTTGTCCGAGACGACCCGGCAGATCGACGGAGCGGTGGAAGCGGGCGCGACCGTGGTCGGGGACGTCTCGATCGCGGAGAGCGCGGTCGTCGAGTCAGGCGCGACGATCCGCGGGCCAGTCATCGTCGCGCGCGACGCGACCGTCCGGTCGGGGGCGGTGGTGGAAGGACCGAGCGTCGTCGGCGCGAACGCGACGGTCGACGGCGGCGTCGAGTTGGCGAACACGGTGCTGCTCCCCGGAGCGACGGTCAGCGAGGACGTTCAGCTTCGAGAACTGGTGTTCGGACCCCGGTGTACGATCCCGACCGGCGTGTCGATCGCCGGCGGGGACGCGAGTTCGGCGGACGCGGTCGCGACCGTCAGCGCGGCCAATCCGTCGGTCGACGGCGGGTTGTCTTACTAACTGTCGGGAGCCGTTCGGGCGTCGAGAACGGCCAAAGACAGCATGCCGAGGCAGAATCCGAAGACGAGGACGTTGGTCATCGAGGGGATACTCGAGAGCCGTGTGACGAGGAACGCGCCCGCGAAAAGCGACGTGAACAGGAGATAGCGGCGTCCGCTGTCGCGTTCGGACTCCTCTTCTTGCGGATCGAGGTACTCGTAGAGCGGCGCGGCGCTGTCGTTGAGGTCGACGAGCCCTCTAGTCTGGTTGTACTCGATAACGCCCGCGTCGTCCATCTTCGGGAGGTGACACTGATAGAGGCCGATGTACACGCGTTTCCGTTGTTGAGAGTCCAGCTGTCGGGGGTCGATCTCGTTTTCGATCGCCGCGATGTGTTCGGCCAGTTCCCCGATCGGTGTCGACTCCGACTTGTCTTCGAGATATTTGAGGATGAGCCGTCGGCGGCGGTTCTTGAGTATCTCGAAGGTGATGTCGAGCGGAAGTCCTGATTCGTCCGCATCGGGGTCGTCGCCGTCGATCGGCCCGCCCGAATCCATCGGCGGGGGACCGGACTCCGGATCGGGGCTCGACTCCGGGCCGGAGTCGGTGTCGGAACGGTCCTGATCGGTCGCGCCCGCGGATTCGGGGCGTGAGAGTAGTGAATCGAGCATAGTCTGAAGTCTCATTTTGTCGTGTCCGCCGCCGCGTGTTCGTCTTCGTCTCCCGGTTCTCCGGGAGCAGTGATCCGGTCGTCGAGACCGGCGTTCCCGTCGTCTCCGTCCACGTCGCGGAGCACCGTTCCTCCGGGCGGCGTCGTCGATCCGGCCGAGAGCCTCACGCCGGCGTTGAGGCAGGTACCGATCCCGACTCGAGCGTCCGCCCCGACAACGGCACCGAACTTCCGTCTACCGGTCGAGGCCCGCTGCCCGTCGTGGGCCACCTCGACCGGCTCCCCATCGTGACGGAGGTTCGCGACGGTCGTTCCGGCCCCGAGGTTGGCGTTCGGACCGACGACACTGTCACCGACGTACGAGAGGTGCGGGACTCGCGCGTCAGGGAACAGGACGCTGTTTTTTATCTCCACGCCGTTGCCGACGTGAGCGCCGTCGCCCAGGTACGTCGATCCGCGGATGTACGCGTTCGGGCCGACCGTGGCGCCGCGAGCGATGAACGCGGGGCCCTCAACGACGACTCCCGCGCCGACGCGCGCCCCCGATTCGACAACGACGGGGCCGCGACAGTCCGCCATCGGGTGGACGTCGCCCGCGAGCGAGCGGTCGAGCCCGTCGAGCGCGCGTTCGGTCGCCGCGAGGAGGTCCCAGGGCCGAGCGACGTCGTACAGCCGCTCCGTCGTCAGCTCCGGCCCGTCCGCCCGCGTCGCGACGTCGGCGACGAGTTCGGCCGTCGTCTGGATACCGTCACCGGCCGAGCGCGCGCCGCCGCACAGGGAGCTGACCGTGTACACCTCGTGGGGCGGGTGGCCGTGCGAGCTCCCGTCGGATCGGAGGACGGCGTCGGTCCGCCTCGCCAGCGATCGCAGGTCGGATCGGTCGACGTGCGTCGAGGCGGACGCGACGACGACCTGATCGGAGTCCGCGGGGAGTCGCTCTCGGACCTCGTCGACGCTCTCGGCAACGGTACTGGACCCGTTCGCGCGAGCGGCAGCCGACTGAACGTCGGGATCGTCGGCGAGGAGAACCACCTCCTCGACGATCGGCCCAAGCTCGTCCACCACGTGCTCGACCGCCGGGCGACCACCCACCGGGTAGAGCGCGGGAGAGAGGGACGGTGCAACGCCGCCGACATCACCTAGAGGTTGATATATTAGTCCGATCATTGTGAGCGGTGATCGCGATATAGCACCTCGATACCAGCCACGAGTTGCGTCCTTGATGAGGGCATATTCGTATATCCCCAAACTGCTTATGCGGTATTGTTATATTTCCAATAATACCTGTTATTACGGTCATACTATCGAAATATATTCGATGAAGCGAAATATGCGCGTACGCGCATTTCGGACGGTTATACTGCCGTTACAGGCCATCTTACAATCGCCGAATAACAATGTCTAGACATGGAGAATGGTGACCGTTACCCGAGCCGGTAACAGACATCATGATTCAACGAACGCTGTGTATGCGGGCGGCCCGCTGCCCGGAGTCTCACCGGCAGACGAGCGCGGACTCTCGGCGCGCGGACGCGGTCCCGCTCCGACAGGACTGTCTCTTATACACATCTCTGAGCGGGCTGGGC
>NZ_AOJI01000001.1 GCF_000336995.1 Halorubrum aidingense JCM 13560 | reverse complement strand
TCACTGGGATTCGAACCCAGGGCATCCTCCTTGCAAGGGAGGCACTCTACCGCTGAGCTATGAGCCCACCTTCCCGTGTGGGAAGGATGGTGGTCAGCGTCCGACTCTGGAGAGTCGGTGTGTCGCGTGTGTGTGAGCCGTGGTAGTTCGTAGGTGTCCAGGGCGGTGGGTGGACGGACTGACCATGAATGAGTAGTGACCGTCTAGA